>NZ_LR699119.1:1205882-2411764 GCF_902459485.1 Aquicella siphonis
GCGCCATTCCAAGCGGGGGCATGCTGGGGGAAATGCTGATCATATCTACTTACGGATTCCCTTCGCAAACCCTGATCATGATCGCAGCCATCAGTATCATGATTGACCCTCTGGCAACCATGTTGAATGTCACGGGCGACAGTGTTTGCAGCATGCTGGTGGAACGCTGGATAAAAAAAGAGGGCGCTCGTTGAACCGCGGAGACTCAGGTTTTTTTTGACCGGCTTTTTCCGGCTGCCCACTCCTTTCTCAGCAATGAATAGATATGCAAATCGATGTCTTCGCCGTTCAGATAAAACGCGCCCCGTGCGATACCTTCATGTGTAAAATGCACTTTTTCAGCCACCCGCACGGATGCGTCATTGCCGGCCGGGATAAGGATTTGTATGCGGTTGAGACGCCGCTGATTAAAAATGAAATCAACCAGGAGCTTGACTGCTTCCGTGGCATAGCCTTTTTTGCGCGCCGAATGATCGAAAATGAAGTAACTCAATTCCACGCTGTCTGATAAAGTGGAGGCTTTAGCACAATGAATAATGCCCAGCATATTATCTTTATCGTCGACTATCAGCAGACGCTGGGAATCGCTGCTCCAAAATCCGTTTTTGGCAAATTCTTCCCGAAAAACCGGCTCCGGAACAAGCGCCAGCGGATAATACGGCCCTCTGGATTCCGCATCATGCCAGGCATCATACAGTTTGGGTAAATCACTTTCTTTTATCAGGCGAAGTTGAATTTTATGGCCTATGATCATAACCGTCCCTATCTTTCAAAATGGCAGACATCAATCCCCTTTCAAGACGTCAGGTGCGTGCATATATAAATCATCTTACCATACTTGAAAACGCTCAAAAAACACTCATAACCGCCCGAGACAAAAAGCCTGAAAATAATATATAAGTATTTGAAATATATGACTAAACCACGCACGGAGTGAACGTCCTCGATTTGTGGGCCAGAATCTGTTAAATTACGCGACTACTTTAATCCGGCTGAGATGACCATGCCTCTGACACCCAAAACCAGACAACAATTGAAAGCACAGGCGCACAAGCTAAAACCAGTGATTCTGTTAGGTAACAATGGATTGACAGACGCCGTCAGCAAGGAAGTTGATCGCGCACTGAATGATCATGAGTTAATCAAAATTCGCATTCAATCCAGCGACAGAGATTTGCGACGCGCATTGTTCAACCAGATTTGTGCGGGCAACCAGGCAGAACTGGTTCAAGTCATAGGCAGTATCGGGGTGATCTACCGGAAAAACCCAGACAAGAAATAATCAAGTTGTCCGTTTCGGTATCTTTTCATTTTTTCATGTAATCGTAAACCACTTTCCCGTAGGGCAGCGTCAAATCCGTAACAATATGTGAAGCGGAAATGACTTTACGCACGGGGAGATCGGCCACTGGCGCCATGGCATGCGCAGTCAAAGCAATATCCGCCGGGCCGCTCCAGGCTCCTTTCACAGTCAGGTTTTCTAGATAATATTCCACCAATTCGCAAATTCGCGGCGTTCCATCTACATGAGGGATGATTTTCAACAAATAACTAGGCGCCAGCAGTGACGCGCGCACTTGCTCGTTGTCCAGTGTTATGTACTTATATCCCATGGTCGCCACTGCCACATCCAATTCCTCATAATTCAATTTTCCAATCAGCGTTTCATTGTTGACACGCAGACTGGGTTTCGCCAGTTTTTTAGGAAATCCCCAGATTTCTCTCCCGGCCGCGATCGGAGCTTCATCATCCAGATACATGGCGTGTACATACCCGCCTTTTTTTCCCTGATATGTTACCGGTATGACTTGCCCCGACTCCGTGTAATCACCAAAGCCGGTTGAATCCGGCATGCGAATAAATTCAAATTTCACGACAGGTTCAGTGACTTCCAGAGGTTCAGGGACAACTTCTTTCAGTATGTCGAGATCAGTCTCATAGGTGACAATAAAAAATTCCCGATTGACGAATCGATAAGGTCCTCTTGGGTACGCGGGGCGAGAGATTGGCATGGCGAATGCATTCTTGAGAATGTCGGACTGCTTCATGATTTACTCCTTCTCATCTGGCTGCTGGGTCTTATTCAATCCTGGCGTACAGCGAAATCAGGTGATCGCAGCATAATTTGCGATTTCATCAAACAAACTGTCTTCCACTACCGGGTGTTCCGATACCTCGTACAAAACCAGGCCCACATCATCCGGACACGGTTGGATCCAGGGTGGATTGCGCATGACCTTATATACGTCGTCGCAACCGTTTTTAATACGAGCCAGGATAGTGGGCAGGGAAAATTCATAATCTTTCGATGAGAGTTCCGAATGTTTGCCTTTGCAGTGAAATCGCGCGAGATGTATGATTCCGGTCTGCCCCAGATCGAGAATTTTTTTTAATTCGGGATCCTCTTTCTTCTCGGGAGACAAATTCTCTCCCAAAACGCGAATGGCATGCCTCAAATTATGAATATTTCGATAAACAAATATGGCTTGTTTGTGGTGGCTGGAATAGGTAATTTCCTTCTGGCGTTTATAGACGCCATCCATATTCGTTGGCCGCGTTCCGTAAGCATCAAACAAATGCACCATAAAGCACAAGTAGCGTATGGGCTCCCGCTCGCAGAGTAATAAATTAAGTTGTGTATTGGAATGCAGTCCTCCATCCCAATAAAATTCGCCGTCCACATCTACAGCTGGAAATCCCGGCGGCAAGGCGCAGCTGGCCATGATATGCTCGGGAGTGATTGTGATCTTGGTATTGTCAAAATAAACCAGCTTCCCCGTTGCGACACGCACCGCGCCCATGCTGAGACGCGTCTGTTTTTGATTAATGAGATTAAAATCGATGAATTCCAGCAATGTATCGCGCAGCATGCTGGTATCGTAATAACTCAGCTTGTCCGCAGTGCTTTCAATCCCCAGCCAGGGGTTCCACCAGCGTGGCTTGAAAAATCCGGGCTGCCCTGTGAGTGTGGTGACTTGCGCGCTGAATTCGTGCTGCATCCGTTCCATGGTGATATTGTTGATAGAATTCGGAGCTGCTGGAATATTTGTCGCGATGGTATTCCAGAAGCCTTGCAGTTTACTGACACGTTGTTCGTGAGGGTTGCCTGCGATGATCGCGCTGTTGATAGCCCCTATGGACGTTCCTATTACCCAGTCCGGTGAATAGCCTTGCTCACTTAATCCCTTGAACACGCCAACCTGATAGGCTCCCAGCGCTCCCCCGCCATGTAACAGAAATACGGTTTTATCGAATAAAACGGGTTGTGTTTCTGCCATGATGCTTCCTTATCATTTTCAGGACACTTTTACATTATACCCGTATTTTCACGAAGACGGACCAGTACGCCATGTCCGGCGGGGCGGATAGTCACGCCCATTATTATCTTGTTGAATTTACATCATATAATTCAAAGACGCCCTTGCTTGAGCAGAACAAGAGGCTTTTTGCAGGTTAAGCCGCGGAACCCGCTAACACGATGCGTTACGCCCCAGCGCCTGAGGCAAGTTCTCTCAGTGAATATTCGCCAGACAAAAATTTGCGATTTGCCCGAGAATATAGGATGCGGCGTAATTCGCGGCAAATACTCCTCCGTACGGTGTTCCGTAAGGAATCATCACTTCCGCGTTAAATTGCCTGGCAGCAATGATTTGCTGGCTGGATACCTTGTATAACTGGGCATTGACAGTCATAACCAAGACCGGTGTGCGCCGTGTAAAATCCTGTTTAAGCTCCAGCAATTGTGTATTAAGCACATAATCAAAATGCCCGCTGTAAGGCGGTGTAACCACGCTGCGGAAAGAATGTGTATTTTGCAGCGTCTGGACTAATAAAGGTTGCAGCATTTGCACAGGAGGTTCGGCCCATTCATTCTGGCTAAAATAAGCAATCTGATAAGGCTTGATCGAATAAGCCATTTGCGTTGTGTTATAGATCGCATGGGTTTCGGGCATTGAAACCAGAATGACAGCCTGACGGTTTTTTTTGACAGGCACATGCGCGGGTAATCTGTTTATCAAATATCGGTCTGGCAGGTTAGGCTTGACGGGAGACAAAAACGAGCATGCCGAAAGCGAGACAAATGCAAGTATCAGGATACCGTACCGCATGAATTGTATTGAATAGAAAATCATCGTTTTTCACCTGGTCCGGGTGGTGGGACTGCCGCACCACGAATTAGCATGGAAGGGTTTTGTTTAAGCTGCGTGGAAACCTCACCCAGGGTCCGAGCGACATCGTTCAGATTGGACAGCAATCTATAAGTGGTCGGCAAGGTTTGCAGCTCCAGTGTTTTCATCGCGCTGGTACTGGATTGCAGCAACGGTGTGAGTTGCTGGCTCGCGCGTGTGGTGTTCAAAATCAATAAATTCAGTCGTTGGCTATTGGCGGAAAGCGTTGTGGTCAGGCGGTCAAGATTGGCAAGAATATCCTTGAAAGACTTCAGGTTCTCCTTGTCCATCAGCGACCGAAACGCATCGGCGACAGTCTGCAGGTTTTTCGAGAGCCGGGTCAGGGCGATATCCAGACGCATAAAAATGGATGGAGCAGTTGGAATAACCGGATAATCTTGCCCTGATACCGTGACGAGCGGCGTCAAGTCATTTCCGGAATCTTTCAGGGCGATAAATACCACGCCGGTAATTCCTTTGGTAGTCAATGTGGCCACCGTTCCCCGGGTAATCGGCGTCGAGGTGTTGATGCTGAGCAACACCTTGACCAGATGGGGGTTGGATTTGTCAATGGAAATGGCTTTGACTGCCCCCACATTCACTCCATTGTATTCTACCGGTGCATCAATGCTGAGACCGGAAACCGATTCCTGGCTGTAAATCAGGTAGTTGGAGTATTGAATGGCTGATAGCCCGGATGAAAGCCATATCACTGAAAAAACGACTGCGGATACCAGAAAAATGACAAATGCACCCACCAGTGTGTAATTCACATCAGTATCCATGGCGGCTATTCTCCATGTTTATAGCTTTCCCCGGCTGCCCTGCCCCGCGGCCCGCCAAAAAATTCCTGTATCAAGGGGTGAGGGTTTTTGACCAGTGCAGGCATGCTGTCCACACTCAAGACGCGGCCCTCGCCTAAAAACGCCACCCGGTCTGTTACTGACCATAGACTGTCTAGATCATGCGTTACCATTACAATAGTCAAACCCATAGTACTCTGCAAGTTCCGTATCAGCTGATCAAACCCGGCCGCGGTGTTGGGGTCCAGACCCGCGGTGGGTTCATCCAGAAAAATGAGTTCCGGGTCTAGCACGATTGCCCGTGCGAGCCCCCCGCGCTTTTGCATGCCTCCGCTTAATTCAGCGGGATATTTGAGCGCCGCATCAACAGGGAGGCCAGCCATGAGTATCTTCAGCAAAGCCAGCTCCTTGATGCTGGCATCATCCAGGCAAGTATGTTCCTTGAGTGGAAAGATGACATTATCAAGCAATGTGAGTGAACTGAACAAGGCATTGGATTGAAACAACACGCCCCAGCGCCGCTGGATTTCCAGAATATCGGCTGGTAAAGCTGCCGTGATATCCTGGCCGAATATTTTGATCGTTCCCGCGGATGGCCTGGTCAGGCACATCATTTCTCTTAATAACGTTGTTTTCCCGCTGCCGCTGCCGCCTACGATTCCCAGCACTTCACCGCGGCGTACAGACAAGTCTATCCCCTTATGCACCCAATCGCCGCCCAGGCAAGTCTTAAGTCCGGTAATCTCGATAATGGTATTCTGACTGCTCATAACTTCATCTTACTAAAGATGACAGAGAAAACGGCATCTGCAACGATAATAAAAAATATCGCGAGTACCACGCTGCGAGTGGTGTTTTGCCCCACGCTGTCGGCGCTGTTTTTTACCTGCATGCCTTGAAAACAGCCTATACTTGCGATAATCAGGGCAAAGACTGGCGCCTTACCAATTCCTATCAGGAAGGCACGCAAAGGAATTTGCTGGGGGAATCGCTGCAGGAATTCATACCAGGTGATGCCCAGCATATTGTTGGACATTACCATGCCTCCCACGACGCCGAAGATGTCAGACCACATGGTCAGCAGCGGCAGTGATATCAGAAGACCCAGAATCCGGGGTAACAGCAACAGCTCGGCCGGTGTCACACCCAGAGTATTCAAGGCATCAATTTCCTGATTCAATTTCATCATGCCTATACTCGCTGTGAACGCAGAGCCCGTTCTGCCGGAAACCATAATGGCAGTAATTAAAGGACCGAATTCGCGCAATACAGACAAGCCCAGTAAATCCACGATATAGATATTGGCTCCATAATTACGTAACTGCAGACCCATCTGGTAAGTCAACACCACTCCGATCAGAAATGAAAGAAGCGCGATGATGGGCAGCCCCTGGTAGCCCGTGCGGTAGATGACGCTGGCAAGCGCATTCCAGCGCCAATGACGGGGATGCAGAATAAGGCGCAGAGTTTCGAATGTAAGACCGCCGATGAAAGCAAGATACAGCTGGAATTCCTGCAGCTGCTCAATGGTATTCTTGCCCACCGCTGTCAGAAAGGTTATTTTCTTGCTGGCAGGCAGCGGAGTTTGCTCCCTGACTTGATTTTCGATAATAGCCAGCAGTGACCGGGATTGTTCAGGAAAGTGCACCCATTCGATTCTCAATCCTTGCCGCGACAGTGTATTTTTCAGATCAATCAGCAGCCATGCACCCGCGCTGTCCATTCTGGCAATGGAGGTGCCATCAATAGAAACTTGACCCCTGGCCGGCCAGCTTATCGCCGCCAGCAAGGATTTCAATTGCGCCAGATTCGCGAGATTCCAGTCGCCGCGACACGTCAATATACGCTTGTCAGGATCAAATTGAATCGCGTTTTGTGCCTTCATAATCCTTTACAGAGTTGCTATCAGAGTTCCCCAAGTATCTCTTGAATCCAGGGTGATTGCAAACCTTGCACAGCGAGGAATGAGAGATGAAACAACACTGCATAAAACAAAATGGGCTGTCTTGAAACAGCCCATTAACGATGATAATGATGCGCTTTTATTTGTGAGATGTGGTACTGGGCTGTTTTTGCTTGGAGCCGGCTTGTGTGTTGTTGAAATAAAGTTTCAAACCATCATTAGCATTGAACCACTGATTTTGGCTGCCGTTCAACTGCGGCGAAATTTGCTGGCCTTTGTATTTTTCATCCAGTTGAAAATAGCCTTGCGGATCTGTCGTGGCGGAAATATAGCCGCTGTCCTTGCCGCGGACTTGCAGCTGCAGTTTATAATTACGCATGGGTTGCTTGGTGTTTGAATCGAGTAATTGAATCTTCATGACAGGGTTCTCCTTCGTTCTTTTATGTCGGTAATCCATTTAATTAATGTGTGCATTTTTAATTATAATGAAGAATGAGAAAGAGATTATTAAGAACGCAGAATTTGTCTATGTATTAACCTTTTACTTCAAGTTTGTAAAAATTAATCTCATTAACGCCTGAGCAAGAGAGGCATCGACAACACCAGGCGCGTCTCTTGCTCTTGTCTGTAATGATAACTTGTTCAATTTTCAGTCTGGCTTGGGCACCCGTATCCATGTCTGGGTACGGCCAAAGAGGGATATTCCGATATACCCTCTTACATTGAGCTTCTGACCGTTACTGATCAAGGTAATGTAGCAATTGTAAATTTTGCCGTTAAGAGGGTCCAGAATAGTTCCGCCGCTCCATTCTGCCGGGCTGTTAGGGTTCTGGCGCAATCCTTCCATAATCACCATGCCCACGATACGCTGATTGTGTCTGTAACCCTTGCAAGCGGTGCATAACTCATTTTGATCATAGCCCGGACGGGGATAAATCTTGACAATTTGTCCATATAACGCGCCGCCAGATTGATAGATTTTCAGTATTGATTTGGGCTTGCCTGTGACATCATCAATCGTCTTCCAGTAACCCAGCGGGGAATTGAAGCTGGCAGCCGGACACACTGCGGCAAACATGAAAAGTGACAGACTTATCAAGGCATAAAACAGGGCTTTTTTCATTTGATCGTTTCCTTACGTTTGTCAAGCAGTGTAAATATCTTGTTTTTGATTTCGTCCACTGAACCAGTGCCGTCTATTTTGACATACTGCGGGTGGCGCGTTCCGCCACGCTCGACCGGATGCGCGTAGTACTCACGCAGAGGATGAGTCTGGGTCTGGTAAACAGTCAGGCGTTTGCGTACGGTTTCTTCACTATCATCCGGCCTCTGTATCAAGACTTCCCCGGTAATATCATCCTGACCAGCCGTACGCGGTGGATTGTAATGGATGTGATATATCCGCCCCGAGCCTGGATGAATCCGTCTGCCGCTCAAGCGCTTGACCACTTCCTCTTCAGGCACATCAATGTCGATTACATAATCCAGCGGCGTGAGGCGTTGCAAAGCCTCTGCCTGCGCAACAGTGCGCGGAAACCCATCCAGCAAAAACCCGTTTTTGCAATCGGGCTGCCTGATTCGGTCTTCCACCAGATCGATGACGATATCATCGGGAACCAGGCGACCGCTTTCAACAATGGTTTTTACCCGCTTACCCAATTCCGTCGCCTGCTGAATAGCATTGCGCAGAATATCGCCAGTCGAAATGGGTGGTATGTGGTATCGCTCGCCTATCAACTTGGCTTGCGTACCCTTGCCTGCGCCCGGGCAGCCGAGCAGTATTAATCGCATTGATCCAACCCCCATTTTTGAAAAAGCTCGGGGTATTTTAGTGTGCCGGGAGATTGAACACAATGTTTCTCGCCCATAGAGTACAGAATATGATGGCTATTTTTTGACTGGAACGCCTCGGGTGTAACCCAGCAGACACGATAAGGCCCGCTGACTGCCTAATTCATTCCATTGGTCATAGGCTTCCAGAGGCATCAAATCCGGTGTCTCACGAATCGATTGAAGCACATCCATCAGCGTGACAAATTGCAAGGCCAGTGACCAATAGATATCATTGGCTGTATTGGAGATAGTCGCATAAGCAGAACGGCCAAGATCAACGAAGTAATTGATTTTGACATGTTTCTTTTGCGCTTGGCGGGGGAAAAGCCCGGCATACAGCAGACATTGATCGCCCACATTCTGCAAGCAGGCGTTGCGCTGCCGTTCGCGCTGCTGCATGGCTTCCAAAAATGTTTTTGCAAAAATCTGCTGGGCCACTTCAGGCCTGTCTGTATAGCGAATCAGCAGAGAGATCAGGTAGGTTTCGAGTTCCTGGGTCAACGAAATGGAGCAGCGTATTTCGGCATTTTTGATTGTTTCATGCCATAAAACCAGTGTAGTCTCGCTTGTCAGCAGGGGCATAATCACACCTCCTCATTTAATTTTAGTATAAGATAGTGACATTAAGAAAGACTGAGGCGGGACGGATGGAATAAGTTCATATAAAATAGGCTCTTATGGCGGATATGCGAAAAACCATTTTTATCTCTGATCTGCACCTGGATGAAACCCATCCGGAAGCGGCGGAAAAATTCATACAGATGACACGAGATCTCGGCTCCGATACCGATGCTGTTTATATTCTCGGAGATCTGTTTGAAGTATGGATTGGCGACGATGAAAACACCCTCTTTCAACAGCAGATAAAACAGGCGTTAAAATCGCTCGTTCACAAGGGTGTGCCCGTGTATTTTATGCATGGAAACCGTGATTTTCTTGTCGGCGGACGTTTTCTGGATGAAACAGGATGCCGGCTGC
The DNA here is from genome assembly GCF_902459485.1 of Aquicella siphonis. Lineage (NCBI taxonomy): Bacteria > Pseudomonadati > Pseudomonadota > Gammaproteobacteria > Legionellales > Coxiellaceae > Aquicella > Aquicella siphonis. The sequence continues at coordinate 1,215,569 of NZ_LR699119.1, forward strand.
TGCCCGATGAAACCCGAATCAAAGTCTATCAAACCGACGCCTTGATCATGCATGGCGACACCCTTTGCACTAAAGACATAGACTATCTCAAGGCGCGAAAAGTCATGCGCAATTTATTTCTGCAAAAAATATTCCTCCTTCTCCCGCTTGTCATTCGTAAAAAAATTGCCGCTGCCATGCGGGCCAAAAGCAGACAGCACACAGCCAGCGCATCCAGCGAAGTAATGGATGTCACGCCTGATGCAGTGACTGAGATTTTCAGGAAACACAAGGTATCCTGTCTTGTGCACGGCCATACACATCGGCCTGACATTCATGTGCTTGAGTTTGAACGCGCCCGGGTATTTCGCATTGTACTAGGCGCCTGGCATGAGCGCGGCAACATGCTGGTATGGGACGCGGCGGGAAACAGACAATTAGTTGATTTTTAGATTAATACCTCACTTCACACCGCGGCTTTTATACCAAAAAACCGGCCGCGCGCATTATTTCCATCTATACTTTGAGTATTCAATCAGCAAGAACCACATTCGATATGATAACCAAGAAAGATGTACCGCAATGTTTTCAATTGCTTGAAAGGTTAAATAAAATCGGGGTGGCGTTATCTACGGAAAAAAGCCATACGAAACTCCTGGAAATGATTTTATCAGAAGCCATGCACTTGACAAATGCGGATGGCGGCACCTTGTATCTGGTATACAAAAAAAACAGACTGAGCTTTGCCATCTTCGCCAATGAATCATTACGGATCAAGCCTCAAAGCATGATTGATATCGGGCTGCCGGTCACTTCCATCCCGTTATTCATCCATGGCAAACCCAATTTGAAAAATGTCGCCAGCTATTGCTACCATCAAAACAAGACTGTCTTTATTCAAGACGCTTACCAGGATAAGGAACTTGTTTTCTCCGGCATGAAAAAAGTGGACAAGAAGCTGGGATATCAATCCCGCTCATTTCTGAATGTCCCGCTACGAGATCATGAAGGAAATACTATCGGAATCCTGCAACTCATCAATGCCAGGGATACGGCGACGGGAACGATCATTTCCTTTCGTAAAGAGATGGGTTTGGCTGTCGAATCCCTGGCATCACAGGCAGCCATTACACTGACAAAACAGGAGTTGATACAGTCACAAAAAAAATATTCGATTCCATGCTGCAGATGATCGCGAAGTCCATTGATGCAAAGAGTAAATACACCAGTAATCATTGCATGCGCGTCCCGATTTTAACCATCATGATCGCCAATGCAATAAATCGGTCATCTAAAGGCACACCTGGTCTGACACCGTTTACCAAAGATCAATTTGATGAGTTGGTCATCGCAGCCTGGCTGCATGATTGTGGCAAATTGATTGTACCTGAGCATGTAATGGATAAATCCACCAAGCTTGAAACAGTGTGCGACCGTCTGGAAGTCATTAATGAGCGATTTGAAGTCATCCGGCGTGATATCAAAATTCATTATCTGGAACAATTGCAGCGTGTCAAAGGAAATGACCACGCCAAACTTGAAAAAAAATATGTTCAGGATATTGCAGACCTGGACCAGGCAAAAGAATTCATACGAGAGGTAAACCGGGGAGGAGAGTTTTTGCCAGACGATGACAAGCAGCGCATACGCCAGATTGCCAGCAAATACAGTTACCATGATGGAAATAAAATGAAGCCGCTTTTAACAGAAGATGAAGTCATCAGTCTCAGTGTTTCAAGAGGAACATTAAATGATGAGGAAAGAGAAATTATCCAGAGCCATGTCAAACATACGAAAACCATGCTTGAATCGCTGACTTATCCCGCGAACTTGCAAAATGTACCCGAGATAGCCGGCAGCCATCATGAGCGAATGGATGGCAAAGGGTACCCATCAGGCAAAACAAGGAGCGACCTCACCTTGCAGGCACGGGTTCTCATGATTGCAGATATTTTTGAAGCCCTGACATGCGCCGACAGACCTTACAAGAAAGCTAAAAAACTAAAGGAAGTGTTGGCCATCATGGAAGACATGAAAAACAACGGCCACATCGATCCGGATATTTACGACCTCTTTATCAGGGAAAAAATCTATCTGAATTATGCCCGGCAATATCTGGATCCTGGACAGATAGACACCGGAGAGTAATAACTGCGGATACGTTGCTGGTCTTGATGTGCGTCCAAATCCAGGGCACGCCCGCTACGTTTTCAACATGCCGCGCTCAACCGCATCCGCAATCAGCGTTTCAACCATTTCCCATAAGGGTTGAGACGCATCGGCAATAAAACGCTGTTTGTCCTTGACCTGCGCCGAGGATACACCATAACGCGCCCAGGTCCCGCCCTGATTAAAATAATTCAAAAACAAGGGCTGGATTCGATCCAGGCTGGCTGCAAATTTTGCATCCGGAGTGTTTTTCTCTTCAAATTCGCGCCACAGATTCCATAATTCATCACGCAAGTCATCCGGCAGCAGGCCAAAAATCCGCTGCGCCGCCAGATTTTCACGCATGTTTTGGTTCGCTGCATGCGGAGATTCTTCATAGATGAAGGTATCGCCGGCATCAATCTCTACGATATCGTGTATTAACAGCATGCGAATCACTCGGGCGATGTTGACGTCAGGCCCGGCTAATTCGGCAAACACTATCGCGAGCATGCATAGATGCCAGGAATGCTCAGCGTCGTTTTCAGTCCGGGACTGGTCAAGCAGCATGGAACGACGCATGACATGTTTCAACTTGTCCAGTTCAAGAATGAATTGGATCTGTTGCTGCATGCGTGCAGAAAAGCTGGTAAGCGGAGGCTGGAGAAGTAATTCCTGAGTCATGTAGATTACCGTCGGTCTTTTATGGTCAGACAAGAGAGAGAACTTCTGTCCTTCAGATAGTCAATCACCTTGTATGGTCACCGTTATCTTGCGTTTATGGCTGCGCAGCCTGTGTTCCCACAGGTAAATTCCCTGCCAGGTACCCAGCGCCAGCTTGTTATCTGAAACAGGTATGATCAGGGAACTCTGCGTCAATACAGTTCTGACATGCGACGGCATATCATCAGGGCCTTCAGCTATATGCTCATAGAGCGTATCGCCGTCCGGAGCCAACCTCAGCATAAAAGCTTCCAGATCGCTCTGCACGAGAGGGTCGTGATTCTCGCACAGAGTCAGCGATGCGCTCGTATGATGAAGAAACAGGTGACACAATCCTGTCGACACGTTCGCATGATTCACATATTTTGCAACTTCATCCGTAATGTTAATCAATCCTCGTCCTGGCGTTGTTAGTTCGAATTTATATTGTTTATGCATAGTTTCATATTTACAGGGTTAATGGTTTATAACTGATGACGATACCTTGAATGTGCATTTCACTTTGCAGTCGGTCAGCCAGATCGCGGGCCGTGGTACGTTTGTTCTCGGGGCCGACAAAAACACGCGTGCTTTCACCCATGGCTGTGGATATCTGCTGGATAAAAGCCCGGTATCCATTTGCGCGCAACTGGTTCACAACACGCAGTGCGTTCGCCTTGTTCTTGAAACTGCCAATCTGGATGACCCACACAGCGCTTTTCAGTTTGATCAGGCCGTCATCGTCTATGGGTGTCTTGACCGCTGATTTTAACACGTTGTTGACAGGCAGTTTAATCGCGGACAGATTTTGCGATTTAGAGCTGTGGCTGTTTTTGCCGAGGCGCGCGTTTTTTTTCAGTAATACCGCGGCCTTTTCACCTTCTATGATGCGGTAATTGCTGGTTTTCACCGGATCAGGATTGGTTGTCGCCATCTCTGCGGTGACTTTTGATTTATTCGCCATCATTTCCGATTTGATGATATCACTGTGAGATAATTGGATCTTCATACTGTCAGACCCCGGATCAGCTTCAGGCGCCTGAATGGGAGTGCCGGATGCGGTATTTTGTGCTTCAACGGCCTTGCCGCTGTTATCATCCTGGAACGGCGCAGGCAAGGTTTGTGACCCCGGTGCGGCAGCGTTGATCACGCTGGGATGGGTAGCAGTAATGACATCTTCCGGTGTCTGATTGACATGGTTTTCAACCGGCTGGGGTGCCGCCGTAGCTTGTTCGGCAACAGCTGGCTGGACGGGCACAGCCGCCTCGGGTGCGGCAGCCGCCGCCGTGACCTGAATAGATTGATCAGGAAAAGGAGGTGTTTTAACGAGTGCAGCCTCTGTAGATAATTCCTTACCACCCTGAAATAAAGGCAACAAAATAATGACTAATCCAATAACAACAAGAATGCCTAAAATCCTGTGCTTAGTTTGTCTTTCCATGTATCACCTCTAAAGTCAATAAGGGGTCAAATGGCCATCAACTTTCTATTCTATAATACTTTCCCCTCACCTGTAGAAAGAATTTTTTGCCTGGTCAATTTCGCCAGGATACGCCCTATGCCGGGGCGCATTTCCGAGCGATGCAAAATCATGTCAATAGCGCCGTGTTTCAGCAAAAATTCACTGCGCTGGAAACCTTCAGGCAGCTTCTCGCGCACAGTCTGTTCAATCACGCGCGGACCCGCAAAACCAATCAGGGCATCAGGCTCAGCGATAATAACATCTCCCAGCATGGCGAGGCTTGCGGATACACCACCCATGGTTGGATCCGTCAGTACCGAAATATAAGGAATACCCTGTTCGGATAATTGAGCCAGCGCTGCGCTGACTTTCGCCATTTGCATCAGCGATATCAACGCCTCCTGCATGCGGGCGCCGCCGCTTGCAGAAAAGCACACCAGTGGTGCGTTCATTTCTATGGCTGTATTAACTGCGCGCGCAAAACGTTCGCCAACCGCCGCGCCCATAGATCCTCCGATAAAGCCGTATTCAAAGGCTGCCGCAACAACGGGCATGGACAGCAATTGCCCCCGCATCACTATCAGCGCTTCTTTTTCACCAGTATCCTTTTGCGCGGCGGACAGGCGATCCTTGTACTTTTTCAAATCCCTAAACTTGAGTCTGTCTTCAGGGCCGATTTCTGCGCCAATTTCCAGCATGGAATCGGGATCTAGAAAATAATCCATGCGCCTGCGGGCACTGATACGCATGTGATAATCACACTTGGGGCAAACTTCCAGGTTTCTTTCCAGTTCAGACCGGTATAATACGGCATTACACTTATCACATTTGGACCATAAACCCTCAGGCACACCTTTTTTGGTACTGGCACCTGTTCTAATCCGTGAAGGCAGCAATTTTTTAAACCAATTCATAAGGTTACCTTATATTCTCTCATCGTTGAACAAATCAAGGACACATGGAGCGGCATTATATCAAAAACACAGGATCCGACACTGGAAAAATATAGGGCTCTGGATAAAGCACACGCGTGAGGTACAGACCATCTGCCGGAGCGGTTTCAGCAGCTGCACGCCGATTCCTGGCCTGAAGGACTTCAAACATCCATTCCGGCTCCCGGGTATTTGAACCGATTTTAACCAGTGTTCCCGCTATGTTGCGAACCATATGATGCAGGAATGCGTTGGCCTGTATTTCGATCACAACAAAATCACCCTGGCGCGAAATGGAAAACTCCGTGACATTGCGCATCGGGGATTTGGAGTTACACTGGGATGAGCGAAAGGAGCTGAAATCCTGTTCGCCAATCAAATGCCTGCCAGCTTCACGCATACGCTCTATATCCAATGGATAGTAATGCCATGTGACCCTGTGGTTCAAAATGGCTGGGCGGATGGGATGGTTGTAAATCACGTAACGATAGCGGCGCGCTGTGGCGGTAAATCGGGCGTGAAAATGATAATCAACCTGTTTTGCCCAGCGAACCACTATAGAGGATGGCAAGTGAGAATTCGTTCCCCATATCCACGCATCAATGTGGCGTTTGGCACGGGTATCAAAATGCACGACCTGGCCTGTCGCATGCACATTCGCATCCGTGCGTCCCGCACAGAAAAGAAAAACGGGCTCATTCGCGACAATGGACAGGGCTTCTTCCAGTTTACCCTGTATAGTTGGCAAACTGCGCTGGCCCTGCCAGCCGTAATAACCGTGACCATTATATTCAATGCCGAGTGCAATGCGCATATGTTAAATCTGAATCATCAGTTGTTGTGCTTCCTGCTGCTGAGACGCACTGCCTTGCTCTGCGACATAATGCAATATGGTTTTTGCCAGGTCATTTTTGCCGGATTCAATATATGCGCGCGCCAGATCCAGCTGAGTCGCGATGATATCATCACCCGAGATGGCGGTCAGGTCATGCCATTCTGACGAGCGATCCGCAGACTGAAAACCGAGACTGGCTGTTTGCGCGGCACTGTTTGCAGGCAAGACGATCTTTCGGGATGGCGGTGGTTTTCTGAAAATGAAATACAAACCGATGGCAAGCATAAACAGCGAACCTGCTCCAATAGACACCAGCAAAATGAGATAGCTTTTAATAATCAGTAATATCATAGCGGCGAATAGTGTTCGATTAAATGTTCGGCAATCTGGACAGCGTTGGTCGCCGCCCCCTTGCGCAAGTTGTCAGATACAATCCAGAGATTCAAGCCTCTCGTGTGAGAGATGTCTTCGCGCACACGGCCGATATGAACATGGTCATTCCCGGTCGCGTCCACTACCGGTGTCGCGTAAGGAAATTTGCCTGTAACAAGTCTGACACCAGGCGCACTGGCAAGAATTTTCAAAGCCTGATCAGTCGAGATTTTTTCCCTTGTTTCAATATGGACCGATGCCGAGTGACCGCATACCACCGGCACGCGGACCGCGGTTGGATTGATGGCAAGCGTGCGGTCATCGTAGATTTTTTGCATCTCCCACACGATTTTCATTTCCTCCCGCGTGTAACCATTATCTTGGAATTCATCGATATGAGGCAGGATGTTAAATGCAATCTGCTGCGAATAAACCCGGGGCTGTATGTGTTGATGATCCAACAGTTGACGGCTTTGTTCCGTGAGTTCCGCTACCGCTTCCTTGCCGGTTCCGGATACAGACTGATAAGTGGCGACATTGATACGCTCTATACCCACTGCGTCATAAATGGGCTTTAATCCCACTGCGATCGGGATAGTGTTGCAATTAGGGTTAGCGATAATGTTACGTTTGCGAAAGCCTGCAAGAGCATCAAGATTCACTTCAGGCACGAGCAAAGGAACATCTTCATGATTGCGGTAATAAAAACTCTTGTCTATGACCACATTCCCCGCCGCTGCCGCCTTGGGCGCATATTCTGCGGCCAGGTCATTGCCCACGCAAAAAAATGCAATACGGGTGCGCGTGAAGTCAAACGAAGACAAGTCTTGTATGCGATACTGTTCTCCGCGAAAAGTAATATGCTTGCCTGATGATTGCTGGCTGGCAAGAGGGAACAACTGATTGACTGGAAAGTTTCTCTCCGCGAGCAGAGACAATAAAGTGGTGCCGACCAAGCCGGTTGCGCCAACAATCGCGATGGAATAATTTTTCATGGGTTTCTTGCTCCAACTGCACTATGTTGATTTTGCCTGTTCAATGCCCTGCAGCCAGGCACTGATGGTTCCCCCTATCAGCCGGGGATTGCTTTCCTGTGCAAGATGCAATTCTTCGCCGATATCAACGACTTCCAGGTTAGGCAGGTTATCCTTGGCCCAGATAACGGTTGCAATGGACGTAATGAATCCAGGTACGGAATAAAGCATTAGTTTAGGCAGCCTGGAATGCTTGAGTTTTTCGGAATAATCAGCAATCAGCTTATCGATGCGTGTTTTTCCCTGCCCGTTTGGCAACTCCCTGAGATATTGCAGGATAGGTTTGCCGGCACCTTCCTGCAAAAATGGCTGCCGATAATTCTGCATTTCTTCTTCAGTCAATTGCCGCATGACATTCTGCGGAATGATCTTGTCAACGAAGGCGCTGCCATTCATGACAAAGTCCGACACATTTTCCATACCCTGCAAGGCGATCAGTTGCTCCTGGAACGGCAGGGAAATATCGTTTTCATTCAGGGAACGCAAAAATGCCTCGTAAAAAACAAGCCCTCTGCAATTCCTTTCATGCCGCATCGCATAATCCAATCCTATCAGCGACCCCCAGCCATGCATGACGATAGTGATATTTTTGAGACCCAGCGTTTCGATGAACTTTTCGATATAACGAATATGATCAAAGACAGTATAGTCAATATCCGGTTTGTCCGAATGGCCGAAACCGATCAGATCTGGCGCGATACAGCGTCCCAGCTGTGTCAGATGGGGAATGACATTTCGCCATAAATAACTAGACGTGGGTATGCCGTGCAAAAACAGGATGGGGCTTCCTTCTCCCGCTTCCACATAATGCATCCTGGAACCATACACCTCAATGTATTGGGACGGCAATTGCACTGTGTGGAAAATCCGTTCGTTTACCATATTATCATCCTTATGCTGCCTGGGCAAAATCGAACAATTCTCTCAGCACAACAGAGTATGTCACAAATCCGACAGCATCGCTTGATTTGATATCTGCCAGAAGTTTTTGCCAGCGTTCCATTAAAAACTGATATCGATGTATCCAGAAATCAATGCGGTCATTGATACTTTTATCTTTCACTTCTTTTGACTTCATTGTCAGAATACGAGTGCTCAGCTTGCGCTGCACACGATCGAGATCATCCCTAAAACCGGCGCGCGCCAATTCATCCCACTGGTTTTCAACGACATAGGAATTCATCAGCTCACGCAGCCAATTTAATTCAAGGCGGTTGCCGATCAGATAATAGGTTTTTGCCACCTCTGTCAAGTCCAGGTCATACTTTTGCGCGGCTTCCACAATATCCAGAGAAGTGAACAAGGTATTGCATCCAGCAATGCTCTTTGCCAGCTTGTCCGGCACGCCCTGATCAATCAGGTAATTGACCGCCGCGTCATAAGCTTCCTTATCCATGCCGTCCAGCACTTGCGGGAGCCGCCTGCTTAATTCATTGATATGCGGAGCAAAGTCATCTATGGTTTTTTGTATATCCAAGCTGGGCTTGCGATTGCGTAAAAGCCAGCGCGTGGCGCGACGTATCAGATAATAGATCTGCAGCATCATTCTATACTGAATATGCTGGCCGACTTTGAAGTCCAGAGCCATGATTTGCTGCCACAGTTCTTCCATATGGAAAATGTTTTCGGCAATCGAGTACGCGCGTATGATGAAGGCGACGGAAGCACCGGTTTCCCGCTGCAGCCTCTCCACAAAATTAATTCCCATGCGGTCAGTAATGCTCTTGCATAACTGAGTGGCGATGATTTCCCTGCGCAAGCTGTGTTCCTGCATTTGAGGCAGGTATTTTTCGCGCAGTGGCTTGGGAAAAGCTGTCAGCAGAAACTTGCCGAAATAGGGATCTTCCGGAACATCGCTGGCCAAAATGTCTTGTTTCAAATACATCTTGCAATAAGCAAGCAGCATGGCAATTTCAGGCCGTGTCAGCGGTTTATTGCCGGCCTTGCGTTCCAGCAGGGTTTTGTCATCAGGCAAATATTCCAGCTTGCGATCCAACCGCCCTGTTTTCTCAAGATCATTCATATACTGTCTGAATAAATCGATGGTCTGCTGGGCAACCGAGGTTTCCAGACTAAGCATTTGTGTCTGATCATAATTGTCTAATAAAACCAGCGCCGCGACCTCATCAGTCATTTTTTCCAGCAGTTTGTTGCGCTGTTCAAGCGTCATTTCGCCGTCCGCCATCAGCCGGTTGAGCAGGATTTTGATGTTAACCTCATGGTCCGAGCAGTCAACGCCTGCGGAATTATCGATAAAATCAGTGTTGACGATACCGCCTTGCAGTGAGTATTCAATACGCGCGAGCTGAGTCATTCCCAGGTTTCCGCCTTCCGCGATGACACGCGCGTTTAACTCCGTCGCGTCTATGCGTATGCCATCATTGGTTCTGTCACCCACATCAAGATGTGATTCCTGGGTGGACTTGACAAATGTCCCAATGCCGCCATTCCAGATAAGGTCCACGGGTGCCTTGATCATGGCGCGGATTAATTCGTTTGGAACCATCGAGTCTTTCTTTGTGTTCAGAATATGCTTGATTTCGGGTGTCAGCTTGATGGATTTGGCGGAACGATCGAAAACACCGCCGCCCACGGAAATCAGCTGGGGGTTGTAATCTTTCCAGGAGGATCGCGGCAAGTGAAACAAGCGTTTGCGTTCTTCATAACTCAGTGCAGGATCCGGATCGGGGTCCAGAAAGATATGCATATGATTAAACGCGCCTATAAGTTTAGTGTGTCTTGAGAGCAGCATGCCGTTTCCAAACACATCCCCGCTCATGTCGCCTATGCCGACAACAGTGAAATCATCATTTTCCGGATCGATATTCAGCTCGCGAAAATGACGTTTTACCGAAACCCACACGCCGCGAGAAGTAATCCCCATTTTTTTATGGTCATATCCGGCGGAGCCGCCGGAAGCAAACGCATCACCCAGCCAGAAATCGTATTTTTGCGCGATGCCATTGGCGATATCCGAAAATGTCGCCGTGCCCTTGTCTGCCGCCACAACCAGGTAAGGATCATCACCATCATATCTCACCACGTCAGCCGGGGGAACGGTGGCGCCCTCCTTGATATTGTCGGTAATATCCAGCAGTCCCGAAATGAATATGGAATAACAGTGTATGACTTCTTTCATGTAATCATCGCGCGTCATTTCCGGGGTGAGCGCCGTCTTGACAACGAACCCGCCCTTCGCGCCTTCGGGAACAATAACTGTGTTTTTGACCTGTTGGGCTTTCATCAAGCCCAGGATTTCCGTGCGGAAATCCTCTCGCCGGTCGGACCAGCGCAGGCCGCCGCGCGCCACTTTGCCTGCGCGCAAGTGCACACCCTCAACCCGGGGCGAATAGACAAATATTTCATATCGGGGACGCGGCAAGGGAAGATCTGAAATTTTTGCCGGGTCGAATTTGAAAGAGAGATAGGGTTTTTCGATGCCTTCGGCCGATTTCTGAAAATAATTAGTGCGAATGGTGGCCTGAATCAATTCCAGCAGTCTGCGAATAATGCGGTCCTCATCCAGACTGGCAACCGAATCCAGCATCTTTTCGATATAATCAATCAGCTCCTTGGGATCAGACCGTTGGTTCTCGTCACATGCGGGATCAAAGCGCAGTAAAAAGAGCTGTACCAGCGCCATGGCAAGTCCGGCATTGTTAATCAGCGCCTTTTCTATATAATTCTGGCTGAATGTAAATCCCGTCTGGCGCAGATATTTGGTATAGGCGCGTAATGCCGATGTTTGCTGGCAGGTCAGACCGGCTTCTAATACCAGACGATTAAATCCGTCATTTTCCGCTTTTCCGAACCAGATTTTAGTGAAAGCATCCTGGAAAATATCCTTGATATCGTCAATATCGATGTCTTTGTTGATGGCATATGTCATATTGAAATCATTGATCCAGATATGCTTGCCATCCCTGAATTTCAATTCATGCGGCCGTTCGCCAATAATTTTCAGGCCCATATTCTCCAGGATAGGAAGGACATCGGAAAGAACAATGGTCTGTTCGGCGTGAAAGAGTTTCAGGTTCAATGTGTTATTATCATTGGATTTTGAAAAAAGCATGCCTAACGGACGCGCGTCAGACAGGGATTCGATTTTTTCGATATCATCCAGCGCTTCATGAACTGAGTAATCTTCAATATAGCTGGCGGGAAATGCCTTCTGATATTTACCATAATACCTGAGACCTTCGGCTTCGCCATAATGCTCCACCAGCCGGTCTTTCAAATCATCCGACCAGGAGCGCGACACTGTAATCAGTTTCTTTTCAATTTCAGCCAGGTCAAATTCCACGGGAATTTTTGGATTGACGCGGATGAGAAAGTGAATGCGCGCCAGTACTGAATCAGAAAAATAAGTTGTGAAAGTGCAGTCAATCCCTTTAAAGGCCTGCATCAGGATTTCCTGCATCGCCAAAGCAAGGTCCGTGTCGAAAATTTCCCTTGGAACATACACCAAGCAGGAAAAATAACGGTAATAAGCATCGCGGCGCACCAGCAGCCGTATGCGTTTGCGCTCTTTCAGCTGTATGATGCCCAGTGTCAATTCCATTAATTCTTCATGAGTGGCCTGGAACAAATCATCGCGAGGAAGCGTTTCCAGAATATGGACCGCTTCCTTGCCGTCGTGACTGTCCGGCGGAAAACCCAGGTCTTCGAGCACCTTGTCAACCTTATGGCGCAGGAATGGAATTTGACGGGGACTGGAATGATAGGCCGTGGAGGTATATAACCCGATGAAGCGATGTTCGCCTGTCAGTTCGCCTTTGTCATTAAAAATTTTGACACCAATGTAATCCGTATATGCCTGGCGATGAACCGTCGAGGTGGTATTGGTTTTGGCTATGATCAGAATATTTTTAGATAAAGCCATTTTTCGCGCTTGCGGCGGCAGTTCGGCATAGGTTTTTGATGTTGTGCTAAACGTTTCATCGCGCAGCACACCCAATCCCGAACCTGGAACAATTTGCAAGGCGCGGTTGGTGCCATTGCCTATCAGTTTATAGTCGCGGGCACCCAGAAAAGTAAAATTGTTGTTGATGAGCCAGCGTAAAAAATCACGTGATTCGGCAAGCTCTGCCTGGTCAACATTAGTGTGAGGATTGTTTTCCAGTTCGCTCAGACACTCTTCCACACGATTTACCATCTTGCGCCAGTCCGCGACGGAAACACGCACATCACTGAGAACGCTGCCAATTTCCTGTTCCAGTTCCATCATGGTGTTCTTGTCAGTCAGCCTGTCAATTTCTATATATATTGGCGCCTCACCAGTAGTATGTTCATCCATGGTGGCGGGCGTCGCAATATCCGTGATTTTATGATGGGCATCCCGTTTAACCTTGAATCCGCCGAAATGGATGATAAAGTGAATCTGATAACCAAACCGGTTGACAACCATGCGGGATGAATCGACAAGAAACGGAATATCATCATGTGAAATCTGTATGATTGTATGCGACGATGACCAGCCGTCTTTTTCCTTGTCCGGATTAAATATACGAATCTTGGCTTCACCGGGCGCGCGCTGCTGAATGTATTTCCAATGTGACAGTAAAATACCATACAAATCAGCAATCGGCCGGTTTTTCAAATCGTCGACAGCGGACGAGGCATAATACCGTTGAGCGAAAATCTCAAGCAAACGCACATCTTTTTCATGGGCGTTATCTTGAATATAGGTCTTCAATTGATTGATGATGTTTTGGCATTCGCCATTATTGGCACCGGTCATGTCTGCTCCCGCTTTGCAATATTATTTGTAGGGCCACGCTCTTACCCTGCTCTTTGAAAATGTAACAGCACAAATTTTAGTCCCATGAGGCTTAAATCTCAACGAAGATAAACAGGAAGAGCTTCAGAAGCCTTAATCCACCTGCCCTGCTCAAGACTGACTGCGGCAAGCTGTAACACTGCCTCCGCTGTGGGCGCTAATGCCGCATAAACCGCCTGCGGAGCCCAGCCTAGCCGTGTACAAATGACCTTTTCATGCTTGTCCCAGCCGTCTCCGGCACCAACCCAGTCATTCGTGTCCGGTCTGCTAATATCCATGGGTGCACATAATTGTTCTTTCCCATCCAATATCATCAGTCCCTGCTCGCCGACTTGATACCGGGCCCAGTATAACTGCTCCATACGCGCATCCACTGCGACTAATACCTTTGTACATTGTTGCGCCAGCAAAGCGGTCTGGGCAAGCGCAGCCAGAGAAGAAACCGGAATAACAGGCTTCTGACCGGCAAACCCCAAGCCCTGGGCGACACTATTGGCAATGCGTACCCCGGTAAAACTGCCCGGTCCGCAGCCATAGGCAACAGCATCCAGATCATTTATCGTCAGAGCACCCGCACTCAGGATTTCCTGAATAAGCGGCAGGATCATGCGGGCTTGCTGCATGGGGGCGATATGGTGACTGGAAATGACTTGGCGATCATTCTGTAGCGCGATTGAACAGGCATTAAAGGACGTTTCCAAGGCCAGTATTTTCATCCTGATACCTGCTTCGCGGAATATAATGCCTGGAACAGCCGTTCTTCTGGTTTTATCATCCGGCTGGTGAGCTGCCAACAGATATAAATGATAGTATTTATTTTGGCCATTCTTTCTCGAGATACTGAAGTTTATCTTCTATTTCCGTCCACTGGTCTGCATCAGCAGGTGCATCCTTACGGCGGTTGATATTAGGCCATTTTTCGGAAAGCTCGGCGTTTAATGGCAGGTATGACTGATATTTGTCAGGCAGATCATCTTCAGAATAAATGGCGTTAACAGGACACTCAGGTTCGCATAATGCACAGTCTATGCATTCGGTGGGATTAATAACAAGAAAATTAGGACCTTCATAAAAACAGTCGACCGGACAAACTTCCACGCAGTCGGTATATTTACAGCGTATGCACTTTTCGGTTACAACAAATGTCATTGATATAGCTTACCATATTCACATTTGTCACCCCACACCTGGTCTTTCCGCCACTGCGCCAGCGGCGATCTCATCGCATGACTTGTGACTCTGTCGGGGCGTACCTGTCAGTAATTCATGCCCGAGGCCGGAATCGAACCGGCACGGGATTAGATCCCGAGGGATTTTAAGTCCCTTGCGTCTACCTGTTCCGCCACCCGGGCTATGTGAGAAAGAGCTTCGCGCTCAGCCATGCTGAATCGCGCGCCTCCTTTCCCAGTCTTTCGAAAATGAGGCTGGGGTCGGAATCGAACCGGCGTCCACGGCTTTGCAGGCCGCTGCATAACCACTCTGCCACCCAGCCCAAAACAAAAAACCCCAGATCAATTCTGAGGCTTTCTTGTAACCTGGAGCGGGAAACGAGACTCGAACTCGCGACCCCAACCTTGGCAAGGTTGTGCTCTACCAACTGAGCTATTCCCGCATAATTCCATAAATATACATGCTACTTAGCGTTCGGAGTGCATGTCTTAATTTGCGTGTAATTCTATCCCGGCACTGAAGTATGTCAAGCGATTTATGAGAAATAATTCAATCTGAAACGACTAACCGCACCCAGGCGGCTTTTAAATAAATCAGCATAGACCAAATAGTTAACACTGCTGAGATATAAAGCAAAATATAACTCGTAAGCACCAGGGTCGAATTGGTAGTATTATCGCAGTACAGCAAGACAATCAGGGCCAGCATTTGTACCGCAGTTTTCACTTTTCCCAGACTTGATACGGAAACGCTCGCGCGCTTGCCGATTTCTGCCATCCATTCGCGCAAGGCAGACACAATAATTTCCCTCGCCACGATAATAGCAGCGGGAATGGTAATAACAAAGGTAGGTATGGAAACAACGGATGAAGGCACGCTGACGAATTGAAAAGTAGGCTCCGCGACTATCAGGACAAGCGCAATAGACACCATGAGTTTATCAGCAACCGGATCGAGAAATGCGCCTAATTTGGTGGATTGTTTGAGATATCTGGCAAGATAACCGTCCAGCCAGTCCGTGATTGCAGCTATGGCAAAAACGATGGCCGCAGCCAAATGGCCCCAGGAAAATGGCAGGTAGTAAAAGATGGCAAGCAGCGGAATCACCGATATCCGTATTATGGTGAGTACATTGGGCCAATTAAACATTTGATCATACGGTCGTGTCATGGAATGCTGCAAATATTCTCTCTGCCAGAGAACGGCTAATACCCGATACTTTTGTCAACTCATCAAGACTAGCATGAGCTATGCCTTGAATACCACCAAAATAACGTAACAAATCACGGCGGCGTTTTGCGCCTATGCCGGGCAAACGCTCAAGAGGAGACTGACGCCTGGTTTTATCCCGACGCTGCCTATGCCCTGTGATCGCAAAGCGGTGTGCTTCATCACGGATTTGCTGAATGAAATGCAAGGCGGGCGCATCCGCAGGCCAGCGCACAGGAGGCAAACCGTCAATATGCAAAGTCTCAAAACCCGGCTTACGGTCAGGCCCTTTCGAAACCCCGACCAATAATAAAGAATGAATTTGCAGATCAGCCAGTATGTCTTTCGCTGCAGCAAGCTGGGCCTGGCCTCCATCGATCAAGACCAGATCGGGGAGCAGAGCGTGTTCTTTTTGCAGCCTCTTGAAGCGTCGTGTTAATGCCTGACGCATCGCTGCAATATCATCTCCAGGCTGGATATCATGAATATTGAAACGCCGATAATCACATTTGACAGGACCGTTTTGATCGAACACCACACACGCAGCCACTGTTGCTTCTCCCATAGTGTGACTGATATCAAAGCATTCTATTCGTCTTGGCGGATTTTTCAGGTTTAAAGCTGCTTGTAACGCAAGCACGCGTTCCTGCAAGTTGGTTTTATTGTATATATGCGCGGATAGCGACTGCCGGGCACTGAGGGTAGCCATGGCCAGCCATTTTTTCTTTTCACCTCGCGATGGCTTGAGAACCTCGACCTTATGCCCCGCCTGTTCTGCCAGCACATTCTCGAGCAGTTTTTGTTCCAGAATTTGCGCATCTACCACAATCAGCCTGGGTATACTTTCAACATGAGAAGCATCAGCAAGATAATGCTGGGTCAAAAATGCCTCAATGATTTCATCCGTATGTGAATATGCAGGAACAGCGGGAAAATAAGACCGACTATCCAATACCTGTCCGCCGCGTATGGACAAGAGCTGAAGACAGACAATTCCCGCCTGCATGGCGAAACCGATGACATCCGCGTTGCCGTGTGTGACATTCACGTACTGGCGGTCCTGGATTTGTCTCAAACGTGTGATCTGGTCACGGTAAAATCCGGCAAGTTCATAATCCAGCGCATGTGCCGCCGTTTCCATGCGGCATTGAAGTTCCTCAATCACCTGATGGCTCTTGCCTTCCAGAAATAAAATCGCAAGCTGGACATAGTGAGCATAATCAGCCTCAGAGATTAATTTTACACAAGGCCCCGAACAGCGCCCGATTTGATACAACAGGCAGGGCCGCGTTCGCGCATTAAAATAACTGTCGCGACAGGTACGGATGCGAAATATTTTCTGTATCAGACTGATGGTTTCCCTTACGGCAAGGGAACTCGGATACGGCCCGAAATACAACGCATTCTTTTTTCGTGCGCCCCGGTATACATCTATTCGCGGATAACCATGATGTGAAATCAATATATACGGGTAACTCTTATCATCACGTAATAAAACATTATAACGAGGCCGGTGTTTTTTGATTAAATTACATTCCAGCAATACCGCTTCGTTTTCAGTGTGTGTAATCGTGATATTGATGTCGTGTATGTGCTCTACCAGCGAAAGCGTTTTCGGATCTTTTGATTTGCCGCCAAAATAGCTGGAGACCCGCCTTTTTAAATCTTTGGCCTTGCCTACATACAAAACCTCACCTTTATCGCCCAGCATTTGATAAACACCCGGGTGATGAGAAAGGTTGGCGAGAAACGTCTTGATATTTTTAATCATGAGCAAGCATCAAAGACAGGATATTAATAGCTATATTATACGCCATTCTACGACAAGGCGAAAAAATCTCATTCCTGTTCGGACTTTGCGCCCTCAAGCATGCCAAGCCGCATCGCCATCAGAGTCAATTCAACATCACTATTAATGTTCAGCTTGTCGAATATCCGATAGCGGTAGCTGTTAACTGTTTTGGGGCTCAAGCAAAGTTTTTTGGATATATCCTGAACCTTTTGTCCTTGAGTAATCATGAGCATGATTTGCAATTCACGCTCAGACAACATATCCAGGGGGGATTCCTCACCTTTGGTAAAGCGCTTAATGGCGATCTGCTGCGCAATTCCCGGACTGATATAACGCTGTCCGGAATGTATTGTTCTGATAGCTCTGATCATTTCATCAGGATCACAGCCTTTTGTAATATAACCGGATGCCCCCGCCTGGAGCAGTCGGGAGGGATAAGGCTCATCTTCATAAATAGTCAGGGCAAGGATTTTAATATCGGGATTGTGGCGAATCATTTTGCGGGTCGCTTCCAGACCGCCTATGCCTGGCATATGCACATCCATAACGACGACATCGGGAACCAATTCTTTGGCCAAGAGTACCGCTTCTTCGCCTGTACTTGCTTCGCCAACAACTTTGATGGCTTGCACATCCTGCAGCAGGCGTTTTATACCCATGCGTACAAGTTCATGGTCATCTACTAACAGAACTTTTATCAAGGCTGTCCCCTAATATCCAATGCGATTTGTCGGAGAGAGAGGGATTCGAACCCCCGGTGCCCAGAGGACACAACGGTTTTCAAGACCGCCGCTTTCGACCGCTCAGCCATCTCTCCAGAATTTTATAATGACATATTGATCAATTCGCAAGCAGTGAATATTAACGTTATTTTTATTAGACGTCTATATCGTAATGATAAAAAATTAGAAATTAATTTAACATTCCCCATCGGCGCCCCGCAAGAGCACCGGGGATAAATTTATCAGAGATATTAACAGGTTATCGACTTGGCGGTAAAAGCAATTTATTCGCCTTTGGGCGGAAAAAGATGCGGCGGGGTCCTCAATCATTCCAGATGCACTTACCCTGCTTTTGCAGCAATTGAAGATACAACTCATGATCTTTCAATTCCGTTTCAGCTGCCCGCATGATGATCAGCTTATGGTTTTGGATGCGCCGGGTATGCGCCGTTCCTGAAGATTGGGTTTGCGCATCCCGCGTCTCAGCCGCGGCGTCAAAAAAACTGCCTTGGCCGCCAGTCATGGCCAGATAGACCTGGGCCAGCAAATGCGCATCCAACAAAGCGCCATGCAAATCGCGTTTTGAATTATCTACCCCATAACGCTTGCATAAGGCATCAAGACTGTTGCGCTGGCCAGGGTGCATTTGTCTCGCCAATTGCAAGGTATCAATCACATTGCAATAATCGGCTACGGCTTTCCATCGTTCACGAGTCAGGAGTAATTCATTATTCAGGAATGAAAGATCGAACGGCGCATTGTGTATGATCAATTCCGCACCGGAAATAAAATCCATCAATTCTTTAACTATCTCTTTAAACAGAGGTTTGTTATGCAGAAATTCATTGGATAAGCCATGAACCGCCAGCGCACCGGCTTCTACCTCACGCTCCGGATTAATAAAATGATGAAAATGATTTCCGGTCAATTTACGGTCCACCATCTCCAGGCAGCCTATTTCAATAATACGGTGGCCGTCTTCAATGCGTAACCCTGTTGTTTCCGTATCCAGAATAATCTGCCGCATGCCTCACGATTTCTCCGCGTTTAAAAGTTCATCAATGGCCTGGTTTGCAACACGGTCTACGCGCTCATTTTCAGGATGGCCGCTATGACCTTTTACCCAATGCCAGTTAATTTCATGGCGCGAAACCTCTTGATCGAGAAGCTGCCATAAATCAGCATTTTTCACCGGCTGCTTGTCTGCCTTCTTCCAACCGCGCTTTTTCCATCCTTTTACCCATTCTGTAATGCCTTTCTGTAGATATTGCGAATCCGTATGCAATTCAATTTTGCAATTTTCTCGCAGTGCAGCCAGCGCCTTGATTGCCGCTGTCAGCTCCATGCGATTATTGGTAGTCAGTGTCTCGGCTCCGGATAAAACTCTCTCATGCCCCCCATATCGCAGCAAGGCACCCCACCCGCCCGGCCCTGGATTACCCCGGCATGCTCCATCTGTATATATTTGTACATGTTTCATTTGGATTGTCTGGCAATATTACCGGAAATAGTCGATGAAATACGGATTCCGCTCAATTGTTGTTTCCACTTTAACCTTATGGGTGTCAGAGGAATGACTTTGGCGCGTGCTACCAATATATAGACACCGCCCATCCGGGGGAAGCATTTCTTGCCGATCTTTTCAAGAAACTGCAGTTTATGGTAGAGCTTGGGACGATTGACCGGCGGTGTGTACAAAACGGACTCACTTCTTTCCATAGCGAAATCCGCAAGCCTGAGCCAGTTTCTGATTTTATGAAAATGTATAAAATTGCTTCCCCAGGGTATGTTTTTCTTGTGTTTGGTCATGAGCTTTCGCAATCCCCAGGTGCTGTACGGATTAAATCCGCTGACAACAATTAATCCTTCAGGTTTGATGATGCGGCAGGCTTCGGATAATAACTGCCGGGGATTATCAACAAATTCCAGCGTATGAGGTAACAAAACCAAATCGATGCTGCCGGTCAGGATAGGCAGTTCATGCAAATCCCCTTCAATCAAACCGGGTTCATGCGCATGGGTGATTATGGGTGTAATTAGCGAATGACAGGGAATAGCCGTTGATTTCAACAATTCATATTGATGGGGCACGCCTATCAGAACGGCATGTTTGCCGAAATGCCGACCAAGCAGGCTTGCCATCTGCGCTGCTTCAGCATCCAAAAGCCGCTTGCCCAAAAATTGTTGGGCCAGCCAGTGATTCCAGTGTTGAAGCGTACGATAGCCGTGTGCCAAAGCTTTTCCATCTCCCGACTAATTTTGTTACTATAGCATACCAAATCTTGACGTACAGTGATTAATCAGTACTATCTAAGGTCATGTTAATGGAATTAACAATTCTAAATCATAGTGACTTCAATATACCGGCATCATGCCTATTGTGTCGCCGTGTGACGTCAATACGTTGTAAATTCCGCATTTGTCTTGTTTTTTCGTCGTACCCTTTTAATTTTTTTGACTCAGGAAAATTAAAAATGCTTAAATTTTAACTAATAATAACATTGCACGAAGTAATGCCGAGGACAGATGCGTGTTGAAAAGATTTAAAGCCTTGCTGGCTAAAATTGCTGACAAGAATGGATTGCGCAGTAGGATATATGCTTTGATTAGACAAAAAATGCGATTAATGCGCAATGCGGCGATCAAATGCCTGCTTTTATCGGCTGGCAGCATTCTGATTGGCGGAATCTCTTTTGCTTTACCCAATCCTGAAGGCATTCAGGTGTATCAAAAATACCTGCCCCCTGAACACAAACAGAAACTGGCTGATGATATCACCCGTTATCGAAATGCAGACAATCTCTGGGATGTGTTACGAGACGAATTCTCATTGGCACATTATGAAGAAAGTTACGCGGTACAAGTCAAAATTGAATGGTACATGAATAATCAGGATTATCTTCTGCGTTCCGCCTCGCGCGCGGCACCTTATCTGTATTATATTTCACAACAGGTCAAAAAACGTCACTTGCCTGCGGAACTCGTTTTACTGCCCATTGTCGAAAGCGGTTACAATCCCTTTTCTGTTTCCAATATGGGTGCATCGGGGATTTGGCAATTAATGCCGGATACAGCATCCGGATTAGGCGTCAAACGCGACTGGTGGTACGACGGACGCCGGGATGTCATCGCGTCAACACGCGCCGCACTCAATTATCTTGCATACCTGCAAAGTTTTTTTGAAGGGAACTGGCTGCTGGCTATCGCAGCGTACAATACCGGTGAAGGTAATGTGCTGGCCGCGATCAAAAGAAATATTCGCGATGGCCGGGACACGGATTTTTGGTCGTTGCCGTTGGCACAGGAAACCAGGGATTATGTACCCAGCCTGCTGGCGCTGGCAGCGATTATCAGTCGTCCGGACAAATACCCTGTGTATCTGCCCCCGGTTAGAAATGCCCCTTACCTTGCACAAGTTGATATCGGAACCCAGATCAATCTCAAGCTGGCCGCCGCTCTCGCCGGCATCAGTCATCAAAAGCTGATGCAGTTGAATCCGGGGTTCAAAAGCGCCTCCACTTCGACCAGCGGCCCATATAAGCTGGTTTTACCCATTGAAAACATAGAACAGTTTACCGAAAATCTGGCAAGATCGCCGCTTAACCGTAAAGTGAACTGGATACATTACAAAGTCAAATCCGGTGACACACTAATGTCCATATCCAGAAAGTTCAAGACGACCACGAGTGATATTCGAAAAATGAACCATCTCAGCAAGAGCACCATCCGCCCGGGAACAAATCTGCTGATTCCACATTCCGGCGCAGACAGCGATGATGATGCTGAAGATGACGCCTATCCAGTCCAAGAACTGCTTGCTGAAAAAGAAGATCATCGCAAGCCGGCCATCCGCAAAACAACCGATGACATATCCTCCAAAATAAAAAAATCACAGGATATCGTCCCGGTGATCGTTTCTGAAAAAAACGGAAATTCATACAAGCTTCAGCCAGGCGATACCATTTACATGGTGCGATCAAAAGATACGCTGGACAAAATTGCCAAACGTTTTCATATCAGCAGCCAGTCACTTCGCCAAGCGAACCGGTTGACATCGAATCAAATCAAACCTGGCAAGCAAATCATCATACCCACGCATCCGGTCGTAACAGCGAGCAAAAAATCCCCCGTTCCGTCTGCTAAAAAGATACAGCCTGGCGATACCATTTACATGGTCAGACGCGGTGATACCATAGAAAAGATTGCGCGCAAATTCCGCACCACAGCTTCGGCTATACGCATCAACAATCTGGTAGATAACAGTTCCCTGAGCGAGGGTGACAGGCTTGTCATCCCCACTCATATTCGTGGTTAGTGTTCTTTTTATTAATATGATCAAGGAGAAAAAAGCATGACAATTAAAAAAATAATAAGTATTGGCGTCCTGGCAGCAGGTTTGTGCAGTGTTCCTCTGGCAGCCCAGGCAGGCCTCACTATTGTGAATAACACAGACAAGGATTCCACTTCCATCATTAATGATGGAATGTGTTCAAGTTCTCTCTCAGGCGGAATTACCAAAGCACATTCAACAAACAAGGTTTCTGATATTATTATCGGCTTTGCGTGCTATGGTCATGCTTCTGACTGCAAAGCAGATGTCTATATGACCGATAATTGCAGCGGAGACAAAGTCGCCACTGTCATGTTTGATACAAAAAAAGGCATTTATGACATCAAGAATGTGGATACAACAAAATTTAAAATCTCCGGTTCAGGATTCACTGTTAATTTGGACAGCGGATCAGCGCTTGCGGTGAAATAAGTCCTTTCTTCCTGTTCCCGGAATAGTTTATGACTTTCCGGGAGCAGTTTTTAAATGACGCACTCCCCTCTTCCTTTCTATTGCCATTCTATATTTATACAGTAATAATCGCTCTTTATCTTCTGTGCGCAATCATTGCATCATGGAGACACAAACCGGATGGATATCCTGGTGGATTATCCGGCTATGGGATTAACAAAGTTTTCAAGGAGAAAAGATGAAAAAAAAACTGATAACCTGTTTTACCGCGGCAATAGTTTCGTTTGCTGCCGCTTCTTATGCTGACATCACCATGCATTCATACGCCGCAAATGCTTGCCAGAAACTTTCAGGACAATGGGCGGGAACAGGTACTGCCAAAAACTGGATGATTGGCCAATGTGAATATAGCGGCTCCGGGACGGCGAGCAGTGTGGATGCCGCAGGCAATTTCACTTTGAAATTCAATGCAGACAAGGACTCGGGAAGTATGCTTTGCCCCAAACACACCTCACAGCAAATGTCGGGAAAATGCATTAATGGAGACATTACCATCAATACGGAATATGGCAGCCTAAAAGGCAGCCTTTCAGAAAAAACCGGTGAAGCCAAAGGAACTTTACACATTTCACCCGGCGTACAAGCAGATCTGACCATCAGAATACAAAGAACCGGCTAACACATAGCGTGCAATAAAAATGGCGGCAAATATGCCGCCATTTTTATTATTTTAACCCTGTAGTAAAGATCAGCCATTCCCAGGGTCAGGTCAAACACCCTGGGAACTTTTTTAGCCGCCTAAACGATGTCCCAGGTGACTTGGCCGGACAATACATCTGCACCGCCTTTGACATGGCCGTTAGTTGATACCGTTTCAGCGCCATTAACCTGCGGCGGAGGATTGACTTTAACCTTGCCAAAGAAAAAGATATGAGACCAGCCAACGTCAAGTCCTATGGTTTTTGTTGCCTGGAAATGTCCGCCTAAGGCCAAGGCATAGCGGTCGGAATCCGGCAACTGGACATTACGGTATCTGTCTCGCACGGGTGACTGATCATACCCTATACCCGAACGGATAATGATGGTTTCCGTGGGATAATAGTTGGCGCCAAGCGAAAGATTCCAGCTATTGCGGTAGTTTTCCGGAATTGATATCTGGATGTCCGTGCTGGGTGCAACCAATGTGACCGGGTCATTCACCAGACCAGCGACCTGATTAAGCGTCAAGGTCTTGAAGGTATTCCATTGCGTGTAAACCAGCGTACCCATAAACGCCCAGGATGGCGTGGCCTTGTGGAACACACTTAATGCGGTATAAGGCGGTAGTTTCACATTCGTGGTGGCACGGGAAGAAACAATAGGTCCGCCGCCATGCTCTGCGTTGGCTATTTCAGTGATAGGGCCAATGAACTTGCTGCTGCCAGAGAAATGATGAACCACCTGCGAGTGATAACTAATGCCCATACGAGTGCAAGGGTTAAATTCATACATAAAACCCAGACGAAATCCATAACCCGTATCATTTGCCTTATTGGTACTGCGGGTATCTTCTGATGTGATCACGGTCTTGTTAATGGAAAACGGACTCGGATCAATTAACGCAGCGACACTGTCAAATTCCGCATAAGCTCTTTGTATGTCAAAACCCGCGCCCACGGATGCCTTATCAGTAATCTGCATGCCAAGAGCAGGACTGATATCAACAACCCTGATAGAAGTCAATGTCGCGGCATAGCGCATGGGAGATGTCGTTCCATAACTGGTTTTCAAACCAAATGGAACATCCACACTGAAACCAAACCCTATCCAGTCGTTGATGGGTGCGACATATTGCAGGTTAGGAATGATACTGAATCCTCCGCCCTGTGCAGTGACACTGTCAAAGTTGACTGTCACAGGCTGAAAATGGGGTATCGGGAACGGATTAAATACAGGTGATAATTCTGTGACGCCCACGCTGCCCTGATATTTGAAATCTGAAGCAATTGCGGATCCACCTAATACAAATTGCTGGTTTTTGATACGGGTGATACCGGCGGGGTTATACCAGGTAATACTTGCATCATTGGCTTCCGCAGCATAGCCGGCGTGATAATTTCCAACGCTGGCTCCATCCTGTTCCCATAGCTGGAATGCCGAAGCCATTGCCTGAGTTGAACCTAACAAGCCCGATGCACAAAGAACAGTCACCAATGGGCGCATGACAAAACGTTTCATTGAGTCTCTCTCCTTAACTTTATTGTTTATCTCCTAAGCTTGATTGTCACATTCTACTTATTTTCAATATACATTCACTTGAAATAGGAGGCATGTTAAGGATACCGTATTTACATAACAAAACAAACTTTTCAAGCTAGTGAATCTTTACAGCCAAAACGTTTTCCAACATAACTCCATTAGGAACCAGCGCGACAGACTTTGACCTGCAGGATACGGATTCAAACTGCCTGATCAGGCTGAGCCCAATCACCTGTTCAGCCGCCATTGTGTTCATATGTAATCATTGTTCTTATGTGAAGCATATTCAAATAAAAGTTTCAGAAATTGCCAGCCGCCATGTGAAGAAGGTCAGCTTTATGGCCGTTTCATCCCTGGAAATGCAATCCTCTTGGCGTAACATGCTTTTCATTCGCCCAGGCCCGTTATCCCGGCGACTGGCCTAATAAGGGTGAACCTCATAATAATTTATTGTTTTTATTTAATTTTATTGCCCAGAACACAATTGGAATACCATTGCTATACTTAATTTATATTCTTGTGTATGTCACAAGTTATTTTGAACATAAAGCTATAATGATCCGTAAAATGAGAACAACCAAAAAGACACTGATGGCGGTGATTCGACGAGGGGGAGACTACAATGGAAATTGAAACATATTTAAAACTTGCATTGGAGCAGCGCGCGTCCGATGTGCACATTGTTCCGGGCATGCCGTTACTCATGCGTATCGACGGGGATTTACTGGCAACGAAAGATAAACCCAATTTTACCCCCGAAACCGCGAAAGAACTGATTTATAGTATCCTGACCAAAGAACAACAAGGCAAACTTGAAAAACATCTCGCACTGGATTTGGCGGTCAATTTTCCTAATGTGGGTAACTTTCGCGTGAATGCATTCCATCAAAGAGAGGGGCTTGCAGCCGTATTACGTGTCATTCCAGACAAAGTACCCACTTTTGATGAACTGAATTTGCCTATCATATTGAAAAGGCTGCTCGTGCAGCCGCATGGTTTGGTATTGGTAACAGGCCCAACAGGCTCCGGGAAAAGCACGACGCTGGCATCCATGATCGATTTTGTCAATACCATGAGACCATGTCACATCATTACAATAGAAGACCCCATCGAATACATACATAAAAATAAAAAGTGTTCCATCAATCAATTGCAGGTTGGCAGGGACACAAAAAGCTTTTCAGCAGCATTGCGCTCATCCCTGAGGCAAGACCCAAATGTGATCATGCTGGGTGAAATGCGCGATCTTGAAACTATTCGGCTTGCATTGACTGCGGCAGAAACCGGTCACCTGGTTTTGTCTACCATGCATGCCAGTTCAGCAGCCATTACTATCAGCCGTATCATAGATGTATTTCCTACGTCTGAAAGAAACCGCGTGAGAAACATGTTGTCTGAAACAATTGAAGCCGTGGTCTGTCAAACACTCGTCAAGAAAGCCGCTTCCGGACGCGTAGCCGCCTTTGAAGTCATGCTCGCCACCCCGGCAATACGCCATTTGATCAGCCAGGGTATGAATTCACACATAGAATCAACCATTCAAACCAGCGGCGACATGGGTATGTTCACACTGGAACAAAATCTCAAGGAACTGGTGGCAAAAGGTATTATTTCACAATCCACCAGTCGTTTGGTAAGCTCGCATCGTGACAGCATGAAATTCTCTGAGGGAGGCAAAAAACCTGTAAATGAACCCCTTGGTAATGTAGTCAACAAATAAAGTAAATAACCCTCATACAATGATATGAGGGTTATTTTTAAAGTAACACATCAAGTGGTTCAAACAGCGGTCGTTTCCCATTCCTTAACCTTTTGGCTCTCGCCTCTTGCTTCCTGTTGCTTGATATATTGCTGGTATAATTCATGTATCCCCTGGGTTTTGGCATAGTGAATGGGACCGCCCCGAAATGGCGCGAATCCAGTACCATAGACCATACCGGCATCCAGCAAATCACCGTCAGCCACCACTCCCTCACGCAGACACGCGAAAGCTTCGTTCAACATGGTTAAAACGAGGGGATTTGAAATGGTGTCCAATGGCTGGTCGTAAGGTTTCTCTTCACCTCTGATCTGTTTGCCGCGTTTGTCATATTGATAAAACCCTTCACCGGTCTTTCTTCCCAGCTTGCGCTGTTCCACACATTGTATGAGTTGCTGCGGAATGGGAGTGTTGAAATATTTACCCAGATATTTCGCCACGGAAAGACAAACATCCAGCCCCACTGTATCCGCCAGAGTAATGGGACCCATAGGCATTCCAAACTGTGTCATCGCCTTGTCTATGGCTGTCATAGGCACGCCTTCTTTGATTAACTCTACCGCTTCCAGCAAATAAGGCATAAGTATTCGGTTCACCAGGAATCCCGGGCTGCTTTTCACCGGCAGCGGCAGGCGGTCGATTTTCCTGACGAAGCTAATGGACTTCTCAACAATTTCCTGGCTAGTGTGCTGACCTTGCACTACTTCGACCAGCTGCATTTTTGCCACAGGATTAAAATAATGAATCCCCACCAGGCGTTCCGGTTGCTGCAATACCGTATTAATGTCATCCAAAGGAATGCTGGATGTATTGGTAGCCAGAATTGCCTGGGGTTTTGCTTTTGACTCTATCATCTTGAAAGTCGATTGTTTAACTGCAAGGTCTTCAATCACAGCTTCAATGATGATATCCGCTCTGGAAATGCCGTCACCATTAATATCCGGAATCAGCCTGTCCATGGCCTTTTCAATGAGATACTGTTCTTTCAGTTTGTCCTTGAATAACTTATGCGCACGCTTGATGGCTGGAGCAATAAAACGCGGTTCAAGATCTTGCAGTGTGACCGTCATTCCCTGCACGGCACACCATGCAGCAATATCGCCGCCCATTGTGCCCGCGCCTATCACGTGCACATGCTGCGGAGTGAAAGAGGATTCCTTCGCCAAACCTTTTAATCGATCCTGCAGAAAAAAGACACGCACCAGGTTTTGGCAGGTTTCGCTAAAAAATAATTTGCCGCAGCTTTTTGCCTCGCGCTCATAAGCCGCATCCGACTCCACACCGACCAGTTCCCAATTGTCTATCACATGAAATGGTGCGGGATAATGTAAAGGATTGACTTTTTTCTGGACTTGCTTGCGCAGATAATAACCGAGCATTTGCCGAATAATTTTCTGATTTGTCAGTGACTGTAATGTTCCGGGTTTATGCCTGGGCGGTTTGTTCAGGACATAATATTTTGCCGCATTAACCAACTGTCGTTTGGGCACAGCAGCGTCGACAAACCCAAGCTTTGCCGCAGCCTTTCCGCTGACGGTATGACCATTCAATATCAGGTTTAATGCCTGTGGCGCACCTATGAGGCGCGGCAATCTGACGGTTCCGCCCCACCCCGGATGAATTCCCAGTTTCACTTCAGGCAATCCTAGCCGGGTTTTTCCGCTTTCTTCCGCAACACGGTAATGACAAGCCAAGGCCAGTTCCAGACCTCCGCCCAGGCAAAAACCATCGATCATGGCGACGACGGGTAATTTTAACGCTTCCAGCTGATTTAAAATCTCTTGCCCCAGTGTCAACACACCTGTTGCTTCGGCAATGTCACTGAACTGTGTAAACTGGGAAATATCCGCGCCGGCGATAAAGCCGCTTTTTTTTGCCGAGGTGAGAATTACTCCCTTATGTGTAGTATCGATTTTTAGCATATCGACAATCCTGGAAAATTCTTCCATGACTTCCCGGTCCAGTGTGTTAACAGCGGAATGTTTTTTGTCGAAACATACCCATAATATCTGGTCCGAATCGGTTTCTAGCTGCCAGTGCTGATATGATTGTGACTTTGTCATGTTACACCTCGGAGACATTTTCAATTAACATCGCGCCACCTTGTCCACCGCCTATACAAATGGTGGCGATCCCTTTTTTGGCCTTGTTTCGCCGCAGCACTTCAATCAGGTGCAGAACAATTCGTGCTCCGCTCGCTCCAACAGGGTGTCCAATGGCAATAGCGCCGCCGTCTACATTCAGCCGGGACTTATCTATGCTGCCGAGAGCACTTTTCAGCCCCAGATTCTTTTGACAGTATTCATCACTTTCCCAGGCTCTCAGGCACCCTATGACCTGGGCAGCGAAAGCTTCATTGATTTCCCAAAAATCAATTTCATCCATACTCAGCTTCTGATGCTGTAATAGCTTGTGAGTTGCATAAACCGGACCCAGTCCCATTTCTGCCGGATCGACGCCCGCCCACTGGATATCCACGATGCGTGCAAGCACCGGCAAACGGTATTTATCCACCGCCTCTTTGCTCGCCAGCAGAAGCAGAGCGGCGCCATCTGAAATCTGTGAACTATTGCCAGCCGTGACACTGCCAAACTTTTTATCAAAAAACGGTTTGAGAGTCGCGAGTCTTTCCATCGAGGAATCACGTCTGACACCATCATCAGTCAAATAAAAATCGCCGCTGCTGCCAAAAGCTGGCTGGACTTCACCAAAATAGTGATTATCCTGGCCGGCGGCAGTACGTTGATGACTCTCCAACGCGAACTGATCCATTTCCGCGCGTGAGATATTGAAGCGGTAAGCAAGATTTTCTGCTGTCTGCCCCATAGACAGGTTGACAAGAGGATCGCTTAACCCTCTGAGCAAGGCGATAACCGGTTTTAAATAGGCGGGCCTGAATCTGGACCAGGCCTGGATTTTACCCTTCCAGTCTTTTGCGCCCGTTAATCCGGCAATCCAACTAGTATAATTTTCACTAAACAAAAGCGGTGCTCTGCTCATGGCTTCCGTCCCGCCCGCCAGCACCAGATCATGGCGTCCCATAGCGATATCTTTCGCGGCGCTGTCCAGTGATTGCATGCCGGAAGCACAGTTGCGCTGCACTGTCCAGGCAGGAACCGTTTTTCCACAGCCTAGACGAATGGCGATCACTCGGCCTATGTTTGCCTCATCCGGACTGGGCATGACACAACCAATCACGACTTCATTTAATTCATTCGCTGAAAACGGCTGGCGTTTCAACAATTCCTTGCCCGCATTGACAGCAAGATCGGAAGCAGAAAATGGCCCGGGCTTGCCTTTAGCCTTAAGAAATGGCGTGCGTGCGCCATCAACAATATATACATCACGCAAATAAGATGTCGTTTTTCCTGTCATTTTCATATCCTCATCAGTACGGGATGCCATCCGGAATCATGCGATGACTTCAGTAAAGTCAAAATTGAATTCATTGACCTTGATAATTTCAGTTCTCAACTTTTCAAAATCATTAAGCATTCTGGCTTCATCTGCGCTGAGCAGGCCAGCCTGTTCCGCCGCGGCCACCCGATCGGCAAATTCAAATGATCGTGGGATTGCGCCTGTCTGCACCGCTTTTTGCAATTTTTTCTGCAAAGGTTCAATGGCTGATATCCGTGCTATAGCCTGATCCAGCTGTCTGATCAGATGCGTATCATCATGCCCGAGATAAGAGAACCGGGTTAGACGGTCACGCAGTTCAGATGCACTCAGCATAGGCTCTACAATGCTGTTGTGCAATCTGTCCCGTGGCTTGTGATACGCAGTACCAAAGGGAAAAATAATCCATTCCAGCAGCCTGCCCGCCCAGCGGTTGGGAAAATTATGCAGCAATTCATTACAAGCCAACTGGATCTTATAAAGACACTCTTGCAGAGACCAGCACACATAATTGACATCGGAAGCAGGCTTGTCGTGATCGTAATAATATTTCAGAACAGCGGAAGCCAGATATAACTGGCTCATGATATCGCCCAGGCGGGCAGAAATGCGTTCACGCCGCTTCAAGCTTCCGCCCAGAAGTATCAGACTGGTATCAGCCAGCAAGGCAAGCGCCGCACTCATTCGGGTTAGTTGACGCTGATAAGCCTTGATGCGCTTGTTCTTCGCCAGGGAAATGATAAACCTGCCGCCAGTCAGTCCGTATGCTACATTCCTCAACAGGTTGCTGACATAAAACCCGATGTGCGACATGAGCAGTCTGTCCAGTTCTTCAACTTTGGCATCAGGTGAACTAATGAGTTCAATTTCCTTGAGAATATAGGGATGACAGCGTATGGCACCCTGACCAAAAATGATTAAATTACGCGTCAGAATATTCGCGCCTTCCACTGTGATGCTGACTGGCACTGCCAGATAGGCATTCGCGAGCAGGTTTCTGGGGCCTGTTTGTATCATTTGGCCAGCATGGACATCCATGGCGTAAGAAACAACATGACGACACATTTCTGTCATGTGATATTTTGCTATTGCGGAGACAATAGAAGGATTAATGTCCTGATCAACCGCGCCCGCCGTCATCATGCGGCAGGATTCCAGCATATAACTGTAGCCAGCAATGTATCCCAGCGCTTCTTCTATCCCCTCGAATGAGGCAATAGGCGTATTGAACTGCCGGCGTATTCTCGAATAAGCCCCGGTAAGCCGGTAAGCCATTTTTCCACAGGCGGTCGAAAGAGCAGGAAGAGAAATGGAACGGCCAATGGAAAGAGATTCCATAAGCATGCGCCAGCCTTGTCCAGCCATTTGAGGCCCGCCAATGATCCATTCCAAGGGAATGAATACATTATTTCCGCGGGTCGGCCCATTCATGAAAGCATGATACATGGGTAAATGACGCGAACCTGTTTCTACTCCCGGATGAGACGTGGGAATCAGGCACAAGGTAATGCCAATATCGGTTTTATCGCCTAACAAATGATCCGGATCATACAAGTGAATCGCTAATCCCAGAAGGGTGGCAACGGGAGCAAGAGTGATATAGCGTTTATCCCAGCTCACCCGCATACCCAATACATCCCTGCCTTCAAATTCTCCGCGGCAAACGATTCCGGTATCCGGTATTGCGCCTGCGTCACTACCCGCATCGGGGGCGGTCAAGGCAAAACAGGGAATATCCGTTCCATTGGACAGACGCGGCAAATAATATTTTTTTTGTTCATCGGTGCCATAGCGAACCAGTAATTCTCCAGGTCCAAGTGAATTTGGAACCATGGTGGTAACAGCCGCGCTAATACTGCGGGTGGCGATTTTGGTAACAACAGTGGAATGTGCCAGCGCAGAAAAACCCAGGCCGCCATATTCCCTTGGAATGACCATTGCGAAAAACTTTTCCTGTTTGAGATAATTCCAGACTTCATCCGGTAAATTGCGATCATTAAACACAATATTCCAGTCATCCAGCATGGAGCAAAGCTGTTCAACCTGATTGTTTAAAAATTCCTGTTCTTCTTGAGACAGCACAGGACGCGGAATATTGAATAATTTTTTCCAGTTAGGGCGGCCGCAAAACAACTCCTTTTCCCACCAGGTATCACCCGCTTCAATGGCGGCGCGTTCCGTGGCGCTGATGGTAGGTAATTGCTTTTGCAACAGTTTCAAGGCAGGCTTGACGATATATTGTTGTCGAAGTTGATGCAGATTGGAAAATGCAGCTGCCAGCAAATAAACAAGCCAGAAGAAGGCCAAAGGCAATGGCGACAACCAGCCAAACGAGGTCAGTATAACCAGGCCTATCCCTATCAGAATGGTCCAGGCAAGGGTTGCCAACTGGTAAAAAGCCGAAATCAAAACCAGCCCAAGTATAAACAGAATGCTAATGACATTAGCCATATCCATGCCCTAACCTTTCCATTAATTCGCCGATATCAGTCGCAGGTAATCTGAACAAGATCCATACCCGCAGGATGAAGTTTCAAACGCAAAAGTATATCGGGATATCGTATACAGCGGTAGTTTTTTTTTAAAATGTTCACCACGGCGCATCATTGCAGCAAAGCATATTTCAGAAGGAACGCGGCAGTCAGCAAGATGATGGTGATGTTTAGTTCACGTATTCGCCCGCTTAGCAGCTTTGCAAACGTATAAGTAATGAAACCGAAAGCAATGCCGTCGGCGATGGAAAATGCAAGCGGCATGGTAATAGCAGTGATGACCGCAGGCGCATATTCCGTGGGATCGTTCCACTCGATATCCGTGAACGCATGCGCCATGAGGCAGGCGACATAAACCAGTGCTGGCGCCGTGGCATAAATAGGAATTGAACGCGCAAGCGGCGAGAGGAACAAGGCCAGTAAAAACAGAATGCCGACAATTATAGACATCAATCCAGTCCTGCCGCCGACTTTCACACCCACTGTGCTTTCCAGATAACTTGTCGTCGTAGAGGTCCCCAGTAATGCGCTAAAAATGGCAGCCAGACTGTCTGCAATCAAGACGCGTCCAATCCGGGGCAGTTTGCCTTGCTTGTCCATCAAGCCCGCCTTGTAAGCGATTCCTATGAGTGTTCCGGTGTTATCGAACAAATCCACGAACAAAAAAGCAAAAACAATGGCGGCGATGCCTAACTGGAACGCACCGCCGAGATCAAGCTGCAACAAGGTGGGCGCAAGACTGGGCGGCATGGAAATCAAACCCTGGAATTGATTATAGCCCAAAGCGACACTGATAAAGGTAACGGATAAAATGCTAATTAGAATACTGGCCATGACACCCAGTGCTTCCAGGCCTATGATCAGAAAAAAACCGAATATAGCCAGTAAAGCCGACGGCTGATGCAAATTACCGAGCTTGACGAGTGTCGCTGGGCTGCCAGTGATTATTTGAGCACTCTTGAAGCCTATCATGCCGAGGAACAAACCAATGCCGGCAACAATAGCCACCTTGAGAGACTTGGGAATGCTATTGATGATATATTCCCGTATGGGAAAAACACTCAGAAGCAAAAAGATCAAACCCGAGAGAAACACCGCGCCCAGCGCGATTTGCCAGCTGTGACCCGAACCTAGCACAACGCTGTAAGTGAAATAAGTATTGAGCGCCATACCTGGCGCAAGCGCAATGGGATAATTGGCTAGCAATCCCATTAAAAAGCAACCCAGAGAAGCTGCCAGACAGGTCGCGACAAACACTGCACCCTTATCCATTCCCGTTTCAGACAAGATCGCAGGGTTGATAAAAATAATGTATGACATAGTCAGGAAAGTCGTCAGCCCCGCCATGACTTCGATTTTGACATTAGTCTGATTTTCACCCAGCCTGAACAGGTTTGATAACATAGGATTTCCCGTCTGCCTATTCCAATGCCATGCCAGAAACCGGATACAGAAATCAAATAGACAATACCCCGGTCGTTATACAACAACTCGCTGTTGAGAGTTGCCGGCAGTTTAGCATATGAGCTTGAAATACAAAACGCATGACCAGAAATTAGCAATTCAAAAAATTAACAATACATTAAGTTACTCACAGATTCTGTGGATAAGTCTGTGAGTAACCTATCGAAAACCATCCTGAAATGCCATAAACAAAGACTTTGAGCAAAAAGAACATTAAATGCACATAAGTTAATATTTATTAATAATCATATACTTAATCAGAATGAGCACTTTTTCATCATGAATAGGTTCTGAATTATCATGGCCTTGATTGAAGTTTTGCATTTTGTGAACAAAAATGAGCGCTTGCGTATGACTGCGTATCAGACATCTGGCTAGTGGAATTGGCCTCGATTAATTCGCCAGGTTTGTTGATAAGATCAGGTCTTGTTTTCAAGTTACTCACAGATTCTGTGGATAAGTCTGTGAGCAACCTATCGAAAACTTCCCTGAAATACCATAAACAAAGACTTTGAGCAAAAAGAACATTAAATGCACATAAGTAAATATTTATAAATAATCATAATGTTACATATTATAATCCGCTTTTTATCATGTTTTGACTATAAATTGGGATAGGAAAAACTTGAATAATGCATTTTGTGTACAAAACTGAAGGTTTGTTAATTACCAGCTTCTTACAAACCGCCTGACTCTATTTAAATCATGAAAAGCACCAGAATAAGGTGAATAATTTTCATTACTCAACAGATATTACTTTATTGATTTCCTGACCATAAAATTTTTTCAATTCGGCCAGCATCAAGTCCGCAGGTGAATGCCTGGCGAAGGAAGCTTGTAAATCATTAGTCCACTGCCCTGTATTCAGATTTATCAGAATAGGCATGCGAAAGTGCTTGCTTTGGGGATACAAGGCCAGCATCCATCCCCGATAAATATCGGCATATTGTTTACTGCTTATGATTTTAACGGCCATTTCGTTTCTGACAGTCAGGCGAGTTGTGACGGGATCGATTTGAAATAAATCAATTCCTTCAAGTAACACTTTACGTGTTTCAGGGTAAACCGTGCGTATGGCTTCCGGTGAAAAATCACTTTCCATGAATATATGCCTGTCAGGCAAGGATAACGCGGGATCTTTGATCGCGCTGGCAAGCGTGATCCCGCTGGAATCCGGTGACGGGATATTCAAGAAATCAAGCAGAGTGGGTTTGATATCCAGTAATGACACTACGCCTGATATAACGCCTGGTTTGTAAGCCTTCATGCCATACATTCTGAAAACCAACAGCGTGTGATATTGCGGTAATCCCAGTACATCAGTTCCGTGTCCTGCAGACTGGTTGACATCTTCCTTGTCCAAGCTGGGAGGATAAAACCGTGGAACAGGACCGCCTGCACCGCGAGAAGAAAGGTATAAATCTGCTTCCGTGATTCTGTCACCTGGAAATTCCAGCGCTTCACCGTGGTCGGACAATAATACAACGATGGCGTGATCCAGCAACTGGAATTGTTTCAGCAGAGAGAACAAATCACGGATCTGGCTGTCAACACGGCGGATACTTTCCACATAACGCTCCTGTGGGGTGTAATCCTTTCCAGGCAGGCCAGACCATAAATACGGATAATGCGGCAGACAAAAATGCATGGCCAGGAACAAAGGCTTGGCATCATGTCTGACCGATAACGTTTCCTTTATAGATCGCAGAAAACTGTCAGGATCATACAGAAAATAAACCGGCCGGTTTCCATAACTATGAGGGAATAGCCATTTCCCCAGGCTGGTATTAACGATCAGATTTGAGAGCGGAAAGTCATTGAAATTCCCGATCAGAAAATCATTCAAACCCATGGGCGGCGTGATAATGCGGTCAAAGCCAAAATTTCGGTCGATATTGCTAAACCGTGTTTCATCCGTGGCATATATCGTTTCGTAGCCGTTTCGCTGCAAAATAGATGGTAAAGTGTTTTCAAGCTGCAATCCGTTTTGCTGCGCCAGATTGGAGCGTATCCGTGTCTGAACAGGATACTGCCCGGTCAATATGCTTGCCCACGATGGAAACGTTCGCGCCAGCGGCGTGACTGCTTCACTGAATACTGTGGCGCGTTCCAGATAAGAATCCAGAAATGGCACCGGTCTTTCCGAACCAAAATAACCCAGGAAATCCGGCCGCAGGGAATCGATGCCAATCAGAATGATATTGGGACGAACAGCGCTGGCGGCATTGATTATCGGATGACTGGCAGATTTGAAAAAGGTGAATCCGGATGTCGCGCCCAAGGCGATCAGCAAGGGAAGATAAAATAACGAATGTCTGATTATTCTCTTCACGAGGCCTGCCACCGCCAGCAGCCCAATGATAGCGCACAAACCTGCCAGTGCGACCAATGCGGCCATCGTCACCTGTTGATTAATCAATACCAGAGATGTCAATTCAGCAAATTTGGAATTGGGAAAGTAGTATTGGTTTGCTGTTAGTATAGTCAGTAATCCCAGAAACCAGACGCCGGCGGCATAATAAAACTTACGGGCATCCATGAATGGCAAGACCGGCGCAGATAGTTGAACGACGATCCACACAATGAAACAATACATGATGTGAATAAACATCTGTGCAGCCAGAAAAAACAAGACACCCGGGATAATTGTAAGAGGAATGTGGAGATTGTCCGATACAAAAGTGTAATCCGAAAGATAGGCCCGATTACACTGAATGAAAAAGCTGATTTCCAGCAATAAAAAAAAGCTGGTCAACAATATGAGATATATCCATATTCCCTGGTGCTTATTTTGATGTAATGTCTGCATACTCATTGACAGGCTGGATTATACCCGGCACAAGCTCCTCGTTTGAAAAATCATCCACTGCAATCACTTTTTTGCGGGCTTCTTCCGCCTGCATGAATTGATTGAATTGTTCGATGGTGATGGCTTTGCTGTTCAGTGCGGACTGCGCCTGTTCTGCTGCAGAATGGCCAGTAGCTCTGCCCTCTTTTTTCGCTGTCTTGATCAGTTTTTCAATGGGCTCAGCCTCAATGGTTTTAATCAGCGCATCCTGCAATTCCGACATGATATTTTCCGGAACCGGAGTAAGGTAGGCACCAGCCGCCAGCCGCTCGCGTGTCGCAGTAGGCGCGATGAGAAGTTGCGCAACCTTATGTCCTATGGCATCTCTAGGCTTAGAAAACCTTTCACCCAGCGGAAATATGATGATTTTTAACACCCACGCCAGCCAGCGGTTA
This sequence comes from Aquicella siphonis, assembly GCF_902459485.1. Lineage (NCBI taxonomy): Bacteria > Pseudomonadati > Pseudomonadota > Gammaproteobacteria > Legionellales > Coxiellaceae > Aquicella > Aquicella siphonis. The sequence continues at coordinate 1,253,038 of NZ_LR699119.1, forward strand.
GGGAAATTTTTCAAAATCTCGTCAAACCTTTCCTGAATTTCAAACAGGCAATACAAACACGCATACCTTACCACAGGCAGGTCATCGTGATTTTCACCCTGATCGTGATAGTGTTTTAATACTGCGGACAACAGATAGAGATAACTCAGAATATCGCCCAGCCGTGAGGAAATACTTTCCTTGCGCTTGAGGCTGCCGCCAAATACCATCATGCAGACATCTGAAAGAAGTGCGAAAGCAGAGCTGAAGCGGGTCGCCTGCTGATAATACCTCTTCATCCTGCCCTTGGGTGCCTGAACGATATAACTGCTGGTGATTCCCAGAACCAGGCTGCGGACAAAATTGCTGATGCCAAACGCGATATGTTTCATTACCGCATCATCAAACGCTTTCAACGCAGCCTTGGGATCATCCAGTCTGGCGGCTTCCAGCTCTGACAAAATATAGGGGTGACAACGTATGACACCTTGTCCAAAGATAATCATGTTGCGTGTCAGGATATTCGCGCCTTCAACCGTGATGGCGATGGGGGCCGCCTCATAACCCCGGCCTATGTAATTTTTAGGCCCCAGGCAAATGCCCTTGCCTCCGTGTATATCCATGCCGTCAGCCGCAATTTTTCTGCCTAATTCAGTCACATGGTATTTCACAATAGCAGAAGCGACAGAAGGTTTTTCTCCCGAGTCTATGCTTGCGGTAGCAAAAGTCCGCGCCGCGTCCATAATGTAGGTATAAGCGGCGATTCTTGCCAGCGGCTCTTCAACTCCCTCAAACTTTCCAATTGGCATGTTGAATTGCCTGCGTATGCGCGCGTACGCACCGGCGGCATACGACAAAACCTTGGCACCAGCAACCGCGCTCGCCGGCAGGGAAATGGCACGGCCCGCCGCCAGGCATTCCATCAACATGACCCAGCCTTTCCCCGCTTTATCAGGGCCGCCAATAATCCAATCCAATGGAATAAAAATATCTTTCCCGCGAATCGGCCCGTTTTGAAACGCTGTGTTGAGAGGAAAATGACGGCGGCCGATTTCAATTCCCGGCGTGTTTCTGGGTATAAGCGCGCAGGTGATACCTAAATCTTCCTTGCTGCCCAGCAGATGGTCTGGATCATAAAGTTTGAATGCCAGTCCGATTACCGTTGCGATCGGCGCCAGCGTGATATAGCGCTTGTCAAAATTCAAACGTATGCCCAGTATATTTTTGCCATTGAATTCCCCCTGGCAAACCACTCCGTGATCAGTCATGGAACCCGCGTCTGATCCAGCGACTGGTGAGGTCAGCGCAAAACATGGAACTTCTTCACCCCTCGCGAGCCGGGGAAGATAATAGTTTTTTTGCTCCTCCGTGCCATAATGCAGCAATAATTCCGCGGGGCCCAGTGAATTTGGCACGGCGATGCTGGAGCCCGCAGTTATACTGATGCCGCCAATTTTGATTAAGATTTGCGAATGCGCGTACGCAGAAAATTCTTTCCCTCCATATCGCTTGGGTATGATGAGACCAAAAAAACCATTGTCCCTGATAAATTTCCAGACTTGCGGCGACAAGTCTATCCGGTTATGAGTGATGTCCCAGTCATTCAGCATCGCACAGAGTGCCTCGACTGGACCGGCCAGGAATGCCTGCTCTTCCTGTGTCAAAGCTGCGGGCGCATGCTCAAGCAGCTTTTTCCAGTCAGGATTGCCGCGGAATAAATCGCCTTCCCAAGTGACTGTTCCGGCTGAAATCGCTTCACGCTCGGTTCGCGACATGGCCGGCATGACTTGACGATAAAAATTCAGTAAGTGTTGGGAAATATAGCGCTGACGCCACATTCTGACATTAAGCGGTATGAATAAGACGAGATAAAACAGCCAGGCCAGTATCAGGCTGAAGCTCAATCCGGTCAAACGGGTTGCAAACAAGAGAAATAGAGCAAAACTGATTGTCCAGATTACGAGAGAAGCGCGCTGATAAGCCAGCACGCCGAAAACAAATAAAAAAGCCACACACCAGATCAATCCCGTCATACAAATTCCTTAGTTTCCGGACGACGGAAAGCCATGAACGCTGTCGTCTTCATTCATTCTGTCAGTTTTTATTTGAAATAATCCCGTAAAACAGATACACGATTCCCAGCAGGAAATACAGCAGCATTTCGTGCGCAATTGACACACGCAAGCCATGATGGATTTCAGCCAAGACGATGGCAGGCGTGATCGCAACCATCATGATTTGCACAATTTGCCAGTAACTCAGTTTCACGCTGAAAATCAGGGCGAATAATTTTCCCAGTATGCTGTATAACAGGGCTTGAAGAATGCGGTACAAGTAAGCAAGCACCACCATGAAAATAAATATCGGTATCCACAGATAGCTGATAAATTTCTGTATGAAATCGTTTATTTTAACCGGATCGAATGATTCCTTTGCATCCGCAGGCACCTTGTACGTTTTGGTTTCATCTTCTCTGCTCTGCATGATCACTTCTTTCTCAGTAACCAAGATCAGGGATTTGGCCTGTTCAATACTCGTGTACTGACCAGAGGTATCGATGACAGCATAATTCGTATGTGTTTCTGGATCGATGATAAAATAAGGCCTGTTCTCAGGCGTAATAACCTTGCCATTTTCAACGGTAATGACCGGAACCTGGGGCTTGATAATGTTAATATACGTTGCCTGATAACCCTGGTTCAAATCGCGCTGGATGGTGTAGGTAAAATAGATGGAAGTCAGGACCACCAGGATAAAAAGGTATAAAAACGCCTTTCCTCCCCAGTTATTCGCCACATCGCGATAAAGGTTCCTGGAATAGAACGACATATAAATGGCGCGTAAAATATTATATTGCTGCATGACACGGTCTCCTTGCATTCCGCCTTATCCCAGATACTAGCATACAGGTAATTCGTTCATTTCAGAAACGGGAATTACGCCCCACGACAGCAACCCATGCCAAACATGGGCAATTGGTAGCGAATAGATCAGTCTACGTCAGTCGCAGCGTAAATTCCCGGAACATTACGCAAATATTCATTATAATCCAGACCAAATCCGAACAAATACTTGTCTTCGGTTTCCACGCCTACAAAATCGGGTTCAAAATTGACGCCGGGCTCGCGGGTACGTTTTTTGCTTACCATGACCGCGGTGTACACAGCTTTTGCCTTTGCCTGGTTGCAATAATCAATAATGGCAGAAAGAGTCAATCCACCGTCCATGATATCATCGATAATCAGAACAGTCCGGCCTTCAAGGTTTTTTCTAGGCTCCACCAGCCAATGCAGATCTCCTCCGCGATTGGTGCCGCGGTAGCGCGTGACATGAAGGTAGTCGATTTCAACAGGGAAATGCAAGCGTGTGGCGATATGGCCTGTCGGTATCAACGCCCCTGTCATGACGCATAAAATCAGGGGGTTAGCATTTTTGAGTTTAAGTGAAATTTCTTTCGCCATACGGTCAAGCGCTTGATTGATTTCGTCAAAACTATAAAGACATTCTGCTTTTTCGAGGACTGAATGAATTTTATCAACTGTTTCCATAGCAATGTTCCGAATTTTAAAAGTTAAAAAAGAGTAGTGTCAGGAACCGGGCATATCAGCTTCCAGTTTGCTCAGAACTGCACGGGCAGCCAGCCAACGGCGACTTTCATTATAGGGCACATGCACGCCGGAAAAATCACCTTGCAGCGCTGTCCATTTGTCCCTGCTGACCTGCTGTGATGAAGCAGACAGACTATCAAGGGCTTCAATGACACCTTTCCTGTTATTACAGAGCAAAGTGAAATCGCATCCCGCCTCGCGGGCTGCCATTATCCTGTCCGGGCAGTTTGCCGAAATATTCGCACCTTCCATATTCAGATCATCACTGAAAATCACGCCTTTGAATCCCAGCCGCTGACGCAATATGTCTTGAAGCCAGTAACGTGAAAAACCGACAGGCATTTTATCCACTTTAGGGTAAACGATATGCGCCGCCATGATGGCTGATATTCCAGCCTTGATCAACCCTGCGAACGGTATCATATCATCCTGATCGATTTCCTGTATCGTCCTGTCATCAAAGGGCGCCGCCACATGCGAATCCAGGATGACCGAGCCATGCCCCGGGAAATGCTTGCCGGTGGATGCCATGCCTGCTTCATGCATCCCATTCATGAAAGCAGTGGCAATTTTGATCACATATTCGGGTTTGGAGTGAAATGCACGGCGGCCAATAACAGTACTGACACCCTTGTTCAAATCAAGAACAGGCGCAAGGCTTTGATCGATACCGGCAGATAGTAATTCGATAGCCATCAGCCAGCCACAATCGTGAGCCATTTTGCAGGCTGTTGCAGGATCTTGGTCATAAATCCCTCCAAATGCAGCCATATAAGGGAGGCGCGTGAAATCGTGGACAAAGCGCTGCACCCTCCCCCCCTCCTGGTCAGCCATGATAAGAACCGGCTTCTTGCGGGCAGACCGGATCTGATGGCAAAGCCGGGTAAGCTGCGCTCTTGTTTCGTAATTTCTGGCGAACAAGATGACACCGCCAACAACAGGGTGATTAAGCAGGTCTTTTTCTTCGGGAGAAATCTGCAAACCTTCCAAATCAATAATCAGTGATCCAATTTTATCTGTCATAATCATCCTCTTGATCCTTGGGATACGCCAGCCAGGTACAAGTTCTTCCGCATTGAAACATCGCAGCCCCCTGAATTGATCACATGCTAAGACCGGTACGGTTACATTGATTCCGCACGAAGCCGTAAGGACAGCGATGACACGCCGTCACGCAAGATTAACAAGGTCAGTGGAAATTTCCACAAGGATTATAATGTTGTTTGATTTAATCATCCACCTTGATACCATAAATCTTTTTAACGCTTGGCCATCCACTTAAAAGAATAGACATCATGACTGATTACACCAACCTGATTACCATTCGCGACTATATCCGCATCGCCACCAGCCGCTTCAACGCCGCGGGCTTGTATTACGGGCATGGAACAGATAATGCCTGGGATGAAGCCATTGCGCTGATTCTGCATACACTACACTTACCACACGATATTCACCCTGGCATTCTGGACGCGCGTCTGACAGAGGAAGAGCGCGCCACAATTGCTGGACTAATACAAACGCGCATTGAAAAACGAATGCCCGTGCCCTATCTGACACATGAAGCCTGGTTTTGCGGAATGCCGTTTTATGTGGACGAGCGCGTATTGATCCCCCGATCACCCATCGCAGAATTGATTGAAAACCGCTTTCAGCCCTGGATCAATCCAGAGCAAGTCTTCGCCATTCTGGACCTGTGCACTGGCAGCGGATGTATCGCCATTGCGTGCGCGAAAGCATTTCCAGACGCATCCATAGACGCGAGTGACATTTCCGCTGAAGCTCTCGCCGTTGCAAAAATCAATGCGTTAAGACATTCCGTGGAAGATCAGGTTTCCCTGGTCGAGTCTGATCTCTTTTCCTCGCTGCCACGCAAGAAATACGACATCATTGTCAGCAACCCTCCCTATGTCAGTACTGAAGAAATGTTCAGCCTTCCGCAGGAATTCCGGCATGAACCTGAAGTAGGCCTGGCCGCAGGCACACAAGGACTGGATTTCGCTGTAAGAATTTTGCGCCACGCCAGCGAGTATCTTCATCCTCAGGGAGTGCTGATTGTCGAGGTCGGCAACAGCGAATATGCCTTGTCTCAGGCTTATCCTGACGTTCCGTTCACCTGGCTGGAATTCCAGCGCGGCGGCGGAGGTGTATTCATGCTGACGGCGGAACAGTTGAATGAGCACCAGGAAGCCTTTAGGGAATAAAGCATGGTCTTTCTTCCGGGATTAAACGCAGGTCGCGGTTTTTTACCCCTGCATGTTTCATGCGGCTTTCTCCCTTCCTCATCGCAATTAAATGTCGAGTTAAACCGCTTGGCAAGCCAACTGCATGTTTTATTGGCCAGGCGCACCCTGCGCGATGAAATCGAACACTTGAATAATGTTTATGCGGACACACCTGTGACACTGGACAGAACAGACCCTGACCAGGACGCGGACGCCGCTCGGATTCTGCTGGCACTGGTACAAGGATATATCTGGGAACAACCCGCCTCTCCTGCCAGCCGTGTTCCCGCTGTGCTTGCAAAAAACAGTTATGCCATTGCAAAAAGACGGCAACGGTTTCCCATTCTGACTTACTACGATTATATTCTAACCAACTGGCGGCTAACCGATGTCGCTCTGGGAATGCGCCCTGAAAACATTCAGCCGCTGGTATCATTCACAGGTTCTCAGGATGAAGCCTGGTTTATCATCATTCATGTCATGATCGAATCCGCCTGCGCCATGGCGCTGGACGCGGCCCGCGAGCTCTGCGCGCTTGCAGGCACAAGAATGACAGAATGGAAAACACCATCAGCATTAAACGAAACCGAACTGTGTTCACGTTTTCAAGCCATGACCCGCGCTCTTGATAAATCCGTTTCGTTACTAAACAGAATGACTGAAGGCTGCAACACAAAGTATTACTGGGAAACATTGCGACACTACCTGAATGGATGGGATAAAATCGAAAACGCATCATGCGGCTTTAAAGGTGTGCGATTTGACGGCGTGATCGTGCGCAACCAGCATGTGACATATACCTATAAAGGGCCGTCAGGCGCGCAAAGCAGTATTATTCCCGCTATGGACGCGTTTCTGGGCATCACCCATGATATCGATGACATGTATCAAACCTTGCTGAACTTTCAACAATACATGCCCCTTGAACACGTGCAGGTGATCAATACATTCAGACAGTATTCCATCAGGGCTTGGGTCGAGCGGCATCAATCAACTGTCTTAACCGCCGCGTATCATGAAGTCATCCAGCATGTGGCGAGGTTCAGGCTGGCACACCTGCATCTGGTACGGAAATATATATTCAACCCCGCGGAAAGCAGCGGGAAGAAACAGGAAAATATCGCTGGCACAGGCGGCACGCTGATAAACGACTATCTTGGCAACCGCTATCATGACACCCTGGATTCGTGATGCGCCTGACCTCTCAAGCAAGTCAACACATCTTACGCGGGCGCTGCGGCTAGAGTATCTTAATTTTCAATGCATGCAGCTGGTCGGGCATGATATCCGTGAATAATGCATAAATGCGTCTGTGCGCCTCGATTCGGGTCAGGTTTTTCAGACTGACTGCGTCGATGACAATCGCAAAGTGTCTTCCGCCGCCCTGATGCCCGGCGTGACCGATATGCTGATCACTCTCATCTATCACTTCCAGATGACGAGGAGAAAAAGCATGAACCAAACGCTCGTGAATAAGAGACCAGCGTTCATTGTTTTTCATCATGTGTCTGATTCCTCTCTACCAAATAACGCGACAAGTATAATGCCTGCAGGATGCTGAACAGAAACAGAGCGCCTGTCACGCCGTAAAACTTGAAGTTGACCCAGGCATCATTGCTATAAAAATAGGCCACGTAAAGATTAACCGTGCCGAGCACAATAAAAAATGCCGCCCAGACCAGGTTTAGCCTTCTCCAGATTTCGCTGGGCACGACACCTTTTTCCTGCAACATGTTTTCCATCAGGCGCTGCATCAGCGGTTTGTGAGTAAAATAATGGGTAACCAGCAGCGCAACAGCAAACAGCCAGAACACGACGGTCGGTTTCCACTTCACAAAGATGGGGTCATGAAAATATAAAGTCATGCCGCCAAACACGACAAATACCGCGAGCGTGATTAACTGCTTTTTATCCCACGCCTTCATCCAGACACGAGAGATGAAAACCTGAAGAAACGTCGTCACAATACCGACAACGGTTGCCACATAAATCCCATAAAATTTAAATGCGAGAAAAAAAAGGAAAACCGGAAAAATTTCGTAAAATAGCTGCATGTCATGCTTCCTGTTCAATGGTCAACACCGCCACTTTGCGAAATGGCGCGAGAAAAGTGTAAGTGACGGGAACAACAATAAGTGAAAAAAACGTTCCAAACAGCATGCCGCCGGCAATGACCAACCCGACTTGTTGACGGCTTTCCGCGCCAGGACCCATTGCAAAAGCCAGCGGTAACGCGCCAAGCACCATCGCGGCGGTCGTCATCAAGATGGGCCTGAGACGCAGCATGGATGCTTCTACCACCGCCTCATGGATAGACTTGCCTGAAGCGCGCAGACGATTGGCGAAATCCGTAATAAGAATACCATGTTTCGCGATCAGTCCAACCAACGTGATCAATCCGATATTGCTGTAAATATTTAACGTGCCTCCAAACACTTTCAATGTCAGCATGGCTCCGACCACCGCGAACGGAACTGTAAACAGAATAACCAGCGGATCGATGAAGCTTTCAAACTGCGCAACCAGCACCAGATAAATGAATATCAACGCGAGTAAAAACGTCATCGCCGTCTTCCCGCTGGATTCGAGAAAACTCTTGGCTTCCCCGGTAAAACTGAACTTCATGTCATCTGGCAGGTTGTCCTTGGCGATGGTTTGCAGCACCTTGATCGCCTCTGACACCTTATGGGCAGGAGCCAATGTCAAATAAATCATGTCCGAGCGGAGACGTTCATAATGTTTATACACTTCCGACGTACTGGCTTCGCTGACAGTCAGCATACTGGACAGTGGAACCATTTTGCTGTCGTCGTTGCGCACATACAGTTGATGAAAAATATTGGGATCCGCCAGTGAAGACTTGTTCATTTGCAGCCATACATTCGATTCATCCATTTTGCCAATGATTCTTCCGGCAATAAGTGTAGATAGCGTACTGGTGATAGAGGGAATGGGAACACGCAAGTCTGCAGCCTTGTCTCTGTCGATATTGACCTGGAACTGCTCACTATCCCACTTTAATGAATTGTCAACATGCGCAAACTGGGGCTTTTCCTTGAGAGCATCCACCATTTGTTTTGTGGTCTGTTGCAGCTTGCGGTAATCACTGGTTGTCATCAGGACCAGCCCCAGATTATCCCCGTCGTCGCCGCCCGCGACCTCAGTCAACGGAGGCGGAGGCGTGAAGATGTTGACTCTCACACCGGAGATCTGGCTTGATTCCGATGTCAAGGCCGACACAATCTCATCCGTGCTGCGTGCACGCTGGTTACGCGGCTTAAGTGTCAAAATCTGGAATGAATGTGACGGTGAGCGCATGCCGCTCATGCTTAAATAGGATTCAATTTCCGGAACCTGCTGATAAAGAGCCTCCATCTGCTTCACGTATTTATCCGTATATTGAAAACTGGCGCTGCGCGGCGCCGCGATGGAAACATAAATATTATTCATGTCTTCGGCTGGAGCAAGTTCTGAAGAAAGAAATTTGTAAGTACCCAAACCCATTGCAGCGGCGAGTATCAGACAGGCGGCCACCCATTTGCGTCTGCTTAAGAGCACGCCAAGAATATTTTGATAGCCGGACTGAATCCGGGAAAGCTGACGAGTCTGCCATCGCCCATATCTATTATCATAATTGACTTTGTTCAAAATCCGGGCGCACATCATCGGTGATAAAGTCAGGGCCACGACACCGGATACAATGACCGCGCCTGCGAGAGTAAACGTAAATTCCCGGAACAAGACACCCAGCAAACCAGGTGTGAATGCGATGGGAGTATACACAGCCGCGAGCGTGAGTGTCATCGCAATAATGGGAAAGATAATTTCCTGGCTGCCCTTTAATGCCGCCTGAAAAGCAGACATTCCCTCTTCCATATGCCTGCTGATATTTTCCAACATGACGATCGCGTCATCCACCACCAGGCCGATGGCCAGCACAAATGCCATCAAGGTAATGGTATTGATGGAAAATCCCAAAAAATACAACAGTGCGAACGTGCTGATCATGCAGACGGGAATCGTGATGATAGGGATCAGCGTTGCGCGAAAGCTGCATAGAAATGCGAGAATCACCAGCCAGACAAACAATACCGCCTCAATAAATGACTCATAAACGCTATGTATGGAGGCCCGAATGTAATCCGCCTGGTTATAAATGATACTTGCCTGCATTCCGTCAGGAAGTGTGCGTTTCAATTCGGCGAAGGATTTTTGTACCTGATCTTCCACATCCAGCGGGTTTGCCGTGGATTGGGGCACAATGCCCAGCGCGATTCCAGGTTTCCCATTGATGCGGAAGGCCGAATCGGTATCTTCCACATCCAGCCTGGCTTCGCCTATGTCTTTCAGGCGCACCATCTGGTTTTGTGTGTTGCGGATGATTAAATCATTAAACTGTTCTGCCGATTTGAGTGTCGTATCGGTGACAACGCTATAATAGCGGTCATTCGCAAGAATCTGGCCGCTGGGTATGGATATATTCTGGTCACGCAGCAATTGCGCCACCTCATCGACCGTGACATTCGCCGCAGCCAGTTTGGCCGGATCCAGCCAGATTCTCATTGCGGATATCCGTTTTCCATAAACCCAAACGCTGCCCACGCCATCAATGGTTTCAAATGAGGGAACCACAAATTTATCGATGTAATCGCTTAATTCACGCTCGCTTCTATGCGAATCATTAAATGAAATATACATGATCGCATCGGTATTGGGATCCGCCTTGGTGACGATAGGATTTAGCGAATCCTTGGGCAAAGATCCTCTGACACGCTCCAAGCTGCTGCGCACATCTTCGACCGCCGCATCCATGTTACGACCCAGTTTGAATGTAATAGATATCTGGCTTTCGCCCTGGCGGCTGGTCGATGTCAGCATTTCAATACCGTTAATTCCGGACAAAGTGTCTTCAATGACCTTGGTCACATCACGCTCGACCAGCCGCGCGTTCGCACCCGGATAAGAAGTTGAAATGGCAATTTGAGGCGGATTCACATTAGGGATCCAGCGTACCGGCAGATTCATGAATCCAATGAGCCCGATAATTGTCATGACCAGGCTGATGACAATGGTAAAAGCAGGTCGCTTGATACAAAATGCAGGTAAATTCACGCAGAAACCTCAATCATCAGGATTTAATTTGAACCGGCATGCCGTTTTTAATCTTGAGCTGTCCGTCGGTAATCACGACATCGCCAGGTGACAAGCCTTGCAGCACTTGCACGCTGTCGCTGATACGCTTGCCTATTAGCACCGTGGCAGCATAGGCTTTTCCATTCACAACCTTGTATACCTGCTCACCATCAAGAATCGGCACCAGACTGCGCGCAGGTATCATTAAGACTTTTTCTTCCGTGCCCAGCGAATGAGTGACATTGACAAACATTCCCGGAGCCAATTCATTTGTGTTATTAGGAACGTCAGCATAGAGAAAAACAGAGCGGTTTTCGGTATTGATTGTAGGTGAAATGAATGATACCTTGCCAAAGAACTCTTTGCCGGGGTAAGTCGATGTCGTGATTTTGACTTCCTGACCAGATTTGAGTGAGGGCAGATACTTTTCAGGCACGCTGTATTCTATACGCAAGTGCCGGGTGTCCGTCAGCGTAACAATACTTTGTCCTGTCGTGACGTAATCACCCAAATTCACCTTGGACTTGCCCACCACTCCGTCAAACGGCGCATTAAGCCTCATTTTGCTGACCATAACAGCATTCTCCTGTGCGTTGGCCGTTTTTTCCTTGAGATCGGCGTCCGCCTGGTCTATCGCCGCACGAGTCACTGCTCCCTGCTTGACCAGCAAGGTCTTGCGGTTGAAATCATTCTGACTGAATGCGAGCTGCGCCTTGGTGGATTCATATTTGGCTTTATACACGGAATCATCAAGCTGTATCAGCGGCGTATCCTTGCTGACAAAGGCCCCATCCTGGAAATAGATGTTGCGCACATGACCCGCGAGTTCAGGTGTGATTTCAACACTGCGCGCAACCAGCGTGCCGATGGCATGGGCTTCCAGCGGCAGCGTCGAGGTTTTGACCACCGCGGTCTGCACCCACACTTGTCCAGGCGCCGCCTCTTCAGACGGTGAGCGATATTTGAAAAAAACCCAGATACCGGCAGAAAGAATAATAAATAATGTGATGACAAGTTTCTTTTTCATGAGTGCCTTCAATGAATTTGCGTTTGTGAAGAAGGTTTGCCTCTGTCTTCAAAAATCCTGATCACATCAACACGATCAAAAACATATTCCTTGTTACAAAAATCGCAAGTGACCACAATAGAATTATTATTTTTCAATTCCGCTTCCGCCTCTTCCCTGCCCAGAATCAAAATGGCATCTTCACCGCGCTTGCGTGAACAGGTACAGTTAAATGATACCTGATCAGAGGGAAATATCCTGATTTCTTCTTCAGGATACAGCTTGTTCAATAAAGCCTGATGATCAGACATCAGTATATCTTCCGGCCGCAGTGAGGCGGTCAATTGGCTGATACGCGCCCAGTGAGGTGAAATGATTTCATCTTCTACACCCTTCACATCCTTCTGAACGCCGGGGATCACTTGCAACAAAAATCCCGCCGCTTTCGTGTCATCAACCGCCAGCCATATTTTTGTAGCCAATTGCTCGGAATCCTGAAAATAGCCTTCTATCGATTCCGCCAGGGAGTTCCCCCGCCAGGCAACAATACCCTGATAGCGCTTGCCAGGGCCGGAATCCAGAGTAATCAGTAATACACCCTGTTTAAAGGATTCCATCAAATCTTCATATGTTAACTGACCTTCCCATTTTGCCAGACCGCGTATATGAAATTGATTATCACACTGCGCCAACAGAAGCTTAAGCTTTCCCTTGCCTCTGAACTGGACAGTCAGCCGGCCTTTAAACTTGATAATGGCGCTTAGCAAACCTGCCACACACAAGGATTCACCTAGTAAGTGACGAATAGGCGGCGGATAATCATGTTGGTTGATTATATCCTGAAAACTGGTTTGCAAGCGGATATATTCGCCACGTACCGGCGCCTTTTCAAAAATAAACCGCTGAAGTGAATCCTGATTAGTCATGTATGTGCCTATATGCTCATGATTATATAACAATAACGCGATTATGCGCAATATTTGATCTTTTCAATGCCACTGCCAAACCTCCTATTTAACCTATACATCCGCCATGCGCAAGCAGTGCAAGGCGATACATGACCCGGCTGCTCACTTGTTGTAAAATGACTGGACTCAACCCAGACAGGCTCAGTCAAGCCTATGCCAAAGAAAGGAAAAATCAGCGAAAAGGATTTAAACGCATTTCGGGAAGCCGTAAAAGGAACCCAACCCTTAAAATCTGACAAGGTACGCCTGGCTCCCTCCGCCAGCAAAAAGCGACAAATCAAACGCCGGCTTGATTATTACGATGCAGACTCTATTCAATTGAGCGAGACACTCGCGCTGGATCCGGTACAGGGGGAAGAATTCATTGCTTACAAACAGACCGGTGTTTCGAATAAAATCCTTCGCAAATTACGCAAAGGCCAATATAATGTCGACGCCATTCTGGATTTGCATGGCATGTCTATTGAGGAAGCCATAGAGGCCGTCGAAGGCTTTTTGAAGCAGTGTTTGCATGAAGGGATACGTGTTGTGCTTATCATTCATGGTAAAGGACGCCATGGCGAAATGCCGGTATTAAAAAACAAACTCAATCACTGGCTTAGAGAAATCAATATTGTTTTGGCTTTTTGCTCCGCCGCCCCCTCACACGGCAGCCGCGGAGCCATCTATGTTCTTTTGAAACGCAGCACAGAGGAGACCTGATTTGAATAAAAAGAATATCATCATAATTGGGATTTCAGGGGCGTCGGCGTCTGGTAAAAGCCTCCTGGCCAATACCATTGTAAACGAACTGGGATCGGATCAGGTAGTCATCATCTCGGAAGATTCCTATTACAAAGACCATAGCGATATCCCTTTCGAAGAGCGGGCAAAGATCAATTACGACCATCCGGATGCCTTTGACCATGAATTATTGTATACGCACCTGATGCAGCTTCAGAATGGCCAAAGCATAGAAATCCCCATTTACAACCATTCACAGCATATACGCGACAAGGAAACGCGTCCGGTTGGACAGCATGCCATTATCGTCCTGGAAGGCATCTTGTTGTTTGTCGAACAGAAATTACGCGAAATAATGGATATCCGCATCTATATGGAAACTTCCCTGGATATCTGTCTGATCCGCCGTCTGAAACGGGATATCAAGGAGCGCGGCAGATCCCTGGATTCCGTATTAAAACAATACGAAGAAACCGTTCGCCCCATGTATCTTCAATTTATCGATCCTTCCAAGCGATACGCCGATCTGATTGTTCCACGCGGCGGCGGTAACCGCATTGCCATAGACATGATAAAAGCCAAGATGCGGGAATTATTGGGGGATTTACAAAAAATGAAGGAAAGCCGGTAGTCTGTTTTTGCTCCCGCCCAACCCCATTCTGCACAGTCAGAACGACTGCGCAGAATAGGCTCATAGGCTGTTACAGGTTCCAGACCAATTGTCCGCCCAGCAAGTTAATAGAGGTATTTGAATGACCGGAAGCGACTGCGCCGGTAACAGGATTCACATCATTGATATGCGCAGATTTCACAAACACATGCCCGTATATCAGATCAATCGCGATTTTCTTGCTGGCTTGATAGCGTGATCCGATCTGAAAACCGTATTTGACTCCATCAGGAAAGTTCACATATCGATAAGAATCACTGGTAGGTGTGGGCTCATATTTGAATGATCCGCGCAGCATGAAATTCTCTGTCAGTTTATAATGCGTACCTATACTGAGATCGAAAGTATTGTGCATTTTTTGTGGTTGCGTCACATCTGGCAAAATGCCGGATGGATTATCCGGCGTAGGCGGCTGGATATAGTTCTTCGCATGGTAATTCTGAATGGAACTCCATTGGTCATATGCAACTGTTCCCATCAACGCCCAGCATGGCGTGAAATCATGATAAATGCTAAGCGACGTCGTGGCTGGGAGCGGCAGCGGGAGCTGGAACAAGTTGGTTTCATTAAAACCGCCCTGGTCCAGGCCAAAAGCACTATATCCATTCAGATGCATCACGAGTTTGGACCGATAATTGAGACCTATGCGCGTCGTATCACTGTACTTGAACAGTAATCCAATATGACCCCCGTAGTTCCAGTCATTCGCGCTAAAGCGTGAAATCGAGTCCCCCAGCGTAGGAACCACGGCAGGATTGATACTTTCTGTTCTCACATGTGTTTTACTCTGCACGGAAAAATAATGAATATCCGGTCCGATTCCCAAAGACCATTGGGAATTCAGCTTCCAGGCGATGCTTGGGGCGATATCCAGTGTTTTGGTGTAGACCCGGGTCAGGTTATAACGCAGCATGGAACTTTCGCCGTAATCTTCCGTGAAGCCCCAAGCCGGCACCACGCTTAACCCCAGCGCGACCGTATCGCTCATGGGCGCTGACAGATGGAAAGCCGGCAAGGCGGAATTGGGGTGGGAACTCGCTGTTCCGCTCGCGGAATAGTTGCTCGCGAACATATCAAAAGGCGCCCCTAGCTGATTCAGGGTTGAAGGGGCATTCACCGTACCATGGAAAGTGGTCGGCGCGTACACATCGATCGCCGACATGACAATCTGCAGGGGAAGGTAAACCAGGCCAGCCGAGTTGTACCAGTTTGTGCCCGCGTCTTCCACTACCGCAGCTTCGCCAGCATCAGCCAGTACCGAAGCACTCTGGAATTCCATTTTATAACCTGAGGCGAAAGCCTGGGAGGCAAATACAGCCAGTAACCCCAGGGCGCTTAACCGTGCAATTCGAAACGTGTTCATATAACCTTCCTTGGTTAGGGTTGTGCAACTTCTACATTCGAAAAAACCTGCATATTACGATAATTTAACAAGAGTTGAGTAAAATAACTAGCCTCCAGAGGTTTGCTGAAATAATAACCCTGGATATAGTCACAGCCTTTTGACTGCAAAAACCTGAGTTGCTCTTCGGTTTCCACGCCCTCAGCCAGGCTTTTGACATTTAATTCTCTCGCCATGGCGAGGATGGCCGAAACAATGGTAATACTGTCATTGCTTGCAGGAATGTCGCGCACGAAGGACTGGTCAATCTTGAGCTTGTCTATCGAAAAGCGCTTCAGATAACTCAAACCGGAATAACCCGTTCCAAAGTCATCAACGGCCAGGCCTAGCCCCATTTTGGTAAATTCCTTAATGATAGAAGTAATATTTTCATCCAGGATAGCCGTTTCGGTAATTTCAAGCTCCAGATAGCGCGGATCAAATTCTGTCACCGCCAGGGCGCCCTTGATAGTTTCGATAAAATTCCCATGCGTTAACTGCTTTCCGGACACATTGACCGCCACCTTGAGGCCGGTGAAACCCATTTGCTGCCACACGCGTGTTTGTCTGCAAGCTTCCTTGAGTATCCATGATCCGATCGGAACGATTAATCCGATTTCCTCCGCAAGCGGAATAAAATTCATTGGAGAAATAAAACCATGCACCGGATGCGGCCAGCGTATCAAGGCTTCTGAGCCAGCTATGCGCCCGGTTTTCAAGTCGATCAGCGGCTGATAGTAGACTTGCAGCTGGTTTTGATCGATTGCGTCATGCAGATCTTTTTCCAGAGCGATTTGTTTGGGCAATTGAGCATTAATTTCAGCCTTGTAAAATTCAAAACGGTTACCGCCAAATTGTTTTGCCTTTAACATTGCCGCGTCAGCGTTCGCGCGCAGACTTTCCGATGTTTCACCGTCCTTGGGATAAAAACTCACGCCCAGGCTGGCGGTCAGTTTTACCCCCCGTTCTTCCAGATAAAATGGTTCGTCCAGTATGGAGAATAAATGAGTAAGCTTGTTTTCCGCTCCATCTATGGCAAGCGGGATCATTAAAATATTAAACGTGTCCTTGCGTGAAATGGTAATAATATACTGCGTTTCATTTTTCACTTTCGCGGCATGCATGGCCAACGCATTCAGACGGTTTGCAACAGATTGTATGATGGCGTCTCCCGCACCATGTCCGAGGCTGTCGTTGATCATTTCCATGCGGTTGAGTGAAAAACATACCAGAGCGAATGTCCGGGGGGTACCTGCCACAGCATGAATAGCAGACTGAATATATTGGGGCAGCAAACGCTGATTGGGCAAATCTGTCAGCAAATCATGATTAGCCTGATAACTGACTAGATTATTTTCGAGTTTCAATTTGAGAGAATCCTTGAACCAGCGGGTACTTCGATGATTGATCCCGAACATGAAACTCATGTAAATGATCGAATACGCCGCGATAATATTGTAAAAAATGCCTCCCTGGTACAAACACCACGCTATCAACGGAAGAAGCATGATATTCAAGGTGACAACGCATAATAAAAACTGCCCTATTGTCCCGGTAGCATAACCGGTGGTCGCCAGAAACAGCGCAACAAGCGCGAGATATTGCC
Source organism: Aquicella siphonis (assembly GCF_902459485.1). Lineage (NCBI taxonomy): Bacteria > Pseudomonadati > Pseudomonadota > Gammaproteobacteria > Legionellales > Coxiellaceae > Aquicella > Aquicella siphonis. The sequence goes on from NZ_LR699119.1 coordinate 1,270,337, forward strand.
GCGTAATATCAGTGGGAAGAAGGTAAATGATGGGCACCCATGACAAGGCACAGCCCGTCATCATCAGTGAGTAAGACCTCTCCCAGGTGGATAGAGCCAGTTTGTCCTTGTATTTTTTATAGAAGAAAAACAGCGCGGAAAGTGCCACCATCATCAGATTGAAAGTAATCACCCAGAGATTGAGCAATTGATGCGGAGTATAGCCCAGGTAATCCAGATAAATCGCGGCGCTCGCCACTATGCCGCTAATGGTGCCAGGCAAACAGCCCTGATACAGATGCTCCACCAGCTCCGCCTTGACCTGCTGGTTAATAAGCAGCTTTTCTTCATCAGTGATCTGCTTCTGATCGGCAATAATGTCCATATTTACCGTATTCTCAGTCAGTTTTGACATGTTCCCTGGAAGCATAGCAATTGGGCAGTGAGTCCAGTTTCACACCTGGTCGTATCGTTGCCACATAACTCGCCGCCGCACCTTCCAGCCCCTTGAACGGCATGGAGCTGTTTTCCCACACAAAGTCATCATACTGAATTTTATTGTATAATTGTAATATTTTAAATTGAGAGGTTACTTTTTCACTGAGGGGATTGGTAAATTCCGCATAGGCGAAATCATATCCTTTGCGCGCGGCACCTTCTACGCAGGCTATGTCAATTTCAGTAGACAAACCCAAACCCCGGTAAGCCTGATCCACTGCCGCGATCCAGACATGCACAATTTTGCCGGGGACAAATTTTTTACCCGCCGTAAACGGTTTGGATAGCTCATCCAGAAGTGCAAAAACCGGTTTCAGCTTGGGGTAATGCGCCGCGTGAGGAATAAACGGATCCGCCATGTCTTCTGCAATCGTGCACGCGATGACACGATTTTGCCTGTTAATGGCGACTTTGCTCAGTCCTTCCTTGATCGCTTTCTGCACAACCTCCCTGGCGAAAGGTTCATAATCTTGATACCGGACATTCAAGTGTCTCGTGATAGGCTCGCTATCACAAAATGATTTGGTGAAAAGTTCGACGGTGGATTTGACATGTTCTTCCTGCAGAGTATGAATCGTATATTCGGTTTTAGTGATAGTCTTGTTCATCGCGCTCTCCTTTTCATGATTCAAGTCTTTAAGAAACTCATTGATCAATTTTCTGGTCGCATTCGTTAACACACAAATCGTGGCGTTATCTCCTGTCAACATTAATTGATATTTTTTCGCCAATTCCTGGGAAGGCCGCGGAAAGATCACATTGAACTGATGCGGATAATAAACCTTATCCTGTCCATACATTTTGACCAGTTCTTGGTAGAGATATTTTGCGTTATCAAGATTTTCCCTGACCATGAGTGTCAGTTTTTCAGTCCCTTTATCAAGTCCCAGCGATCTGAGGGCATTATGGAACATGAGCACATTCAGACCTGAGCGTGACCCGGTAATCGTAACATCAACGATGTTGCCTACATACTCGATACTGCGCTCGCTCTTTTCAAACGCTTTATTAAAAAAATCCTTTTGCGCAAGGATAATGCCGCAAGGCTGGGACAATCCGGGATATTTGTGCGCTGAGACCGCGAGTGTATTGACGCCGATCGCAGTGAAATAATTTTCAACATTGCCGAAGGGCTTGATGATAGGAAGCACAAATCCCGTCAATGCGCCATCCATGTGAATGGTATAATTCTGGATGGGGAGTGTTTCTAGCAGCAATTTTTTGATATTTGGCACATCATCAATGGCTCCCGTTATGGTAGTGCCTATGTTAGCGATCACGATAACGCCGCTGTGCGGATTGGCACCGGCATGCAGGAGCAATTCCTTTTTCAAGTCGGTGAGACTGATGGAACCGTCATCATTGGGTTGTATGGGACGAATATTAAGACGCAGGATTTCCGATACTTTCGGAATGGAGTAATGCGTATGCCCCTTGCAATAAAACACGGTGGGCGTGAGAAGTTGCTGCACGATATTTTTGGTGGAAGCGATGGCATCCTTGATATCAATAATTTTTTGTAAATGCTCCACTCGAGACCGATAATCATTAATGGGAATTTTGGCAAGCGCCGCCTCCAGCTCTTGTTCCTGCTTGTGCTGCAATTTGATCAGATTATCCTTTTCGATCAGCATATCCAGTGTATTGTTGATAAGGTAGCGCTTAGACCACCAAAGACTCGCGAAATTGCCTTCGGTCCCGCCTGTCGTGACATATCCTCTTGCCTCGTTGAGAGGAAGCCCGTAAAACCTTTCAAATATGGAAATGATTTCTCTCTCGTGTTTTTTGACTTCCAGCAGTGATGTTTCCGAATCTTTGAAAGGATCTCCGACATTATTCAATAACACATTTGCCAGCGTGCCGGGTTTAATACCCAGTATCTGATTATTGACAATGCCCAGATAGGTAAGAAGCGAAACCGGATATCCCAGCTTATGCGCGGCAAGTTGATTTACGTAGCGTAATAAAGCCTTATAATCGTCGATTCGATATTCTTCGTTGCTTGCGTGGCGAAATGGAAAACTTTTTTTCCACATAGATGTCAGCCCATCATGTAGAGTGAGTTATGGTTCCACCGCTTAAAAAATTACATATAATATTACATATACATATATTATGTTACTTGAATACCTCGCGTTGTAAAAGCCATATAAAATAAAACATCTGAACAAATAAAGACTTATGTTGAATTCCTTGCTTTTGCAAGCCACAGGTCTCAGAATAAAATTAATAACACGCAATCCGCTGCTGTGGTCTCTTTTGAACCAGGAGACGAAATGAAGCTGACAAATAAAGCGCTGGCTTTAATGGGACTGACAACCCTTGTATTTTTGACAGCCTCTCTCTTTCTTGTTAATCATAATTCAATTTATATCATTGGACTTTCCGTTATAGCCCTCATTGCTGTCTATTTTGGCATACGCATGCTGATGATCAAACGCATTGAAAAGTTGAATGTTGATATGTCGCGCGTTCTGGAAAAAAATGGATTAACCCTGCGGCTGGAAGCGGAAAACAGCGATGAAATTGAACTTATTGCAAAAAAAATCAACGCCGTACTCGAAAATGCTAAAGTCAAGCATCAGTCATACGAGCAGCGCATGGAAAAAATCACGAAGGAATTGAAAGACCAGAAGCTGCACCTGCAACAGGAATTATCCGCCAAATCACGCACTGAAAAAATAATGATTGACAGAGAATATCTGATGCAGCTTGGGCACAGCGACACTCTCACCTCGCTTCCCAACGGCATTTTTTTTAACGAAGTACTCAACAAGGCCATCAATCATTCGCGACGCCGGAATCAGATTCTCGCTGTCTTGCTGATTGATATTGATATGTTCAATCTGGTTATCGAAACATTAGGCAGTGATAACAGCGACCTGGTTTTAAAAGAAATTGGCAAACGGTTTTCTAATGTGCTTCGCAAGGAAGACCTGCTGGCCAAGCTTGACGGCGATGAATTCATTGTCTTATTAAATGATGTGAACAAACCCAAATTCGCCAGCATGGTCGCTGAAAAACTGTTAAACATCTGTACGCAATTATTGAAAGTCGGCTCGCATGAATTCACCCTGACCGCCAGTATAGGTATCAGTGTGTTTCCCTACGATGGCGAGTCACTTGAAGAATTGATTGAAAACGCTGACAGGGCCTTGTTCAAGGCCAAACAGGCGGGCGGCAACGTCTATCAATTTAACACCGAAGAAATGCATGTGGAAGCACTGGAATATATCCAACTTGAATCCGCGCTCCGAAAAGCCATTCATAACAATGAACTGGCGCTATACTATCAGCCAAAATATCGTATCAAAACCGGAAACATATCCGGCGTGGAAGCCTTGCTGCGCTGGGAGCATCCCGCCATGGGCATAATCAGCCCTGTCAAGTTCATACAACTCGCGGAGGAATCAGGACTCAGCATGCAAATCGGTGAATGGGCGTTGCGCGAAGCCTGTGAAAGAATCAAATACTGGCAAAGAGACGGATATGAACATATCTCAATCGCCCTGAAGCTTTCTCCCAAGCAATTCAGGCACCCCGACCTCGTCAAAATGATCAAGAAAATCATCGGCAGCGTCGGTATCGACCCGCAATATATTGAATTCGAAATTACTGAACAGACAGTGATGGAAAATGTCGAGCTTGCCGCCAGTATTCTAGACAAGATCAAAGCCACCGGCGTGCAATTATCCATAGATCATTTTGGAACAGGTTACACTTCCATCAGCTATCTGAAACAGTTCCCGATTAATTCCATCAAATTGGACAAAAGTTTCATAAAAGGCATACCAAACAAACCCAATGATATAGCCATCACCAGTGCGGTGATCGCGTTAGCGCACAATCTTGGATTGGAAGTGGTGGCTGAGGGCGTTGAAACAGCCGAGCAAATCCAGTTTTTACTGAATGAAAATTGTGATATCGTTCAGGGATATTTTCTCAGTCATCCCGTGACCGCTCAGAAGATAATTAATCTGTTCAAGAAACTTCAGGAAGAAGTACTGGTATAAGCCTGACCAGACCCCGTCTGGATCCAGCTATAGCTTTTGTAAAAATTTCCGGAACGCTTCATCATCCAGGATAGTGACACCCAGTTCCTTTGCCTTGTCGTATTTGGACCCCGGGTCCGCACCCACCACTACATACGATGTTTTCGCGGACACACTGCTAGACACTCTGGCGCCGCGCTGTTCCAATGCATCTTTTGCTTCATCCCTGGTCATGGTTGAGAGGGTTCCCGTAATGACAAATGTTTTGCCTGCAAGCGGCTGATGACGGCTTTCCCTGGTTTCTTCCCAGTGTATCCCTGCCTTGATCAACTTGCTGATGATGTCGCGGTTGTGCGGTTCATGAAAAAAATGTGCGATATGGGCCGCGACCACTGGTCCTATGTCAGGAATAGCCTGCAGCTCTTCCTCACCCGCAGCCTTTAATGCCTGAAGTGACTTGAAATGCATAGCCAGGGATTTTGCTGTTGCCTCCCCCACCTCGCGTATGCCCAGCGCATATAGAAACCGCGCAAAGGTGACAGACTTGCTCTTCTCGACCTGCTCCAGCAAATTTTGCGCTGATTTTTTACCCATTCTTTCCAGGCCTTCCAACTGTGCCTGAGTCAGATCATACACATCAGCCGCTGAAGCGATAAGTCCGGTATCCACCAATTGCTCGACGAGTTTATCACCCAGGCCTTCGATATCCATCGCCCGGCGGGAAGCGAAATGTTTGATGGTTTCCTTGCGCTGGGCCGAGCAAAATAATCCTCCCGTACAGCGTGCGACCGCCTCACCCTCAATGTGTTCAATACTGGAATGGCACACGGGACAATGCCTGGGAAGAGAAATGGGTTTGGCGTCACGCGGCCGCCGCTGCTTGATCACGCCTACCACTTCGGGAATGACATCACCAGCGCGGCGCACGATGACTGTGTCTCCGATATGAATATCTTTACGCCTGATTTCATCCATATTATGCAAAGTGGCGTTACTGACCGTCACGCCGTGCACATGCACTGGTTTCAATCTCGCAACCGGTGTCAGCGCACCGGTACGTCCGACCTGAAATTCAACAGCCTCAATGATAGTATTCACTTCCTCTGCAGGAAACTTATGCGCGATAGCCCAACGCGGCGCGCGGGACACAAAACCCAGTTTTTCCTGTTCTCTGGTACTGTTGACCTTGTACACGACTCCATCAATCTCAAATAACAATTCTTCACGTTTCTGCAGCATTTTTTTATAATATGCAAGACACCCCTCAGCGCCGCTGACTACCTTTACCAGTGAGCTCACACGAAAGCCCAGGCCGGTCAAATAATCAAGAATCTCACTGTGAGAATCAGGTAAACGGCAACCTTCGACCAACCCCACCCCGTATACATATATTTCTAGCGGGCGTGATGCTGTGATCTGTGAATCCAATTGTCTTACGCTGCCAGCCGCTGCGTTGCGCGGATTCGCAAATGTCTTTTCACCCGCCGCGAGAGCTTGCTCATTCAATCTGGCAAATCCCTTTTTCGACATGAAAACTTCACCGCGCACTTCTATGATCCGCGGAATTTTCTGGCCGCGCAAACGTAATGGAATCATGGGAATGGTTTTAATGTTCGCCGTGACATCTTCACCGGTTGTACCATCGCCACGCGTTGACGCCTGCGCCAGGAGGCCGTGCTCATAACGCAGACTGATGGCAAGCCCGTCCAGTTTGGGTTCACAGCAAAATTCAATAGGCTTGTCTGTCCCCAGCTTATCTTGTATGCGCTTGTTAAAATCCAGTATGTCCTGGTCTGCAAACGCATTATCCAGGGACAGCATGGGGATGGCATGTTTTACTTCAGCAAACGTTTTTAACGGCGCCGCACCCACGCGCTGAGTGGGAGAATCTGGCGTCACCAGGTTCGGAAATTCCGACTCCAGCGACTTCAACTTCTGAAACAGATTATCGTATTCAGCATCAGAAACAAGCGGATCATCAAGCACATAATAACGGTAATTATGCTCGTTAATTTGTTCACGCAACTTTTTGATTTGTTCTTCTGCCGCACTTCTGTTACGTGTCAAAGCTGAATGTTTATTCATCCTGAAATCAAGACTCCGCCATGCTGATTGCTTTTTCAATATCAACACTGACCAGACGTGACACGCCTGGTTCATTCATGGTGACACCAATCAGGTGTTCTCCCATTTCGATAGTAATTTTATTATGACTGATAAAGATAAACTGGGTTTTTTCTGCCATGACCTTGACCAGTCTTGTAAACCGCAATACGTTTGCATCGTCCAGCGCGGCGTCGACTTCATCCAACAAACAGAATGGCGCCGGATTCAGGTAAAAAATGGAAAAAATGAGAGCGATGGCAGTCAATGATTTTTCACCGCCAGACAACAGGTAAATCGAACTGTTACGTTTGCCCGGAGGGCACGCCATCATGGTGACACCGGCTTCAAGCAAGTCGTCACTGGTCAACTCCAGGTAAGCCTTGCCTCCGCCAAAAATGGTGGGAAACAGTTCCTGGAAACGCCCGTTAACCTTGTCAAACGTTTCCTTGAATCGCGCGCGGGTTTCGCGATCGATTTTATTGATCGCGTCTTCCAGCGTATTCAAGCCTGACTGCAAGTCTTCAAGCTGGGAATCCAGATATTGTTTGCGTTCCAGACAAGTCGTGTATTCTTCTATGGCGACCAGATTGATAGGGCCGAGCCGGTTAATACGAGTAACCGTCTGATCAAGTTTAGCCTGCCATTCTTCCGCGGAAATTCCTTGCGGCAAGTCCTTTAACACATCTTCCAGGCTGTATTCCGTTTCCTTTATCTGTTCACAAAGGGTGTCCGCCTTGACTTTCCATCCTTGCCAGTCTACACGCAAGGCTTCCAGCACGCCCCGCAGCTTGTTTATGTCACGTTCAATAAATTGACGCTTTTCTTCGAGTTGATAAAACTCCTGATCCATGGCTTCCATAGTAGCGCGTGCCGCATTCAATTCCGTTTCAACGCTGACATGCCTGTCCAGCGCCTGGGACAGCGACTGTTTGATGACATCCACAGGCTGCATGGCGCTGATTTCACCCTGGAGAGTAATCTTACGCTCATTCAAAGCAGAAAATTGCGACTGCAGTCTCGTGACGGCTTGCTGCAGAGAGGATTTTTGCGAGTATGAAGTTTGCAAGCGCAGTTCCAACTCATGCAACTGGCTGCGCCTGTTATTCGCGGATTCTCGCGTCATCTGCAGATATTGCCGGGCCTTGTCACGCTCACTAATCAGGTCATGACGGATTTTTGTTTGTTTTTCAAGCTCGTCTAACGCGCCTTCCCATAATGACCGCGCATGCTGCAACTCCGCCAGCGCCTGCTCCATCTGCGCAGAACAGTCAGCCAGATCGGTCTTGAGACGATTTGACTGCATGTTTAATTCAGCCAGGCGCTCCACTTTCATTTTGTGCTGGGCATTGAGTTGAGCCGATTGCGCCTGCTGCTGGTTAAAGGATTGCTGCAATTGATCGCGTTGCTGTTCCAGTTGCAGCTGCTCTTCCCTGCATGCGGCAATTTCCACTTCCAGATTTTGCTGTTGGTCCTGGAGCGCTTCTACACGCGCAGCCAATGCTTTCAATTCCTGCTCGCGCTGAAAAACACCCGCGGCCGGATCATCTTCACGCAAGATTTTCAGCCAGGAACGGCTTAGCCAGGTACCGTCTCTGGTCATGACAGATTCATGAACATCCAGCGTATCAACCATGGACAACGCATCATCCAGCGTGCCCGCAACGTAAATTCCGGAAATAAGGGAATCAAGCGGCCAGGGTGATTTGACTTTATCGCTCAAACACACGCCCCTCCCGGTTTGACTGGCGGGTTTGGCGTCTTGCGCGGAAGTAAACACACACAGGTTTCCGGATGTGAAATCCTTTAAGTGCGGAACCACTTCACTAACCTGGTCCACGCATATCGCCTGCAGGCTGAAACCCAGCGCTTTTTCAACAGCCAGCTCCCAGCCGGCTTCCACTTCAATATGCTGTGCCAGCCTGGGCCTGGTATCGAAATGATGCTGATTCAGCCACGGCGCAGCAGGATTGTCGCGCTGTCCCAATGCTGTTTGCTGCAAGGCTTCCAGTGATGCCTGCTGCCCGCGCAGACGCTGCAATTCACTGCGTACGTGATCCAGCTGTGTGGCGGACGCCTGCAGTCTGGATTGTACCTGCATGATTTCATCTCGTGTTTCCGCCAGCTGCTGGCTCTGGAATTCCAGTTTATCGGCAGCCTCGCAAGATTGCCGGGAATAACCTTCAATTTCTTTTGTCAATTCAGAAAAATTAAGCTGGTTTTGGTCTTGCTGTAACTGGCTTCGCGTTTTTTGCAGTGATGCGATCCGTTGTTCCAGGTGCTGGATATGCGTTTTTTCAACTTGCGCGGTTTGAGCCGTTTTTGAAGAAGATTGATTGAAATCATCCCATCGTGACTGCCATGCCTGTGTGGCTTCCTCCGCTTCCTCGAGCTCGAGCGCCAAAGCCTGCGCTTCCTGAGAAACGGAAGCGACTTGCGGCTCAAGAGTCTGGATGTCTTGTTCCAGTTCCTCGAGATTGTCTTCAGCTTCAGTTATCTGATTCACGATCGTCTGACAGTCGTTTTCAGTCTGCCTGAGATCGTTATCCCATTGCTGCTTGCGTTCTTGATGATGCAGAATATCCTGCTCTATCCGGGTAATCTCATTGCCGACTGCATAATAGCGGCGCTGGACTTCCTGAAAGGAATCATGCGCAAGCCGCTGGTCCTGGCGCATCTGCTCAATATCACGGGCAATTTTGCTTAATTCACTGTTACGGGCTTCCAGGGCGGTTTCTTCATGCTGGATTTTAAGCGTATGATCAACCATGCGGCTGTCCAGCTGGCGCCACTGGATAGCAAATAATTCAGCCCTGAGAATGCGCTCCTGCTGTTTGAGTGATTTATACTTTTCGGCCGTATTCGCCTGCTGTTTGAGATGGCTGAGCTGTTTTTCGAGCTCTGCCCGCAGATCGTTGACCCTGGCCAGATTTTCCTTGGCATGACCGATACGCAGCTCGGTTTCGTGGCGGCGTTCCTTGTACTTTGAAATGCCTGCAGCTTCTTCCAGGTAGGTACGTAAATCATCCGGCTTGGCTTCGATAACACGACTGATCATATTTTGTCCAATTATCGAGTAACTGCGAGGACCCAATCCGGTGCCCAAAAAAATATCAACCACGTCACGCTTGCGGCAGCGCACCCCATTCAGGTAGTAAGTTGAATCCGATTCCCTGTTGATAGAGCGTTTAACGGAAATTTCGGAAAATTTTGCGTATTCCCCGCCTATGGTGCCGTCCGAATTATCAAAGATCAGTTCTACAGACGCCTGACCCACCGGTTTACGCGCCGAAGAACCGTTAAAAATGACGTCTGTCAGTGCCTCACCACGCAAATACTTGGGAGAACTCTCCCCCATTACCCAGGTCACCGCGTCAATAATATTCGATTTGCCGCAGCCATTCGGACCCACCACGGCCATCAGATGGCTGGGCAGATTGATGGTGGTAGGGTCGACAAATGACTTGAAGCCCGACATTTTAATCTTTGAAAGTTGCATGTTTCACGTCCCTAAAAGAATGACCCATATTATGCCAGTTCCTGCGCCATAGATTCCACACTATAAATGGATTAAGCTAAATGGACGTAGAAGATTTTACATGGATTTTATGGCTTCCCATCTGTCCCAAAGGATCTGGCTCCCCTACATCGTTGCCGTGATCGGCTTGTTGTGCTCGGTCATATTATGGGTGGTTTTCAAGAATAATTTACAAGCCTATCTCGATTTACTCAAGGCTGTACAAAGATATCTGCCCTGGATGGCCTTGATGTTTGGTTTAAGCATTACTTTTCTTATCTCCGCGTTGATACGCATGGCGCAACTGGCCAGTGCCCGCTCATTCATTCTCCGTCAAATCAATGAGGACCTGAAAAATGAAATCAGCGACCGCATGAGTGCGGAAGAAACCAAGCAGAAACTGGAAGTTGCCTTGCTGCAAGGGCAAAAACTGCAGGCCATGGGTACGTTGGCCGGAGGAATCGCCCATGATTTCAATAACATCCTCTACGCCATTATCGGATACACTGAAATGGCCAGGGAAGACGTGCAAAAAGACAGCCTGGTATATAAAAATCTGGGCAAGGTAATCGACGCAGCCCACCGCGGACAAGACTTGGTCGCGCGCATTCTCGCCTTCAGCCGCAGGCAACATCATCACTTCGACCCCATCAATTTGCGCAGCACCGTTGAGGCAGCCCTCTCTCTGCTCAAACCCACCATTCCTGCCAGCGTCATTATCCATTTCCAGCCGGCTGATATGGTGATCCTGGGAAATCAGACACAAATCCACCAGGTACTCGTCAATATCATCAATAACGCGGTGGATGCAATGGAAGGGGAAGGAACGATTAATATACATATGAGCCGCATTCAGTCAGGCCATCCCTTTTTGAGACAATTTCCTGATACTCGCCCGCAAAACTATTGTAAAATAGAAATATCGGACACTGGACATGGAATGGACCAGCCAACCATGGAACGCATATTTGAGCCGTTTTTCACAACCAAGGAAGTGGGCAAGGGTTCGGGTCTTGGCTTGTCAATCGTTCATTCCATCATCAAGGAGCACCAGGGCGAAATCACCGTGACCAGCCAACTGGGGCATGGCACAACGTTTATGATTTTACTGCCGGAACACACGGCATGAAGGAGCAGTCATGGCAAAAATTCTACTCGTTGAAGATGATGATCTGGTCAGAGACATGTTGACACAAGTGTTGCAGCGCGCTTCCCATCAAGTCACTTGCGCCGCCAACGGAGAAGAAGCAACCGAATATTTGCAAAAAGATGAGCCCGACATCATGGTGACAGACATTATCATGCCAAAAAAAAGCGGCATCACCCTGATATCCGAAGTCAAAAACCGTCACCCCAATCTGGAAATCATCGCCATTTCCGGCGGCGGCCGCATGGATCCAACGGGTTACCTTGATTTATCGGAAACACTGGGAGCATCTGTTTCCTTTGAAAAACCTATCGATAATACGGCATTGCTGATGGCGATAGACTTGCTACTGCATGGAAAAAAGGAACGAATCAATCATTAAATCCCTGCCAAAAATCACTCTTCACGATCCTGCCAGTATCTCGCTCGAGCTTGGCGGTATGAATACGGGTCCTCTATCTGCTTGTTTTTGGTAATTTTGAACTGAAGCATGCCAGTATCAGCTGTATTATACGCGACAGCCTGCAGCCGCTGATATGCTGCGGCAACATGCGTGTGCGGAAAATGATAACGGTTTCGATAACCGGTGGAATATATCACATAACGAGGATGTACCGACTGTATAAATGCAACCAGCCCGGATGTCTTGCTGCCGTGGTGCGGTGCAATCAGAATATCCGACTTCAGCTCGCCTGGGTAATGCGCTATCAGCTGTTTTTCGGCGAACTTTTCTATGTCTCCCGGCAGCAGGATTTGATGCATGCCGTTGTCAATACGCAAGACACATGAACTGTCATTTCCCAAGTGAAAATCCCCATCCCCCGGATACAGGTAACTAAAATTCACGCCATCCCATTGCCACGTCCGTCCTCTCTGGCAATAGCGTGTGTAAGCCGTTTTGATTTTTTCCGGAACACTGGTTTCAATCGCTTGTACGGTAACGGCATTGATGACAGCCTGGGCGCCGCCAAGATGATCATTATCGCCATGACTGATGACCAGTTTATCGAGTTTTCTGATCGCCAGTGTACGCAGGTAAGGAACCACTATTCTTTCTCCCGCGTCTGACTGATTGGCAATATTCGGGCCGGCGTCATAAACAAGCACATGATGCCGGGTTTGAATAACAACAGCCAAGCCTTGCCCCACATCCAGCAGTGTCATCCAGAAGTGGCCCTTATCCGGTTTGGGTGCATGCCAAAACAATACCGGAAGCATCCAAAATACACCCAGCCATCTTCCTGGCCATCCGGCTGGCAATAATAGAATCATGAATCCTAGGGTTGTCAGTATGAAAATGAAATGATTGGGAATGTTGAGATGCCAGACAGCGACCGGCAGCCGACTTATCCAGCTCAATGTCAGCCATAATAACGACAGGCTTTTAGCTGCGAGTGTCAGCAAAACAACCCCGATTAATGGCGAGACATACAAAAAGATCACACCCAGAAAACATATAGGCAGAATGCAAAACGCCAGCCAAGGGATAGCGATGGAATTCGCGATGAATGATACCAGCGAACACTGTTGAAACAACATCAGCGTCATGGGCATCAAGCCAACTCCAATCACCCATTGCACCCTGCCCCATTTCCACCACCATCCCGATGGGGAAACACGGCAGCTCATGCCATAAATGATCAATGCAATCGTTCCAAACGAGAGCCAGAAACTTTCGGTCAATACACTAAGAGGATTGATCAGCAGGACACATAATAACGCGATTGACCAGGCACGCCAGGCAGAAAGAGTCTTGTTGAACAGCATCGCAAATATACTCGCCGCAAACATCACGCAAGCGCGCTGCGCCGGTATTAAAAAGCCCGATAGCGCTCCATAGATGGAAGCGATTAAAAACGCGCCTGCCAATCCCGCATGTTTTGCCGGAACCCGCAACACCAGCCAGGGACATCTTCTCCATAGCCACATGATCACAAAATAAGAAAAACCCGACATGATGCCTATATGCAGCCCGCCAATAGCCATCAAATGATTGGTACCGGTATTCCGCAGCACTTGCCAGTCATTTTGTGCCATGTTTTGGCGTTCGCCCGTCACCAGCGCCATTAACCATTGCGAAGCCGGGTCGGGCGGCAGGTAATAAAGCATTTTTTCCTGCAAATGATGGCGAATCTGCTGGACAGGATAATGATGCCATCGATGATCAGCCAGCCGATTCGCATCGCTGCGTATGACTGTTCCGATTGCCCTCAGGCCTTTTTGCAATGCCCAGGCTTCAAAATCAAACGCGCCCAGGTTTTCTGTCCCATGTATGCGCTTGAGCCGCACCAGCAAACGCCACTTGTCCCCCGGCTTCAGCCTGGCGGTTTGGTCACGGCCGGTAACAGGCTGGATCAGTCGTATTGATGTGTGCGGATGTACAACGCGACGCGCGTCTTTCAGTTCTTCCAGATAAAACTCGAACCGCTCGCCAAACGGTGTCGGCACTGGGAGAGATTGAATATATCCCGTCGCCTGCAATGGCTTTCCTTCCCATTCGCGGGACAGTGACCAGGACAAAATCCCGCAGGCATACCACGCAGCCCATGTGAATCCGGCAGCAAATGCAAACAGTATCCCTGCGAACGGAAGCCATTTTCGGGAAACCATCCAGAAGCATAATCCCGACGCGAGCAATACATACATTATATTAGCGTCCGGAAGCCGGGAAAGTGTTTGCAGGTAGAGCACGCCCAGAAGAAACATCAGAGTAAAAATAATCATGCTGGATCCTGGTTGATGAAATGGTTGCGAAGTCAAGAGACAGGCACACCTGGCGCCAGACGGAGAGAAAATGGAAACAAATGGCAAGAATGGATGACAGCGGAATAGAGAGATTTATTCATTATGCCCGGTCAGGGGCAACGACTAACAGAGTTCAATGGGCGTTCCAGCCAGAGAAATCTTTGTTTAATACATTATGCGGACAAGATCATCTTTTTCAAGGCATTTATCCATATCTGAGAATCATTGATGCACGGGATAAAAGTAAATTCCTTTCCTCCCAGCGCGAGCCACTGCGCCCTGCCGCGGATATTGATTTCTTCCAGTGTCTCGAGACAATCAGCCACAAATGAAGGACTAACAACAGCCAGATTTCTGATGCCTTTCTCTATCAACTCTGGAAACACTTTATCAGTATAAGGTTTGATCCATGGCGTTTTTCCCAAACGCGACTGAAAAGCTACTGAATACTGCTGCCGTGGAAGCCGCAGCTGGTGCGCGACCGCTTCTGTGGTGGCATAACACTGGGCTCGATAGCAATAGCGGTTATCAGAATCAACCGGCGGACAGGCATTGAGCCTGTCGCAGCTGGATGCGCATCCACTTTTGATGACATGCCGCTCAGGCAGGCCATGATAACTGAAGAGAATCCTATCGATTGTTTTGCCGTTCAATGTGCGGCTTATGCCGTCAGCGACAGCTGAAATAAAATCAGGCTGAGAAAAAAAATCGCTTATGATTTTAATTTCCGGAATGTTCCACTGCCCGGCTGCCGAATTAAACAAACTCTCTATGGCCGATCCTGTCGCAGCGGATGAATATTGCGGAAACAAGGGTATCACCGTCAATGAGTCACAGGTTTTCAATTGGTTCATTGCCAGTTGAATGGAGGGACTGCCGTAACGCATGCCCAGTTCAACCTGGTAGCCGGACCCTAAGGCTTTGGATAATCCGGATTGCAGCCGGCGGCTGATCGTCAACAGTGGTGAACCCTGGCCATCCCAGATTTGCTGGTAGGCGGCAGTGGTTTTTTTATAACGAAACGGCACGATCAATAAATTGACCAACGGCCAGCGTACAAATGCCGGCAAATCGATAACACGCGGGTCGTTCAAAAAGTCACGCAAATAACGCCTGACAGAACGGGTGTCCACATGATCGGGTGTACCCAGGTTAATTAACAAAACCGCTTTTTTATTCATTTATACTTTCCGGCGCAAAGCGAAAAGAAGAATGAGCATGACCAGGGCAACCATTCATAACGGCGCATCTGGTATCTTTGTGGCGCGATTTTATAACAAATAGACTAAAATGAGGAGAGGATTGACGCTCCTTGATTCATGAACAGGCTGCAGGCAGTCACCCGCCGTCACATAAACCTCACGCTCCGGCTTTATTACCCATGATCTTGCATGTGTTTGCAGGGTAATAATTATTTGCTTTTAGTGCAATTTTCTGTGCCTATGTCTTTCGTTGCCTGCACTACCCACTCGCCTGTCAACGAGCCGTCAGATTTGACTTCATATACCATGGTACCAAAGAAATCACTCTTTTTGGGGTCCCAGAAAACCACTGAAACCACATTTTTCAACCCGCTGTGTATGATTCCCGTTCCCAGATTGAATGGATATCCTTTGGAGTTTAGCCACTGAAAGGCATAAGTATCCCCGTTCTTGGTCACGGTTATGGGATTAGTATAGTTGGATTTGCTGCCTGGATCATAACCCTTGCACTGATATGTACCGGTAATGTCCGGAACTTGCGCGCCTGTCCCGCTGGCTCCTGTTTTTTCCGCCGCTTCCGCGAATCCCGCCATTGAAAATGATGTGAGAGCTGATAGCAATAGAATCATTTTTATGGTTTTCATGACAGACTCCTTTTGATGGGCTCATTTTTACAGCTCAATACCATTATAGTACAAGCATAAAGCCGCCGGATCGGAGCATGCGGAAATAATCCAATATTAACAATAAGCTGATGCAATTCAATCCATCTTTATCTGAAGAACGCAGACCTCCTGGCAGGAAACAGGCGGCGCAGGAGCATTCAATAATAAGCTATTGTATTTCAACAAGCTTTCCTTCTTCTATCCGCATGATACGCTGCGCGTTTCTGGCGATAGCGGGGTCATGCGTCACCATAACGACACTGGTGCTGCGGGCTTTCTGCAAATCAAAAAATAATTTGAGTACGCGCTCGGCATTGGCAGGATCCAGATTTCCGGTAGGTTCATCTGCCAGCACGCATAATGGATCAGCTATCAAAGCACGGGCAATCGCCACACGCTGGCGTTCGCCCCCTGACAATTGCCCCAAACGATGTTTCATTCTGTTTTCAAGCCCCACTTGTTCGAGTAAATGCGCAGCCTTGTCGCGAATGCAACGGGGACTATCACCTTTTATCAATAAGGGCATACCGACGTTTTCCAAAGCCGAGAACTCAGGCAACAAGTGATGGAATTGATAGACGAATCCCAGATGATGATTACGCAGCCGGCATTTTTCTCTTTCGGAAACCTGTTGAAGGTTTTTGCCGTTCAACAGCACACGTCCTTCGCTGGGCTTATCCAGACCGCCCAGTAAATGCAGCAGTGTGCTTTTACCTGATCCCGAAGCTCCCACTATCGCCACCATTTCGGCGGCATTCACCTCCAGGTCCACCTGCTTTAGTACTTCGATTTTAGAAACGCCATCCAGATAAGATTTCGCCAGACTATAACAAGCCAGAACAGGATTATTCATAACGTAACGACTCCACAGGATCCATTTTTGAGGCGCGCCAGGCTGGATAGATAGTAGCAAGCAAGCTCAAAACCAGCGATGCGCAGCATATCTGGACAACATCAGATAATTCAATTTCGGACGGCAGATAATTCACAAAATACACATTTGAAGATAAAAACTGAATGTGAAACACATCTTGAATCCAGTTGACGATCGCTGTCACATTCGCTGCCAGAGCCAACCCGCCCGCAACTCCCAATAGCGTGCCAAATATGCCGATAATCCCGCCTTGCACAATAAATATAGCCATGATCACTCTGGGTGTGGCGCCAAAAGTGCGTAAAATCGCAATATCAGCTTCCTTTTCATTTACCACCATCATCAGAGTAGAAACAAGATTGAACGCAGCCACCGCGATAATCAACAGCAGGATAAAAAACATCATGGTTTTTTCAAGCTGTACCGCGTGAAAAAATTCGCCAAACTGATCTGCCCAAGTGGTGATGCTGGCGCTGGAAGTTAATTGCTTGCGCAAATCAGCGGCAATACGCGGCGCGGCAAACACATCTTTTATGCTGAGATGAAGGCCAGTCACATTATCACCAAACCCAAATAATTTTTGTGCATCACTGAGCTGAACAAACCCCAGGCTTCGGTCAAAGCCAAATCCGCTGCCGGCACGAAACACGCCAACCACGATAAAACGCTTGAAACGCGGTATGACACCCGCAGGAGACAGAGAAACCTGCGGTGTCACAACGGTAATCTTGTCACCCAGGTTGGCGTTCAACGCACCAGCAAGGTTTTCTCCCAGCACAATGCCAAATTCACCCGGTTGTAAATCCGATAACGCTCCTGCAACCATTTTGTCCGCGACTTTAGATACTTTTTTTTCTTCCGCCGGCAAGATGCCTGACAAAATCGCGGGCTGTGTGGATCCGGCAAAATTCAGCAAAACCTCACCAGTGACAAACGGTGCGCTGCTAGTGACATATGGATATTGCAGCAACAGCTTCTGCAATCCTTGCCAATCAGCGACAGAGCCGGTATTACTGGTCAGGGTGACAGGCGGCACCATACTGAAAACACGTGTCTTGATTTCCCTGTCAAACCCGTTCATCACCGACAACACCGTGATCAATACCGTGATGCCCAACGCAATGCCTATCATCGAGACAAGCGAGATAAACGAAATGAAATGATTACGGCGTTTGGCGCGCGTGTACCGTAAGCCAATAAATAGAGCCGCTGGTCTAAACATGGGGTCTTACAGCTCCTCTGAACAATTTAAAAAAGTTCTGCGTCGTCCGCTCGGCCAGATCGTCCACTGACATCTTCCGCAGTTCCGCCAGGTATTCAGCGGTGTAACGCACATAAGCAGGCTCATTGGGCGTTCCGCGCTTGGGAACGGGCGCCAGATAGGGAGAATCCGTTTCCAGCAGAATTCTATCCAGCGGAACCTGCTTCGCAACTTCCTGAATCACTGTCGCGTTTTTAAACGTGATGATTCCTGAGAATGAAATATAAAAATTCATATCCAGGGCTTGTTTCGCGACTTGCCAGTCCTCAGTAAAGCAATGCATGACTCCCCCGGCGCGGTCAGCTCCTTCTTCCCCCATGATGCGGATTGTATCCTGTTTTGCATCCCGAGTATGCACAATTAGCGGCTTTAGCACGGTATTCGCGGCACGGATGTGTGTGCGAAAACGCTCACGCTGCCATTCAAGGTCGCCCTCGGAACGAAAATAATCCAGCCCGGTTTCACCCACAGCGACCACTTTTTCATGCTGAGCGAGACTAACCAGCTTGTCCGGATCAATGTCTTCGCCGGTTTCATTGGGATGCAGCCCGACTGATGCGCTGACAAAGGGGAATTGTTCCGCGGTTTTCAGAACAACGGGAAAATCAGCCAGCTTCACACAGACATTCAGGAAGTAATGCACGCCAAAATTCCGGGCGCGAGCGATCACCTGGTTTAAATCACCCTGGTCGGGCGCAAGATCCAGCAAATCAAGATGACAATGCGAATCCACAAGAAACATCAGGCACACTCCATCCAGCGAATAAAGATATTTTCCATCATGAGTTGTTTGTTCAGATTTATGCCTGCACCGATTTGCGCACGCATTTGCTGTAAATAATCTAGAAAACGCTCTGCCTGGCCAAGGCGGACCGTGTGCAGCAAACCGGTCAGTTCCGCGGCAAAATCCTGGTTCAGGACAGCGCCAGCTTCGCATCCCAATTGCATCCGCATCAAATCGAATATCCAGGAGAGAATGAAATCGAGAAACAACATGCCATCCAGTTCTTGTAAAGCTGCCGCTGACTGCAGAGGGTCTGCCTGTTTATTTTTCAGCTGACTCATTATTTGCAGCAGGTTCCGGCGCGCAGCCAATATCTCACCCTGTGCCATCCGCAGAGCCGCGAGGGGAGCGCCGTTAGCCAGCCGCAATACCAGTTCAGGGCTCACCGTGAGCTGCGCCAGTTGCGGCGCAAGCCAGGCTAATGCTGCTTCAGTGGCAGGCCGCGGAAAAACAATATGCTGGCAGCGGCTGAGAACGGTCGCGGGCAGGCGTGATAACTGGTGGCTGACAAGAATCAGAAGAGCGCCGGGCGAAGGTTCTTCCAGTGTTTTGAGCAAAGCGTTCGCGGCATTTACGTTCATGGCACTGGCTGGATTGATCACGACGAAACGGGATTCCCCTTGCAATGAAGTCTGACTGATAAATTCGCTGACCTCGCGGACTTGCTCCACCTTGATTGCACCCCCCGCCTTTTCGGGCTCAACCCATAACAGGCTGGGATGAGTCCGGCCGGTAATCAAGCGGCAGGCATGACATTCACACGCACCATCCCCGCCTTGCTTCGGCAGGCCGTCGTAATTGTGTTTGTGCTGGCACAACTGCGCGCGGACCAGACAGTCTGCAAAATGCGCCTTGCCTGTGCCTGCGAGGCCGGTCAGCAGCAAAGCATGCG
Organism: Aquicella siphonis; assembly: GCF_902459485.1. Taxonomy (NCBI): domain Bacteria; kingdom Pseudomonadati; phylum Pseudomonadota; class Gammaproteobacteria; order Legionellales; family Coxiellaceae; genus Aquicella; species Aquicella siphonis. Next base: position 1,289,996 of record NZ_LR699119.1, read on the forward strand.
GCAAGCGGTTTTCCTGTTGGGCACGCATAATTTGCTGCCATTGTCTGGATTGCCAGGGGTAATGCATTTATCGTCTCTTTATGAATTCATCCAGCACATCCCGTATCTGATTTTCCACGGCGAATAACGGAACGCTGGCATCGATAACTTTAATGCGCTCAGGATCCTGTTTGGCTCTTTCAAGATATACATCGCGCACACGCACAAAAAAATCCATTTTTTCCTGTTCAATGCGGTCCTTGTCCGTGCCGCGCTTTTCAGCGCGTTCAAATCCCTGGTGCGGGGCGATATCCAGCAGCAGGGTCAATTGGGGATAAGTTGAACCCACGATCCATTTGTCCAGCATAGTAATGTAATCCATGGCTATGCCACGGCCGCCGCCCTGGTAGGCATAACTGGCGTCGATAAACCGGTCTGTCGCAACCCATTTACCCGAGTTAAGCGCGGGCAAAATATATTTTTTCATGTGCTGCGCGCGCGCAGCGAACATCAGCAATAGTTCCGTTTCAGGTTCAATTTCTTCAAAACTCATGGGATGCAGCACCAGACGGCGTATTTCTTCCGCCAGCTCGGTGCCGCCCGGTTCCCGTGTCCAGACCACATCAATATTGTTCTTTGTCAGATATTGCTTGATAAACTGCAAAGCTGTGCTCTTGCCCGCGCCTTCCGTTCCTTCGATACTGATAAATTTACCTTGCATCATTTTTCTTCTCTCCCTGGCATCTAGTTATTCAGGCCGGGTAAAACAGGCAGCCCCAGCATGGGCGCCATATGCCGGCGCACCACTGATTCATTAAAATTGTCTCCCGGCTTGCTCATGGTAGCCTGCACAGCCGCATTATGCGCCTGCAAACTGGTGGAAAACTGATGACCGCCATCCCCCTTCGCGACGTAATAATAATAATCACTGGGCTGGGGATGCAGCGCCGCTTCAATGGAAGCGGATCCCGGCATGGCAATAGGTGTGGGCGGCAAGCCTTTGTGAATGTAAGTATTGTAAGGTGTGTCTTCAAGCAAATCAGTCTTATGGATTTTTCCATCATAGCGGTCAGCCAAGCCGTAAATGACCGTTGCATCAATCTGCAACAGCATGTCTTTTTTCAGCCGGTTGATCAAGACACTGGAAATAAGAGGCCTTTCCGCATCCAAATAACCTTCTTTTTCAATCATGGAAGCAGCAATAAGCGCGTCATACGGGTTGCGATAAGGCAGGCCCGCAGCGCGGCGCTGCCAGTCTTCATTCAGCTTATTCTGCATCAGGTCAAACGCGCGCTTGAGTATGGCCAGGTCAATATCACCGCGAGTGTAATTATACGTATCCGGAAAGAATTCACCCTCAGGAGAAAGTTCAGGGCGGCCCAAGCGTTGCATGATTTGCTGGTCATTCAGGGTGGAAATAAGGTGTTTCAATCCCTGGGCTTTGGATAAGCCGGCGCGCAATTGCCTGAACGTCCATCCCGGTATGATAGTAAAATGACGGTAATATAATCCAGTGCCTGTGGTTAATTGCTTCCAGATGGAATAAGGCGTTGCGCCCTCAGGGAAAAAATATTCACCAACTTTCAGGGAGGCGCTTTTGTGCGGATAAGCATAGAGAGAAAACATGAAGGGATGCTTTATAATGCCCTGCTGAGACAGTTCTGATATGACAGACCGCTTCGATATCCCGGGCCGCAAATAATAAATGCTTCCGCCAGCTGAAGTGACAACGGGGGAAAATAACACATAAAGCCACAGACTGATAAGACAGCATAAGGCAACAGCGAGAACGGCAACGGTGTATAAGTGTGTTTTTTTCATGGAATTAACTGAAAATGCTCAAAAGCCGATTGTATCCGCAGGGGCAAGTGTAAAGCAAATAACTCCGTGCGCATGCGCTCCCGCGGTCGTTTAATGCCTGGCTTTGTCTGTCTGTGCCAGCAGGCGGCGTATCGCGGGAATTTGTTTGCGCGCGGCAGACAATCCAGCAAGATACAATTCCTTTTTTCTGCGAATATCAAAGATATTGACATCACCTACTTTAGGGCTGATGACGACATCCGCTGCCTTCAGACTGTCATCCGTGATCCGCTTGCCCATGATATACATGGCAGAATCCAGCACATCCAACGCTGAATTCAGGGCGGGCTGAGACGATTTTGTAGACAGATTAACCGCAATAATCAGCCGGGGATGTAATTTACTGGCCAGTTCCACAGGAACCGGGCTGATGACTCCGCCGTCAATCAGCGCACGCCCATAAATTTGTACAGGCTTGATCGCCCCCGGGATTGCTGATGAAGCAAGCACCGCCGGAGCAATGGGGCCGCTTTCGATAGGATAAAGCTTGCCGCTGTGCACATCCGTTGTCGCGATAATGACTTTTGTATTTAACTCACCAAAACTGCGTGCTTTCATATGCTGCAGTAAAAAAGTCTCCAGCTGATAACCGGCAACGATGCCGCCCCCCGATGTCAGGTTGGAAATATCCGCATAATCCCAGAAGCCTGCGGGCATCATGATGTCATAGGTTTTACGAAAACTCTGGTTATCCGCATAAAGAGACGCCACGATACTGCCAGCGCTGCAACCCACTATAACATCGACAGGAATATGAGCTTCTTCCAATGCCTGCAGCACACCCAGGTGTGCGTATCCACGCACACCGCCCGAGCCCAGTACAAGCGCAACGCGTGGCGGACGGTTGATTTTTTTTACCGGGGGCGGCGTTTGTGGAATATCGATAACAGGTTGCCGGGCTGCGCAAGCGGTCAGGAAAATAAAAAGAGGAACAAGCAATATTACATATAATACATTGACTTGCCGCTTGATATTCATCACGTTTATAGTTATGGTCATTTTTAGATCGTCGCAGGCTTGTTATTTATATTGTTATCTGTAATGTAGCTAGACATCGTGTTTTGACGGTATTTTATTCATTACAAGATATTATGCAAACAAAATAATCTTCGCGTGCTGGCATAGACAGACATTGAGGTGATGAAATAAAGGGTCACAGCCTCTTTAAACCCGGGAGCAGGAAGTGACCCATTTAAGAAGAATTATATTTTCCTGAATATCAACGTCCCATTAGTGCCGCCAAAACCAAAAGAATTGGACAGGGTAACTTGAATAGGCATTTTTTGCGCTTGATGTGGAACAAAATTGAGGTCACACCCTTCACTGGGATTATCCAGATTGATAGTGGGTGGAGCAATCTGGTCGCGAATAGCCAATATTGAAAAAATGGCTTCAACCGCACCAGCCGCGCCTAGCAGATGGCCGGTCATGGACTTGGTTGAACTCACAGCAAGACGGTAGGCATGACTGCCAAAACTGCGTTTGATACCCATGACTTCCAGTTCATCACCGGCAGGTGTAGATGTGCCGTGCGCATTGATATAAGCCACTTCTTCCGGCTGGATACCGGCATCGTTCAAGGCTGCGTTCATGGAAGCCGCACCGCCTTTACCTTCCGGATCAGGTGATGTCATGTGATGCGCATCAGCACTCATGCCAAAACCTATCAGCTCGGCATAGATTTTGGCACCGCGAGCCCTGGCCATTTCATACTCTTCCAGAACCAGCATTCCTGCTCCATCCCCCAGCACAAACCCATCACGGTCTTTATCCCAGGGACGGCTGGCTTTTTCAGGTTCATTGTTGCGGGTTGACAACGCGCGCATGGAAGCGAACCCTGCGATTCCCAATTTGGTAGTCGCCATTTCAGAAGCGCCTGCCACCATGACATCAGCATCGCCATACATAATAGAACGCGCGGCAAGGCCTATATTATGCGTTCCGGTTGTACAAGCGGACACCAGGGCGATATTTGGACCCTTCATGCCGTATTGAATAGAGACATTTCCAGCCACCATATTGATCAATGCGCCTGGAATAAAGAATGGCGAGATTCGACGCGGACCTGATTCCAGTAATACCGCATGATGTTTTTCTATGCTAGGCAATCCGCCTATGCCTGACCCAATGGCGAGGCCGATACGGTGAGCATTGCTTTCTGTGACCTGCAAGCCGGAATCCTGGATCGCCTGCGTCGCAGCGGCCATGCCATACTGGATGAAATAATCTCTTTTGCGGGCTTCTTTTTCCGGCATGTAAACCGTCGCATCGAAATTCTTGACGCGGCTGCAAATCTGACAGCTCAAATCCGACGCATCAAAATGATCAATGCCAGAAACACCGCTACGCCCCGCTAGAATCGCTTCCCAAGTACTCTCTACCGAATGTCCCAGGGAAGTTACCATCCCCAGGCCAGTGACTACCACACGCCGTTTATTCAAGCAGAAATCCTCTTTACTGAATGATTACAAGGTGAACCGGGAAACAACACAAAGCCTCTCTGTAAGGCTGCCATGTTATTCTGACATTCACCCTGTGTCACAAGATAGATTGAGCTGAAATCAGCTAGCTTTGGTTTCTTTTTCCATACGGTTAACAATGTAGTTAACTGCATCTTTGATGGTTACGATTTTTTCAGCATCTTCATCCGGAATTTCAGTTTCGAATTCTTCTTCAAGCGCCATTACCAATTCAACCGTATCCAGTGAGTCAGCGCCCAGGTCATCAACAAATGAAGCATCGGTGGTGACTTCGTCTTCCTTGACACCCAATTGTTCTACCACAATTTTTTTAACCCGGGATTCAATTTCGTTCGTTTTCATGGTCATGTTAGATCTATCCTCATAAGTAAATACAATAGTTTGTGCTAGTTTATTCGAAAAATGCCAAGTTGCAAGGTCGAATTTATGACGGCTGGCCCGCCGTGCAGCCGCCGTGAATCAATTCATGTACAATCCGCCATTCACATGCAAAGTCTGACCAGTGATATACCCGGCGCCTGCTGAGGCAAGGAAAACAACCGCGGCGGCAATGTCTTCCACCGTTCCCAGCTTTTGCATGGGAATCTTTTGGAAAATCGTATCACGCTGTTCTTCTGTCAGGGCATTTGTCATATCAGTAGCGACAAAACCTGGCGCAACCGTATTCACAGTAATATCCCGCGAGCCCACTTCCAGGGCAAGCGCCTTGCTAAAGCCCATAACACCCGCCTTGGCCGCGCAATAATTTGTCTGTCCCGGATTGCCCGTTGCTCCAACTACAGAACCTATATTGATGATTCTGCCCCAGCGGGCCTTGAGCATATCACGTATACAGGCTTTACTGAGCCGATAAATCGAAGTCAAGTCGGTTTCCAGAACATTTAGCCATTCATCCTCTTTCATACGCAAAAACAAATTATCCTGGGTGATTGCTGCGTTATTGACCAGGATGGACACGACACCAAAACGGCTTTTGACCGATTCCATCAAGGTATTGACCGATGCCGGATCAGTCACATTCAAAGTCATTCCTTCACCTGCTATCCGGTGTTCTTCCAGCATTCCTGTTATTCTGTCCGCACCTTCCGCAGTCGTGGCCGTACCAATGACAGTAGCGCCTTCCCGCCCCAACGCCAAGGCGATTCCACTGCCTATGCCGCGGCTTGCGCCCGTGATCAGCGCAATTTTACCGTTGAGTGAACCCTCGCGATTCATCAGGCGCTCCTTTCATTCTCAGGTTTGAGTAACGCATGAATATTGGCAGAATCAGCGCCAGTAATCAGCGTCAGATTTTTATTAATACGTTTACATAATCCCGTCAACACCTTGCCAGGGCCGCACTCGACGATTTGTGTTATTCCTGATTGCAGGAAATATTGTATCGTCTCCACCCATCTCACCGGGCTGTACAATTGCCTCACCAAGCCGTCGCGAATGGCATCCACGCTTTCATATTGTTTAACATCCACATTATTGATGACAGGAATGCGGGGAACCTGCAAAGAAAGAGTAGAGAGCAGCTCTGCGAGACGCAACGCGGCGGGATGCATCAGGGAGCAATGCGAGGGTACGCTGACAGGGATCATCACAGCCAGCTTGGCTCCCTGGTCTTTCGCGAGCATGACCGCTCGTTCTACCGCTGATTTATGCCCTGCAATCACAATCTGCCCGATACTGTTGAAATTCGCTGGTGACAATACTTCATCCCGAGATGGAGCAGCCTGTTTGCAAATCTCCGTTACAGCGGACTCATCCAGTCCTATCAGCGCGGCCATGGCGCCGACTCCTGGCGCCACCGCTTCTTGCATATATTTACCGCGCGCGGCGACCAGCTGCACGGCATCAAAAAACGCCAGTGAATTTGCACACACCAGGGCTGTATATTCCCCCAGACTATGTCCCGCCAGCATGGATGGGATGACAAGACTTTCAGATTGCAAGATCCGCCACACAGCGTAGGAGGCGGCGAGCAAAGCAGGCTGGGTATGGATGGTCTTGTCCAGTTCTTCAGCCGGACCGTTTTGAACCAGTTGCCACAAATCATATCCCACTGCAGAAGAAGCTTCGTTAAAAGTGTCCAGAACTTCATTAAATTCCCCTGCCAGATCAGCCAGCATACCGACTGTTTGGGAACCTTGCCCTGGAAATACAAACGCCATTGTCGAGTAAACCATATGAAAATTCTTCTTATTCCGATGTACCTGATATTCAAGTCATTCTCTCCCTGGCATGGCTACATGCGGCACGGGAAGATTAATATTTTACCAGAGCAGATCCCCAGGCGAGACCACCTCCAAATCCTTCCATCATCAATATCTGTCCGCGCTGGATACGGCCATCGCGCACGGCTTGATCAAGCGCGAGCGGAATGGATGCGCTGGAAGTGTTGCCCTGTTTGTCCAAGGTAATGGCCACACGCTCCATGGGAAGATTTAATTTCTTGGCCATGGCATCAATAATACGCATATTGGCCTGATGCGGTACCAGCCAGTCGATATCAGACTTTTGCATACCGTTCACTGCCAGCGTTTCATCAAAAAGATCACCTAGTGTATTGACAGCAAGTTTGAACAACTGATTACCCATCATTTTTACCGTCTCCAGATTAGGAGATTTGCCCGAACCCAGGGGAAGGTATAAGACGTCTTTATGCGTGCCGTCAGCGTGAAGGTGTGTAGACAAAATGCCTGGTGTATCGCTTGCGCCCAATACGACCGCGCCCGCGCCATCGCCAAATAATACGCAGGTGCTGCGGTCTTCCCAGTCAATCACGCGCGACATGACTTCACTGCCAATGACCAGGGCGTTTTTGATTGCGCCGGTTCGGATATACTGATCTGCGATGCTAAACGCATACATAAAGCCTGCGCAGGCGGAAGCATTCAAGTCAAATGCGGGACAACCCGCAATTTTATATTTTTCCTGTAACAGACAGGCCGTGCTGGGGAAAACCATATGCGGCGTGGTGGATGAGACAATAATCATGCCAACATCGGCAGGCTTGATGCCAGCCGCCTCTAACGCAATGCGTCCGGCCTGCTCAGCCATCGTCACGGCATTTTCATTATCTGCGGCAACATGGCGTTCATGTATGCCAGTACGCTCCACGATCCACGCATTGGTGGTTTCAACCATTTTTTCGAGGTCGAAATTCGTGAGTATTTTTTTCGGCAGATAACTTCCTGTTCCTAGAATTTTTGAGTATGTCATGGGTTGATCAATGGCCTTCTGAAGATAATGACGATTTCAATGTTTGTTCGACCTGATTCCGTATACGTTCGGGCACATTTTTTTGAACGCCTATAACAGCTTCTTCTATTGCCCGGGCAAATGCCTGTATATTGGCTCCCCCGTGGCTTTTCACCACAGTTCCGTTCAGACCTATGAAGGTAGCGCCATTATACCGGCCAGGATCGATACGCCTGATAAATGATTTCAAGACCGGTTTGACCATAATGCCTATCAGTCTGGTGAAAATATTGCGCATAAAAGCTTCTTTCATCAGCAGGCCGATAAACCGAGCCACACCTTCCGTTGTCTTGAGCGCGACATTGCCGACAAAACCATCGCACACTACCACATCGGCTTCACCCGTATGTATCGCGTCACCTTCAATATAGCCGGCAAAGTTGAGGCATTTGGTATTCGTTAATAAATAAGCTGTCTGCTTGACCAGATCATTGCCCTTGATTTCCTCTTCGCCTATGTTTAACAAATAGACTTTGGGATTTTCGATATTGTCTACCGCCGATGCAAGCACAGATCCCATGACCGCAAATTGAACCAGATTTTCTGCGTTTGAATCCACGTTTGCGCCCAAATCAAGCATACGTACATTCTTGTCAGGGGACATGGTGGGAAAAGTGGAAATAATCGCAGGCCGGTCCACACCCGGCAATGTCTTGAGCACAAAACGCGCCGTAGCCATTAAAGCACCGGTGTTACCGGCACTGACGCACGCCTGCGCCTTGCCTTCTTTCAACTGATTAATAGCGACACGCATGGAAGAATCCTTTTTAGTGCGTAAGGCTTGTGAAGGAAGCTCATCCATTTCCACCTGCTGAGACGCATGCAACAATACTAGGCGTGCCGAATCATATTGACGGGATGACAGCTGCCGCTCCAAAGCAACAGAGTCACCCACCAAGATGAGGCGGATTTTAGGAAATTTCGCCAGTATCTCGAGTGCGGCAGGAACTGTAACGGAAGGCCCATGATCGCCTCCCATTGCGTCAATCGCTATTGTTGTCTCGCTCAACGGATTACTCTTCGTTGTTATCGTCTTCGACCGCGGCGGATTTATTGATAACCTGGCGTCCCTTGTAGTATCCGTCCGGGCTGACATGATGGCGGCGATGGGTTTCACCAGTTGCGGCATCAATAGATAAGGTGGGTTTGGTTAACCCATCGTGTGAACGACGCATGCCGCGTCTTGAACGTGTAACTCGACTTTTTTGAACGGCCATTCTTTAACTCTCCACTCTGATAAACTGATAACGACACAGAAAATGCTTGCTGTGTCATCATCCACGTTTGTGCTTTAACGACTTTAGTACATGGAAAGGATTTTCCCCTTTACCCTGCTCCCAGCCTGAATCCGCCAGCGGCAGCTTGACCTTGCAGTCTTCAGGCTCATGCCTCGGAATAATCGGCAAATTCAAGATGATCTCATCTTCGATCAACTCCCGGAGTGCCAGATTACCCTCGCTCGCCAATGCAGGTTCATAACGTTCCGGCAACGCATTGGCTTCATCCAGGGTATTGACGATACCCAGGACAAAGTCTGACATTATTTCATAAATGAATGGTTCCATACAACGTTGGCATTGCAATGTCAGCGTTGTCTCAAGGTGCCCGGTCAAATAGGTAATACGCTGCTCATCCACGCCAAACTGGAGATGGACCTTGACCGTATCATCATTTCTCAGCACGTTTGCGCTTAATCTTTGCATGTCAGCAATCTTGAGTGTGCCATCCAGTCCCAGGCTCTGCTCGGCATAGCGAAACGGATCAATGTGTTCAGGTATGATTTTTTCAGACATGGGCGCATTTTATGAGCGCACTCTGCTGGTGTCAATCATGACACATCATATTTATTCTCAGGGACTTGCGTGATCTATGGACGCCCCGCAGGTGATAGGCCGCAGCAACAGACAGGATTTTCCATTCTCATTCGATCGATGGCGTTGGCAGGAGAATGTCGCCTTAGCCCCGCAATGCTCGCTTATCCGCCAGCCTTAATATTTCCTTAAGCATTCACACCTAGAATGCTGTTCATTAAAGTATCAATAACTTATTAAAAATTGCGAGGAGATACCGATACATGTCCAGCCCACGCGCCAACAGTTCCCCCCTGGATATACCCGGCAGCAGTGACCACCGGGACAATGACCTGGAAATCACTGTCACCACCGACCATGATCAAACCACTTATGTGGCTTCCCTGTCCCCCGGCCAGCGCGCAGAAGTTGATTTTGGCAGCCTTCCTGCTGACGAACACGTTCAAGTTGCGGTCCGTTCAGGAAACATCAGCTTCAGATTAGGAACTACCCCAGAAAACAAGGGGACGTCATCCTTTCTGGGATCCAGCATTCCCGTTCCCAGCACTTCCATTCTTCCGTTACAGCCGGAACTGCGGCTCGTGCCATCTGACGGTTCTCAGGGACACGAAGTGTCTCTCAACGTTTCCGACGAGATTGGCATGCCTCACCCCGCTGATTCTTCTGTAAGCGCCTCGACCTTGAGAAATCGAAGAAAGCGTGAGCGCAAGCGGCTTGCCAAACAGAGAAAGCGCGCGGCGGCACAACGAGATATAGAAAGCGCCTTGCCGACTGAAAGGGATTCGCTGTTACGCGTGAGTGATGAAATCATCAATAGTGAACCCCTCACCGATGATGAACCCACAGAAGAGCAACAAGGCTGGTGCGCATGGGCATGCAGCGGTGCTGCCTCATTCACTAAAACCCTGGGCGGCGGAGCATATTATGTTGTCACCCATCCGATCAGTGTCGGCTTGTCCGTCCTGACCGCAGCCCCGCCCGCTCTTAACTCCCTCGCCATGCCTAGCGGTGAAAGCCCTGAGAAAATCGGACCGGAATGGTGGGCTGCCATGTCCACCCTGGTCAAGACGCATTCCATCGTCAACTCTGCGTCTTCCCTGGGCATCAATGCAATCATGAACGCTTTCTTTTTACCAACGGCCTGGGACAAATTCAAAAACAGTATCACGCATACGTTTGACAGCCCCAGGGAGTTTTTTGACAACGTCTTCTCCATCTTGTTCGGTGTGGGCGGCGCACTCGCGGCAGCCGCTATCGCCTATAGCGCATTTCTCTGGCTGCCTGCAGGTGCGATTTCCGCCTCGGTTCCGGCCGTCATCAGCTTCGTGGTCACACTGGCTTCACGCTACATAGGTGTAAAAAATGTGTTCAAACGCATCCATCACCTGTTCAATGATGATGCCAAGGCTCAAGCTGATTTCGCAGAAGCGCTGGAACATATCAAAGAAGACTATCTTGAAGAAATCCAGAGTGAATTTGACAAAATCATTGAACGATTGTTCGCGCACCGCGATGCGGACACGCCGCTGACCAACGCGGACTATGAACAGATCGCTGACGAACTGACAGACGTTTTGACCCGGCTGGCGGATGCGCACCCCGACCTGATCAAAGACAAAACCACGCTGGAGTATATCACCAAGTACACCGGCATGTTATTCGATATCACTTTCGCGCTCACATTAGTGGGTGTTCCTTCCTACCTGACTTTCATGCAAAAAGGTTTTGATGGTGTGAATACGCTGGCGAAATTTGCCGGTAATGATTTGAGCGGCATCAACATCTGGCTCAAACGACTAATAGGCGTCATACCAGGCCTGGCATCTGCCATGTTATACGCGGATTCCGGCACCAAAATACGCACCACTCTTACTCAGCTTGCCTGTCACTTGTATGAAAATCCCAAACAAATCCCGGCGGCGCTGGCTGTACTGGGAGCCAACGGATTTGCCGCCAGCGGGCCGCAGAATGTGGCCGCAGGAGTGCTCGCCAATCCTGATAACATCATCGGATTAACCAAAGACACGGCCCTGGGATCAACTTTTGTTATTCTTAACGCGATTTCCGGAGGCGGAGCGGTCAATGCCAACGCGTCCCTGACCAAGGCATTCCTGTCTACCAATCCTGATGCAGTCCACGTGTCCGAAAAAGACTTGGCGAAACACTTAGGCAAGGTCAGTGATACCCTGGTCAGCCACCGTGTCGCTGACAAGTTCAAAGTGTTCATGAACAAGGTGAACCATGAGCCCGATCGCGATGCCGTACGGGCTGAGCTGGACCATACCAACAGCGTCTTTATTTAAACCCTGTCAGTTTAAAACCCGCCCTGGATAGCGATTTTACCCAGGGCGTTCTTATTCGCTTGATATCTCGGGCCGGATACATTATCTTGTTATTCTAAAGCAGCAAAACAACTACATATAGTGGTTTCGCGCGAGCGCGACCCCAAGCCTGCTCCAAGTATTAAACATTTAGCTATTGTGGAGAAAGAGAACATGGATATCCAATCAGCATCCTCTCACGTTGCTCACGCCCCTCATTTCGATGTCGTGCAAACCGCTCCCGGTCAGATCAAAGTCATTCGCCGTAACGGCACTGTCACACCTTTTGACGCGAACAAAATCGCTGTCGCCATGACCAAGGCCTTTCTGGCTGTGGAAGGAGACACGGCAGCCGGTTCCAGCCGCATTCATGAAAAAGTATCCTTATTGACCAAAAAAATTGCCGATACGTTTGACCGTCGACTGCAAAGCGGCGGCACGATTCATATTGAAGAAATACAAGACCAGGTTGAACTGGAACTAATGCGCACGGGTGAATACAAAGTCGCCAAGTCTTATGTGCTTTACCGCGAAGAACGTCGCCGCGCCCGCGAACAAGAGCAAAAAGAGGCCGACAATAAAAAATCTGCATACATTTTGCATGTCACCCTCCCGGATGGCACTATCCAACCGCTGGACATGGACGCCCTGCAAAAGCAGGTCCGGAATGCCTGCGTGGGTTTGACCGATGTGTCGCCTGATCACATTATTGAAGATGCAAAGCGTAACCTGTTTGACAAGGTACCGGCGCACGAAGTCAGCAAAGCCTTGGTAATGTCCGCACGCACACTGATAGAAAAAGAGCCCAATTATACTTACGTTGCAGCCAGACTACTGCTGGTGGATTTGCGCAGCGAAGCGCTGGATTTTCTAAAGATACAGAATAATGCAAGCGCGATTGAACAACAGACATTTTATCCAGCTTATCTTGAGGCTTATCTTGACACGGGCATCAAACATGAATTGCTGAGTCCCAAACTCAAATCCTTTGATCTGACCCAGATTGGCGCAGCCATCAGACCCGAGCGCGATTTGTTATTTACCTACCTGGGGCTGCAAACCTTGTATGACCGTTATTTTATCCACTGGGAAGGCCGCCGATTTGAGCTGCCCCAGGTTTTCTTTATGCGCGTCGCCATGGGCCTCGCCATGGAAGAAAAGGAAAAGGAAAAACGCGCCATTGAATTCTATAACCTGCTCTCCACCTTTGATTTCATGAGCTCAACCCCTACGCTGTTTAATTCAGGCACCTTGCGTCCGCAATTATCCAGCTGTTATCTCACCACCGTACCCGATGATCTGGATGGAATCTACAGCGCGATCAAAGACAATGCACTGCTGTCCAAATACGCAGGCGGCCTTGGAAACGACTGGACCAACGTCAGAGCCATGGGCGCGCATATCAAAGGCACAAATGGCAAATCACTGGGCGTCGTACCTTTCCTGAATGTAGCCAATGCCACCGCTGTCGCCGTCAACCAGGGCGGCAAACGCAAAGGCGCTGTCTGTGCCTATCTTGAAACCTGGCATAAAGACATAGAGGAATTTCTCGAACTGCGTAAAAATACAGGCGACGAACGCCGCCGCACACATGACATGAATACCGCCAACTGGATTCCGGATTTATTCATGCAGCGCGTGGCGGAAAACCAGGATTGGACACTGTTTTCTCCCAATGATGTGCCAGATTTGCATGATTTGTACGGCAAGGCATTTGCAGAAGCTTATACCGCCTACGAAGCCAAAGCGGCGCGAGGAGAAATTAAAAACATCAAGAAAATTCCGGCTGTTTCACTCTGGCGCAAGATGTTGACCATGTTATTTGAAACGGGCCATCCCTGGGTCACATTCAAAGACGTTTGCAACCTGCGCTCGCCGCAGCAACACACAGGCGTGGTACACAGCTCCAACCTGTGCACGGAAATCACATTGAATACATCACGTGAAGAAATCGCGGTCTGCAATCTTGGCAGCATCAACCTGATCGCGCACATGACCGACAAAGGACTGGACCAGGCCAAGCTGCGCCGCACCGTCCATACCGCGCTGCGCATGCTGGATAACGTTATAGACATCAATTATTACTCGGTTCCGCAAGCCAGGAATTCCAACATGAAGCACCGGCCCGTCGGCATGGGTCTCATGGGTTTTCAGGACGCACTCTATAAACTTCGCATTCCTTATGCGTCCCGCGAAGCGGTAGAATTCGCCGACCGATCCATGGAGCAAATCAGTTATTATGCGATAGAAGCCTCCACTTATCTTGCGGAAGAACGCGGCAAATACTCTTCCTATGAAGGATCACTCTGGAGCAAAGGCATACTGCCCATTGACTCACTCGCCATTCTTGAGCAAAACCGCGGCGCCTATCTGGAAATCGACAAATCACAGACCCTGGACTGGAAAACACTGCGTGAACGCGTAAAAGCCGTGGGCATGCGCAACTCCAATGTGCTGGCTATCGCTCCCACCGCCACTATTTCCAATATCTGCGGCGTTTCACAATCAATAGAACCGACTTACCAAAACCTGTTCGTGAAGTCCAATCTATCCGGTGAGTTTACCGTGATTAATCCTTACCTGGTTGCTGATCTCAAGCAGGAAGGATTATGGGATGAAGTCATGGTCAACGACTTGAAGTACTATAATGGCAGTGTCGCGAAAATTAATCGCATACCGGAAAAATTAAAACAGATTTATGCGACAGCATTTGAAGTGGACCCCATGTGGCTGGTTGAAGCAGGATCACGCCGCCAAAAATGGATTGACCAGGCCCAGTCCCTTAACCTGTATATGGCACAGCCATCAGGCAAGAAACTGGACCAGCTTTACCGCCACGCCTGGACACGCGGACTGAAAACAACTTATTATCTGCGCAGCATGGGTGCAACTAATACTGAAAAGGCAACCATTGATGACCGCGCATTGAACGCCGTGCAAGTGGATCCCGTGTCAGCAGCGCCCAAAGCCTGCCTGATCACCGACCCGACTTGTGAGGCATGTCAATAATTCATCGTATCCAACACACTGTCTTCCCTGCAGCCATGTTTGCGGCCAAAGGGAAGACCAGCGGAAAAAGATCCAGCGGGCAGCAAGATCACTTCCCGCTTTTCCCGCTGAAGCTGCTCTGCCAGATGTTTGCATCGGGAGCAGAAGTCAAACGTAACTGTAGGGAGATATTTATGACAGCAGCATCAAACCTGGGTGGCATTACTGGCCTGGAATCACTGGAAATGGGCGCGGCGCGCGTTCAAGTGGACGACAAAAAAATCATTAACTGCCGCGCAGACCTAAATCAGCTAGTTCCGTTCAAGTATAAATGGGCATGGCAAAAATACCTGGATGCATGCGCTAATCACTGGATGCCTAATGAGATCAATATGGCGGCCGATGTGGCGCTCTGGAAAGACATGAATGGTTTAACGGAAGATGAACGCCTGATTATCAAACGTAATCTGGGCTTTTTTTCCACAGCAGATTCTCTGGTTGCTAACAATCTTGTGCTGGCAGTTTACCGTCACATTACCAATCCTGAATGCCGTCAATATCTTCTGCGTCAGGCGTTCGAGGAGGCGTTGCACACCCATGCTTATCAATATGTCATCGAAAGTCTGGGCATGGATGAAGCTGAAGTATTTAATATGTATCGGGAAGTTCCCTCGGTTGCCCGCAAAGCCGCGTGGTCGCTCAAATATACGCAAAGCCTGGGCGATCCCAACTTTCACACGGGTACGCCTGAAAACGACAGGCGATTACTGCGCGACTTGATTGCTTTCTATGTGATATTCGAAGGCATATTCTTTTATGTAGGCTTTACGCAGGTTTTATCCATGGGACGCCGCAATAAAATGACGGGGACCGCGGAACAGTTTCAATACATATTGCGTGACGAGTCCATGCATCTTAATTTTGGTATTGATGTCATCAACCAGATCAAAATTGAAAATCCGCATCTTTGGACTGATGAGTTCAAACAAGAAGCCATTGACATGATACGCGAAGGCGTGGAACTGGAATATACCTACGCGGTTGACACCATGCCACGCGGTATTTTAGGTCTTAACGCGGAAATGTTCAGGGAATATCTGCAATTTATCGCAAACCGCCGCTGCGCGCAAATCGGCTTGGCACAACAGTTTCCAGGCGCAGCCAACCCGTTTCCATGGATGAGTGAAATCATGGATCTCAAGAAAGAAAAAAACTTCTTTGAAACACGCGTCATTGAATATCAAACTGGCGGCGCACTTAGCTGGGATGAATAACGTGGAAACCAACTCCCGCCATAACAGCAGGAGTTGGATAACAAACAGCCGCAATTGGAAAAACGCCACCGCGACTATTGACAGGACTGAACCATGACCAGGAAGCTCACTCTGCCGATTTATACATTACTGACGGGCTTGATTTTAAATCATGCAGTGTATGCACAATCAGAATCTGCGACTGCCAGCATCCATAATGCATTTTCATCCTGGACAGCTTCATTTAACCGCAAAGACCTGAATGCAACCTGCGATTTGTTTGCGCAGAATCTCATCCTGGAATATCAAGGACAACCCGCCAAGAATTATGATGAAGTCTGTCAAAATTTCAAAAAACTGTTTGCCTCCCCAGACATCAATTATCACTATGAATACAAGATTCATAATATCTATCAGACCAATGATTGGGCTGCCGTGAGAATTACCTGGATTTTAAAAGCAGACAATAAGAATAAAAATGAAATCCTGATACAAGAAGAAGGCATGGATATCATGGCAAAAACCCCTTCCGGAAAGTGGAAAATCATACGAAGTTTCGCCTACCCCAGCCATGCCCTGGCATAATGAATGGCACAGCCTGATAAACACTGTTTACAAGTTAATGGCTCTTATCTGTCTGGAAGGTGATTCATGTTGCCGCATTATGTCAGACAAGGATTGTTCCTGTTTCATCCAAAGTATGGTGTCCACACGAAAGCCATCCGCTTTCTCTTCCACGGCCTGATTTGTCAGATCAAGATCTGCCTGCAAAACTGGATCTTTAAGATTGTTCACGCCACGCAGATATTTGATGTCCAATGGATCTGATGTATTTGTCTGGCCGGTACCAGCAAGCATAGAACCCATACTGGATGCCAGCGAACTCTGCGCAGACGGCTTTGAATGCAGACTTTTGATGACTGATTCAATTAACTCGGCCTTGGTTTGCCGCACAGCATAAGTGGTATGTAATTCAATACCCTCTATTTCGAGCAGACAACCATCCACTACCCGATGGCCGACCTGATTGACATGCAATTCATGAATGAGGTGTTTGATATCTTTTGGATTGGTGAAACTTATAAAAATGGCGCGCTGGCCCGGCTGGCGGTTATAGGCACTGACTTGACTTAATAAACCCTTAAAATCCTGATACTTCGGATTCATAGCGTTCCAGGATGCATCAAATTCTTCCGTGCTTAGCCTGATACCCGTGGCTTGTTCCAGCTTGCCAAGCATATGGTTCGTAAAATCCGCTTCATTCATTTTTCCATGCTTGAAATCATTTATTATGTTTAAATTCTGATGAAGCACCATGGCAACCGCTTTGCCAGTCTCATCAGTCATTGTTGCCTGTTTTTTACCTGCAATCAGGGTAGTAAATGCCTGAATAGCCTTCATGAAATCAGGTGTAATCACATCACCCAGATTGATGATTCTGACTTGTTTTCTGTCTGTTAGCATTTTAATTTCCTTATTAACATCGCTGTCTGCAAATCAGGGCCTGAAATCAGGCGCAGGCAAATGATCAGCGGCGGATACTTGACCACTGTCAGACGGCTTGCTTGACCGGTAAGATTGCAACAACGTCATGTTTGTATTTATTGATAAAGAGGAATGCTGCAGTGACCGGCTTGCGCTCTTCTTCCACACAGATTGAGAAACTGCAGGAGTAGTAGATGCCAGTCTTTGCTCCTGCCCCTCCCGTGCCTCCTGTCTTTCTGGTTCAATAACACTTGAAGCAGCCGTTTCAGACTGCGCCGGAACAAACTGCCGCAACAGTAACGTTGTCGATGGCTTGAAAGTTTTATCCGCGCGTTTCCATGTAACAGATGCCGGCAACGGACATGCGCCGGCCAGCTCAGGAGCAGCTGTCTCAAGGCCTGGCTCAGGCGTGATGTCTGTTTGATGCACATTCGTTTTCTTTCGCGCTAACAACCTGAATCGGGGCTTTTTATCCTTGACTGCCGCACCAGGCACGGCCAGACCCAATGCCTTGCACAATTGTGGATCCTGAGTATTGCGTAAGTTATGCTGCAAAACAACTTTCATATGCGCACCCAGCCCTTGATCCAACGCATGGGCATATTCCAGAATTTTGCTCACGAGCTCGCGCTGCGCCTTTTGATCACGCGCTGATTCATGCACCGAGATTTCAGCAAGATGGATCAGCACAGAACGCTTGACTTCCCCAAGAATATTTTCATCATCCTGGACATTTAAAAGTTCAAAGAGTTTTCTCTGATTGTCATGATGTTGTGTAAAAAACTCCAGCCATAAAGCAACAGCCCTGTCTCTGAGGGCACCCAGCAATCCGGATATTTCAATTTCACGTCTGTCAGCCTTTACATTTTTCAATAACTGAATAACCAGGGGAATTTCAAGCCGTTCAAGTTTGGTCAGGTTGAATTCCACGCCATCAAGAAATGCGTGAACAGCAACAGATCCCAGCATCAGTTCATACTTATTGAGATCAGTCTCATTTAAGGAATTTTTATCCCGGAATTTTTCAAAAACATAACCCATAAATGATTCAAGTACATTTTCCTTGAACAAGGCGTTACGCACCAGCCTGTGAAATTCCTGATGAGATTTAAACTGCAATATTTCGGCCGCAGTCATCTCCGGCCTCACTCGAATGACATCGGTCAATAAATGAAAACAATAGGCGCGCGCAATCTCATTTAACATGTTCGGAATTTGCAACCGCTGGCTATCAGAAAGCTGATGATTTTCCTGTTCCAGCTCGCGCCTTAAATCAGCCATCATGGGCTGGACCAGTTCTTTCAATTTTTCATCCAGCGCCTTTAAGGCCATGATCAACAAATCCTTCTCCAGAGGAAACCTCAGGCCCAGCAGACTTTCCAGCTCTTTCAATTGTTCGACCTGATTTTCCCAGATCATGTTAAACCGTGCACGGCTTTCACTGCTCATGCGCGCCAAAACGACATTTTTCTTATCGAAAGGCCTGTTCAGATAATTCTCTAGCACTGCAAAAAAAGTATTCGCCTTGCGTGAGCTATCATGCTCGGTATGACGGATAAAATCACAAATAACTGCCTGGTCTGGTCGTGTGTTCATGGATATCTCATTTGTATTGACGCTTCATGATGAATAGGTTTAATGCTGTTCGCATTACAGCTTCTTTTTTGCATCACTCAATTTGTAAAGATTACCTGCCTGGCCGGCATTCTGACGGCGCGCTGCCTGTATTCTGTAGATTCCTATCAGGCTGATAATAATCCATGCAAACTCAATCAGGAACGATGAAAGATTGAAATGAAATAGCAGGGAAAACAAAATAAACAATGCACCCGTGAAATTGTATAGCTGATAGTTCATGGTCTGGGCTGAAATTCTGTTGGTGCTTAGCTGAAAATACGCTATGAGCAACAAGATGACGCCGGCGATACCTACAGCATCCGATGATTTGGCCAGTAAATCATAAATCATTTTTCTCACACTCCGCGTTATCAAATTTGTAATGTCTGTTGTGCTGCCGGCCTGATCTGATTAAATGCTGATCTGCAGCAGCGATAGTGCTGTTTCTATTACGTGAATATCGGCATCAGGTTGGTGGGCGTGCTGGCTCAAGTGACGACGCCAGGCTGCCGCCCCGCGCTGGCCTTGAAACAAGCCTAAAATATGGCGCGTAATCGCGCTTAATTTTATACCATTCCTTACCTGTTCGTGAATATAGGGAAGGAATTTTTTTATTACCGCATGGCGATCTGATATTTCCTTAAATTTGAAATACTTGGATTGAATTTCCGCGAGCAGATAAGGATTGGAGTAAGCAGCCCGCCCTATCATGACCCCATCAACATGGGGAAGATGGCGGTCAATATCGGATACGGATTGAATGCCCCCATTAATGATCACCGTCAGACCGGGAAAATCTTTTTTGATTTGATACACTGTTTCATACTGCAGCGGCGGGATTTCACGGTTTTGTCTGGGGCTCAAACCTGACAGCCAAGCCTTGCGGGCATGGATGATAAATGTTTTGCAGCCTGCGCTTGCCAGGGTACTGATAAAATGATGTAGTTGTTCATAACTATCTTGCTCGTCCACCCCGGTTCTGCATTTGACCGTGACAGGAATGGAAACCTGCGCCTGCATGGTTGATACACAATCCGCGACCCATTCAGGCTCCAGCATAAGACATGCACCGAAACGACCGGCACTGACACGCGGGCTGGGGCAGCCGACATTCAGATTGATTTCATCATAGCCGTATGACTCTCCTAATTTAGCGCCTTTGGCAAGCAAGTTTGGGTCGCTTCCTCCTAATTGCAAGGCGACAGGGTGTTCTGATGCATCATACGCGAGCAGATAATCAACATTGCCATGCTCCAGGGCCAGTGCTGTAATCATTTCCGTGTACAGCAACACATCAGGTGAAATCAGGCGTAAAAAATAGCGGTCATGACGGTCGGTGTAATCCATCATGGGAGCGACTGATACCAGGCGAGATGTATTCGGGTTAGCCATGTTTTTTCTGATTTAATGATTAATGCTCATGTCAGTTCAGCGAGGGTTGCCAGCTGACTGATTAATGACTAATTAATATTGTGTTTGCGGGGATTATATCAAATCACGTCAGTGATGACGAGAGCAGGATGAATGGAAAATACCAGCATAAAAATGTTAATATTCAATGAATTTCATATCATACGCCGGCTCAGGAGTCCGCCATGACACGTATAGAACGCTCTGCCACCCGAGTGAAAGGCTTTGATAATGCTGAAATGGACTTTCAACTGCTACGCATGCTGGGAATGACATCTTATGGCGGCGCATCAATTGGGGAGTGCCTGTCATTAACAACCCGTATTAAAAACGGCGACACCGATGACTGGACAAGAGAATATGCCGCATTGGCGCAACGGTTAAAAGATAAGGCTTATTCAGCACTTGCTAAAGGACACACGGTCACGGCCAAAGAAAGTTTATTGAGAGCCTGTAATTATTACCGCTCGGCAGAATATTTTTGTGATCCCGCCAAGCCTGAACAGCGCGAGCTGGGATTACTGTCCCGCAGCTGTTTTATAGAGGCCGCCAAATTTTTTACCACGCCGGTTGAAGTGCTGGAAATACCTTATGAAACCCGCTGGATGCCGGGATATTTCATCCGCCCGGCAAATGACCGTCAAAAACGTAAAACCGTGGTCATTGTCACCGGCTTTGACGGCAGCGGAGAAGAAATGTATTTTCAATGTGCTGCCGGCGCCCTGGAACGTCACTACAATGTCCTGATTTTTGAGGGTCCGGGTCAGACCGGAATGCTGAGACTGCATCCGGAATTGAAATTTCGCCCCGATTATGAGATCCCTATAAGCTATGCACTGGATTATGTCTTAAGCCGCGACGATGTGGACGCCACCCGGCTCGCTGTATACGGTATCAGCTTTGGCGGATATTTTGTCGCGCGCGGCGCGGCTCATGACCGCAGAATCAAAGCCGTTATTCCCAATTCACCCATTGTTGATTTACACGCTTACATGTTGAGTTTTATAGGCATTAACAAGAATGACCTGAATGAAGACGTCAGGCTGGATGAGCTTGATGCTATTCCGGACAGCGCCATTCCCAAGATGATCAAACAGGGAATACGATCCGGCTGTTATAAATTCGGAACATCCACTTTCCTCGAATTCATCAGCAAACTGGAATCCTTCCGTATCGGAGACGCACTTAAAAATATCATCTGCCCCAGCCTGGTCTTGGCTGGCGAAGGTGAAGGTGATGAAGCCCTGAGACAGGCATATGTCTATGAAAAAAAAGTATCAGGACCTGTCAGTAAAAAAATATTCACAATACAGGAAGGCGCGGATACCCATTGCCAGCTTGGGAATCTGGCCTTGTCCTCCAGTGTTGTATATGATTGGCTGGATGATTGGTTCAAGTGATTGGCCGGCGATCCAAAAGATTAAAATAATAAAAAGAATTTTTATCAAGCATATAAACGAGAGAGTATTGCGATATGATGCGTGGGACCCTGATGCCGCCCCGTGCGGATGAAATCCAGCAGATTGAAGATAACGAATTCGGCCGAATTTACAAGGTCAAGCAATCCTCGCAGCCCGTTTATCTGTTTGCAAAACCGCCGCATAAACGTTTACGAAGCACACTGCGCGGATTCAGCCGAAATCGATACAAACGATTACCCATAGGAAAAGACCCTTATCCCGCCATACTCACGGATCCTTCAGATGAAGCGATGATAGGCGTGCATCAGGAACTCGCTCCTGATCAAGTTGTAATTGCCAGAAACATGCCCGGACACGACGGTATTCTGGAAGTCGTGACATTCAAACACAAGGGTAAAAGACGTGACGACATGCCGGAAAGCGGCGACAGCATTGAAATTATCAGCAAGGGATACGCTTTCAAAAAAGACTTGTTGCGCAATGAGGATATTGAGGAACATTTCGAACCTGTCACAGACGTCCTCTTTCCCCATGATGACTTAATCGGTGATGTCAAACAAAGCATTTTCGGCGACTGCTTTTTATTATCCAGTATCATAGGTATTCTGAAAACACCGGGTGGATCTGATTTCATTAAAAATATGATGAGACAATCAGCCGATGGAAAGCATACTATCGTCAGACTGTTTGATCCCAATACCCGTGAGCCTGTCTATTATCATATTAAAAACTCATATTATTATCAGAACGGAAGCAATACGGTAAAACACCTCGCCCCTTGGGTGCACATTCTGGAAAAAGCCTATACCGCACATGCGCTGAAACGAAACCCAAATGAAAAAGACGCGCATGCGTATGTGTATACCTACCCTTCCTTCAGAGAAATTTTTGGCGACGGAGGCCGCCCTGAAACAGCGCTGATCATACTGACGGGGCAGGATGCCCAGGAATTACAGATGCCCGAGCCATCAGATTATCCATGGAACCAGGACAGCTTGTTATACAGCATGGCCGTGTACAATCGTGTTGCCGCCTATGTTGAATCCATGAATCAGGACCAGATTCCTCTGCTGGATACAATCTTGCGCACATGTTCTCAATCATCTGGATTATTGCCGTTTGTAAAACAGATTCAAACCCTGACCGCTGATATTACCAATCACGACATTCAGACCATCAGAAGTACCGTCGGTGCCCTGCTCAAGGAACAGATTCAATATGATGAACAATCCGTTTTACTGGCTATGTTGTCACGCATGCTTGATTCAGAAATCGATGACGAAGCAAAGCTTGAACAACTGCATGCGTTTTCACATTATCTGGCTGAATACATCAAATTAATCATTGAATCACCGCTCGCGATCAATAAGGCGGTCAAAGATATCAGTGTCATTGCAGAACTGGGTAAATATATCAAAGAATTGATCCTGCATGACCGATGGGATGATTTTGAACATGGTATCAATCTGAATACCGCCACTTCAACGCTGGAAGATGTCGCCATTTCATTAAACAAATTAATGCGTTATCAACCACCCTTGCCAGCCAAGGTGCTGGAATGTTTTTCTTCTTATATGGGAAGAGATGCGGACGCGAGGAAAATTCGCTGGAACGGCGCGCTTGGAACCGGTTTTTACACTGAAAAGTCCCTGGGAATATACAAAACTATCAAACATAAATTACACGGTGCCGGCACATCGTATTCTCTGGCGGCATCGACTCATGCTTCTTTCCCCGAGGGTGAAGTCCCCGGCCTGCGCAGCCAGCATGCCTACGGAATCATAGGGGTAGAAAAGAAAACCGTCCAGGGACGGGAGTTAAGATTTGTCAAGCTGCGCAACCCCTGGGGGCGCGTTGGCAGGCATTATGACTGGGAGAACAGAAGTTACGCTGATGCGCGCAGCGAAAACTTTGTGACAGAACAGCCGGAATTAGCTGAATTTGAAGTGGAACTGTCTGACTTTACCAGATATTTCTGCAAGGTATCTTATGGAAAATGTCAGCCAGTCCCGCAAGCTGCACCTCTTTTGCAAGCTCAGGTCAGTGACCCGGATTTATTATCTCAGGGTAAGCAGCCCAAACCTCCCAGACCCCCGCAGCATCACGACAATGAAGATGCAGGCTACGCGGTCAAACGCCCCGGATTTTTCAAACGTCATCTGGGCAAATTCGCAGGCGCCGGAATGGGGGCACTGATTGGCGGCGGAATAGGTGCCTTGATTGGCTTTTTCCTCGCGCCGGTCACATTTGGAGCCAGTGTGCCATTATTTGCTGCCATTGGCGCAGTAGTGGGAGGCGCGGCGGTAGGCGCAGGCGTAGGTGCAGGCATAGGCGCCATTGTGGATTCCTGTTGCAGAAACGCGGGAGCAAGTGATGAGATTGCCTATCAGGCTGTCCCTACTGAAGACCCTGACCAGGAGGGGTTTAACAATACCACCATGCACGCCAGACTGGGCGCCAGCGCCAGTGAGAGAAAAAAGAAAGGCCTGCTCATGAAAGATACTTATGATGACCCGAGAGAGGAATATGCCAGCAGAAACGTTACCTATTCCGCGCCCAGAGATTTTGCGCATAATGGAATGAATGTAAGCCGTAACACTTACAATTCATGACAGTGACTCAACACAGATCATCCTGCGAATAAACACACGCGGCAACTGGCAGGCAGTATTCACATTCATTCTCAGGCTGTCTCTTCCTGCAGGCCATGGACGGGCATCATGGTGCTCCATTGTTTACAGCCGGGACATTGCCAATGCAGCGTCTTGCCTGAAAATCCGCAAGAGGAACATTGATAATCCGGCTTGGTTGCCAGCAGGTTTTTCATCAGATTTTGCAGGATATGCAAATCTTCCCTGGCTCGCCCTTCAGCATTGGAAATGTAGATATTGACAAAGATATAAAGCCCGCGCAGAGAGGGGTAACGTCGCACGTAATCTGCCACGAAATTGGCTGCGACCTTGTCACCCTTCCGTTTACGAATACGCTCGGCCAGAATCAGCACAACGGGTACACGTGGATGTTCCTCCAGCAGCTGCTTGAGGTAATAAACCAGTTTATCTTCCTCGCCTAGTTTTTCATAACAGGAAGCCAGTAATTCTATCGATTCCGAAAGATATCGCGGATTTTGATCTTTGATTTTTTTCAGGTATGGCAAGGCCTTTTTATGTTCATCCTGCTCCATGAGGACTTTTGCCTGCAGCAGGCTGGCACGTACACAAGACTTGTCGGCGTGTAAAGCTTTTTCAAAATAGTCGAACGCCATGTCATACTGTTTTCTGTTTAGCGCGGTTTCGCCCAGCTCACAATAATAATGTGCTATCACCGGCTGCATATTTACCTTCGCCACAGATTCATACTTGATCGCAGCATGTACCGCCTTGTCCCAATCCTTTTCCTGCTGATAGATGTCAATCAAGGTTTTTAGGGCTTGCGCCGAGTGGGGCTTGGCGTTGGCAAGCTCAAGAAATATTCTTTCCGCCCTATCCAGCACGCCGGCGCTGAGGTAATCCTGGCCCAGCTCATACAGGGATTGTTCGCGATAGATTTTTTCCAGTTGCGGACGCGCAATCAGATTTTGATGAATGCGGATAGCGCGATCCACCTCACCACGGCGCCTGAAAAGTTTTCCGACAGCCAGATGGGTTTCGACAGTATCGCTATCCACTTCCAGCATTTTGATGAAGACATCAACCGCTTTGTCTGTTTCTTCGTTCAGCAGGAAATTCAAGCCAATCAGATAATCGCGGGGAACGTTGATTTTGCGCGCCGATTCCGCCCTGGGACGAGCGCGATAGCCCAGAAACCAGGCGATCGCTATACAAACAAGAACCAGGAAGAATCCTATCAGCTTCATCAGACTTTATCCTGAAGTGGAATCGCGCGCAGATTATCAATTTCCTTCTCGGCCATTTGTAACCGCTGGCGCAAACGATAATTGCTGATTTTCGATTTGATTAGCATCCAGAAGCCGACGATCATTCCGATCAGACAGCCCAGGGCAAACACAATCACCAATAGTAATGACAAAGGTAATGTGGATTGGCCAAGATAATAATTAATGGTGACCGACTCGTAATTCAGCGCAGCAAATGTTGTGCCGAACAATACAATGACCAACAAGAAGAAGTAACTCAAAATACGCACTCTTATCTCCTAAAATTCTACCGGGCGAACACTTCCGTCTGAAACCTGGGTGCACGTATTTGAGAACAGGCCGCAGTGCAAAAACCGCCTGCAATCATATTGTCATTCTATGACCTCGATTCCATCCATGTACGGTTGCAATGCCCGGGGTATATGAATACGCCCCAATTTATCCTGGTAATTCTCAACAACGGCAATCAAGGTGCGCCCGACCGCCAATCCCGATCCATTCAACGTATGGACCAATTCGATTTTTCCGGCTTCATCACGCCAGCGCGCTTTCATGCGTCGCGCCTGAAAGGCTTCCGTATTGCTGCAGGATGAAATTTCACGGTATCGCTGCTGGCCTGGCAGCCAAACTTCCAGATCATAGGTTTTTGCAGCAGCAAATCCGATATCCGCCGTGCATAAGGCAACCACACGGTAAGGAAGCTCCAAACGCTGCAATACAGCTTCAGCATGTCGTGTCAATTCTTCGAGCGCATGATAAGACTCGCTAGGCTTTACAATCTGCACCAGCTCCACTTTTTCAAATTGATGCTGACGCAGCATGCCCTTGATGTCTTTGCCATAGGAACCCGCCTCACTGCGAAAACAAGAGCTGTAACAGACATATTTCACCGGTAATTGAACCGTCTCAAGGATTTGCTCGCGAACCGTGTTAGTCACAGGAACTTCCGCAGTGGAAATCAAATAGCGCTCGCTGTCACCCGACACGGAAAACAAATCTTCCCTGAATTTGGGTAATTGCCCCGTACCGAACAGACAATCCGCATTGACGATATAGGGAATGGAAATTTCCTGATAGCCATGTTCCCTGGTGTGCAAATCCAGCATGAATTGAATCAGTGCGCGCTGCAATCTTGCCAGCGGACCGCGCAATACCACAAAGCGCGCACCAGCAAGCTTAGCAGCGGTTTCAAAATCTATCCATCCCTGACCCGCACCCAATTCCGCATGATCCTTGGGTGTAAAAGTGAATTTTTTGGGCTCGCCCCAGACACGCACTACCTGGTTATCCTCCTCGCTCTTTCCATCCGGTACGGACTCATGCGGTACATTAGGGATGCGCGCAAGAAAATCTTCCAGCTCAATCTGGGTAGATGCAAACTGTTCCTCTACAGATTTAAGCTCATCGCTCAAATCCTTGAGGCTTTTCAAGACATCATCAACATTTTTACCCGATGCCTTGGCATGGCCGACTTCTTTCGAGCGCACGTTGCGCTCATTTTGCAATTCCTGCATCCGGACTTGCAAAAGTTTGCGGCGCTCTTCCAGATCATTAAACCTGGCCGTATCAATCACAAAGCCGCGCTTGCTGATTCGCGCGGCTATAGTGTCCATGGAACTTCTTAATAGTTTGGGATCCAGCATATCTAGGTCGTCACTTTCGCAAGTACTTCTGCTGCTTTCTGGCCCATTTCAGCAGGTGAATGAACAGTATGAACGCCCGCCGCTTCCAGCGCCTTGAATTTTTCCGCAGCTGTTCCCTTTCCGCCGGCAATGATGGCGCCGGCATGACCCATGCGCTTTCCAGCCGGTGCTGTCACACCTGCAATATAGGCAACCACAGGCTTTGACACATGTT
Organism: Aquicella siphonis; assembly: GCF_902459485.1. Taxonomy (NCBI): domain Bacteria; kingdom Pseudomonadati; phylum Pseudomonadota; class Gammaproteobacteria; order Legionellales; family Coxiellaceae; genus Aquicella; species Aquicella siphonis. The sequence continues at coordinate 1,317,604 of NZ_LR699119.1, forward strand.
GTTTAATGAACGCGGCCGCTTCCTCTTCAGCACTTCCGCCAATTTCTCCCACCATCACAATGATTTCTGTCTGCGGGTCTTTTTCAAACATGCCCAGTACATCAATAAAATTGGTGCCAGGAATGGGATCGCCGCCTATGCCTACGCAAGTACTTTGGCCCAGACCCAGATCAGAAGTTTGTTTGACGGCTTCATAAGTCAACGTACCTGAACGTGACACGATGCCGACTTTGCCGGGTTTGTGTATGTATCCGGGCATAATGCCGATCTTGCATTCACCCGGAGTGATGATACCCGGGCAATTCGGACCGATCAGCCGCACTTCAGGATGCTGATCGATACAAGCTTTGACTTCCAGCATGTCCAGAACGGGAATGCCTTCGGTAATGCAGACTATCAATCTGATTCCCGCGTCCACGGCTTCCAGTATCGAATCTTTGCAATAAGGCGCCGGGACATATATGACTGACGCATCAGCCTGCGTTTCCAGGTACGCTTCACTGACCGTGTTAAAAACCGGCAGTCCCAGATGGGTCTGACCTCCCTTTTCGGGCGTGACGCCGCCCACCATTTTTGTTCCATAGGCGATCGCCTGTTCGGAATGCAGGGTTCCCTGCTTGCCAGTGAATCCCTGGCAAATGACTTTTGTGCTTTTATTTACAAGAATACTCATGATATGACACCTTATACGTTGGCTGCGGCTTGTACGACTTTTTTGGCCGCGTCTGTGAAACTGGTGGAAGCAATAATATTCAGGCCGCTTTCAGCCAGCATTTTTGCGCCCAGATCCGCATTGTTTCCCTCAAGCCGGACAACAACCGGCAGAGATGTCCCGATTTCCGCCACAGCACCGATAATGCCTTCCGCGATCAAATCTCCGCGCACGATACCGCCAAAAATATTGATGAGAATGGCTTTAACCTTTTTGTCCGACAGGATAATTTTGAAAGCTTCCGAAACGCGTTCCTTGGTCGCACCGCCGCCCACATCCAGAAAGTTGGCCGGGTTGCCGCCTTGCAGCTTGATCATATCCATAGTAGCCATGGCAAGACCCGCGCCGTTAACCATGCAACCGATATCGCCGTCAAGCGCGATGTAATTCAGTTCCCAGTCGCGCGCGTGATTCTCGCGTTCGTCTTCCTGTGAAGCATCGCGCATGGCGCGCAATTTCGGCTGCCGGTACAGCGCATTGTCGTCAATATTGATCTTCGCATCCAGACACAACAGATTGCCTTGCTTGGTGATCACAAGCGGATTGATTTCCAGCAGGCTCAGATCGCATTCAGTAAACATTTTGCCGAGTCCTGAGAGCAGATGAACAAACTGCTTGATTTGCTCTCCTTTTAAACCCAGGGCGAAAGCCAGTTTCCTTCCCTGGTACGGCATCATGCCCACCAGCGGATCCAATGTCACCGTTAGAATTTTTTCGGGCGTTTTTTCAGCCACTTTCTCAATTTCAACACCGCCTTCCGTTGATGCCATGAATACAATACGCCGCGTGGAACGATCAATCACCGCGCCCAGATACAATTCTTTTTCTATATCGCAAGGCTCTTCAATCAATACCTGATTTACCGGCTGCCCTTCCGCTGTAGTCTGATAAGTGACAAGGCGTTTTCCCAGCAGGGAACGCGTGACTTCGGTGACTTCGTCTTTCGTGGAAACAACTTTAACACCGCCAGCCTTGCCTCTGCCGCCCGCGTGAACTTGCGCTTTTACAACCCAGCGCGAGGTTTTCATTTTATCAGCGATATAAAGCGCATCCTCCACACTGGATGCGACTTCACCTTTTGAAACCGGCAAACCGAATTCCGATAATAACTGTTTTGCTTGATACTCATGAAGATTCATTACTGTCACCTGTTTTATATTTATAAATCACAATTGCGCATATCTTCGCTTCGCAAGCCATTGCGTGCGCGAGGCCGCGATCCAGCGGTTTATTATACTTCCAGTATTAAGCGTGTCGGATCTTCAAGTAATTCCTTAATTGACACGAGAAAAGTCACGGATTCCTTGCCGTCAATGAGCCTGTGATCGTATGAGAGCGCCACATACATCATGGGCCGTATGACAACCTGGCCATTTTCAACCACAGGCCGCTCCTGGATTTTATGCATTCCCAAGATGGCGCATTGCGGCGAATTGATGATAGGTGTCGCCATCAATGATCCGAACACCCCGCCATTTGTAATCGTAAAAGTACCGCCTTGCATTTCTTCCAGCGTCAATTTGCCAGTGCGTGCCTTCTCGGCTGATTCGGCAATTTTCGATTCGATTTCAGCCATGCTCATCTTGTCGGCATCACGCAGCACCGGGACGACCAAACCGCGATCCGTTGAAACAGCAACGCCTATGTCAAAAAATCCGTGATAGACAATATCATTGCCGTCTATGGAAGCATTCACAACCGGAGCGCGTTTCAAAGCTTCCACACAAGCCTTGACAAAAAACGACATGAAGCCAAGACGCACATTGTATTTTTTCTCGAATTTGTCCCGGTAGCGGCTGCGAATGTCCATCACCGGCGCCATATTAATTTCATTAAATGTGGTCAGCATGGCGGTATTCTGTGTGACATCCAGCAGCCGTTCCGCAATCCGAGCACGAATACGCGTCATTGGCACGCGTTTTTCAGGCCGCGCTCCCGCGGGCAGGGATGCAGCAGGCATGCCTGCACCGCTCTTGCTTGCCGCGAGCACGTTTTCTTTAGTAATACGCCCGCCTTTGCCAGTGCCCACCACCTGGGAAACATCGATATCATGTTCTGCCGCGGCCCGGCGCACAGAGGGACCCATGGGAGGCACAGGCTGCGGTGCCGCGAGCCGGATTTCCTGGCTGCCAGCATCCGTCACGGCAGGAGCGGCTTTTTCTTCCTTGCGGACCGGCGCGCTGACCGGCTGCGCAGGCGTCTGTTCCGCCACTGCCGCATCAATCACAGCAATGACTTCCTGAGCCTGAACCGTGCTTCCGGTCGCCTTAATAATTTCCTTTAAAATACCATCTGTTGGGGAGGGAACCTCAAGCATGACCTTATCTGTTTCCAAGTCGACGATATTTTCATCGCGAGAGACTCTATCGCCAGCTTTCTTGTGCCATGTAGAAACTGTTGCGTCAGTGATGGATTCTGGTAACAGTGGTACTTTAACTTCTATCGCCATCTTGGTTTCCTTCTTGCTATAAGTTCTATTTATTTTGTTAGGGCTTGCTCAACCAGTTCTTCTTGCTCTTTTTCATGTACCGTGTGATAACCCACCGCTGGAGAAGCCGATGAGTGACGGCCCGCATAACGCAGTTTCTGTCCTTTCGCCAGCGTGCTTTGGATGTAAGGTGAAATGGTGATCCAGGCACCCTGGTTTTGCGGCTCTTCCTGACACCAGATAATATCTTTCACATGTGCGTAAGAAGCCATCACGCCGCGGAAAGCTTCTTCAGGAAATGGATAAAGCTGCTCAAGACGGATAATGGCGGCGTTATTCAATTTCAAGTCGCGTCTGTGCTGAAGCAATTCATAATAAATTTTCCCGGAAGTGATAATCACACGCTCTGTTTTCTTTGCGTCAATCTTGTCTATTTCGGGTATCACCAACCGGAACTCGCCTTCAGATAACTCTTTCAGTTCAGATACCGCAAGCGGGTTACGCAACACGCTTTTAGGCGACATCACGATAAGCGGCTTTCGATAAGGCCTTATCATTTGCCGGCGCAGCAAATGGAAGATCTGTGCCGGAGTTGATGGTATGCAAACCTGGATATTGTCTTGCGCGCAGAGCTGCAGATAGCGTTCAAGACGCGCAGAAGAATGCTCCGGTCCCTGACCTTCGTATCCATGAGGAAGCAGCATGACCAAGCCGCACAACCGTCCCCACTTTTGTTCTCCGGAACTGATAAACTGATCAATCACAACCTGCGCGCCGTTGGCAAAATCTCCGAACTGCGCTTCCCAGATAACCAGAAAATTGGGTTCAGCAGTGGCATAGCCGTATTCAAACGCAAGCACGGCTTCTTCAGAAAGGAACGAATCCACCACATTGATTTGAGCCTGGTTGGGTGAAACATGGCTTAACGGGATGTAAATTTCATCTGTATTCTGATCATGAAGTACCGCATGGCGGTGTGCGAAGGTTCCCCGCGCGGCATCCTGACCGCAAAGCCGGATAGGATAACCCTGATCCAGAAGAGTCGCATAGGCCATGGTTTCAGCATAGCCCCAGTTAATTGGAAGCTCGCCATCCGTCATTTTTCTTTGGGCTTCCAGTGTCTTTTTGACCTGGGGTTGAAGCACATATCCATCAGGCAGTTTTTCCATTGCTTTCGCCAGTTCTTTGATGCGATTGAGCGGAACAGCTGTGGTGGCTTTTTCAGTCCAGGACTTGCCAATGAAAGGTTCCCAGTTGACGGCAAATTCATAAGAAGCACTGTCATTCGCCACTTCTACCATGGTTTTTCCGTCATCCAAACCCTGACGGAAAGCATCGACGAGTTTTTTCTCTTCATCTTCCTTGATCAAGCCTTCGCTGACCAGCTTTTTGGCATAAAGAAGGTAGGGAACCTGCATGGCTTTAATTGTTTTATACATAAGAGGCTGGGTTGCGGAAGGTTCGTCTGCCTCATTATGACCATGCCGGCGGTAACACACCAGGTCAATCACGATGTCTTTTTTGAACAGATAGCGGTAGTCGACTGCGAACAAGGCTGCGAAATACACAGCTTCAGGATCATTTGCATTAACATGCAGCACTGGCGCTTCCACCATTTTCGCCACATCGGTGCAGTATGTAGTTGAACGGGAATCCTTGGTGTTGCTAGTCGTGAATCCAACCTGGTTATTGATGACGATATGGATAGATCCCCCGACCGCAAACCAGCGGATCTGGGACATGTTAAACGTTTCCATGACCACGCCCTGCCCAGCGAAAGCGGCGTCCCCATGAATTTGAATCGGCAATACCTGCTTTTGTTCCGTATCCCGACGCCGGCGCTGCCTGGCCCTGACCGACCCTTGCACCACAGGAGACACAATTTCAAGATGAGATGGATTAAAAGCAAGAGCGATGTGCATCAACCCATAGTTAGTCTTGACATTCGACGAGTAGCCCAGATGGTATTTCACATCTCCGGAATGTGTTTCGGGAACGCCCTTGCCTTCAAATGCGGCAAAAATTCCTTTTGAATCCTTGCCCACAATATTAACAAGCACATTCAGTCTGCCGCGGTGAGCCATCCCTATGATGGTTTCCTTGACACCGTTCTGGGAACTGCGATTTACCACGGTATCCAGAAGCGGAATCAAGCTGTCGCCGCCTTCCAGTGAAAACCGCTTTTGTCCCACATATTTGAAACCCAGATACTTTTCCAAGCCATCAGCCACCACCAGGCGGTTTAATATATGCAACTTTTCAGCATTGGTGGGCTTAAAACTAGACCAACCCTGTTCCATGCGCTCGCGTATCCACTCCACTTCCTCGACCCGATTGATATGCATATATTCGATGCCTATCGTATTACAGTACACCCTGCGCAGCGCATCATAAATTTCCGCCAGTGTAGCCGAACTTTTGTTCAATCCGGTGAAAGATCCCACATTAAAGGTTTTCTTGAGGTCTTGATCAGTGAAGCCGTAATATGCGAGTTCTAGCGTGGGGCTGTATATACCTTTATACATTCCAAGCGGATCGATGTTGGCCTGCAAATGCCCCAGGCGCCGGTAAGCCGCAATTAACTCTATAACTCGTTCCTGCTGCTGGTCATGATAGGTTTCTATACCAGACACAGCGGCTACTTTTGCAGACTCTCTCGCCAGCTGCAAGAACTGCTCCCTGATAGCGGCATGAGAAACATCCGGTGAGGTACGAGGGACGCGCTGTAATAATTGTTCAAAATAATTTCGCCATTCCGGCGCGACGCTTTGCGGGTCTGCAAGATAATTTTCGTATAAAGTCTCAAGATAAGCTTCGTTTCCGGAGGAAAGATAAGTGTCTTGCCAAAGTTCTTGCATGGTTCTGGGCTGGGTGGTCATTTCTCACACTACTCAATTTAATGTTTATCTAAAAAAACCATTCATTGCACGCATTACACGCACACCACCGAAAACACAAGAAAATATCATTTGTTTTCAATGGGTTATAAAGAAAAATCAAACTGAATCCTCAAGCATTTCTTCTTTAATATTATTGATTGCCTGAAGAGGATTTAAATCTTTGGGACAAACATCCACACAATTCATGATACCACGACACCGGAAAACGCTGAATGGATCAGCAAGGTCGGCAAGGCGCTCTTCAGTGTGAGTATCACGGCTGTCGGCGATAAATCGGTATGCCTGTAGCAGTGCTGCAGGTCCCATATATTTATCAGGATTCCACCAGAAAGAGGGGCAAGAGGCGGTGCAGCATGCACATAAAATACACTCATACAACCCGTCCAGCTTGGCTCTGTCTTCGGGTGATTGCAGGCGCTCGGTCGCCGGGGCCGGCTCATCATTCTGCAGATACGGCTGTGCTTTCTCATATTGCTGATAAAATTGCGTCATATCAACAACCAGATCGCGAATAACCGGCAAGCCCGGCAATGGCCGTATGACAATCGGCTCCTTTAGAGAAGAGAGATGTGTCGTACATGCCAAGCGGTTTTTTCCATTGATATTCATGCCGTCCGAGCCACACACTCCTTCACGGCAGGAGCGGCGCAAGGTTAATGTTTCATCCATTTTATTTTTGATGGCAAGCAAGGCATCCAGCACCATCACACAATTATTCTCCTTCACATCCACGTCAAAATCTTGCATATATGGTTTTTCATCAGTTTCTGGATTGAATCGGTAGATGGAAAAACGCATGATCATATCCTCATTAGTTCATAGTACTTAAGTAGGGTTCTCTTCTCTGTTTCTGAGTGTGATAGGCTCCATGCCTTCCGGTTTCATGTTGACAGGTCTGAATGTCAGGCGGCCGTCTTCATAATAAAGAGAGTGTTTCAGCCAGTTTTTATCATCCCGCTCAGGATAATCCGACCGCGCATGCGCTCCGCGGCTTTCTTTGCGTACCTCGGCCGAATAAGCCGTGGCAATCGCCGTTGACATCAGGTTATCCAGCTCCAGGGCTTCGATCCGGGCCGTATTAAAACAAGCGCTCTTGTCTTTAATAGAGGCATAATTCAATCTGTCTTTTAATTCTTCCAGCTTCATGAAGCCTTCTTTCATGTGCTCCTCAGTACGGAACACGCCAAAATCATCTTGCATGACTTTTTGCAACGCGGAGCGAATATCATCCACACTTTCACCTTTCTCGTTTCCATTCCAGCGATACAAACGGGATAAGGCCTGCTCGATATCATCATTCGTTGCTTCGTGATAATGCAGACCTTGATCAATACTTTCTTTCACATGCATGCCCGAAGCACGGCCAAACACAATCAAGTCCAAAAGAGAATTGGCACCCAGACGGTTTGCACCATGTACCGAGACACAGGCGCATTCACCGGCAGCATATAATCCATCCACAATCTGGTCTTCACCTTTTGCATTCTGGGTTAATACCTGGCCGTGGTAATTGGTGGGTATGCCGCCCATGGTATAGTGGCAAGTCGGCACAACCGGAATAGGTTCCTTAATAGGATCAACACCAGCGAATGTCATGGCTAGTTCACGTATGCCCGGCAGTCTTGACTTGATGATTTCTTCGCCCAGATGATCTGCCTTGAGAAGAACATATTCTCCCTTAGGACCCGCCCCCCTGCCTTCACGTATTTCAATCGCCGATGAACGTGAAACGATGTCGCGGCAAGACAAATCCTTTAGATGAGGCGCATACCGTTCCATATACCGCTCGCCGTTCTTATTGATGAGATACCCGCCTTCTCCACGCACGCTTTCACTAATCAGTGACCCTGAACCATAAATCCCGGTAGGATGGAATTGCCAGAATTCCATATCCTGCAGCGGATACCCTGCACGCAGCACCATGCCAAAGCCATCACCCGTGTTAATATGGGCATTCGTGGTAGATTGAAAAATCCGCCCGGCTCCGCCAGTGGCCAGCACCACAGCTCTGGCGTGTAAAAAGACAACCTCACCGGTTTCTATGCAAATCGCTGTCACACCCGCGACGCCCCCGGCGGTTTTAACCAAATCGATAGCAAACCATTCATTGAAGAAATGCGCTTTAGCCTGCAGGTTTTTCTGGTATAAAGTATGCAGCATGGCGTGTCCCGTCCGGTCAGCCGCTGCACAGGTACGGTGGGCTTGTTCCTTACCATATTCGCGTGTAGCACCCCCGAAAGCACGCTGGTAAATCTTGCCATTTTCCAGGCGTGAAAACGGCAGACCCATATGTTCCAGCTCATAAATGGATTGAGGTGCGTTCTTGCACATATACTCTATCGCATCCTGATCACCTAAAAAATCCGATCCCACGACCGTGTCGTACATATGCCAGCGCCAGTCATCCGGCTCAATATTCCCCAAGGCTGCATTAATACCGCCTTGTGCGGACACCGTATGGGACCGAGTAGGAAAAACCTTGGAAAGAACCGCCACCTTCAAACCCGATTGTGAAAGCTCTATGGCAGACCGAAGACCTGCTCCACCCCCACCGACTATCACTGCATCAAACGTATGCGTTGGAACTCTCATTAATTAAACACTCCATAAAATCAGCACGCCCCAGATAAAACAGGCGGCAAGCATGAGGAGAACAAGAACATTTAAAGTACTGCGAAGAACAAAGGATTTTATATAATCCGTGAAGATGGTCCATATCCCTATCCATGCATGCAGCATAATGGACACCAGAAACAGAATAGTTGCGATTTTCATCCACTCACGAGCAAACAGACTGTGCCATTCGGCAAATGAAATCCCCGGATTGGAAATAATGTATATAATTAACCCAATTGAATAGACTGCCATCAGAATGGCAGAAATTCTTTGTACAACCCAGTCACGCAACCCCTGATGATTGACACCTAATACAGATTTCACCATATCCAGATTCCCGCTAAAATGACGAATAAACCAAAAATGACAAAAGTGGCCCAGGCCATAGACCTGCCGAGTTTCAACGTATCACCAATGTGGATATCTGATAAAAGATGCCGCACACCTGCAACAAGATGAAAACAAAATGGTATAAACAATAACCAGAAAATGATTTTGACCCAAGGTGAGCCCAATAAGCGCTGTAAATCGTCAAACCCTGAAACCGTCAAAGAGTATTCCAGACCCCAAAGCGCAACCGGGATGAGCAAAAAAAGAAAAGCTCCGGATACACGGTGCAAAATAGAGACAATAGCTGGAATGGGGAAGTGTATTGTAAAAAGATTAAGATTTTTCGGCCTAGAATGGTTCACGCGTCATGTTCCTTAGCAAAATACTTGCCACAAATACTTGTGATTATATTATTCGGACATCTGTAAATCAAATAGATACATGCTTTTATGAATGCGCGACAGAAGAAAAATATTCGTCTAGAATCCACCCTCCCCTGTCTTAGTGCCGGGTATTTATGATTTAATATAATAATCAATGATTAGATCATCGGCGCGAAATGAACCCGCACCGATGGCCTCAGGGAGAGAGTTGTATTTCTTCCCTCAGGTATCCCCCGTCACCAGGGTTCCCGTGGCAAGCCGCGGGTGTAAATTTCAATTATAAAGAGTATGGAGATCTGCTTCTATGGCTGACAAGAAGGCGAAACTAGCCGTCAACGGCAAAACAATCGAGCTGGATATTTTGTCCGGTACGCTAGGGCCAGACGTCATTGATATCAGTCCGTTATTGAAAGATGGGTATTTTACATACGATATTGGTTTTAATTCGACAGCCGCATGTGAATCAAAAATCACTTATATAGACGGTGACAAAGGCATACTGCTTTATCGAGGTTACCCGATTGAACAGCTTGCCAGCCAGTCCAGCTTTCTGGAAGTCTGTTATCTGCTCTTGAACGGCGAACTGCCTTCCAAAACCCAGTACGACAAGTTCTGCAAGGACATCACTCACCATACCATGGTGCACGAACAAATTCGCAATTTCTTCAATGGATTTCGCCGTGACGCTCACCCCATGGCCATTATGGTTGGTGTGGTCGGAGCGCTTTCAGCCTTTTATCATGACACCCTGGATATCACCAATCCCGAACATCGCACAATTTCTGCGCTGAGGCTGATTGCGAAAATGCCGACCATTGCCGCCATGTGTTATAAATATTCTATCGGGCAGCCCTTCATGCCGCCTAAAAACAAGTTATCCTACGCAGAAAATTTTCTGCACATGATGTTTGGCACACCCTGCGAGGAAACCACTCCGGATCCCATACTTGCCCGCGCACTGGACAGAATTTTCATATTGCATGCAGACCATGAACAAAATGCTTCCACTTCCACTGTCAGGCTGGCGGGCTCCACAGGCGCCAATCCGTTCGCTTGTATTTCTGCCGGTATAGGAGCGCTTTGGGGACCGGCACACGGCGGCGCCAACGAAGCGGTGCTAAACATGCTGAATGAAATCGGTGACTCTTCACGTATTAACAAATTTATCGCTCGTGCCAAAGATCCAAAAGATTCATTCCGTCTCATGGGCTTCGGACACCGTGTATACAAAAACTACGATCCTCGCGCCAAAGTCATGCGCGAAACCTGCCATGAAGTTTTAGAAGCTGTCGGCGCCCATAATGATCCTCTGTTCAAACTTGCCATGGAATTGGAAAGAATAGCACTTCAGGATGATTACTTCGTACAAAAGAAACTTTATCCTAATGTGGATTTTTATTCTGGTATTACACTGAGTGCAATTGGCATTCCCACTAATATGTTTACGGTAATATTCGCGCTAGCGAGAACAGTAGGCTGGGTTGCGCAATGGAATGAAATGATCAGCAATCCCTATCGACTGGGGCGCCCAAGACAATTGTACAGAGGTTCAAAAGAAAGAGATTACGTAACTATGTCACTACGGGGAAAATAGCCAGGAATCAGACAAGTCCACTCTGCTCAGAAACCCTGACAACACGGCTTAAATTTGAACCTAGCAACGTTAATCGAACGTGTCAGTTCGATTAACGTCCTCGGGAGAATGGAAAACACTTCATACTAGCACAGATCAAATAATACACTAACGCCGCCGTTCACATAGACATCATTCTTTCCACCTACCCATGTATAAGCGTCGCGCGCTTCAAGACGCAGGGCTACGGAGTTGGCGACGAATATTTGCGCGCCGATTGCCGCATTGATATTGCCCTCATTATTGGCATCGTTTCTGTTCGGATTTAACCCCGTGATACCCACACCCGCCAGTATATAAGGTTCAACTATCTTGAACGGTGAAAAATGGTATACACCGTCGAAGTTGAAGACCGTGCCACTTACATGCCGCGTATCATTGACAGATCGCTTGAAACGAGTCTTGAATCCCGCCAGAAATCCTTCAACACCCCAATGCTCAGTAAGATTATAGCCCAGCTCAAGCATGCCGAAGCCTTTGTTGTTCATTTCCCGTTTGGAATCCAGATAGACATAACCGCCACCCGCTGTCAGTGTCAAAGCACCCGGCCTATTTCCAGCATAAGCGGAGTGCGATGAAAGCGTGGCCAGACCAATGGAGGATAAAACGAATGAATAGAATATTTTTTTCATGTTACTCCCTCTTAAACATCAATTTCCTGGTGGAGTCGAGGAGGATCGAACTCCCGACCTTCGCATTGCGAATAACGTATTTAAGATTAAGAAACTTTATTAATCAAATAGTTAATGTGTATGCGTTATGCAAATAATATACAAAATTAAGCCGGTTTTTGCAAGAAGTTACCTATTTGCGGTGCAGAAACGGTGCAATATTTTTAAGTGAGGGGGTATGCGGTGAGTAATGATGAAATAACAAAATTGACTACGGACATTACAATTAAAGCCAAGCGCCTAATAAAGCTTTGCGAAAAAATCATAAGCACCCCGCATATAAATGACCTTGAACTTAACTTTGCCCGTGAGGTAAAGGGCCATTGTGAAACCTACCTAGCCGCCGCTGATGAACCGCCGGCTACCGATGACAGCACACCGGGTGCCGATGACAACCTTGAGCATGACCGCCGACAGCGCATAGCCGATATACGGGCTGAACAAATATGCGGTAGGAGAAGGTTGTAATGATTATAGAAACCCCCGGCCTATATAAAGGCATCAGCAATGAGGATTACCACCGCTCACCCGGCATCAGCAATTCAGGTATCAGGCTAATACTGGATTGCCCTAAAATTTACTACTACCGTTACCTATCAGGTGAATATGAGCGTAAGGAGTCGGCTGATAAAAAAATAGGCACGGCCGTACATACCCTTGTCCTTGAGCCCGATACTTTTTTTGACCGCTACCTTATTGTCGATGCTATGCCTACCAAACCGAACCGCCGTAGCACTTATGAGACACGCCGCAAATATGAGGATTTCATAACTAGCGCGGGGGGCCGGGAAATACTTACCGAGGACGACTACCTACAGGCCGGGTTAATGGCAAATAACATCATAAACCATGCCGCTTTTAAAAAAGTAAAGGGCACCGGTTGTTTTGAAGATTCTATCATGTGGCTAGACCCGGATAGCGGCGCGCCGTTGCGCACGCGCCCTGATTTCTATAACGACTTCCTTATCATTGATATTAAAACCGCAAAGGATGTGCGCCGCGCCGCCTTTGCACGCCATATATATGAATACGGTTACCACAGCCAAGCGGCCATGGCCTGTGACGGCCTGACCGCGGCGACTGGCATTCCCTACAACATGGTTGTACTTTTCGCCGTAGCCAAGGAGCCGCCCTACCTTGTCCAGCCCTACGTCCTGAAAGGACAGGCTTTAGAACAAGGCCGCGCTGATTACAAAAAAGGTGCCGCGATTTACCAGCAATGCCTAATTACAAATACATGGCCCGGTTACGAAGAAGCCATCCTTGATATTGATTTACCCGCTTACGCTTATAGGAGTAATGACAATGAGTAATGAGTTACAAAAAGCCGCACCGTTAAATAACATGCTAGCCATGTGGCGCGACCCCGAACAGCTTAAAACAATACGCTCAATTTATGCGAAAGACGCTACTGACCTTGAATTTAAAACTTTTGTTGAATTAGGCATAGCTACGGGCTTAAACCCTTTTCTCCGTGAAATCTGGCTAGTTAAATATGACAAAAATTCAGCCGCGCAGATATTCATAGGACGTGACGGCTATAGAAAATCCATAAGTACAAAAGAATATTACCGAGGGCACCATGCTGATGCCGTCTATTCAAATGATGATTTCTGTTTCGACTTAACAAAAGGCGAAGTGCGCCATACCTATAACTTAAAAGACCGCGGCAAGTTGCTAGGCGCCTATTCAATCGTCCACATGGCAAATGTACCGCGCCCCTTTTACGTATTCGTAGAACTACATGAATATGACTTAGGGCATAGTTTATGGAAAACCAAGAAAGCCACGATGATTAAAAAGGTAGCGGAATGCCAAGCAATACGCATGGCCGATTCATGCACCTTCGGCGGCACGTACAGTGAAGATGAAATGCCTGAACACATGCGCGAGGAAAGCAAGGCGAGCCAGCTTAACAAACGGCTTGAGCTAAAGCCTAGCAATACTTTTGACGGTGAGATCGTAAACCCCGCTACGGGTGAAGTGACAGAAACGGTTAATACAACCGCCGAGGCACAAGTACCGCCGGCTGAACAGCCGCTTGAACAAGAGTTGCTTGTATCAGTCGATACAATAAAAACAAAAATACAAAATGCCGATAATGCGCAAATGCTGGTCGATGCGGTTGACCTCGTTAATTCATTGCCCGGTAGCATGATGGCCGACAAAAAAGAATTAATGAACCTATACAGACAAAAACAGAAAGAGTTGGGTTAAAAGTAACAGGGGGCATCAAGTCGATACACCTAATGCCCCTTATCACAGTCAACAGGAGCTTTAAAATATAATATGCGTACTCATAAAAATCTAGTTAAAAAATTCATTTTTATCACTTTATTTGCTTTCTCAATAGCGGCCCATGCGGCGAATAATTTTGATGCTCTTAGTTGTACAGGTAAGAGCAATGATAAGCAATATACCGTTATTATATCCTTTACAGATTGGAAATTAACCGTTAGTAACGACACTTTTAAAATTGCTGACATCTTTCCTGAAAATGAAAGAATAGTAGGTGTATATACAGATTCATTTATAAATAGAGATGGTATTCTTGTAAATAATTCTTTCTTTTATTCAAAAAAAGACGAATCGTATTATCTAGCACAATATAATATTGCAAAACAAAAAACTATTTCAAAAATCAAATTAATCTGTCACGGAGAATAATCATGATTAACGAAATTTCTACCGATGATTATATCAACAAGCAATTACAAAGTTTTAACTTGACTGATAGTGCTCTTTCTGAATTAGCAAAAAAATATATGCCGCTAGCTATTAACGGTATAGAGGATAAAGCGGGTTACAAGGCTGTCAAGGCGGCACGGCTGGATATTAAAAATTACCGTGTTAGTGTTGAAAAGCGGCGCAAAGAACTCACATCCGATGCTTTACGCTATAAGCAAGCGATTGACGGCGAGGCAAGGCGCATAACCTCCCTGCTCACACCTATTGAGGCACACCTTGAAAAACAGGAAAAAACAATAGATCAGGAAATAGAGCGCATTAAACGCGAGAAAGAACAGGCTGAGGCTATAAAACTACAAAATCGCATCAAATTATTATTGAGCTTCGATTTCAAGTTTGACGGGCAAGCATACTTTGCCGGCTATACCGATTACCGCATAGACATACCGACATTAAAAAGTATGCCTGATGATGTTTTTGAGGATTCATTGCTTAGGGTTGAAATAGCTTTTATAAAACATAAGGCCGAAAAGGAGCGCGCTGAACGTGAGCGCCAAGCCGCTTATGAAAAACAACAGGATGAGCTTAAAGCCGAGGCAGAACGATTAGATAAAATTCGCAAAGAGCAAGAGGCTGAACGCACACGGCTTGATGAGCTTAATAAAAAAACAAAAGAACCCGAGGCTGAAGGAAATGAACCTGAGCGATATATATTTTCACCCCATGAAGTCAAAACAACGCCTTCAATAATAAGTGCTCCCGCTGATGAGTTTATTCAACACAATAGTGTTATTGCAAGTAAGGAATGCCCCGCAAACAACTGCAAAAATAAAATTCATAATGACGAACGCAATCTATGCGATTCATGCTCTTTATTTTTACTAGAGATGATAAAGGAAGAATTCCCAGAACAATATGCACACTGCTTTAAATTGCTGACATACGAATCCCTTCGAGGTAAAAAATGATTACCGTACTAGAAGAACTTCTACCTATACTAGCCCATTTGAATGCTAATAGTATGAATTACATTCACATAGAATGCGATAAAGCGGATATATACATTGAATCTAGGCCGCATTATTGTGATAGGGGGCGTTTTATAGTCAAGGTAGATAGTAAAGCAATTGAATGCAATATAGATGAGCAAGACGGGTACCCGCGTTATTATTATAATTGTTTTGCTATGGCAACCGAAATAGATGGTTTTTGTCTTGCAAAAAAATTGACGATCAAATCAATCAACGACAAAGGAATAGAAAATGACGGAACATAAAATCAAGGAAGCATGGTTGGCCGGTAAAATTTATACAGCCATTAAAATGGCCAAAGATGACCTGGTGATGGATAAGCCGAAAGATGCACTCAACAAGCTGAATGAAGCTTTAAAGATATTTGATGCTGAGATTGCATCCGAATATAACAAGCCAAATAATGAGGTTAATGAAAATGCGGTGCAAGCATTGTTTTAAAAAAGCGGGCGCGCCTATGCACGCCGATTACCGATACCGGATTATTGATGCAACGCCCTACCCTGTACTCGTCATCAATGATCTCAACCTAGGCAATATGTCGGTTACTAACGGTATTGAATGCGTGCTAGCACAAATAAGGAATGAAGTACCCAATATAGGAAAACACCGTGTCATTTATAGCGATAGTGAAGGCATATTTGATGAGGTAATTATTGACAATTCAGGTAATTTTTTAGCCTTCCACCCCGTTATGCCGGGTGAGCGCCATACTGACTTAGGTGAAGCATTGAAAAGCTTAGGGGTTTACTTCTGATGCTTATTATATTTGCACATTACCGTTGCCTTAAGTGCGGCCAAATAACATACGGGCGCAAATGCGCGTATTGTAAAAAATAGCACCCTATCTATAAGGAAAATTTTCTATGGTTAAGGATGAAATGGAAGAAGCCGTAAAAAAGGCTTTCGATGGGTTGAGGATTATAGCCGTTTATTACAATACAGCCGACCACCCCGGCATGTTTATAGTGCGCGAGTTTTTTAGCCATAAAGACGGCATAACTTTAGGCGCGATACTAGGGCTAACAAAAACGCTAGATGAAGCAAGAAAATTAGTGCCGCCCTACTTACACCGAAGTTCACGTACCCCGGAAGATGAACCCACGCTAATAGAAACATGGTTTTAATAAAGGAACATAATAATGGGTGAAAAGTTAGTGCCCGCACTTACATATATAGTACAAAATGCTTGCGAATGCGGCGGCGCATTCAAATACGATGCGCCCAGATCAACACTTGAAGCAATGGCCGCAGATAAAGGTTTCAAACATATTTGCGATTTATGCAATAAGGTTAGTAATTTTGACAGGGTATACCCCTACATAATTCACAAGGAAATATCAGCATGAGCGGTTGTTTTGATTCAGAAAATAAAAACCCTTTCGTTGAATGGGAAATTGTTTCAGATACACACTACCACGGCACGACTAGGCGTATGAAAGTTGCGGGAGGTTATTTATACAATCATAGTATCGCTTATGAGTGCAACGGACATTATGAAATATCAACATCAATGTGTTTTTTACCACAAGTGCAAATTAACAGTAATGCAGGTTTGACTATATATGCCTAAAAAAAAACTTAAGACAAATGACGGTAAAAAATGCCCGCATTGCGGGCACCGCGACTTGAAATATAATTTCGGCTTCAATAACCATACGTGCCGCAAATGTAGAAGGATAGTAGGTAATGCGCAATTGCCCAACAAAGCACAAAACTGAATTTGATAAGAGCGCCATGGAAAGTGAGGTTTCAATTTTGGTAAATGCGCTTGAAGCACAGCTTGAGAATGTGTTTGAAAAATACCGCATCATTGATGTTTGCAAATACCAAGCTGATGCTATATTTTTTAATGCCGCCGTTTTGATTGTTTCAAGCGTCATTATAAACATTTTAAATACTGTTGATATTAGCGAAAGAAACGAAAGGTTCAATGTATTATTAAATATCCTGATAAGCGATATTATTAAAATATGCCCCTCACAATTTATGAAGGCAGAAAAGGTATGCCACTAGATGAAGAAAATGCTTTTATTGTAAAAAAATATTATTTATAACCAGCCATAGGAAACTAAAAAATGATGTACTTATTGAAATCGAAGTGTGAAAAAAATGATGCAGGAGATATGATTATCTGCTTGGAAAAAATCAAGTCAATAAAGGCGCAAAAATTAAAATTTAAAAATGGATCATTTTGTCGATTAATAATTAATATGACGCTTGAATCAGATAAAATTGATGATTATTTCGTGGCTAATTTTGACGATGAAGAAAATTTTAGACAAGCATTGAAAAGATTATTAGGCGCTTGCGGCTCATCTGAAAATGAAGCTCTGGAAATGTCGACTGATTTTGCTTTACATGAAGTCAATCTGGAAGAAAAAATCAGTGCAGTTTTTGAAAAATTAAAAGAAACGATTGGAATATAAACAATGAATCGCCCTATTAAAAGTAGGGCGAAATTTTAATCAGGAGAAAGTAAATGTTAGAAAAAAAATATGTAATAGTGAGGACGTATTCAGCTGGAGTTTTTGCGGGTGAATTAGAATCTCGGAATGGGCAGGAGATAATTTTAACAAATGCTCGCAGATTGTGGTATTGGGATGGTGCATCATCATTAAGTGAGTTGGCTATGCACGGAGTTTCAAAACCATTAAATTGCAAATTTCCATGTGAAGTAGATAGGATTGAATTATTACAAGTCATCGAAATACTAGATGTTACAGAAAAAGCAAAAAAATCTATAAAAGGCGTGCCAATATGGACTCAACATTAATTAAAGATGGCTCTGGCTATGGATATGGCGATGGCTCTGGCTATGGATATGGCGATGGCTCTGGCGATGGCTCTGGCTATGGCGATGGCTCTGGCTATGGCGATGGCGATGGCGATGGCTCTGGCGATGGCGATGGCTCTGGCGATGGCGATGGCGATGGCTATGGCGATGGCTCTGGCTCTGGCGATGGCTCTGGCTCTGGCTATGGCGATGGCTCTGGCTATGGATATGGCGATGGCTCTGGCGATGGCTATGGATATGGCGATGGCTAAATATTTATGGCCGACGATACTGAGGATTGGACTAGCGCAAAGTCCGAGAAGGTAGGCTGTAAGGTATATCCTTATGGGAACACTACCCTAGCAAAGCCAAGGGAAAATAGGCCACAATTTTATGGCAATCACGCAGTGGCGTAACCACTTAGGGGAGCTTTGAAAAAGAAGCGGTGATGCACCTAATGACGAGGACACCTCGGTGCTATCGATTGCCAATATTAAATCGGAGAAAAAATTATGAATTTTAGCGAAGCGTTAAATTTAATTAAAGAAGGTAAAAGAGTCTCGCGTTCAGGTTGGAACGGAAAAAATATGTTTTTATATCTAGTTAAAGGTAGTGAGTTTATTGTTAATCGCCCTCCTTTGCTTGGGATTTATCCTGAAGGCACCAAAACAAAATATCATGCACACATCGATATGAAAACTTCTCAAGGATATTGTGTTCCATGGGTGCCTTCGCAATCTGATTTGTTGTCAGAAGACTGGGAAATAGTAGAATGAAAATGAACCCGTTTTATTTAGCGTCCGCTTTGCGCGGCGAGCCTGTCGTGATGAGATCACGGACGAGCTGGAGTGAATTATGAAACTTGAAGAACAAGTAATAAGCCTCGATCTCGCGCGCAAGTTGCATGATCTTGGAGTTAGAAGTGAAAGTTTATTTCGGTGGCACGATCCTCTTAACGATAACGACTGGGAGCCGACAGCGCTAAAAAAAGCATATATTGAAAAGCATGATTATAATCCTGAAAATTATCCTGCATACACGGTAGCTGAACTTGGCGAAATGCTGCCAGTGTGTATTCAGGATTATTATTGGCTGGAAATACATAAAATTGCCAGAAATAAGTATGACGGATTTATTATTAAATATGTAAATGACTCATTTTATTCTATTTTTATAACAGCAAATAAAAAAGAAGCAGACGCTCGCTGTCTTACATTAGTTTACCTAATAGAAAATAACTATGTCAAAGTCGAGGATTTGAATGATAAATAAATATAGAAAAAAACCAGTTATTATTGAAGCAATGCAATTTACTGGAAATGTTGCGCCATTTGAAGTTTTTGTATCTTGTGGAAGATATTCTGATGATGGAACATTTTACATTAAAACGGCAGAAGGTGAAATGCATGTATCACTGAACGATTATGTTATTAAAGGGATTAAAGGCGAATTCTATCCATGTAAGCCAGATATTTTTGAAATGACTTATGAGAAAATATAGGATTTGAATAAATGAAACTTTTGGAGATATTAAAAATAATACATGATAATCCATATACTGTAAAAATAACGAGAGACAACTGGCCTTATCATATTCAATTTGACCCAATGTCCGGTTATTTAGAAATATGGAATGGAGATGGTGCATTATCTACATATACACTTTCGCTTTTCGACTTTGATTACGAATGGAGAATTTTGTAATGGGATTAGATATAGCTTTTTATCTTTATTCTGATGACAAAAAACATGTTTAAAGAATATCAACTTCAGATGGTTATATCTATGTTGCGAATGAAAAAATAGAAGGAATGACAGTTAAAGAGAATGATCTTTTTAACCTAATAGATAAATTTTTCAAGGAGAATTTTTAAAATGATGAACTTTAAAACGTACAAATGTAAAATGCCTTAGACATATAGTTAATTATTTATTAAAGGTATTTAAATATGTTAGAAAATTCAATAATAGATGATTGGATAAATGCACAAATGCAGGCAATATTACATAGCAAAACATTTAATGCCCCCACCCTAAATGATCTTGAAAGTATAAAGGTTAACGATTCAGTAAAAATCTGTAACGGACGCGAGCGTTTCTGGGTAACAGTCAAACTCATCGAGGCTGATAATATAATAGGAAAAATTGATAACCACCTTACTAATACTAGCAAATATAATTACGGCGATTACGTTAAGTTTAAATCCTATCACATTTACAATATTTTAGGGCGTAACAATGACGGCAACGAATAAACGTGGAATATCATACGCAAAAGTATATTCATACGCACTTGAGATGTTCCAGTATGATAAAGACAAGACAAATTGCTGGTGGATGAGTAAACTACCTGAATTTGGCAACAAGTCGCCGTATGAAATGGTAAAGGAAGGACGATCAAAAGAGATCGTAAAATTGATAACACGCGCTACTAATGTCTATACGCGATAAAAAGGAAGGTATATAGATGGACTTTTGCACGGCATTTAAACATATAAAGGCTGGGAAAATCGTAAAAAGGCGTGGCGTTGATATTACCACAAAAAAAACTTTCTGGTATTTTCTATACCTTGATCTGGATTATATAAAATTAAACCCGGTACCGCATGACGGTTATTTTTTTCCGATAAAATATAAAAATGAATTTAGCGATCTAGTATTCGATTGGCAACCTATCCAGGCTGACCTATTTGCTTTGGATTGGGAGGTTGCAAAGAATGTGCGGCGTAGAAAACCTATAATTAAAGATTAAGAATGCACATTAATAAAGCGCATTCATGACCAATTTTTTTAATCGTTCAGGGTTGCCGTCAACATATTTCAATGTTTGTTGAACATTGGAATGGCCCATTAACAATTGCAATGATTTAACATCAATGCCTTCTTCTACTAAATTCGTTGCAAACGTTCTACGGCCGCTATGCGAACTTGCTTTTATACCTGCTTCTTTGTAGATTTTATCAAACAACATGGTGAGTGTGATGTTAGAAAAACCGCCCCCTTTTTGCGAAACAAAAAATGGTTGGTTGCGCGAAAACACTTCGCGTTTTTTTAACGCGCGGTCAATTCGCCAATCAATATAATCTTTAATAGCGGCTCTAATGCGTTCATCAGTTAAATACATGGCGCGCGGCGTATTACCCTTGGTACGTTGTAGTTCAACCACTTCATGTACGTTTAGGTTATCGTCAAGCACGTCTTTGACTTTGAGGTTGGCTATTTCTATTGAACGTAACCCTAACCCGAAAGAAAAAAGGAGGATTAGGTAATCGCGTTTGGCATATTTTCTAGCAGAAACAATTTTGATCAGTCTTTTGAATTCATCCTTCGTTAGGACTTTGGCTTGTCCACGGTTTTGCCTTGCCATTTTTTACCCACTTATAAAATATTATAAAATGTGGATTTTAAGACATTTTATAATCTAATCAAGTGAAAAACGTAGGCAAAACTTTAAGCAACTAAGGGAACCCGCATGATTATTGGTAATGTTGAAAAATGAATCTTTTATAACATTTCCGGCGTGAAACATTTGCGTGGAACAACCTATATTTCGCTGACTACTTTCTAAGCTTTAGGGGGATTAGTCACACCCTTCACCGCCCACATGACCGCCTGTTCAAGGTTGGTTTTTGCAATGGCTTTCATACGGGCATCGGCATATTGCGGCGTTTCAATTGCGTGAAATAACTCCTCAGTGGAATTGCCCCCGCTAAACCGGACCACCTAGTTTCCGTTCGCAGCCCTTAAAAATTGACGTGGTGACATCATTTTCAATCCTTGATGGGGTGCATTCTCATTATAGTCATCGAACCATCTTGATAGCTTGCTCATCACATCATGCATATTCTCAAGCTTATCCAATGACGCATAATCTCGTTTAAAAGTCTTAACAAAAGCCTCAGCCATACCATTACTTTCCGGACTGTAAGATGGTGTTGTACAAACATCAAAGCCGAGTGTCCTAGCAAATTTAACGGTGTCATGCGATACATAGCAAGGTCCATTGTCAGTGAGCCATTGTATCGGGCGTGGCAGTCTATCAACTTTTCCAAATCGGTGTTCAACGCACTCAGTCATCAAATCACGAATGGCTTCACCATCAATACCAATTGTTGATGCAACATATCCAAGCACTTCTCGATCACATGTATCCATCGCAAAGGCTACAAACACTCTATCTCCATTCTGGCACTGAATGCTAAATGCATCTGAACACCACCGAGTGTTGCTTCTCAGCGTGATAATCTTGCCATCATGTATGCGCGACGGCTTCTTACCATAAGCTGGTAAAAGCAATTTATTCAGCTTCATGATTCGATAGACGCGCTTGTGATTTACCGTATTTTTACCTTCATTTCGCAAGCGATGGTTCAATAACGTCGTGATGCGTCGATAACCGTAACTGCCACGTTGATCCGCTATTTCACGAATGTATGGCAACAGAGCTTCATCTTCCTGCGGATTATATCGTGTAATGTGCTTTTTCATTTTCTTCAGCTTCTCCATAATATTTGAACGCGCAACTTGTAGTGCCCGTGCAATAGCCCTTAATCCAAATCTTCCAATCCGGGCAATGGTTGCCGTGAGATAAGTTTTTTTTCGCGACCTATTTTCACTGCTTCGCGCAGAATTTCGATATCCATCGTTTTCTGGCCAAGCACGCGCTCCAGCTGCTTGATACGCTTTTTCAAATCATTAACTTCGCTCACTGGAACGAGTTCTTCTTCTGTTTTAATACCAGTCAAGGCACCGCTCTCCATCACTTTACGCCAATAGAATAATTGACTCGGGGGTATACCATGTTTACGGGCGATATACGAGACGGTGGCACCTGGTTGGTACGTTTCTTGAACGATTTTGTGCTTTTCTATGGCTGACCAGCGCTTTCTGCGTTGCGTGTTGGAGTAAATTTCAACAGGTTCTATTGTGTTTGATATAGTCATAATACTAGTCCTATTACTAGTCGTTATTAGTGACTAGATGGACCGGTATTAGCGGGGAGCGTTACACAATCCAGCATCACGAAGTAATTTCTCATAATTATCGATTTTTACCAGAGGAACAAAAACAACATTAACATCTAAATCACGTTCGTTTTGAATATCTACATCACAGCTATTTGACAAAACTATTCCTTTTACACTTTTCCTTTCACCGCTTACAAAATCCAAAATGGTGAACCCTGCCCAACCATCGCCCTGCAACACTTCTTGATCATGCTTGTGAATATAATAATTAATCTTAGGGAAATTTCGTATTTGATTAAGTAAATCTTCTTTCTGTTCAGGAGAAAGATAAGCAGGCAGATGATTCTTTATATCTTCTGGAAATGTGTCAGTCATTATTTTTCTTAGCTTTCGTACAAGTTCCAAGCATTTTTAAAATAAATTTTACTAAAATCGCTCTCAAGTTTTTCTTGAGAAGTAAGCATTTTCTGATAAAACAAACCCATTAATTCGTCAAATGCAATATCAGAAACCAAAGAAAAATCTGTTTTTAAAATATCACTATGACTATCATAAGAACTATCCTTCATGGCAGAGTAATATTTTGTAGCAAATGGTACAGGCATTTCATTTTTAGGAACAGAAACAACAAATCCACCAATCAATATACCGGCTACAGTCGATACAGATAATAATGCTATTCCGCTATAAGTGCTCGGCTCTTGTGTGCTCGAAATAGCTTTATTCATTACCATAAATAGGCTCCAATGAATCAATAGTTTTTTCTTTAAGAAATTCAAAAAATAATTCTTTATTTGCTGTATGAATAATTTCTAAATTATCTGGCAGAGATTTCCAAAAATCAGTTGAAGGAGCATTAGCAATAGAGTCTATACTCAATAAGATTCCCATTTTTGTTTGCTTGCCATTCTCTTCTAAAATGCTATTAGTCATGATTTGAACCGCATGCAAAAATGATTCTCGTGGTAACTCTACCCTAATATTAACCGCATCCTTTTTTATTTGCTGAGCGCCAAGCTTTAGATCTAAATCAATCAACTCTAACTGCTTAGCAGTTCCTATTACTAGTCGTTATTAGTGACTAGATGGACCGGTATTAGCGGGGAGCGTTACACTCAGCTTTATGCTTTATCCAGTCCATGTCACGTTTTTGTTCATCATTTAACGGGGTGTAATTTCTTACAAATACATCAGACATTTTATTTCCTTAATAACGCTGAAAAAAATTAAACAGAAAAAATATATAGAAAAGAAAACAAAAGGATTGAAAAACAAATTCCCAAGGTGAACGCCCAAATGATAATGATGATTAGAGCGGTGATGAGATCGTACATTTTCATGACAACCTCGCTATCAGATAAATTTGTTACCCCTTTTCATAAGGCATTATTATGCGGCGATATATTCTTCAACAATAATGTAGCCGTCACCGCCTACACCGCCGTCATGGTTAGCCGCGCTATTTAATGCTATAGCACCGCTAGCACCGTTCCCCGGCGCCGTTGCGTCAATTCCCGCCGCATCAGTAGCGGCTATATAATAATTTCCTGTTAGCCCTACACCGTCTTGGTTGTAAATAGATAAGTACGAATTACCCCCTATTGAAATGGCACCGAATGGTGTGGTGGTGCAGAAACCTACGCTTGCATAGCTACCTAGTTGGTTAATTACAACGGTACCGGTACCTACGGTATTAGCGGTATTCGCGGTCGGGTAACTTGATTTTGTTGCACCGGCCACACCGTTTTGATGCGCACCGCCCCTACCGCCCTTAGCTGTCCAGTCACCGAATGTAGTATCACCGCCTGAACCCCCGTCACCGCCCGCGGTGCCCGCGGTACCGCCCGCGCCGCACCCGTAACTTTTGCTTGCACCCACCTGCGCCGCTGACATCCAGAACTCAAGGTAATTACCCGAGCTACCGCCTTGACTAACCGCATAAGCACCGGCATTTGTTATTGAACCTGAACCTCCACCGGCTCCCACCATCCTGACACGTATATAGGCCATCCCCGTTGTAGGCGTGTAGGTACCTGATGATGCGGTTAGCAACTGCACATTAACAGAAGTTATTCCGCCGAAAGTAACATTAGCCGGGTTTACCAGTTGAAAATAGGTGCCGTTGTAATCTAATTGTGCGATTTGCCCCGCTATAATTTCACCGCCTGACAATGCGGTACCATCTACAAGCTTAACATCCTTTGAACCTAAACTATTTACATTAACTGTTGTGGCGCCTGTATTCGTGTTAGCTATTTTTATATACAGTGTCATGCCCGCGGTATAAGCCGCTAATACCGGCGTTAAAGCGGCGGTGATTGTATTTGCCGCA
This sequence comes from Aquicella siphonis, assembly GCF_902459485.1. Lineage (NCBI taxonomy): Bacteria > Pseudomonadati > Pseudomonadota > Gammaproteobacteria > Legionellales > Coxiellaceae > Aquicella > Aquicella siphonis. The sequence goes on from NZ_LR699119.1 coordinate 1,343,071, forward strand.
CCGCTCGTATCGACGGCATAGATGGCTGAATTTGATTGTAATAATACAGGGGGTATTTTAATAAAAGGCGCACTAGGGTATTGCGATATCATGCTATTAGTAATCGCCGTATCGCCGTTAGCAATTGTTACTACCCAACCCCCTACATAACCGGCATCAGGGGTAGGAGTTACCTGGCTACCCGTAGCCGCGGGCGTACCCGCTTTGATATTGTATGCGACTTGATCTTGCCTTATTGTATAATTCGGCTGACTACTATTATTAGGGCCGTCAAAAGTTTGCGCCGGGTTTGCTGAATTGTAATAAGGCAATATTACGGCGCCCCCGTCCACCTCGCTTAAAGTAAACTGTATAAGGTAGTTAACGCTTTGCCCCGGTGTTCCCGGCGCTGTCATAGCGGTAGTGGTAATGCTATCTAGGTTAATGCCCTGCTTTAAAATCTGTGTTGCATCAGAGGGCAAGCTACCGTATGCGGTAGTATCAATGTCAGCAAGCTGGTAAATCTCACCCGCGCCGATCAGCACCGACATGCTAGGTGTGCCCGTCTCAGTACAGGCTAGCCCGTTTATTTGCGTATTAGTACCTAGCAAACCAGCGCCCAACTTTGCAATGCCCACATATGAATTCAAATTTGTATTCAATATATCTACGTCTTGCGGCACAGCACTTTGATAAACAAGCGTTCTATCCACTTAAATAGCTCCCTTAGATATATTCATCAACCAATATGACACCGTTTCCGCCAACACTTCCGCCTTGCGTTGAACCATTATTAATAGCTAAATTGGCATTGGCACCATTACCCTTACCGGTTCCCGCTCTTGATGATACGAATATATTATTTGCAATATTTGCATCAATAATACCTTGTTGTGTGGCGCCGTTTATATTGTAAATTGTGAGGTATGAGTTACCCCCTAACGAAGTAATGCCGAAAGGTACCGTCAATGCCACGCCGTAATTGGGCAAGCTACCCGGTATATCCAATAACAACATACCTGTGCCTATTGTGTTTGCTGAATTCTGTGCCGGTAATGTGCTTATCACGCTAGAGCCTACTACACCCGTCATGGCAATACCGCCCTTGCCGCCCGCGGCTACCCAATCACCGAATGTGGTATTACCGCCAGCGCTACCGTTTGTAGGTGTTGCCGTATTACCGCCCGCACCACCCGTGCCGCATTGGTAACTTTTGCTTGCACCTACCTGCGCGGCCGTCATAAAAAATTCCAAGTAACTACCTGAATTACCGCCTGACGGTGCTGAATAATATGCACTGCCGGGGTTTTTATTGCCACCGGCACCGCCGCCGGCGCCTACCATACGTACCCGTATGAATTTCATGCCGGTTGTGGGCGTGTAGGTACTGGATGATGTTGATGTTAGAACTAACGGGTTAATTCGGGTTATACCCGAAAAGGTTAAATTTGCGGGATTTAAAATTTGAAATTCACTACCGTTATAAATAAATTTTGCTATTTGCCCGGCTACTAGTTCGCCCCCTTCGCAAGCTGTACCGTCATTCATGATGATATCTTTTGCACCCAAACCGTTTAACTCAACTGTGCTAGCCCCCGTGTTGGTATTCGCAATCAGAATATATACCAGCAAGCCACCTGAACCGTATTGCGTTAAAGCGGGGCTTAATGTTGCTGTTACTATATTCGGTGTGCCGCTACTATCAGCGGCATAAATTTCACTATTGCTTTGTTGCAATTGCGCTAAAGTTGTGCCGTCATAATAAGCCGCCATGAAAGGCGCGTTAGGGTACATTGATATTTTACTATTGGTGATCGCCGTATCACCGTAATCAAGTGTGATCACCCATGCACCCACATAGCCTGCATCTGGTGTAGGTGTGGTTTGCGTACCCGTAGCGGCCGGTATACCCGGCACAATCTGGTAACTTACTATATCTTTGCGTAGCATGTTTTGAGCAATGCCGTTACCGCCGGCGCCGTTAAGCGGCACAGGCGGGTTGCTAGCATCATAGTAGGGTATGACAGCCGCATCACCGTCAACTTCTGATAAAGTAAATTCCACAAGGTAATTTATGCTAGTACCGGCTACCGGCGGCGCGGCAAGTTCATCAGTAGTAATGCTTGTAAGGCTAATACCTTGTTTCAGTATTTGTCGGCTATCAGGCGGCAATGTACCATATTCTGTAGTATCAATATCAGCAAACTGGTAAATCTCGCCCGCGCCGATCAGCACCGACATGCTAGGCGTCCCCGTCTCAGTACAGGCTAGCCCGTTTATAACGGTATCATTACCTATTAATGCTTCTGATAATTTTGCTAAGCCTATATAAGGGTAAAGGTTTGAATAAAGCACATCAGTCGTTTTGAACTGCTGGGCAATAAAGTTAATATGCCTATCCATTTTGATTATCCCTTATGCTTGCGGGTTCAATAATTGAAGGTTAGTGCCGTCATATATAAAATGCGCTATCATACCTGCCACCATAGAACCAGCTACTAATGCGGCACCGTTTGGTTTTTTTATATTTAAAGCACCAATACTACCATTGGGTGTGTAATCAAATGTTGATGCACCTGTATTGGTCAAAGGAACAAGATAATACATAGGCAAACCAACTATCCATTGAGTAAATATTGCATATGGTGAAGTTGTTGAAACATAATTATTACCAGACGAACCGTTATCAATTAAATAAATAGGTTTATATAATGTCGCTTGTGGGATTACTGGATTTAATAATACAAAAGCACCGTAAGCCGCAGAATACTGCACATTAGTAATATTATTATTCAATATTTGATAAGGAGAAAGAGGTGAACCATCAATATTTATTAAATCTGCATTGACTAATGTAAAGACATCAATTTTACATGCCCCTGTATTTGAAGTTATAGGATTAAATGAAATAATGGCCCTAGAAGTTGCACCACTAACACCCGTATTCGGTAATACTAATTTATAATGATTGAGTGTTCCGGTATCAGTTGCAGAAGTCCAACTGTTTTGTTGTATCTGGTAACCTGTTACCGCAGAAGATGAAGAAATAGCAGGATTCATTAATTGTAAATTTGTACCATCATAAACAAATTCTGCAATCATACCTGCTATTAATTGACTTGACGATAATGATGTTCCATCAATATTAGTTATATTAAAATTATAATTTGCGGTAGGTGATTGTTGAATGACTAAAGTTGTTGACCCTGTATTTGTATTTGCAATTTTTACATAGAAAGAAATACCAGCTGTGGGAGAAATAATAGGAGGTGATATGGAGTTAATCCCGGATTTTATAGTATTTACGGATGCTGAAACATCAGCAAAGAAATTATACACATTGCTCTGTACTTGATTAGCATTTACACTTGAGCTACTTGATGATGAATTAATAAATTGAAACTGCGTGCCATCATACATTAATGATGCTATCATACCTGCTACTAATTCACCGCCAATTAATGCAGAACCGTTAGAATAGGTAATAGCCTTGGCACCCAAACCGTTAATGTTTATTGTTGATGCGCCGGTATTATTATGCGCGACTTTTAACCTTATGCCCAAGCCGGCGGTGTATGATGTTAATGTTGGTGAAAGGCTGGCAGCATAATTATTCGCCGTACCCGTATCAACGGCATACACATATTGACCTTTTTGTACGGATGAAGCTTGGGCATACCTTGCATCGCCGGTAGCTTGGCTAATCTTTTGCTGCAATGTTTCATTTATGAAATTGCTATTAGGTGTTGCGTAGTTCGTTATATTAGCCGCCGTTATTGCTGTTGCGCCGTAAGCTACCGTTACCACAAAGCCGCCCACATAACCCGTATCAGGGGTAGGGGTTGCTTGGCTGCCGGTAGGTGCCGGGGTACCCGACTTTGCCTGTATTGATACTTGGTCAGCACGCACCGTAAAATTCGGCGTGCCCGAATCGCCGGGGCCGCTAAAAGGGTGTGTCGGGTCAGCCGCATTGTAATAATTTAATACGGTTGCACCGCCGTCTTGTTCAAGGAAGCCGAATTGTATCAGGTAATTCTGGCTATAACCCGGCGTTAACGGTGCGGTTATATTCAATGTGGTTGCATCTAAATTGATACCCTGTTTAAGTATCTGGTGCGCGGTATCGGCGGGGATATCACTATAAGGCGTATTATCTATATTTTGCAGGCTATATATCTCACAAGGGCCGCATGATACTTGCATACTTGCCGGTGCGGTAGGCACGCATGTAGCATTATTTACCAAGGTGTTTCCGGTACCTAGAATTGCCCCGGCAAGTTTTGATAAGCCGATATAAGCATAGAGGTTTGTATTTAAGACATCGGTATCTAAGGGTATTTCCTGCGCGTAGGTAAACTGTCTGTCCATTTTATATCCTGTTCAAACTTTAGGTGGAAAAACGAACCCAACAGACAGTGCCCTCAACCTTGGTCAGGTTAATTGCATTGTATATTTGCTGTTGGTTGGGGATGTAAGCATAATCATTAGGGCTTAAATAAGCGGCTTGGCTAGGCGTGTTATAGGCGCCGGTAGGTATGTTATAACCGGCTACGCTTGAAACCAGTTTTACAATAGGGGTATAGACGATAATGAAACATTGGTACGCGCAATTCGGGTTTGACCATGAACCGAAAGTATCATAACCGCAACCCCCTACCGAATACCCCCCGCTATCAGCCGCCCGTTGCGGCTCAAATATAAAAGGCGCCCTGTTGGTTAAAGTCAGGATGACGGTATACATGCCGTTGCGTGTAGCGCGCTCTTGCAAAACGCTAGCAAGTATCCGTGCCCGATAACTCGCATCATTTTCACCCGCGGCACGCGGGTACCCGTTAAACCCGAAAAAATCATTTGCAATTAAATCAAGGTTTTCATCGGTCGCCGTAGTTATCCGCATTTGTAACAAGACATAAGCCATTTGCGAATAGTTGAAACTGCCGGCGTAAGCATAAGCCTCTAATATGCCTTCAAGTATCGGGTTGCCGTTGCCGTCAAACCAATTAGGCAATAGCACGTTAATGCGGTTCAGTACGTCCGCTTGGTCGCCCGTGGCCATAAAAAACCCTTAAAAAGGTAAGGTAGGTATTATGAAATAGTCACTGTGCCGGCTTTTGCGATTTGCTTTGCCGTGATAGCAATATCACTGGTGCCGCCGTCAAGTGTGTAGCCTGAAACATTGAGTACGCCGGGGGATGCGTCATATGCTATTTGCATGATGCGGGTGTAATAAACAGGTTCGCCCAAATCAAGATTGTTTAAATAATCCTCAATTGCTGTTTCAACTAATGCGGCCACCGCACCGTGGTCATACCCCGTTGCCGCGGTAACCGTCATAGCCGCATCGACGGTTACAACTATCGGCGCAAACACACCGAAAGTAATAGTTAAACCGCGCACCGCATCAACCGCATCATTCACCGTGCTTATAAATCCGCCTGAGGGCGTTCCGGTGCCGTCATCTACCACGACATAAAAATAGCCGTACTTTGTCGTACCGCTATAATCCTCATTTTCAGTAATAGAATAGGAAGTAACACCGGTCACCGTTTCAATTGCATAGGCAATCGCTGAATAGGTTGCCTTGCTTAATGAGGCCAAATAAAGCACAAAGCGTGCTCTAAAATCAGCATCATTTTCAGCATTCATGCCGTTTGTGAAGCTTGCCGCGTTAGTGACGGTATCAACATAGGCAATGGGTGAAATAGCCACCGTTATAGTATTCGCCCCTACGTTACCGCTAGTGCCCGCCACGGTAGCCTGTACCGGCACCGTTATGCTAGTAATACCCGCGTTCAAAACATAGCCGTTTAAGCTGGCATTATAATTAGGGTCAGTCGTATCAGCCGTTACACTGAACACGGCAACGGCATTTGAGGTTTGTACTTGCGCACCTACGGCGATTAACGTTTGTATGCTTGCATCAGTACGGGCGAAAGTGACGGTGCCCGTAGCATAGGTGGCGGGTTCACGTACAAACCCGAAATCGGCCATCCAGCTATCAAGATCAGTGCCGTTTGAGGTGGCGGCCCGCGCAAGCGATAGATCATATGATGCAAGCCCCTGCAACCAAAGGGCAACACCCGCGGTGTTGGCTTCAATAAGCGCAAGCAATACTGAACCCGTAGTAAAATCTAACAGGTCGGTAGAGCTTGCCTGTATTGCCGCAATCTGGTTACGTACCAGCGTCGTAAAATCTTGTGTCTGTAAAGGCATTATACGCTCACCTTAAATGTTAGGACGACTATGCTACGGGTTGCTGATTCGGTGTATTCAACATTCACATATAGCGCACCGTAGTTTGATGTTAGCTGTACGGTCGGCGGCGGTGTCTTTGCTACGCTTTCCTCTAAATACATTTGCTGTTTTATTAAACCGATAATCAGGTTTTTAAGTTGCACGGTAAAAGGCACACCTATATAGCTAGGCAAGCCCGCACCGTAATCAGGGTGGAAAATATACGAGCCCGGCACCGTCATAAGGCGGCGTAATATGCGTTGCTGGCTAAGTGTCAGTCCGTCAGTCGTCAATAAATCGCCTACATTGCTTGATACAAGGTCATTGCTAAAATAATGGTAAGCATCCATTTTTCTAAATCCTTACATCTGTGTAGTCGGTATATCGCTATCGCCTGATGGTGTAGGGTGTATGTGTTCATTGAATATAGTGCGCATTGCGGCGATATTGTTTGCGTTAGTACCGCTATTATCCAATATATCGCCGGTGCAAGTAATATTGCCGGTTACGACAATATTAGAATTTATATTAATGTTTGTTTTATTTTCATCACCGTCTAATGTTTTAATTTCAATCGTACCGTCGGTAAGGAACTTTAAATAAGTGCCCGTCTTGTGTTGCATCCAAGCCTCGCCCGCCGGCGGCCCGTCAGTTACGGGTTTGTTCTCAATATTATTCAAGCCTAGACATATAATGCCTGATGAAAAATTACCGGCAAGGAACAAAACGCATACCGCATCACCGTTATTCAACCCCGTATAAAAACCCCAATTATTACCCACCCACGGCGTTAAGATAGGCAATAGGTCGGTTTTTATGTTTTCGGGTTGTATCCGTACTGATGCGCGGTAGAGTGCGGGATTATATTCATCTACCGTGCCTATGCGCGTAAATGCCATAGAATTAAAACTACCGGCTGTCTGGCCTTTTAGAAGGTTCAATAGCCGGTTTACATTATGTATATCCATTATTGCGCCTGCAAAGTATAAGGGCTTTGGTTTTTCGCATTAACGGTCATCAAGTAACCTGTCTGGTAATCAAGTTCACGCATGATGTTATTCACATAATAATTCTGGTCAAATGCGGTATTGGTGCCGATTACCGATATAACGGAATGCGCGGTAATGATTTCATCAGCGGGCATTGTAAAATCAATTTCCATTTCATGCTGGCTAATATCAAGTAATAATTGCCGTGCTTTATTATTAGCCTGTGCTTGCGTTAAACTGGGGAAAACAAAGTTATACACCGCATCCCCCACCCCGTCATCGGTAACATTATTGTGTGAAAGTGTTGCGGTAGAGAGTAATTGTTTATTTTTGTAAACATCATATGTATAAACATTCACAATGATATCTTTTGACAACCGCATGTTGCGCTTGAATTGTATTTCAGTCACATTTGAATTGGGTATTTCACCCGGCGTTGAAAAGAAGGGCGTATCCATCACAATGCGGTAAGGGTTACTTTCATCCTTGGGTTGAAAATACAGGTTATTGCCTAGGACAAATAAATCAAACCCCTCCTCACGCGCAAGGAAGGTCATTAAATCCCATTCCGTGCTATTGGTAGAAAGCATAGTATATTGATTTTGCGGGTTGTTCAAATAGGCGCCGAAAGGTGTTGCTGTGCGCGTTACAAACGGTGTTAAATTCCTTGCCGTAGCAATTTTGCTTATAATTTCACTTGAACTGGGGCTTTGCACGCCGTCAACGCCTAAAGATAATATGCCCCTAATATCAATGCCCGTACCGGCGGTATTAAATAAATTATTATTAATCTTGTTTTCTATAAAATATGAAACATAATCACGCCCGGTTAGCGTGATTAATGATTGCTTAGGGTCATATGCAATATCATCAGCATCACCCAGTATCAGCATCGGCAAATCGCTGGCCGTAACCGTGTTAGGGTTGGTAGCCGTGCTATTGCCCGCGTTAATTTGCACCGTGATTTTACCCGTGGTAAGCAATGTGGCAAGCGGCATATTTTTAGGCAACGTGCTTATGGGTATAGTAACGCTAAATGTGCTTGCCGCCGCATAACGTGTATTGTTTATGGTGGCACGTTTCCAGAATACTTGCGTACCGTTGATACTTACGAAGCCGCGCGGCGTACGCACTTTATTATTTGTATTGCCTATATTCGCGCTTACCGGGTCATAACTGCTATACATTAAAGTATGCCGCCTGTATCTTGCTGGTTCCAAGGGGGGATATAAAGCGTTGTCAATTGCGTGACCATAGGGTCAACTAGGTTGTTGGCACGCGCAATAATGACCCATTGCGTAGGGTCGCCGTAATATTCTTTTGCCAGCGCAAATAAAGTGGTATTCACAGCCGTAATTGTAATTGCGTTAGGGGGTGTGTTTATGATAGCAATATTGGCAAGCATACGGTTTAAGTAAAACAATATTTCGTATAGTTGCCAGTATTCTAGCTGGCTCTGTGCCGCTTGATCTTGCGCAACCATTACGTAGAACCCCCGAAAGATGTACCGGCAATTTCATTTATTGATTGTTGCACGACATCAATAGTCGCATTTATTGCATCTACAACGGGTGAGGTGGTGCTTTGCTGTGCCCCGTTGAAGGTGGGCACCGCTTGTATGGCCGTGCCTAACGTAGTTAATGCGCTACTTAATGCGGGGTTAATAAAATTTGCCGCGATTGCCAATATTGTCGTATAGTCACCGTTAATAGCCTCATTAAACCCTACGGGCGTGGTATTAACGTTAGGGTTTGTTCTATCTATAATGACGCGCAAGTTTATATCATAATCAATTTTGTAATACCGCTCAGTACGCAAGTTCAAGCTTTGTATTATTACGGTAAATGATAGGTTAAACCATGTAAGCGTTAACGGTTGCCCTTGCGCACGCATCAGGTTCAATTGTTCAGCGCGCTCAAGCGCATCACTACCCGTTATCAAACCGCTCCAACTTATATCAGTATCATTTTTACCCAGTGAATCTACAACACGGTTGCCGCCTATAAGGTCATGCTGTACCAATTGTTGCTGGCCGCCGAAATTAATGTAATCAGGGATTTCGAAATCACGGAAAACAAAATCACCCAACTTGACGAGCGTATCCATTGCCACCCCTTAATAGGTAATACCGAACGCATTTACGTTTGTAGGCATAGGGCTTAAGCTAGAATCAAACATTGAACCCGTATTAGGCGAGGCTGTTGCCGTTTGGTAAATTTTCTTTACAAGTTGCGTGCCTATTTTGTTACCGTCTAGGTGTATATCATTTTGAATCTGGATGGTTTGCGGCGCGGCTTGCGCGGGTGCATTTTGCGCTTGCCTATGCGATATGAAATTAGGCGCGGGGCTATTAGTCGAATTATTTACTGTTGAATAATTATTGGTTGTATGGTTATTGATAGGCTGTACGGGTGTTTTTTGTTGCGGCAATACGGTTGCAAAATAAGCGGCATCATACTTAGGGGCTTCAGGGGCTACCGCTTTTATAGCGGGCATTTTATCGGCATCATATTGCCCTGTTTTTTTCAATAAATCATACGCCGCGTATGCACCCCTAAAAGGCATAGTCACCGCACCTAATGCGGTATTAACTACTTTTTCGAGCGGGCTAGAGGTGTAAATATTTTGCGCTTTTTGCAAAACGGCACCCGTCATTGTTTGCCGGCCGCCCTCATCATGCAGGGGGAAATTTTCACCTAAATAGGCGGTGACTTTTTTTACTTTATCCCCGATATAATCAAATACTGTTTTCAAGGTGTCGGCAATATAATGAAACATATCTGAAAGTTTTTCGAACTCAGCCTTCAGTTTTTCAACCGCATCCACCAAGCTATTCTTAATCGTAACCGCTAAATTTTTAACAGTTTCACCTGATAGGTACCCGTTCTCATACAGCTTATATAACCCGTAACCTACCGCACCTATTACCCCCGCCGCTATGATGCCCGGCACTGATATGCCGGTGATTGCCAGCATTAATGCGGGCATTGTTTTAGTAACGAGTGATAACGGCAATAGTAAACCGGTTAACCCGGCTTTAAGCAATAACAACGTGCCCCCTAAAGCGGTAAGCCCGGCCACAGCAAGGATTGTCTTTGCGATCTTGCCTACAGTCGCTTGGTTTTCACGCACATAATTTGTGAGCTTTATAATATGTTCATTGAAATATTTAAGTGCGCCGGTAGCAATAGGCAATAACGTCACACCCAATTCCATTATCACAGTTTTGAAACGTGCCGCTGATTCATATAATTGTTTATTAAATAGATCATTCATTTCATTGTATGTTTTCTCTAGGTCAGGGTGCATTTTGTATTGCTGGTTAATTTCAGCCATCTGCCCCAACCCTTTACCTGTCATAAAAATGCTGGCAAGCCGCGTACCCGTGGTGCCGAATGCAAATTGCATGTTGCTCATTATGTTATTACGGGCAACTTGTGCGGGGTTTTGCTTGAATTGCTCAATAACATAATTGCTCATTTTTCCCATGAACTTATAGAAATCAAACTTGCCTTCGGTGAATACATCAGCCTGCCCCGCGGCATTTAATAGGCCCATATTTTTTAACGCTTCAGCACTACGCCCTACCCATAGCCCTGAACCCATCACTTGGGGGATAGTACGTGACACCATAGAAAGTAATGATGAACCGGCACGCGTGCTTTCAACACCCATGCGTTGCAACATGGCAACCATAAGCATAGTGGTTTCATCACTTACGCCCATGACATTTTTCATCGTACCTTCGGCATACTGGAATGCTTTTAATACCTTATCCAAGCTACCGGGCATGATAAGGCTTAATTTATTAAAGGCATCTAATGACTTTTTGATTGATTCGGGGTCAAAATGGCCGGTGATCTCAGCAATTTTAATGCCCATTTCGGTAGACTTTTCATAATCAGTACCTTTAAGCATTTTTTGTACAGTAGCGAATTTCGTAAATTCAGGCATCAACCCCGCGACATCCTGTATTTTGAAATTACCGCTAAGTGCGATCTGGCGTGCAATGTTAGCCGCCTCCAAGCTACTGAACATACCGGGCAAGTTTTCTAACGTGCCCCTAAAATCATTCATCTCTTTGTTAGTGGCATGGGTAACAATTTGTACGTTCTTTAATTGTTGCTCAAGGTTACCGGCCATCTTGGTTGCTACGATCAAAGGGCTCGCTAATGCCGCACCGCTTGCCAACAATACACCGCCCATGGCCGCGGTTGATTTAATAGCGGTAAGCTTTGCTTGGAATAAATCAGCTTGTTTTTGTAATGTAGAAAATTGCGCACCTAAAGCAATCATGCCTTTGCTAACGTCATTTATAAGTGACAGCTTGACCGCAACGGTATAATTTTCATTCATAGCTTGATGTCCTGGTGGTAGCCTAGCTCTTTACCGATATCCATGCTGATAGTGTGCCCCCCGGCAATACCTACTAATACCGCTTTGCCGAAAATCTTAGCAATAAGGGCGCGGTTTTTATAAAATGCGGGGCCTATGTAAGGGCGCGGGGGTATGCGTGATGTACCGAACTCCTGAAAAGCCGCTATAGGGCTTTTAGAACCCACAATCGCATATAGCTCAGCCATATTCACTTCTGATTGTATGCTAGCCCGTAACTCACCCGTCCTGAACAAGGGGTTATAATCGCGGTTGTAAACATACCCCAACCGCTCCTTGTCAGCCTTTGTTGCATCAGCAAGTTCCTCCCAAGCGGGGAAAGGCCCTTTAGCTTTTTGCAAATGCCCGATTTCATTCTTTGCCTCTTTTTCTACTACCTCAGCAACCTTATCAAGCCCGTTTTTAATAGCGTTTATCTCAGCCGTTGCCGCCTTCAATAAATGCTCGGCAAATTTTTGCGGGCTGGAAAAAAATTTATTCACGCTTTAGGCTCCTCAAAAGACATAGTGCGCCAGTTAAACTTACCCCCGTCATGCTCAGACATAATGATACAATATGCCGCGCGCTCTAAAGGCGTGAGCCTGAATGCGACATCAAAAGGTACATGGTTTTTTACGAGCCAAAGGCTTTCACGCAAGGCGGGGGAGCTTACTATTTTTTTAATTGCTCAACATTCTCCTCTGAACCCAGGTTGATAGATTCATAGTAACGTTGCATAGCTTCCATTATAACGCGCATACCGCTATTGCCTACCCGCTTAAGTGCCGCGCGTATTTCATTATATGAACCGGGGCGTGTAAACGGGGTGCCGTCTATGCTTTCAATCCAGATCAAAGGCAATGCGCGTGCTTGTAATGCGGTGTTCATGCCCGCGTCCTTGCCTAGTGCCGCCGTTAAATCAAACTCGTCACAAGGGTCGGGTATGCGCAATTTGTATACTTTCCCCTCATCATCAACAACCTCGCCTATAAATTCGCGCTGTTGTTTATTGATGATTTTCTCACTCGGCGTTTGTTGTAATGTTACTTTTGCATTCATATTAAAAATACTCGTTAAAAATTAAATAAGCTGTTTCCTGAATGAACCTGAAAAACTGATTTTCTGCGTGACATAATCATCACCTGACCAGTTGCCCGATGAATCCAATTGCACGACACAATTCTGGAATTGGTACTGGCTAATAGTACCGTCAGCCTCGGTAATGGTTTCAGTAATGGTCACTAAAGGTATGTTTTCACCGTTCTGGTAAGCAAGTTCAAGCGCGGCAAAATAATTATCAACATCAGCGCTGGTTCTTTCCATCTCAAAACTCCCCTCCCAACCTATGGGGAAATTGCCGTAACGGTTCACGCCGTCTAAAGCAATGCTTTCGCGCTTATTATTACGCTGTACGGCATTCCAGTTTTTGACACGGTTAATCGTTATAAAGCCGTTCACGTCATCAGATAAAGTAACGGTAATGTCTTTACCTACACTAATCCCGACTAAAGGCATAATAGCTATCTCCTAATAAAAAGCCCCGCCTATAGCGGGGCCTTATGTGTTTATTGAAATGCCGTTTTAAGATAAAACAGGTACCGTAGCCAATTTCTGGATAGTGACTGACTGGCCGCCTTGGATGTTAATGACAAAATACTGGACAACGCTGAGATAAATCACTTTCACATCAGCCTGCATATACCCTAATGCGACACGGCTTTGCGGGTTATTGCTACTATCAAGCACCACTTGGTACGCGGGCGAACCGTCTGATGTACCTATCATGCCTAGGCGTTGCAAGTTGCCTAAAAATGCTTGCAATGTCGTCTTGGCCTGTAATTGTAGTGAGGCGGTCTGTAACTGCCCGACAAACTGGCCCATCACCGCATTTAATGAATAGGCAATATAGTTTGTTAAGCGGGTATAGTTATCGCCGTTTACAGCCGCATTGCTTGAGCAATTGCGACCGAAACGGGCCGCAAAATATTGGCCGCCGGGTGAGGGGTTATAGATGACATCCAAACCGCCGGTTGCAATCAATTGCAAATCGCTAGGGCTGTATGTTTGGTTAGCATAGGTGGTCTGTGTTGCCGTAATCCCGTATAACGGTTTGTTAAGGTCGCTCTGCTCAGGGCTTAATACCGAAATAATACCGGCAATAGGGCCTTGCGGGCTGACCAGCCTTAACACGTTATTGTACGGGTCATTGAAATAGCACCAGTCACCTATCATTATTTTACCGGCATAACTATCAGCCCCTACAGTCTGTTTGGCGGTAATAGCGGCACTTATGCTTTGCCCGGCGGCGCCCGTCATGATCATTTCAGCGCCTTCGCTCAAGCCGTAGGCAATCTGTGTCGTATAAGTAGTGCTGTCTGTCACATCACAAAGGTCAATTACGCTAGCGCCGCTGTTGCGTAAGGCGTACATGCCTTTGCGCGGCACCACGTCTTGCCCTATTAGGGTATTATCGACGACATTGTTATTGCCGTTTGTACCCCCGCTTAGGGTGTAGGTGCTTAATGCCGGTGCAAGGGGTGAACTTAAAGAGAGAGTACCCGTTGCGCCGCCTGAACCGCCGCCGCCCGTTACTGATAGGGCGGATGTTGAATCATAACCTGAACCGCCCGCACTGACCGCTACAGACAAGAGGCCCCAAAGCACAGTAAGCGTACACCCGGTGCCCGCACCTGATGTCGAACCTTGTGCTACCGGGCTTGACGGTAACGCGGTATACGCACCGGCGGTATCAACCGTTACTGTATTTACGCCCCATACGGTAGTATCGAAGGTAGCGCCCGTGCCCACGCCGGAGGTAGCCGCTTGGGTAAATGAGGCCGCATTTGCCGTGTATGCACCGGCATTGCTTATTGAAACCGTTGCAACGGCGGTGCCGCTAACCGTTTCAACGGTTAAAATAGCGGCGGTGGTAGCGGTGCCGCCCGCTAACACAATGGTATCGCCCACCTGATAATTTGAACCGCCCGAATCTACCGCAACGCTTACCAGCTTGGTGGTGGCCACTTCAAAAATTGAATTGACCGTATGGGTGCCGCCGGTTACGGTAATGGTGTCAGCCGGTACATACCCGGTACCCGCCGCCGCTACGGTTGCCGATACCGCTTTCATGGTAGGCACCAACACCGCGCCCGACCCGTTGCCCGTAGTGCCTAAAGTCGGCAATGTGGCATAACTACCCGCCGCGGTTACAGATACCGATGAAATATAGGTGGCCAACGATGCGGTGCAAAGCTGTGAGGGCGGCCTGATGGCACCCTGCCCTAGGTTCACGGCATTTGTCATGTTCTCCCAAATCGTTGCGCCTGAGCCGCTAATATTGTCAAAAATTTCAGGTGAACCGTTGGGGATAGCCAAAGTTAATTTGTAACTAGGCGTTGCAACGGTGCTTGAAGTACCGGCCGAAACAGTTGCCTTGATCGTATTGCCCACCTCACCCGTATATAAGGCATTAAGCGTCAAACCCGTAGCCGGGCTACCCGCGGTATCCAATACGGCAACGCTAGCGGCGGTATCAGTACCGTCCGTCACACGCACGCACTTAATGTTATTAGCCCCTTGTAAACAGGCCATTGCCACGTGCGTACCCATGTCATATTTGTTGGTAAGGATAGGCCCGAATGACTGTATATAATCATTAACCGTACTGACACCTAGCGGACTATTAACCGGCCCCCATGATGCGGTGCCTACGGCGCCCATAATGTTTGTCGGTATACCGTTAATAAAAGCATTTTGCGGTGCTACGATCTGAATATACAAATCAGGTACCGTTAACGCATTGGTGTTATAATTGCCTTGGGGTAAGACAGTCATTGTTAAATTCTCCTATAGGGTTTGGACGACTTATTGCCATCGTCCTTGATTGATTCAATGCGCAACGGCTTTTCATGTGCATCACCTGACTTTACTTTTTCAGGTTTTCCGTAAACCTTCTTTTCATTTTCAGATAGCAAGATTTTTCTTACTTTGTTGTTGTATTCATGAAACGGGCTATTAGGGTCTAAAATCTTTTCTACAAATTCCTGTTCGTAAATGTAATCACCGCGTTTATATTTTTCAAACGGGCTTACCACCATTAATTTATAAACGGCCATAATTAATCCTTAAATTTAACTATTCAAATAATCAATATAATCAGAGAATGTGGCTGCAGGATTATTAATTAAATACTGTTTAAACATTTTTTTATATAATGGTTCATCCTGATATTCAGAAATTAATTTTAATTTTAATGCTTGTGCTTTGGTTGATATATCCCACACAAAATTATTTAATACATTAAGAGCGGCTAGTTTTTGCGCATTTGTAGCTATATCAGAATAATGAATCTCCCATGTATTTTTATTATCTTCATCTCCTATGCTGACACCAACTATAGGACATAAAGCATTAATTTTTTTATGTAAAAATTCAATTAAATCCATTTTTAATTCCTAACAATGCCATGTATCCCTGAATTTTGATTACCGTAAAAAGTAACTGAATTTGCGCCAGATTCTAACCATACAAATGTTGTTCTACCCGTAGGCGGGATATCATTGTAAATTGCCAACGACATATATCTTGCAACATTACCAACAGCAGTTTGCATATTAGAATTTAATGAACTTGAATTAGTAGATGTTGAATTAATACCTATACCCAAATTACCGCTGGCTCCAGTTGATGAACCTTGCCATAAACCTTGAACTGATATATAAATTTCATCTTCAGCATAACAAATAAGCACATCCAATTGGTTTGCTGAATTTGCCCTAGCTTGTCTGAATGAACTACTAGTATATGTCCACGATGATGTACTATCAGTTACTAATAATGGTCTAGAAATTCTATTGTAATAATTTGATACATGACGAAATGATTTTGAATCAGCAACCTGCCCGCTAACACTACCCGTCCTAAATGAGCCTATGAATTTCCTAGTAGCATCACCGCTTTTCACTAACACACCGTCTTGGTAAGCAAGCGCGGTCGCGCGTGTAGTGTCGTTCGTCCAAGCTACGGGCGAAGCGGCTGTTAGCACACCGCCGTTGTTATATACAAAGACATCATAATTAGTATTGGTAGTAGACGGAACTGATATTGAAAGCTGTGTAAAAGTTAATAGCTCCCAAACGGTACCGTTATATACGCTTTCAACACAGCCTATATAGGGGGTGTAATAAACAGTTGTGGCACCTGTAACATCAGATGTCGTAACAGGCGTATTTGATGTTAAGGTTAAACGACCGGATGAAATACAGTTTAATATAGGCGAATTAATAGCATTTATTGTAGCCATATACCACACCCTTTAACTTAATGTTAAACGTATGTGATATTTCCGATGGCTGATAATACTTTGAATGTTGTATTTGCTACAACGCAAACTAGGTAAACGCTATCAGATACATCTGTAGATTGTAAGTAACCGCTTGTGCCTGTTGTCGTAACCACACTACCGAAATTGATTAACTGGCTCGCGTTTTGTGCGAGCTTCCAACCGCCCGCACCTAACCCGACAATATGGAAAACGCTACCGACGGCCGCGGTGCTAGGCAATGTTATCGTCACCAAGCCGGCATTATTTGCTATGTAGCCGTTATTCACCGCGGCGGCTTGTGTAGTGCCGCTAACGACCGTCCACGGCAAAAGGCTGGTAGGTAATATTTTCCAGCTAAAACCCGCCGCCGCTGTACTATCGGCCGCCAAATAATAATCATTCGTGCCTACGGCCACCCTGACATTATCGCTACCGTCAAAGCCTATCAAATCACCCTTGGTAGTCAAAGGGCTGATATTATTAAATGCCGTAACGGCATTGTTTACATCATTAAGATCATTAGCAATTTGTAAAAATTGATTAGTGCTAGTGTTGATAGCGTTATTTGTTGCCATGTATAAAACTCCTGATTATGCAAATGTTATGTTCCCGATAACCCCTTCAACAAACCACATACTATTTTCAATCACGCAGGTTAATTCTATTTTGTCACCTTTAGTTGCTGAGGCTAGGTAACCTACGGGCCCCGTGGTTGTGTTCTTGTCACCGAAAATAATGTTTTGGCCTGTATTTTGCGCTATTTGCCAACCGCCGCTATTTATATTCAGAATCTTAATGCTGGCACCCACAGCGGCACTAGCAGGCATGGCAAGCATAACCAATGACGGGCGGTTTATGATGTAATTCACATTGGGTTGCAATAAAACATAGGCATCGGTCACCGTAACCCATGTTGCGCGTATTGCATTTTTTAATACGGCACCCCGTACCGCCATATCATTCGCTTGCCCGTAAGGCGCTCGCCCTAAGTAAAACAAATCATCATCTAACAACGTATCAGACGGGTTGTTATCGTAAACCTGCTTTACATTCAAATTTTCAGGTGTGGCCATATTCTCACTCTAACAATCCGTAGTTTTGTGAATTGAGTAATAAGAAATCGCCACCAGTGAAAAGTAATAACTTTCCTGCGGGCAATACAGGTTCAAGGTTTACATTGGCAATGTTCTCGCCTACGGTATAGGCGGTTTCGGTTTGCGTAATTGCATATTCAACCGTTAGTTCAAGGTCACCGCGGTAACACTTTACCTTTTGCAATTCATCAACATCACGCGTGCCCGTGCAAACAAGGTGCGCGTAATAACCGTCGGGTAATACGATACGGGGTGTTGCCGCAAAAGCTGTATTGAGTGTTTGTACCGCGGCGGCGCGTATTTGCGGCGTAGGGCACCAGCAACTCATGAAAAGCACCCGCTCCTCACGGGCAAACTCACGGCTTGCTGTACCGCTTGTGCTAATATTTACCGTGATTGAGCGTAATGCGCTTAAAAATATTAGATTGCCCGTAGCATAAGCGCCGGGTATTAATGTAGCAATGCCCGCGGCCACTGTATTTAATGTATCAGTCGCTTGCACGCTATAAGCATAATCATACCCGTTTATTTTTAACAGGCATGTTTGCGGCGTGCTTATTGTGCCGCCCACAGTGATTGTTCTTGCTTCATCATCCGCGGTCAATGTAAGGGTTGCCGGGTTAACCGTTTCAGCAAGGTATTGCGTATCAAACCGCGTAGTGGCGCGCGCCATGACCGTAGGAAAAATGGATATATGCACTTGCCGTGCCGTCAGTGCCGCATCTAGTGTTTTAGGCAGGGGCCATCCGGGATAAATACTTACATCGGTATTTACTACGCTAGGGGCATTTAAGCCGTTAGGGTATAAGGCATTTGCGGCCAATACTGTCAATGTGTTTTGCACATCGTAAATATCAGCCACAGGTTAGCCCTTATATTTCAAACACGCGCACCACGTTTACAATATTATCGGCAACCGTTGCGGTAGTGAGTGTTTGCGTTACCGCATATTCACAATCAAAGAAAACTTCGCGCTTATAGCACAATACTTTTTCAAGGATGTCGTATTCGTGCGAACCCGTAAACATTAAATGCGCATAGTAATTATCAGGCAATATGAAGCGGTATACCGAGGCCAAATAGACATTTATTGCATTGCCTAATGTTGCGCGCACCGCGGGCGTAGGCGCCCAAATACTTATGCGCATAGTACGCAATTCACGCGCAAGCTCCCGCCCTGTCGTGCCCTGTATGGAAATTTGCGCATCTAGGCTTTTTGCCGTTGCTACGGTTAGCACATTTGCATTAGCCGTAGCACCCGGTATCGCATTTGCCAAGGTTGCGGCAATACTATTAAGGGTATCACCCGCTACCACGGCATAGGCATACCCCGTACCGTCAACAATGACCATGACGGTTTGCGGCACCGTTACGGTACCCGTAATAGTTACCGTAAGCGTTGCAAAATCAGTGCTTACAAATAGTGTTTGTATGTTTAATAATGCTGATTGCCAATCGGTTTCAAACCGCGTGGTATAACGTGATGTGCCGGGGAATACGGTGACATGCGCTTTGCGTGCTAATAAATCAGGGTCTAACGTGCCCGGTAACGGTTCGCCGGGGTAAATACGCACATCACAATTGGCCACGCTAGGTGCGGCGGTACCGTTAGGGTAAACGGCGGTTTGTATCAATGCGGCTAGCGCCGTCTCGACATCATAAACATTCGCCATTTATTCATTCCGATTTAAAGGGTTTTGCCGCCGTCATTATCATTAAAATTTCACAGCCGGGTGTTTCAATATTGCATTGCGCGACATATTGCCCGTCATTATTCTGGAAAGTATTAACATCCCTTACCGTAAACGGCCTACCTTCCAATGTGAAGGAATCATTCTTTTTAGGGATAGGGAACGATGATATTTTCTTCAAGTTTGTAGTTTCTCGCTTTCGCATTGGTAGCCTAATGAATTCCAATACGCCGCCGCTACTTGGTAGCGGTTGCCCAAATCATCCGTTATCACATCACGCTCAAGTATCGAACCGTTAGGGCAATACTGTAGCGGTATAATAATGACCCATACCGGCGTGCCCTTTGTATCAGCCGGCAACCCGGCTTTGTTAGCGGTAGCCCCGCGGCTTTGTATGCTTGCCGGTATGCCCGTAAATAATACGGTTTCATCCGTAGGGTCTAACCCTTGGTAAGGTAACGCACCTATGCCCGTAGTCGGGTTCGGGCGGCTAATACTGATAGTACGCGGGTAGATGAATGACATGCTTTGCACCTATTATGCGTAATTGCTGGCGCGGTAAGGGGCTATAAGGCGTAATGTATCGTCATCAAAATAGCTAGTCGCGGCACGTTCAATAGCGGTATCACCCGCGCGCAGGCTTTTTATTGCCCCGTTCAGCGGCATATAATTCATGGCATTAATGACATTGGCACACGCTTGCTTTATTTCAGGCGGCAAGCTGTCATAAGTGTAACCGGCGATATAATTGACACGTACCTCGGTGTAATAGGCCATTAGAATACCCGCGGGTAGCCACAATTGCCCCGTTTGCGGGTCAACCCCCACCATGCTTTGATCGAATATTTCCCATATAGGCGGCCCGCCGAACATCGTGACAGTCGCAAGTAAATTGTAAACATTGATATTGACTGAACTGGTACCGCGCCGCGCATAACCGTACCGGCCCTGCCCCGATAAAACATTAACCACGGGATGCTTGGACATATTGGTTAACGGCCGCCCTTGCGGCATTTGCTTTTCTTCGTAAATCGTTAGCCCAAATTCTAGCAAACACCCGTTTAAATGATTAAATTGTACATTTTTTAGCTGAATTGTCGCGCCGTTTCCCGCCTGATTTACCGTTACTTGGTTGACGATACATGCCTCAGTGAGATTTGATGTGGCGCGATCTAATATGCAAACAAACCCCTGTTGTATAGCATTAAATGCGCCCGTAACAGTTACATTGACATTTTGCCCCGCTGTTACGGCCTGCGTGGCGGTCAACGTGATCGTAGGTTTAGGCGCTACCATATAGCACGGGTTACCGTTGCCGTCAGGCGCCCAAATAAGCCCTTCCCTACGGTTCAAATTGCCGTCAATTAACGTGCTGGCAACCGCTATTTGCTGGTCAGTCGCGCTAGGCGCGCCGTATAGGGCTTTATCATCACCTTGCAAATACGCGCTAGGCATAGTTAATTCGCCTGCATTAATAGTAAAACATTTGTTAATGCGGCATCACTGCCCGCACTATTGTTAATAGTTATTTTCATAGATTGGAAAGGCTTCGTATCAGTAAGCGTATAAACAAAAGGGGTGGCCGCCGTTAATGAACCTGTTAACGCCGCGCCCTGCGCAATAAGCCCCGCCCTGTCTACATAACGCTGGATGCTTATGTCACCGTTTTGCGTGCTGGTCAATGCGAATGCAAAAAACTTATACCCGTTCATGAATAGCAGGTTGCTATTAATGCTGTCATTTGCGGGTACCGTATCAACCAACCCCATATCACTTAAAGACATCTCAGCTTGTAATACTTGCCCGACATCATAGGGGGTATGCACATCAGCTGGGTTATATGCTTGGCTCATTTTCACTTTGCCCTCTTAAATTTATTGCTGACGTTCGTAATGATGCGTGACAAGGACTTGATTGCCAGTTTTTTATCAAGCAAGTATTGTCCGATATTGTCATCCACCTCAGCAACTTGGTTTTTGAAATGAACTTCAAACATTTTAGGCTTACCCCCCTCAAACCATTCACTTGTTTCAGGGTGGTCAATGCCCGGTTGAACATACAAACGGATGTTTTCCCTATTACCGGGGTAATAGACTTTCATAATTAAAACTCCCATAGCAATACGGCCCTAACCTAACAGGGTTGCACACGGAAAGGGATGCACGGATATGAAGGGTAAGACCGTATTGTTTTCAGGAACGCTTTTTTAAAGATTACGGACGCTGTACGGCTACTATGCTATGAGCATATGAAGCCCCTTTCGCGACGACGCAATCAAATTTAATTCCCACATACTGCCCGCTTAAATTGCTGGTCAAACCTAACTGGAACAACCTAGGGTTAGGGTTATCGCTATCGCCGCTAATATACGGAATCTCGATAAACTGTTCAGAAAGGATTGCCGCAAAATAGTTCAGGTTGCCCGCCGGGGGCGCACTAAAACCGTAAGCCGCACCCGCCGCGCTCGGCAAATAAGGGTCGGGGATAATAGGCAACTCACCCGCCTGTGTTGAAAGGGTTTTTACCTTTACACCCGCTACAACCTCGGCACTCCCGAAGGTGATTTGCGCCGCTTTTGCCTCACGGTCAAGGTAATCGCCTAATACCGGGTTTACGATAATTGCTGACGGTCTATTTTTGTATGTTTGGTTTGCTATCATTACGGCGACCTGCGCTTTCAAGCCGTCAATAATGCTAGCACCCGGCGCTATAACACTGGTCTGTGTGATCTGTGTTAACAAACCTACATACTGGTTAGTGGTAGGGGTGGTCAAACTGGTATCATTACCGTTCCAAAGCGCGGCACCGCGCACCACCTCAATACCGTTAATAATATCTTCCAAATCACGGCCTACAATATAAGCAAACTGGTTTTGCTGTTGTGTTACTTCCTTATCAAACAGTGAAATGTTTGTCTGGTTGGTAATCGCTTTGATATATGCCGACCTTTCAACACGGGTAGGTACCGCGGGGGTGGGCGCAATATTACGCGGGTCAGTAAACGCACCTTGTGCAATAGCGGTCTGCTCAAAGTAACGGTGCGGGTGGCCTGTCGCTTTCATGGTAGGCATACGTTGCATGACGACAGAATTTCTACGGACAATATCCATGATCTCAGATTCGAAATCAGGCACTTCGATTGCACCGGGCCCTAAGAAATCCGCGGCGGCTTGCATACTAATAAAATTAGCATCGGTCATTTCAAAATCTCCTTAATTTAATGCGCCTATTAACGGCTTCTATAGGGGTTAAACCATTCTTCCGGTTTCTTTCAGTTCCATTTTTGCCGCAATACGTGTAGCAACCGGCAAACCTTTATTGGCAAGCAATTTATCAACTTCTTCTACCGTTAACTTTTTGCCTTCAGCATCATCAGCGGTGATACCGGCTTTAGCTAAAAGTTTGGCAATAGCGGGTGTAATTGTCTTGCGTTCAGGTTCGCTAGCCGCATGGAATTGCTGTTTCTGAATATCAGAAAGCTGTGAAGTGATACCCGCAATCGCATCTTTCAAATCTTTGATTGTGCTATTCGTCTTTATGTCATCTTTCTTTTCATCGGCTTTGCCCGCATAGAGGAAATCAGGCGCTTGGTATATATGCGGCACCTGCCCTAATACGGCTTGCGCTTCCATATGGTCAGCCATTTTATTTAAAAGGTTGACGTGCCCGCGTTCGGCGTGCATACCGATACCCGCGGCTTGCATACCGGCGGCGCAATTGCGCAAAGCATCAGCATGGGGCTTAATCATTGCCTGTACTGAACCCGCTTCAATTTTATCCGCTTTCTTTTCCATAGAGGCTTCGATTTTTTCAATACGGCTAGAAATACTTTCCAGCATTTCGACAACCTTGCTCTCAATAGCGGGCTTATCAGCCCCTTTGCTAGGCTTATCTTGGGCTTTATCATTCATGTTAGTCTTCTCCGATTTCGCTGTTAATGAGGTGGTGGTGTAAGCGGCACAATCTTTATAAAGTACGGCCGCTCCGGTGAATACGCAGTTTTTTACCACTAGGGGGTCATCATTCATGTTGCGTACTCGCGCTTGGGCTTCATAACTAAAACCCAGTTGCGCTTTTTCAGCGTGAATGCGCTTGACCTCATCAGGGAAATCTGCGCCGTAAAAAAATCCCGCTATTTGTATTTCATTACCGATAATATTAGCTTCTGTGATTAAACCTATTTTCTTTTTTACATCATGCCCCGTAAGGTCATCAGTAAAATCAATAGCCATCCCTAGCAAACTAGGTAACGCTTCCTCAGCTACCCCTTTAGGTATAACGACACGCTTTCCGTTTGAGCCGTTTAACGGGTTATCACTAGGCTCATCAAGTTTTGTTAATACGCCCTTGAAGGGCACTTGGTTCGGGTGGTCAACTACTTTGTCAGGTATTTCCATAGCAAGCGCGGAAAATGAAAAATTCGCGCCTTCAAAATATTCATCATCATTATCATCTGATGCTTTATGGTTTTCCCATTCACTTGTATCCATGCCTAGTTCATGCGCGCGTCGCAAAATACGTTCGCGTGCCAGGTTGCGTTGTTCATCAGTTAAACCTTTCGTTCTATCTAGCATTTGCCACGCCATTCGCGTATGAATTTTGTCATTGTTCGTATTTTTAATAGGCAATTGCCGTGTTTCAGGTACGGCGAAATCACTGTCATCCAAAGCATCGCGCTTTTCTTTGGTTAAAGACATACCGCGTGGCCTCCATCATCAATATTAGGCGTGTGGCAATACGGTGCATAAACGGGTAAGTTTTGACATTGGTTCATTTCAGTAACAAAAGTGGTGCGGGTATGCGCGCTTACATTTTCTAATTTTTCTTTTATCATTTCCCATTGTTCGGCTGTGGGCCTTTTGTTTATGGCATGGCAAAAACCATCAAACCAACATTTGAATTCTGAAAACGTCATTTGTATTTTTACCTAAAAAAAAGCCCCGATAAAAATTACCGGGGCACGTCTTTTACGGAGTAAATCGAATCAATAAATTGACATCATTTTTTGATAGAAAGCTGTTTCAATAATCCCAGGGTATTCACGCGCCTGTATTAGCTCATGTTTTAATGCCGAGTATTTATTCATGATGCTAATTAATTGCCCGGCATAGGCGTATTTACCCGCTTTTTCAGCTTCCAATATGGCCGCCTCAATATCGCCTAACAAGCCGTTATTCAAAGCAATGCTTTTACCCGGCAAAAGCGCAACATTAGGGTCACGCGCCGCACGGTGTTCAGCTTCTTTGCGTTCTAAAGGCATTGCCTGTTTATGCTCACCGTTAGGCGCAAACTGTCTAGCCTGCGCCGTGTTGTTATGGTCATGTTTTGCCATTATTCATTACCCTACTAACAATACGTCAATGTGGCCCGCGGCGATCACATCACTACCCGTAACCGGGGTTAAAATGACGTTAAAGCCGGTCGCTGTTTTAGAGTTATTATCTACATACCAGCGGCAATCTTGGCCGGGGTTAACGAACACCCCGTATTCAGCGGGCAAATTAGCGTTTGCCGCAAACGCTACGGGCACCGTTACGGCATTACCCGCTTGCGAACCCAGCGTAATTGTTGCCGCCGCACCGCCGCTACCGCCGCCCCCGGTGAATGTCACATCTGAACCGCTATCATACCCGGTACCGCCCGCGCTGACCGTTACCGCGGTTAAACCCCAGGTATTAATATTGAATGTAGCCCCCGTGCCGGCACCGCTTGTTGACCCTTGTGCTACCGGGTCGCTAGGCAATACTGAATAACTGCCCGCCGTTGAAATAGTGAATGTGTTAACACCGTAAGCTGTCGTGTTAAAAGTCGCGCCGGTGCCCGCGCCGCTAGTAGCGGCCTGTGTAAAGCTTGCGGCGTTAGTCTGGTAAGCGCCCGCGTTTGCGATAGTGAAGGTGTTAACACCGAAAACAGTTGTATCAAACGTAGCGCCTGTGCCTGAACCTGTTGTTGAATCTTGGGTAAATGCCGCCGCGTTGGTTGTATAACTACCGGCTGTTGATACGGTAAAATCAAGCACACCGAAAAGGCCGGTATCAAAAGTCGCACCGGTACCCGCGCCGCTAGTGCTATCTTGCGTAAATGAGGTGGCGGTTACAGTATAATCACCGGCGTCTGATATATGGAAGGTTGCGATAGCGCCGCTAGATACGGTATCAACCGTGACTACCGCTTTAGTGCCCGCGGTACCGCCGGCAAGCGTAATCGTATCGCCCGGTGCATAACCTGAACCCGCCGCATCAAGTGCCACGCTAACAAGCTGGGCATTATCAACAGTCAAAACGGCTTTTGTCGCGCCCGCACCGCCCGCTAACGTAATCGTGTCCGCAACATCATAACCTGAACCGGGTGCATCTACCGCCGCGCTAATTAACTTGGTGGTAGCAACGGACAATACCGCCGCTGTCGTCGCAACACCGCCCGCTAAAGTAATCGTATCAGTCGGTGCATAGCCGGTACCCGCGGCATTTACCGCGGCACTGACGAGCTTAGACGTATCAATTGTCATTACCGCCGCCGTAGTAAATGTGCCCCCCGTTAACGTAATCGTATCACCGGGCAAATAACCCGTACCCGCGGCGGCAACAACGGCCGTCAATGCTTTCATTTTTGCAACCAGCGTGGCGCCTGACCCGTTACCTGTTGTACCGATAACCGGCAAGCTTTCATAACTACCCGCGGCATCCACAGCAACACTAGCAATAGCACCGGGGGAACTGTTATTAACAAGGTTGAATTGCGCACCCATTACCACACGGTCATTATATGCGAAATTGGAGCCGTCAGCGGCTTCAATATTTTTAATCTCTAAAGGCATGGTGAAACTCCTTAATCTTCTGATTCGGGGTTGTCGGAATTACCTAAGTCATCGGGGTTTTCAGTTTCTTCTTGCACAGCTTCACCACCGCCGCCGTCTGGCAAATCGGGGTCTTTTAATTGTTTCGTACCGCGCGCCGCTGACATAGCTATCTGGAAATCAGCAAATGTTTTATCACCCCATTCGCTTTGCATAGGCGGTTTGCCTAATTCAGCACGGTGTTCGTTCGGCGTGATTGCATTATTTTTGTAGTAAGTCTGGTAAATATTGGCCAAACTTTCTTCATCTTCGCGATATAACGCTTCAAATTTGAATTCAAGTTGGTAATAACCTAAAAGTGCGTGCAATACATGCCTTGTTATGTATGTACTGATTAACTCAGCAAGCGGCACTATTGTATTATCCCAGTCGCGGTCAGCCGATACCTCAGCCGTTGATCTGTTTACATCTTGTTCAATGCCCATGTTCATAGGGCTTAAACCGAACGCTGTCGCAATTTCACGGATAACAAATTGCTGGTATTCCAGAAATAAACCTTCATCACCGCCGGGGAACAATTGCACCGCCTCAGGCTTATCCTTACCGCCCACCATAGGCGTTATGCCCTGCCCTTCAACTTCATTTATCCAGTAAGTGCGGAACTCGCGGATTTTTTCAGGCGTTAATCCGGGCATGAACAGGATTTGTTTCGGTTGCGCGTTGGTTGCGAGGTTGCCCGCAAAATCAGCAACTCCAAGCTGGCGATTAATTGTGTTGAATGCGATTTCAAGTGCGCCGAACCCGTAAGGGGTTTCGGTGCTAGCATTTGCCTTAATATAAGACAGCTCATCGTCACGCAATTGTCGCCCCTCAAGCCAGCCGACATTGGTATAGCCGAGCGTTTGGACATAGCGCGCCTCATTTTTAGCCCCTGACCATGCGGGGTAAATCTGGATACTTTGCGCGTCAACCGGCCACATCCATAAGGGGCGCACCGGGTCATTGCTTAACTGCTGTTCAAATACACCCGCACCGAATACCAGCCAGTCCTCAACTATCTGCCCTAAAAAATTGCGCCAGTTGTCTTCATTGTTCGGGTGTTCAAAGCACGCTTTCGCAACGGCGCACTGTTTAAGCAAATAGCGGTTAGGCTTGGTATCGTCAATCGGCTTAATGTCGAACTTCAAACTACAAAGCGGGTCTTTAATACGCCGTATTGCTTGCCGCGCATAGGGGGTGCGCGAGAAATAGCGAATATTCGGGGGCGTAGGCTTAACTATTACCTTCTGACTATACATCAAGCCCAGTTGTAAGGTACGCGCATAGGGTACGGTATCACGCCGGGGCACGGTTTTCTTGCGCGCGCCGTTTTTTTTGACGCGCGAAACTATATCCTTAAAACCGTCTTTGATTCCCATGCGATTAAAATGCCCTGATTTTCATAAATAATTATAAATATCAAAAACTTATTTATTTGATAATTTATCGTTGCCGGACTTGAATTATTGCGTATATGCGCTATAATTAAAGTGAGGGTAAAGATAATAAATTAAACATAAACGAGGATAACGAACATGAAAACCGCACAAGTACAAGTCATAGCAAAAGCCGCAATAGAACGCGAGCTTTTACATTACAAAGCGTTAAGTGACCAGATCAAACGCCTAACCGATGAAAAGGAAAAGCTTAAAAAGGCATTAGTGAAATCTTACTTCGAATCACACCCTGTCTACGCAAACAAGGACGGCAGTGTATCAGCAAGTTATATGCCTATCGAAGTTACGCGCCTTGATACCCAGCTGTTACATGAAGAACAACCGAATATTTATGACAAGTATTCGTACACACAGCAGGAATTCCGTTTCACCGTAACGACTATTAAGGAGTAACCGCCATGAGTACCCGCGCTGTTTATACATTCATAGAACAAGAACCAGGTACACCGGACATTGAGGCATACCATGTATACAAGCATTTTGACGGCTACCCCGCCGGGGCGGCTGTCTTTATCAAAAATGCTATTGATTATGCTTGGCCCCTACCGCGTTATGAGGCTTGCGAATTTGCGGCCGCGTTTATTGCCGCAAACAAGCAAACGCGTAAAACACTTGAAAGGGCGTACCCAGGCGGTGATGTTTATTTAACAACGCACTTTAACGATCACGGTGACCTTGATTACCGTTACGAAATACTAATGCACAATAAAAAATTACGTGTTGAAGCATTCAAATGGAATTATGAATCAGAAAGTTGGGATTCAATTTTTATCGGTTCATTAGACGATTTCGTTAAAAAGTATAAATAGGAGTAATCCTCATGAAAATCACATCTATAACCTTTAACCCCGCTGAGCTACATGCGCTTGCCCTATCTGTCGAAAACCAGATACAGCGCGAGCTCGCCGCTATACGTGATGAAACAACTTTCGGGCGTGCGGTTGATTTAAAAACCCTGAAAGATTTGCACAATAAAATTACAAACCGAGGAGGAAACTAACCATGCGCGCTATAAAAATTGACGTAACAAATTGTACCGTTACTGA
Organism: Aquicella siphonis; assembly: GCF_902459485.1. Classification (NCBI taxonomy): domain Bacteria; kingdom Pseudomonadati; phylum Pseudomonadota; class Gammaproteobacteria; order Legionellales; family Coxiellaceae; genus Aquicella; species Aquicella siphonis. The sequence continues at coordinate 1,372,093 of NZ_LR699119.1, forward strand.
GGTTGATGTTTCCAACCTGAAAGATAAGCAGGCTATTGTTGACGGCTATATATGCGTAGGGTTCGAATACCCGGACGGCAAACACGTATGCTATGTAAATGATGAGGGGCTTTTAAATAACCCCCAACATTTTTTTGCTTCAAAGTACGGGTACCAGCCCTATGCCGGCAACGGGGTCATTGTCGGTTCAACGCTTACCGGTAATGATAGCCCCTGCACGCTTACGCTTGATGAGGTTAAGGCATCAATACGTTTCTTGCCCCTAGATGATGTGCAACATTTAATCAGGGTAGGCACGGTTGATTACGGCACCTATATAACCGATAGTACGGGCACACGTAAAATAAGCTCAATAGACTTGGGCGCCTTTGATAAAAAAGGTAGTGATGATGCGTGATAACGCAATAATGTTATACTACCTATAATAATACCCGGCGTTGACTAAGGGTAACCCGTTTTCTGTCATGCTTCCTAATTTAAGATTAGGGAGTATCTTACGCAAGGAGTTAAGAACATGAAGTTGCTAACGACACATGAAGTCGCCGCATATATAACAGAAAAAACAGGGCACCCTATGTCAGTGCGCCAAGTCCAGCATGAAATAAAAATCGGCAAGATCAAAGCCGAAAAGATTGCCGGTACTTACCTTGTAAAGCCGCAGGCATTGGAACATTATAAACGCCGGCACCCCGGCCCGCGGGCTAAAAAGAAAAAAGCGAAGCCTTAAAAAGAACCGAATGCAATATCAACCCCCTCAAGCGCATTAGCATAAACCAAACTATCTCCCAAATCGGGTGAACGGCCTATACGCTTAATGATGTCTTCTTTTTTCTCAATCTGTACCCCGCGTAGCGACATTTGCCAACGCGGAGCCGTTAAATCAGATAATAATTCACGGCTAGGCGGCAACGCTAATTCCTCGCCGTTCTCAGGGTCTAAAGCCTCGCGTAAACGCCACCACCATTCAGCCCTTTTATTATAAAAGCCGAACATATCGTTTTTGTCACGCCCCTCCGTACCCGCGGCACTATTTAACGGGTAAACCTTTACCTGCATTGCTTTTAATGAATCATAAGCACTGCTACCGCAACCGATCACGTCAATGTTGATGAAAGTGCAATATTCGATACGCTCTAAAACCAGCGCGGCTACCGCCGGGCCGTCCGGTGTAGCGGTGCCGGGGTATACATGCTGTTCACCGAAATAATTACCGTAACGAGGGGTTAAAACCGTCCTATCATCACCGCCTCTTGCCACGTCTACCCCCATGCAAGTCATAGGCATGTTAGGCTTGGGCCGTTCACGCCAACGCGCTTGTGCGGCCTGTACCCATGCGCTAGGTATCACTTGTTGCGCATGGTCTTCACGGCTTGAGGTGAACCGGCCTTCTAGCATTTTTTCGCGTAGTTCACGCGGCAATGCTTGCAGGTTTGCTTTATAATTTGTATTTGCAAGGTAAGGGTTATCATCAACCTTGCCGGGTATAAAAGTACGCGAAAGCGGTTTAATCCATGTGCCGTTATGCAAAAAAGGTTCGCCGCTTGCAACCTCAACATCCCGTCCGTCCAATGTCGTGAACCAACGTAGCTCACCCGGTGCCGCGGGGTTAGGGTATTTCTCATCTAACCAAGGCGCCCAGTAATCAATTACCCAATCGCCCTCAGCCGATGTGGGCGGGTTGCCCGTACAAACGATTCGGCAACGTTCATTAGGGTCGGTACTACGTGTCCAGCCTATCAAAAATTGGAATTGGCTTTTAGAGAAGTGGGTTATTTCATCAAAGCACTTCAAAGAGTGTGCTCTACCTTGGTATTTTTCCTTATCCTTCTCAAGCTGTACCGCACCGAATTCAATATACCGCCCGTCATTCAAACGCCATACTTTTTCAGAATGGTTATACCGACCGATATCTGAAAACAATTTATAACTTTCTTCCTCAATCCCTTTTAATTGCGGGTACTCGCGCCTGAAGATAATAGAACGGGTATGTTGATACCGCGCAAGTAATAATAAAAGAAAACTCTTGCCGGCCCCGGCTGAACCGCCGTAGAACAAAATATCAGCCTTGCATTCATAAGCCGCGGTTTGCGGGCCCGGGTTAGGCTTTAACCTACTCCTGATTTTCTTCCTCGCCTGTATTATCCCCATTAAGCGTTTGCGTTGTTGCGGCGTTAACGGTTGCGAGGGCTTCTTGTATAAGTTCATCATCTGACATTTTAGCAAGATCACTTTCAAATTTAACCTTGCTTTCTGATTTTATAGGCGCATCGGCACCGGCTATTTTCCTGATATCCTCTAAACACTTACGGCATTGTTCAAGGTAACGCGGGTCACCGTCTTGGTCACGCTGTTCTATATTCAAATCACCCACATCAGAAACCGCGGCAATGGATTTATCTTTTTCATTAATTTTTACAGCGCGCTTTATGCGTTCAATTTTATCCCGTAATTTGCTCCGCTCCCAAGCCTCCCTACTTTCAAAGAACATATCTTCAAGCTGGCTAATCTGTTCAGATTTTATTTGCTCGATTTCTTCAAGGTGTTGTTTGCGGTACCGGTCGTGTAAGCGTTTTAATATTTTACAAACGCCGTGCGTACTTATGCCTATTTTTTCGGCTATGCGTTCATAAGTCCAACCTTTTAGTCTATAATCCCAAACATCTTTTTCACGTTGTATAGTTATTGTCTTAGGTATCTTATTTCTGCTCATTTTTTAAACTCCTAGCCATAATCCTACAAAGCATAGGCTGGACAATTTTTAACCTATCAGCTATTATTCAGTGTATTAATAATGCACAAAATATGTATTATGGAAACCAAATTTAACCGCCTGAAAAAATATATGCTTGCCGAAAACTGGGTAGAAGCGTTAAGGCTAGCCGCTAAATTTCCCCAATTAGGCGAACATAAGCGCGATATCACTACAGCATGGGCGGCCTATATTAGCCCTGAGTTTTATATACAGTTGGGGAAAGACCCTAATATGCTATTTGATAACGGCATAAAAGCACTTAAGGCACGCTATAAGATATAGATTAGAAATCATCGTCTGTTTCACTTTCGCTTGCTTCTTCCGTAGGGTCATAAACCTCAACCTCACCGCAAGCCTCAGTAGCCCGTTTTGCATCACCCTTAACAAATACTAAAACGTTTTGATGTGTTTTGCCTAATTTACGCCCGGCCGTAAATTGTTTACCGGCGCGTATAGGTAATGAACCGGCTACGGTAACTAGGATTGCTTCATTGTAAAGTTTCAAACCCGCATCAATGAATGCCTGTATAGTATCACTTACAAAATTGCGGTATGTACCGTCCTTAGCGCGTACATCACCTACTACAAAGCACGCAAAGCGGTCATTCTTTAACAAGCCGCAAGTTTCAGCAATGATTAAGCGGTATGCTTTAATGAATTCACTGTATTCTAAGGTACTAATATCAGCCGGGTTATCACTATACACTTCTAGGTCAGCATACGGGGGGCAACTAAAAACAAAATCAGCCTCAACGCCTTTAGCATATTCTTTAATATAACGGCTATCACCTATTTGCCATACCGGTGCCGCTTCATCACCCCGGCCTATTTCATCCCATTGTAAGCGGTTAGCCTCAACCTGCTCAGCGCGTAGTTCAACCCCTACATACAACCGCCCTACTTTAGCCGCAACAATACCGCGTACGCTGCCCCCCGCAAAGGGGTCTATTACCGTGCCGCCGGGCGGGCTGAACCACCTATAAGCTAATTCACAAAGCACGGGATCAAAAACGCTAGTGCCCGTCATTTCTTCGCGGCCGTATTTTGCGCCTATGCCCGTTTCTAAACACTTACCGTACTTGTTACCGCTTGTTAAGCCGCGGCCGTATGTGCGCGCCTTTTCAACCTTGGTTTTATCGCGGTAAAAATTCAAACCGGGTGTAGTTATTTCCTCGGTATCAAATAATACATTATCACCGCGCCCTAATTCACTTTTTATGCCTATATTTAACCAGCTACGTTTTCGTTCTTGCCAATAACCTTGGCGCGCATCAAGCACACTAAAGGGCGGCACAAGGAAGCGGTCTGATAGTGATTTTTTTTCTTCATATACAACCGGCGTGTCAACCGAATCCAGCTTAAGGGCAAGGATATCAACACCGCGTAGATCAATAAAACCGGCCAAGGTATCGAAATCAAGGTCATTTGTATGGATAAATTCACTAACCCCTAAAGGGTCAGGGTGTGCATATTCGCTAGAATAGGTAAGCAGGAATTCTATAGCCTGTTTTTTATCACTAACATCAACAATGCTACAAGGCAATGTAGCGGGCAATGTATAACCTTCACGTGCAAGGTCATCTAAAACATATTTGCGGTGGTGCCCGTCTAAAATCCAATATTCAGTTTTACCCGTGCCGTCTGTTTCAGCCCATACATGGAAACCGGCAATGAAGTTATTTTTTAATAGGCTGTTACGTAACCTATCGTAATTTTCTTTTGTTAATACTTTCAAATTTTGCGGTTGGAAAGGTTTTAATTTGCGCCAATCAAGCAATTCTTGCCGCTTTATTAAATTTTTTATTTCTTTCACGGGTTCTTATCTTGTGCTACCGGTTTGTTTTTATTTTCTTCCGGGAACGGGTTAAAAGGCTTCAATGATTCCGGGTGTTCAAAAGGATTAACACCGGGTGTGGGTTTTAGGTTCATAGCGGCATCTAATTCACCGCCGTTAGGGTGGCAGGTATTTTCTGATTTTATGTTTGCTTCACGTAAAGCAATAGCAACCGCTTGGTCATGCGGCGCCCCTGATTTTTCCTCAACCTGTATGTTATGGCCTATATTTTTTTTGCCCGGTAATAAAGGCATAGCTATTTCCCTTATTTTTTACTCTGTATCATCATATCTTTAACTTTAGAACCCGCACTGCTACCTAACCAGTATTGAATAACCGAACCGAAGGCCGCGGAGACTGAACCGAAAAGCATATAGAGCACATCATGGTCAACACTGTCTTGCTTATACATGCTTACTAGCCATATGCACCCGAACATGCCCGTAATGACCAGAAAAGATATAATTTCAGGCATTATGCTTTTTGATTGTACGTTATTCTTGCGCGCATCAGCGGTATCTTGTGCGGCTATTTGCAATTGCTGGGTTTGCGCATCCAAGTCATTTTTTGCCATTTGCATGGCAATATTCTGTAATTGCACTTTCTGGTTAGATTCAATCTCAGCAAGTTTTACCCGTGCATTAGGGTCAGTAATGATCTTGTTTGCCAGATCGTCGGGCGCGTTCAAATCCCCGCCAAATTCTGAAGCTACTATCTGGCCTATTGCCGTGCCCGCCGGGCCGCCTATTGCCGTACCTAAAAGGGGTGCCCCGTACTTGATGACAGTTTGGCCCAGTGTTTTTAAATCCATATTTTCTACCCGGTAATGTAGTAAAATAAGGGCTAACGTTTTCGTCTACCGCTTCCCGTTTCTTGCTTTTGTAATTCATCATAGCAATCACGGCATACCAGAGTTTTGAGCTTAGTGTTGTAATAAAGTTGGCTACGCGGGAATTCACCGACACAATAACCGCATTCTTCCTTGTATTTATTGCTAGGGGTTTTATTGCTCATAAGATAATTTCAAAGTGCCCTAAATCTTTAAAATTCTCATCTTTAACCTGTGTGTTTTTATTCCAATCGCCGCCGTAGCGTAGTTTATGTGTAATCTTCCCCTCAGCAAACAGTATATCAGCAATGCCCATAACATGGCCGGCAAAATAGTAAAAGCGGTTTATGTCTTTCCAATCTACCTTCAAAAGCGTGTCATAAGGCGCCGCATCTACCGCAAGGCTGGGCATTGCATTATGTTTGCCGTGGGGCCAGTGCAGTTTACTTTTACCCTCGGCAACGGCTTTTTCTTGCGCATCCATGCCGCGGTGGCCTTCAAGGATGATGCAATCAAAATACTTGATGACCTCATTGAAAAGTGTAATTAGGTCGGGGTGGCAGGTTGCCAGCTTGTTTAGGGATATATCACTAAATTTAGGCATTATTTTTTATCCGAAAGGATGAATAAAACCTTGTCCATTTTGTCATCTAACCGTGCCAGCTTTTGATCAAAACTGACTTGAAATTCATGCAAGCTCTGGTCTTGCGTGCTGTTGACTTGGTTTAACGCTTGCCGTAAATCATCAAAACGCTGTGCGGCTGAATTGTCATGCTGTTCAAGTAACGATACGCGCTTGTCTATTGAGGCGGCAAACCATGTCAGGTAAACGATGGTGCCTAGCAATGAGATGACCGTTGCGAATGATGTCAAAACGCCGTCAAATTTCAGGTAGCGCATGAGCATTATTTTTTGCTTACCGCCTGTTTTTCTAATGCGGTTACTTTGTTATTCAATTTTTGGATATCCTTGTCCATAAACTCAAACGTATTGAATACGGAATCTTTGAATTGCGCACACATTGCGGCGCCGTCTTCGCTGTTCTGCTCTACCGTAGCGGCGAGTTGCGCAACCTGTTGGCTAACGGCCGCACTTTCAATTTCAAGATCAACTATGCGCTTTTCATGCTTGTTAATGACCGCATGAAATATTGAATTCATAAGTAAAATATAGGCAAAAATGATTGATAGCACGATGATAGCCAGTACAAGCGGCTTGAGTTTTGCTAAGGGCACCATGCCTTACCCCGGCTATAAAAAAACCCCGCCTAGCGGCGGGGATAAAAAGTTGGTGAAGTTGCAGACATAAACGAGATGTGGAATTGATTACACTCACACGTATAACCAATCTAACATAATTCAACCATACGGGTGATGCACTTTCAATACTTTTTCATTAATTTTTTACAAATTGACCTCGATATTCACGGATAGCCGCCCTTTTAGCCACGTACGCGCATCATGCAACCGTTGTTTGAACATGCGCGGTGAAATTTCTGATAACTTTGCCAGCTCGCGTATGCTATAGCGCGTCAGGTAAAAGGCTTTCAAGGCTTCCTTGTATTCGGGGTGCTCACTCCCCATAATGTTTATCCATGTTGCCATCTCTTGCGCCAGCATGTTGTTTAACGGGAACGGCGGTTTACTGTAACGCACCAACAAGTTGCCCGTGCCGAAATCAGCAATGGTTGATTTTGACGGGTAACCGAACTCGCCGCGCGTAAAACAATATTCCCAGTGCGACCAGTTTTTCAAACGGTCTTGCAAAATGATATCCAAGCTCATGCTTCCTTCCCTTTTTCAAAATGGTTTTATGTGATGTCATAAACCACCCTCGCTTGTTTTTTTAATCCCTGTTTTATGCAAAGCCCGATGGTGCTCGCGGCAAAGCCAGCGCACCTCATACGGTTTGTTATAATCTTCGTGGTGCGCCTCAACTTCTTTTTTGCCGCATATTTCGCACGGGTACGGTATAAGCAATCCATTTTTTATCCGCATTTTTGTATCCCTACGTAATTTCAATTTTGCACGCGCAACCGCATTAAGCGGGTGTTTTGCACGCCATGCACGCATATAATTTGCCGCGCATTTTTTGCAATATTTGCGCGTTATTTTTTCTTTTTGTTGTTTGCACATATAACAAAAAACTGAACGCCGCACATTAACCCCGTGTTTCATACCCAATTTGCCGGCCATGCAAACCCCATTTTCTTTGTGGAACGTTCCACCTGGAACATTACGTAAAACCTTTTTCACCTAAAATCACCGCGCTTTACCACCTCGATTGTGACCGGGTATAACGCCTCAACCATTTTCACTTTTGCCTTAAATTGCGCGGTTTCCATGCCCTTTATGTCAATAAAACGCACATTACCGTCGGCATAAAAAACAACAAAATCGGTTACATACTTCACACCCCCCGGCAGGTGGAACGGGACTTGCCGCAAAAAGAAAAGCACCTCCCCCGCCTTTTTTTGCAATTCAAGGCGGGTGTGGTATTGCCATTCCAGTTTGCTGGCAAAATGTTGCCCGTCATAAACCACAGGCTTTGCTTTGAACTTGTGTGTCACTACCTTCCTGTTGCGAATCATTTTCACTCTCCTTAACCAACCGGCTGAAAGCTAATTTTGCTTTTTCAAGATCGCGGTATGTCCATGCGCGCGTGCCGAATTCTTCATCGGCTGGGAATGCCTCTTTGTATTCTTTGTAGTTCAAAAATTGGCTTTCATCACATTGCGCATTGAACTGTTTTTTTAGCGCAATCATGCTTTCACGGTGTTTAACAATTTTCGTTTTAAACACTTCGTAGGCAACGACAAGTCCGCCGCTCGATTGCTCGTAAATACAGACCGCGGGTGTGCGTTCAACGAGCCGGTAGTCGAACCCGTTTTTGCGCAAACGCGGCGGCAAAATTTCAAGATCAATTTCTGCATAATTATTTAATAATTTTTCTTGCTTACTCTCTTTTTTCATTTTTATACCTCAGTTAATGTTTTAAAATCGTTTTAAAGCACATACATTACAAATACCTTTTGCCTATATATTTTTATTAGTACCTTTGCCTACCCCCAACCACTAAGGGCGTTTTAAGGGGTACCGCAAACCTTTCGCCCAATGCCAGAATTTCACCGGGGTTACTACCGCCCCATGCCGGTGCATTTCGCACACCCCTAACCCGCGGCGGATTTCACCGGCGCTTAAACCCCCTAGCGCATTTGCCCAGACCGTGTGCGCAAAGCGCCGCTCCAAAGCCGACATGCGCGCAAACCCCGCCCGCTCGCCGTAAATCTCACCGAGCCGCAGGTATAATTTTTCAACCCATTCACCCGGTAGTTTTTCAATCAATGCGTCACCGAGCCTTTCAGTTTTTGCTTAATTTCCGCCATTTGCATGATGCCGTTTTCGGTTTGCTCCGGTGTGCGTTCAGGTAATTTTTCGTGCGGCTTAAATTCGGGAACGGTGGATTTTGTTTCAGTTTTCGGTGCGGATGTGCCGGGCAATACAATCGGCGTTATTTCATCATTCCAGCGCTGAAACTTGAGGTAACTAAGCGGGTACGGAATAAATTGCTTTTCCTGCCACGTCGCATCACATTGCAAACGCTTTTGCACATCAGCAAGCAAAACATCAGCGATCGAGTCCAGTTTGTTTTGCGCCCAAAAATATTCGGCTCGTTTGCGATCCTTTTTTCGAGGATAGATTTTCCAAAAACTATCAAAAAAATCCTGATGCGCATTTTGCGCAAAATGCGCAATATCTTTTTCTTTTTTAGAAGATGAAGATGAAGGGGATGGAGAGAAGGTATCCTTATCTACCCCTGATAAGGTATCCATATCTGTATTAGACAAGGTATCCATGTCTATCTTGCGCGATCTAGGAACGGCGGGGTTTTCAAGCGATTTTGACCCATGAATAGCGCGATTTTTTCTGATGTATTCATCACGCACCATGCGCGAAGAAAAATACAACGGAATTGAAACGGAATCGATAAGCAAAACTGTTTTTGGTTGCGCATTGCGCTGTTGAAATGTTGTAGAGAAGGATACCTTATCTCCATCCTTTTCTGACCCTTTTAAGATTCCATATTTAAGCAAATTTTGTAAAGACTTCATCTTGCAATGGATGACTTGTTGCATTTGTTTTAATGTCCATCTCAATATTCCGTACTCATCTGAATCGTGAAATAAACATAGTAATCGAAGCCATACAGCCTGTTCTTCAAATGTGCAAAGTTGTAATTTTGTATTTGAAACCCAATCGGCGGGGTAAAATTGAAATGACGGTCTCTTTGATGACATCAACAAATCCTTCTTGTTATGTAGTGCAGAAATTAATAGTTGATATATCCAATCAACTTGGTAAAATTTCTCACTGAATAGTTCTAAAATGCGTTAAATGGAATTTCTTTCATAGGGGAGTTAGTCGCTCCCCATGATTCATTTTTTCCTTTTTATTTATCCTCTAAAGTGTCATTTTATTAATCGGGGTATATGTCAGGGTTGAGTTTGAAACGCGATATTCCGGTTATTTTTTCAACTATTAAAACTTTGCGCGGCGGTATCACCCCTTTCTTTAGCCATTTAAAAACTGTGGGTTGTTTAACGCCTATTTTTTTAGCAAGGGCTGTCTGGCCCCCGACAATCTCAATCGCTTCTTCAATAGGGTTCTTTTTCATTTTTATTTTCCTTTTATAAAAACTGATTTATGAAGATACGATAAGATTATACTTTTAAGCTATTAATTTCAATTAATTATATAGTTTTAAGGTATTTGTTACTTATAACTTATAGTTATAATATGATGCGCATGAAATTATCAGATCGTGCAAAGCTATGCCGCGAAAAGCTGAACCTAACGCAAGGTGAAGTAGCTGAATTTATAGGTATTTCACAACCCAGCTATCAAAGGCTTGAAAAAGGCGGTGTAGCAAACCCTAGAAAAATTGATAGGCTTGCCGCAGTGCTTAAGGCATCACCAGAATGGTTAAAATTTGGAACTGGAAATCCCCCGGAATACTTAAACATCCCCGCTATCCCCGCTGGCAAGGTGCCGTTGATACCTTGGGAGTTAATTAAAATATGGCACGGGCATTATGATATAGGCTTGTTAATGGGAGCGGATGTTTTTGAGCATAAAAAAGCCCATGCTAATGCCAATGCACTAGATAAAATAGAATACATATCGATACCCAACAAGCAAAACGCCAAACAATTTGCCGTGAGGGTAAAAGGCGATTCAATGATCTCCCCTCTACCGGGTAAACGTTCTTTTCTAGCTAATGACATCCTTATCATTGACCCGGAAGTAAGCCCGGTAAGTGATAATTTCGTTATTGCCTTACACGGGAATGAAAAAACCGAGCCTTTATTCGCACAATATATTGCCTATGCCGGCAATCGGTTTTTAAAGCCCTTAAACCCCCAATACCCCTTAATCCCTTGGGATGAAAGCATACAGATTTGCGGTGTGGTGGTAGCACACTTGGATATTTTAATTTAACATCAACCTTTATGTTTATTCCGTTATTGGCAAATGAATTTAAGCAAGCGTATAAAACTATTAAGAACAAACTTAGGGCTAACCCAAAGCGAGCTTGCCAAGTTATGCGGTTGGGAAAAATCCAGTCAACGCATTTCCAATTATGAAAATAATAAGCGGGAACCTTACAAAACTATAAGTATGTATCGCTATTTTTTCGCTACATTTGTCATTTTAGTGTTGGTTTCTTTATTTGCAATAGGCATGTACTTAGGTAAAGATGCGATAGTTATGAACATTGTTGATTCTATCGTCAAAATAGGATTAGGGGGCTTAGGGGGTTATGCATGGGCTGTAATAAAAAATCCTACTGAAAAGAAATAAATATTATCCACAATTTCTGTGGATAACTCTGTTAATAAATGGCTTTAATGATGACGTTATATAGCTCAAGTAATGATGATTTATTTTTACACATTATTCATCATAAACATTTTTTCGATGACCTACTTTTAATACCAGCACGATAAGCTCATTGTTGTTGAGCTGGCAAATTACCCTATGATCGGCTATACGATAACGCCATAAACCGCTTTTATTATGTAGCAATGCCTTGCCTAATTGTGTTGGGTCATCAAGGGTAGCAACACGCAAGGTTAAATACTTATCAATAATATTGGCGGTCGCTTTATCCATCTTTTTCATTTGCTTTGCGGCAATTTCTGTATATTTAATCGTCCAGCCCACACATTTTCCTCACTTCTTCAGACGTATAAATATTACCGGGGTTTTCTAATATAGCCACGCCCAAATAATAATCTTCCAAATCTTCAATGTAATTTTCTATCGCTTCGCGCGCATAATAGCTTTTAGATCGATGCGTTTTTTTAGCCAACGCATCCAGCCTTTTATCAAGCTCAGGCGATAACCTAATTGCAATAGCCATAAATCACCTCAATACATATTATTTATATGGTATACATAATTATACACCATGTATTGCTTTAATACAAAAGGTCGGATAGGACGTAAAGTGCCCATTGGTTGAGATGCAAAGCAAGGAGGTAAATAAACATGAAAAAATGGATAAATAGAGCCTAGATCAACGACTTACTGGAAAAAGTTAAAGGGCAATTATAAAAATATACTAAATTATTTGAAATTTTTAGCAACTATAATTCCATTAAAATTAGGCTTTTTGTTAATAATATACCTATCCGTTGAGATGTTATTCACCTGCAAAATATTTAATCTGTTTTCTAAGTCGATTACGACAAAACCAACCGGATAATATTTATTATAGTGATGTGTAAATATGTGCTCTATATCAATTCTACAAGTTTTAGCTTTACCGCATTTTGATAAAGCATAATCAGTATTAATTGAAAGATGATTGGATTCAAGGGGGATATTATTTACTTTGAATGAAACTTCTTCTGACTGTGCATCTAAGGTAAGCTCGTATTTTTCAGTCATAGGACAATCTGCTGGGGCTGACGACATGCATGTTGCATTATAGCCAATCAAAACCCATTTATTCGTCCTCTCTGGATATGCTTCCATTTGCCCTTCGGCATCTCTTGATGTGAGAGTTTTCTCGAACCCTGAATCAAAATTACTATACAAGCATAAATCATCTATATACTTAGATGACTGATAACCCGCTGTAGCACCCTTAAATTTATAAATACCCTTAACAACGCGACCGTTTTCCTCTATTACAGGCCAAGTTCCATTATCACCCACTACCTTACAAGAATCTTTATTATCGACTTGAGCACAGGATATTTGCTCTGGGCAGTAAATTAGTTTTTGGGGCTGTGCCTGACTAATAGTTGAATAAGAAACAAGACTTAAACAAATTGTTAATAAAAATTTATTCACAAAAGCATAACCTCGTTCATGCCGCATGGCTTAGTGGATTGCGCATATTATATACATTAAGTAATTAAATGTCTATATATTATAAAATTAGTAATTGGTAATTATGGTCTTAGAACGGCAGAATCTCTTATGTGCAAGAGAATGATGGCTATTCAGCTTGTATTTATTTTAATTAAACCGGCATCCCGATTGAATGCCTGAATGCCTGTTTATCAATTATTTATCAAATCCGCTTACAATTTGTGCCGTTGCCCATCCCTCACTTCCTGACAATAAAGGGTATAAAATATCACTTTTATGTTCGTTAAAATCAAAAGGCTTATTTCTTTGCATATGTGCGCTGACAATCACGCACTCATTTTTCGGAATGCTTAAATTGCTAATTAGAAAAAATGTGGCAATTTGTCTGTTGCCGTAACAACGATTATCAGGCGTATTATTAGTTCCGCAATAATAATCAGAAAGCTTATAAAACATGCCGAAAGGTATCCACGGTGTTAAGGTAAGGGAATAATCCGCGTGCGAACATATTTTCAACATGCCCGGTATAGAAGGCTTTTTAGAATCCCATTGCGTCACATCATTTTGTTTGGGTGCCTGTATTTTTATGTTAGGCGTATAAAATGCTTGGCTATAAGCATTTGATATGTAAATAAAAAGAACAATTATCAGTAAAATATAGGGCTTAAAGTACCGCATAAGCACCCCCTGCAATTACCTTAATTATACCATGAGCATAACTTAATATGCGCAATAATTAATCTATTTGTTTAATTTAAGCAATCGCATTGAATTGGCACTGGCCTCGACTTCAAGCCAGTGCCAATTTATCGCATTCCTCGCTTATTGCTTTATACTTATAAGTTATTGACATAATACTTTTATAGTATATATAATTCATAACTTAAACCTATAGAATAAGATAATTAAAGGATTGCTATGACTGAAAAGGCAACGCTTACATTGAAAGAAGCCGCACCCCTACTAGGGTTCAAGGGTGTTTACCGCTTAAGGGAAAAAGCGCGGCGCGGCCTTATACCCGGTGCTTTTAAAATTTCAAGTCGATGGATGGTCGCCGTTGATGAGATCATGCCTTATATCCGTAACTACTATAAAACATTGCGCAAAGACCTAGTGCCGCCGAGAAACGTAGAATGGCAATCAGTAAAAAGAAAGGTAGCCCCTACTATTATACTCGCTTCGCGATCTGCGGAATCAGAGTGCAGGAATCGACTCGATGCACTAGCAAAAGAGAGGCGCAAGAATATGAAGAAAAACGCCGAAAAGAAGTAAGGCACCAAATTTTATTAGGTAAAAAACCGAAAAGGAAATGGGCTGAGGCGGTATTGAGATGGTTAGACGAGATGCAACATAAGCGCAGTTTGTACGATGATGTGTCACACTTCAAATGGCTACAAGCCCACCTTAATCCCTACACGCTAGATGAAATAACCAAAGATGTGATTGAAAAGATTGCGCGTATAAAAGAGGCCGCCGGGTGCAAGGCCGCGACTGTAAACCGGATGTTATGCGTAATCCGCGCCCTATTAAACCGTGCGCATAAGCAATGGGAATGGATAGACCGCGTACCCGCTTTCCCTACCCGTCACGTTGATAATGCCCGCATACGCTGGATAACACGCGCTGAAGCCGACCGCTTGCTAGGTGAACTACCGGGGCACCTTAAGGCAATGGCCGCTTTTACACTTGCTACCGGCTTGCGTGCTGGCAACGTGGCAAACCTAAAATGGGCCGAAATCAATTTCAAGCTTAAGCACGCCGTGGTACACCCGGATGAAAGCAAAAACAAAAAGCCGCTAGGCGTGCCGCTTAATGCCGATGCCATGGCAATACTCAAGGAACAAAAGGGCAAGCACCCCACCTATGTATTCACCTACCGCGGCAAACCCGTTACCCAGATCAATACAAAGGCATGGCGCAATGCGGTAAGGCGCGCCGGTATTAAAAACTTCCGCTGGCACGACTTGCGGCATACCTGGGCAAGCTGGCACGTGCAAAGCGGCACAAGCTTGCCGGAACTTGTTGAGCTAGGCGGCTGGGCGACTTTTGAAATGGTTTTGCGGTATGCTCACCTAAGCAGTAGCCACCTTACGCAAGCCGCCGACCGTATCAGTAGCGGTGCAAATATGGTGAAATCTAAAAGTGAAGGCGGCAAGAATGAGAGTTAAGTGTTTGTTTTTACTTGTGGAGTCGAGGAGGATCGAACTCCCGACCTTCGCATTGCGAACGCGACGCTCTCCCAGCTGAGCTACGACCCCGTGACCAATAGTGCTGTGGTCAAAAAATTCAACCTTATACAAACGGCAAATTTAGCTGTTTGGCTAGAAGTGAATAATATTATGTATTCTTTAGAAATGCTAGTTCTGCATCGGTGGATTCGCGCCCCAGAATTTTATTCCTCTGGGGAAACCGTCCGAATTCCTTGATCACACGGAAATGCGCGTAAGCATAGGCCAGAAACAATTGGTAAATCTGCGTGGTTTCACTCATGGATAAAGAAACAAGATCTTGATACAAACGTATGGATTTTTCCTGGTTCCCCGAATCTTCAGAATGCACCAGCGGCATGTAAAAAAACACGCGCTCGATCAGGGTGAGAGACTGGTCCATTTTATGAGTCAACCCTTCCATGCAAAGTTTTTGCGCCAATTGATCATACGCAAATGCCTGAGGTGACCGGCGGTGAATATAGCGGGGAAACTGATCCAGAAGTATGATTAAAGCCAGACGCCCACGCGGTGTCTGCGCCCACTCCAAAAGAGCACCCGAGGCTGCAGCCTCATATTCCATATGAAAAGATTCAAGCAGCTTTTTTTTGACGGCTTCATTTTCTCCAAACCATAGGTTGGTGCGGTCGCTTGTGGGCAAATCAGCGGATCCCAGGTTACCAAACCAGAAATCCAAGAGTTCATGAATTTTATCTGTCATGAGCATCCTTTTACACAGCTTATTTTCATTATTCTCACTTCTCAGGATAGCATATTTTCATGGGGTAAAATCGTGATGGAGAAGCATGGCTTCTACCATGCCCTTGATAATTCTATTTATTCCTTTATTAAGAGGCGTGTGCCCGCAGGAATGGCATCAAAAAGCTCTATAATGTCCGCATTGCGCATACGCACACAGCCGCGCGAACCCGGCACACCCATGGCAACATCATCAGGCGTCCCGTGAATATAAATATATCGTCTCATTGTGTCGACCTGGCCCAGACGATTCTTTCCCGCCTCTAGTCCACTCAACCACATGATACGCGTCAGAATCCAGTCACGATCGGGAAACCTGGCCCTCAATTCAGGTGTATAAATTTCACCCGTAGGCCTTCTTTTTACGAAAACCGAGTTTACTGGACATCCGGCACCCACTTTGGCACGTATCACATGCAATCCTCTGGGTGTCTTCTCACTGCCAAATTGTTCTCCTGCGCCATTTTTCCCGGTGGAAATATCATACTCCCTGATAATATCCCCTAGTCTAAGCAAATACATTTTTTGTGTCGCGATATTCACTTCCAGTGATAACGGAATCATGAGCGGCCTCTCAATTGTAACTGTTTGCCGCCATGCAAGGCCTGCAACACCGAGATAATGATTTTTTCTGTCTTCCGGTTCTCATCGCGCGAGGGGTCAAACTCAACAATTTCAGCCGCAATCAACCTGGGATCAGAAGAGATTGCAGATAATCCATTCAATAAGTCCTGGGCATGAATTCCATCCGGCTCAGGCACATCGACAGCGGGCGCCTCAACAGGATCGATGCCATCCAGGTCCAGCGATATGCCGTATCCAAACGTATGCCTGCTCACATGACTCACTGCATCTTCCAGGACAGCTGGAAACCCGCGCTGCTTGACTTCATCCATATAAAATATACGCACATTCATTCTCTTCAAAAAATCCGCTTCACCTTGTTCAAAGCTGCGAACACCTATCAGACAGATATTTTCCGGTTTTAATTTGGGCGCAGGATGCAACACTCCCGTGAGATCATCATATCCCTCCCCCAGCAGACAGGCTAGCGGCATGCCGTGTATGCGTCCAGTTATCGAAGTATCAGGTGTGTGACTATCCATGTGTGCGTCAATCCAGATTAACCCAAAATCGCCTTTTTCATGCAGAGCATCATATATTCCACTCCAGGTACCGATCGCGCAAGTGTGATCACCGCCTATCACTCCGAAAGGCACTTGGGCGCAAGCCAGACGTGAAACCTCCCGGGCCAGCGCATCACAGGACAGTCCGACACGTTTTTCAATCGACAATGCATTAAAGTCAGGAGAGGTAATCATGGCTTCCCACGTGAATGGGTAACCCTGCCTGGACAAGTCTTGCAATAAACCTGATTTACGCATGACAATAGGGCCGTCCCCAGCATGAATATCCGCACCGGCGATACCACACGAATAACCAATAAGTCTGAAATTCAATTCTGTCATATGCCATTTCCTGCTGCTTTGAACAAGCTGATCGCCATAGATACTGTGACGCGCGTGTAAGCCAGTAATGACTTGGTTGCAATCGATTTGACGTCCATGCCGCAGTATCTTTGATGAACAATCCCGTTAATTCAAAATCTTATTAAATCATTGGCGAGCACAATCTAACAATCATTTTATATCTGCAGTAGAATGGTCAAGTCAAAAAATCAGCTCAGGAATAAGTAAATGATAGAACAGAAAACAGCCTACATTGATCAACTTTGGGACAACAGCATCACTCCGACCCTGATGGAATACATCAGAATTCCAAACAAATCCCCCCAGTTTGACAAAAACTGGCGCGAACACGGTTATATGGATCAGGCAGTCACACTGATCAGCCAATGGTGTCACAGCAATGCCGTAGAAAACATGCAACTGGAAGTTGTGCGCCTAGAAAACCGTACCCCCGTTATTTTCATAGAAATACCCGGTAGCAATGACGATACGGTTTTATTATACGGCCACCTCGACAAACAGCCGGAAATGTCAGGCTGGGACACGGATTTGCATCCGTGGAAACCTGTTTTACGCGGAGACCGGCTCTATGGCCGGGGATCGGCAGATGACGGCTATTCCACATTTGCTTCTCTCGCTGCCATTAAATCATTACGCGAGCGGCAAATTCCTCATGCCCGCTGCGTCATTCTGATTGAAGCCTGTGAAGAAAGCGGCAGCAGCGACCTTCCATATTACATCAATGCGCTTGAACAGCGTATCGGCAAACCCAGCCTGGTGATTTGCCTGGATTCAGGATGCGGTAATTATGATCAACTATGGGTCACCACCTCTCTGCGCGGCCTGGTCGGCGGTGTCTTGAAAATCGATGTCTTGAGGCAAGGTGTGCACTCGGGTACCGGCAGCGGCATTGTTCCCTCTTGTTTTCGTGTTTTACGCCAGTTACTGGACAGGATAGAAAACCGTGAAAATGGCGACATTATCCTTTCTGATTTGCATGTAGATATCCCTCAGCAGCGCCTGCAGCAAGCCGATCAGGCCGCCCGTGTGCTGGGAAAATCAGTCTTTGAAGATTTACCTTTCCTTCCCGGCGTCCAGCCCGAATCCTCGTCCATTGCTGATTTGATAATTAGACGCACCTGGAAACCAGCACTCTCAGTCATAGGAATGGATGGGATTCCACTGATTGAAAACGCGGGCAATGTCACCCTGCCTACTCTTTCCGTCAAACTATCCATGCGGCTGCCGCCTTCGTGTGATGCTGAAAAAGCTATTCTGACTTTGAAAAACTGCCTGGAACGAAATCCACCCCTGGGCGCGAAAGTCCACTATGAAGTCACGGACAACGGCTCTGGCTGGAACGCACCCGCCGAACAACCCTGGCTGATTGAATCAGCAAAGCGTGCCTCACTGAACTTTTTTGGCAAGGAAGCTGTTTACATGGGTGAAGGCGGATCGATTCCATTCATGGGAATGCTGGGAGAAAAATTTCCTCAAGCCCAGTTTTTAATTACCGGTTTGCTAGGGCCGGAATCCAACGCTCACGGACCCAATGAGTTTCTTCATATTCCAACCGGCAAAAAATTAACCGCCTGCGTCGCCCAAGTCATTGCCGATCATTACAAGCGATCGTGATCCAATCCCGCCGCCCGCATCATAATACGGATATCAAAAAACAACGGGCGGCGCGCTGGTTCATATGATTAGTATCGTCATGATTATATGGTAATTAAAGGCTGTCAACTTGCACACAGATGACCTATGGAGTAAGTTTAATATATGGACAATAAAACTGAGGAGTGTCCGTATGGGTAACACTGTCACCTGGTTATTGATTGCTGATGCAAGTAAAGCCCGCCTCTATTCCATGCATAAAGCCCGTTTTCTTCTCGACAAGCACTCCAAAAACCTTAACCTGATAGGCCAGTTCACTCATGATGCCAGCCGTATGAAGGGTATTGATCTGGTGAGCGACAGAATGGGGACTTTTGGAAACGGGTCCTTTGAAGAAACAACCTTGCCGAAAGTCCATGAAGCTGAACAATTCGCGCTTGAACTGCTTGGACATCTGAAAAGTGCGCGGGTTGAAAACAGTTACAGGGATATCATCATTGTCGCGCCGCCATCTTTCATGGGCTTGCTTCACAAACATATGCCGCATGAAGTAGATAAACTGGTAGTGAAACGGATTGAAAAAGATTATACCCAGTATAACGGCGAAGAACTCGCACAGAATTTAATTAATCACTTATAGACAAGAAACAAGATGCGAAAATTGATCATGCCCATTGACTACGAAAGGCCATTAACTAGGCAGACTTGATGCCTGACGCGCGATATGACGCATTGATAATCCAGACCCCGGCAATAGCCAGGATACCGCCTGCCATCGACAGCATGACTGGAACTTCTCCCAGGAAGAACCATCCCATCAAGGTAGCGAGAAAAGGCATAAAGTAAAGAAAGCTGACCGCCCGCGAAACAGGTATTTCAGACAGAGCATAACTCCATGCGACATACGCAATGGCGGCAGGAAATATTCCCAGATAACCCACCATTAAAGTCGTTTTGACCGAAGCATGCAGCAAGTCATGGCTGAGGTCAGAAAAATAGATGGACAAGAACAGCGTGGCGCCCCAAATGATAAAAGTCGTGGTTTCTATCGCATGATAACGCTTGAGAAAGGGCTTTTGTAATGCGGAATATAATCCTGCGACCAGAGTAGCAACCAGGATATAGGTGATGCTGGCATCCCAGGTAAAACTGCCGCGCTCTCCCAGCGTAATTAATGCCACCCCGCAAATACTGATGAATAATCCCAGTATGCGGGACAATCTGATTTCTTCCCCTAAAAACAATACGGCAAACAAGGTCGTGATGACAGGCGCCTGGCTGGTAATAAAACTGGCCATACCTGAAGAAATGGACATTTCACCATGATTAAGCGTGAGATTATAAACGCCTATCCCTACCGCGCCTACACCCAGGAGACCGCACATATCCTTGATGCGCATACCTGAGCGCACGGGCATGCGAAAGTAAATAAGCCCCATGCAGAGAGATGCAATCAGAAAGCGCAGCAAGGCAAGCCCTTCCGGTGAATAATCTTGAAGCCCGGCGCGTATGCCAACGAACGCCGATGCCCATAAACAGATTGCGACGGCGATGGCCAGTTTCGTTTTATATGTCATTGCCTTCACACTCTTCAGACTATTTTTTGTCAATGATATGAAATTCCAAAAGAAATTGTTCCACTTTTTCAGCAGGAAGCGGCTGGGAAAAATAATAACCCTGAATTTCCTGGCACTCTTGTGATAACAATGTCTGTAACTGGATAAGTGTTTCAACACCTTCCGCAACCACTTGCAAATTCATGTCTTGAGCAAGCTTGATCAGGGATTTGACTACAGTCACATCCGCATCATTGCTGTGTATGTTTTTGATATAAAGTTTATCAATTTTAATTCTGTTCACTGGAATGTGCTGCAAATAATTCACACTCGAGTGACCCGTGCCAAAATCATCCAGTGCGATTAGTATACCAGCTTTATTCAATCGTTGAATCATCTCGATGAGAGTTCTGTCATCTTCTCTGATGATAGTATTTTCACTGATTTCAAGCTCCAGACATGCCGGGTCAAGCTTGACCTCGGCAAGAATACCAAAGACGACTTCCACAAAATTCTGTTGCAGGAATTGCCTCCCTGAAACATTGACCGCCACTCTGACAGGTGATAAGCCCTTGCCTTGCCAAATCTTGAATTGTTTGCACGCCTGGCTTAACGCCCACTCGCCTATATGTATGATCAAATCACTCTGTTCAGCGAAAGGTATGAATTGATCGGGGGTAAGCAGGCCGCGCTCAGGATGCCGCCAGCGAATCAGTGCTTCTATACCCTCAAACGTTGATGTCGCCACATTGAACTGCGGCTGATAATAAAGAACCAATTCCTGATTATGAACGGCGCGCAGCAACTCCTGTTCTCTCTCGCTGTAATTCGGGTTTGTCATAAGTCATCCGGGCCGCTGCAACTATTTACCAGCATCATTTTAAAAAGTATACGCCATTTGAAACCTTCTAGAGACATCTTGGAAATATAGAAGAAACGCCTTGAAATGAGGCGGCACCATGATAAGGACGCCGTGAAAAGAGTTATCTATGTGATTGCTTATATTAAAAAAACCCGGCTAAAGCAAGCCGGGTCCGAATATGCTGCAGCGAAAATCAATAATCATCATCTCCGGTCGCTGTATCCGGGCTTCCCTGGTCCATGGTAGCAGCGCTGCCATTGTTGTCCGTACTGGAACTATCGCCTTGGTCTACACTATTGGCAGAGCCATTGTCAGAGCTATTGTCAGACGATGAAGACGGCTGCATAGCCAGATCACCATTGCTTATATCATCAGCCATCGCAGGCGCGACGTATGCAAGGCATGCGGCTGCAAGTCCTGACGCAATCAACATCGCGAATGACTTTATTTTCATGTTACTCTCCTGTTAATAAATTTATCTATAAGGGTAATAATCTAATACTAAATTATGCCTTTTTCTATTCTTTTTTATTTTTAAAATCAACTCCTGCGCGCAGGCAAACCTTGGTTTGGCGGAAGAAGATATTCGCTTGGAAAACAGGAGGTTTGTATAAAATATGAGCAGCCATTTGTTCATGAATTTGACTTAAGACAAGCTGATTTGTTATAAAGCACTACCTAAGGTATCAGGTATACCGAAGTTTTATCTTACAGAAAGTAAAAGAACATGCTACATGGTTAAGGGACGCAAAACGAGCTGGTCAATATAACACTCGCAATGATACGTCTGTTGAATTAACTGAATAGCGTACCGGGGAGTCTTGTTTCGGCTGATTTAATCAATTCTCCTCTAGTAACAGCCTATTAGCTTTAATTTTAACTGTTAACTGAAGGAACCCGTTTCATGATGGCAGACAACCGAGGTATGTCGCTTCCCATGTTCAGGTCAGCCTACCCCTGGTTGATCGTGTGCTGCGGAATGCTGTTTTATTGTTACAATTATTTTCTCCGCGTCTCCCCTAGCGTCATGCAGAATGAATTAAGCCAAACCTTCCATATCACCGCCACCCAGTTTGGCACACTTGCCGGTTTCTATTACTGGGCATACACCCCCATGCAAATTCCCGCGGGCATGATTTATGACAAATTTGGCGTCCGTATCGTATTATGCGCAGCCTGCCTCCTGGCTGTATTTGGTTTAAGTATTTTTATTGCTTCAGATGATTTCGCGACAGCAGGCCTGGGACGTTTCATGATAGGCCTGGGTACGGCATTCGCCTACATCGGCACGCTGAAGCTCGCTTCCATCTGGCTGCCGCCTAATCGCTTTGCCACCGTCGCCGGCCTGACAACAGCCATAGGCATGACATCTGGCGCGCTGGCGCAAAAATATCTGACCAAAGTCGTTGAATTGATAGGTTATCAGCAAGCCTTGCATTCCGCTGTGATTGCCGGAATCCTGCTAAGCGTTGTCATCATTGTCCTTGTCAGAAACAGACCCAAATCCCAGATTGCTTTCGCTGCGAATGAAATGCAAAATCCCATAGACTTGAAGCAGTTATTGGCCGCGTTGCGCACAATCTTCACCAACCGGCAAATGTGGCTGATCGGCATCATAGGATGTCTGCTGTATCTTCCCTCTTCTGTCTTCCTTGATCTTTGGGGTATTCCCTACCTGAAAGCGGTTTATCAATTAAAACCCGAAGAAGCTGTCGCCATCTCCAACTATACATTTTATGGCTGGATTATTTCCGGACCACTTATTGGAGCTTTTTCAGACCGTATTAAACGCCGGCGCTTTCCTTTGACATTCACCGGGTTTTTCGCCGCGCTTCTGTTATGTATCGTTTTCTATCTGCCCAACCTGACTCTCTCCAGCCTGTATGGCATCTTTTTCATGATCGGTTTTTGCTGCGGCGCGCATCCCTTGTGTTTCGCTCTGGGCAAAGAAAACAACCCCCTTCAGATTTCTGGTACCGCAGTCGCCGTGACAAACATGCTGATCATGGCGGGCGGCGCCATCTTTCAACCGGTGGTGGGGAAATTACTGGATTTACACACTACCAGCCCCATAGGCGCTGACGGGTTACCGGTTTATTCTTCCAGTGATTATACCTTTGCTCTTAGCATCATCCCCATAGGCGTTGCTCTCGGCATATTTTTATCTGTGTTCCTGAAAGAAACCTATTGTTCTTCTCCTGCTGAAGAAGCGGAGGATACCGCACTCAAACCGGACTCAATATTGGAACCTGAGGTCGAACCCGCCAAATAATTTTGCTCCTGCACAAGACACCGCGCGGCCATGCGTTGGGAAATATGAATTCATGCGCCGCGCGATATCAGGCAATTACACCATTGCCTGACCGCTGGAATCTATTGCAAAAAGCAGCGGCTACTTTGTTGGCGCCGATTTTCCGGGCTGTATAAGCAGCACTGGAATATTGGTATTACGGATAATTTCTTCCGCAACACTGCCCAACATGATGCGGCTCACACCCTTATATGCATGGGAACTGACAACCAACAGGCTTGCTCTCCACTTTTTCGCCGTCTTGATGATCATTGCCGCAATATGACTCATTGACTCACCTGATTTGTCTATCAATCGGGTTTCAGCTTTCATGCCTTTGCGCTTGGCCCTGGCAACAGCCCGGTTCAGTATGATTTGCCCAAGGTCTTTTGTGCTTTTCTGTAATGCTTCAATATTAATGCCTTCACCGCCCATCATCAGGGGGCTATAATCAATCACATGGATAATACATAATTTGGCCTTTTGTTCTTTCGCCAGTTTTATCGCTTTCGCAAGCGCCGAATTTGCCGATTTACTGGTATCCACTGCGACCATAATTCGTTTGAACATATTCCTGTCCTTAATTACCTTAATGGCCATATCCATAAAATGAGGGGTACGCCAGCAACAATCATCAGTATTTCAAGTGGCAATCCTAAGCGTATGTAATCAAAAAAACGGTAACCGCCCGGACCCATGACAATGGTATTGTTTTGATGCGCAATAGGCGTGAGAAAAGAACACGATGCTCCCACCGCCACCGCCATCAGGAAAGGGTCGACACTGACATGTGAAAAATGCGCAATTTTAACCGCAACTGGCGCCATCACTATGGCTGTCGCCGCATGATTCATAAAATCCGACAGTGTGATCGTGATAAACATGACCAGAGCAAGCACTATTGCCAGCGGGTATTGCCCTGCAATTTTCATGAATCCGTCAGAAATCATATCCGCCGCGCCAGTCGACTCAATCGCGCCGCCGACAGGAATGATCGCCGCCAATAACAATAATACCGACCAGTCAATGCCGCGATACAGGCTATGCACCGGAATGGCTTTGAATATCACCAGCGCGAGCACCGCAACCACAAATGCAAATGCTATGGGTAAAACCTGAAAAGCCGCGAGAGCGATGGAAACAGCGAAAAAAAACAACGGCAAAAAACTTTTACGTGATAACCCGATTTTAATATCACGTCTTGCGAGAGGTAAAAATCCGAAATCAACGACTGTATCCCTCAGGGTTTCGGCATTGCCTTGCAAAAGCGCCACATCTCCGGCGGCAAACCTGATATCATTCAATTTCTGCCTGAAGGAAATGCCCTTGCGCGAAAGAGCCAGCAAATTTATGGAATAACGCGTGCGCAAGTTCATCATGGACGCCGAACGGCCTTCAATATAAGCCCCGGGCGGCACCACCGCTTCCAGGGTAATGATATCGCTATTGGATAATTCAGCAGATGAAAACGGCTTGTCGCCCGCCAGCGTTAACTTGTTGGATTCCAGTATTTTTTCCAGGTTTTCATGAGACGCCTGTATGATCAGGATATCATTCGCATGAATATTATCGGTTTTACCGAAGGCGAATTTTTTAACGCCTTTGTGGATAATCGCAACCAGTTCGAAATCGGCGCTGCTGGACGTATAAAATTCCTTGACCGTCTTGTTGCATAGCGGCGAACCCTTAGGTACTTTTACTTCCGTCGTATAATCGGATATCTGGAATAAATCTTCCGATTTATTGAATTTTTCCCGCTCAGGAACCAGTCTCCACCCAATCAGGGAAATAAATGCCACTCCCAAAATGGCCAGCAACAAACCTACAGGCGTAAAATCAAACAAACCAAAAGCACTCCCGGTTAACTCATGCCTGAAATTTGAAATCAGAAGATTGGGTGGTGTCCCAATGGCAGTTATCAATCCGCCCAGCTCGGAACTGAATGCGATTGGCATAAGAATACTGGATGGAGATTTTTTATTATTGATAAATGACTGGATTGAGATCGGCATCATAAGCCCCAGCGCACCTACATTATTCATGAACGCAGAGAGAACAGCACTCATCGTCGTAAAAAAACCGATATGGATGGTCGGCGTTTTAAACAGGAATTCCAGTTTTGTGATAACAACGTTTAATACGCCGGATTGGGTAATCGCATAGGTGATCACCATGACACACCCCACAGTAATGACCGCGGGATTACTGAAACCTGAAAACGCCTTGTCAAATGGGACAATGCCTGTCAGAACTGAAACCACCAGCGCAAATAACGCCACGAAATCATACCGCCAGTACCCCAATACAAATAATCCCAGCGTGACACTTAATATCCCAAATAATATATATGGCTGATACATAGGCGATCCCTGCATTGATATGCCATTTCGCGGGCAATCAGGCTTGCATGCCCTTAAAACCTTTTGCCTGTGTCCATCGTTTTTAAGATAACAAGAAATAAGGATGAGACGAAGCGGTATCTTGTTGCAATACAGGATATCTGAAATCCGGAGTCCTGAATGGATGATTTAATTGACAGAAAAAGAAAAATATCAAATAAATTAATCAGAAGTGACGGCGTTGCCGTCAGGAGTAATAAAGTTTTTTTCTGGCATGGCTTGTATCAACCGTTTTTCAATAATGTGGATTGCCGTTCGCTTTCAATTTCTTCCCGACTCGCTGTTGAAGTCGCCTGCGCCTGGTCTGTATAAAAAATTGATGATACGGCTGAGAGCCTGGTAAATTCCAAAAGGGAGGCATCCTCAGCCTGAAAAAAAACTGCCCCGCGAGTTGTTACGTCTGACCAGTCTTGCAATAACGCATCGCCAACATCCTGTTTTTCAATGACCAGCCAGTCATGAAGAAGATCGGTAAAATCATCTCCGGTCAACTCGCTAACATCTGAATCATCCTGCCCGAAAAAAACATGGTTAGCCCGCATGAATTGATACTTGTCCTTGAAGTCACGGCCGATGTTTAAAGTGATTTCACCGCATCCCGCAGAAGCTCCGGTCTTCAATATGTGTCCTGCATAGGCATGCACAAAGTAACCACAGGAGTAATCATCGCGTTGTCTGTTATAAGCATGATAATCTTCGGCGGGAATGTATCTGAACTGGTCATGAACCGACTCAGGCAACACACTTATTTTTTCCGCTATCTTGTCAGGATAGCAATACCAGCGCACGGAATCCTGCGCATCATGTACCTGTATGCGTTTAGTATTCAGATCCACTTCGACCAGAACAGCATGTTTGCGCTTGAATAACTGAATCACGGGCGGTAATTTTAAATAGCCGCGGCACAGCCGCAGAGGCATCAATAAAATACTGTCTGAGTGAAAAGAAGGGTCCTGATAGTATTTTTTCAGCAAATCCCAGATAAAAGGGAGATTGTTTTCATTATTTTCATTTTCCGCATCCTTGCTCATGGGGCAAATGACAAACCGCTTGCCATGGCGAATTACCGTATGAAATGTATTAATGTTTTCATCGGCAATTTTCTTGTCAAAAGAAGCCGCCAGTTGATGCAAGACAGCGTTCAGCTCGGAAGGCGCGAGACGATAACGGACAATATCATCGCGTAAATGCAGCATATCGCTGATGCCATAGCCAAGCATGGGCTTTAGTACTTGTCTCAGCATAAAAGTATCTCTGCCTCACTTGTCAAACAGGTAATAACACCATTCAGACCCATTGTCTGGGAGTCAAATAAATCTCGTATAAGTCTGCTTCAGCCGAGCCTTGAACAGGACGCCAGTCATATTGCCATGCCACCAATGGCGGAAGCGACATTAAAATGGATTCCGTGCGCCCGCCGGATTGCAGCCCGAATAATGTGCCTCTGTCATAGAGAAGATTGAACTCCACATAGCGGCCGCGGCGATACAACTGGAAATCACGCTCGCTTTTTGTGAAATTCTGATGCTTGCGCCTCGCGACTATAGGCTGATAAGCTTTGAGAAAATGCTCTCCCACGCTGCGCATGAAGGCAAAACATGTTTCAAAAGGCCATTCATTCAAATCATCAAAAAAAATTCCGCCTATGCCGCGCTGCTCATTTCTATGCTTAAGAAAAAAGTATTGATCCGCCCATTGTTTGTAGTGTGGATAGACTTTATCACCAAACGGATCGCACGCTGCTTTGGCCATTTGGTGCCAATGAGAGCAATCCTCCATAAAACCATAATACGGAGTGAGATCAAATCCTCCGCCAAACCACCAGTATGGCGGTTGATCCATTTTTTCAACCAGAATAAAGCGCACATTAAAATGGGATGTCGGAACATAGGGGTTAAGCGGATGAATCACAACAGAAACACCTAAAGCCTGGAAAGTTGAATTTGCAAGCTCCGGCCTGCGGGCGGTCGCGGCCTGCGGCAATTGTTTTCCATGCACATGCGAAAAATTCACACCCGCCTTTTCAATCACACTGCCTTCCGATAACACGCGGGTCAATCCCCCGCCTCCCTCTTTATGCTCCCATTTATCCTCCACGAATAAGGCCTTGCCATCTTCCTGTTCGATACAACGGCAAATCCGGTTTTGCAAGTCCAGCAAAAATTGTTTAACAGAAGAAACGGATAATTCAGGGTTAATTGCTTGTGGTTTCTCAGAAGCCGTCTTGTTTATCATCAGTATCCAACTCTAGCCAAAGTGCGTTAAACACCGCAAAACTGCATGCGAATGCGGTACCTAAAATCCACGCAAAATACCACATAAATCCTCCCGTTAAAATGGTTATGGATTAATAGGCTATATTATGACGTTCATCTTTTTCTATCGTGTCACGCCTCACCTTCCCGCGCAGAACCCGGTAAACCCAGGCCGTGTAGATCAGCACAATGGGTAAAAAAATAACGACGGCCGCGAGCATTAACAGCAATGTTAATTGGCTGGAAGAAGCATCCCAGACCAGAAGGCTGGAAGTCATATTGGAAGACGACGGCAGTATAAATGGAAACATGCTGACCCCGACCGTGCCAATTATCCCTATCATGCTGATGCTGCTGCAGAAAAACGCAAAACGGCTGTTCCCCCAGCGTGCTGTCGTCAACGCCCCCAGCGCTCCAGCGAAACCCAGGGCTGGAACAATCATGGATAAGGGATAAAGCGAATAATTTTTCAGCCACGCTCCAGTCTCGGCAATGACTTGTTTATGCAGAGGATTTGAATACCCATACGGATTCGCACCACTGACCACAAGATACCCGTTCAGCGCATTCGCCACCCAGATGCCGCCCGCAGCAAAAAAAAGAATCAGCAAAAAAGCCGAAACCCGGGACCAGAATATCGCGCGGTCACGTACAGGGTTTTCCGTCTTGACCGCCAGATAAAGCCCTCCATGCATGGTCAACATAGCCAGGCTGGTGATTCCGCACCACAATGCAAACGGATTCAGCAGATCTATAACAGAACCGCTATAAGAAATGCGCAAGGTGTCGTCAAAAAAATAAGGGAGGCCCTGCAAAATGTTGCCGACCAAAACACCGAAAAGAATGGAAGGTACCACTCCGCCAAAAAAAACCACCCAATCCCAGGTGCGGCGCCAAAACAGGTTGGGCAGTTTGCTGCGGTACTTAAAGCTTACCGGCCGGGAAATGCCCATGCTCAGCAACAACAGCAGCACCGGCAAGTACGCGCCGGAAAATGCCACTGCGTAAACATATGGCCATGCCGCGAATATCGCCCCCGCCCCCAGTATGATCCATACCTGATTGCCTTCCCAGACCGGTCCTATGGTATTCAGGACAATCCGGCGCTCTGTGTCGTCCCTGCTGACCAGGGGCAGTAATGTGGCAGCGCCAAGATCAAATCCATCGGTAACCGCAAATCCCATGAACAAAATACCGAGCAAAAGCCACCAGATGACGCGTAACATTTCAAAATCCAGCATGTTATCCCTCCGTGTTCAAGACAGCTGATGCTTTCAATTCATGACGAGGATGCACACTAAAATCATCAGGATTGAATAACTTGTCCGGCCCTTTCTTGATGTATTTAACCATCAAATACAATTCTACTATGGCAAGCACGGTATAAAAAAAGACAAACCCGCACAGTGAAATCCACACGCTGGACGCCGAAACGGAAGACACGCCCATAAACGTTGGCATGAGACCGTCCACGACCCATGGCTGACGGCCGTACTCCGCCACGACCCAGCCCATCTCCGCCGCGACCCAGGGCAGCGGCAGGCTGAGTAATGTCAGCCATAAAAACCAGCGGTTTTGCATTAGCCGTCTTCGCTGCGCGAGATAAAACGCGGTGGCAAACAAGGCGATAAAAAAGAAGCCGCACCCTACCATGACCCTGAATGTCCAGAACAGAGTGAATACATCCGGGACTGTATCCCAGGCCGCCTTGTTGATCAGCTCGGAATCCGCGTGCAAGACATCGTCAGTATACTGTTTGAGGAGAAGGCCGTAGCCCAGGTTTTCCTGGTTGGCATCCAGGATATCTTCAGCGTGTTTGTCATAGGGATCAATCTGCAGGGCTGACAAGGCGCTATAAGCCAGGATACCGCTGCGAATGCGGGTGCGTGCTTCAGCAACCAGATCAATGATTCCATAAACCGGCTGATGGATGGAACGGGTTGCGATCAATCCCAGAAGATAAGGAATTTTAAGCGCGTACCGGGTTTCATGCTTGTCCTGATCCGGGAAACCAATGACAGTCAGCGGTGCCGGTGCGGGTTCGGTATCCCACATTCCTTCTATGGCCGCAACTTTCATCTTCTGATTGAGACCCGTCAAATATCCGCTTTCATCACCCAGAACCACGACACAAAGCGCTGACGCCAGGCCAAATGCCGCTGCCACCGTCATCGAACGCTTGGCAAACTCAATGTTACGTCCTTTGAGCAAAAAATAAGCGCTCAGTGACATGACAAACATTGAACCGCACACATAGCCGGCGCTGATGGTATGGACAAATTTTGCTTGTGCCACTTCATTGAAAATGACACTGTAAAAATCATATAACTCCATGCGCATGGTATGAAAATTGAAATGCGCACCCACGGGATGCTGCATCCAGCCGTTGGCAATAAGAATCCACAAGGCGGAAAAACTTGCGCCCAGCGCCAGCATCCAGGTCACAATCAAATGCGCGCCGCGTGACATTTTGTCCCAGCCAAAAAAGAACACGCCCACAAAGGTCGCTTCAAGAAAAAAAGCCATTAAGCCTTCAATCGCGAGGGGCGCGCCAAACACATCTCCTACATAATGGGAATAATAAGCCCAGTTTGTTCCAAACTGGAACTCCATGGTGATTCCGGTTGCCACACCCATGGCAACATTGATACCAAACAGAATTCCCCAGTACTGAGTCATGGTGCGCCATATGGGGCGGTTGGTGATGAAATAAATCGTTTCCATGATGCCTAGCAGAGTGGAGAGGCCGAGCGTAAGAGGAACAAACAGGAAATGATACAAGGCAGTCATGCCGAACTGAACCCTGGACAACATGACCACATCAGCGGAGGGCAGCATAATTACTCCTTATTCACAGCTTCACCATTTGGAGCTACACATTTAAGGATGTAACGTTATACAAAATCATGTATATAATACGCCATATTTTAAAATAAAGTAACGATTTTGGAGACTTGCCCGGTGACTTCTATCAATTCGTTTGGAACCTTGCGCCAGCTGAAAGTAAATGATACGCAATACGATTATTTTAGCCTTCCCTCCCTGGAAGCGTCAGGCGTCAAAGGCATATCACGACTGCCGCATACCTTGAAAATCCTGCTGGAAAACCTGTTGCGGCATGAAGATAACGACACAGTCAGACAGGAAGATATTCAGGCGGTCGCCGCCTGGCTTGAAACAAAAAAATCCGACCGTGAAATTGCCTATCGGCCGGCGCGCGTGCTCATGCAGGATTTTACCGGCGTTCCCGCCGTGGTGGACCTGGGCGCCATGCGCGACGCCATCAAGAACATGGGCGGTGATCCGGAACGGATCAATCCCCTCTCGCCGGTTGATCTTGTCATCGACCATTCCATCCAGGTTGATGCGTTTGCGAAGCCGGACGCGATGCAGATCAACGCTCACATGGAAATGGAGCGTAATAACGAGCGTTATGCATTCCTGCGCTGGGGACAGAAAGCATTTGCAAATTTCAGAGTCGTTCCGCCGGATACAGGCATCTGCCATCAAGTCAATCTTGAGTTCCTGGCGAAAACCGTCTGGCACGAAAATAAAAACGGGCAACAGACTGCTTATCCTGACACCCTGGTCGGCACAGACAGCCATACCACCATGATCAACGGACTGGGCGTGCTAGGCTGGGGCGTAGGCGGAATCGAAGCGGAAGCCGCCATGCTTGGCCAGCCGATTTCCATGCTGATTCCGGAAGTTGTAGGTGTCAGACTTACCGGCAGACTAAAGGATGGCGTGACAGCGACCGATCTCGTGCTGACACTGACACAAATGCTGCGCAAAAAAGGCGTGGTCGGCAAGTTCGTTGAATATTTTGGCAGCGGACTGGCTGACCTGCCTGTCGCAGATCGCGCCACCATCGCCAACATGGCGCCAGAATATGGCGCAACTTGCGGTTTTTTTCCTATCGATGGCGCCACCCTGGATTACCTGCGCCTGACCGGACGTGACGAACAGACTATCGCACTCGTGGAAGCTTATGCGAAAGCACAAGACATGTGGCATGAAAAAAACAGTAGCGAGCCGGTGTTTACTGATATCGTCGAACTGGATTTATCCCAGGTCGAACCCAGCCTGGCCGGACCCAAGCGTCCGCAAGACCGCGTTGAACTCAAGCAGTTAAAACCTGCTTTTGAGAAACTATTGACCGATGCGAATCGCGCAGGGGAACAGCATACCGCGTATAAAACCGCCGATGGCATCGAAATGCATCATGGGGATGTCGTCATCGCCGCCATCACCAGCTGCACCAATACATCCAATCCCAGTGTGCTGATGGCGGCCGGATTGGTAGCCAAAAAAGCCCTGGAAAAAGGCTTGCAGCGCAAGCCCTGGGTCAAATCATCGCTTGCGCCAGGCTCCCAGGTGGTGACACAGTATCTGAAGACCTCCGGACTGGACAAATATCTGGACCAGCTGGGATTTGACAATGTTGGATACGGCTGCACCACATGCATAGGCAATTCTGGTCCCCTGCCCGACAATATCGCCAAAACCGTTGCAGACCATGACTTGATCGTCTCCGCCGTGCTTTCCGGCAACCGTAATTTTGAAGGACGCATCCATCCGCAAGTCAAGGCAAACTGGCTTGCCTCCCCTCCTCTGGTCGTGATTTTCGCCTTGACCGGCACAACTTCCATAGACTTGACCAGTGAACCTGTCGGCAAGGACACGCAGGGCAAGCCGGTGTATCTGAAAGACATCTGGCCATCCAACACCGAAGTGGCGGAAGAAGTCGCCAAAGTCAGCAGTAAAATGTTTCGCGAACAATACGCTGATGTATTTGCTGGCAGCACCGAATGGCGCTCCATGCTGGTACCCGCCGGTGAAACCTATACCTGGCAGAAAGATTCCACGTACATACAGCATCCGCCGTTTTTCTCCAGCATGAGCGCACAGCCTGGAAAAATTCATGATATAGAAAACGCACGCATACTTGCCCTGCTGGGGGATAGCATCACCACCGACCATATTTCTCCCGCCGGCTCCATCAAGCCTGACAGCCCAGCGGGAAAATATCTGCAGTCCAAGGGCGTGGCAGTCAAGGACTTTAATTCTTACGGAGCACGCCGCGGAAACCATGAAGTCATGATGCGCGGCACTTTTGCCAATATTCGCATTCGCAATGAAATGGTTCCCGGCATGGAAGGAGGCATCACCAAACATTATCCCGATGGTGAAGTCATGTCGATTTACGATGCTGCCATGCGCTATCAATCAGATCACATTCCGCTGGTTATTATCGCTGGAAAAGAGTATGGCACAGGATCATCGCGCGACTGGGCGGCAAAAGGTCCGAAGCTGCAAGGCGTGCAAGCGGTCATCGCGGAAAGCTTTGAGCGCATCCATCGGTCCAATCTTATAGGCATGGGTATATTGCCTCTGCAATTCAAATCAGGAGAGACCCGCAAGTCATTCAACATGGATGGAACCGAGATCATCACTCTCAAGGGTATCCATGATGATATGAAACCCGGGGCAGAAATCACCGCCCTCATGCGGCGTCAGGATGGCAGCCAGGCTGAATTCCGCTTGATCAGCCGTATAGATACACAAAATGAAATTGAATATTACCGCCACGGCGGAATCTTGCAGTTTGTGTTACGCAACATGCTAAAAACAGTCTGATGTGTAGTAATAAACACTGAAGGCATGCGCGCGGCTATTCTCATGAATGACGCGCATCAACATCCGCCTGGCCGTCAGAGCCAGGCGGATATTCAGTTGTGCGGCCATTTTTGCCGGAAGCACTTTATCACGCGAGGATGCAACCGTGTTTCGTACCTTAGCCAGACCTGACAATATTGCCGACGGGTCGTTTCCCATTTCCAGGCAATCTGCACGCCAGATTGTTCCAAACCCGCGTTTCAGCGCCATGGACATGCAGCGAAGTTTTATCATGATGCTCATGGCTTTTTTGCATTGCCGTGAATATACCGGCGTAACATATTATTCCAATATCGCCTGGGACCGCCCGCCGGTATGGGAAGGCACTTCCTGGCTGGATATGTTGCAGCAGATACTGATCTCAACTGTTGCCGCCGGGGGATTTTTCATGATGATGGGAGTGGGACTGATTTTTCTTTTCCATTCCAGGTTAAAGGAGGGATGGTCTGAGTCAAAAACCTGCCTCTATCTCGTCAAGCGCGGTTTACTGCTGATCTTCATTCAATTGACCTTGTTGCAATGCTTTGAAATTCTAGCTGAAGAGAAAATTTATTTGTATGTCGGCGTGTTGATCGCGTTAGGCACGAACATGATACTCGCATCACTGTTGTATTTGTTCATTCTAAAATTGAAGACACTGCCTGCGCTCAGGAAATATCCTGTTGAATACCTTCTCCCCGCTTCATTGATTATCATTATAACCGGCACCCTGCAGTTTATGATAAGCAGCCTGCAAAATGCCATGGTGGCGCCCGGGATTTGGATGAGCGCACTGGTACTGGGAGGGAATTATCATCATGGTGTGGATATCGATATCAACTTTACTCCCATACCCTGGTTTCCGGCAGTCGCTTTTGGCATGATCATTGGGCAAATTCTCTATCAGCACAAAGACAAAAGCATCAAGATACTCTTACGCATTGCACTTTGCTTTTTGCTGGCCTGGCTGTTGGCCAGAACGGCTTTTCTTTCAGGCTGGCTGAACGCAGGTGATTATAAACTGCTGGCGGCCGCAGATCATGCTTCCTTGGCTTCCTATTTTTGTGTGTCAAAATACCCGCCCAGCATCGATTATTTTTTATGGTCCCTGGGATTGAATCTGCTGGGTATTATTATGTGGCATCTCGCGGAACAAAACGTTCCCCGTTTGATGGGCCTGATTCAACCTGTCAAAATATTCGGTCAATGCGCGCTGTTCTTTTTTATTTCGCACTGGTTTATCTATTACGGTATTTCGCGTTTCCTCCCGGCGCCGCTGACTGAACCATCCGGTGTCATCACACTCTGGCTGCTCGGATTGATGCTGCTTTATTACTTATGCAAACGCTATCACAATTTCAAATCCGGCAAACCAAAATCTTCGATATGGCGAATGTTTTAGCACCAGACCGCATGCGTACACCGATGTTATTTATACAGGAGAGATGACAATTTTCCATCCTGCGCCAGAGCCGATTCCATGCGTTGCCGCGAAATTTCCCTGATTAATTGCGATGGCGAGATTCAGCAGGCTGTTGACATAAATCAGCCCGGCCCCCTTAGGCACAGCGCCAAACGTTGTGACATAGGGCAGCACAGCTTCATATCTGACCTGCTGGTTCTGAAATATTTTGATCTTATATTTCTTCCCTTTTTCCAGACCAAACCGGTTTAACATATCCTGGCTGATATTCGTCCATAGATTTCCATATTGCGGATCCAGAATGACTATAGCGCCTGTCAGCTTATGATCCGAAATGACCGGCTTCTGATAAACCAGCTTGACGATAGGAGTTTTTAATACCGGCCCCACACCTGCAAATGAAATGACTCCGGAAGCGAGTTTTGCCGCTGTATAAGCGTAAACATCCCGCCCGTGAAAGGTATAAGACGCGCCGGATTTTTTCAGCCGGTTCACCGATTCATCAATCAGTCTGACTTCCTCGATTCCAATCGCATCATCAATCAGGGTCAGCGTACCATTGTCAGGCGTGACAAAATATTGCCCGGTTCGGGTTTTCGCAACAATTGAACGCCGCGCGGTTCCCACACCCGGGTCTACCACACTCACGAAAACAGTTCCTTTGGGCCAATACGGAGCCGTCTGAAACAGACGGTAACCTGCGTCCCAAATGTTGAACGGAGGTATTTCATGAGTCAAATCAGACACCAGCAAAGATTGATTCACCGAATACATGACACCCTTGACTTCACTGACCGCGCCGTCTTTCACACCGAAATCACTTTGAAATACAACGATTCCGGAAGCAGCATAGACGGCGGATAATGCGCATAGATACCATACCGCTATCCACCAGCCTGTTCTCACCACGAAAGATTTCATCGTTTCTCCTCGTACTCCAGCACGACAAAAATAATCAGAATAGACATACATGCCGTCATTGTGCCTGTCAAACATGGCTTGACAGGCACTCACAGACGCAAATCATCATACCTCAGCAGGATCAGTCCGCAAGTCATTGTTACCACTAATGAATGACTAAACAATGCGCTATGCAAGCTGCGGTTTATGCTAAACTCAAGAATGAACCCCCATGATTGTGAGGACATCCCATGAAAACCCGGCCGGTATTCATCGCAGGAAGCGCAAGAACACCATTTGTAAAATCTCTGACCAGCTATGCCGAGATCACCACGCAAGACTTGATGACTGCCGCATTACAGGCCTTGGTTACCCAATTGCATCTGGATGGAAAAATTCTGGGTGACGTGGGGCTGGGAGCCGTCATCAATAGCTCCCTCAACTGGAACCTCGCGCGGGAATCCGTCCTGGGCACAACGCTTGATCCACATACGCCTGCGTATACCCTGCAAAGGGCTTGCGGCACCAGCCTGGAAACAACCTTGCAAATCGCTTTGAAAATCGCCAATTACCAGATGGAAAATGGTATTGCGGGAGGCGTTGATTCAAACAGCGACATGCCCATCATGATACAAAAATCACTCGCTCAAAAGCTGCTGGCCTTGAAAAATGCAGCGAGTTTTTCCGACAAAATGAAAGCCCTGGCAGCACTCAGGCCCGCTGATCTCAAGCCTATTTACCCCGCCGTTGTGGAACCGCGCACAGGGCTTTCCATGGGAGAGCATTGTGAAAAAATGGTCAAGGAATGGAAGATTTCCCGCGCCGAGCAGGATGAGCTTGCCCTGCTCAGTCATCAGAACGGCGTGAAAGCATATGAAGAAGGATTTTATGACGGACTGGTCTTTGAATTCATGGGCTTGAAAAGAGATGGTTTACTGCGCACGGATACCTCGCTTGAAAAACTCGCCAGCCTCAAGACTGTTTTCGATACAACCGAAGCTGGCACGTTAACAGCGGGCAACAGCAGTCCGCTCACCGACGGCGCCGCCGCAGTCTTTCTCGCTTCGGAAGAATCCGCTAAAGCATGGAACCTGGATTTACTCGCGCGGTTTGTGGATGCACAAGTGGCCGCTGTTGATTTCGTGCATGGCGAAGGGTTACTGATGGCCCCCACCATCGCCGTCAGTGAATTACTGAAGCGGAATCAATTAACATTACAGGATTTCGATTATTATGAAATTCATGAAGCATTCGCGGGACAGGTTTTATGCACACTGAAAGCCTGGGAATCTGCCGATTATTGCAAGCGCATCCTGAACCGCGACAACCCGCTTGGCGCCATTGACAGAAACAGAATGAATATCAAGGGCGGCAGCGTCGCGCTGGGACACCCGTTCGCTGCAACCGGTGCCCGCATTGTAGGCAGCCTGGCAAAAATGCTGCGGCAAAAAGGCAGCGGAAAAGGCTTGATTTCCATTTGCACCGCGGGCGGCATGGGGGTCGCGGCGATACTGGAAGCGGTTTAGCGCCACTCTCCATTATATTCATTGTGTAAACAGTGTTATCAATTGCAGGCATTGAATTTCTGCGATGGTCATTTATCATACCAAATACACTACTGATAACATGAACATCGAGTCAAGACATGAACAGACTTCCCAACAAAATTGCGCTTATCACCGGCGGCACACAATCCATAGGCAAAACCATTGCCGAACTGTTTCAACAACATGGTGCACACGTCATCATTTCGGGAAGCCGTCCTGCTGAAGAAGGAGCAAAAATAGCGAGGGACATTCATGCAGGCATGATTTACCTCAAACTGGATGTCACCCTGGAATCCGACTGGGAGAATGCCATGCACTTTATCCAGCAGAAATATGGCAGGCTTGATATCCTGGTTAATAACGCCGGAATTGAACAGCCAGCGAATTCAAACAGACCGCAGAATCCGGAAGACTGTTCCCTGCAAGACTGGCGCACAGTCCACCAAGTCAATCTGGATGGTGTATTCCTGGGATGCAAGCATGTCATTCCGCTCATGAAAAAGCAGGAAAATTGTTCCATTGTTAACATTGGTTCGCGCTCAGGCCTGACAGGCATTCCATCATCAGCCGCGTATTCCTCCAGCAAGGCCGCCGTGCGTAATTACACGAAAACCGTCGCCATGTATTGCGCCTCCAGGCGTTACCCCATACGCTGCAATGTCATTCATCCCGCAGCCATACTGACCAATATGTGGGAAAAGGAATTTGGCGATGATGAATGGCGCGGCCAGCGCATAGCCCGGTTCAGTGAAAGCATACCGCTGCGCAGAATGGGCACGCCCATGGATGTTGCCTACGCGGCGTTATATCTGGCGTCGGATGAATCACGATTCATGACAGGCTCAGAAATTATCATTGATGGCGGCATCATGTCGGGGTCTGCAGCTTCGGCGAATGAAACTGTCATTTCCGTGTCTCCTGCCGGGACAGAATCATGATAAGCATGCCATGAAAAACTTGTTTTCAGAATGGCGACTACGCATCAGGTTAAAATGACAAGACAATATATATCCAGACTGGACAGGAATATCCTAACGGGAATACTCATTACCTTGTCTGGCTCTTTCTTCTATGTCCTCATGGGATCCCTGTCCAAGCTGGCGGGAAAACAGTTATCATTGAATCAAATCCTGTTTTTGCAAAGTATTACGGGGTTATCATGCGCGGTTTATCTCATAAAGATCAGGCGATATTCATTCAGGCAATTATGGCGCCGTGACCAGCGGTATTATTTGCTGCGCATTATATTCAGCCTGGGATCCATTTATGCATTGATAGCCGGACTGCGGCAAATGAGCGTATTCAATGCGCTAGTCATATTGAATTCCTCTCCGCTCATCATCCCCTTTTTGCGCAAAATGTTGTTCGGAAAAAAAATAAACTTGTCCATTTTTCCTGCCGTCATATGCGCTTTTTCAGGCATCACACTGATACTGTCGCCCGACCCGCACATCTTCGATGCTTCATTTGTCATCGTATTGATCAGCATGTTATGCATGACGTTTTCACTGCTGGTGCTGGAAAGACAACAGGACGCACGGCCGGATTTATCCATTTTTTATTATTTTTTCTACAGCAGCCTCATCACGGGCGCTCTACTGATATTTCGCGGCGAATCCCTTCCTTATCCGGGATTTTTCCTGGTAACAGGTCTTTTAATCGGTGTCCTTTTCTTTCTGGTGCAGTTAAGCATCATTCATGCAGCCAGTTATATTTCCTCACAACTGATATCGGTCCTGTTTTATTCCGAAATCATTCTCGCATTGATTTCCTCACTCCTGTTTGAACACCTGGAATTTACTGCGAATCATGCCTGGGGAATCATTCTGGTGATCGTCGGCGGATCCATGACCACCCTGATAGAACAGAAATTTTCCGACGCAACCAAAGCAAACAAACAAAAACTAGATGACGACATGATATCCATTCGTCAAACATAATTTATTTTAGTTAAATATACCTCTTATCTTGAGAATCTTTTAACAACGGTAAGATCCTCCTCTTTTCCTATCTGACTATACAGACTAACAGCAATGGTCAAGGGATTATTTTCTTTAATAGCTGTCGCAGCCAGATTCTTAGCTAACTCTTCATATTTAATGCCAACGCGCAAATTCAGGCTCGGCTCAATTCTATTAATAATTTTAATTAATTCCTTATTTGTATTTAATGCCTTAACCATATAAGCACCCGTCGTCGTTTCACGGCCAAAGAAATTTAATGCGGTTCTCTTCTGCATGGCAACAATCAAGAAAGCCTCAAAATAATTCATCAGATCTGACTGACTTGTCACTTCTAACTTCATAAATTTATTGTATATTTGCTTTAATGCCTCATACTTGGTGTCGCCTTTATATCGAGGTTTGGCGTGTTTTAAAACATCAGACATATATTTCCCTACAACATTTTTTTCAGCCAGCTTTGATAGATTTTCTTCTTCTGACTGTTTTCTTGACAGATTTTCGACTTCTTGCCTTTGTTTCGCCTCAAGCAATCTCTGCTCCTTATCCCTTTCTTCTCTTTCTCGTTGCTCTTTCATCAAGCGTAGTTCGTTAGCCTGCTGTATTTGCAATTGTTTTAATTTCTCAAGTTCTTCATCCTTTCTCTTCATTTCTTCTTTGTGCTGACTAGACAATTCTTCCTGAACCTGTCTTAATCTTTCTATCTCTTTCAGAGCCGATTCCAGCTGCACTCTTAATTGCTCTACTTCTTTTATTGATTTATCAAAAGTCTGCTTCTGCGACCCAAGAAATTCTTTTAATTCAGTATGTCTGGCTTTAACAAATTCAGAAATATTCTCTGGAATATTAATTTCGGCAATTTTAGATGAAATCTCTTCTATCCATTTCTCCATTTTAGCACTTTCTTCATTCACCACACGCTCAAGATTTTTAAGCAATTCATCACGCCCGGGCTTATCAGAATTTTTCGATATTTCACTCCGAAATGTTTCAATCGATCTTTTTAACTGTTCTATTCCAGGGACGATTATATTTTTAATTAACTCATGCTGGCCATTAATTATTCCCAATGTAAACTCTTCGAGTTCGCTTAATTTTTGTTGTATTCTAACATTTTCTTCCTTACCCTTTTTAACCGCACCCTCCAAGCTCATTATTTGACTAGCCTGATTACCAGTGACACTCTTCATCTCTTCAATTTGTTTCAAAATCAATTCATTTTCAGCTTTTAATTGTTCAATTCTTAAAGCCAGCGTTTCCCTCTCTTTTTCTGTCACTTGACCAGTCAATTCCAACTGAGATTCCAATGCCTGGATAAGTTTCTGATTATTTCTTTGCTGATCCTCCATTTCCCTTCTGAGCCTGGCTGATTCCGTTTTTGCTTCCACCAGAGGCGCCATTTCATTTTCTCTGCTATAAAATGCATGCAATTGTTTTTGTTGAACCAACAGCTCTCTAACGGCACGCATATCACGAATCAAATCTGTTCCAACGGAGTGCGCCTTAGTTTTTTCGTCTTTGTCTTTTAAATAATCTATTACACATCGTATTTGATCATCAATTCCCTGAATCATCCTGACAAAAGACTCCGGATTTTCTAATCTAGAAAATCTAAATACATTCATGTCTGATCCAGGAATAATATCCTTCAAAAGCCCCATATTTGCTTCAATGGGAGATAGCCTTCGTTTAATAGTTTCCAGTGAAAATATATGCTCTTTTAATGTTTTAAGCTTTTCTTGATAGACGTCGATTTGGAGATTTTCACCTTCTGGTATATTTTTTGCCGCTTCTTCCAATTGGCTGATTAAAATTTTCTTCATGTCCTCATCATGAGCACAAATGAGTGCCATATTATAAATAAACTCATCTGAATTTAATGGGATTGGTGAAACGGCAGGGCCTGCATCCAGTTTTCTTGCCTCAACATACTCGACAATTTCTTCATGTGATGAATTTACTTTTAACGAGGCGGAAGCCACACTCTCAAGTACTCTAACCTGTCTTAATCCACCTACTGACATGATGCCCTTGGGGAAAAACTCAGATGCGCCTTTATGAACAGGACGCAATGCGATTTCTGTGCGCTTGTCCTGGCTTACTAATTCACCCCGATGCTTATCTAAGAAATCCGTATCCGCGAAGTTCGCCAAAAGCTTGCTGAAATATGGATGTGTTGTCGTTAGCGACTTAAATTCCATCATGGCTTTGCCATAAAAACTCTCAATCATGGCCCTTCTCAATTCAAATTCGCCAGTTGAAACTATCCCTTTACTTCCATAACTGTCGACCTTATGCCGCATGTCTTCTTCAAGTGCGATGGCGAGATTCATATAATTAAATATTTTTGCAATTCTTTCCATATTGCTTCTTGAAATGACAATTTCATCATTTAATGCATGAATAAGCCCGGTTTGCATGTATTCAGGCAAAACATTATTTGGTACTCCATCAGGTGTTCTCACCGCAACATCAAAATCGCCTCTTTTAAATCTTTCATTAAAGCTGTTCTGCTTGTCAGTAACGACTTCTCTTTTGAATTGCGCAGTATGCTTTAGATGATGCGCAACAAGATTACCTATAGGCGATTCAGCAAATCGATCACCAGTAACCTTTAACTCCACTTTCCCTTGCTCCATTTTTGCAATTACTAAATTTCGACCTGTTTTACTTGCCTTATCATCCAGCGCACGCATAAAAAAGTCAGCCATTTTCCCTAATGCAATAATTTCGTTATTAATAGCCTGATTGCACGATTCCACCAGCGTTAATTGTCTTTGCTCAGCCAGCGCTTCCTTTATGACTTTATGATCTTGTTCTTCGATTTTCTCAGCAAGAATATTTCGTTTCGTTTTAAACAGCTTGTTTAAAACAGCAACATCCCTATCGTTGCTGACAATTAATCTGAAATTCTGATGTAAATTTTCCAATGCCTGACCTAGTTTTTGTAATGCATGCGTATATATATCACCAGGCTGCTTTTTGAGCATATCGATGTAATTCAATATTAGCGTATGCAAATTATCCAGGATCCTGACTTGAGCGACATATTTATCTGTTTTATCGCCCTTGATTTCATAATAATCTTCAAAATATTCGAATTGAGCTTCCCGAGTTCCTAATACGTCATCATCGCTTCTGTTAAACGATGACCTTAAATGAGGTACAATCACATAATCATATTTATTTTTTACTGGAAGGCATAATTCACGCGCATATCGCGTAAATTCGTCCTTTAGATCCTCTCCAAGCTCCTCTCCACCTGCTGCATGAAAATATTCGCCCAACGCACTGATTATGGGTTCAAATTGCTGACCAATTTCTTCTGCTTCGCCTTGCTTGATCCCCCCAACTCTTGCCACCGCCCAATCTTTTTGTACATTTTTGATTGCAGCTGTAATACTTGAGCCCGCGATCGCTCCCACTCCCACCCCAACGCCGCCCGCAATTAAATGCGTCACCAGACTTAATCCCATGGCTCTACTCCTCGCTATTATTATTTATATAACTATAGTATAGCTCTATATAGTATAGCTCTATGTGGCTTATACGGCGGGACATTAACTTGCTTCAGGATTAACTCTATGAATTTTAATTATTAGTCTTACTGACTGGCTAGAAGATGTTAGCTTGGCGACTTAATTTTTACATGTTATGGAGTCACAAATACTAACAATTGACCACTCATTCTAAATCAATCAAGAGCATTAGTATCTATTCTCTTTACCGCGATTAATTTAAGTGGATTATTTATTTGATGAAACGAGAGATATAAATGTATATGTGGTTACAAGTAATATCAATAAAAAAGCCACTGTCGCATGACAGCGGCTTTTAATTTTTTCCGAGAAAAAGAAAGCGGGTTATTTTCGGGTTATTTTCGGGTTATTTTCGGGTTATTTTTCCTCGCTTTCCTTGTCATCAGCGCCATTGATATGGTCTTTGAACAAATCGCCCAGCGTTGTTTTGAGACCTGATTCAGATGACTTTTTCTTCTTGCCCGCAGGAGCAGCCGCGCCGGCAGCCGGCTTGGCGGTCTTGACAGCCTTTTTAACAGGCGTCTTGCCGTCTTTGGCTTT
Source organism: Aquicella siphonis (assembly GCF_902459485.1). Lineage (NCBI taxonomy): Bacteria > Pseudomonadati > Pseudomonadota > Gammaproteobacteria > Legionellales > Coxiellaceae > Aquicella > Aquicella siphonis. The sequence goes on from NZ_LR699119.1 coordinate 1,415,869, forward strand.
CATTGAAAGCGTGATGGCGTGGATTTTCCTGTCTGTGCCCATGATCTTGGCTTCGACCGTATCGCCCACATTCAGCTTGGTACGCGCGTCATCCACTTTTTCAGCGGAAATTTCCGATGCGCGCAGCACGCCGCGAATACCTTCAGCCAGCTCAACGATAGCATGCTTCTGATCAACTTCAACGACTTTGCCTGACACTACCGTGCCTTTTTCATTTTCGATGAGATAGTTGGCAAGAGGATCTTCCGCCAGCTGTTTCAGGCCCAGCGCAATGCGCTCGCGCTCAACATCAATAGCAAGAATCACTGCTTCCAGTTCATCGCCTTTTTGATATTTACGCAGCGTATCCTGCGCTTCCGTCTCACTCCAGGCGATGTCGGAAAGATAAATCAATCCGTCTATGCCGCCATCCAGTTCAAGGAAGATGCCAAAATCCGTGATGGATTTGATCTTGCCTTTGACTTGTTCGCCTTTTTCATGATTTTCAGCAAACGCAGCCCATGGATTAGACGTGCATTGCTTGATGCCCAGGGAGATGCGGCGGCGTTCAGCATCCACATCCAGCACCATGACTTCGACTTCCTGGCCGAGGTGAATGACCTTGTTGGGATTGACATTCTTGTTGGTCCAATCCATTTCAGACACATGAACCAGGCCTTCAATGCCTTCCTCAATTTCGACAAAGCAACCGTAATCTGTAATATTGGTCACACGGCCGCTGATCTTGGAGCCCACCGGGTAACGCTGGCTGATATCATGCCACGGATCACCGCCCAGCTGCTTGAGGCCTAATGAGACACGAACATTGTCACGATCAATTTTTAATACCTTGACCTTGATTTCATCGCCAATATTCAGGATTTCACTGGGGTGTTTGATACGTTTCCAGGACATGTCGGTAATATGAAGCAATCCATCCACACCGCCCAGATCAATAAACGCGCCGTAGTCGGTCAGGTTCTTGACTATGCCCTTGACTTCATCGCCTTCATTAATATTTTCAAGAACGGCTGCGCGCTCAACATTGCTTTCCGCTTCCAGCACAGCGCGGCGGGAAACAACGATATTATTCCGTTTGGGATCGACCTTAATGACTTTGAATTCGAATTCCTTGCCTTCAAACGCTTCCGGATCGCGTATGGGCTTGACGTCTACCAGTGAACCTGGCAAAAAGGCGCGGACCTTGTTGATTTCAACAGTGAAGCCGCCCTTGACCCTGCCGACTATCACGCCGCGTATGGTTTCCTTGGATTCGTAAGCACGTTCCAGATGCGACCAGGATTCCAGGCGTTTTGCACGCTCGCGTGAAAGGCGGGTGCTGCCGAAGCCATCTTCAAGCACTTCAAGCGCTACTTTAACTTCATCGCCTTCCTTGATTTCGAGCTTGCCGCCCTCATCATAAAACTGGTCTATGGAAATGTATGATTCTGATTTTAATCCGGCATCGACAACTACATATTTATCTTCAACACGCACGACAGTGGCGGAAATAATCGCGCCTGGCAGCATCGGGGTATCAGTTAGACTTTGTTCGAATAATTGCGCAAAAGACTCGCCCATATTTTTGTTCACTAGAACCTCAACTAAACTACAACGGTTAGAGTTAATAATCTTACTCTGCTATCCCGGCCTCAGCGAATTCAATCATCATCGGGAATGAGATAGCAGGAAAGGCCTTTTTTTGTTTAATCTCTGACAGGATGCGCTCAACCACCTGATCAATAGTCAACCGGTCCGTATCAATGCGAACCGCATCTTCTGCCGGTTTGAGCGGAGCCACTGTACGTTCCTGATCACGCCTGTCACGCTCGCGCAGCTCTTTTATAAGGTCGCTAAGGGTAACACTAATCCCCCGTTCCTTCAACTGGTTATAACGCCTCAGGGCCCGCTCCTCCGGGCTTGCGGTGAGGAAAATCTTGAGCTCGGCATCCGGGAACACCACCGTGCCCATGTCCCTGCCATCCGCAACCAGACCCGGGGCTTCGCGGAAAGCACGCTGCCGGCTGAGCAAGGATGCGCGCACCGCGGGCAGGGCTGCAATTTGTGAAGCCGCGTTACCAACTTTTTCCGTACGAATAACCTCAGTCACATCTTCACCTTCCAGTATGATCCTGGAAACACGGTTTTCCTGGGCAATAAATTGCACATCCAGGTGTTCCGCCAGCACTTCCAGTGCTTTCTCATTATCCAGCGCGACACTATGTTTCTGGGCAGCAAGAGCCAGCACTCTGTACAAGGCGCCGCTGTCAAGAAACTTCCACCCCAGACGGGTGGCAAGAATCTGGCTGACAGTCCCTTTTCCGGTTCCGCTTGCCCCGTCAATGGTAATCACGGGTTCATTTCGAAATATCATTCCTTTTGTTCTCCTTTGATATTCGCAATCCTTTCGAGACTGACCAGTACTTCTCCTTCACCCAGTTGAATCAGACGCACCCCCTGGGTGTTACGGCCTATGACGGAAATTTCGGCGGCGGGAACCCGCACCAGGGTACCCTTGTTGCTAATCAGCATGACTTCGTCTTCCTGGTTTACCTGGACCGCGCTGACCACCTTGCCGTTACGTTCACTGACTTGTATGGAAATGACACCTTGGCCGCCGCGTCCGCTGACACGGTATTCATCCAGAGCCGTGCGCTTGCCATAGCCATTTTCTGTCGCCGTCAGTATCTCTCCCTCTCGCGAAACAATAAGAGAAACCACCTTTTGGCCTTCCTGCAGTTTCACGCCCCTGACTCCCACCGCCTGGCGGCCCATGCAGCGCACTTTCGACTCGTGGAAGCGCACGACCTTGCCGGCATCGGTAAACAACATGATGTCACGATTGCCGTCCGTGATATCCGCCTGCACCAGATAATCTCCTTCATTCAGGGCAATGGCGATAATGCCTGATGAACGCGGACGAGAGAAATCCACTAGTGAAACTTTCTTGATGGATCCCATTGAGGTCGCCATGACGACATAACGGTTTTCAAGGTATTCCCGGACCGGGAGAAAGGCATTGACTTTTTCACCTTCCGCCAAAGGCAGGATGTTGACGATAGGACGCCCGCGCGAGGCGCGGTTAGCCTGAGGCAGCTGATACACTTTCAGCCAATAGACTTTGCCATGATTGGTAAAACACAAAACCGTATCGTGAGTACGCGCCGCAATCAAATACTCCATGAAATCTTCTTCTTTCATGGAAGTGGCAGATTTGCCGCGGCCGCCGCGGTGCTGGGCCTGATACACTTCCAGCAGCTGTGTTTTCACATAACCCTCATGTGACAATGTCACAACGACTTCCTCATCCGGAATGAGGTCTTCTATCAAGACTTCCCCTTCCTCAGTGGCGGCAATTTCTGTTCTTCTGCCGTCGCCAAATTCCGTTTTCACTGTATCCAGTTCTTCGCGTATCACTTGCATGAGACGCGCGGGGTTCTGAAGGATTTCTGTCAATTGCCGGATCAACTCCTTCAGTTCTTTATGTTCAGCGATGATCTTGTCCTGCTCTAACCCCGTCAGCCTGTGCAGGCGCATCTCCAGAATAGCCTGTGCCTGTTCCGGAGACAGACGATAACCCTCATCCGACAAACCATACATTTCCGTTGTGTGGGTAATCGCATCATGCCGTCCGGCCCGGGTTAAAATCTCAATGGTATCCGCCGCCTGCCAGGGACGCTCAAGCAGCCGGATCTTGGCTTCGCCAGGGTCTTTTGCCTGCTTGATCAAGGCGATCATGGCATCGATATTCAGCAAGGCCACCGCGAGACCTTCCAGGATATGCACCCTGTCACGCGCCTTGCGCAAATCAAAAACGGTACGCCGGGTGACCACTTCGCGCCGGTGTTGTACAAACGCCTCCAATAACTGCTTGATATTCAGTACCCTGGGCTGTCCGTCGGCCAAAGCAACCATGTTAATGCCAAATACGCTCTGCATCTGCGTCTGGACAAATAAATTATTCTGGATAACATCCACGTTTTCGCCGCGCTTGAGTTCAATGACCACGCGCATGCCTTGTTTATCCGATTCATCACGCAGGGCGGTGATGCCTTCAATTTTCTTTTCCTTTACCAGTTCCGCGATGCGTTCAACCAGACGCGCCTTGTTGACCTGGTAAGGCAGTTCTGTGATGACAATACGATCCTTGCCAGCCTTTTCATCTGTTTCAACATGGGTTTTGGCCCTGACTACCACACGGCCGCGGCCGGTATGATATGCCTCATAGATGCCGTTTTTACCCTGGATGATTGCGCCGGTGGGAAAATCCGGACCGGGCACATGTTCCATGATTTCGCTGATGCTTATCTCGGGATTATCAATCAGAGCAAGACAGGCATTGATAATTTCCGTCAGATTATGTGGAGGAATATTGGTCGCCATACCGACGGCAATACCGGACGAACCATTCACCAGCAAATGCGGGATGCGGGTAGGCAACACTGCCGGCATTAATTCGTTTTCATCATAATTTGGTGTAAAATCAACGGTTTCCTTTTCGATGTCCGCCAGGAGGGCATGCGCGAAGCGAGACATGCGTATTTCGGTGTAGCGCATGGCCGCAGCCGCATCTCCGTCAATGGATCCGAAATTACCCTGACCGTCTACCAGCAGGTAGCGCATGGAAAAAGGCTGCGCCATACGCACAATGGTGTCATAAACAGCCGTATCTCCATGCGGATGATACTTACCGATGACATCACCCACGATACGGGCTGACTTTTTATAAGGCTTGTTCCAGTCATTTCCCAGCTCATGCATGGCAAACAGTACACGCCTGTGCACCGGCTTGAGACCGTCACGGACATCCGGCAAGGCACGTCCCACGATCACACTCATGGCATAATCGAGATATGACTTTTTTAACTCGGTTTCGACACTAACTTTTTGGACTTCTTTGGCGACTGGATTATCCATAGTAGGCTGCATTTTAGTTGAATTTTAACCGCAGAATTATACCATGAAGATTAAGGTCTCGCACGGTATTCAGTGCATTATCATGCGCCTGACGCGTCTCTCAGCGCACGCCGTAAAATTTTTCCCACATTTGTTTTCGGCAGGTCCTTCACGAACTCGATATATTTGGGAATTTTATAGGGTGTCAAATGCGCCCTGGCATATTTCACAACATCTTCATCTGTTAATTGAGGATCATCTTTTACGATGAAAGCCTTGGGAACTTCTCCGGAACTCTCATCCGGGACCGCAACCACCGCAACCTCATGCACGCCTTTCAATCTTGCCAGGACATCTTCAATCTCATTGGGGTAAACATTAAAGCCGGACACCAGGATCATGTCTTTTTTGCGCTCAAGCAGGCGCAAAAAACCTTGTTCATCGATAGTGGCTATGTCTCCCGTCAACAGCCAGCCGTCCGGCGTGAAAGCCTTGGCGGTTTCCTCGGGCTTGTTCCAGTAGCCTTTCATGACTTGCGGACCTTTGACCGCGAGTTCACCCGCCTGCCCTATGGGCAGTTCACGATATTCGGCATCAAGAATACACACATCCGTGGATGAAACCGGCAATCCGATTGTGCCGTTAAATCCTGTCAGATTGGCTGGATTGATAGTGACGCATGGTGATGTTTCCGTCAAACCATAAGCTTCCAGCAGCGGCGCTTTAGTTATCCCCTGCCATTTCTCGGCTACAATTCGCTGCACTGCCATGCCTCCGCCCAGCGCGAGATGCATACGGCTGAAATCCAGGCTGGCAAAACCAGGATTTTTCATTAATGCGTTGAATAAAGTATTCACGCCGGTGATCGCGGTGAATTGGAATTTTGCCAGTTCCTTGATCATGCCAGGTATATCGCGCGGATTGGTGATAAGAATATTCAAACCGCCGATTTTTGCAAAATAGAGACAGTTCGCGGTTAGCGAAAAGATATGATAAAGCGGCAGGGCAGTCACCACGCTTTCTTTTTCCTTGACCAGCAGCGTGCTAAACCATGCATGGGCTTGTTCAATATTAGCAAGCAGGTTCCGGTGTGTCAGAATGGCGCCCTTCGCAATGCCCGTTGTGCCGCCGGTATACTGCAGGAAAGCAATATCCTGATTCACCAGGGGAACAGGTTGAAACATGTGCTTCCTGCCTTTTGACAAGGTTTCTTTAAACGCGATGGCGCCCGGGATACTCCAGGAAGGTATTTTTTTATAAACATATTTCAGGACAAAATCGACGATGACACCCTTGAGCGGCTTCAGCATATCGCCCATATTTGTGATAATGACATTTTTCAACGCGGGGATTTCCGGCAATGCCGCCTGGACAGTGGCCGCAAAATTGGCGATGACCACCAGTGTACTCGCACCGGCATCATTCAGCTGGTGGACCAATTCATCCGCGGTATAGAGCGGATTCACATTCACGACTATCAATCCCGCGCGCAGCGCGCCGTACATGGCAATAGGATATTGCAAGGTGTTTGGAAGCATGATGGCGACGCGCTCGCCTTTTTTCAATTTCAGTTCCTGCTGCAAATAAGCAGCGAAATCGCGTGTATATTGTTCTATCTGGCTGTACGTTAAGGTTTGACCCAGATTATAAAATGCGGGATCGTTGCCGTACATTTTGCAACTGGTTTCGAAAAACTCAGGTATGGACTGGTAAACATCCGGATTGATTTCAGCTGGCACGCCTTGAGGATAACTTTTTAGCCATATTTTTTCCACGCATAATTCCTTGCGATAACTAATCAGACTATGGTCCCATGCACCAACCCTCATTTTCGCGAGGCTATTAGCGTGAATAGCCTGCGTAAGATGAGGTATAAACATTTTGATCGGGACGGCCGGATTTGAACCGGCGACCACTTGCGCCCCATGCAAGTGCGCTACCAGGCTGCGCCACGCCCCGTTGATAGACGCGATACCATTTCCATTCTCGTCTTGAACCCCTGGCCTTTCTGACAACCGCTTGATGCGTCATATGGGCAACAGGTTTGTTCATGCTCTTGCGGCTGCGAGAAATTCCGGGCCAGGGTTTGTTTGAGGGCCCGGTAAGGTTTAATGGCTCGCTTTCATTTCCGCTTGCAGATTTTGCAAAACACTTTCGAGTTCTGCAATAACTTTTTTTACCATTGCATTCACTTTTACTGATTGACTTACCGTTTCAGGCGTGTTTGAGAGCTGCAAACGGGCACCTTCAATCGTAAATCCATCTTCATATAACAATTTTCTGATCTGGCGAACCAGCAAGATATCCTGATGCTGGTAAAAACGCCTGTTGCCCCTGCGCTTGACAGGTCTTAGCTGTGGAAACTCCTGCTCCCAGTAACGCAGCACATAGGCCTTGAGTGAACACAAGTGACTCACTTCGCTAATTGTGAAGTATAACTTGTCAGGAATGGCGGGTAAATCATTCACCGTCTTCTGCTTACGCTTCACTTGCTGTCTCCCGCACCTTCCTTGACTTCCTTGCCTATGAATTTTTCAACTCGCGCCTTGAGTTTTTGCCCGCAATGAAAGGTCACCACACGCCGCGCGGTTACCGGCACTTCTTCACCGGTTCTTGGGTTACGTCCCGGGCGTTCTTTCTTGTCATGAAGAGTGAAATTGCCAAAACCGGATATTTTGACCTGCTGGCCGTTAATGAGGGCATCGCTGATATATTGAAAAAATAATTCAACGATTTCCTTGGCTTCGCGGTTGGTCAACCCGATTTCTTCATCCAAGTGCTTTGCAAGATCAGCTTTAGTTAGCGTCATATCATCTCCTTAATTCCGCTCCTAATTTTCCGTTCAACGTTGTGACAACACGTTCCACTAGCGCTGTTACTTCATCGTCTACTAAGGTACGCGTTGGATGCTGCAAGATTAAGGCCAACGCAATACTTTTAAGACCAGGTGAGATTCCTTTCCCTTGATAGACGTCAAATATAAAAACGTCTTTTAACCAATCACCTGCAATCACTTTTATTGTATCCTGAATCTCGCTTGCTGGTATAGCCTGATTTACCAGAATGGCCAGGTCACGGCGGATTTCCGGGAATTTGGACACTTCCTGGAACCGGTTCAGGCCGGTCATTTCCAGAAGCCGGATGTCCAGTTCATATACAAATACCTTGCCAGGCAGATCCAGGGACTGACTGACAGTGGGGTGTAAAGCTCCTGCCACGCCCCATTGCTGCCCGTCATAGAAGATTCCCGCCGTCTGGCCCGGGTGCATCCCCGGGTGGTTCACAGGCTTGAATGTCAGCGGTTTATTGGCAGGGAGAGTATGAAACAGGCACTCCAGGTCGCCCTTGAGATCGTAAAAATCCGCCTCCCGGGCCGGAATACCCCACTGCTCCGGACAGACGTGCCCCATGATGATACCGCCCAGCCTGCTCTGCTGCAGAATGTTCTTGCCGCGTCTGTTAAAACAGGTTCCGAGCTCAAACAGCCGGACCCTGTTCTGCTGGCGGCTGTGATTATAAAGCAGCGTATTCACCAGCCCCGGAAGCAGGCTGGTACGCATGACGGTCATATCGGATGTGATAGGGTTCACAAGCTCGCATGGGGTCTCTTCCGGATCCAGAAGTTTTTGCAGCTTGCTGTCTATGAAGCTGTAAGTAATGACTTCATGATACCCTCTGTCACTGAGCAGCTGCCTAAGCGGCCGCCAGTCTCTCGCGCCCGTGCTGGTATTTCCCGACTGCAGTTCAGCTGCAAGCGTATGAGCAGGAATTTTGTCATAACCGTGCAAGCGGGCGATTTCTTCGATCAAGTCTTCAGGAAGTGTGATATCAAAACGGTAAGGCGGAACCAATACGCGCCATTGAGTATTTTCCCGTTTGTATTTGAACTTGAGTGCTTCGAATATATTTTCCACTTCCTGCCCGGGAATGGCGACGCCCAGGACTTTTTCAATTTTCTCAACAGGCAGGGTCAAAAGACGTTGATCGGGGAGAGCGCTCTTATTGACAAGCTCAATGACCGGCCCTACTTCGCCGCCCGTTATGTCGATGATTAATTGCGTCGCCCATTCCATGGCCTGACGCTGTATGGTTGGATCCACGCCACGTTCAAAACGATAAGCAGACTCAGAGGTCAGCCCATAATACTGGCGCTGTCTTGCGATGACTTGCGGGTCGAAGTAGGCGCTTTCGAGGAAGATATCCGTGGTCAGCAAGTTCACGCCCGAATCCGCGCCGCCCATGACCCCGGCGATGGCCAGTGGTTTTTCATCATCAGCAATGATCAGGGTTTGGGCATCCAGGTGTTTCTCGCTGCCATCCAGCAAGGTAATGGTTTCCCCTGTACGCGACAGGCGTACCCTTATTCCCTGCCTGACCCGGTTCAAATCAAACGCATGCATGGGCTGACCCAACTCAAGCATGACATAATTCGTGGCATCTACCACAGGGCTGATAGCCCGGATGCCGCTGCGTCGCAGACGCTCTTTCATCCAGACAGGTGTTAACGCATCCGCCTTGATGTTGCGAATGACACGGCCTATGTAAACCGGACATGCTGACTCGGCTTCCACCGCCACACTGTGAATGATGTTAAAAACCGATTCAACTTCTGGAGTGGGATTATTTTTGAGTAGCGGCACGCGGGTCAATGCGGAAATTTCCCGGGCAATGCCTCTCACACTCAGACAGTCACCGCGATTTGGCGTGATTGAGATATCGATAATATGGTCATCCAGCATAAGGTAAGTTTTCAAATCCGCGCCGATTGGCGCGTCTTCCGGCAGCTCCAGCAAGCCCTGGCTTGTTTCAGACAATCCCAGCTCGCTCGCTGAGCACAGCATGCCCTGAGAAGTAACTCCCCGAATAACAGCTTGCGAGATCACCGTCCCGTTCGGCAAGACTGCATTTACAGCCGCTACGGGAACCTTGATGCCGGCGCGCACATTTTCGGCACCGCATACAATTTCCAGAATCGCAGGCTCGCCGATATTCACTGTGCAAACATGCAGGCGCTCGGCTTCCGGATGTCTTTCAGTGGTTAACACCTGTCCGACAATCACTCCGCTGAAATGATTCGCAACCGGAACAATTTCTTCGACTTCCAGGCCCGCCATCGTCAGCGTGCTGCACAATTGTTCATGCGTTAAACCAGGATCCACCCATTCACGCAACCAGGATTCACTGCATTTCATAGTCATCTCTCTTGTTCAGTCTCTCATATTGCCAGCACCGTTTCTGTCACTTCGTGCGGGGAATGGCCGCCGCGAAGGTCTTCTGCCCTGGTTAACTCACATTGAAAACCATTAGTTGCGACGCAAGCAGCAGATCGATAACAGTAGTGTTGCCGCCATTCAAGGTATCACGGTTAAAACTGTTTCAACAGGCGCAAATCATTTTCGAATAATGATCGCAGATCGGTCATGCCATATTTCAGCAGCGTCAATCGATCTATGCCGACACCGAATGCAAAACCCCGATATTTTTCACTGTCAATATTCACACCGTTCAACACATTGGGGTGCACCATGCCGCAACCCAGGACTTCCAGCCATCCTGAATTCTTGCATATACGACATCCCTTGCCACTGCATCTGATGCATCCTATATCAACCTCGGCGGAAGGTTCGGTAAAAGGGAAATAGGACGGGCGGAAACGGATAGGAGCATCGGTCTCAAAAAACTCTTTCAGAAAGTGATTGAGAAGGCCTTTAAGGTCCGCGAATGTTACCCGCTCATCGACCATGAGGCATTCCATCTGGTGAAACATGGGGGTATGGGTCAAATCAAAATCCCGGCGGTATACTCTGCCCATCGCCACCATTCGCAAGGGCGGCCGCATGGTTTTCATGGCATGAATCTGTACTGGCGACATCTGGCTGCGCAATACCAGGCCGTTGCTGAAATAAAAGGTATCCTGCATCGCGCGGGCCGGATGCAGAGGAGGCACATTCAAGGCTGTGAAATTATAATAGTCTTCCTCGATTTCCGGTCCCTCCATAAATACAAACCCCATCTGGCTGAAGATTCGCCGCAAGGTATCAAATGTTCTGGTGACCGGATGAATGCTTCCCATTCCTTCTGATCTGCCGGGCAAGGTCACATCAATTGATTCCGATGCGAGTTGCTTTTCGATCAAGGTGGATTGTAACTGCAAAATGCGCTGGTCTATCAGCGCCTGAACGGCTTCCTTCGCCGCATTGATTTTCTGGCCGGCTGCTGGCCGTTCTGCGGGCGGCAGCTGACCTAATGTCTTGAGGTATTCTGTTAACTGGCCTTTCTTGCCGAGATAATAAACACGAAAATGATCAAGCGACTTTAAATCAGCCGCAGATTTGATTTCGGATTCCGCGTGTTTCAGGATTTCGTCTAAAGCTTGCATGCACGGATACATCCCCTTCAAAAAAGCATGAAGCACGATGTGGAAAACATCGTGCTGCCATTGTATCTACGGCATAAAGCGGCGCGCCGCTTTACCTGTTTCAAGCAACCCTTAAGCAGCAGATTGCAAACCGGCTTTCGCCTGCTCTACCAATGCAGTAAATGCCGCCTTGTCATGCACTGCGATATCAGCGAGAACCTTGCGGTCTATCTCTATCGATGCTTTTTTCAATCCATTCATGAAGGCACTGTAACTCATGCCATGCGCGCGGGCACCCGCATTGACGCGAGCAATCCAGAGGGCACGGAATTCACGCTTTCTTTGTCTGCGGTCACGAAAAGCATATTGCGCAGCCTTGATGACTGCCTGTTTTGCGGTACGAAGCACGCGGCTGCGCGCACCATAATAACCTTTAGCCTTGGCCAGAATCTTTTTATGTCTGGCTCTTGCTATAACACCACGTTTGACTCTTGACATACTCTATCCTCTTTTTAAAATCATTTGCACTATTCAGTGCGTTAACAGGCCCGGCACCACATCCAGCATAGGCGACAGGCGGGACGTTTTTATAAGTTAAGCATAGGGAAGCATTTGCTCGACTCTGCCCAAATCTTCATCGCGCACCATAAAGCCTGCCCGTGCGTGACGCTTCATTTTGGTCGTCTTGCAAGTCATCTGGTGGCGGCGTTTGGCGCCATTACACTTGAAGCCACCTTTTCCTGCCGCGCGAAACCGTTTCGCTGCGCCACGATTCGACTTTAACTTAACCGTTTTCTTACCTTTATAAGCTCTTGGCATTTCTTACTCCAACATTGCAAAAATAAAAACACAAAAAAACGCGTGTCACCCTGAGGAGCATTGCTTACTGAGAAAAAACAAACGCGTAACACGCATTACTTCTTCTTGGGACCCAGTATCATCACAATCTGGCGGCCTTCAAATTTGGGATGCTGCTCAACCATCCCATACTCGGTTAAATCCTTTTGCATCCGTTCCAGCAACTGCATGCCCAGTTCAGGGTGCGACATTTCACGGCCGCGAAAACGAACTGTCACCTTTGATTTGTCCCCATTTTCCAAAAACTTCATAATACTGCGCAGCTTGACCTGATAGTCCGCTTCCTCAGTCGCAGGACGCAGCTTGACTTCCTTGATCTGAATTTGCTTCTGCTTCTTTTTGGCGGCAGCCTTGCGCTTGCTCATCTGAAATTTGTACTTGCCATAGTCCATAATACGGCAGACAGGAGGTTTAGCCTCTGGCGAAACCTCGACTAAATCCAACCCGGCTTCTTCACTGATTCTTCTTGCTTCGTGGATTGATATCACGCCAAGCTGCTGGCCTTCAGCATCAATGACACGAACCTCATGAGATTTGATCTCTTCGTTTACGCGAGGCTTTTTTTCTGTGCTAATTCTACATCCTCCTATTCAGTGCGACCCCGTCGCGCTATTTCGGCATTAATAAGTTCTATATATTTGCCAACCGGCATCACCCCAAGATCTGAGCCATCTTTTGTTCTCACAGAGACAGTACGTGATTCTACCTCACGATCCCCTACCACTAACAGGTAAGGTACATGTTCAATGGTGTGCTCGCGGATTTTAAAGCCGATTTTCTCATTTCTCAAGTCTGATTTTGCCCTAACCCCATGTTTTTTCAACTCCTGGGTGATTTCAGCCACAAAATCGGCCTGTTTATCCGTTATATTCATGACCACAGCCTGGGTTGGCGCAAGCCAGACAGGTAGTTTACCAGCATAATGCTCCAACAAGATACCCATAAAACGCTCGACCGAGCCTAAAATGGCTCGGTGCAACATGACCGGGGTCTTCCTGGTTCCGTCTTCAGCGACATAAGTGGCTTCCAGACGGTCGGGCATGGCGTAATCCAGCTGCAGGGTAGCACATTGCCACATGCGGCCAAGGCAGTCTTTTAAGTGAAACTCAATCTTGGGACCATAGAAAGCCCCTTCGCCGGGCCGTGTCTCAAAAGCAAGACCCAGGCTGGATAAGGCTTTAGCCAATGCTCCTTCGGCATTATCCCATAAAGCATCAGAACCCAGACGCTTGTCTGGACGAGTGGCCAGCTTGAAGATAATCTCATCAAAACCAAAATCCCGGTAAGCTTCTATGACTGACTGAATAAATAGAGAAGCCTGTTCCTGAACCTGTTCTTCAGTACAGAAAATATGCCCGTCATCCTGGGTCAATTGCCTGACCCGCATCAAACCATGCATGGCACCGGTCAGCTCGTTACGATGAACACAACCGAATTCCGCCAGTTTGAAAGGCAGATCCCGGTAACTCTTCAATCCCTGCTTGAATATCTGCACATGACAAGGGCAGCTCATGGGCTTAACAGCAAAAGTACGGTCCTCTGTTTTGACGGTAAACATTTCTTCGCCGAAATTAGCCCAATGGCCTGACTTTTTCCACAATTCGATATCCACAATTTGCGGCGTCACCACTTCTTCATAACCCTGCTCAGCCACCTTGCCGCTGATATATTCTTTAATGGCCTTATAGATCGCCCATCCATTCGGATGCCAGAAGATCATACCCGGAGCTTCTTCCTGGATATGAAAGAGATCCATGATCTTCGCGAGCTTGCGGTGATCCCGCTTTTCGGCCTCTTCCAGGTTTTTAAGATAATCATCCAGCGCCTTTTTATCTTTCCACGCCGTGCCGTAAATGCGCTGCAGCATTTCATTGCTGGAATCACCGCGCCAATAAGCGCCTGACACTTTGGTCAGCTTGAAAGCTTTCAGCATGGCTGTGTTAGGGACATGGGGGCCGCGGCATAAATCAGCAAAATCATCCTGCTGATAAATAGTCAGCACTTCATCCTCGGGAATATCCTGGATAATCCTGACTTTATATTCCTCGCCCAAGTCCTTGAAAAATTTTATAGCTTCATCGCGTGTCAGCACTTTCCGCGTGACCACGTGACCCTTTTGAGCGATCTCATGCATTTTCTCTTCGATTTGCGCCAGATCATCTACTGAAAAGGGGCGGCCAAAAGCAAAATCATAATAAAACCCGTTTTCAATCACCGGACCTATTGTGACCTGGGCGGTGGGAAACAATGATTTGACGGCATGAGCAAGCAAGTGGGCGGTTGAATGGCGGATAATTTCAATCCCTTCAGGATCCTTGTCCGTCAGAATGCGCACATCCGCATCTGACTCGATGAGAAAAAAGACATCAACCAGCTTGCCATTGACCTTGCCTGCAATGGCAGCCTTGGCAAGGCCGCTCCCGATACTGGCTGCAACCTGCGCCAGGGTAACAGGGACATCAAACTTTTTTTGGCTTCCATCCGGTAGTGTGATAACAGGCATAAATTCACTGCTTAAATGTAGTATGAAAGAATTAGTTATACAAAATAAAATCCCTCGCTGCAAAGCCAGCAAGGGATTTTTTTATCTGGTAGGCACGAGTGGGATCGAACCACCGACCACCACCATGTCAAGGTGATGCTCTACCACTGAGCTACGTGCCTGTGCAGTCTCTCGAAATTCGGGTGCTAACGATACAACGTAGCACTGCAATTATCAAGGTTAACGTGATGAAAGTTGCAAATAAAATCATTTTTTTCTTTTTCATTCAATCCCGGACTTATCAGCAAAACCGGCACTCAAGACAAGCTCATAGTTTTCCTTGCCACACCTGATATGGTTATATTTTGATCATATATGCTCTTAAATACTTAAATTTCCCGGATTTTGGCTAAAAGATTCGCCGGCCACGTCTTGCCGCCCGTGTTGGCCAGTCCTGCTATAATGGATATATCTCAGGGGGATCATAAGGAGCGATCATGTCAAGCATCAT
Organism: Aquicella siphonis; assembly: GCF_902459485.1. Taxonomy (NCBI): domain Bacteria; kingdom Pseudomonadati; phylum Pseudomonadota; class Gammaproteobacteria; order Legionellales; family Coxiellaceae; genus Aquicella; species Aquicella siphonis. The sequence continues at coordinate 1,430,953 of NZ_LR699119.1, forward strand.
TCCCGCTCAATACGAGCCGTGGCCGGCATTATCATATGAAGACTTCAAACCCACTCAATATCTTTTGCATCGTATCGCGCAAGCGCTGGGCAAACTTAAACTGGCGACGCCATTCGACCCGCACTGGTCAAATGTCGCCCTTTGGCTGACCAGCCAGGGGTTAACAACCGGACCTATCCCGTATGGCATGGGGACTTATTCCATTGATCTCGATCTCATCCATCATCAGGTACATTGCACATCCAGCTGGGGGGATAGCGCGAGTTTCAGCGTACGCTCAATGTCCGTCGCGCAATTCATTGGTATCTTTCTTGGCGCCCTGAGTGATATGGGCATTGTGATTTCTATTAACCTCATGCCTCAGGAAGTTCCCAATCCCATCGCATTTGACAAGGACATTGAAACACGCGAATACAACCCTGGATTGGCGAACGCATGGCTGCGAATCATGATCAGCTCATACCGTGTCATGCAGCGTTATCATTCGCACTATTACGGGATTTCGCCTCCCATCGGCCTGATGTGGGGCACACTGGATTTGCGCGACGCACGTTATCAAGGCATACACATCACCGGCACGGGTGCGAACGCAGGATATTTAAGGCGTAACGCCATGGATGATGCGCAAGTGGAAGTGGGTTGGTGGAGCGGATCTGAACAGTATCCGCGGCCGGCCTATTTTTCATTTCTCTATCCCGAAGTAAAAGGTTTGGAAAAGGCCAGAATCAAGCCGCGGAAAGCACGCTGGGATAATACATTGCGGGAGTTTATTCTGGATTATGACGATGTGCGCACGGCAAAAAATCCCGAAGAAGAACTGCTCACGTTTTTTGAATCGACATATCAATCCGAAACCGACATCGCCGGCTGGGATAAAAGCCTGCTCGTTCCCGGACAACCTGTTTAACCATAGCGCGCGCCAGCGCTGGCCGCAGCGGGATTCGCGTTACGCGGATCAATATCTTAAGTTTCCCGCTCTGAACTTCGCATCGCTATTCGCATCACTCATGTGATCTGCCTGGCACTGCAGCTGATCGGTGCGCAAGCACTTGGCAACGCGCTGGAACTTTTCACTAACCACAGAGGTGGACGCTGAAGGTTGAACCGTTTTCACATCTTCACGTTTGCGTTTGTGGGTATTAATTGAAAAACCCGGAAACAATCCGTGCATGCCAAAAGCAGAATCTGTAGGCAGACTCTTGCTCTGCGCCGTGTTCTGCTCCTCGGTTGTTTCAGTCTCTTCCGATTCTTCATCACTCTTTGTCACCGCAGCTTTTTCATTGCGCGCATCTTCCGTAATATTGTCCAGCGGAGCGCGCGTATCCCTGATGATGTCAGGAAATTCCTGCAGCAATTGTTGATATTCATGCGTTCCCTGAAATAACGGATGTATCGCATCTTCATAGCACCCTGGGGTATAGGACAAACCGAGCAGCTGCGCGATCACAAAGACTTCGTGAAAACTGTGCGCACCAGATCCCACCAGGTATCCCACGCAGCATAAGGCGTATAATTGCAATTCATCATGGGAAAGTTTGCCGCGGGTAAAAGTCAGAGCGCTCAAAAAACACTCTGCTGCGCTGCCTGACGGACCAGCCACAAATGGTATTTCCCTGAGAAAAGATTCGTATGAAAAATCTGACGGAAGATTCAAATCCCGTGTGAATGTATCAATTGCCCGGGTATGCGGCATCAGTTTACTGCGCACGGTAGGCTCTTCTTCATACCCCGCCATCTCGAATGTCTGCAGCGCCGCGTCATCGCGCTTCACTCTGCCGCGATTTTTAAACAATGCCTGGGGCCTGAGTATCTGATGATAATGCCTGTTTGCATTCTGATAATATCCTGCTACCTTGCTGCCATCCATTTGCTTGAAGATATTCAACATAGCCATATGGGCAAACATAATTTTCTCGATTTCCTTGCCGCCGACCAAAGTCCGGCGTCCAAACCTGAATGCTTCCTCAATCCCTGGCACCGACGCAGCACCCGCTTCGCGGCCAAAATAAGGTTTATCCGTGAAAAAGTAATCACGGAACACCTCACCCGCTTTTTCCACAAAAGAGTTATGTTGTTGTGCGCGATGAGTGCGGGCGGCGTGATCGCGCGCGTGCCTCAGGAACTCATCCATGCATTTGCCAATTTTATGCAAAAGAGGCGTAAATAATGTATGGTTTTTCAGCACGGCAAGCGCCAGCCTGGATTCAAACGTGACTTTGCGCTTGTGATTATCGTTTGTATCAAACTTGTCATCCGGTTGCGGCGTGCCATGCGGCGCGAGTATGCGGCATTGTTCGAAATGATCCCAGCCATAACGGCTTAACTCGGGATACCAGATCGTCGGGTCTGTTTCTGTTATTTCTGCCAAACCCTCAGCCTCTGAAACGCCAGGCAAAAAAATTCTCGATTTCATGGGTGCAAACCAGCCTCGTTCTTTCCAGCTTTAATTACTTATAATTGGTATGAAAATTTTGGCGGATAGTCTACATTACGAATATTAAGGCGAAATTAATAAACCAGCCCTGTCTCACCAGGCCAGCTGATTCAATGTTCACTGCTGCCTGAGTGAGACTTGAGCTTCCCGGGAACCAAACCACGGCCATGTATAAACTGCTTATTGCTTTCAACAAGATAGATCAGAGTTACAAAACGATAGACGTAGACGAGGAAGTCGCGCCTGACAACTTGTATCTATGGGGTTGGGATCATTTTACCCAATGTCCCATATTCGCGCCTCTAGGCACGCCTCAACCAGAGGACAAGTTTGACAGCAATCAAAATCACCGCCGAAAAGTATTGTTTGAATCCAAACTGGCGATAGCCGTATTAAGCAATTACAGTTTATTTCTTCCCCTGCTGCATAAAATCGGCGCCGTCATGGCAGATCATCTTGAAAAAAAAGTGATTCAATTTGCAGACGACGGGCGCCGCGCCAGAGTCGCGAACCTGTTGAGCAAGTATTTTTACCCTGACACTTATCATTTCGGACGACTTGGTGACCCATTAAAGACAATCCCGCGACCCGCCTCCCTGTTTCGTATCGCCAAAAGAGTCTTGACTGAAGCACGTCACATCGAACATATCCTGACCGGTTATCTTGCAATCTACAAACTGTTCCTGAAATTGGACACACAATGTGACGACGAGAATAAACGCCTGGTCACGCTGATACATGACCACGAAACAAAACTTGTAACAAAACAATTATTTGCGAATCGCGGCAGATATGAATCCAGAACTCCGGCTTGCATGACGACCATGGCCGGAATTGTCGCAAAAGAAGACGCCCTGCGCTTCCAGCTTCCGCCGCATACACGCGCCATTGACCGCTTCAAGCGTGACATCAGGCATCAAACCCATTTTGTCACCGACGCACAAATGCGGGAAATCCCGTTTGTCGCAGGCCCGTCAGGACACACAGCTGCGTATTTATGCATAACACAAGCCATGATGGAAACCGCTTCCTCGCCATTGACATCCGAGGAGCTTCATCTTCTCACGCTGGCTGTAGCGGGTGTGCTGATCGCGGCGGGATCTCACAGTTTTCACGAAATTTACAGTGTCGCCGCGCAGGCGGGTGTCTGCTACCGCGTCGGAAATTACCCTGATTCCATACCTGATATGTTCAGGCAGACAGCCAGTTATCAAAACCTGCTTCAAGAATTTCCCGATATCATCAGGGACGCCAGACCGGCGCAACAGCTTGGTGAGCGCGCGCTCAATATCAGCCAGACAGCCGGCGCATCCCAAGTCACGCCGCACTCCGCGGAATACGCCGAACTCAATTCAGCCGAATCCATTCCGCCGGCATCATCAAGTTCATTCACATTTTTCAGACAGCATCGCAAACGAAAGCTCGAAACAGCCGGACCCGAAACACGGCGAAGCACACTGAAATCCGGCAGAGAACAAGATGCGTCCTCTCTTGACACGGCAAAAATTAGTGACAACAGTCAAACGGTACTGCACAATCCAGACATGAGACAGCACACACCGTATTAGACGTTGTTGCTGGCAGATCATTGTTGTTTCAGGGAAATGAATTTTAGCTTACCTGCCCAGAGTCAGATCCCTGAGCTGATGAATCAGATCGCGCAGCCGCGCAGCTTCTTCGAATTCGAGATTGTGAGCATGCTCGTACATCTGATTTTCGAGTTTGAGAATTTTCGCAGACAAGGCTTCAGCAGGCAGAGCGAGGTATTCTGATGTCTCATCCTGAACATGCGCCCTGGGAAACAGACGACCGCGCACGCTATTGTCAGCATACGCGCCCTCCATCACATCGTGCACTGCTTTCAGGATACTACGGGGTGTAATGCCATGCTGCTCATTATAGGCTTGCTGTTTCATTCTTCTGCGCTGTGTTTCCTGAATGGCGCGCTCCATGGAGCGGGTCATACGATCGGCATACAGGATAGCCTTGCCATTAAAATGTCTGGCGACACGCCCAATGGTTTGAACCAGTGATGTTTCTGAACGCAGGAAACCTTCCTTGTCCGCATCCAGAATACCCACCAGGGAAACTTCCGGCAAATCCAATCCTTCACGCAATAAATTAATCCCCACCAGAACATCAAACACACCCAGACGCAAATCACGTATGATTTCCACTCGCTCGACTGTGCCCACATCAGAATGCAGATAACGAACCCGGACATTATGTTCTTCCAGATATTCCGTCAAATCTTCAGCCATACGCTTGGTCAGTGTGGTAACAAGAACGCGCTCCTTTTGCGCCACCCGCTTGTTAATTTCGGACAGTAAATCGTCCACTTGTGACGTGGCGGGACGAACTTCGACTTCCGGATCCAGCAAACCGGTAGGCCGCACCACTTGTTCGGCAATCACGTCGGAACGCTCCATTTCATAGGGACCGGGCGTCGCAGAAACGTATATTGTTTGCGGCGCCCGGGCGGTAAATTCATCAAAACGCAGCGGGCGATTATCCAGCGCGGAAGGCAGACGGAATCCATATTCGACCAATGTTTCCTTGCGGGACCGGTCACCGCGGTACATGCCGTTCAACTGCGGAACAGTCACATGGGATTCGTCAATAATCAATAACGCATCCGCGGGCAGGTAATCAAACAATGTTGGCGGCGGCTCTCCCGGTTCGCGGCCAGACAGGTAACGGGAATAATTTTCTATTCCCTGACAATATCCCAGTTCCTTCATGAGCTCCAGGTCATAGGTGGTTCTTTGCTCCAGACGCTGCGCTTCCACCAGTTTGTTCAGATGGTATAATTCCTCAAGTCGTACGCGCAAATCCGCTCTGATCTGGTCTATGGCCTTGATGATGGTATCACGCTGGGTCACGTAATGTGATTTAGGATAAATCGTCAGCCGCGGCACGCGTCTGACTACCTCACCCGTCAGCGGATCAAAATAGGAAAGGCTTTCAATTTCGTCGCCCAATAACTCTATGCGCACCGCTTCACTATCCGATTCAGCAGGATAAACATCGATCACGTCACCGCGCACGCGAAATGTCGCGCGATGCAAATCCATGTCATTGCGTGTGTATTGCAACTCAGCCAGCCGCCGCAAGATAAAACGCTGATCCACTTTGTCACCGCGGTCCAGATGCATGACCATGCTCAGATACATGCGCGGATCACCGAGACCGTATATCGCTGATACCGTCGCCACAATGACAGCATCGCGTCTTTCCAGCAACGCCTTGGTAGCTGACAGGCGCATTTGCTCTATGTGTTCGTTAATCGACGCATCTTTGGCGATATAGGTATCAGATGAAGGCACATAGGCTTCGGGCTGGTAATAGTCATAATAGGAAACAAAATATTCAACCGCGTTATGTGGAAAAAAATCCTTCATTTCTCCATACAATTGAGCAGCTAGTGTCTTGTTAGGCGCGAGTATGAGAGTCGGCCTGTTGATTTCCTTGATGACATTGGCCATGGTGAAAGTCTTGCCTGAACCTGTCACCCCCAGCAGCGCCTGGTAAGCAAGGCCTTGCCGCACGCCGTCCACCAGCTTTCGTATCGCTTCGGGCTGATCGCCTGCCGGCTGGAAATTGGAATGCAATTCAAAATCTTGGGTCATAGACACAATGTAATGTGTAACAGTGATAGAACAATGTTGTTAAATTCATTATAATCGTCCGCCTGCGCATTATGTTAAGCAGTCTGAGTCAGACAGGAATGTGCCGAATTCAGCCACCGGGAGTACAATTATCATGACAAAAACAACTTCAAAAAACCTTGCATTGGAACTCGCGCAGCGCGTGCAACGCATCAAGCCATCCCCCACTCTCGCTGTCTCTGCACGAGCGGAAGAATTACAAACTCAAGGGAAGCCTATCATTAATCTGAGCGTAGGTGAACCGGATTTTGACACGCCGGAACATATCAAGGAAGCCGCCATCAAGGCGATACGCGACGGCCATACAAAATACACAGCCGTTGATGGCACCAAAGGATTGAAAAATGCCATTATCAACAAATTCGCACGCGAAAACCAACTCCAGTATGAAATGAACCAGGTCCTGGTATCCTGCGGCGCAAAACACAGTATTTACAACCTGTTTTCCGCCGTGCTCAACCCCGGCGATGAAGTCATTATCCCGGCTCCCTATTGGGTATCTTATCCGGACATGGCCAAACTTGCCGACGGCAACCCGGTCATAGTCAAAACCGATTTCGCCCAGCACTTCAAAATGACACCCGCGCAATTGAATGCCGCCATTACAGACAAGACACGGATTATTGTACTAAACAGTCCTTCCAATCCCACCGGCATGGCTTATTCACGTGAAGAGCTGCGAGCACTGGCAGAAGTCATTCTGCACCACCCCGGCGTCCTGGTCGCAACAGATGATATTTATGAACACAGCATGTGGAATCATTTGCCATTCACAAACATTCTTAACGCCTGTCCGGAATTATATGATCGTACCATCGTCATCAATGGCGTATCCAAAGCCTACGCCATGACAGGGTGGCGGATAGGCTATGCCGCAGGCCCTGCGAATATCATTGCCGCAATGAAAAAAGCACAGTCGCAAAGCACATCAAATCCGGCCAGCATATCGCAATACGCGGCGCAGGCCGCGCTGGAAGGCGATCAGTCGTGCATTCAATCCATGACCCGCGCCTACCAGAGTCGCCATGACTATCTGATTGAAGAATTTAACAAAATTCCAGGCATTTCCTGTGTTCCGTCCGACGGAACTTTCTATACCTTTCCATCCGTTGAATCCTTTATTCACAAGGACAACGGCATTACCAATGATATTGAGTTCGCCGAGCTCCTGCTCTCCAAAGCGGAAATTGCCATTATTCCGGGATCTGCTTTCGGCGCACCCGGTCATATACGGATCAGTTATGCAACCAGCATGAATAATCTGACTATGGCAGTTGAACGCCTCCGGCAGGCTTTATCAACGCTTTCCAGATAAACACCTTGCTGATTATTGCAATAACACGGGGCATCCAGCGTCTCTTCAAACAGGCGCTGTCTTGACATTATTGCTGACAAAAATAATAACAGCGGGCGAGGTTACTCGCGCCGCTGCCACTCCTCATCACGCTATATGAATGTTTTAATTATAATTTATAGTCGTGGAGGATAAGAACACCTGGTCACCAGCCTTGCCGTCTCGCACCACATGACGCGGGAATCAAACCGGGGTTATCTCTTTAATCTGCCATGCGGAAATGTTTAACAACATCCGCAGCCAGCATGAAATTTGCAAGCTGTGATCATAATTAATGCAACTGATTATCCTATAACGAGATCAACAGAATCTTAGAAATTCCAATTAAAAAATACTTGATTTGCGCGGAAAAAATAGTATAGATGAATGATACGCATATTTAATTTTAAACGAGGAGACTGCCTGCATAAAATCTTATGTTAAGCTTTGTTTGTTATTATATATGCTAAAAATCTAAACGGACTTAACGGAATACTATCCATATTCAATTTTAGTAACAACAAACGGGGGGCAGAAATGCTGAACACCCTATTTAGCATCTTATTAACACCGATCAAACCGATTAAAAGCGACAGCAGGGTTTCTTCCGAAGCTCCCGCGAAAAAACACCTTGCATTCCAGACAATTTATTCCACCAATCCCAACTTGTTAAACAAGCCAGGAATTGAAGTTGCAAAGGAATCATCAATCTCATCTGCCCCTCCCCAACCCTGCCAGCTAGATAAACAAAAAGACTATTTGCTTGCGCTGAATAAATTCAACGCAATTGAAACCGTCACGCTGGATGAGGGCACCTTGCTTGTCGGCCTCATGAAGCATAGCCAACCTATTCAACGCGGCATCTTCATGTACCCGAATCAAATCCGGGAGACGGACAAATGGGATGACATCAAGAAACAGGCAGCAACCATGCAGACCGGCATTGCTCTATTCCGCGTCAATCAAAGCCATGTCTGTTTACGCATGCAGACCAATGATCCCGCTCAAACCACTCTTTATTTGATTGATCACAGAGCCATTTCACGCATTGACTCATTATGGCATCCAGACAATCTAAGCGCTTCCACCTATGAGTCATCAGGGAAGCCGTTTATAAAATAATCAGCGCTGTGTTTTTTATCAGGAATCAGCCGCTGTTGACTGTATAAAAAACCTGCCATGACCGCGGCATTGGCGGCCGGCGGACACTTGGCGCATGAAAAATACTAATGATATGAATAGTTATAAAATTCTATTGACGACCGCATAAACGAATATTAGTATTCTCGTCACTTAACGCTACATTCCCCGGTAGCTCAGTCGGTAGAGCAAGTGGCTGTTAACCACTGGGTCGGCGGTTCGAGTCCGTCCCGGGGAGTAGATAAATAAAATCTGCAACATCCCTCTCCAATGAATCTGGATTCACTCTCGGAGTTTTTATATATGGATGGACTGCGTAACGTACTTGCTCAAGAAAATCCCCTGCAAATTGTAGGCACCATTAATGCGTATACCGCTTTGCTCGCAAAAAAAGCTGGTTTTCGTGCCATTTATTTATCCGGAGCCGGCGTAGCCAATGCTTCCTTCGGCATGCCTGATCTGGGCATTACCAATCTCGACGATGTCGCTGAAGATGTTTGCCGTATTACTTATGCCTGCGATTTGCCGCTATTGGTTGATATCGATACAGGCTGGGGCTCCGCTTTCAATATTGCACGCGCCATCAAAACCCTGATCAAGGCAGGCGCTGCGGGCATCCACATGGAAGACCAGGTGCAGACCAAGCGCTGCGGGCATCGCCCCAAAAAGGAAATCGTGGCCGCAGATGAAATGTGCGACCGTATCAAGGCCGCGGTCGATGCCAAACATGACCCGCGCTTTGTGCTCATGGCGCGAACGGATGCGCTGGCCATCGAAGGTATGGAAAAAGCTCTGGAGCGCATTCACCGCTATGTTGAAGCGGGCGCAGAAATGATTTTCTTTGAAGGGGCCACACAGCTTTCGCAATATCAGGAAGTCACCCAGGCATGCAAAGTTCCCGTGCTTGCAAACATAACCGAATTCGGCGTCACCCCGCTTTTTACAAAAGATGAACTGCAAAAAGCCGGCATACAACTTATCCTTTATCCACTTAGCGCGTTCAGAGCCATGAGTCATGCAGCAAACCGGGTTTATGAAACGATACGGACTGCCGGCACACAAAAATCCGTCTTGCCAGAAATGCAAACCCGCGAACAATTATACGATGTATTAAATTACTACCAATACGAACAAAAGTTAGATGATCTATTTGCAAAAGGAAAAATGAAATGACTGCTAGAACTGGAGGATTAGAAGGTATTATTGTTGGTGATACCGCGATTTCAACCGTAGGAAAAGAAGGTGTAGGTTTGACGTACCGGGGCTACGACATACACGATCTTGCTGCGCAGTCCACCTTTGAAGAAGTTGCATACCTGCTAACTTATGGCGAATTACCCACCGTGGCACAACTGCAATCCTACCGTGAAAAACTGGTCAAGATGCGCAGGCTGCCCAATGAATTAAAACTGCTGCTGGAAACCATTCCGGGCTCGTCACACCCCATGGATGTGCTGCGTACCAGTATATCCATGCTGGGCAACCTGGAATCTGAAACAGCTCAATATAACGGACACCAGATTGCCGACCGCCTGATTGCATGCACACCCAGCATCTTGCTTTACTGGTATCAATTTCACCGCAATAATGTCCGTATAGAAACATGGAATAGCGAAGAACAGACCATTGCGGGATATTTCCTGCACTTGCTGCATGGCAAAAAACCTGACGATGACCAGCGCCGCGCCGTGGATGTTTCACTTATTCTTTATGCTGAACACGAATTTAATGCTTCCACATTCGCGGCCAGAGTCACCACATCGACTGAATCTGATTTTTACTCAGCCATAGTATCGGCCATTGGCACATTGCGCGGACCCCTGCATGGCGGAGCCAATGAAGAAGCCATGCGCTTGATCAGCTTATACAAAACACCTGACCAGGCAGAAACCGGCATAAAGGAAATGCTGGCCAAAAAAACCAAGATTATGGGTTTTGGACACCGGGTATATAAAATTTCCGATCCGCGGTCAGACATCATCAAAAACTGGTCGCAAAAACTGTCTGTTCACGCTCGCGACGGTTATCTTTATGCTGTGTCCGAACGCATTGAAAAAATCATGTGGGATGAAAAAAAGCTGTTTCCCAATCTGGATTTTTACAGCGCGACTGCCTATCATTTTTGCGGTATACCCACCTCGTTATTCACCCCCATTTTTGTCATGTCCAGACTCAGCGGATGGAGCGCGCATATTTTTGAACAGCGGGCGAATAACCGTTTAATCAGGCCTGAAGCCAGATACACGGGCCCTGCTCCAAGACCATTTACACCCATACAAGAACGAGGCTAATCCATGGCATTACATACTGTAGATGAAAATATCCGACCTGCTCATGATACTGAACTGGTCACAATTGCTGATTACGTCACGCAACATAATCCGGGAAGCGAACTCGCTCTCACCACTGCGCGTTACTGTTTAATGGATGCTATAGGCTGTGCAATGCTCGCGCTGCAATATCCCGCATGCACAAAATTATTGGGGCCTGTCATTCCAGGTACGACGGTGCCAGTAGGCGCGCGAGTACCAGGCACGTCATATATGCTTGATCCGATTCTCGCCGCGTTCAACATAGGAACCCTAGTACGCTGGCTGGATTTTAATGATACCTGGCTTGCCGCAGAATGGGGCCATCCTTCCGATAACCTGGGCGCCATTCTCGCATTATGTGACTATTTGAGCAGAAAAAATCTTGGCGAAAACAAACAGCCGCTGCTGGTGAAAGACATTTTGAATGCCATGATCAAGGCGCATGAAATTCAAGGCGTGCTCGCACTGGAAAATGGCTTTAATCGTCTGGGCTTCGATCATGTCATCCTGGTAAAAATTGCCTCAACAGCTATCGCAGCCCAATTGTTAGGAGGCAACCGCGAACAAATCATGAATGCCTTGTCGCAGGCTTGGCTGGACGGAGCAGCCCTAAGAACATATCGACATGCTCCCAATACCGGATCACGCAAATCATGGGCGGCAGGTGATGCCACCAGCCGCGCTGTGCGCCTTGCCTGGCTTACCATGCAAGGTGAAATGGGATACCCCAGTGTACTCACAGCCAGGAAATGGGGATTTTATGACGCCATCATGAAGGGACAGCCGCTCAAGATCAGCAGGCCGTTTGGCTGCTATGTCATGGAAAATGTTTTATTTAAAATTTCATTTCCTGCTGAATTCCATGCACAAACCGCTGTCGAATGCGCAATCAGACTGCATCCACAAATTATAAACAAACTGGATGAAATTGAAAAAATCGTTTTAACCACGCAGGAATCCGCTGTGCGCATTATCAGCAAATCCGGCCCCTTGCATAATCCGGCCGACAGAGATCATTGCCTGCAGTACATGGTCGCAGTTGCCTTGTTAGTGGGAGATCTCAAAGCTGATCATTATGAAAATGAGTTTGCAGCTAATCCACATATAGACAGGCTGCGCGAAAAAATGGTGGTTGAAGAAGACCTGCAATACTCAAAGGATTATCTCGATCCTGACAAACGCTCTATTGCGAACTCTATTCAAATTTACTTCAAGGATGGAACGCATACTGACAAAGTCGTGGTGGAATATCCCGTTGGCCATCGCAGACGGCGCGAAGAAGGCATACCACTGATGTTCAGCAAGTTCAGGGAGAACGCCAGCAAGATTTACCCGTCTGACAAAGTGGAAAAAATGCTTGCATTATTTGACGATAAAACCAGGCTTGAGCAAATGCCAGTCAATGAATTTATGGATATGTTAGTCAGATAATCCTTGCCTGATTCATGACATGCCCGCGCGGGAACAGAGAATCACGCTTTGTTCCCGCATTATCGAGAGCGCTCACTGAACCGTGTCAGCCCTTGCCTATGACAGATGAACGCTTTCGCATTGTTATTTTCATGCGTTACCTGCCCGCGCCTTACGCAGCGCGAAACACTCCATTTACCACTTTCAGCGATATTGTATTTGAAAAAACAGGCGGTGTCGGATTTGCATTTGCTGTACCGCAGCCGGTGTTTATCCGGCCGCGGCATATGCGTAATATCTGTGTCTCGTAATATCTGTGTCTATTGCTTAGGCTTGGCTTCTGTCTTGTCAGGTTTGGCAGTGTCAGATTTGTCAGCCGGCTTACTGGCTGGCACTTCCTGCATGGCATTACCCATATTTTGCACCGCTCCTTGCACCTCATCCATTGCTGAACCCACCGCTGAGCCAAACGTGGATTTGAGATTTTCCAGCGCTGGAGACACGGTATTTCCCAGCCAGACGACTTGCGACTGAAACTTGGGCACGTATTGTGATTGCTGCCACCAGGACTGTGAAGCCATGGGAGAGAGCTGCACGAGGAAGATGATGACCAGGTTGATAAGATAACCGCGGCCTAAACCAAAGATACCGCCAAGAATCCGGTTTCCAAATCCCAGTATTCCCGTATGCAGCATAAGGTTCAGCAGCATCTTCACCACCATACCCACAAATACCGTCGCGACGAACAAGATGCCAAAACTCACACCCAGCGCCATATACGAAACAGGCTCGGATGTGCTCGCGCCGGATGTGCCGGACGTCTGGCTCACCAGGTTTTGCACGGTGGCTGTATGAGTCAAGTAAACAGCCAGTGTGTTGGCAAACAGGATAGCGATGACAAAAGCAGCGATTAACGTTAGCAGAGAGAGTACTTCACTGACCAGACCTCGACCGAACCCGATAAGAATGGAGATTAAAAAAATTGCCAGGATGACAATATCTACAACATTCAGACTTCCTACATTAAGGCTACCCATGGCCAACTCCTGTGTATGTAGTTTGCTGTATAACACCATTATAGCAAGCTCCACACAAAGTTGGTAAGTCTTGCAATTCGACGGATTCAAGAAATATATAAATTAAAACAATAAATTATGTACTTATAACCCCTTTAACCCCTTGCGCGTTCGCAGCCGCTTCAGGCCGGACACTCATGCTTTGGTCAGATTTGGCTTCGTATTCAAGAGGCAAAGCGTCTTGAGTATCTTATCCGGCACATCGCTGAACACAGCATTCACACCATATGCAAACAATCTCTTTGCCCGTCCGGAATCGTTAACAGTATAACAAAGCGCAGCTTTGCCCATATTTCTTATTTCCCGTATATCCGCTTCGACCACGATTTCATGATTGACATGCACAGACACACATTGCAATTTATTACAAATACCTTGCCAGCCGCTTTCCCATTCATGCAGCAACATGCCCAGCTGACAGCCTGGCGCATATTGTCTCAATAAATGCAGTGTTTCCATTGAAAAACTGGAAAACAGATATTTGTGATTGGCGGAAGATAAATACGGTTCCATATCTTTCATCACACGTCTGATTAATTGCTCTTCACGGCCGGGAACCGGCTTGAGCTCTATATTCGCCGACATATTTCCATTTTGAAGAAACTCAATGACTGCCCGCAGCGTGGGAATCCGCTCCCCTGAAAACCGGGAGTGAAACCAGGCACCCGCATCCAGCGAACGCAAGTATGAATACGGGAAATCCGAAACTTCACCATGACCGTTGGTTGTCCGGTCCAGACGTTCGTCATGAAAAATAATCGGCTCACCGTCTGAAGACAAGGTGACATCGAATTCTACCCACTTCACTCCCATCAGCATGGCTTTGGTAAATGAAGCGATTGTATTCTCGGGCGCATAAGCACTCGCACCGCGATGCCCTATCACAGGCGGATCAAAATGCAATAAAGCTGTCACAAGGTCTCTGCTCCGTTTAAGTAAATTTTATTGACCCAGTTTTTGTAACACCACATCCGGCATGGATGCGATAACCACCGTTGCCGTCAATCGCGCTTTATTCCCGACCGGAACCGGCGCAGCTGGCGCGCTTGCCATCGTTTTTTCCATGACCATTGCGTTCATGGCCATAGGCGCGGGTGAAGGCGGGTAACCAGTAAAATCTATGCTATAAAGATAATACTTCTGATTGGGGTATATCTTATTCAGTGCGTCTATTTCAGATTTCGCCTGCATATATAAATCGTTGCGTAACAAGGTGTTGGCCTGCTGGATTTCCTCATCGCTGGGAACAAACTGGACATTATCAATTGTGTAGGTTTCACCCGGTTTGCTTATTGCTTTCGCCTTGTTGCGTAAACCCGAAAGTTCAGACTGAGGCAGTCTCGCCTGAGCGGTCATGCGGATATTTTCCAATCCGGATTGATCCTGCTGACGGTAAAATGACAGTACATGCCATTCCGCCTTGTCTGACAATTGCTTGAGTTTGCCCAGCACATTAGCCTGCACATTGCCAATGCCCTGATCCGTCACTGCCGCATTAACCCCTACATATACCAATGCGGTCTGGGTGGTTATCCATTTTTCCGATTGAAGCTGAAGGGTTACTTTATTTAACAAGGGACCCGGATCAATATCAGCCCAGACAGAGAGGGACACAAGCAAGCCCAGACAGAGTAATAGAATTCGTTTCATGTGTAATCACTCCTTCGTGGATAATTCATATTTTTAAATCTTTTGCAGCAACTCACCCGTTCCTGTTCTTATAGTTTAAACAAGAACCCCGCGAACTGCTATAGCGATCTTGCATAAGAGTATGTTTGTTAAACGATTTCCTGCCATGCCCGCTTAGCCCCGACAGCCTGTGCCGCACCCGCGCTGCAAGAAGCTTTCTTTCCGGCAAACAACATCATTTCTGCCCATTCATCTTATCCATTGT
Organism: Aquicella siphonis; assembly: GCF_902459485.1. Taxonomy (NCBI): domain Bacteria; kingdom Pseudomonadati; phylum Pseudomonadota; class Gammaproteobacteria; order Legionellales; family Coxiellaceae; genus Aquicella; species Aquicella siphonis. Next base: position 1,446,220 of record NZ_LR699119.1, read on the forward strand.
TGCCAGCCCGCCACTTGCCATTAGTCACTATTCCCCGATTTTTCTATATACATAGTCTTCCCATTCCTGCTTCAACTGTTAAAATACGTCCATTCTATAAATGATATTATGTCTATGAGTACCGCTGATTTGTTCCATCCTCCTTTGCCTGGGAAACAAGGCGAGCAATTCACCTGGAAAAACCTGCATGGATCCAGCATCGCACTGGCGCTGAGTGCTGTATTGCTTAATCATCCCCGCCCTATCCTCATGATCGCGCCAGACAGTTTGTTTGCATCTCATCTGGTTGATGAATTGGAATTTTTTAGCGGAATGACTGAAAACATTCTTTTTTTCCCGGACTGGGAAACGCTGCCATATGATCATTTTTCTCCTCACCAGGACATTGTCTCAGAACGATTGACCGCACTTCACAGAATTCCACAAATGCAAAGCGGCGCCGTCATTACAACAGTTTCCACACTTATGCACCGGCTGGCTCCCCGCCATTTTCTGGACAGGCATACCTTGCTGTTAAAAACAGGTGATCAATTAAATCCGGACATCTTCAGGACACGGCTGACGGAAGCCGGGTATCACGCTGTCAGTCAGGTAAGAGAACACGGTGAATTTGCCATCCGCGGTTCTATTATTGACTTGTATCCTATGGGAAACAACACACCTTACCGCATCGATTTGTTTGATAACGAAGTTGATACGATTCGGCTGTTCTCGCCAGACACACAGCGGTCACTGGATAAAATCGATGAAATCCGCCTCCTTCCAGCCAAAGAATTTCCCCTGAATGAAAACGCCATAGAAATGTTCCGGCAAAACTGGCGCGGTCAATTCAGCGGCAATCCGCTGAAGGCGCCCATTTATCAGGACGTGAGCGAAGGCATATGCTCGCCTGGAATCGAATATTATCTGCCATTCTTTTTTGACAAGACCGCCACACTGTTTGACTATTTACCTGCGGAAACACTCATTATCACAATCGGCGACATACAGGCAAAAGCCAATGAATTCTGGCAAGAAATTTCCTCGCGCCATGAACAGGGACGACATGATCTGTCCCGGCCTCTGCTGTTGCCTCAACAGATATTCCTGCCTGTCGATGTTTTGAACCAGTCACTGCATGAATACGCAGATATCCATATTCATAACGAAACGAAAAAGCGGGCATATGAATTCGCCACTGCACCGGCGCCTGCCATGGACATCAATCATAAAGCCACTCAGCCGCTCGCCCCATTGCAACAGTTCGTGCAAGCTTATCCAGGCCGGATTCTGTTTTGCGCGGAAACACTGGGACGCCGGGAAGTATTGCTGCAATTATTCCAGAGTATCGCGCTTCAGCCAAAGTATTTTACGTCCTGGCAGCAATTCATCTCGTCCAATGAGCGCTGCGGCATTGTCGTGACATCATTGGATGAGGGATTTTCGCTGGATGATCCGCGTATCACCATACTCCCCGAAAGCCGGCTGTACGGCAATCGTGTCATGCAAAGACGCATGCGTAAAAAAACCACGCAAGATCCTGACGCGCTGATTCGTGATCTGACGGAATTACAGATCGATGATGCCGTGGTGCACATAGATCATGGCGTCGGCCGCTACCGCGGCCTGCAGACACTAAAGGTAGGTGATCAAACCGGCGAATTTCTCATGTTGGAATATCAGGGCGGAGACAAGCTTTATGTTCCTGTCGCCTCATTGCATCTTGTCAGCCGCTATACCGGATCCGACCCCGAACACACCCCCATAAACAAGCTGGGGACAGATGTCTGGACACGCGCGAAACGGCGTGCCGCTGAAAAAGTCCGGGATGTTGCCGCGGAGTTGCTGGACCTATATTCAAAGCGCGCCGCGCGCCCCGGCCATGCGTATGTCTTGCCCCAGGATCAATACGCCGCTTTCGCTGCGGCCTTTCCGTTTGAAGAAACGCCTGATCAATTGCAAGCCATTGAACAGGTATTCAATGACATGACTTCTGACAAGCCCATGGACAGAGTGATCTGCGGTGACGTGGGGTTTGGAAAAACAGAGGTCGCCTTGCGGGCTGCGTTTCTCACGGTCCAGAATGGAAAACAGGTCGCGCTGCTCGTTCCCACTACCTTGCTGGCCCAGCAGCATTATGAGAATTTCCGCAACCGCTTCGCTGAGTGGCCCATTCAAATTGAAATGTTATCCCGCTTTCGCACCGGCAAGGAAACCAAAACAGCGCTGCAGCGGATGGAAGAGGGAAAAGTCGATATAGTCATTGGCACGCACAAGTTATTACAAGATGACATCCGGTTCAAATCGCTGGGCCTGGTCATCATCGATGAAGAACATCGCTTTGGCGTCAAGCAAAAAGAAAAGCTGAAAGCTTTGCGGTCCATGGTAGATATACTCACCCTGACGGCAACTCCCATCCCGCGCACGCTCAACATGGCATTATCCGGCATACGCGATCTCTCAGTCATCGCGACGCCGCCGCTCAAGCGGTTGTCTGTCAAAACATTCGTGCATGAATATCAAGATCCTATCATTCAGGAAGCCATCCAGCGGGAAATCATGCGCGGGGGTCAAGTCTATTTTTTGCATAACGATGTCAGCACTATCAATAAAAAGGCCGAAGAAATCAAAAACCTGGTCCACGAATCCCGTCCCGCCGTCGCCCATGGACAAATGCATGAACGCGAACTGGAACGAGTGATGGCGGCGTTCTACCACCGCCACTCGAACGTCCTGGTCTGCTCCACTATCATTGAAAGCGGCATCGATATTCCCACCGCCAACACCATCATTATCAACCGTGCCGATAAATTCGGCCTCGCCCAACTGCATCAACTACGGGGACGCGTCGGCCGATCACACCATCAGGCCTATGCTTATCTGTTGACTCCGCCAAAACACAGCATCACGAGCGACGCGGAGAAACGACTGGACGCAATCGCATCACTGGATGATCTTGGCATCGGGTTCACGCTAGCGACACACGATCTGGAAATTCGCGGTGCGGGTGAATTATTAGGTGAAGACCAAAGCGGCAACATGCACGAAATCGGGTTCACTCTCTATATGGATTTACTCTCGCGCGCCGTGGACGCGCTCAAGGAAGGCAAGGAACCCGACCTTGACAAATCCCTGCTGCACCACCGTTCGGAAATCGATTTGCATCTCACGGCGCTCATACCGGAAGATTATCTGGGTGATGTGCAATTAAGACTGCAGTTTTATAAACGCATCGCGAATGCAAAAGACCAGCGCGCGCTGGACGATATCCAGGTGGAAATGATTGACCGGTTTGGATTGCTGCCCGATCCGCTGAAAAACCTGATCGCCATCACAGAATTAAAACAGAAGGCTGATGCGCTGGGAATCCTGAAAATAGAGGCCGGTGACAAAGGCGGCAAATTTGAATTTACAGAAAGACCCCGCGTCAAACCAGAAACCATCATTCGTCTCATACAAATCAAATCCGCCCGCTACCGTCTCGACGGCCCGTCCCGCCTCCGCTTCACCCTGGACCGGCATGAGGCAAAAGACCGGGTGCGCCTGGTCGAACAGTTATTGAGCGAGCTGAGCGCTTGACCATCTGCCATTCCTGTTTTTTCGCGGTCACTCATTGAACCGGCACATTAATGAGCATCCGCGTTTTTTCAGCAAGTTTTAGTGCGGCCAGGTTCCGTTTCTGTTAACATTTTCCGAAACAAGAGGATACGAATTGGGCTGATACACACCATTAACGTCTTCGAAATGCGCGAGATCTTAATAACATGCCATCATTAAAACTTTCCCGCCCCGGCACCGGATTATTGATTCTGGTCATTCTGGGTTTTGTCTGGGGCACCGGCTATTCAATCGCACGCTACGCGATGACCAGCGGTGTTCCGCCGCTGGGTTACAGCTTCTGGCAGTCTCTTGGTCCGGCACTCATCATAGGCTTCATTGCGTTGCATCAAAACAAAAAACAGGTTCTGACCGCTGCGCGCATGCGTTATTATCTGATTTGCGGGTTGACCGGCATTGTCATTCCCAACACATCCATGTATTTCGCCGCCGCACATTTACCCGCGAGCATACTCGCCATGATTGTCAATACCGTTCCTATCATCGCATATCCCATGGCATTGGCGGCCAGGCTGGAATCATTCAACTGGCAGCGCATGACAGGCATCCTCCTGGCGTTTTGCGGCCTGATGCTGATTATTTTTCCCAAGTCCAGCCTTCCGGCGCCAGAGATGATTCCCTGGGCATTGTCGACCCTGATCACTCCGTTTTCCTTTGCTTTCTGTTCGATATATATTGCCCGGTATCGTCCCGCAGGCAGTGATACACTTTCCCTGACCGCAGGCATGCTGATCTTTTCCAGTCTGTTGCTGACGCCACTGGTCTTGTTCTCTCACAGTTTTTATCTGTTCAACATTCCCTTTACCGCACCCGACTGGGTCATTTTACTGGAAATCATACTTTCCAGCATAGGCTATCTCCTCTTCTTCCAGTTGATTAAAATCGCCGGCCCGGTTTTTTATAGTCTGGTTGATACTATCGTCGTCCTGACAGGCATATTCTGGGGTTATCTGATATTTGGCGAAAAACTTAATCAATGGACAACAGCGGCTGTTTGCCTGATTGTGACGGCATTGCTGCTGGTGACAAGGCAACAACAAAGCGCGACGGAAACACTACTGCCTCATCATGAGTAAACACTTTCCTCAGACTTCATTTTTCAAGAATCTCCGGCCCGGCACGGTTGTATTGACGCCTAACCGGCGGCTATCCGCCACCTTGCACAAGCTTTATCAACAATATCAACTGAACGCCAACAACCAGGTTTGGGAAACACCCGATATTCTTCCTCTCTCGAGCTGGATCCACAGCCTCTGGAATAACTATTGCGCAGACACCACAGAATCGCATCCTCTCATCTTGAATTCCATACAGGAACATTATCTCTGGGAAAAAATATTAATCTCGTCCCGCGAGAACGATCAATTGCTGCAGGTGTCTGAAACCGCCAAACTGGCGAAATCCGCCTGGCGCCTGCTGAATGAATGGCAAGTCGACATTCACGATCCCTGTTTTGGCACTTCGGAGGATTATGCAGCATTGCGCCGATGGATCATGAAGTTTCAACAACTATGCCTGGATCATCACTGGATCGATCATGCCTCATTAATCCAGCTAGTCATGGATCAGATCATTGCGAATGCGATTACACCGCCAGCCGCGATTTACTTGTACGGATTTACAGAATATTCGCCACAGTTACAGCGATTTCTGAAAGCATGCGAAAATGCCGGCAGCCGGATTTATCACGAGGAATGCGGAACCATGGCGCCGGTGTGCAGACGCATCAGTCTTCCCGACCAGGAAAATGAAATTCAAACCATGGCTCGCTGGGCCAAGGCCGTGTTGGCCAACCAGGGCTCTGCCGCGATAGGCTGCGTGATTCCCTCGCTGGATAAAATGCGAGACCGTGTAGCGCAGATTTTTTCCGAAGTGTTCGCAGATCCTGTTATTGATCAACCCGTTGCTGAAACCACCCGGTTTAACATCTCGGCCGGCAAGAGCCTCGCACAATACCCCGTCATCAACAGTGCCCTGCTGATATTGTCGTTACATAAAAAAAACATACCGATAGAAACCATGAGTTATCTTCTGGCAACGCCATTCATGGGCGACGCAGAGTATGAGCATGTACGGAGAGCCAGTTTCGACAGCCGCCTGCGCCAACACAACAAAAGCACTTACCACCTTGGCAATTCAGCCGGGGCAAATTTCCAAACCAGCAAGCTGGATCTCAAACATCACTGTCCCTGTTTTGCGAAGCGCATTCAGCAATACCTGGATACGCTTGATAACATCACAGAGCCGCTGACTTATGCGGAATGGGCGAATGTATTCAGCCAATTATTGACTGTGTGCGGATGGCCTGGCGAGCGCAGCCTGAACAGTGAAGAATATCAGGTCACCGAGACCTGGCTGGAACTGCTTGTCAGCATGGGCACACTGGATACGGTCTCGACGCCTGCCAATTTCACTCAGGCATGGCACGCCTTGCAAAAAATGACGGCAGACACTGTGTTCCAGCCGCACTCGCCGGAGGCGCCGATTCAAGTGTTGGGCATGCTGGAAGCCGCCGCCATGCCTTTTGATTATTTATGGGTAACAGGCATGGATGACACGGCCTGGCCGCAGCAGCCACATCCACATCCTTTCATCCCCAAACGTATCCAGCGAGAGTTGCGCATGCCGCATGCGACCGCCGAACGGGAACTGACATTTTGCAAGAGTCTTTTAAACCAGTATATCCATAGCGCGCAAGAAGTCGTTTTTAGTCACGCAGACAAAAATGACGAGCTTGAAATGCAGCCCAGCCCGCTGATTCGCGAGATCAAGTCTGTCAACATAGAGGATTTATCACTCGCGCCCTTCATTCCGCCAGACATGCGCATTTTCCTCTCCCGGCAGATAGATATTTTTTATGATGAGCAAGCGCCCGCGGTGACCGCCGAAGAACGCATACACGGCGGCGTCAGCGTAATAAAACAGCAAGCTCTCTGCCCCTTCAAATCTTTCGCGGAATGGCGCCTGCACGCGCACGCGCTTGAAACACCATTACCCGGGCTGAGATCGAAAGACCGCGGCACCCTCATTCACAAGGCCATGGAAATTATCTGGAACCAGCTGGAGGATCAATCCAGATTAATTGCCATGGACAACCAGCAATTAAATGAATTGATCGAGAACAGCATTGTTGATGCGTTAAATACCGCGTCCCATTCACACAGTGAATTCACCCAGTATATGACTCTCGAGAAAAAACGGCTGCAAAAGCTGATTTCCGGCTGGCTGGACCTGGAAAAAACCCGCCCGCCGTTCAAGGTCATCAACAATGAAAAAAATGCTGTTTTTAACCTGGGGCAGCTTGCGCTCAACATAAGGATAGACCGTATTGACCAGCTCGGCGACGGGAATAAACTCATTATCGATTATAAAACGGGAAAACAGAATGATATCGCCGGCTGGTTCAGCGACCGCCCCGAAGAACCGCAATTACCCCTGTATTCCCTGCTTGATCCGGAGCATACATGCAGCATCGCATTCGCGCAAATCCATCCGGGTGAATATGTTTTCAAGGGAATCAGCCGTTATGCGCTTGATATGCCCGGCATCAGAATGATTACTGAAATCAAAAAAACCACCGCCTTATCCTGGGGCGAGCAAATAAGTCAATGGAACGAAACCCTGAATAAACTGAGCGCGGATTTTTGCCTGGGTGACGCGCGCGTCGACCCCAAGGATCCGCCGCAAACCTGCAACTGGTGTGCCTTGCATCCTTTATGCAGGATTAATGAAGAGATTCACATCACTGATGCGGTATCACCGGGGACCCGTCAGCCATGATAAGAGCCTCTTCCGGCATCGCGCATGCCTATCGGCACCGTTATGAGAACCCAAAAAGATGAAGATGAACATGAACCTGATTGAGCAAGACCAGCTGCACCGCGCACGCGCGTTAAACGCCCGAGAATCATTCATCGTTCAGGCACCGGCAGGATCGGGTAAAACCGAATTGCTGATTCAGCGACTTCTCACCCTCCTGGCTCACGTCAACATGCCGGAAGAAATCCTTGCGATCACTTTTACGAAAAAAGCAGCCAATGAAATGCGGTTACGCGTCATCAAGGCCTTGAAGCAGGCACTGCATGATCCCGAACCTGCCGCCGCACACGGCAAAAAAACCTGGTCACTCGCACGCCAGGTATTACAACGCGACCAGGCCTTAGGATGGGATCTGATCGCCAATCCCAACCAGCTGCGCATACAAACCATTGATTCACTCTGTTCTTATCTCACCAGGCAGCTGCCTTTGTTGTCTCATTTTGGCTCCCAGCCAGACATAGCCGACAACCCGGCAGCGTTATACCGCGAAACGGTTCGGGAAATCCTGACGCACGTTGAAGAAAATTATGATTGGTCAAACGCCATTACACAATTACTCCTGCACCTGGATAATGATTTGAACAAATTACACGATTTGCTCGTGAGCCTGCTGGCCAAACGTGACCAATGGCTCTCATACGTTCAACTCGGCTCTGACGAAACAGAAATCAGACAAGAGTTAGAACGACAGCTGGGATTGGTCATTACCGATGCACTGATCAACGTACAAGATCGTTTTCCTCAATCCGCTGTCAATGAATTGCTCGCGATCGCTCGCTTCGCCGCTTCTCATGTCATCCAGTCTGATCCCGCTTTAGAGTTATCAGCTTGTCTTGATCTAAAGCAGATGCCTGGCACCACGCCGTCCGATAAACTTGTCTGGACAGGACTGGCCCGGCTGTTATTGACGAAAAGTTATTCCTGGCGCAAGCGTGTAGACGAAGACATAGGCTTTCCCGCCATTAAATCACTTAAAAATCCGGCCGAAATTGCTTTGCATCAGGATTATCGTCAGCGTCTCGTCAAACTGATTGCCTCGCTGCAGGATAATGAGAATTTACGCCTCGCGTTGTGCGAATTATTTTATCTGCCTGAACCCCATTACACGCAATCACAATGGGAAATCCTGCAGTCGCTGCTACTGGTACTCAAGATCGTCGCCGCTCAACTGCATCTTACTTTTCAACAGCATGGGCAGATAGATTTTATTGAAAACACCCAGGCTGCGCTGACCGCTCTAGGCAATGAGAACCAGGCAACAGATCTCGCGTTATCTCTGGACTATCAGATAAAGCATATACTCGTTGATGAATTCCAGGATACTTCCTACACCCAGTATCAATTGATTGAAAAATTAACCGCCGGCTGGGAAACCGATGATGGCAGAACGTTATTTGTTGTGGGTGATCCCATGCAATCAATCTATCGCTTCCGTGAAGCGGAAGTAGGATTGTTTATCCGCATGCGCACCAGGGGATTAAGCCATATTCGTCTTACCCCATTAACATTGACTGTCAATTTTCGCTCAGCGCCGCAAATTGTTGAATGGAACAACTTGCATTTCCAAACTATTTTTCCACCATTCAACGATATGTCGACTGGCGCAGTGACTTACAGTGCCAGTGTTTCCCACCATTCCGGATCCTCGGCAGCATCTGACACCCAAATCATTGTGCGGGGGTTTGCCGATTCACCCGATCAAAGCGAAGCGGAACAGATCACGGAATGGATACGCGACCTCAATCACCGCTTTCCGGGCGAGAGCATCGCTATCCTGGTGAGGTCCCGGCCCCATCTGACAGCAATCATTCCGGCGCTGAAAAAAGCCGGCGTATCTTTCCGCGCCGTTGACATTGATCCTCTGGCATCCAGGCAGCATATACAAGATGTTTTATCCCTGACATGCGCCATGCTTCATCCCGCCGACCGCATCGCCTGGCTGGCTGTGCTGCGCGCGCCATGGTGCGGACTGTCACTTGCTGACTTGCACGTCTTGGCAGGCACTGATCCTTCGGCTGCCATATGCACCCGATTAAACATGAGAGATGTATTGGAAAAGCTCAGCAAAGACGGGTTTCAGCGCGTGGAACGTGTTTATCCCATTCTGAAAGCAAACATTTCCGAACGCGAACGGTTTGATTTACGCTCCTGGCTGGAAAGCACTTGGCTGGCTCTGGGCGGGCCTGCCTGCTTGCAATCATCCGCTGACATTGAAGACATACACGCCTATTTCAGGCTTCTGGAAGAAGTTGGCAGGAAAAACCAGATGCTTAATCTGGATCTTCTCAAGGAAACAATCAGTCAACTGTACGCATCCACTCAACATGATCATACCAACGTGCAAATCATGACAATTCATACGGCAAAAGGCCTGGAATTTGACTCTGTCATTCTGCCGCAGCTGGATAGAAAGAACCCTAACGATGACCGGCCATTATTATCCTGGATGGAACGGCCATTGAATAATGACCAGTTCGCTCTTCTGCTCGCTCCCATTCACGCGACAGGCGATGAGAAGGACTCAATTTACGAATACATCAACAGGCAGCAGAAGATCAAGAGTGATTATGAAACAGACAGATTATTTTACGTTGCCGCGACGCGTGCCAAAAAACGCTTGTTTTTGACTTTCAACACTACACGGAAAAATAACCATGATTACAAAGTTGAAGCAGGAAGTTTTCTGGAAAAAATCTGGCCTTATTTTGATCGCAGAAAAGAAGAAATCATTGTGTCAGATGAGGCGTCCCACACAGAATCATCCCAGGCCGGACCGGCGCGGCGCCCTGTCATGAAAATCCGCTCAGGCTGGACGAACCCCTGCAACGAAAGTTTGCCGCGGCCAGCGCCAGCACACCAGCAGAAAAACGGCTTTCACCTCATTGACAATACCAGTAAAATCATTGGCACTGTCACACACCGTATTTTACAGCGTATTTCCCTGGCCGGACTTGCCTGGTGGACCAGGCTGACCCATGCAGAACAAATCACTTTTCTGAAATATCATCTGCAACAGCAAGGCATGCATATCACGAAAATGGATGACGCGGTTAACATGGTCAAGCTCGCCCTTGATCACGCCACTGCCGACGAGCGAGGCAAGTGGATACTGAAATCTCATCGCGAAGCCAGATCGGAATTCGCACTGACCGCCAAAATCAATGGCGAGATTGAGAAATTTGTCATCGACAGGACTTTTGTGGACGACGACGATACCTTATGGATCATAGACTATAAGACAGCCGTGCCAGCCAAACACGATCTGGAAGATTTCCTGGCCAGGGAGCAAGCCAAATACCAGGAAAAAATGCATGCCTACGCTCTTGCGCTCAGACTCAGCACTGATCGATGCATCAAGTTAGGCCTGTACTTTCCCGCATTGCCCGCGTGGCGCGAATGGGAACCCGGAATTTAGAGTATTTCCCTGGATATCAGGGAAACGCTGACCGGATTTAACTATCGACAAAAATGTCCTTTATGACCGGAATGAATCTGTGCATGGAATATTGCTTGAAATCCGTGACGCCACGCTGGCGTAATATTGTTTCATCAATAAAGAAATTCCCTGTCAGCGCGCGTGAATCCGTGGTAATGATCTCATAAGCCGCATCGGCGACAATCAACGGTTTTCGGCTTGCATGATAAAGTAACCTCGAAATATTGACTGCTATAGCCGCTGTCGCTATCAATGTCTTTGGCCACAAGGAATTGACCGCGATACCGTCTTTTTTGAATTCTTCCGCCATGCCTAGTGTGCACATGCTCATCCCGTATTTGGACATGGTATAGGCAACATGTTTTTTAAACCATTTAGGATTCATGCTGAGAGGCGGGGAGAGATTCAGGATATGCGGATTAGAAGATTTTTTCAAATGCGGAATACATAACTTTGAACACATGAATGTTGCCCGCACGTTGACAGAAAAAATCAGGTCAAAGCGTTTCATGCTGATATCAGAAGTCGAACCGAGATTGATTGCGCTCGCATTATTGACAAGGATATCGATTCCGCCAAATACATCCACAGCCTTGGCAACCGCATTCGAGACCGCCGCTTCTTCGCGCACATCCACCGCCAGCGGAAGGGCTTTTCCACCCGCTTTTTCCACTTCTTCCGCCACGCTGAAAATTGTGCCTTCCAGTGTGGGATGTGGCTCCGCAGATTTTGCCGCGATAACGATTTTTGCTCCGTCACGCGCACAACGCAGAGCTATCTCACGTCCAATGCCGCGGCTAGCGCCGGTAATAAAGATAACTTTATTCTTTAAACTTTTATCCATAAATCTATTCCTTATGAACGAATCAAATTTCCCGCCACATCTGACGTCCGATCTGTATCCGCCGCAGCCGGCCTGAACAGGAAACACCCTGATTCGCATGGACGGCTACCGTACTTTGCAGGCAATATCCGGGTTCAGTTTCTTCTTGCCCCGCAGACACCATTAACAGGGTAAGACGGTAATACTGGACGGCCAGCAGATGATTATCAGCAATTTGTCCCGCATATGCACAACGATCCAGTTCTTCTCTCTCAACCGCATAATAATATCTAATCCCGTCCAAATTGCCACTACAAGCGTTCAGCTCCCACCATCTTAGCGGCCTGGCTGCCAGCTTATATGCGGGCATTCTCGATATCAGACAGCCCGGCTGGTCAGTTTCAACCCGATGCTCAATTTGACGCATGATCCTGTTTGCTATCTGTAAACGGCGTTCATGTTGCAGCAGGAAATCGTCTTGTTTCAAGGAAGCGGCTGCGCGCAGCAGACTGTAAACACTCAGCAGTGAAAATATCTGCAAGAACACGAGGATGGAAAACAAGACAAATCCCCGTGCCCTTTTTTCCCTCAGGCAGCCGCTACTGCAAGTACGCATAAACATACCAGGTTTTGCTGATTGCTGAGGAAGCAAGTTCCAGCGCGAACCCGACGCCGGTCACCTGTGACCAGTCTGTTACTTCATGCGCTGGCAAGTCTGCCGTATGTCCCGACTGGCTGACCGTGTAGCGTATCCGCATCCCATTGATTCCGGTTGACAATTCAAAATGGCGATGATTGATATCTTCCAGAAACAATGCCGAAACAGGCTTTCCATCTCTTTCATTTCGCCCCGTCTGACGCACTGAATATCGATTGATTTCCAGGCGGCTGATCTCGGAATGTTTCTCATACCTGTCGTGCAAAGGCAGCGTGGAGACAATTATCTGCCTCCCCTGGACGCGAATCACTCTGTCCACCCGGAAAATTTCCGCATGCCGGCAGTTCGAAATAATTGCCATATCGCCGGATGCCAGACTGACTCCCGCATCAGCCATTAATCTGTTGTCATCCGACATGGGCGCCAGCAATCTGGCAGACGGGTAACCGGCATAGCGCACCGTGAATTCCTGCGCGCTGTTACCTGTTAATCTGGTGGCAGGAGTCAGATTAAATCCTTGAAAAGACCTAACCGGAAAATCCCCGCTCAAATGCGCGCAGCCCACCCGTCCCGCCTTGTTAATTTCCGACTTCAGGATTTGCGCGATTGTAAAAGCGTTAGCCTGGATATCCTGCAAAGCCGACTGAATATGCTGGCTCCGCCAACACGCCAGATACGCGGACACCAACAGACTAAACACATATAAACTCACCGTTATCCCTATCATTATTTCCACCAGCATAATCCCCTTTGATGCTGCCAGGCGGCGCATGCGGATTTTATGCATACAGGCAGGTTGTCTGCGCCGATGGATTGTTTCGTCCAAAATCATGTTGCCGCCTCCAGCAGAGAGTTATTCTCAAATCAGGGATGACGCCGGTTATCTCACCTTTCCCTTCCGGCAGGCTTGCCTGATTCTGGGTATTCCACGCTATTAACCAATCCTTCAAGTCCACCTCGTTTGCACGCCTCAAGCGTTCATGCATCACATCCAGCTGCCGCACGGCAACAGCCAGATAATAAGCATTCAGGGATTTTTTCAGAGAAATGATTTGCACCGCCTCCACCCCTAGCAGCATGACTGACAGGATGAACAGGCTGATCATGACTTCAATCAAACTGGTTCCGGTATGTGTTTCCATAAAAAATTCCTGGTTGAATCCACGCTGGCCTGCGTGAAAAAAGATATCGCGTTCAAGAATGCGGAAGGTGTTTGGCGAACTGCGTCGGATTTCGTGTGTGAGAACAGAAGAAGTGGCGGAAAATTCCTTGATCACGCTTCAGGTACTTTGTCGGTATAGCATAGCTTCTTCGGGCAGAAAGAAAATTCCCGCCCGAAGAAGCCCGCTGTTGCTGCCGGCGGAAATCAGCCGTAACGCCTTGCGAAACTCCTCATGAAGTCAGCAAGCACCTTGACACCTTCTTCCGGCATGGCGTTATAGATGCTGGCGCGCACTCCGCCTGTCACGCGGTGGCCGCGCAGATTTGTCAATCCTGATTGTTCAGCTTCTTCAAGGAAAAGGGCTGTCAGTTTGTCATCCTGGAGATAAAACATGACATTCATCAGGGAGCGGCAGGCTGGCTGAATCCGGTTCACATAAAAATCCTTATGCTCATCTATCAATGTATACAATGTCCTGGCATTGCGCAGATTTTTCTGATACATCGCTTCAACGCCGCCATGACGTTTCATCCAGTCCAGCACCAAACCGGAAATATACCAGCTATAAGTGGGTGGTGTGTTATAAAACGAGTGATGCTCGGCATGCAGCTGATATGAATAAAGTGTCGGCACGGTCTTTTTAAGCTCAGAGATCAAATCACCCCTGATAATGACTATCGTGAGACCCGCCTGGCCAACATTCTTTTGCGCGCCGGCGTAAATGATTCCAAAATCACTCACCTTCACCGGGCGGGATAAAATCATGGAAGTCATATCCGCGACCAGCGGAACATTGCCCGTCTTGGGTACCCACTGAAATTCGAGACCGTCTATGGTTTCGTTTGGCGTGTAATGAAGATAAGCCGCGCCTGGATTCACATTCCAGTGCGACTGATCCGGTATGCAGGCCAGATTGTCACGAAGTTCAGTTTGTGCTGCCACATTGACGACGCCATAACGGCTCGCCTCGGCGATAGCCTTTTTAGACCATACGCCAGTATCTATGTAATCTGCGGTGTCGTTGCCGTTGAATAAATTAAGCGGCACCATGGCAAATTGGGTTGTCGCGCCGCCAGCCAGAAACAAGACATGGTAGTGACTGGGGATAGACATTAATTCTCGCAGATCCGCTTCAGCTTTTTCAGCCACCATCTTGAATTCCGGCCCCCGGTGCCCAAGCTCCATAATAGACATGCCGGTTCCCTGCCAGTCCAGCATTTCACGCTGGGCCGTTAACAAGACTTCTTCAGGAAGCATGGCCGGACCGGCGCTAAAATTAAATACTTTTCGCATACTGTTTACCTTATTTAGGTCTTGAACATCCGACTTCAGGAGCGCTGTCATAAATGGTTTCTATTCCTATTGTTTTTTATGAAGGTTTTTCATGCCTGTGAAGAGATCACGACAATATTCCGGCACGCATGCAATCCAGGCCGGCGCGGCCTCCCGGCTTCAGGACGTCCGCACCCGGAGGTCAGCCAGCGCTCGTCTGCGCGCCATCTTCTTGCAGTGCAAGTCTGCGTTTCCCGTCAACATGCAGTACATATCCTAGCAATTATTATTTTGCTTCGCTATCATATACGATTAAAAAAGGCGCATGATTAAATAACGCAGAGAGATAATCCTTGACCTACGCTGATACTGTTAAGTTTCTTGTATCCATGATCATCATGATGAACCCTCTGGGTTCTCTTTCCATTTTTCTGCAGCTGACCAATAAATCCACCCTGCTCCGCCAACGCAAGACCGCTGTCACCTGCGGGATATCCATCACTATCATCATGGTCATTACCATCTGGATTGGCAGTCAGTTATTGGACTTACTGGGCATCACTATTTCTTCTTTTCGTTTCGCCGGCGGCATCATTCTGCTTCTTACCGGCTTGTCCATGCTGCAATCCAAGGAAAGCCCTATCAGCCATACACCTGAAGACGATATCGCCGCGGAAGAACGCAGCTCTATCGCCATCGTTCCGCTGGCGCTGCCCATCATCATTGGCCCTGGCGCCATCAGTACCCTGGTAATCGCATCCAATGATTACGCCAATTTTGTGTTGAAAACCTGGTTGTCCATCCTGTGCGTCATACTGGCCGCAGGCATGTTCACCCTTCTGTATTACGGGGCTGTCATTGGTAAACTCGTAGGTGAATCAGTCATGAAAGTCATCACACGCATCATGGGCATGATTATCATGGCTATCGCGGTGGGAATGCTGGCAAACGGCCTGACAGGCCTGATTCCTGCCTTGCGTTAAAAAACATGCTTTCTCTGCGCTCCCGGCGGCGTTTGACGCCAGGCCGGGAGTTCAACGGCTTCAGCTCTTGGGCCCTATCATCAATTCCGGACGCACCAATTCTCTGAACTCATTTTCAGTCAGGTAACCCAAAGCGAGCGTGGCGTCTAATAACGATGTTCCGTCATGCCATGCCTTATGAGCAATTTGCGCGGCCTTGTCATAACCAATGCGCGGTGCCAGCGCCGTCACCAGCATCAAGGAATGATGGACGGATTCATTAATAGCCCTTTCATCAGCCGCCAGGTCCTTCACACAATATTTATTGAACATGCGCGCCGAATCTGCCAATAAATGCAGGGAATTCATGAAATTATGAATAATGACCGGCTTGAATACATTCAATTCAAAATTACCCTGGGAATCAGCAAAGCCAATTGCGGCATCATTACCCATGACTTGCACGCAAACCATGGTCATCGCTTCAGACTGGGTAGGATTCACCTTGCCTGGCATAATGGAAGAACCCGGCTCATTAGCTGGCAGAATCAGCTCGCCCAGACCGCAGCGAGGGCCCGAACCCAGCCAGCGAATATCATTAGCGATTTTCATTAACGCGCAAGCAAGTGTTTTCAGTGCGCCGCTGGCAAAGACAAACGCGTCATGCGCCGCCAACGCAGCGAATTTGTTAGGCGCAGATATAAAGGGAAGCTGTGTCAGTTCGGCGATTTTGGCAGCCGCCATCTCGGCAAACTGTGGATGCGTATTCAATCCCGTCCCCACCGCAGTACCTCCTATCGCCAGCTCATAAAGCCCCGGAAGAGTCTTTTTAATATTTTCCATGGCCGCATCCAGCTGCGCGACATAACCAGAAAACTCCTGCCCCAAAGTCAGCGGCACCGCATCTTGCAAGTGCGTGCGGCCCGTCTTGACGATGTGAGCGAATTGTTTCTGCTTTTCCGCAAGCCCATCACGCAATTCCTTGATGGCGGGCAGCAATGTGTTCATGACCGACATCGCCGCGGCGATATGCATGGCAGTGGGGAATGTGTCATTCGATGACTGTGACTGATTGACATGGTCATTGGGATGGATAGGATTTTTACTGCCCAAAACACCGCCAGCGATTTCAATGGCCCGGTTACTGATCACTTCATTAACATTCATGTTGGTTTGCGTACCGCTGCCCGTCTGCCATATTTTCAAGGGAAAATGATCATCCAGCCTGCCGGAAATGACTTCATCCGCGGCCTTGACTATCCACTCCATCATTTCCTTCTTCATGAGACCCAGTTCGTAATTGGTCATCGCAGCCGCTTTTTTCAAAATGCCGAACGCATGTATGAGTTCTTTCGGCATGTGATCCTTGCCTATGGCAAAATGCTCGATCGAACGCTGGGTTTGCGCGCCCCAATAACCGTGCGCGGGAACTTCGATAGTTCCCATACTATCGGATTCCAAACGTTTATCTTTCATCATAGCTTAAACCTCTTTAAGACTTTTTGTCACAACCTCGAATAAATCCCTGGATAATTTTTTGTTTTCGTGCAGAAGCAATTCCAACTGTTCCCGCATTAATTCCTGCCGTTCTTTATCATAACGTTTCCAGGCCGTCAAAGGTTTTACCATTCTGGATGCGACCTGCGGATTCAGTTTGTCCAGCTGGTGTACCATTTCGCGGAGAAACGCATATCCCTCGCCGTTTTTGGAATGAAAGTTCACCGCATTGCGCTGGCCGAATGTACCAATCAAGGCATAGACTTTGTTGGGATTTTTAAGATCAAACGCTTCATGCCGCATGAGTTTTCTGATCACATGCAAGGTATCAGGCAGTTTGGACGCAGCCTGGATTGCCAGCCATTTATCCACAACCAGCGCGTCATGCTTCCAGGTCTGATAAAAACTATCCAGTGCCGCAGTCCGCGCGGGAATATTCCGGTTCGCCAGCGCGACAAGCGCCGCCTGCGCATCCGTCATATTCTTCTTTAGCGACACTTCAAATTGCTGCAAACCGATTTCTTCATACCCGGGCAATAACATCAGATAAGACAGGCAGCGATTTTTTAATTGGCGTCTGCCAATATCCGCCATGCTGAATTGATAAAGACCGGAAACATCATGGTTATGCTGGTAGGTTTCCAGAAAAACTTTCTGCAGGCGCTGCGCGATTTCATGCAAGACATATTCACGGACTGTGTGAATGACATCCACATCAATCACTTCCATCTGTTCACCAATATACTTTTCGGATGGCAGCATCAGCATTTCAGCCAGCAGGAACTTGTCTTCCTGTTCTTGGCGCAAGACATGGCCAAACATGTCCGGGTATTCATCCGGCAAGGCCAACCCTTTGTCATGCTGATGATCACGAACCAGTCCCAGCATCAGGCGCAGGGCGTATTTCTGGCCAGCCTCCCAGCGATTAAACGCATCCGTGTCATGTTTAAATAAAAACTGCAGATCCTGGTCTGAGTATCCCAATTCCAGTTTCACTGGCGCGGAAAAATTCCTGAGCAGGGACGGAATCGGCGCGCAGGGAATATTATCAAACTGAAACACCTGCGATGTGGAAGTCAAATGCAATACAGTGTCAGTAACAGGCTGCCCGTTATCAAGCGACAAAGGCAAAGGCCGCCCCTGCTGATCAAGCAGACCCATGCGAATCGGGATGTGCAAAGCTTTTTTGACCGGCTGGTCTGGCGTGGGCAGTGTTTGCTGCGTAACAGTCAAACGGTAGACGCGGTTTTCCGCATCATAATCATCTTCCACCTTCAAGACAGGCGTACCTGCCTGGGTATACCAGGTTCGAAACTGCCTGAGATCAATGCCTGAAACATCTTCCATCGCCTTGACATAATCCTCGATGGTGACAGCCTGACCATCATGCCGGGCGAAATATAAATCCATGCCCTTGCGGAACAAAGTCTTGCCCAAAATCGTTTGCATCATGCGCAAGATTTCAGCGCCTTTATTATAAACCGTCGCGGTATAAAAGTTATTGATTTCAATATACGAATCCGGACGCACCGGGTGAGACAACGGGCCGGCATCTTCAGGAAACTGCACTTCACGCAAACCGTTTACTTCTCGAATGCGCATCACCGCGGGCGAAAGCATGTCTTCAGAAAAGGTCTGGTCACGGAAGATGGTCAAGCCTTCCTTGAGACTCAATTGAAACCAGTCGCGGCAAGTCACGCGGTTGCCGCTCCAGTTATGAAAATATTCATGCCCAATGACAGAGAGAATATGTATGTAATCATCATCGGTGGCCGTTTCAGGCTTGGCAAGAACGTATTTTGTGTTGAATATGTTAAGCCCTTTGTTTTCCATGGCTCCCATGTTGAAGTCGCCTATAGCGACAATCATGTAGATATCCAGATCATATTCACGCCCATAGGCTTTTTCATCCCAGCGCATGGCTTGTTTCAAAGAATACATGGCGTGATCAGCCTGATCGCCATAGCCTTTTTCCACATAAATGCGCAAGGTGATTTCACGGCCGGACATGGTCACGAATTTATCTTCCAGCAAATCAAAATCGCCAGCCACAAGAGCAAACAGGTAACTGGGCTTGTTAAAAGGATCCTCCCATTTCACCCAATGCCGGCCGTTTTCCAGCTTCCCGGACTCCACAGGGTTACCATTAGAGAGTAAAATCGGAAACCGTGATTCCTCTGCCGTAATGGTCGTTGTATAACGGGACAGCACATCCGGCTTGTCCTGGAAGTAAGTAATCCTGCGAAACCCCTCTGCTTCGCATTGTGTGCAATAGGTTCCGGCTGAGCGGTACAACCCGCTCAATGCCGTATTTTTGTGCGGAAAAATCCTGGTCACCACTTCGAGGTCAAAATTATCCGGCATATCCTGCAAAACCAGTGCCTGATCTGATAACTGGTAGTCCGTTTCAGACAAAAGCCTGCCGTCCAGCTTGATGGATTCAAGCTGCAAATCCACGCCATTTAAAACCAGCGTTTTCGATTTACTATCACTCAGGCGGTTATGGCGCAGTCTCAGATGCGATTTAACCAAGGTATAATCATCGAAAAGATCAAAGTGAAGATCAATTTCATCAATCAGATACACCGGAACCTGATAATCTTTCAAATATATTGGCTGCGGCTCACTGGTGGATTGGTTCATTACCGCCGACTCAGACATGCTCATCTCCTTATCAGGCTTAAAGGGCGTTATATTAACGCGGCACAGGATTTTGTCCATGATCTTAGTAACTTGTCTCACGTATGATTAAAAATCACACGCACCACGAAATGTCAGCGCTGTTATCGTACCGGTGCCAGCGATGAAGGATTGGTATTTTCATTTGGCCCAGGCATGCCGTTTACTATACCCGGCTGCACAGGCGTCACCACTGGCGGCGCAGGCTGAACCAGGGTACCCGTGACTTCATTGTTACCCGGCTGGGTAGCGGGTTGTATTCCCGGCTGGGCTGCGGGTTGTATTCCCGGCTGGGCTGCGGGTTGTATTCCCGGCTGGGTAGCGGGTTGTATTCCCGGCTGGGTAGCGGGTTGTATTCCCGGCTGGGTAGCGGGTTGTGTAGCGGAACCAGCAGCTGGCGAGGATAAAGACGGCACTCCGGAAGCCGGAAGCCCTGGCGTTGGCATCGTGCCTGCGGCCGGTTTGGCCGGAATGGCGCTAGTCTTTGAATCTTGAGCAGCCTTAGGAGCAGCAGGCGCAACCTGAAGATTGCCATATTCGTCCACGATAGTCGTTTCAGCTTCTCCGCTCGCCGTCTTGCCTTCTATCATGGGCTTGTGTTTGTTTTGGTCTGAAGCATTATCCGCCCGCATCATGTATTCACCCTGGCGCACACCCCGGTGGACGTCGATAGAGCCATATTCCGCCGCCGCAGTGCCGGCTGCCAACATAGTAAGAGCCAGAAAGGCCCAGAAATCCCGGTGCATATATATAAAGTCCTTTTCACATGATGCAGTTGATGATCTAGATAATAAACACAAGACAGAGTCGGGGCAAGGTAGAACTTTGGGCATCAGAATGATTTAATTGATCATACTGCCAAGATCACGCAAAATAGGCCACACATATCGGATAACCGCATGCGGTATTTGCCATGAAACATAATTTCGACCCTCAAGAATTAGCTAAATTCGCTTCCCTGGCGGCACATTGGTGGGATGCGGAGGGGAAACTTAAGACCCTGCATCAGATAAACCCTCTAAGACTTGGATATATAACTGAAAAAGTAAATCTGTCCGGAAAAAGCGTCATCGACATAGGCTGCGGCGGGGGGATTCTATCCGAAAGCCTGGCGCTCAAGGGGGCGGACGTCACCGGCATTGACATGAATAAGTCTGTGATTGATGTCGCAAAACTCCATCAGCATGAATCCGGGACAAAAGTGGAATATCTGCACCAACCAGCCGAAATCATCGCCGCCGAGCGTCCAGCCGCTTACGATGTGGTGACTTGTCTAGAAATGCTTGAGCATGTTCCCGATCCGTTATCCGTAGTCCATGCCTGCGCGAAGCTGGTGAAGCCTGGAGGTCATGTTTTCTTTTCCACCTTGAATCGCAACCCCAAAGCTTACTTGTTTGCCATTCTGGGCGCTGAATACCTGCTTAACATTCTGCCTAGAAATACACACGATTATGCCAAATTCATTCGGCCTTCCGAATTAAGCGCCTGGTGCAGGAAAGCCGGATTGACACCGCGGGATACAAAAGGCATCGCCTATCAGCCTTTTTCAAAAACATTCAGGATGACCACGGACATTTCCGTGAATTACCTGCTTCATGCCACGAGAACAATCCAAGATGAACACCATACGCGCCGTACTTTTTGACCTGGATGGCACCCTGCTGGACACTGTGCCGGATCTGGTTTACGCCCTGAACCGCTTGCGCACTGAAAATAACCTGCCGGAAATGCCGCTTGCAGAAATCAAACCCATTGTAAGCCTGGGTTCCAGAGCCATGGTGAAGCAAGCTCTGGGAATCAATGAAACGGATAGCCGGTTCAATACGTTACGAGAACATTTTCTAGCTCTTTATGATAATCATCTGGCGGATTCAACCCGCTTTTTTCCAGACATCGAAAAGGTGCTGGAACATCTGGATGAGAACGGTCTTCCGTGGGGCATAGTCACCAACAAGATGACGCGGCATACCCTGGCCTTATTAAAAGCGCTGCGGTTTGATCATCGGCCGGGGTGCATCATCTGTGGGGATTCCCTGCCGACATACAAGCCGGACCCTGAACCCATACGCTACGCATGTGAGCTGCTCAAGCAAACACCTGATCATTGCCTCTATGTAGGTGACGCAGCCACCGATGTGATGGCAAGCAAGGCAGCAGGTGCCAGGTCTCTCGTGGCTTTGTATGGTTACATACACGCCCACGAAGATCCTTTCTCATGGCATGCAGATGGCTATATACAAAACCCCATGGAAATCATCGACTGGCTTTCGAAATTCTAGCCGTGCTGCTGTTGAATATATCCGCGCAAGCAACCAGCGTTACACCTGCGTCGCGCATTGCCGCGAGCGCCGCACGCACATCGCCCTGGCTTAATTCCACGCCGCGGCAGGCATCCTGGATCACGGTTACCTTAAACCCCTCATGAACGGCATCCAGGGAAGAATATTTAACACAATAATCCGTTGCCAACCCCATAATGTAAACATCATTCACCTGCTCGTCACGCAGATAATCGCTCAATCCTGTAGAACGCAAGTGAGCATTATCAAAAAAAGCGCTATAGCTATCGATGTGCTTATTCACTCCCTTGTGAATGATTTTATTTACCCGATGTAAATCCAGGCCGGGGTGAAATTCGGCGCCCTTGGTGTCTTGCACGCAATGAACAGGCCAGAGCACTTGCACAAGCTCCTCTACCTGTATCACTTCCCCGACTGCGCGGCCAGGATGGTTGGCAGCAAAACTCATGTGATCATGCGGATGCCAGTCTTGCGTGGCAATAATCAGGTCAAAATAAGGTTGAAGCTGATTGGCCAACGGAATGACTTCATCGCCGCCCGGCACGGCCAGGTTCCCGCCCATGCAAAAATCATTTTGTAAGTCGACCATTATTAATGCTTTTTTCCCCGTCATTGCACCACCCTCATCACACTGATTGATCGCGACAAAATATAGAGGTTCATGGGGAATATCAACCTCAACGTGATACGGCTGCATGTATTGGCGCGCGCCCATGGCACATTCAAACGCTTTTATTTATACTTTGATACCAGTTAAACAGGCCTGTCCCTGAGCCGGCCGCATGACTGACATGTTATTTTAAACCATTTTCAGCCCCTGAGATAAGATGACCATGTTGTTTGACCTTACCGATTCGGGATTCATCGAAGTCAGCGGAACAGATGCAGCCAAATTCCTGCAGGGTCAGCTGACTTGCGATGTCATGCAGGCCTCCGCTACGGCGTACCGCATGGGCGCGCACTGCAATCCGCAAGGACGCATCATCAGCCTGTTTCAGTTATTCTCTCATGAGGGAACCTTTTATTTATTCATGCCTGCAAACATGATCTCCATCGCCATCCAGGCATTGAAAAAATACGCCGTATTTTTCAAAGTCGCGCTAAAAGACGCCGGCAGCGGCTGGCGCGCCGTCGGCCTGCAAGGCGAATTGCCCGCGGACCTGTCAGGCACTCATTTATTGCGGGCCTCCCTCCCCGGACAGTCATCACGTCATATCATTGCGGGTGAACGGGCGGCCATCTCAGAGTTTTTACACCGGCATGGCCAGTCAGCTCACGGCAGCCTCGAGGAATGGAAACGTCTGGCCATTCTGGATGGATTACCCTCCATCTATCCGGAAACCTCGGGTAAAATCCTGCCGCACGAAATTAATCTTGTTGAATTGAACGCCATCAGCCTCGCGAAAGGCTGCTATACCGGCCAGGAAGTCATTGCTCGCATGCATTACAGAGGCAAACTCAAAACACATTTATACCAAGCGGGTTCCAATACCATCAATCTTCCGATACCTGGTTCAGATATCTATAGGGTTCATCACGGCGAACGGCGCGTGTGCGGAATGGTCATCGATGCCTGCAAAGGCGGCCCCGCTCATCCCACTCTGGTTTTGGTGAGCGCGAGTGACAAAACCCATCCCGACGAGCAATTTTGCCTGGACGATGATGACAAATCCATTTTGACCATTCTGCATGGATCCAGTCCGCATCCGTCAACATCCTATTGAAAAGCGAGAAAATCAATGTCAAAAAAAATTCGTATAGTGCTTGCCCAGCTTAATTTAACCGTGGGTGATATCTCCGGCAACCTGGAAAAGCATGTGCGCGCCGCTCATGACGCGCGCGACAAGCTTTCTGCAGACATGATTGTTTTTCCCGAGCTTAGCCTGATCGGTTATCCCTGCGAGGACCTGCTCCTGAGGAAAGCATTTATAGACGATGCCAGAAAAGCCTTGCATCAAATCAAGGCCACCGTCAAAAACATATATTGTCTAGTCGGCCACCCCTACACAGATCATCACCGTCTTTTCAACTCATGCTCGCTGATTTTTAACGGCAGGATACTCAGCCGGTACGATAAGCAGCGACTGCCCAACTATGGTGTTTTTGATGAATGCCGGTATTTCACGCCAGGAACCCGGACCTGCGTACAGACAGTAGAGGGAATTTCCGCAGGTCTGGTTATCTGCGAAGATTTGTGGAAAATCGGTCCGGTACAGGATGCGGCCACACAGGGAGCGCAAATCATCATTTCGCCCAATGCTTCCCCATTTGAAATCGACAAGCATGAACAACGCGTTGCCGTGATGGGAAAGCGCGCCGCACAGCACAGGCTGCCCATCGTGTATGTCAATCAGGTGGGCGGGCAAGATGATCTCATTTTTGACGGCGGCTCCATGGTGATAAACGCCCAGGGACATCTATGCCAGTTTGCCGGCTTTTTTAATGAGACTTTGCTGCCGGTCGATCTGACGCTGGACGCGGCACCGCAAGTTAGCGCATCAAAAATCTCTATCAGCTCTCATGAAGAGCGCGTCTATCAAGCCCTGGTATTGGGTGTGCGCGATTATGTTAACAAAAATCATTTTAACGGCGTCCTGGTTGGCGTTTCCGGAGGCATAGATTCCGCCTTGACACTCGCTGTCGCAGTCGATGCACTGGGCAAGGAACGCGTTCATGCTGTCATGATGCCGTCACGTTACACTTCGAAGATCAGCACGGAAGACTCTCTGACGCTCATCAATAACCTGGGCGTTTCTTCTGAAACCCTGTCCATTGAATCTGTCTACGAATCTTTTCTTGCTTCGCTCTCGCAAAGTTTCGCGGACAAGAAACCGGATATCACCGAAGAAAATATCCAGGCACGCTGCCGTGCCGTCATTCTGATGGCTTTATCCAACAAACACGGGCATCTGGTATTGACCACAGGCAACCGCAGTGAAATCGCAGTGGGTTATTGCACGCTTTATGGCGACATGGCAGGCGGATTCGCCGTATTAAAAGACGTACCCAAGACGCTGGTATACAAGCTTGCCGCATATCGCAACCAGCAACACCCTGTGATCCCCGCACGCACACTGGAAAGACCGCCCACAGCGGAACTGGCGCCGGACCAGAAAGATGAAGACACCTTGCCTCCTTACCCGGTATTAGATCGGATTCTCGAATGTTATTTAAACCAGTCGCAAAGTCTGGAAGAAATCATTGACCAGGGGTTTGACAGCCGCACCGTCCATCAAGTTGTAGCCATGATTAAAAAAAATGAATACAAGCGCAGGCAGGCTGCCATTGGACCGCGGATCAATCACAAATCTTTCGGCAAGGACTGGCGCTATCCGGTTACAAACGGCTTCAAAGGATAGAAGCCGTCTCAAAAGTACAAAACCTCTCTTAGAGGCAGTTTCTGGTCAGCCTTGAAACGGCTTTCCTCGAGAGTGTTCATCCGTACCAGAATTTCAGCTCAACACGTAGTCCGAATCATAATCGACTGTCACGTTCGGATAATTGTATTTCAATACTGACAAGGCATCCTGTTCCTGCTTGGTAAGGCCCAGCTTGCGGTAGGACTTGACCATCAACACCAGACCATCGACAACAGCCGGCGCACCCTGGAATCTTGCCACCAAACCACTCGCGCGATTGGCGGAAGCAGCATAAGCGCGACGATTGTAGTAATATTCTCCGACCCGCAATTCGTGATTAGCCAGCACATTACGCAGATACACCATGTATTGATGCGCGGATGGTGTGTATTTGCTTGTGGGAAAGCGCACCACCAGCTCGTTGAAGTCACTGTAGGATTTTTGAATTTGCGTCAGGTCGCGTGTCGCCAGGTCAATCAGGAACATGCGTTCCAGAATCCCCATATTCTGATAATAATCCGAAATGCCGCGCATATAATACGCATAATCCACATTGGGACTTGCGGGATGGATGCGGATAAAACGCTCCGCCGCCGCCACCGCCAGCGAGTATTCTTCTTTCATGTAATAAGCATAAATAATGTATAGCTGCGCTGACTCGGTCTCCGCGCCATAAGGATACTGCACATCCAGCGCTTCAAAACGTTTGATTGCTTCACTATAACTTTTATCCTGCAAGGCAGACTTCCCTTTGGCGTATATCTCCCTGGCTGACTCGCCTTTATAGGCATCCGCGGGATCGGTGGTAGAAGTTGAGCAGGCAGACAGGGCGCCTGTCATCAAAACAGCAGCGCATAATAATTTTATTTTATTCTTCATATAATCCATACCCAGTTTAAAAAACGGTAGTAAAAATGGGAGCCAGACACCCTCCCGCAAAAGCGCGGCACGCATAGTCACATTCTCGGCAATTTTTAATAGCGTCTTGGGAGGTGCATTGTAAACTAAATTCTGTCATCATTCACCGACTATGAATACCGATTCACAAAAAAAACGGCACACTTTCATTATTCCGGATATCCATGCTGACGAACGATTAGACCAGGCATTGGCCAGACTCATGCCGGAATATTCCCGCACGCAAATCAAGGATTGGCTGGACAGCGGTTCCATTCTGATCAACGGTCTTGCGGCGAAAGGCAAAACCAGAATCAAAGGCGGCGAAACCGTCACCGCCGAAATCCCTGTTATTACGCGGCCGCACTGGGAGGCTCAGCCCATTCCCCTGAATATCGTGCATGAAGATGACGCACTGATTCTTGTCAACAAGCCGGCGGGTCTGGTTGTCCATCCCGGCGCCGGCAATCAAGACCGCACCCTGATGAACGCGTTGCTGCATCATGATCCCGCGCTGCAAGCCCTGCCCCGAGCCGGCATTCTCCACCGCCTGGACAAGGATACCTCGGGACTGCTGATCATAGCGAAAACAGCCGCCGCGCTGAAACATTTGTCACTGCAATTAAAAAAGCGCAGCTTGCTGCGTGAATATCAGGCCATCGTTTATGGCACCATGATCAGCGGCGGCAGCGTCGACGCCCCGATCGACCGGCATCCCCTGCAACGCAAGCGCATGGCTGTTATTGACACCGGAAAGTCCGCCGTCACCCATTACCGGATTGCTGAAAAATTCAGGGCGCACACTCGATTGAAAATCCGCCTGGAAACAGGGCGCACCCATCAGATTCGTGTTCACATGGCCTATATTCGTCACCCCATTGTAGGTGACGCTGTCTACGGCGGCCGTATTCAGCTTGCGAAAGGACTGTCCGAACAACTCATCACCGCCTTGAGGCAATTCAAACGCCAGGCGCTGCACGCATTCGCGCTGGGATTGACCCATCCGGACACGGAAGAATTCATGCGCTGGGAAATTGATCTGCCGGAGGACATGAATCATCTCATCCAGGTATTACGAGAAGATTTGAACAGGAATGCCCCATGAAATACTTACAACCCGATTGGCCGGCGCCAAAAAATATCATGGCATACACGACCCTGCGCAGCGGTTTTGCCGGTCGTTATGCGCAGGCGGAGAATGAGACTGACCGCAGGGACGGCAGCAGTCAGTTACAAACGTGGTTACAACTTCCCCAGCCGCCAGTGTGGCTGAAGCAGACACATGGAACCGTTGTGGTGGCAGCCGCGCCAGAAAACCTTGACCGTGAAGCAGATGCATCCTTTGCATTTGAACCAGGCCAGGTGTGTGCAATACTGACCGCAGACTGTCTCCCCATTCTGATTTGCAATAAACAGGGGACGCGGGTTGCGGCGGTTCACGCGGGATGGCGCGGCCTTGCGGCAGGCATTGTCGAAGCCACCCTGGCTGCGATTCAGCAGCCCGCCCAGGATTTGCTGGTTTGGTTAGGCCCGGCGATAGGCCCTGGCAAGTTTGAAGTGGGTGAGGACGTTTTCCATGCATTTACCCGCTATCACCCGGGTTCCACCACCGCATTCGCGCCCTGCGCGCCTGGAAAATGGCTGGCCAACCTCTACGACCTGGCACGTATGCGGTTAAGTTTATCAGGTGTAACAAATACTTACGGAGGAGACTTCTGCACCTACAGCCAGCCAGACCTGTTTTATTCCTATCGCCGCGATAAAGGCAATACCGGGCGTATGGCAAGCCTGATCTGGATGAATCCCCGGGTATAATCCAGCCGTGACCGCACCCGTCATGCGCAGGAATATCTGTGGATTGGCAAAATTTAATGATAATATATTGAACTCCCTACCGCTCCATGAGTTGAAAGTGCCAGGGAGTCTGACTGGTCTAGAAATGTGAGGAAATAGCTTATGAAAATAGTTTCGCGTGCATCCTTGAGCATGATGATCATGCTGGTGTCCCTGATCATTTGCACAACCGGGTATTCCTCGATTCCCGTCCAGAACAGTCTTGCCCCCATGCTGAAAACCGTACTGCCCTCGGTTGTGAATATCAAAGCCGATATCAAAATCACTGACATCAACACCTTGCGGGAATTACAAAAACAGCGCAGCAAAAACAAGGACATGGATGACCAGGATCCGGGTTCATTCGTTTCTGTGGGATCCGGTGTGATTGTCGATGCCAAAAACGGCTATATCCTCACCAACGCACACGTTGTGGCTGATGCCCAGACCGTCACGATTACCCTGAGTGACGGCCATCATTACACCGCGAAAATATTGGGCATGGACAAGCCGTCCGATATTGCGTTGCTGCAAATTAGCGCCAAAAATCTGAGCGCCATACAGATGGGTAATTCCAATGATCTCAAGGTTGGTGATTTCGTTGCCGCCATTGGTAATCCATTCGGCCTGAACCAGACTGTGACCTCCGGTATAGTCAGCGCGCTGGGCCGCACGACACTGGGCATAGAAAACTATGAAAATTTCATTCAGACTGACGCGCCCATCAACCCGGGCAACTCCGGCGGCGCGCTGATCAACACCCAAGGCCAGCTCGTCGGCATTAACACAGCCATTCTCGCCCCCGATCGTGGCAGCATAGGAATCGGTTTCGCCATTCCGGCCAACATGGCAAAAAGCGTCATGCTGCAGCTCCTGGAATATGGCAACGTGAAGCGCGGTGTGCTGGGCATAGGCGCGCAAGACATCACGCCGGAACTCGCGAGCGCTTTTAACATCAACGATGCGAAAGGCGCGGCGGTAACGCAAATCCTGCCAAATTCGCCGGCAGAACAGGCGGGCGTCCAGGTAGGCGACATTATTACTTCCATCAACGGCGCTGAAATCAAGAGCGCCAGCGATGTGGTCAATACGATAGGCTTCCTGCGCGTGGATTCAAAAGTCAATCTGAGCGTGTTGCGCAACAACAAACCTATCACCATCAACGTGACCTTGTCTGACTCCAAGAAACGCAAGCTGCTCGTGGCGCAAAAAGATCCCTTCCTTTATGGTGTGGGGTTGAAAAACTTCAGCGTACTGAGCCCGGTCCACGGTAACGTACAAGCTGTGCTGGTTGCCTCTGTGGAACGTGACAGCAATTCCTGGCATTCAGATTTGCGGCCCGGGGATGTCATCACTTCCGTAAATCAGCATAAGATTAACAATATTGATGAGTTAAAAACTGCAACAGCCAAATCAGGCAAGGAATTATTGCTGAATGTATTGCGCGGTTCCAGTGCGATATTTCTGGTCATCAACAAGGAATCCTGATTGTAAAATCTCTCTGGACAATGGAAAATGTCCGGCTAACCGTACCAGAAGGCATGAAGACAGGCACCGGGCTTTAGACAAGCCCGGCCATATCTTCTTGAGGTCCGGCCTCTCATCACAACAATGAATTTGAGTGTAATAATAAAAATCCAGGAGCCATTCCGTCATGTCCAGACCCATGTCAAAAATGCTGATTTATACCGGCATTTTTTTCGCCATCCTCTTCGGTATTTACGGTGTGAAAAAAATCCTGTTCATGTGGTATATGTCGCATTATCAGCCGCCTGCGGTCACCATTTCCGAAACCACTGCCAAGCGCATGGCCTGGCAGTCTTACCTTAACGCGGTCGGAACATTAAATGCCGTTAACGGCGTTGATCTTTCCTCCGAAGCCGCAGGTATCATTGAAGAGCTGCGGTTTAATTCCGGACAATATGTCAGAAAAGGCGACGTCATCCTCTCCATGCGCTCACATAACGAGCAGGCGACGCTCAAGAACAATCAGGCCACTCTTCAGCTGGCACGAATCAATTATGAACGGGAAAAAACCCTGTTTGATAAACACGTCTCTTCGAAGGCGGCCCTGGACTCACGCTATGCGGAACTATTGAGAGCACAAGCCGGCGTCGAATCTGCCCAGGCTCAAATCCAGCAAAAAACCATCACGGCGCCATTCGATGGCAGACTGGGCATAAGACAGGTCAACCTGGGGCAATATGTATCGCCCGGCACAGTCCTGGTGACATTGCAGTCACTCGATCCCTTATATGTTTCGTTCAGTCTGCCGGAACAATACCTGGCTGATTTATATCTGGGACAAAACATAGATGTCAGCGTGAATTTTGGAAAGGGCAAAACGGTTCAGGGCACCATCACAGCCATCAATTCCAAGGTGGAACCCAGTTCCCGCAATGTACTGGTGCAAGCCACCATTCCCAACCCGAATTATCAGCTTTATCCGGGTATGTACGGCCTGGTAAAAATCTGGCTGAAAAAAGACAAGGAAATGCCGGTGGTGGTACCGCAGACCGCCATCTCATACAGTCTGAGCGGAGATTACGTTTTCATTATTAAGAATGAATCGGATAACAAAAATGAAAAAAACCTGCATGTCTATCGTCAGTATGTCAAGGTTGGCGAGCGTCGCGACAGTGAAGCGACCATTCTCGAAGGGTTGAAGCCCGGCGACAGTGTCGTCACTTCCGGACAGCTGAAATTGCAGAATGGAACCCGCGTCGTAATTGATAACAGCGTGGAACTGTCATGATGAATTTTACAGATCTTTTTATTAAACGTCCCGTGCTTGCCTGCGTGGTCAGCCTTATGATTCTGTTATTCGGATTGCGCGCGCTGGGCACGCTGGAATTGCGTCAATTTCCAAAAATGGAAAACAGTGTCATTACCATCATGACCGCATATCCTGGAGCAAGCTCAGACCTGATCCAGGGATTCATCACCAGTCCCATTGAAAAGTCCGTTGCAAGCGCGGACGGCATAGACTACCTGACTTCACAGAGTGTGGACGGACTAAGCAGTATCACCGCCTATATCCGCCTGAATTATGATCCCAATGTCGCCATGACCGACATCATGTCCAAAGTCTCCCAGGTCAGCAACCAGCTGCCCAAGGAAAGCAATCAGCCTGTCATTCAGAAATCATCCGGGGGACATACGGATCTGATGTATATTGGCTATAGCAGCAAACTGATGTCCAATGTGCAGATTACTGATTATCTGTCCCGCGTGGTTCAGCCCAAATTGCAAACCGTGGCCGGCGTCGCCAATGCCGAAATATTGGGCGGCAAAGTCTATGCCATGCGTGTGTGGCTGAATGCTGAAAAAATGGCATCGCTGCATGTCTCTGCGACTGATGTCACCACCGCCCTGCAAAAACAGAATTTTCAAACCGCGGCCGGACAAACAAAGGGCAAATATGTCTTGTTTAACATCAATGCCAAGACAAACCTGGAAAACCCTGAACAATTCCGGGAAATCCTCATCAAAAACCAGAATGGCGCGTTGATACGCCTCAAGGACATAGGCACGGTTGAGTTGGGAGCCGCCAACGAAGATTCCTCGGTGAAGTTTAACGGCAAAAACGGTGTATTCATTGGAATCAAATCGGTGCCCACCGCAAACCCGCTTACCGTCATCGACGATGTAAAAAAACTGCTTCCCGAAATCGCACAGAATTATCCTCCCGCTTTGGAAAGCCGTATTGTTTATGACAGCACGGAATATATTCGCAGCTCTATTCATGAAGTCATTACCAGTATCGTGGAAGCAACCTTAATCGTGATACTGGTGATCTTTGCTTTTATCGGCGCGGCTCAGGCCGTTGTAATACCGGTCATCACCATCCCCTTGTCCTTGATCGGTGTTTGTTCTCTCATGTATGCGATGGGTTATTCCATCAACCTGCTAACTCTCCTCGCCATGGTGATAGCCATCGGCCTTGTGGTGGACGATGCCATCGTCGTGGTGGAAAATATCTACCGGCATATCGAGGAAGGCCTGACCCCCTATGAAGCGGCACTGACCGGCGCACGGGAAATTGCCGGGCCCATCATCTCCATGACCACCACTCTGGCGGCTGTTTATGCGCCCATCGGGTTCATGACAGGCCTGACAGGCGCATTATTCAAGGAATTCGCCTTTACACTGGCGTTTGCTGTCATTCTCTCCGGTATTATTGCCCTCACGCTCTCCCCCATGATGTGTTCAAAAATCCTGAACTCCAGCATGATGCAGCAACGCTTGGTCCGATATATTGACGGCGTATTTGAAAACCTCAGACACAGATATGCGCGCAAGTTACGGACCGTGCTTGAATACCGCAAGGTAGCAGCCGTGTTTGCAGGATTGATGCTCGCGGGCTGTCTGCTCGTCGCCGCGACAACACCCACCGAGCTCGCGCCCGATGAAGATCAGAGCATTGTGTTTTTATCCATGGCAACGCCCAAATATGCCAATCTGGATTACACGGAAAAATTTACTGACAAACTCACTCCGATTTTTAAATCCATTCCGGAAACGCAGGACTTTTTTGTCGTCAACGGCAATGGATCTGTCAACAGCGCCATCTCCGGACTGATCTTGAAACCCTGGAACGAGCGCAAGAAATCTCAAGCCAACGTTTTGGAGCAATTGCAGCCGCGTCTTAAAAATATTGCCGGGCTGAACGCCGTGGCATTTCCCCTGCCCTCCCTGCCGGGAAACCAGAGCGGCCTGCCAGTGCAATTCGTTGTTACCTCGACGGAAGATGCCGCCCTCATCTACCAAGTCCTGAGCAAATTAATGGAATCCGCCAGGAAAAGCGGTTTATTTATCTATGTAGACACCGATCTGAAATTTGAAAAACCCACGCTGGAAGTTCATATAGACAATAACAAGGCGGCCAGCATGGGTATCAGCATGCAAAATGTAGGGACATCGCTCGCCGCGCTGTTAGGCGGGAATTACTCCAACCGTTTCAGCGCATATGGCCAGAGTTACGAAGTCATCCCCCAGGTATTCCGCACAGACCGTTTTAACCCGGAAAAAATCAATGATTATTATATTACGACGGAAACCGGCAGTTCCGTACCGTTATCCAGTATAGTTACACTGAACACCTCAACCCAGGCGAATGAATTGTATCATTTCCAGCAGCTCAATTCGGCCACGCTTTCCGCCATGATGATGCCGGGCAAATCCATACCTGAAGGTTTGAGTTTTTTACAAAAGGAAGCCGGGAAAATCTTTCCCGCCGGATTCAGCTATGATTTTGCCGGCCAGTCTCGTCAGCTGATTCAGGAAGGCAATACCATGTTATATACCTTCTTTTTCGCGCTGATCATCATCTATCTTGTCCTGTCGGCCCAGTTCGAAAGTTTTCGCGATCCACTTATCATTCTGATCAGCGTGCCTCTGTCTGTCATAGGCGCGTTACTGCCTTTGCATCTTGGGCTGGCAAAATTGAATATTTATACCGGAATCGGCCTGGTCACACTTATTGGCTTAATCAGCAAACATGGAATCCTGATTGTTGAATTCGCAAACCAGCTTCAGGCGCAGGAAGGTTTGAGCATTCACGATGCCATCATCAAGTCCGCGACATTGCGACTGCGGCCCATCTTGATGACAACCGTGGCCATGGTGTTAGGTGTATTTCCATTGATTCTGGCAAGCGGAGCCGGCGCTTCAAGCCGCTTTGACATCGGGCTGGTCATCGCGTTTGGCATGACCATAGGCACTGGTTTCACGCTCTTTATTGTTCCAACCATGTATACCTATCTGGCCAGACGCGTTGCGCATGTCGCGGCCATAGACAAGCTCCAGACACATACGATAAAGGAAGCCGCTACGTAAGTAATAATCGAGATAAAACCCTGTTGAAAGCAAGCTGAACGCAGATGTGTTTTTTTTTGCATGCTCACACCGCAGCAGAAACCCTCTGCCGCAGCATGATGATGCATTTAGGCAAAAACATTGATCAAGAACGCTTAACTTTCATTCCCTTGGATTCCTGATGCTGCTTCATATGATCGTAGATTTTTTCCGCCGCCTCAATCACGACACCTGTCGCCGCTCCCTGGATGCCCATGCGCAAGGCTGTAGTCTTGAAAAACCCGCGGTAAAACCTTGCCAGACCACCTTCACGGCATAACGAAACCGCTTCAGGTATCAAACGGCTTCCATTCAGTTTCTGGTTATTGGCAATCACAGAAAGAGGATTGCTGAAAATAGCGCCAAAAAATCCGGCAAGACTGCCGGCCAGCAGCGGATTAGGTACGACGCTTGAAATAATCGGAAGCATGCCGAAGAATGCGCCGAACTGCACGCCATCACGCAATGCTGTCGAGTGCACCCTGCGGAATAACGCTTTCCAGTCTAACTCTCTGATCTGGGAGACAGGCTGGTTATTGTAACGCAGCGCCTTGATGACTGAGACAGGGCTAGTCACATAGACGGTTAAAATACCTGCGAAAAAGCCGGCCAGTTTGGGATTAAAAGCGGAATCCGGATTGATTTCTTGCAGCCGTTGTTCAAAGAAGGCCTTGGCCGGGAACATGAATATGTTTTTCAAGGAAGCATTGACGATACCTGGAAAATAACCGGAAAACGGTTTTCTGAAGGCAGTAGACAAAGCCAGGGAAAACGAAGGTGATGCATGACCATGCATGGTCTGGTAGGCAAACGCAATTTTGTCAACCGGAAAAGTCAGTGTTGAAGAAACAGGGCCAACCATGAGTCCGGTGAATATCGCTTTCATATAATAATGAAAAAATCCTTTCTCGGACGCTTTTGCAGCCAATGGAATGGATGACTCGCTTGATCTTCTGGTATTGCTCATAATCTCCTCGGCTTTTGCTTTTTAATAGTTTTGGCTGGCCGGCATTATATAGAATTCACATTAAAATGACCTTAAGAATCTTGGTCTTGTCCCTGTTGTTGTCATCCGCCATACAGAGCTTGAAAGATGGATAAATTCGTTATAGGTTTAAGACTTATCTAAATAATTGAGGAGGTATGCACCATGTCTGGTCCGAGATTATTCCGTCAATCCGCAAACCCTAATTCGGGAGCCGCCAAATCGCCGGCACAAAACCGCTTCGAGCCGGCTAAAAGCTGCGCCACACAGGCATCTTCTCAGAATGCTTACCGTACCCTGTTCCAGGTTATATCCGACAATATTAACCCCAGGCCTGACCAGATGTACGAACCTGTAATGCCGGCATTTAAAGCCTATATAGCAAGCCGTTGATAATAATAGATAAAAATGATCCGTACCCCGCGCGTTAATAATTTGCCATAATTTGGCAAGTTGTTAACGTGCGCTTAACCTGAACAGGTTATGATAATCCTCATCCCAGAATGACTGGTAAGCGCATGACAAAACTTAACAAACTGAATACCTTCGCCCTGACGCTGTTGATCACGGGCGCCATCGACAGCATTCGCAATCTGCCTGCTTCTGCACTGTTTGGCAGCACGCTGATTTTTTTCTTTGTCTTTTCCGCTATTGTTTTTCTCATTCCCTCCGCGCTGGTTTCGGCTGAACTCACGGCCAACGTGGACGAAGGCGGTATCTACCAGTGGGCACGACTCGCATTCGGCGAACGCATAGGATTTCTGGCTGTCTGGCTGCAATGGATCAATAACCTGGTATGGTTTCCAACGATTCTCTCCTTTATTGCCGGCACAGCGGCTTATCTGATTGATCCCGCGCTCGCGCAAAACAAATATTATATGGTCGGAATCATTTTATCCCTGTTCTGGCTGTTGACACTGGTCAACTTACGCGGTGTCCGTGTCTCAGCCAAATTCACAAGTTTTTGCGCTGTCACTGGATTGATAATTCCCATGATCCTGATTATCTCTCTGCTAATTATCTGGCTGGCCATGGGAAAACCGCTGCAGATTGAACTGACGCGCGCCACTCTGTTTCCCAGCTGGCAGCATACGGATAACTGGATGGCGCTCACCGCCGTGATGCTTGGCTTCGCCGGAATGGAACTGGCTTCCGTGCACATTAAGGACGTGAATAATGCGCAAAAAACCTTTCCCAGGGCACTCGCCTTTTCCAGCCTGATCATTCTGGCTACCATGATGCTGGGATCTCTCGCCATCGCGTTTGTTTTGCCTGCGGATAAAATCAACCTGGTGAATGGCACCATCCAGACATTTGCTTACTTCCTGTCTGCGTATCATTTAACGTGGCTGATTCCTGTGCTGACCATATTACTTGTGATCGGAAGTCTAGGCGGCGTCATCAGCTGGGTCATCTCACCCGTCAAAGGGCTGGGACAAGCGGCCCGTCATGGATTCCTGCCGCCTTTTTTTGAAAAACACAATCGTCATGGCGTGCCGCAAAATCTGTTGATTACTCAAGCCGTGCTCGTCAGCGCAGTGTGTCTGGCCTTTCTATTCCTGCCCAGCGTAAACGCTTCATACTGGCTGCTCACAGCGCTGACAACCCAGTTATATATGCTTATGTATGTGATCATGTTCTTGAGCGGTCTGCGCCTGCGTCACAAGCTGCGCTATACCGGCGACACTTTTGTCATACCAGGAAAACAAGCCGGAGCATGGATAGTCTGCCTGCTGGGATTGATAGGCTGCGCCATTACACTCCTGGTCGGATTTATCCCGCCCAATAACATCAATATAGGCAGCAGTGCAAGATATGAAATTCTCTTCTGCAGCGGCATAGGGATCATGCTGTTGCCGATTCTGTTTTTCTATTGGTACCAGAATAGCACCGTGTTGACAGCGCCGCCCCTGGAAGAGCCTGAACTGGAAAGTATCTGATTAATACTGACAGAATCCAGTCCCGCCCTCTTGCGCTGGCTTGCCTTGAATGAGCATTCACCCGACAAGATGTCTTCCCGGCTTGTTCGCAGACGGATTATCGTACACCAGTTCCGTGTAAGAAAATCCGCTTACATCCTGCTTGTTGTATACGGCTTCTACCTTGCAATACCCTTCCCAGTAGCCATGCAGTTCTTGTTCAGGAAACACAGCTGCATTTCGGATCTTCAGTCCCAGCTTCGGGAAATCAAAGGTAAACGTCATGGGGAATGCGATAGATAGTTTGGGATCAAACCAGTAATCATCGCGCGTAACGCTAAAATCCTTATAGGGGATAAATCGCATTTCGCCAGACGGTAAAATAATATTCGCAAGGCCGCTGACAACCATGTGATTTTTATATTCAATATTGAGGAACACGTTGGCGACCAGGCCATTTTCCAGACGGATGCTAAACCACTCCCATCCGTTCTTTTGCACATTAAAATCACCCCATTGATGATCCATCCAGGAATCGCCTTTCTGCATTCTGATCTGATATGTTGCATTGTTGATAGTGACTGTGCCAGTGGTGTTGAAATGGGCGATGGAATAGTAATATGAGTTGGTATCATTGGGCATAGGCATCAATCCGTTTTGATTGATGAGAAAAGGCCGCGCAACCGGCTCCAGAGTCAAATCCAGTTTCAAAAACGTATTTTCATTTTGACTTTGCGCCTTGAGAATATACACTTCTCTTCCATTGATTGTGGTTTTCTTCAGCGAATAGTCATCCTCAATTACAATGTCCAGTTTATCCGTCGCAAGTTTCCCGGTATTGTAAGGATAATTGTTCGCAACGCCATAAGTTTGTTTCCGGTCCAGGTCCGCAAGCTGAATATGCAGCATGGGCTGGGTGATCATACCGCCCATGGCAGCCGCATTAAACAGAGCGATATCATACGTCAGATTTCTGCCCTCGTCTGTTTTGAGCCTGCCATTCAGATACCACCATTCTATCAATTGATTAAAAGCATATGGCACGTTTTTATAATGAGCGCCTTCATCCCTGGGAAAAGAGAGAGGGAAGTAAGGCAGACTCGCAAAGGAAAATTGAGAAATCAATAACAGTACAAAAGCAAGATAACACTTACGCACAACAGACTCCTTCCATTAGTCTTTTATCCAAAAAAATGATTTGATGTCAAGTCAGCGCAGCAGCAACAACAGTTCAACCATTCTTCCCGTTAAACATGCCGTCAATGCCTGCCGCTTTTGCAATTGACAGGATATCTTCAGACAAATGCTCAAAGCGGATTTTCTTGTTCTGCTGTCTGGCCAGCCTGATCCATTCCACCATCAGCGCCAAACCCGAGCTGTCGCTGGATTGCAGACGGGAAAAATCAAAAACCAGCTCATGACAGCTGGATATCTGCTGCAAACTCTTCTGATATACCAGCATGACGTTGGCAAACTGCAAATCGCCTGTCACAACAAGGTGATGGTTTTCAATCATGATATCTGCTTGTTTTTGCATGAATGTCCGGCCTAGCGTTTATTATGCCCGGAGAGACGATTCAAAAGGGTATTCATGTCGCCTTGCGACAAAATATCGGCAAACTGCGCCCGGAAGCTGCTCAGCATGCTCACGCCCTCGACCGACATGTCATACAGCCTCCAGCCTCCGCCAGTCCGCACCAGACGATAAGTGACATTGATAGGCTGATTCGATGAACTAATAATCTGGCTGTTGACCTCCACCGTGTTGCCGCCGGTTCCGCCGCGTACCGGAAAAAACTTGATGGTCTGGTCTTGATAATTGGTAAGTGCCGACGCATAGGTGCGAATCACCGTGGTCGTAAACAGCTTTTGAAATTCCTGCTTCTGGGCGGAAGTAGCATTATTCCAGATACGCGGCGGCAGCACACGCTTGGACATTTCGTTAAGATTGGCATAGGGCACAACATATTGATACGCCAGATTATAAACAATGCTGGGCTTGGTCTTTAAAGTCGCCTTGTTCTTTTTCAACCCTGCGATCATGTTGTTCGCAATATATTGCAGCAGTGAAACCGGATCGCCGGTAGGCGCAGCCTGAACCGTTGCAGCGATAGAAAACCAGCCAAATACAAGTAAAACGAACGCCAGAACAACATTATTTCTTCGCATGAGTATCTCCATCTTCTTCACTGTTGTTATTTCCATTGTTCTTGATGTTATAAATAAACTGTCCGATCAGCTTTTCCAGCACCATGGCGGAATTCGTCATTTCGATCTTGCTGCCGCTTTTCAGGTAAGTGGTATTATACATGGGCGAAATGGCGATGTAATTATCACCCAGAAGCCCCGAAGTATAAATTCCCGCGGAAGAATCATCCGGAATATCATTAAACTTCTGATAGATGTTCATGGTAACAACAGCCTTGAAGGTCACAGGATCAAGATCTATGCGTGACACTTCACCAATTTGCACACCTCCGATTTTAACCGGAGAGCGGATCTTCAGCCCGCCAATATCATCAAAATTCGCTGTCACAGGATAACTCTTTTCCGGAAACAGGCTGGTCAAGCCGCTAACCTGAAACGCGAGAACGGTCAAAGACACGGCGGCCAATATGAGAAACAAACCCACCAGGCTTTCAATAAATCGTTGCGGCAGCATTACCACTCCCCTATCATCATGGCTGTTAATACAAAATCCAATCCGAGCACAGCCAGTGAGGCATAAACAACAGAGCGCGTGGTCGCGCTTGCAATGCCGGCTGATGTCGGTACGGCAAAATAACCCTGGAACACGGCGATCCAGGTAACAGCGGCGCCAAAGACCACACTTTTCAGTATGCCATTGACAATATCCGCATGGAATTCCACGGAAGACTGCATATTGGACCAGAACACGCCGGCATCGACGCCCAGCCATTTCACGCCCACCAGATAAGCTCCATAAATTGCGGTCGCGTTAAAAATCATGGTCAGCAAGGGCATGGAAACAAATCCACCCCAGAACCGGGGTGAAATCACCCGCCGCAGCGGATCCACTGCCATCATTTCCATGCTGGACAATTGTTCCGTGGCTTTCATCAAACCAATTTCTGCCGTGACCGCAGACCCGGCCCGTCCGGCGAACAAAATCGCGGTGACCACGGGACCCAGTTCTCGCGCTACGCTTAAAGCCACCAACGGCCCTAGTTCTTGCGACGCGCCAAACTTGGACAACGTGTGATACCCTTGCAGCGCCAAGACCATGCCAATAAAGAGGCTGGACACAATGATAATCAAGAGGGACAAGACCCCTTCTGAGTAAACCTGCTGAACTACCAGGGGCAGGCCTTTTCTGACATTGGGCGGATAAAACAAGACCCTATACAGCAACAGGCCAGCCTTGCCGAATTGCCGCAATGTCTCAATACCCCAATGTCCGAGCAAGATAACGCGCTCAATCATGCTTCCGCTCCTTGCAGGAAATCTTCAACCAGCGGTATGGCCGGATAATCAAAAGGAACAGGGCCATCAGGCAGACCCTGAATAAATTGCTGCAGCTGCAGGGACGAATCGTTGGCTATCGCTGCCGGCGATCCCTGGCCCACGACTCTTTGATTCACAATCACATAAACATAATCCGCTATGTGCATGGTTTCCTGAACATCGTGCGAAACGATAATGCTGGTCAGGCCCAGGGCGTCATTCAACATTCGCACCAGCTTCACCAATACCCCCATGGAAATCGGATCCTGGCCTGTGAACGGCTCATCATACATGATTAATTCAGGATCCAGCGCGACCGCTCTTGCCAGCGCGACACGCCTCGCCATCCCCCCGGATAACTCGTTGGGCATTAAGCGCCAGGCACCACGCAAACCCACCATTTGCAGTTTCATCAACACGATGGTATGGATCATGGACTCAGACAACCGAGTGTGCTCGCGCAAAGGAAAAGCGACATTTTCATATACGTTCAGATGAGTAAACAGGCCGCCGCCCTGAAACAGCATGCCCATGCTTTTCCGCAGCTGGTACAGTTCTTTGTGCGAGAGCGAGTGTATGGTCTTGCCCGCCACCCTGACTTCACCGGAAGACGGCGACAACTGGCCGCCTATGAGACGAAGCAATGTGGTCTTGCCCGTTCCGCTAGGACCCATGATCGCAGTGACCTTCCCGCGCGGGATGACGATGTCCACATCTTGAAAAACGACTTTCCCGTTTTCATGTTGAAAAGACATCTTACTGATTTCAATTAGATTTTCTTGCCTGGTCATAGTCATCAAGTTTCGCAAATGACGCGAAAAATAGCTAGCCCTCTGATTATCCGTTGTGTCAAGGGAATATACCTTTTGCACTATAAATTCAGGCGCATCATACCTGAATATTCGCAAGATACAATTATACTCGATAATGCAGCTGTCCGGAGAATATCTTGAAGCAAGCAACTGCTGCTTGTTCCCTGGCCAAAGCAAAGTTAAGATATGCCACTCTAACAACAAGTTTAAACTTGGACTGGCCGATGGAAAGTGAGAAAATTTGCAGACTTGGGCGCGCGGTGGTTGAAACAGAAGCGCAGATGATCAACCGGCTTGTCACCAGGATAGATGATCAATTTGTCAAAGCTTGTCAATATTTACACCATTGTCAGGGCCGTATCGTAGTCATGGGCGTTGGCAAGTCTGGCCACATTAGCAAAAAAATCGCCGCCACATTCGCGAGCACTGGCAGCCCCGCATTTTTCATCCACCCAAGCGAAGCCAAACACGGCGATATCGGCATGATTACCAGACAAGATGTGGTGCTCGCGCTATCCAATTCCGGCGAATCCGAAGAAATCCTGTCCATTCTTCCTTTTATCAAACGCATGGATATTCCTCTGATTTCACTAACCGGAAAACCCCATTCCACTCTAGCCCGCGCCGCCACCGTCAACATCGATGTCAGTGTGGAAAAAGAAGCCTGCCCGCTGGGGCTTGCACCCACTTCCAGCACCACAGCCGCCCTGGTCATGGGAGATGCGCTGGCCATGGCTTTGCTGGATAAACGGGGGTTTACTGAAGAAGATTTCGCCCTTTCCCACCCCGGCGGCACACTGGGCCGGCGTTTATTATTGCTGGTCAACGAAGTCATGCACCAGGGTGATGCCATGCCTATCGTTTCCACCCAAGCTACGTTAAAGGAAGCGTTGGTGGAAATGACCCATAAAAAACTGGGCATGACGACGGTCGTTAACGAAAAAAATGAATTGGCTGGCGTTTTTACTGACGGTGATGTGAGACGTGCGCTGGATAAGGAAGTGGATATTCATAAAACCAGGATTGACCAACTCATGTCGAAAAATCCAAAAACCATCGCACGCGACATTTTGGCCGCTGAAGCACTCAATATCATGGAAACCTTTAAAATCACTTCGCTGGTGGTGATCGACTCCGCGCACAAGCCGGTTGGCATTATTCATATCCATGACATACTTCGGGCGGGAGTCGTTTAAATGCAGAGTCTGAAGGAAAAAGCCAAATCCATACGACTGTTCATCCTGGATGTGGACGGTATCCTGACGACTGGCGCCATTTACCATGGCAGTAACGGATTTGAAATGCGCGGTTTTCATATTCACGACGGCCTGGGAATCAAGCTGCTGCAAAAAGCCGGTATAACAGTAGCCGTGATATCCGGGAAAAAATCCGAGCCGGTGGAAAAGCGCATGAGAGAATTGAATATACAGCATGCCTACCTGGGTCATGAAAACAAACTGCCTGCTTATGAAGAACTCAAACAACAGCTGCAATTGAAAGACCATGAAATTGCCTATATGGGAGACGATTTGCCGGATTTGCCGCTGCTGAAGCGCGCAGGCCTGTCTATCACCGTGCCTGGCACACCGGAAGTAATTAGTCAAGCTGTTGATTTTATTACTAAAAAAAAGCCGGGTAAAGGAGCGGTGCGTGAGGTATGCGACTGGCTGCTGGAAGCTCAGGACCGCTATCAATCTGTGATACAATCTTACCTGGTTTAACGAAACAGTCACTTATCCATGACCTATAAATATACCGCCATCAGCGCTATCATGATCGCAGCCGTAGGGTTGGCAAGCTGGAAAACCTATTTCTCTTTTCAACCGCAAATCACTGCGCCCGCGCGCAAGGCAGAACTGCCTGACGCCTTTATGGAAAATGTCACCGCGCTAGTCATGGACAAGCAGGGCAAACCCAGCATGAAAATTGTCACCCCCAAAATGATCCATTATTTGACAAATGATACAACCCTGCTGACTTCACCTGAATTGACACTGTATCGTAAATCTCCCCAACCCTGGTATATCACTTCCAAAAATGCAAAAGCCACTCAAGGCGTTGATAATGTACACTTCTGGAACAACGTCGTCATTCATCATGCAGCTGACGCCAATAATCCCGCCACGCTCATCAAGACCACGACCTTGACGGTACATCCCAATGCTCAGGTTGCAGAAACCAGTGACATGATCACCATGGTTCAACCCAATCTCATCGTAAAGGCAACAGGCATGCATGCGGATATGAACACTGGCAATATCAAACTTTTATCTCAAGCCAGAGGAGAATATGTACCCAGCTCATAAAACAAGCACCCTGTTCGTCATGCTGGTATTACTCATCGTGCCTGCACTCACTTTTGCATTAGACAGCGACAGTCAGGCCAAGCTGCATATTGTCGCCGATTCAGGTACATACAATTTCAAGACCGGCGTCGATGTCTATGAAGGTCATGTGAAAATTGACCAGGGAACCACGCATATCACCGCAGACAAGTTAATTACAAAAAAAAACAGCCGCCACAAAATCGAAGAAGCCACCGCCTACGGCATGCAGACATTAGCTCATTTCTGGACGCTTCCCAAACTGGGCGAACCAGAGATCCATGCCCGCGCAAAAATCATCAAGTTTTATCCGCTGGAAACCAATGTCTCTCTTGAACATGACGTGCGCGTCATCCAGGGAGAAAATAGTTTCCAAGGCGAAGTTATTCACTATAATAG
The DNA here is from genome assembly GCF_902459485.1 of Aquicella siphonis. NCBI lineage: Bacteria > Pseudomonadati > Pseudomonadota > Gammaproteobacteria > Legionellales > Coxiellaceae > Aquicella > Aquicella siphonis. The sequence goes on from NZ_LR699119.1 coordinate 1,490,274, forward strand.
CAATGAACAGACCATTACCCTGCCAGCCTCGCTGAATGGACGCGCGGTACTGGTTTATAATCCGGAAAAACAGTAAACCAGTTATGTCTAATACATTACGGGCCCAGCATCTTAGCAAGAAATACAAATCACGCGATGTCGTGAAAGACGTCTCCCTGCAGATAAAACGCGGCGAGGTGGTCGGATTATTAGGCCCCAATGGCGCGGGTAAAACGACCTCGTTCTATATGATTGTGGGATTGATACCCGTCGATGGCGGGAGTATTCATCTGGATGACCAAGACATCACCAGGCTGCCTGTACACGCTCGAGCACGGCTTGGCATCAGTTATCTGCCGCAGGAAGCATCCATTTTCCGCAAACTGACCGTCGCTCAAAACATCATGGCCATTCTTGAATTGCGACAGGATTTGAATAAATCAGAACGCAAGCTGATGTTGGAGCACCTATTGGAAGAATTCCGCATATCACACATACGAGACACCGTAGGCATCAGCCTTTCAGGAGGCGAAAGGCGCCGCGCAGAAATTGCCAGAGCGTTGGCAACCGAACCCAAGTTTATCCTGCTTGATGAGCCATTCGCAGGCATAGATCCTATTTCCGTCCTGGACGTCAAACGCATTATCAATCACTTACGCAAGCGCGGCATAGGGATACTCATCACCGATCATAACGTGCGTGACACGCTCAACATTTGCGAGCGCGCCTACATAGTCAACCAGGGACGCATCATTTGCGAAGGCAATCCGGAAACCGTTTTGATGAATAACGAAGTGCGAACCGTGTATCTGGGGGAAGAATTCAATCTTTAACAGCAAGACGCGCCAGCGTTTAACTTTGAATGTATAATCTGTCAAATAATTAAAATCAGCCAGGAGATCTAACATGCAACTCCAGTTTGTCGGAAAAAACATTGATGTCACACCCGCCCTCAAGTCATTCACTACCGAAAAAATGAAGTCGCTTGAAAAGCGCTTTACCAACATTACCAGCGTCAATGTGGTTTTCCACGTAGAACATAATTCACATGTGGCTGAAGCCACTGTGCATATGGACGGCACCGAAATCCACGCCCACGCCCAGGACGATGATATGTATAAAGCGATCAATCTGGTCGTGGACAAACTGTTAGGACAAATGACGAAGCATAAAGAAAAAATCATTGATAGCCACCGTTAAGGACAGGGATGATACGCGAACAGATCACCATACAAAACAAGCTTGGCCTGCACACCCGTGCAGCGGCCAAGCTCGTGGACACAGCGAAAAAATTTTCCAGCCGCATTGAATTAAGCTACCGCGACCGTATCGTTGACTGCAAAAGCATCATGGGCGTGATAACCCTGGGCGCGCAAAAGGACAATATACTCGACATACTGGTCAGCGGTGAGGACGAACAGGATGCGTTAAGCGCGATCAAACAATTGGTCGATGACAAGTTTGGTGAAGATTGAGTTCGTCATGACCTGAATCGTTGGCGCGTAACCGGAAAGATTGAAGACGACCCCACGGCGTCGACTTAATGGAATAACAGTGATGGTAAAACTGACAAGGATGGGTTTATCAGCATTCAGACTGGCTCTACAGCGGTTTCTGGACGAACAATTCGCTTATCGTGTCTCTGCGCTGGCATTCACCACCCTTCTTGCATTGGTGCCTTTCGTTTTTGTCATTATGTTCGCCATGTCGTTTTTTCCCTCGTTTTCATCCGTCATTTCGCTGGGTGAAAAATACATCCTGACCAACTTCATGCCGGCATCGGCAAGCTCCATCCAGGATTATTTTCAGGATTTTATCCGGCAGGCCGGACAACTGCCATTCATCAGCATTGTGTTTTTGTTTGTGACGGCGATCATGATGGTAAATACCATTGTGGACACACTGAATGATATATGGCGGGTGCAGGAAAGAAAAAACCGCCTTTATTCACTTTTCATATTCAGCATCATGTTGTTACTCACGCCCGTTATCATAGGGATTTGCCTGTTTCTGGTGGCTTATCTGTTTACCATGCAAGCGATCGCCCGCGCAGTGAGTGTGTTTGATCTATCCCGCTATATTCTGGCCAGCCTGCCCATTTTGATCAATACGCTGATATTCAGCCTGCTTTATATCCTCGTACCCAACACGCGCGTTCCCTGGGGTGCCGGCTTACTGGGCGGATTACTCGCGGGCGTCATGTTTGAAGCCGCGCGCTACGGCTTCGCTTTTTATGTCAGCCGCTTTCCCAGCTATGAATTGATATACGGCGCTTTCAGCATACTTCCCCTATTTTTGCTATGGTTGTACCTGTTCTGGTTTATCGTCATTTTTGGCGCATTATTCACACAAAGCCATGTCCGACTGGGCAATACACCCTAACTTCCAGCGACCATCATTTCTTCTATCAAGATGGAACCCGTGCGAATATTGCCGCGCACATCCACATCACTCCCGACTTCGCGAATTCCGGCATACATATTCTGCAACTTGCCCGCAACGGTGATTTCCTGCACAGGATACTGGATTTCCCCTTCTTCCACCCAGTATCCACCCGCGCCGCGCGAGTAATCGCCAGTGACCAGGTTGGCGCCGTTACCCATCATTTCTGTAATCAGCAATCCCTTGCCCATAGTTTTTAAAAGTGAAGTCAAATCATGGTTGCCGGTTTTGACGATGAGATTATGCACTCCTCCGGCATTGGCAGTAGACTGCATTCCCAGCTTTCTTCCCGTATAGACACTCAGGCAATATTGCTTCAGCACGCCGTCTTCAATGAAAACATTCGGGCGGGTCGCAAGTCCATCCTCATCAAAAGGCGCGCTGCCTAATCCGCGCGCCAGGTGCGGCTGTTCCTGAATATGCATGAATGATGGAAAGATTTTCTTTCCCAGATGATCCAGCAAAAAGGAAGATTTGCGGTATAAACTGCCTCCGGAAATGGCTGCAATAAAATGACCCAGCAGCCCCCGCGCTTCTTCAGCAAGATAAATTACCGGTGTCTTCATGGTGGGCAAACGTCTCGCGCCCAGTCGCCGCACAGTCCGCTCGGCAGCCTGCTTCGCAATATCCGACACTGATACCAGGCTCGCGGGGTCGGATGCAACGGTATAGCTATAATCCCGCTGCATTTCATCATCCTGCTTGCCGATCAGGACACAGCTGATTTCATGACGGGTATAAGGATACGAACCCATAAAGCCATTACTGTTAGCATACAAATGAAACGCATCCATGGTCGCGACACTGGTTTCTTCAGCGCTCACGATACGATTGTCATAGGCCAGCGCCTCCCGTTCGCACTGGCATGCCATTTCAATGGCCTTATCAACCGTGACTTCCCAGGGATAGGCCAAATCCAGCCTGGGGAAATCCAGCGCCAGATCCTTCCTGTCAGCCAGTCCCGCTGCCGGATCTTCATCCGTGAACCTGGCAATATGACAAGCCGCATCGACCGCCGCGTGCACGGATTCGGGCCGCAAGTCTGACACACTGGCCGAACCGGAACGCCTGCCAAAATAAACCGTCAATTCCAACACCTTATCCTGATGATACTCAACCCGTTCCACGTCGCCATCACGCGCGGTCACTCTAAATCCCTTATTCAGAGAGATATTCAACTCTGATTGTGAGGCTCCCTTGTTCTTCGCTTCTTGCAGCACGTCTCTGGTGATAGCTTGCAACTGGCTTGAATCTATCAGTGATTTAATCATCTCATTCATTATTGTGTTCTCGTTCCGCCGACTGTTAATTCATCAACCCGCAAGGTAGGCTGGCCAACACCTACCGGCACACTCTGGCCATCCTTGCCGCAAATGCCTACGCCCGCATCCAGCTTGAGATCATTGCCAACCATGGAAACTTTCATCAATACTTCGGGACCATTGCCTATCAAGGTTGCGCCCTTGACGGGTGCGCCTATCTTTCCATTCTCTATCAGGTAAGCTTCGCTTGCGGAGAAAACAAATTTTCCGGATGTGATATCAACCTGGCCGCCGCCAAAATTCACCGCGTACAGCCCTTTCTCGACAGAAGCGATTATTTCTTCCGGAGCGGACTGCCCGGCCAGCATGTAGGTGTTTGTCATGCGCGGAATGGTCAAATGTGAATAGGATTCGCGTCGCCCGTTGCCAGTGGAGGCCACCCCCATCAGGCGCGCGTTGCGTTTATCCATCATGTAATTCCGCAATATGCCGTTTTCAATCAGCACCGTATTTTGCGTAGGGGTTCCTTCATCATCCATGTTCAGTGATCCGCGCCGGTTGGGAAGCGTGCCGTTATCCACGACGGTGCACAATTCACTGGCTACGCGTTGTCCCATACGGCCGCTGTAGGCTGAAATGCCCTTGCGGTTAAAATCACCTTCCAGTCCATGCCCAACCGCCTCATGCAGCAGAACACCGGGCCAGCCGGGACCCAATACAACAGTCATGGGGCCTGCTGGCGCATCCATCGCTTCCAGGTTGACAAGCGCCTGGCGCAGCGCTTCATCTGCATATTCAAATGCCTGATCGCCAGTGACAAAGTAGTGGTAATCAAAACGCCCGCCTCCGCCAGCGTAACCAGACTCACGCCGGCCGTTATGCTCCACCACCAGACTGACATTAAAGCGTACGAGCGGACGCACATCGCCTGCAAAATGCCCGTCACTGGACATGACCAGTATGGTTTCATATTCCGCGGCCAGACTGATGTTGACTTGCGCGATACGTGCATCCTTGGCGCGAATGTAATTTTCAACACGCTGCAGAAGCGCAACCTTGTCTTGCTCAGAAAGGGAATGCAGAGGATTCAGCGGTTGATACAACTGATGCCCCGGCAGCTTGTGCCAGGCCTGCACAGGCTGCTCGCCACCCTGCCTGGCGATACTGCGGGCCGCCTGGGCGGCCTGCTGCAAGGCCGGCATGACGATATCATCCGCGTAGGCGAAACCGGTTTTTTCTCCGCTGATTGCGCGCACGCCCACGCCGCGGTCGATATCAAAGCTGCCGCTTTTGATGATTCCATTTTCAAGGACCCACGATTCAGAATAAGTTGATTGAAAATAAAGATCCGCATAATCAACCTGCGGGCCAGCCAGTTTATGCAAGACACCATGCAGTTGATGATCGGTCAAACCGCCCGGGTCCAGTAAGTCATGACGAACTATTTCAATCACATCAGTCATTGTTTCAACCTGTTTTATTGTGGATTTGTCTAACAACGAGTTTATCGGGTTCACAGACGCTTGTCAGTCTTTATAGAACGGTAACTATCCCGCATGGATGGCAGCGAGTGGAAACGGCTTGTTACATGAGACGGTCCACTGAACTGGGAGCAAGATCCAGTATGGGCTTCTCGCTTTTGACCACCCTGTCACTCTTAAGGACAATCTCCCGCTGAGGATACGGGGGCTTGATGCCATGCGCAGCAAACGTGTCCCAGATATGCATCAGCACGTTGGAAGCGACACTGGTGCGGGATTTGACCTGACGGATATTAACAAAATAGCGGATTTCAAATTCCATCAGGGCGTCGCTGATTTCCTTGAGATACACTTCCGGCGCGGGGTCGGTCAGGACATCCTTGTGTTCCACCAGCACATTATGAATCAGGACCTTGATTTCATGAGGATTGTCATAACGTCCGATTTTTATATGAAGAACCGAACGCACCGTATAATCTTTCGCCGTCCAATTCGTGAAGGATTTATTGAAAATTTCCGTGTTGGGAACAACCAGCTCCATGCAGTCCCAGGTACGCACCGTCACAGCCCGGCTGCCGATATGAGTCACTTCACCTTCTATCCCGCCGATATTGACAATGTCTCCCACACGCAGCGGACGCTCCAGCAAAATCAGAAATCCGCAGGCAAAATTGTTCGCCAGATCGCGCAGTCCCAAGCCCACACCGAACGCGAACATACCGGAGACAATCGCGAGGGCGCGCAAGTCAATGCCCAGGACGCGAAGGCAGATAAAGATGCCCAGCACCACCACCGTATACTGGCTCAGGATCGAAATGCTGTTGCGCATGCCCATGTCTTTTGTGCGCGACAACAGCATTCTGTATACAAATTCACGTGTCCATTTCGCAGTCCAGTAAAAGACAGAAATGACCACGAACAATTCGATGATACTAAGGGGAGTGATCGTTGTGTTCAAGACGCTGACCAGCTTGTAATGCAGCATACGCGTCAGTCTTTCCACGATGGGCGACTGCTTGTCCCATCCATACAAGATGAACAACACCGCCCAGGCGATAAAAAACAATGCAATACGCAAGACTTTGTCTATGGGCTTCAGGAAAGCTTCTGTCCACAACCAGCCGTTGTTGACATACTGGATCATCAGACGGGAAAGTTGTTCCATCGCGTCCGACAAGAGACCGCGTAAAATCAGATAGCCAATCAGGACAATCATGAACAAACCCTCATACCAGGACACAGTCATGATCAGATTCAGGTATCCAAATACGCCTATAATGGAATTTCCCAGCATCAATAATGGCACCAGCACGCCAATCAGGCGGATACTGCGCTTTAGATAGGGATGATTATGTTCCATGTGCGACAGAATCAGATTGGGAACCACATCGTAAGAGCGCAGCAGCATGATTGATAACAGCATCGTCAATAATAAAAACAGCCGGTCACACAAAGTCTTTAACTCATAAATCAAGGGAAGCTGGTGCACAAACACGGTCAGAGCAGTGATAATTCCGCCCAGCAATATCATCCATTTCAGACGATGAAATAATCGCGTGTCATGACCTGTGCTGTCATGCGTGGTTTCCACCAGGCACAGCCGGGCAATCACCATAATGCCTTTAAAAGTCAGCCAGACCAGCGCGAGATACACCATGAATACGTAATTCTGACGGGAAATACCGAAGAAGACCATGATCCCGAACACATTGCCAAGCACGAACAAGTCTACGAAATTTCGACGCAGCCACTGCAGGCTAAGCCATTTGGAATTGATCTTGTCCCGCCATTTCGATGGGCGCTCCAACAGGCGGATTAACGCGCCGCGCAGATAGAAAAAGATCACTGTCACAATGGCTTCGGCCAATATAAACAGACTCCATGACAACAGGCTTTTTGATTCGAATCCCCGTATCAATGCGGTAGACAGGCTCTTGATAATCTGAAACGACAGCGCCGGCACTAAAAGCATTTCCTTGCCCAGATCCAAAAAAGTTTTAAATCCGAACACGGGAAATCCCTGTCGTGAAGACAACTCGGTCTGCAATGCATGATCAAGACTCTGACGAAAGTCGGACAGGTTCTTGTTAATGCGCAAGAGATCAACATCCGAAGCCTTGTATTGTTTTGCCACTTCTTTCAGGTTTTTGATGTAAGGCTGAAACGCAGCGGCTTTCGCTTTGCGCGCTGACAAATAATTGATATGGGTTTCCAAAACAGATATTCGGGATTTCAATACGGTATCAAGACGGTCAATCTGCTTGTTAAGACTCTGATACTGATCACCGATTTCGTTTAATACACTGATAGAACTGCTTCTCATAACAGCCAGTTTCATTTGCTGAATCTGGTCATCATAACGGGCAATCAGTGATTGCACGTAAGCATAATTCGCCTTCTCATTGGCGTAATAAATATCGCGCTCTATCGCGGCATATTCTGACCGGGATTTGACCGGATCAATGTTCGCCAGCTGCGCATAATATTGATTTAATTTTTGCAGCCACTCGTTTTGCTGTTCCTGATAAGCCAGTTCATCATTCACCTGCTGCTGCTTGACATGCAGCAGATTGCGGGATTTCAGCAAAGTATTCAGCCGGCTGTAATGATCATTCCTGAGGGACAATATGTTGCCGGCTACTTGCTGCAAGTTTTGCAAGTATTTATAGCGCTTTTTTTCCAGTGTCAGCAGGTTTTGCTGATAAGCAAGGTCTGCATGCAGGACATCCGGGTTGGCGACTTCATTTTTTGCCACCTTGACTCCGAATATGCTTAATACATTCAATTGATTTTCAATTTCCTGAACGCTTTTCTCCAGCCAGGTAATCGTTTGCTGGTTATCGGTCAGTTCGATATTTATGCTGTCCAGATTGGATTTTGCGACAGAAATATCCAGCGAGGCCTTGTCAAGCAGGCTTTTTGAAACCTTTTCCAGGGCTTGCCCGGAAATGTGATTGTCGTGTTGCTGCTGAAGATCTGATAATTCCTGCTGGCCCTGATCCAGGCGGCCCTTAAGCAGGTTAATCTGCTGTGTCACCAGCTGAATCCGGTCTATGGTTGACTGATCATTTTGCCGGGCCTGCTTGGCGTACACCGGCAGCATCATCGCGGCTGTCAGTATCAGCACCAGGAGTATTCCCGCAAAATGTTTTTCAATCAGCAGCGGCATGCGCATGAAACCTTACCTCGTCTTTCAATAACGCCAGCAGAAAAATACCGGGAAAGCACAGAACAAACGACCAGATATAGAACTGTACCCAGCCGAGATTTTCCACCATCAGGGCCGCGAGCGGGCCAAGAAACACCCTGCCAATGGATGCCACGGCTGAAAGCAGAGCAAATTGACTCGCTGTGTAGCGTCGATCACAAAGCGACATCATGAACGCAAGCAACGCGGCCGTGCTTAACCCGCTGCAAAAATTTTCAATAAAAACCGAAGCCGCCATCAGCACGAAACTTTTGCCGGCATAGGCGAGCACAGCGAATGTCAGGTTGGAAAACGCCTGCGCGAGTCCGAAAACCAGCAGGGCGTAATAAATGTTCCAGCGCGTCATCAGAATGCCGCCGGCAAAACCACCCAGGATCATAGCGACAAAACTGACAATCTTATAAGCCAGCCCCACCTCGGTTAGCGTGAATCCCAAGCCATGCAAGAGAAAATTGGTGATTAGGGACAACGCCAGGGCGTCTCCAAATTTATATAAGATAATAAAGAGCAGCAACAAGATCATCTTGTCCCGTTTGAGCAAATCGACAAGGGAAAGACGGGTGGTCTGATAAAGATTTTGCGCGGAAACAGCCGCTTCCTGGGGGCGCGGCGCGAAATACGCGGGTATCATGGCGAGAAGCATCAGCAGCGCCATGCATTCATAGGTTTTTTCCCAGCCGAAATAGTCCGCATAAATCAGCGCAAGCCCGCCTGAAACCAGAAGGGCTATACGGTAAGCAAAGACAGTATAGGCGGCGCCCAATCCCCGCTCATCGGATGTGAGAACATCCGTCGTGTAGGCGTTGATCGAGATATCTTGCGATGCCGAAAAAAACGCGATTGCCAGCGCGGCGATGCCCATGCTGCCAGCCTGGACTGCGGGGTCCATTTGCGAGAGAACAAAAAGCATGATAACCAGCGCCAATTGCATGAGCATGATCCAAGTCTTGCGTTTGCCCAAGGCGGTAAACCCGTAATGATCCATCAGCGGCGCCCATAAAAACTTGAGTGTATAAGGGATGCCAAGCAGCGAGAGAATGCCTATGGTTTTCAGGTTCACATTGGCTTCGGTAAACCATGCCTGCAGGGTCGCGCCCGTTAGCGACAGCGGAAGACCGGAAGCAAATCCGAAGGCCAATATCGCCAGCAGCCGAGGATTCATCAGCATTTTTGAAGTCGAAGTCGTCATTGGTTAAATCATCATGGACAGTGGTGTAAATTGGTTGAAATTTTACCATCAAAAACCTGAATTTAAAACAATTAAACGCCGTCCCTATACTCATGATTATATTCAGGCTGGTGTGCGGCACTAGGTATAAACCCTATGTATGAAACGGATGGAATATCCTATAACATAAGACGACTATTCTCGCATCGATGCTATTCGTTTTGATACCCGATAGCGTCTCTCCGGTGACTGGGAATGAGTGTATAGATCAAGGATGTTTCAGGGATTGAATTCATATTGGAGGTGTTGGGTCATGAAGCAAGCATTGATTAAATCAGCTCTACTCATTGCAAGTGCCAGTTTGATTGTCAGCTGTTCTTCCGCGAATACCCAGAATGAAAATACCACGATCGGCGCTGTTACCGGAGCGGTAGTCGGCGGTGTGGCTGGCAGCGCGATTGGCGCAGGCACGGGACAAATTGTTGCCATAGGCGCGGGCGCTGTCGCCGGCGCACTCATAGGCGGTTATGTGGGTCATTCCATGGATCACTCAGACAACATGCAGTCATCTTACGCTTTGGAACACATGCCGCAGAAGAAAGCGCATCACTGGAAAAACAAAAAAACCGGTGCGCATTACACTATGACACCTACCACCAAGCATATGGCCATGAATGGACACAAAGATTGCCGTAAATACACCATGGTGGCCACTATCAAGGGTAAAAAACAGACAGTGCAGGGAACTGCCTGCCGCCAGGCTGATGGATCATGGCAAGCCATACAAGCTTAAGCTCCAGCCTCGAAACCGTCAGCGCCCGCTCCCTGGCGTTGACGGTTTTTTAATACCTTGGCACCTAGAAAAGAAATATATAAAAATTTAAAAACCAATAGATTTAGATAAAAATTATAAAGAATGGACCTCGGCATTTTACCTACATTCCAGCCTTTACATACTCTAACCATTATTGATAAGACTTCTTGTAAGATGCGATTATTACTCAAGTTATAATTTAATATTAGTTTATTTATTGATCAATTTATACTAGAATACTGGACGCAAAATACACAAATATGCTCAGAGACTCAAAATATGTTTGCAGCCAATCACAGCTTATTCACTCACAATGCAAAGAATACCCACCTATCGCTTAACGGCATTTCAGGGTTCGAACTTGTGCAGTTACTAGAAAAGCATGAGGTTTTGTATAACCTTAGCGAGGTTGAAGCCATTATCTCTGATCCCTCAATATCTCAATTTATCCGGTACACCGCTTATTTATACCTAGTTGCACAGGGAACCCTTGAGTCATTGCGGAAGCTGTCATCTGAAATGGATTTTTCCTACTATAACTCTGCAGGTTTAAGTGCAGTTTTAATTGCTATTAGATCAGGACGGAGTGACGTTTTATCCTGGCTTCTTGAAAATACTGACAGCTCATTGCAGGCAAAAGACAGTCAAGGTCGCGGCGCGGTGTTAACTGCCATTGCGTTCAATCAACCCGATATCCTTGAAAAACTGGTCAAACCACAGAGTGAAAATGGCTATGGTTTATCTCTGGATGAATCCGATATTAATGGTTACGGAGCGGTTATAACAGCTGTGTTACATGAAAGAGCCGAAATGCTGCAACGATTAACCAAGTCACGACGTCATGGCGGATATGGCCTCCCCATTAACGCGACAGACAATTATGGAAACAATGCTGTTTTGATTGCCGCTGCAAAAGGCAGGCAAGCCATATTGAGAGAATTAACAAAATCTAAGAAGAAAGGCGGATTCGGCCTTTCAATCAAAGCAAAAAATCACACTGGAAATGATACGGTGTTGATTTCGGTTGCCAATGGACAAATGGCCACATTAACAAACCTGTTGAAGAAAAAGAAGCAGGGAGGATATGGTCGTAAGCTTCAGGTCAAAAACAATCATGGCAGCTGCCCCGTCCTGACAGCCATAGGTAATGGCCAGATTGAGATGCTGCGCTGGCTTGTGAAAACCAGAACGGAAGGGGGCGGCGGATTGTCTTTGCCAGTTCAAAACAATAGAGGATATGATGCTTTGCAGATAGCCGTTATCAATGACCAATTGGATATGCTGCGGTTGCTCCTGAGTGATAAGTCAGAAAACGGATTCGGTTTGATTGCTAATGATATCAGGATACTACTACAAATTGCTGCTGAGACCAGCGAGCGCATTTATCTTTGGCTTGTGATGTACGAATTCGAACAGCGGACAAAAGCACATTCCAGCCATGATGCCATAGCATGGGCATCCGTTATTTTGAATGATTTCGAATTTTGTCGTGAAAAATTAAAATCCATGTTGATTGCACGTTATCGGGAAATATTACAGGGTCATTTGGACCAGCCCGCTCACAACAAGCCTGAAATCCATATGCTGACAGATGCCGTTGAGAAATTATCTGCAGGAGACGGACGGCTGTATTGCGCCAGTCACTTTATCGAATATAGCGATTTTACTGCTGCTTTCGAATACTATCACTCGGTTTTTGCAGACCCGATTTGCGCCGCGGAAAAAAGGGAGCAGGCGGGAATTGAACTGACAAATATGATTTATAATGGGTACATCGTTATATCCGATGGCAAACTGGATATATCAAAATCAAAAGCGAGAATGCAGATCAAGGAGCCGGAACGTCGTCAGGAAGGAAAAAATCTGGAAATCATGCGGCAACGTGTCATTTGGGCTTATGAATTTCTACATAATAACTCTTCGGCATTCGCAAACAGCATGCGTAACCGATTCAATATCATCCTCTCAGACATACTGGATACCACATGTGTTTCCGAACCGGATTGGTCGGCTGACTCCGTCAGACAATTTTATGAATATTACTCAAGGCATAATGCAGCCATGCTGACCGAAGCAGCATTCAAGCGAGCGTTCCAGAACATGACAAAACTGCTTGAAGCACAGCAAACTGGTTCCTTGAGTATAAAATCAGCTGATTCAACGAGACAAAATACAGCGGGATCCACATGGGGACTGTTTGGTCAGACAAAAGATGAGCCGCGGATACAAGACTCACTACTCCAGGGAACCGCATCCAAGATCCAAGGCACTGGCTGCACTCTTTAATTTCGAGATTTAATTTCGAGCTGATGACCGTCGTTTTTAAAAATGGATTACCTGAGCATTAAATAACGAGAGCGTTCATTGAACCGTGTCAATGAACATTCTCTTAATAGCCTCAAAAACCCGGCCCTCTTCTAGGGGGTTCAGCACCTTTATCCTTTTTTTCATCTTTATCCTGAACAGTATCCAGCTTGGCTGCCGTTGAACTACCTGTTGGTCTTGATGGATTGCTGATGATGCGGCTGTCGCGTCTCGTCAACATCCGTCCTTCCGGAATCCGTAGTTTATCCAATGGCTTCTTAATTTCCGGTTCCTTCATTTCGGCATTATCAGGCTTAACAGTATGCTTGCCCAGGTTGGCTTCCGTCGCCTTTCTGGTCAAAGTGGGCTTTTTTGCTGCATCATCCTTTTTTTTCTCGGTAATTATTTCGGGTCCTTCCTGTGCAAACCTGACTCCTTGTTCTCTGCCTTCCTTCCTGGCCTGACCCTGCCTGGCTGCCTGCATTAACTGCGCATCAGCAGCATCTTTTACGACAGAATAAATTTGAAAGGCAATTGCATTTTTAATGAATGTTTCCAGTTCCTTTTTCTTGCCGCCATCCGGATCATCTTTTATTTGCACTGACAGTTTGGCCCATATTTGCTGAAATTGCTGATCAATATGATCACGAATAACAGCCTCCATTTTACCTTTACACGCTTTTGCCGCCATATTTGCCGATGCCGCGAATTCATTAGATAAGCCTGATGCAAGCGCTTGCGTGGAAAGTGTATTGAAATCTATCATTTGCTTGTATATACCAACGAATTGCTGGATTGCTTCCTTGTTCGCTTCTTTCATCATATCCGCATCCACCTTGGGCGGTGTCGATCCATCCGAAAATGTCATATTAAAAAACAGCCTTCCATTTAACATTAATTCGGCTTGAGACACTTGATATAAATCTTCAAAATTTGACGGTTTCAAATTTTGAAGATATGACTGAAATTGAGATAAATCAGAAGCTGCGTGTCGCGGTTCCATATTGCCACCCTCGTACCAATACCATCAATTAATTTATTTGATTAAAGTATAGCAGATGCCAGGCCCTGACATTCCGCACCTGCCAAAAATGACGCAATGCTATCTAAGCCTTGGAAATAAAAACATTTATTTACTTTTTGTCATGAGTCGAGACAGCCGGATTTCCGGGTAAAAATCCCTGGCTGCGAAGAAGCGGCGCATGAGGCCAAAACGCTATGGATTCTAATATAATTAAAATATGGACATATATGAGCTGCGGTATTATAAAGCAGAAATTAATCAGACTTTGAAAATCCAGAGGTTTTCCATATGACCATCAGTGTGTTTAATCTATTTTCCATTGGTATTGGTCCTTCCAGTTCGCACACGGTAGGCCCTATGAAGGCTGCCAGAGCTTTTGTTAATTCGCTCAAAGACAGGAATCAGCTGGACCTTGCGAAACGGATTAAAATTGAATTATTTGGATCACTGGCCTTCACCGGGAAAGGCCATGGCACTGATAATGCCATCTTGTCCGGCCTGGAAGGTCATGCTCCTGATGAAGTCGATCCTGATTCCATCAGGCCCAGGGCAAAAGAAATCATCGAAAGCCGAAAAATTCGTCTGAATGGCACACACCAGGCCGCGTTTGACTACCCATCTGATTTTATATTCAATTTCAAAGACTTGCTTCCGGCTCACACCAATGGCATGCGTTTTACGGCTTATGATGCCCACGCCGCCGAACTTTATACCCGCATTTATTATTCCATTGGCGGAGGATTTATTCTGGATGAAGATGAAGCCGCGCACCCTCACGGAGCAGATACGTCCGATTCGCCCTATCCTTTTTCCAGTGCCAAAACGCTGCTGGAGCTATGTGAAAAGAACAGCTTGACCATCAAAGAGTTGATCATGGCCAATGAATGCAGCCTGCGCCCGGAAGCCGAAGTCAGAAAACGGCTATGGCATATCGTCCAGGTCATGCGTGAATGTATAGATAAAGGCTGTCAAAGCCCGGGCATACTTCCGGGCGGCCTTGATATCAAACGCCGTGCTCCCATCCTCTACCAGAAATTACTGGCCAAAGGAAAACCCCAGTCCTATCAGCACATGGACAGTATGGAATGGCTGAACTTGTTTGCCATCGCAGTCAATGAAGAAAATGCAGCAGGCGGACGGGTTGTGACTGCACCCACCAATGGCGCTGCCGGCATCATCCCCGCCGTTCTGCATTATTATCTGACCTTTTATCCGCAAACCAGCCAGGATGCCGCCATCGATTTTCTCCTGACTGCTTGCGCCATCGGTATCCTCTATAAGAAAGGCGCTTCCATTTCGGGAGCGGAAGTAGGTTGTCAGGGAGAAGTGGGTGTAGCCTGCTCAATGGCAGCCGGTGCCTTGACTGCCGTACTGGGCGGCACATTGTACCAAATTGAAAACGCGGCTGAAATTGCCATGGAACATCATCTGGGAATGACTTGCGACCCCATTAATGGCCTTGTACAAATTCCATGCATAGAACGCAACGCCATGGGTGCCGTGAAAGCAGTCAATGCAACACGACTGGCCTTGCTGGGTGATGGACATCATTATGTTTCGCTAGATAAAGTGATAGCCACCATGAAACAAACTGGCAAGGATATGATGACCATCTATAAGGAAACGTCCCAGGGTGGATTGGCGGCCAATTTGCCAGAGTGTTAACTTAAAAATCGATCAATATATAATCAAATATCACATGAAAATCCAATAAATGTTCCACGAAGAACATTTTTAGCGGTTATGGTTATTTTTTTGCCGATTTATGATCCTGGTTGCGCTGTTTACGCACCTTGCGAACCCGCCATAAGGTATATACAGGCCCCGAAATGATGTAGATGAAAAATACTCCAAAAAAGACTTCAGCCGGGTCAATCGCGATAGCAGCGATGATGAACACTGCGGCAACCACCGTATAAAACGGTACCCTGCCCTTGAAGTCGATTGACTTAAAGCTGTAGTAACGGATAGTACTGACCATCAGCGCCGCGATGATGATGGTGAGGATAGCAAGAGGCTTGGCTACTGCCGCCCCGCTGATCTCGAATCCTGATCCCATCCAGATAATACTTGCCACCATTCCGGCCGCGGTCGGACAGGGCAATCCCTGGAAATACTGCTTGTCACTTACCTGGATATTGAATCGGGCCAGCCGCAGAGCGGTTGCGGCGGTATGCAGGAAAGCCGCCAGCCATCCCAGCTTGCCCAGATGAGATAAAGACCAGCTGTATAACACCAGCGCCGGCGCAATCCCGAATGCAGCCATGTCAGACAAGCTGTCATATTCGGCGCCGAACAAACTTTGTGTGTGCGTCATTCTGGCCACCCTGCCATCCAGCCCATCGGCGATCATGGCAACAAAAATGGCAATGGCAGCCGTTTCGAAGTGACCTTTCATGGCAGCGACAATGGAATAAAATCCGGCAAACAATGCTGCCGTCGTCAGAAGATTTGGCAGCAGGTAGATACCTCGCTGAGGAATCTTTTCCGGTTGTTCATCCGTGTCTGAGGATTTATGTTCCAAACTCATGTATACCTCGTCGTTAATGCCTTTATAATTGCATTCAATTCAGGGTCCAATGGGGCTTCTACTGTAATACGCTGATTCAAAGAAGGCAAAGTAAAATCTATCTGTTTCGCATGTAAAAACATGCGTCTTAAACCCCATTGCCTGGCTTGTTTGTTAAACTCCGGATCGCCGTAACGGTCATCGCACGCAACCGGGTGGCCTTGATGCTGGGCGTGCACACGAATCTGATGTGTGCGTCCGGTAAAAAGGTTCACTTCCATCAGAGAAGCTTCCCGGGCGAAAGACTGGAGAGTATGAAAAACGGTCAGTGCCGACTTGCCTTCTTTATGCACCTCCACCACATGCTTGCCGCCGTCCTGATAATCTTTATGCAAGGGAAGATCAACGCGCAGCTCTGAATCTTTCCATTTTCCCTTTGTTAACGTCCAATATATTTTTTTTACCTTGCCCTCGCGTAACAATGAATGTACCTCTCGCAAGATGCGCTTCTTTTTGGCAAGAACCAGGCATCCTGACGTTTCTGAATCCAGTCTGTGCGCCAGCTCCAGATGAGGAAGCTTGGGATACATATGCCTAAGCGCCTCCACCACACCTACTCTGACTGTACTGCCGGCATGGACAGACATTCCGGCTGGTTTATTTATGATCAAAAGATAGTCATCTTCATACAATATCCTGTCAGCCAATAATGTCTCTGTCGCTGCGCTGGGAGGAACCTGCCGTGCCCGTTCGGCCAGAAACACCGGGGGCAGCCTGACATCATCTCCGGTTAAAAGCCGGTAAGATGCATCAATTCGCTTTTTATTAACACGAACTTCGCCTTTACGGAGAATTCGGTAAATACGCGATCTCGGCACTCCTTTAAGGCGCGCCATCAGGAAGTTATCAATGCGCTGGCCCGCAAAATCCTCAGGTACAATAAAATGTTGCACCCCCGATTTGCCTCTAGAGGTGTTATCTGACTCGCTCATTCATGCCCGCCCTGGTTTTTAATTGATATAAAATCAAGATATTGGTACTATTCATTTTAACCTTGAAAGGTATATGTTGGCTGACATTTTACAGCTATTAACAATAAAGTTTAGAACTTTGTGAATTTAACGTGCTTCAAGGCACCGATGAAGAGAATAACGTTTTTATAGCTAACGCATTATGCGATACGGGCAATGGATTTTTAGGGTTTGATGAATTAGTCAAACCACAGAAGACGAAATGGTTTTACAGGTTTTCCGAAAAAAACCGTCGCTGGCGCGCTGAACATCCTGACCGGGTCAACGCACATCCAGTGATGCCGCCCCAGAGTATGCAGAGCTCCGGTAATGAAGAGCCCTTAATGAAGAGCTTAATGGCTCTCGTGTTGTGATGAACAACGACTTACTAACCCTGCTCAACCTATAAAAGCGATCGCCTCTCATCCCTGTGTACCTGAACACATAATTTTAAGCGGATGAAAACATGAATAGAATGCTCATCAATGCAACTCATAAAGACGAAGAGTTGCGAATCGCCCTGGCTACCGGCCAATTTCTTTATGACCTGATTATCGAATCAACCTTCCGGGAACAAAAGCAATCCAATATTTATAAAGGCAAGGTCACCCGAATTGAACCCAGCCTGGAAGCAGCATTTGTAGATTACGGCGAAGAACGTCACGGATTCTTGCCTCTCAAGGAAATTGCGCGCTCCTGCTTCAGAAAAGAATACAATGACAGCGGCAGGCGCCCAACCATTACCGAAGTCCTGGAAGAAGGCCAGGAATTGATTGTTCAGGTTGAAAAGGAAGAGCGCGGCAACAAAGGTGCGGCCCTCACCACTTTCATTACCCTGCCAGGCTGCTATCTGGTTCTCATGCCCAATAATCCACGCGCAGGCGGAGTGTCACGCCGTATCGAAGGCGACGAACGCGATGAGTTACACAGCGTCCTCAACACCTTGCAAGTACCGGACGGCATGGGTCTCATTATCCGCACAGCCGGCGGCGGTCGTTCGCCTGAAGAATTGCAATGGGACCTGGAAATCCTGCTCAGGTTGTGGGGAGTGATTCAAAAGGCAGCGGATGAGCGCCAGGCCTCATTTCTCATTTACCAGGAAGGCAACGCTGTCATACGCGCCTTGCGGGATTATCTGCGCAAAGACATTGATGAAATCCTAATTGATCATCAAGATGTATACGAAGATGTAGTCAATCATCTCAAGCTGATCAGACCAGACTTTGTCAGCCGCGTCAAATTATATAAAGATCCCACCCCTTTGTTCACACGTTTTCAGATTGAAAGCCAGATTGAATCCGCTTTTCAGCGTGACGTACGGTTACCGTCTGGCGGATCCATCATTATTGATCATACGGAAGCACTGGTTTCCATTGATATCAACTCTGCCAAGTCAACCAAAGGCGGCGATATAGAAGAAACCGCTCTCATGACCAACCTGGAAGCGGCCAATGAAATCGCCAGACAGTTACGTTTACGTGACATCGGCGGATTGATAGTCATCGACTTCATTGATATGACACCCATTCGCAACCAGCGCGAAGTGGAAGACCGGCTTCGAAAAGCCCTGGATATGGACAGGGCGCGTGTTCAAATCGGCCGCATTTCCCGCTTCGGGCTGCTTGAAATGTCGCGCCAGCGTCTCAGACCATCATTGGGTGAAGCGAGCCGGGTCACCTGTCCTCGCTGCCAGGGCCAAGGAACCATACGCGGCATAGAATCACTCGGTCTTTCGATTATCCGCATCATTGAAGAAGAAGCATTAAAGGAAAATACCGCACAGGTACGCGCGATACTTCCCACAGAAATCGCCGCCTATTTGCTCAATGAAAAACGACAGGCAATTATAGATATTGAAAAGCGTCAGAGTGTTGCCATAATTGTTGTACCCAGCGCCCATCTCTTGACACCTCAATATGAAGTCGAACGCATTCGTATTTCAGATATTACAGAAAAAGATGAAAAACTCGCCAGCTACAAGCTCGCGATCAAACCGGAAATCTCCAGTCAAACCGTAATGCCGCCTGTTCCAAAAGCACATCAGGAACCGGCGATCAAAAGTATGCCCATGGAAGAAATGCCGGCTCCGGCAGCCGCGCCTGTTATCCCCTCTCAAAGCACCGGCGGAAATGGAGAACCCGGCTTACTGAAAAAACTATTGAATTACTTTTTCGAGAAAAAGGAATTACCCGCCGCTGCTTCATCTGGCGAACAAGGTGGTGATAGTGATCAAGGGGAAGGGTTGAAAAGACATGGCAGACTACGCGGCCAGCCTTCCAGGCACAAGGGCGGCCCACGCCATCGTCATCGTGGAGGACGCAGAGACCGCGGCCGCCATGGCGGAAGCGGGAGCCACCGAACATTTGAAAGCCGCGAACCTAGAGAGTCTCGCGAACGCGACAGCCGCGAACCCAGAGAACCCCGTGAACGTGACAATCGCGAACCCAGAGAATCTCGTGAACGCGATAACCGCGAACCCAGAGAGTCTCGCGTGCGTGACAATCGTGATTTCCGGCAGAAAGAATCCAGACAGCAACGTGATCAAGAGACACGCAATATCTCGTCTTCTTCCGAATCACATCAGCCATCTTCCATGCCGCAACATCATGCAGCTGCAGCAACCCCTGTCAGCCAGCCCCAACCGGCAGAAACAATAATCAAGCCGGTTGAAATCCAAACATCTGCCAGTAATGTGTACTCACCCAGCACCCAGGTAGCCAATCAACCCATTCAATCCCCGCAGCAGCAAACGGGCGAAAGCCAGACTGCATCAGGTGAAAAGACCGAAAGAGCTGAAAGAAAACCACGGCATCGTTTTCATCATCGTTACAGACACTCGAAACAGCATGCTCACAAACAGGAGCCGGGAGAACAAAATCGCCATACCCTGGAAGGAGAAGATATCTATAGTGTCAAAAAGAAAGATGAAGAAGCCTGATGATGACAAGGGGATAACCATATGTTATCCCCTTTTTTACACCTGAGTTCGGACCTCGTTTCAAAATCTCATCTTATCACTGGCACATTCCAGATCGATCAGCAAAAAAATCAGTTTTCTTCTTCGCTGCTTAATCGTCTTGCTCTTGATTCAATCATAACTGGAATATCGTTAATGACGGGGTAAGCCAGCCTGTCAAATCGACAGATAAGCTCCTGATTGCTCGAGTCATATATTAATTCCCCTTTACAAACAGGGCATGCTAGTATTTCGAGTAAATTTTTTTCCATAAGGCTTTATTCAGTTTTCTGATAATCATGTTTTATAATACGTGGAAGTATAATTAATGACAATGCATCCATTTAACTTGAATGTCGCCGATGCCTCCTGGAAAGAATGCATTCAGAAAGGCATAAACCGTGTGGATCCTGACTACCTGAATCATTTAACACACTCCAGGAATTGGCTGCCGGGACCACAACGGATTTTCAACGCCTTTTCATTGCCGCTCACACAAGTCAATTATGTTTTGTTTGGAGAATCACCTTATCCGAGAAGCGAATCTGCAAATGGTTATGCATTCTGGGATGCTTCTGTCAATGAGCTCTGGTCTTCAACCGGGTTAAGCAAAAAAGTGAACCGCGCCACATCCCTGCGCAACATCCTGAAAATGTTAATGGTGGCAGACGGACTGCTGGACAAACACCACACCAACCAGGATGACATCGCAAAAATCGATAAACAAGGTTTTGTGCAGACTAACGAAGAATTATTTTCCAATCTCATACGTCATGGTTTTTTGTTATTAAATGCAACACCCGTTTTACAGCCTGGATCACCACAGAAGGATGCCCGCGCCTGGTATCCTTTTACCAAAGAAATTCTGGATTGCCTGCTGCAAAAACGGCCGCATGTGACATTCATCCTGCTTGGCAGGATCGCAAATACGATAGATCACCTTATTACCCGCGCGCAGCCGGACAAGCTGTACGCCGAACATCCCTATAATCTTTCATTTATCACAAACCCGAAAGTCCTGGATTTCTTTCGTCCCCTGCATTTGTTACAGTCTTCAAGCCCGGGTCGGGGATAATCTCGCATCATCATGAAAAATATATCGAAATTGACATCAGGCCGCGGTATCAAGCCGCGCATTTCCAGCAGGGCCGCAAGCGGGTTGATTGCACTTTTTACTTAAAAAAGATAAAGTTATATTATACTAAAGAGGGATTTTTATGCGCATACTTCTGGTTGAAGACGATGAGTTACTGGGCGAAGGAACGCGTAAGGGTTTAACACAGGACGGGTATACCGTAGACTGGGTCAAAGATGGCGCCCTCGCTGACCAAGCCTTAAAAACCGAGAATTTTGATTTGATTGTCCTCGACTTGGGCTTGCCCAAAATGCCCGGCATTACAGTATTGCAAAACCTGCGTGAGCGCGGCAATACCACACCGGTCCTGATACTGACAGCTCGCGAATCCATAGAAGACCGGGTCAAGGGCCTGGACAGCGGCGCGGATGATTACCTGACCAAGCCTTTTGATCTTCCGGAGTTGCTGGCACGCTTACGCGCCCTGCAAAGAAGATTCGCATCACGCGCAGCACCGCTGCTCGTGCACAACGATATTTCACTCGACCCGGCATCCCATACGGTCACTTACAAGGAAGAACCTGTCAACCTCTCGCGCAGAGAGTTTGCCCTGTTGCACGTTTTACTGGAGAATGCTGGCCGGGTACTCTCGCGTGAACACCTGACCCAATCACTTTACGGGTGGGGAGAAGAAGTTGACAGCAACGCACTGGAAGTACATGTCCATAACCTTCGCAAACGTTTTGGCCAGGAATTTATTCGTACAGTTCGAGGCATTGGATACACTATAGAAAAAAGTAAAGATGAAAAATGATCAAATCGATCAGATACTTTCTTTTAATCAGCTTGCTGCTGAGTATCACGCTAGCATCAGCGATTAATGGAATTGGCAACTATCTGCTTGATGAGCAAGTCATTCAGCCTTATCTGGACGAACAGCTAATCCGCGTCTCTTCATTAATCAGCATCCTGAGTGAATCCAGCAGTTCCAGTTCAAAAATAAGAGCCAAGATCATTGATTATCTGCGCACCACGCTGCCCATCACGAAACAGCGGTTTCTGTTTCAAGTCTGGAGCAAATCAGGTGAATTAATCATGCAGTCATCCGAAGTTCCTATTCGCGTCTTGCAGGATGCGCCCCTGGGCTTTAGCGACAAAGTGATCCACGGTGATGACTGGCGCATTTATAGTACTTACGATGATAAAATCCAGTCCAAGATCATCGTTGCAGAACTTTATAATATCCGGCGTGAACTGGCAGATGATATTGCTCGCAGCAATGCCAATATCCTGCTGATCACCTATCCTGTCTTCGGATTATTAGTCTGGTTCATTATCAGCCTGGCGCTGCGCTCTGTCACTCGCGTCACCACGGAAATTTCCAACCGCGCCTCCACGTACCTGGAGCCCGTACAGCTGACGGAAATCCCTGTGGAAATCAAACCGCTGGTCGCTGAACTCAATCAACTTTTCATACGACTTAAACTGGCGTTCGAACGCAACAAACGCTTTTCAGCCGATGCCGCTCACGAATTACGCACCCCTCTTGCCGCACTCAAAACGCACGTCCAGGTGGCATTAAAAGCTGACAATGAAGCTGACCGCACAAAAGCACTGCGAAAAGTAATAGAAAGCGTAGACCGGAGTTCTCACGTGGTTGCTCAATTATTGACCTTAAGCCGTCTGGGTGAAGAAGAAGCCCTGACCGATGTAAAACCCTTGGATTTGCATAAACTGGCGATGGAAATCATCGCATATCTCGCACCACATGCACTGGAAAAAAATATTGAAATTGAACTTTCCTCCCCCCCAGCGCAGCCTTTCGTTGTCGGCAATGACACCGCTCTGGGTATTTTGATACGCAACATCGTCGATAACGCCATCCGTTATACACCTACCCATGGCGAGGTGAAAGTCAGTATTATAGACACAGGCACACAAATTATCTTTCGGGTCACTGATACCGGGCCGGGTATACCAGCGGAACTCCGTGAGCGTGTATTTGAACGTTTTTATCGAATCCTGGGCACAAAAGCTTCAGGAAGCGGTCTGGGGCTTGCCATTGTCGGTCAGATTACAGCTCTTCATCACGCCACCATCCATCTGGCGACCCCGCAAAATGGTATCGGTCTTCAATTCGATGTAGCATTTCCCAAGTATCACGCTTAAAATGTGCATTCCTTTGAGGATCTCGCATTGGAACAAGGGATTGTAAATAAAAATGCAGCTGCTTTAAGGTGTTGGTGCTCAAAAATGATTCAAATAATCACAGGAACCTTATATAGATCATGCTGAAACGATTATTACCGCGACAAGACAATTTTTTTCAGCTCTTTCAAAAAGCTGCCGATAAGCTTTTATTGGCTTCCACTGAGTTTTCAAACATGCTGCAGAATTTAAATAATCAGCAGTATTATGTGGATGAAATCGCCAAGCATGAAGAAGAAGCGGACCAGATCGCCCATGCCAACTTTGAATTGCTGCACAAGACGTTCATTACACCTTTTGACCGGCATGATATTCACCAACTCACCAGCACCCTTGATGACATCATTGATTTAATCAATCGCATCGCCCAGCGTTTTCCATTTTATCAGCTCAAGGCCGTGCCAGAAGAAATGATACGGCTCTCCCAGCTCAGCGCAGAAGCCACCAGCCATATCAAGTCTTCCATTTATTGTCTACATTCATTGAAAAACTCCGCTGAAATATTCAAGTATTGCAATGAAATTGATCATGTTGAAAGCAAGGCGCACCAGGTCGTACTGGCGGGGGAAAAAAAATTATTTATGGAAGAACAGGATTTCAAACAGTTTTTCAAGCTGAAAGAAGTGTATGCTCACACCAAGTCCGTGATTAATCGCTGCCAGGATGTCGCCAACATTCTGAAAGGCATCGTTCTTGAGTATTCCTGATTATGGATTCATCCTTGAGTTTAGTCATTATAACGATTGGTCTCGCGTTGTTTTTTGATTTCTTGAACGGCTTCCATGATGCCGCCAATTCCATCGCGGCCATGGTTTCTACCCGGCTGCTCAAACCCCACTGGGCAGTACTCTGGGCCGCATTTTTCAATTTCGTCGCGTTTTTATTCTTTGGCGTGCATGTCGCAACTACCATCGGAACCGGATTGATCGATCCTGATGTCATCAATCTCTATGTCATTTTTTCGGCGCTGTTAGGCGCCATCATATGGAATATATTCACATGGTACTACGGACTGCCATCCAGCTCCTCACACGCCCTGATTGGCGGACTGCTGGGCGCAAGCATCGCCCACGCCGGCATGCAGCCTTTAAAATGGCTGGGCATTTGCAAGGTACTTCTAGCCATAGTCATCTCCCCGCTGTTGGGAATGCTCATGGGAATGTTGTTGATGGTTATCACTGCCAGATTATTTTTTTATTCCACTCCCAGTAAAGTGGAAGGCTGGTTTCACCGACTCCAATTCCTGTCTTCCGCCTTCATCAGCCTGGGACATGGCAGCAACGATGCGCAAAAAACCATGGGCATCATCGCCATTCTTCTCTATTCATCCAATCTTATAGGAGACCGCTTTTACGTTCCGTTCTGGGTTGTCATTTCCTGTAATTTTGTCATTGCGCTTGGAACCGTCTTCGGCGGATGGCGCATTGTCAAAACCATGGGTATGCGCATCACAAAACTGAAACCTGTCAGCGGGTTCTGTTCTGATACCGCAAGTGCTTTCACTCTTGCCCTCGCGACCATGATGGGTATTCCTGTTTCAACCACCCATACAGTGACAGGCGCCATCATTGGCGTCGGGTCCTTAAATGGATTTTCCGCCGTACGCTGGGGCGTGGCAAAAAACATAGTCTGGGCATGGATACTGACCATTCCTGCCGCCGGATGCGTTGCCGCGATTGTTTGGAGTATCATACAATTCATCACCGCCGATGCGACCATTGCGTTATATTCCAATCTTTTCTTATATAGTTAATGTTCCCTACTGTGTTCTTTTTTGCGTTGATGTTTTTTTCAGTTCGAACTGCCGGCCCATATCCATTGCCATTAATACGAGTGTGGGCAGCGTATTATTTCCAAAATGCGTCATGGTTGTCAGTGGACCCCAATGCTTGTCCAAGAGATTATTTTTGCGTAAATAACCCGCAAGATCAGCCAGCGGCCAGGGCGGATCGCTCAGGAGGAAATCGCGAAATACCTGACTGGCTCGCAGTTTATCACTTCTGGAAAATGCCAAGGAAAACAGTGACCCAATATACTGTCCTGCGTCAGACTTGAATTCAGGTCCCTCTTCTCTGGATTGATCATATGCCTCAAGCAGACACAAAAGATACGCGCGCAAATTACTCTCGCTGGCAAATGCAGGTTTAAATTGTACCAGTTTCGAGAGAATCTGATCCGCATCCTGTAATTGCACGCGCTTGAATTCCTCCAGATTTCGATATGACCGCCTCAAGTGAGGCAAATCAATTCCCATGACGATTCGAAATAATTCCGTTCTGCTAATGGCATTCATGAAAATTGGCCAGTGATGCCTGGGCAAGTATTCAACCAACAGATTGGATAAATCAAACGGTGATTTTTGGTTGGCAAGCAGATGATCCAGCAAGCGGGATGTTCCTTCCGCGCCATATGAGGCTGTGACCTGGTAGTGATCGCTTTTCAGTGACTCAAGAAATGCCGCCTTGTACCTGGCGGTGTTTTCATTCAACACAAGAGTATCATAATATTCACAGGCCTGCTGTGAGTGTTGGCGGATCATGCGTTCTTCATTGAGAGTCAAATGTTTTTTTAGAGGATAGGGTTTCTGCCGCAAGCGCGACAGCCGCGAAGCCTGACCTGAAAAAGCATGCGTTCCTGTCATCTGATAGCGGTTTTCAAGATATTGGAAACAGTGTTCCACCGCCAGCGGCGAATCATCCTCCCCCAGTATAAACTCATGCAGGCGCAAGGCGGACAAGTCACCCTGGCCAGGAAAGACGTGTTCGCTTGAGGTTAGTGTAGGCATCAGAATGTCATAGACCGGCTTGCTATCCATAACGGATAAGACCGTTGCCAGAATGACACATGATTGACTGACAGCGGTACGCGAAGACAGGGGGTAAACAAGATCCGTTTTATCAATTCTCTCCCAGCGCTGTTTCAGAAACTCATAAAACGCCCTCAACGCAGACGGACTGGAATTTTCTTCACAATTCTTGTATTCCACCAGCAGCCGGCGCAATTGATTGAACGTCAAGTCAGATTCCATTTTTTTAAGAATGGACAAGATGTCACTTGCCTGGGGCTCAGGATTTATAGCGCCGAAATGACCGAAGAGAACGTTGAGTTTCTCAGTCAGCTCTGCGACGACATCTCTCACAAGGCGCACCTGCATGGCTGCCTCCTCACCATCACAGTCAATTCACATCAATCTGTCTTCCATGCCATAAATGTACTATTGCGCTGCATGGGACTTTCCGCTGCGGCATTTTTTCAACAGCAGGACTGCCGCAGCGAAAACATGACCGGACATGAAGTGATGAGTGTTCGGCCGTTCAGTCTTAATAAACAGCCCGCGCTCGCGCCGTCTCAATGAGCGTTTCATCCGTCGCCTTGCCCGGCAGCCTGGAAACAGCGAGTCTGATCTGCTCCATAAATCTGACCAGCTTTCCGTCTTCCAGCACAGCCTTGTGCGGATACAATTCTGAACCGGGTGTGTTCAGAACCGCGTCAAAATCTGACAACCTGGCGCCGCTCAACAGAAATTTCTTGACGGTTTCCACTGCCAGGTTTTTTTGTTTTCCGGTGGGCACAGATGCGAATAGACTTGCAATCGTCCCGCCCAGAGTAGTATGGTCACTTGCGACGGCGCCGCGATCCCGGGAATAAATTTCAAGGAAACAATACAGGATTGCCTTGCTGCGTGTTTCATTTTCGTTAAATAATTCCTTGATGTTGAATAAATCCAGCATTGAGGTTTGACCATTCGTCATTAATCTGATGAATGGTTCAAGATCGATATTCTCAACATAGCTTTGCCAGTATGACTTATCCAGACCCGTCAATTCCGCCACCAACTCATCCCTGTCTTTCACATCTTGCATTACAGCCGTGCGCAGCCGCTTATTTGCACTGACCTGATCGAGATCGTGGTGAATAGCCGGTTGCAATAAACGCTGTGGATTTCGGTTCAGATAATTAATTTGATAACCGGTGATGGCAAGATGATCCGCCAACACTCTGCAAAACTGATTTGCAGCGGAATGAGATTCCGCGTACGACGCAGCCGTCCCATCAATCAAATGCCACCGTTCTCTGAGGAAACGGATAAAAGGTTCTATCGCCGCACCGCCCGGCCTGGGATTTTTCTCAAGGGCATTTTGCAAAAGCCGTCTGGCTGTGCTGAGCGCGCGTCTGGATTCCAGATAAACCGCCATATCCATATTTTGAATGTTGTCTTTTTCAAGGGCGTTCAACTCATCCAGCAGCCGCGCAGCAAAGAGCCGTATATCCTCGCTTGATTTTTTCAGCCTGTTTGTAAGAACCTGCGCTTCTTCCGGCATCTGTTCTTCCGCTTTCAGCGTTTTCAGCGTCAGCGCGGTGAGTTGTTCATCATCTCCGCTCCAGCCAGCCAAGCTGCTTGATGCCGGCACCAATAACTCGTCGGCATTTTGCAGATGCGAGGCATCCTGATTGAACTTCAGCGCATGAAAAACCGCATTTGCTAAATATTTGCAAAATACATTGGCACGGGTACCGTCATTCAGCCGATAATCCGCCCGTGACCCTTCGATTATCTTGAATCGCGCCGCCAGAAAATCAATGATGGATGACAGATTATTCCAGCTGACTGGTTCCTCGGATTGACTCAGTTTTTTCAGTCGTTCTTGCAATTCATCCAGGACAGTCTGTGACTCCAGCGAGGCAAAAGGTGAATATTCCTGCGCGCGGCTGGTTTGCTGAATTTCCAGCGCAGCCAGGGCTTCTGACGCAAAGACGCGCAGACTGCATACGCTGACCGGCATGAGAAGATGATTTTTATCGCGCGGTTTATACTGGATCCTGTTCGCAATCAGGATCAGGTTATTCGCCAAAACCTGACAATACCGGCTGGCCAGAGTATCAGGATGTGATGAATAAGTCGCGCCGGTCAGAGCCATTTTTTCCCACCGATCGCGCAGGAAACGATAAAACGGCTCCAGGTCAGTCTCAGACAGTATTTCCGCCTTGGAATCCTGGTATTGCCTCAGCAGCGCAGACAGTTCGCCCACCGTGCGCTGAGATTCCTGCCTGACCGCGGGATCAAGGCCTTGCTGGTTAATATCCTTCAGCCGCTTGAGTTCATCCTGCAATCCTTTTATCCAATCCTTAATAAGCATAGCAAACAATCCTCCTGATTGATTTATGAAGACTTTACCTGACTTCACCAAGATAAAGATAATTTCTTAAGGATTTATTAAATGCCAATCGAAATGATTTTATGACAATTTTATGACAATTTAAGAAAACCTTAACTTTATAGGTTCATGATGTAATAAGTGTTTGCAAGCATGCTGTCTTGGCCGATGTGTACTCCTGTGAGGGGAGCCGTTTCCCGCAGTAGGGAAACATGAAGTCGGGTGGCGGTTGTAAGCCGCGGCTGTCACTGTCACCCTGCTTTTTATCCGTTCTTTTCCTGAATACCCTTGACCCGGTCATTGTCTGACTTCAGAATGTGAATTCCCTCTCGCAGAAATGGATTTTTTTATGCAACGGATTGTTTTGTTCGCTCTGTTTTCGACCTTGTTCGCTACAATTCTATCCCACCCGGCATCGGCAGAATTCCCGCAAAAAAGAATTAACCGTGTGATTTATGTCACGCTGGATGGAGTGCGCTGGCAGGATGTGTACCTTGATCGCAGTCATTTTGCCAAAATATGGACATTATATGCTCCCAGATTATCGTTTTATGGCGAGCCAGGCAGTCACACCACCATGTCAGCGGCTTCCATACCCGTCAGTCTGCCTTCTTACCAAAGTCAAATGTCCGGCTCCGTCCAGCCTTGCACTGATAATGAATGCGGGCGCATCCGGGTACAAACACTGCCAGAATATCTCATCAACCGGCTGCATTTCGCCAAACAGGATGTCGCCATTTTCTCTTCCTGGCCGGAAGTAGCTTATGCAGCAGAATCAAAACCAGGCACAGCTTATTGCAATGCCGGCAACCTTCCCGTGACCGACCCCGTCTCGCACCGGCCCGATGAAGTCATGGCAGCGCTCAACCATCAGCAGGACCTGGATCATCCCGGCTACAAACCTAACCGTTATGATAAATATACCTTCGCTCAGGCATTGCATTATCTTGAGAAATACCATCCCCGGTTTCTCTGGATATCCCTGGTCAATGCTGATGACGAAGCGCATTTTCAAAATCTCCAGCATTATCACCGGATGCTGTCATATTATGACGATGCGCTGAATGGACTGTTCAAGACATTGAAATCCATGCGTCTGGATGACAGCACGATGGTGATAGTCACCACGGATCACGGCCGGGGAAATAATGAAAACTGGACGACACACGGAAAAGACTATCCGGAATCCAGCCGTACCTGGGCGTTCGTGATGAACGGCAAACTTGCGCCAACGAAGCGTGAGCGGGATACCGATCACTACGACACCCTGTCTATCCGCCCGGCGATAGAACAAGTCTTCTCATGACCACGGATAGAATCATTTTCCTTTTTTATCCAGCCCCCTGAGATAGGCCAGCCGCTCGGCAATCTTTGATTCCAGGCCTCGATTAACCGGATGATAATAAGTCTGTTTCGCCAATTCCTCAGGAAAATACTCCTCACCCGCGGCATAGGCATCCGGCTCATCATGCGCATATCGATAATCCTTGCCATATCCCAAGTTTTTCATCAATTTCGTCGGCGCATTGCGTATATGCAGCGGCACTTCCAGCGAACCGTGTTCTTTTGCGTCACGCATCGCGGCGCCAAACGCTGTATAAATCGCATTGCTTTTGGGCGCGCAAGCCAGATACACAACCGCCTGGGCGATGGTTAACTCTCCTTCAGGTGAGCCCAGCCGCTCATAAACCTCACAAGCCTGAATGGCAAGTTCCAGCGCGCGCGGATCAGCCAGGCCAATGTCTTCGCTCGCCATGCGCACAGCGCGCCTTGCGATATAGAGCGGGTCACATCCTCCGTCCAGCATGCGGCACAGCCAATATAAAGCCGCATCCGGCGCAGACCCGCGCACGGATTTATGCAAGGCGGAAATCTGGTCATAAAAGGCTTCACCCTGCTTGTCAAAACGACGCAGGTTCACCTGCATCACTTCTGCCAGCAATTCTTTTGTCACAATCAATCCCTGGTCATGATCCTGGACCAGATCTGACAATATCTCCAGCAGATTCAATACTTGACGCGCGTCCCCATCCGCCGCACGCACCAGAAGCCGCTGTAACTCGTCTGGAAAATCCAGCTTCAGTCTGCCCAGTCCGCGTTCCTTATCCTGGAGAGCTGCTTTCAATACTGTTATCAGTTCTTCTTCAGACAATCGTTTTAATACATAGACCCGCGTGCGCGACAAGAGCGCGCCGTTTAATTCGAATGACGGATTTTCCGTCGTGGCGCCGATCAGAATAAACGTTCCATCTTCCACAAATGGTAAAAAAACATCTTGCTGCGCCTTGTTAAAACGATGAACTTCGTCGATGAACAAAATAGTAGCCTGATGATTTTCCTTTCTTGCCGTTTTGGCTTCCTCTACCACCTTCCGAATATCCTTGACCCCGGAAAAAATCGCTGACAGACGTTCAAAACGCGCCTGCGTCTTGTCCGCCATTAATTGCGCCAGAGTGGTCTTGCCCGTGCCGGGCGGCCCCCACAAGATCATCGAATGTAATATGCCTTGTTCAATCGCCCGTCTTAAGGGTTTTCCTGGACCCAGCAAATGCGTCTGCCCTGAAAATTCATCCAGTGATTTTGGACGCATCCGGGTCGCGAGGGGTTGAAAAGACTCAGCAGCGGCATTGTCATTTTTTATGCGTTTCATCGATGACATCTACTTTTGAAGAAGGCTTGAATGTAAACAGCGATGAAGCCAGGCTGACATTCATTTGAATTTTTTGAAACTGAACGACAGTGGTATGGCCCAGATTATCCTGCAGCCGCATTTCACGGATTTGTTTTTTCACAAACCCCATTTGAATGGATTCAAACATATTATCTGATTTCTTTTTGGGGATAAGAGAAAACCAGCGCCATTCCGGTGAGCCGCGCTGTATGGATTTCACTGTGAAATCTTTTTCCAGACCGAGATTATCATGACTTAGCAGCAGAGCGGGCGTTTCGCCGGTTGTTTTAGACAGCGAACGTATGGTGACCTGCTCCAGATCGGGATCATAAATCCAGAGTTTGGACTGGTTGGCAATAATTAACTGCGGAATAGGCTTGGTCACCTCCCAGCGAAACTTTCCTGGACGCTGCATCGCCATCTGTCCATAGGACTTTTGCGTGACTTTCCCCTGGTTGTCGTAAGTCGTTTGCGTAAAGCTGGCGCGCATGCTTTGCACAGAATTCAACAGATCGGATAAATCCGCTGAAAAACTGTCAGCATGAGCCGACACAGCCCAAAAGAACAGGAATAATGCGCACACACGATATATAAAAGATTGTTTCATATAAACCTCATGGTGACCCGGTCTAATTGATATGACGTCAAGCCTTATTCAGCAAAGCCGCTGTTTCAATCCATGGGCGGCCCGGCCGCCAGCACTTCCCTCGCACCGCTATTATCCATGGTGCTGACCACACCCGCCGATTCCATTTCTTCCATGATACGCGCCGCGCGGTTATAGCCTATGCGTAAACGGCGCTGAACCAGTGAGATGGAAGCCCGCCTGCTTTCAGTCACGATACGCACGGCTTCATCATATAAAGGATCTGCTTCCCCGGCGCCCTGGCCTTCCCCGCCGCCAGTCTCGCCAGCTTCATCAGTCACCTCATACAGATACTCCGGTTCCCCGCAGCTGCGCCACGCCGCGACAACACGGTGGACTTCTTCATCCGCCACATAAGCACCATGAACGCGAATAGGCACACCTGCTCCCGGCGGCAAGTATAACATATCGCCGTGCCCAAGAAGCTGCTCAGCGCCCTGCTGATCAAGAATGGTACGGGAATCAATACGAGAAGAAACCTGAAATGCGACACGTGTAGGGATATTTGCCTTGATTAATCCTGTGATGACATCCACCGAAGGGCGTTGAGTGGCAATGATCAGATGAATGCCTGCCGCACGCGCCTTTTGCGCTATACGCGCAATCAGGTCTTCCACTTTCTTGCCGACGACCATCATCATGTCAGCCAGCTCATCCACCACAACCACGATCAGAGGCAAAGGTTCCAGTTGTTCTTTTGCGGATTCAGAATCCGTTACTAGCGTTCCCGGCAGCGGGATAGGCTGGCCCTGCTTGATGGCATCGCTGACTTTCTGGTTATAGCCGGCAATATTACGCACACCCAATGACGCCATCAGCCGATAGCGCTTGTCCATTTCAGCCACGCACCAGCGCAAGGCATTGGCAGCATCTTTCATATCGGTGATAACAGGCGTCAGCAGATGCGGAATGCCGTCATAAACAGACAGTTCCAACATCTTGGGATCAATCATGATAAAACGCAGCTGCTCAGGGGTTGATTTGAATAGCATACTTAACAACATGGCATTCAGGCTGACAGATTTGCCCGAGCCCGTCGTGCCCGCGACCAGCAGATGCGGCATTTTGGTCAAGTCCACCACGACGGGATTTCCTGAAATATCTTTCCCTAACACCAGACTGACAGGTGAACGGGATTGAGCATAGCGCTGCGATTCAATGATGTCGCGCAACGTCACCAGCTCACGGTTTTCGTTCGGTATTTCCAGGCCTATTACGGACTTGCCCGGGATGACTTCGACCACGCGTACGCTGACAGCAGAAAGAGAGCGCGCGATATCTTTAGCGAGCCCCGTGATCTTGCTCACCTTGATGCCTGGCGCAAGGTCAAGTTCAAATCGGGTAATGACCGGCCCAGGCAATACCGCCACCACCTTTGCTTCCACGCCAAAATCCGAGAGGCGCTGCTCTACCAACTGTGACAATTCATCAAAGGTGATATTTGAAAACGGTTTTTCAGCCGCCTGCGCGGAAGTATTCAATAAGGTAAACGGCGGCAGGCTGCCCGGCTCCAGTTTGATTCCGGCATCCACCGCGATTTTCTTTTTCTCCCTGCGCGGCTCCAGCTTAGGTACCACCACGGGAACAGGCGGTTTGGTTACCGGAATGTTTTCGGGTCCATCGGCTAGCAAAGGCTCCGCGCGCGCAACCCGCCTCGGTGCGGGCGGCGCTGGTTCAGACTTGTCTGTTCCGGTTCTTTCGCGCAGTGCAGCAAGCAACAACCGGCACCGCGTTAGCAGATAACTCCAGTATTGATATGCCTTGGCGCCGACTGACTCCACTACCCACAGCCAGGATAATCCTGTTACCAGCGTGATACCGCAAAGCAGGGTGGTCAGAAATAAGAGTGAACTGCCGGCCTTGTTAAAAAGGAGAGACAATCCCGTCCCCAATAAATCCCCTATGATACCGCCTGAATCAGCAGGCCAGTGCGTCCTGGAGTTAAAATAGAAGCTTACCAGGCCGCAGCAACTGGATACGAACAATATCCACCCCAGTGATTTGAACACCCACTCATGAGACTTCCTGGGTGCTTCGTCGCGCTCCTGAACGCCTAACCAGCTGGATAACACCATCAGGAAAGGAAACAGATAGGCAACCACACCAAACAGGGAAAGAAAGATGTCAGCCAGCCAGGCTCCAACCCGGCCTCCCCAGTTTTCAATCCGCTTCCCCAACCCCGTGCTGGACCAGCCCGGATCAGTGGAATGATAGGTCAAGAGTGAAATGAGGAGAAAAACGGCGCAGGCAACCAACACCAGAAACAGCCCTTCCCGTAAACGATGGCGCATTTGTGAAGACAGCGGTTTGCGCTTTTTGTTATCAACTGCCTGTTTATAACGATTTTTCATATTATTAAATGTTTACCCGTCCTGACACTTCTCGTACTATACCGCACACAGACAAGTTTTGCGATTTCCAGCGCCCTGTTTATGGATAAATTCAACGCGAAAACTCGCAAAAATTCGTCTTGTGATGTATATATACCAGCTTGATAATTGCGAGATACCGAATTGTATGACTACAGCCAATCACCATAAATTAATCATATTAGGGTCCGGCCCCGCCGGATGGACCGCGGCCGTCTACGCCGCCCGCGCCAACCTGAAACCCGTCATGATTACCGGCATGACTCCAGGCGGGCAATTAAGCCTCACCACGGATGTGGACAACTGGCCGGGTGGAAAAGAAGGGCTGCAAGGTCCCGACCTCATGGAAAGCATGCGGCACCATGCCGAGCGCTTCAATACCGAAGTCGTATTTGATGAAATCACGTCTGCCGATGTCAAACAAACACCGTTCGTGCTCAAAGGTGAAAAAACCTATACCTGCGACGCCCTGATTATTGCGACCGGCGCGAGCGCGAAATACCTGGGTCTCGCATCCGAGGAAACCTATAAGGGCAAAGGTGTTTCAGCATGCGCTACCTGTGACGGATTTTTTTATCGCAATCAGAATGTTGTGGTCATTGGCGGCGGTAACACCGCGGTAGAGGAAACACTCTATCTGTCAAACCTTGTCGCCAATGTCACCCTGATTCACCGCAGAGACAAGTTGCGGGCAGAAAAAATCCTCATCGATCACCTTATGCATAAGAAGGAAACAACAGGAAAAATTAATCTTTTGTGGAACAGCGTAGTCGACGAAATCCTGGGCAATGAGCAAGGCGTCACCGGCATACGCGTCAAAAATACCCAGACAGGCGAAACACAAATCCTCGATGTCACCGGCGTATTCATTGCTATCGGTCATAAACCGAATACTGATATTTTTGCCGGCCAGCTGGACATGGATGCCGCAGGTTATCTTAAAGTACGCAGCGGTTCCGCGCAAAACGCGACTGCCACCAATATCCCGGGCGTTTTTGCCGCAGGCGATGTCTCGGATCCGACATACCGTCAGGCGATTACAGCAGCCGGATCTGGTTGCATGGCCGCCTTGGACGCTGACAAGTACCTGGACAACCTGGAAATGTCAAAAAGACATAAAACAACGAATACATCCGATGCATCCAAGTCTTGATGGCTATTCCCTAAGTCCAGGCCTGGGATATAATGATTAATCTACATAAAATTTGAGATGGAGAAAAATGGCAAAAGAAGAACAAATCGAGATGGAAGGCACCGTCATTGATGCCTTGCCGAATACCATGTTCAGGGTACAACTGGATAACGGACACGTTGTCCTCGCTCACATATCCGGAAAAATGCGTAAAAATTACATCCGCATTCTTAAAGGCGACAAAGTGACTGTTGAAATGACCCCGTACGACTTATCCAAAGGCCGCATCACGTTCCGCCATAAAGAAGGCGGCCCCAGACCTCCAGCCCCTTCCGAGAAAGAAGAATAATCGTTGCTGTCAGACTGATATCCCTATCAGACCCGGACAACTCCAGGCTTCAGGTTTAATACGTCTCGCGGCCTGGTTCTTGTTCCGGGCAATGACTTTTTCTCATTGTCAATTTGCCTCCTGTTTATTATAGTGAGTAACCGCAGCACCATAGCAATAGGCCCAGGAATGAAATTACTCAGCCCGCAATTACAAGCCTTCATCGCGATTGCAAAACATAAAACCGTACATGCAGCAGCACACTCACTGCATCTTACCCAAACAGCCGTGACCCAGCGCATCAGATCCCTGGAAAAACGCCTGGAAACCACATTATATGTACGCACGCGCCGCGGCATGTCATTGACACAAGAAGGACTGGCTCTCTTACGCTATTGCAGCGAGGCACAGGAACTGGAAGGCGAGATCATTTCATCCATTACCAGCACGGGCGTGGAAAAAAACCTGTCCTTGTGCATCACTGGTCCCTACACCATCATGCATACCCGCATCATTCCCCAGTGCATGCGCGTGATGCGTGAATTCCCGCGATTACTGTTACAGTTTGATATCAACGACAACGAGAATCGGGCCGCCACTTTGCGCCGCGGTGAAAGCCAGTTGGCCGTGATCGAAAAAAGTCTGCTTTCGGATGAAATGGAATTCAAGGATTTGAAACCTGAGCATTATCTTTTCGTCGTTTCTTCAAAATGGAAAAACCGCCGGCTGCGCGATGTGATCCAAACAGAGCGCATTATTGATTTTGATCCGCAGGATCAAATGACATTTAATTATTTGAAGCATTATTCTTTATTTGAAAATGCCAACAAAGACCGCTACTTCGCCAACCGCACTGACTGCCTCGCGATGATGATCGCAGACGGAACAGGATATGGAGTACTGCCGGCGGAATTCGCCAAACCCTATCT
The DNA here is from genome assembly GCF_902459485.1 of Aquicella siphonis. Classification (NCBI taxonomy): domain Bacteria; kingdom Pseudomonadati; phylum Pseudomonadota; class Gammaproteobacteria; order Legionellales; family Coxiellaceae; genus Aquicella; species Aquicella siphonis. Next base: position 1,526,945 of record NZ_LR699119.1, read on the forward strand.
GGCAAACAAACAATTAAGTGTTCTTAATCAGGGAAAAAGCTATCCTCATCAGCTTGTGCTGGCGTGGTTTCCGCGGCACCAACTGCCTCCTTATTTCTCCGCGCTTATCAACGCCTGTGAATAACCCGGCTTGCGCCTGCACCCGCCCTTCATTCTTAGTTCACGATACGGCACAGAAAAAACCCCTGCATACTGGCACTGGTACGCAGGGGCTGGAAGTCTGATGTTGATTCTAGTTGACCTTCACCATGGCAGTATCCGATGTGTCTTCGATCAGGAACTTGATCTTTCCCTTTTCAATGGTGACTTTGACATGCCCGCCATTGCTGAGCTGGCCGAATAGCAATTCTTCCGCTAATGGCTTCTTGAGCTGCTCCTGGATCAGTCTGGCCATGGGACGCGCGCCCATTTTTTTGTCATAGCCGTTTTTCGCGAGCCAGGCACGCGCTTCCTCGTCCACTTCCAGGATGACATTCTTGCTTTCAAGCTGGCCTTCCAGTTCCGCGACAAATTTATTCACAACAGACAGGATAGTCTTGGTGTCCAGCGCCTTGAATTGTATGACCGCATCCAGGCGATTACGAAATTCCGGCGAAAATACCCGGTTAACCGCGGACATGATATCACTGTCATTATCTTGCGGCGTGAAACCAATATTGGATTTATCCATCACATCCGCGCCGGCATTCGATGTCATGATGAGTATGGTATGGCGAAAGTCCGTCTTGCGGCCATTCATGTCTGTCAATGTTCCATGATCCATGATTTGCAGCAACAGATTATAAACGTCCGGATGTGCCTTCTCGATTTCATCCAGCAAAACGATAGAATGAGGTGTTTTATTGACGGCTTCCGTTAACAATCCGCCTTCATCATAACCCACATAGCCCGGAGGCGCGCCTATTAGCCGTGATACGGAATGACGCTCCATGTATTCGGACATGTCAAAGCGCAGCAACTCAACCCCGGTAATTTTTGCCAGTTGTTTGCAGACTTCTGTTTTACCCACCCCGGTCGGACCTATAAACAGGAAAGATCCAATCGGCTTGTTGGGATCCCGCAGTCCGGAGCGCGCAAGCTTGACAGCCGCGCCCAGTGTTTCGATGGATTCATCCTGTCCATATATCATCATCTTGAGGTCGCGGGTTAAATTTTTAAGAACCTCGCGATCGGACGCGGACACATTGCGCTCAGGAACCCGCGCAATCTTGGCGACCATTTTTTCAATATCACCAACCTCAATGACTTTCTTGCGATTCACTTCAGGAAGCAGATATTGATACGCCCCCACTTCATCGACCAGATCTATCGCCTTGTCAGGCAAATGACGATCGCTGATGTACCGGGCCGACAAGCGCGCCGCCGCTTCCAGCGACTCATCCGTGTACTTCACATTATGATGCGCCTCAAACCGCCCGCGTAATCCCTTCAGGATTTCAATGGATTGTTCAATGGTGGGTTCCTTAATGTCAATTTTCTGGAACCGCCGGTCTAGCGCATGGTCTTTTTCAAATATACTGCGGTATTCCTTGTATGTGGTTGAACCTATGCACGTCAATTCACCTGAAGCCAGTAAGGGCTTAATCAGGTTAGAGACATCCATCAATCCTCCCGAAGCAGCGCCGGCGCCAATAATGGTGTGAATTTCATCGATAAACAAAATCGCGCCTTTTTGTTCTTTCAATTGATGCAGCACGCTCTTGAGACGTTTTTCAAAATCGCCGCGGTATTTGGTGCCCGCAAGCAGGCTGCCAAGATCCAGTGAATAGATAATGCTGTCGAACAAGACCGCAGGCACCTGTTTTTCAACAATGAGCCGCGCCAACCCTTCCGCGATTGCCGTTTTACCCACGCCGGCCTCACCCACCAGCAGCGGGTTATTCTTGCGCCGGCGGCAGAGCACCTGGATAGTGCGCTCAATTTCTTCTTCACGCCCGATCAGGGGATCAATCAATCCCATTTTCGCGCGCGCATTCAAATTGGTCGTGTACAATTCCAGCGGACTGGTGCCATTTTCATCGCCCATACCTTCGGAATCTTCAGAATAATGATTAAACGGATGCTCCTCACGTGTCTGTGGTGTCTTGGGCTTTGCAGTCCCGTGCGCGATATAATTGATGACATCCAGCCTGCTGATGTTTTCCTGACGGATGAAATAAACGCTCTGGCTTTCCTGTTCGCTGAATATCGCCGCGAGAATATTCGCGCCTGACACTTCTGTTTTCCCCGACGATTGCACTTGAAAAACGGCGCGCTGGATAACACGTTGAAAACCCAGCGTCGGCTGCGTGTCCCTGTCGTGTATATTGAGAGGAATAACAGGTGTTGTCCGGTCAATGAACTCGGTCAAATTACTGCGCAGGCGATTGATATTGGCACCGCAGGCTTTCAACACTTCCTGGGCAGAAGAATTATCGAGAAGCGCCAGAAGCAAATGTTCAACGGTGACAAATTCATGTCTTTTGTTGCGCGCTTCTTTAAACGCCGTATTGAGCGTGTACTCCAGTTCTTTGTCCAACATGCGACACCTCCTCCTCGTTTCATCTCGTTATTGTTATGCAACCTCCATGCTGCAATGTAATGGATGCTCATGTGTGTGAGCATACTCGATGACTTGAACTATTTTGGACTCCGCATAATCCTTGCTGAAAATTCCGCAAGCCGCCTTTCCATTTGTATGAGCTTCCAGCATTGTCTGCGCCGCCTGCTGTCTGTCCATAAAAAAGAACTTTTCCAAAATACCGACGACAAATTCCATCGGTGTAAAGTCATCATTGTGTACTACAACCGCATATAAAGGAGGTTCACCTGTTTCAGTCAAAGCCTCCAGGTTGGTTGTATATTCTTTATTTACCTCATTTTTCATGCTTCTTACCCTTTTTATAGACCATGAGATTTAGATTTTCCTTAAATGGAAAATATATTTATTAAAATGATAAATTCCGGAAATATGCATCTATAATATTAAAGATACCCTTCTCCAAACGATGCGCAAATTATATACCAAGCCCAGCTGTTGGACAATAATTATACAAGCAAAAAATGCTCTTGAAAATAATCTGGTGTATTAATCGCTATTGGCTCAAGAAATAGATACCACAAGAAATTCGATTACGATAAGCAGGAAAAATTATAAGAAATTACAAGACGTTGGCGCTAGGCCAGCCTGTTTTTTCCACGCTGACCCAACTCCGTGCGGAAATGGCTATGTCACATACTCCTGGTTTAGCATGTGCTTGATCATTGCTTCGCCAAAACCCGATGAACTCACTTCTTTGGCATCGCCCATCAGACGTGCGAAGTCATAAGTGACTGTTTTTGCAGCAATTGCTCCTTCCATCCCGCTGATAATCAGGTCTGCAGCCTCATTCCACCCCAAATGCCGCAGCATCATTTCCGCTGACAGAATCAATGAGCCCGGGTTGACCTTGTTCTGACCGGCATATTTTGGAGCTGTGCCATGCGTGGCTTCGAACATGGCAACGCTATCGCTCATATTGGCGCCGGGCGCGATGCCGATTCCGCCTACTTGCGCGGCCAAGGCATCGGAAATATAGTCGCCGTTGAGATTGAGAGTGGCTATCACACTGTAATCCGCTGGACGCAGCAGGATTTGCTGCAGAAATGCATCAGCGATGACGTCCTTGATGATGATATCCTTGCCCGTAACAGGATTTTTCAATACCTGCCAAGGCCCGCCGTCTAGCGGCTGCGCGCCGAATTCATTGCGCGCAACTTCATAACCCCAGTCACGAAACGCGCCTTCCGTGAATTTCATGATATTCCCCTTGTGAACCAGCGTGACTGAATCTCGCTGATGATCAATCGCATATTGTATCGCGCGCCTGACCAGACGGGACGTTCCTGCTTTGGATACCGGCTTGATGCCTATGCCGCAATTTTCAGGGAAACGGATCTTTTTGACTTTCATTTCATTCTGCAGAAACTGAATAACCCGGTTCGCTTCCGGGCTGCCTCCGGACCATTCAATCCCGGCATAAATATCTTCAGAATTCTCACGGAATATCACCATGTTTGTATTCCAGGGTTCTTTTACCGGGCTTGGCACCCCTTTGAAGTAGCGCACCGGGCGCAGGCATACATACAAATCCAGATCCTGGCGCAAGGTCACATTCAATGAACGGATACCGCCGCCCACCGGCGTTGTCAGCGGGCCTTTGATGGAAACAACATATTCCCGGACGATATCAATGGTTTCCTGTGGAAGCCAGGCGTCTTTACCATAGATTTTGGTTGCCTTTTCACCTGCATAGATTTCCATCCAGTGGATTTGTCTTTTTCCCCCGTAGGCTTTCTTTACTGCCTCATTCACCACCGACTTCATCACAGGAGTAATATCCACCCCTATTCCATCGCCCTCTATGAATGGAATAATGGGATTTTCCGGGACATTCAAGCTATGGTTCTGATTGACAGTGATTTTTTGTCCTGCAGACGGGACGGTGACGTGTTGATAAGACATGGCCTAAATCCTTTTCTTATGAAAAATTAGGCCCATATTAGCAAGCACGGTGCAGGCAAACAACAGAAAATAAACGAGGCGGGATCACGTCATCGTGTCAGTTTTCACATCCTGCAGTTTACCGGCGTAAATGTTTGCCAATCCTCTGCCCGGGTTTCTGGTATAACCCGTTAAATCCACGACGGCCCGCCTGAACCATTCCGGCCGCACGAACCGCCGCCGCTTCTCTCGTCTTTATGCGGCTGCGCCATAATCGACAACATGTTGAGATAGGATTTTGCATCATGAATCACTTTCTCTTCCCCTCTGCCCTGAGCGGAAGAAAGCGCTGACTGGCGTGAGGCCGTATGGTCGCTGGTATTGCTGAATATGGAATTGACACGGACAAGATGCCGCATGGGAACATCCCGGGTTTGATCAGGCTGGGACGTGGAGCCGCGTGCTTTCTTCGGTTTTTCAGCAGCGAATAACACATCCAGGCACAGTGAGGGAGCGACTTTTGGCTTATCTCTGGACTCAAAATAATGCAATAATTCTTCCAGCCTGTATGCCATGACGAACAGCTCGACTCCGTCAGCCTGCAATATCTTCCCTAGACTCTTCAGGCTTTTTGGCAAAGGATGTTTGGAGGAAACAAATTCACGATACAGCTCGACAAACATCGTTTTGTTTTTGGATTTTTTATGCTCCAGGAACAGCAGCGCACCAATGATATAAAGCTGACGATCCGTTTCATCATGCAAATCCATCATGCTGATGCCGCGCTGCGTGTATCCGCATGACTCGTACATGAAAATGGGATAATGATCAAACCTGAGCGCCTTGAGTTCTTCCGGTATGGAATTGGAAGTCAGCATCGGATTGATTTTTTGAATGAAGGATGCATACCTCAGGCTTTTCTCCTTGCAGTAAATCACTTTCCGCCTGTCAAAAATTCCCAGCTTTATTTCCAGGTCTTTTTTCTCTTCCTTCAGGATCCTTTGATATTCCACCAGCGTGGTCAACGCCTGAATATTTTCAAAATGCACATCATGCAGCGGCGTTTTGTCAGTCAGCTCGGGTAAGTCAATGAATTCATGGTCCAGCGACTCTATCCTTGATTCCAATTCTTCTATCTGGCTTATCACATGCTTCAACTTGCCAATCATTTGCTTTTCGATGTGTTCATTCCAGTCTCTGCGCTCCGCCGGAAGCGGACTGATGTTAATATGGAAATCAGGTGTCTTCAAAGTGAATTGATAATCAGGGAAACGTTTGACCAGGCGCCGGTAGCGAAAATAGGATTCGATATAAGAGATATATTCATCCAACTGCGTTTGCGTAGGAGTATGATGATCCGGCGTCTGGCGCTCATCATCAGCGATGCGTTCGGCGCTGCTGCCGGGAAGCTGCGAGCGCATGCTTTCATATACGGCCAAGACGTCATCAAGTTCCTCCAGTGACAAGGAATCCAGCCAGGGCCGTATTCCAGTGTGTGCTAATACCTCATAAGCCGAATTAAAATAATTTTCGACAAAATTCTGCGTTTCCCGTTCAGCGGAAGAAATCAGACTGATCTTGCCGTTCTGATTCACGGAAAAATCAAGAACCCCGATATTGTTATCCGGCAGGGCGATCGTCATGCGCGCCTCACGAATTTCATCGATATCAGTATTTTGTGACAACGCATTATATAAGGCTGCCATGACTTCGCTGGCGGATTTCAGGTCCACTTCCTTGAAAATTCCCCATAACACTTGATCGATTTCATCCTGTGAATCCACCTTGATCGCCAGCACGCCGGGATTGACGCCTTTCTCCGTGAATCCGTATCCGCGCGGAAGAAACCGTTTATCATCAAAAAGTTTTGTGGGTAACACCCGGATCAGACCGCCGTCACTATACCACTCGCCCTGCCACAACACAGGTTCGAAAACAAAGGGAAAAGAAGCGGATATGCGCACCGCCAAGGCTAACGGCATGTTCGGCGTGGTCTCATGGCTGAAATAAACACATTCCGGAAGCGCGAGGGAAAGATTCGTCCCGGTGATATACAGGTATTTGAATTTGCTCGCGGGGCCGCGGCCGTTTCCCCCGGCAAGCTTCGCAAGATCGGCGAATGTCGCGTCTTTTTTTCCCAGTTTTTTTTCGACTATGGATTCCAGCCATCTTAAAAATTCGTTACCCGATGAGAGTGAGTAATTCGTGCTGCTCAGGATGGAAAGCGCCAGTCTTCCTTTGGCGTATAATCCGGAAGAAGAGAACCATGAATGCGAACCTTCGAGAAACCGCTCCATGTTCAGTCCCAGCATGATGGCTTCCGCATCTTCGGGATCATACCCCAAGGCAATGGCCAATGCGCAAATTGCACCGCCGGAACTGCCGGCAACATGCTGTACTTGATGCATGAGTCCGCAGCGGTATAAGACTTTGTAAAACCCCGGGTAAGCTGCGCAGCGGCTGCCGCCTCCTTCCAGCGCGAGACAGTTAATGGGGGGAAGAGGAGTTTGAACGATAATTTGTCCCGTCTGACGATTGATAACTGCGTTAGTTCGGCTAAGCATGTTCGTCCCTTTTTTATTATCGTGATTCCATACCCTAGTAGAGTACCGCAATCTTACCCAAGTTCAAATCTCTGCCCTTGCCGCCGTGCTTGGTCCGTCCCGCCGTAAACCTGTTTCGTGTCCCAGGGACAAGCCGATTTATTGATCTGCCAGCAGCGCTGATAAGGAAGATGAAACACAGCTCAAGGTGCCGGGAATATGGCCGCCACCCGCCATCTTGATGTTTTTTTTATTTATTTCAATAACATAATATATTTTATTCCTTTCCTGGCTAATAAAGCACAGGAAAGGAATCAGGAAGACCCTATACCATCTATTGCAACAACACATGGTATTCAACCTTGCCGACTTCAGGTAAACTCCCTGCAAAGAAAACAGTTATCCATAACAGGCAAAACGTGAATTATTCCGATATCCCTTCTTCCCGCATTATCGTAGGCATGTCCGGAGGCGTTGATTCGTCAGTCGCAGCCTATTTGCTTAAAAATGCAGGACACCTGGTTGAAGGAGTATTCATGAAAAACTGGGAAGGAGATGACACAGAAACTTATTGCCCGGCCGCGACCGACATTGAAGACGCACAAGCTGTCTGCGATTTACTGGGCATTCATCTGGACATTGTTAATTTCGCCGACCAGTACTGGGAACGCGTGTTCGCGCATTTCCTTGCGGAATACCGCGCCGGCCGCACGCCCAATCCGGATATTCTCTGCAACAGGGAAATCAAATTCCGGGCTTTTCTTGACTATGCGCGAAATCGGGGCGCGGACTATATCGCGACCGGCCATTATGCGCGCGCGCTGAAAGATTCTTCGGGCATGCACCTGCTTAAAGGCAAGGATACGCAGAAAGACCAGAGTTATTTTTTACACGCACTTGATGAATCCCAGTTGGCACAAAGCCTGTTCCCGATAGGAAACTTGTCCAAACACCAAGTCCGCGACCTTGCACGACAATTAGGCTTGAAAAACTATAATAAAAAAGACAGTACCGGTATTTGTTTCATAGGCGAGCGCAAGTTCAAAACTTTTCTGAGCGAGTATTTGCCTGCCCGTCCCGGCAAGATCACAACGCCCGATGGTGAGGAATTGGGACGTCACGACGGTCTGATGTTTTACACCATAGGCCAACGTCAGGGATTACTCATCGGCGGCAAAAAAGGAAAAACGGAAGCACCCTGGTATGTGGCGGAAAAAGACATACAGGGTAACAGACTGATTGTAGTGCAAGGTGAAAATCATCCCGCGCTGTTCAAACAGGCTCTCATCACGCGCTCCATTCACTGGATTAACCAGACAATGCCGTCATTTCCATTGCGGACAACCGCCAAAACCCGCTATCGCCAGCAAGACCAGGCTTGCGTGATCCATTGCATGCATGGGCATTCGCAAGAAAAAACAGATGGCGCCTGTTTCCGCATCGAATTTGAGCAGCCACAGCGCGCCGTGACGCCTGGTCAATCCATTGTTTTTTATGACGATGATATTTGTCTCGGCGGTGGTATTATTGAAGAATAGAGCTTGTTTAAATTAGCATTCAGCGAAGTTGTGTCCAAAATGTGTTTGTAATCAGGCCCGGCGGGCGCGGTTCGAGCAGCGCAGCATTAATTCAAGCACATTTTTGAAACAGCTTCTAACATGACAGGTAATTTTCAGGAGTGACCTATGGATACCGCTTCATTAATGGCTCTCTCGCCTTTAGACGGCCGTTATCACGAAAAAGTTTCTTCCTTGCGCGCCATTTTCAGCGAATATGGTTTAATCCGGTTTCGCGTCATGGTGGAAATCCGCTGGATTGAATTGTTATCGGAATTTGGCAATCTTCCCGAAATTCCCTCACTAAGCGCGCACGCCAAACAAATATTGAATGACATCATAGACAATTTTTCCCTGCAGGATGCCCTGCGAGTCAAACACATTGAATCCGGCATTAATCATGACGTGAAAGCCGTTGAATATTTCATCAAGGAAAAAATCGGCGGCAATGAAGAGTTAGGCGCAATCAGCGAATTCATTCATTTCGGCTGCACTTCGGAAGACATTAATAACCTGTCATACGGATTGATGCTGCAGACCGCGCGCAAACAATGCATACTGCCCGCGTTGGATGATTTGCTCCTGCTGCTGAGACGCTTCGCGCACGAACACGCCCATGTGCCCATGTTGTCGCGCACGCACGGACAACCCGCTACGCCGACAACCGTCGGAAAAGAAATTGCCAATATCATCGCGCGCCTGCAACGGCAAGTGGACCAGTTAAATAACGTTCAAGTCCTGGGCAAAATCAACGGCGCATCAGGAAATTACAATGCGTTTGTGATCGCTTATCCGGAAGCTGACTGGCAATGTCTGAGCAAAAATTTTGTGACACGACTGGGTTTGGACTGGAATGCCTATACTACTCAGATTGAACCTCACGACTGCATGGCTGAGTTTTTTGCCGTCATGGTCCGCATCAACAATATTATCCTGGATTTCAACCGGGACACGTGGGGATACATAGCACTTAATTATTTCAGGCAAAAATCATTCTCCAATGAAGTCGGATCTTCCACCATGCCGCACAAGGTCAATCCCATTGACTTTGAAAACTCTGAAGGCAACCTGGGCATTGCAAACGCCTTGTATGAACACATGATTGCGAAACTTCCGGTCTCCCGCTGGCAAAGGGATTTGTCTGATTCAACCGTATTACGAAATATAGGCGTGGCAGTCGGGCATTCGCTGCTCGCTTACCAGTCAACCAGCAAGGGACTGGAAAAACTGACGCCCAACCTGGATGTGATCACCGCAGACCTCGACCGTCACTGGGAAGTACTGGCGGAAGCGGTGCAAACCGTCATGCGCCGTTTCAAACTGGAACAGCCGTATGAAAAATTAAAGTCATTTACCCGCGGCAAACGCATAGACAAAATCTCGCTGCAACAATTCATCGCTGATTTGCCTTTGCCTGAAAACGCAAAAAAACAGTTGCTTGAACTGACGCCGGGTGAATACATAGGCTATGCAGAAGAACTGGCCAGCAGGATTTAATCGTATCAGTGCGGACATGATCTTCCGTTTGCGCTATACTGTTAATATATAAGGACGTTTACATGTTCAAGTCTGCTTATTTGAAATTACGCGATAAAATCAATAACTGGCTAATTAATGAACCAGCGGCGGCTGAAATCATGCCTTATGATTTTAACCGTCTGAAATATGAAATTCGCCCCGGGGATGTTTTACTGGTCGAGGGCCGCAGCAGAATCAGTAAAATTATCCGTACCATCACCCAGAGCCCATGGACGCACGCGGCTTTATATATAGGCCGCATGATTGATTTCGAAGATGAAGAAATCAAGAAGCTGGTACGCAGCCACTTGCCAGATGAAATTTCGGACAATACTCGCCTGATTGTTGAGGATATGCTCGATCAAGGCACTGTGATCACACCCCTCAATTTTTACCACAATCATCATATCCGCATTTGCCGCCCTATAGGCATCACACCTGCCGACCTGCATCTGGTTGTGAATTATGCGATCAAGGCACTGGGGCAGCCTTATAATGTCAGGCATTTGCTTGACCTGACCCGGTTCATGCTGCCCTGGACCATTCTGCCCAGGCGCTGGGGATCATCCCTGTTCCGGACCTCCAGCGGCGAACCGGAAAGCGGCATTTGTTCATCGTTGATCGCGGAAGCCTTTACTTCTGTACATTTCCCTATTTTACCTTTTGTGAAGCCCGATGAAGTGCAAGGCATAGAAGTTTTTCAACGCAATCCTTACTTGTTCACTCCCAAGGATTTTGATTATTCACCCTATTTCGAAATCATCAAGTATCCATTATTCAACCCGGATGAACCTCTGCCTTATTATCGCAGGCTGCCATGGACGAAAAGCGGATTTTTGCATCATGATGACGGCATCCTCGCAGGCCCGCAAAAAAAAACCAAGAAGAGCCTGTTTAAGCGCAAAGAGCCCGATCTTCCCGAAACACAGCCAGAACAAAAGGAACGCGCATCCAGCCAGGCTGACGAAGCGGACACACCTAAATCCTCCCATGAAAAGGAACCCTAGATACCATGGCGCAAACCAATGTTATCCCACAGCCTTTGTTTGATACATTGGAAAACATCCATGCCGTCCCGGAACATCTTGCCGGCTATCTGGATTCACTGAATATTCCTCCAGCGAAGAAAGAACTCCAATTATGCGTGGAGTTTCTCAAGAGTTATGCCCAGTCAAAAGACACATTTTCATCTTATCGCCGCGAAGTCGAACGCCTGTTGCACTGGTCCTGGCTGATATGCAGAAAACCGTTAATCGAGATCACGCGTAACGACATACGGGATTATTTGCAATTTATTCATTCCCCGCCCCAATCCTGGATGGCAACAAAAGTGGCTAATAGGTTTATAGATACCTCTGATGGCCTGCGCAAACCCAATCCTGAATGGCGTCCGTTTGTTGTAAAAGTCAGCAAAGCCGCGAGGCGCCATGGAAAACAACCCAGAAAATCCCAATATCAATTGAGCAACAAATCCATAGAAGCCATCTTCGCCGTCCTGAGTTCCATGTTCACCTATTTGCAGCAGGAAGAATATCTGGAAAGTAATCCCGTTTCATTGATACGGCAAAAGAAAGGTTACATACAACGCCAGCAAACCCGCAAGGTCACGCGAAAGTTAAGCAGACTGCAATGGATTTATGTAATCAACACCAGCGAAGAAATGGCCAGGATAAACCCTGCGCATGAACGCACATTGTTTTTGATGTCAGCTTTTTATTTGCTGGGATTACGCATATCGGAATTATCATATGCCCCGGGCCGCATGGCGACCATGGGAAATTTCGCTCCGGACAAGCGAGGCCTATGGTGGTACACCACCATAGGCAAGGGAAATAAAATCCGCGATGTGGCCGTGCCGGATGAGCTGCTCAGTGCGTTGAAGCGTTACCGCACCTATTTGAATCTGACACCGCTGCCCCACCGCGACGACCCCACTCCCCTGTTTCCCAAACTTAAAGGAAAACAAGGCCTGGGCGCCCGTCAAATCAGAAACATCGTGCAAACAGTGTTTGACCGGGCCATTGAAAAACTGGTCACGGCGAATAAAACAGATGAAGCGGAAGATCTTGCGGCCGCGACTGTCCACTGGCTGCGTCATACCGCCATATCCAGTGAAGTCGAATACCGGCCGCGCGAGCATATACGCGACGATGTCGGGCATGAAAATCCGGCGACCATGGATAAGTATATAGACACTGACAGAGTGGCAAGACACCGTTCGGCGCAAGGCAAGCCGCTCAAACCACAGTCGACTGAATGATGCCGTGGATTGAATGGTTCCGATGAGCCGGACGCTCTTAACTGATAAACGGAAAGAATATGATCCCAGAAATGATGACGAGGAATCCGCCATGAAAAACACACATACGCACCTGATGTTCGTAATTATCGGTATCAGTCTCCCAGCCATGAGCTTCGCGTTTTTCTGCCCCACCAATTTCAGCCAGATTGACTTTGGCATGACGACAGACCAGGTCACGCAAGCCTGCGGTAAACCAGACAGTCAAAAAGAATCGACCAAAACCAATGACAATATTCCCCAGGAATGGAGTTATTACATTCCCCAGACGGTCTCCATGGGCGGCAGCACTCCCAATCAGCAAGGCACGCTTAAAACCAGCGTGACCTTCGATGACAAGGGAAAAGCCATCAATATCAGCGTGAACGGCATCGGCGTGGGCGCGACCACGATATGCGGTTCCAACATTCAATTAGGGGATAGCCGCGACGCGGTCAAATCCGCCTGCGGAGATCCCAGCTTCGTCAACAAACAGTCATCAGGCGCGTCCGCCAATCAGCAGGCAACAAAAGTAGTGGAATACATTTATAGCAGCGCCAATCCGCCGACGACATTGATTTTTGAAGACGGGAAGCTGACGGATAAAAAATAATTTCGCGCGGGCGGATCCGAAGACTCTCCGTCTCCGGCGTGCAGCCGCACCAGCCGCAAGATTATTTGCCTTGAGTGGTGACCCTGAACACCAGTTGTGTAGAATTATCGCTTCCAGACCAGGGGCGCGCATATACCATGCGTATGGTCGTCTGCTGCGGCACGGTAAACGCTCCCGGCTTGGCGCGGAAAGTCCATAATTCATATCCCGGCGCACCAATCAGGTTTTTGGCCGGCTGCTGAAATGAATGCTTGACCGGGGAAATCAGGTTTGCGTCATATTCACGCAAAAACCATGAGTAACCGGTTGAAGGATTGGACTTCAATTTCAACACGAATTCAGGATGCCCTGATGTGACGGTAAAATTCGGCTTGTCTTCCGTATAAACATAATCCGCGCCGCCATCTGCCGGCGTGACGGTTTTACCCGCGAATGCCGTCATGCTGATCAGGACAGGAAGCAACGCAAGCAGGCTTTGCGAAATCATTCTCATCGTCGACATTCTCCAGAGATTTGAGTTTTGTGAGTATTGCCTGTTCCAGTTTAACATTAATTTTAGCCGTAATGCTTAAATACCAGAAATGGTCATTGGCAAACGCAGCGCACTTAACCGCGTCCTTTTCCGTCATGATAACAGCCCGGGTATCGTTGAAATTCAACTCGCGCGCCTGGTAAAGATGGTGATCGGGAAACACATGTCTGGTGACAGCAAAACCGGCGGAAGATAACAGCTTGAAAAACCGCTCGGGGTGGCCTATGCCGGCAACAGCGTGAACGCTGTCGCGAGGAAAATCCGCCAGGCTGATTTTGACGTCGGCATCGCGCACAGAGATAAATTGAGAAGGCTCTAGTGTCATGGCGTAATTCTCATGACCGCTTCCGCCATTCACTACCACGAAATCAACCGATCCCAGCCTGGACTTCGGTTCGCGCAGCGGACCTGCCGGCAATAAATAACCGTTGCCGCAGCCCCTGACGCCATCCACCACGACAACCTCAAGATCGCGTCCCAGCCGGTAATGCTGAAGACCATCGTCACTGATCACAATGTTGCACTGGGTGTTTCGCAATAATTCGCGCACAGCGGCGACTCTGTCAACCCCAACCACCAGCGGACAACCGGTACGCCTGACCAGTAACACCGCTTCATCACCCACTTCATGCGGCGTATCCTCCGGCCTGACACAGCGCGGTCTGGTATGTTTTCTGCCGCCCACCCCGCGGCTGACCAATCCTGGACGATATCCTGACGATTCCAGCAACTGCACAAGCCGGATGACGAATGGTGTTTTTCCGGTTCCGCCGACCGAAATATTTCCCACTACGATCACAGGAACGTTGAAACGGCGTATCCGCAGCCACCCCGCGCGGTAAAGCCAGCGCCGGATGGCTGCGCATGCACCAAACAGCCATGAAAATGGCAATAACAGGAGAAGACAGGGATGCAGTGACTTTTGATACCAGCAACGGGACAGATCAAGCTTCATTGACGGCATCCAGAACCTGAGGCAAGTCCTTGAATTGCATGCGGTGCAAACGGGCATAATGACCGTTTCGATTCAGTAATTCTTCATGCTTGCCGGCTTCAATAATCCTGCCTTCGTCCAGGACGATAATCTTGTCCGCATGTTCAATAGTTGAAAGCCGATGCGCGATCACCAGGGTAGTGCGGTTTTTCATGAGACCTTCCAGTGCCGCCTGAATATAACGTTCGGATTCCGTATCCAGCGCAGAAGTCGCTTCATCCAGAATTAAAATGGGCGCGTCTTTTAAAATTGCTCGCGCGATCGCGATACGCTGTCGCTGGCCGCCCGAAAGCAGCACCCCGTTTTCCCCTATCAGCGAATGTATACCGTCAGGCAGCCGCTCAATAAACTCCATCGCATAAGAAGCCCGAGCAGCTGAAATAATTTCTTCTTCGCTCACGGTATCAAAACGTCCGTAAGCAATGTTTTTCAACACAGTGTCGTGAAATAACGTGACATTCTGTGACACCAGAGCAAACTGCCGCCGCAAATCCTTGAGGCGGTATTCGCGTATAGACACATCATCAATCCGGATATCACCGCTGTAATTACTATAAAAACGCGGCAATAAACTCACGAGCGTAGACTTGCCGCTCCCCGAGCGCCCCACCAGGGCAACAATTTCGCCAGGTTCAATTGAAAATGAAATATCCTGCAAGACTTTACGGTTGTCATCGTACGTAAAATTCACTTTCGAGAATTGTATTTTTCCCCTGGCACGTGATAAAACTTTTGTACCGGTATCTTCTTCAGTTTTTTCATCCAGCAGTTCAAAGACACTTTGCGCGCCCGCGAGCCCCCGGTACAGTTTGTTTTGCACAAACGCCATGTCCTTCATGGGCTTGAGCAGCGCCAGCATGGCGGCGACCATGGCGACAAAGCCGCCCGGCGTGAGCAATGAGTCTGCAATTTCCCAGCTTGCGATATAGAGTGTCAAGGACAGCGCCGCCGCAGTAATGATTTGCACGGCAGAAACACTGAGGGTACGGGCAACAACCACTTTCATTTCACGCTGACGGTTGGTGCGCGCCGCCTTATTGAATTTCTCTGCTTCATACTCCTGTCCCTCAAACGAGCGCACGACCTTATACCCTTCGATATTCTCTTCCGCGCGATGACTGAGTTCAGCGATAGAATCCTGTATACTGAGACTCAGACGCCGTATACGCAGACTGGCAACGCGCATGATCACGGTAACGAGAGGAATAATCACAAAGTACAAAAGTGTCAGTTTCCAGCTGATGGTAAGCATGACAATCACAAGACCGATGATAAGAAACAATGCCTGTATCGCGGTTGTCAGCACATCGGCGCTGGCATTGGCGACCTGGTCGACGCCGTAGAGGAGAACGGACAAGACTTGTCCCGTTGTGGAATGATCATAATACCGTGCCGGGAGTTTCTGCAGATGCGCAAACAAATCCTGGCGCAGGTTCATGATGACGCCGCGTGAGGCGGATGCGATATAATAATTGGACAAGAAACTGGCCGCCCCGCGCGCCAGAAACACACCCAGCACCAGCCAGGGAGCATATTCAAGAAAAGCCTGGTTTTTATCTACCAATCCCTTGTTTAATAAAGGTTTTAGAAAGTAAATAAACCATGAGTCCACGCCTGAATACAACATGCTGGCCACTCCCGCTATCACCAGCGCAGGCCAGTAACGGCGCACATAGGCAAAAAGACGCGAATAGATATAAAAAGCGTTGGCGACCCGGCGGTTTTTTTCTTTTGTCATGCAATTATTTCTTATGAATTTTCAAAGGCGTGTATCCTAGCACAACTCCCACTCGCCGTCATCACAAGCCGCTTGCGCTGGCGCAAGCACCAAACTAATATGTCATGCAAAACTCCCAACACGATAATGACGTAATTTAATTAAGGATTCGCCATGATCAGACGCCCCCGGTCACTCTCCAGTATCATTTTCATGAGCCGCTGGCTGCAAGCCCCGCTTTATTTTGGGCTCATGGTCATTTTATGTGTATATGTCTATGAATTCGGCATTGGATTAAGCCACTTGGTGACAAGTGTTAATAAATTGACTGAAACCGGTATCATGCTGCTCGCGCTGGACCTGATAGACATGGTCATGATTGCCAACCTGCTTATCATGGTCATTCTGGGCGGTTACCAGACCTTTATCTCGCCGCTGAATCTTCAAAACGACCCGGAACGCCCGGAATGGCTGGATGAAGTCAATGCCGGAACAATGAAAATCAAGCTTGCCCTGGCCCTGGTCACCATTTCTTCGGTACATTTGTTACGTACCTTTATTGATCCCTCCAACAAGGATTTTTATGTTGTCATGTGGCAAGTCGTCATCCATGCCACACTGGTATTGTCCGCCATCGCGGTTGCGCTCACTGACAAACTGATGACTTCCAGCCACACGTCCTAGTCAGCTGGATGCATTGACAGTCTGCGGCTAAATTCGTCACTATAATCGTCTTTATTACAGGGTTTTGACCATGCCATCCATACAACAAATACAGTCCGTCATTGAAGCGGGCTTTGCTGACCGCGCCAGCCTGTCTCCGCAAAATACGCCTGCAGAAATCAAAAACGCGGTGCAATACGTCGTCGATCTCCTGGATACCGGCAAAGCCCGCATCGCGGAAAA
Source organism: Aquicella siphonis (assembly GCF_902459485.1). Lineage (NCBI taxonomy): Bacteria > Pseudomonadati > Pseudomonadota > Gammaproteobacteria > Legionellales > Coxiellaceae > Aquicella > Aquicella siphonis. Next base: position 1,544,064 of record NZ_LR699119.1, read on the forward strand.
AGTGAACGGGGAATGGCAAGTGCATGAATGGCTAAAAAAAGCAGTCCTGTTATATTTCCGCATTCATGATAATGAAGTCATGCCGGGCAGTTTCACTCGGCATTTTGACAAGGTTCCGCTGAAATACCAGGGACATTCCCGCGATGAATTCGTTTCGGGAGGGGTGCGCGTTGTTCCACCCGCAGTGGCTCGCAAAGGTGCTTTTATTGCATCCGGCACCATACTCATGCCTTCCTACGTCAATATAGGCGCATACATTGACAGCGGCACCATGGTGGACACCTGGGCCACTGTAGGATCCTGTGCTCAGATCGGAAAAAATGTGCATATATCCGGCGGCGCCGGCATAGGCGGCGTGCTTGAACCCTTGCAGGCCAAACCTACTATCATTGAAGATAACTGCTTCATAGGCGCGCGGTCTGAGATCGTCGAAGGTGTGATTGTCGAAGAAGGCGCTGTGATCTCCATGGGTGTTTTTATTGGCCAAAGCACGCGCATCTACCATCGCGAATCCGGCAGCATACTCTATGGCCGTGTACCAGCCGGATCTGTCGTCGTACCAGGCAGCCTGCCAGGAAAAGATGGAAAATACAGTTTGTATTGTGCCGTGATCGTCAAACAGGTTGACGCAAAAACGCGTGCAAAAACCAGTCTGAATGAATTACTCCGGAATATTGATTAATGAACACAGGTCCGGACATGATTGAAAAGACTGCCGCCGCCGTGATTGACCTGGCCAGGGAATTAATCGCGCGCCCATCCATCACCCCCCGGGATGCGGGGTGTCAGGAATTGATCCGGCAGCGTCTCAAAGCAATGGGCTTCCGCTGCGAATCCATGCGGTTTGATGAGGTGGATAACCTCTGGGCGCGTATCGGAACTGCCGCGCCGCTGCTGGTTTTTGCAGGACATACGGATGTTGTGCCACCAGGGCCTGAATCTTCCTGGGCTTCGCCTCCTTTTGCAGCGGATGTCCGGAATGGCTGTTTGTTTGGGCGTGGAGCTTCCGATATGAAAGGCGCCCTCGCGGCCATGCTCACGGCAGTTGAGCGGTTTCTCTCCGCCACACCCGAATTTGCAGGCTCCGTGGGTTTTCTCTTGACCAGTGATGAAGAAGGGCCGGCTGTAAACGGCACAGCAAAAGTAATACAGGTATTGCAGGAGCGCGGAGAAAAAATCGATTTCTGCATTATAGGCGAGCCCAGTTCAGATCAGAGGGTTGGCGACCAGATCCGCGTAGGCCGTAGAGGCTCCCTGCATGGAAAGTTGACTGTGCACGGCAGGCAAGGCCATGTTGCTTATCCTGACCTCACTGTCAATCCCATCCATATGAGTGCCCCGGCGCTGCATGAACTCGCCAGCACAGCCTGGGACCAGGGTAATGCTTATTATCCTCCCACCACCTTCCAGATTTCAAACATACACGGGGGCACCGGCGCGGCGAATGTTGTTCCGGGCACGCTGGAAGTATTATTCAATTACCGCTTCTCGACTGCCGTCACCGTCGACCAGTTAAAAACGCGCGCAGAATCCATCCTGAGACATCACGGCCTGCAATTCGAGCTTGACTGGCACGTCAGCGCGCAACCCTTTCTGACTCGTCAGGGCAAACTGATCACGGCAGCACAGCAAGCGATAAAAACACTCACCGGCCTGACGCCGCTCCTTTCCACAGGCGGCGGAACTTCTGACGGACGATTTATTGCGCCGACCGGCGCCGAAGTCATTGAACTGGGTGTTTCGAATGCTACCGCTCACCACATCAATGAACACGTAAACACAGAAGACCTGGTGATGCTTGCGAATTTATACCAGATGATTTTGACTGATATATTCAAATAAGGCGCCAGCATGCTAAGCACAAGGATAGAACGCTATTCAGGCCATCAATACCTTCTCGAGGCCATGCGAGAAACAGGATACCAGCCTGATCCGAATGGAAGCTGCGCCGGGATTGCGCAAATGGGGCTGCAAGCCTTTCTTGCTGACGCGCTGGATTCGTATAATGCAAGAATCATTCATATACACGATACATGGGCACAACTCCATGCTTTCAAAAACTCCTTTTTCCGGCTGCAGCCATACGGGAATCCTGCTTCCGACCCCCGTTATCACAGCTTGCTTGCAAAGCTGAAACAGCACGAATCCCTGGCTTTTTTTGATGGCGTCGCTCTCTATCAGTCGCCAGGCCAGCATCAAGACATCTTGGGCAGACATGTTTCGCAATACAAGCCGCAAGTCATTTCCACCATCGCACGGTCACAGGCAATCGAGGAACAGGGTGGCCTCTATCAGCCGGCACACTTCCTTAGTTTCCTGTCCATCGAAGAACTGACCCTGTTTTTCGGACGTCTGGCCCAGGCAGCCGGCGATGAAAAACTGGCCACCTCTATCAGTTTCAATAATCACCGCACCAGTGTCTGTTATGATGGAAAAAATAAAAAATGGATATTGATAGACGCCAATCAATTGCCCGCGCACGAGGTTGCTTTCAAGGATCTCGCTGAAAGAGTTTTTAGCGCGCATACTTTTAACAATCATCAACAGGATTCCGCTCCCATTTCTGTGCGTCTGTATTCGACGGGCAACACATTAAACACCACACAAGAAATCCTCAAGCGCCTGGAAAACGATATTCATTTTCAGAAACTGCTGGAAATTACGCCCGCAAAAGCCCGGCAAAAAACCACGGGAAGACAGTCTCTGCTCCATCTTGCGGCAAAATACGGCAATGAAGATGCCGCATTGTCACTAGCGCATTCCCTGGACACGAATGCGAGCGAACAGTCATCTGATACGCCGCTCTGCATTGCCGCTCATCATGGACACGACAAAGTCGTTGTCAATTTATTAAAAAACAAGGCCACCCTGGTTGATTTAACCAACGGCGAGGGCAAGTCTCCATTGTACATTGCTGCGGAAAACGGCGATCCCAAAATTGTCGCGCTGTTGCTGCGACACCAGGCTGATCCTCTTTTACGCAGCAAAGATCAATACAATGCCGTCACTATCGCTGCAAAACAAGGTCATTTGCACGTTCTCAAAATCTTTTCTGATCACGATGTAAATCTGTTCCACAAAGACGGACATGGCAAAACCGCAGTGGATTATGCCTCCGAACAGCGGCGCCGCGATATCTTGGATTTTTTACACAAGATACGCGGGCGGACCCGGCGGGAAGAATCATCAACCCAATCCGCTGCCTTGCGCAAGCAATCCCTGTTTTCCGGTGCGTCAACAGCGGAACGCCCTCATTCTTCCGCCGTCCAGCCCGCAAGAAAAAAAGCCAGATTTGATTACTAGCCATGCGGACGGGATCATGCATGAGATGATCTAGATAAAATACCCGTCCGCATGGTGAGAGCAGCAATATACTCATTGATCTCTAGCGCATTCTGGTTTAACCTTACGCGCTGCCGATGGAGAGATGTCCGAGCGGTCGAAGGAGCACGCCTGGAAAGCGTGTATACGTTTAACGACGTATCGAGGGTTCGAATCCCTCTCTCTCCGGAAGAAACATGAATTTATAGTAGCGAGTATTGGTCCCTTCGCGACGATAGGCCGTGAACCCCGCCAGGTCCGGAAGGAAGCAACGGTAGCAGCTGATGCGGGCGCCGAAGTGCGGCTGGTGCTCGCTACTATAAGTTCACTTCCTTACAACCATTCATTCTCGGTTTAAGTAAATCCTTTATCTCGGCCATTAATTATCCGGATGCCGGGACCTTTCCCGCTCTTGCAGCATACACTTCCTCAAGCTGCGAAGGTACGGTAGGATAATCACACTCACGCATTAACCAACAGGCCAAAAAACCTATGAGCTATCAAGTTTTAGCCCGCAAATGGCGCCCGCGCAACTTTCAGGACATGGTAGGACAGGAACCTATTTTGCGCATGCTGGCCAATGCACTGGAACAAAAACGTCTGCATCATGCCTATTTGCTTACCGGCACCCGTGGAGTAGGCAAAACCACGCTTGGCCGTATCCTATCCAAATGCCTTAATTGTGAATCTGGCATCACGGATTCACCTTGCGGCACCTGTCATGCCTGCCGCGCCATTGATGCCGGCCAATTTCTGGATTTATACGAAGTTGACGCCGCCTCCCGCACCAAAGTCGAAGATACGCGGGAATTGCTGGACAATGTCTTGTACCCGCCCACGCAAGGCCGGTACAAGATTTATCTCATTGATGAAGTGCACATGTTGTCCAATCATAGTTTTAATGCCTTACTGAAAACGCTGGAAGAGCCGCCGGAACATGTCAAATTTATTCTGGCGACTACCGATCCCAAGCGTCTTCCTGTGACCATTCTCTCGCGCTGTCTGCAATTTCACTTGAAACGCATCACATCCGAACAAATTGAAAAACACTTGCAGCATATCTGCGCCGCCGAAAATATCAATCATGATGACCGCGCGTTAGACAGGCTTGCCAGAGCAGCGGATGGCAGCATGCGCGACGCGCTCAGTCTGCTGGATCAGGCGGTCGCCTATGGCCGGGGCACCGTGAATCTCGCCGACATACATTCCATGCTGGGTTGCACTGCACAAGAGGATTTACTGCCTCTGCTTGACGCGCTCGCTGCGCAAAACGGCAGCCAGGTCTTCGAACTGGCAGCTCAGCTAGCCGAACGCGCGCCGGATTACCAGCAGCTGCTGGAAGAGCTCATACAGCTTTTCCATAAAATCGCCGTTATCCAGGTTGTCCCTGACGCGGCACAGGCTGAAGCCTCTCTCACCGCGATCGCCAGACGGTTTTCCCCCGAAGATATCCAGCTTTATTATCAAATCGCGCTGCTAGGCAGACGCGATTTATCCCTGGCACCCGTTCCCCAGCAAGGATTTGAAATGACCTTGTTACGCATGCTGGCCTTCAAGCCCGGCCGGCCTGAAAACGACAACCCGGCGGCGCCCGTCGTCAGCAAACCAGACACCGCCCCGGTGGTGACCGCGCCCCGGCCGGCCAGCGCCAGCCCGGCTGATTGGCGCGACATACTGCCCAAACTAGAGCTTTCCGGTATGGCTTATGCATTAGCAGCAAATTGCACACTGGAAAAAATAAGCGGAAATAAAGTGACGCTCGCGCTTTCCGTCAATCATGAACCCATGCTGAATGCCAAACTGAAGGAACGTATCACTGAAGCGCTTGGGCGTTATCTGAAACAAGACATTCAACTGGAGATCATGATCACTGAAGGAGAGCTGATCACACCGCTCAAACAAGAGCAATCCGAGCATGAACAAAAACTTACCAGAGCCAAACAGACCATCCTTCAAGACACACAAATCAAAAAGTTAATCGACATGTATGATGCGACGGTGGAAGTTTCGCTGATATAAAGACATGCGGCACCTTATTCCCAGCGCTTTGTCATCCTGAAGCACGTTGGAATCGGCACAGCAGCTTGCAGGCGGCAAGTTTTCAGGTAACATTCCGGCATGACAATAAAAAACCGAGGCGCAACAATCAACCCGGAAGGCCGTTTTGATATTCAACGGCATCAGGCTTGCCACGATGGCTGGGATATGGAAGAAGAAGCACTGCCCGCGCTGGAAACTGTTCTTTACCCGGAAAAGGCAAAATCCATTCTGACCACCAATGACTCGCCGGATATCGGTTTTGAGCAATCCATTAATCCCTATCGGGGCTGCGAGCATGGATGCATCTATTGTTATGCCAGACCCAGCCACGCCTATATGAATCTTTCTCCCGGGCTGGATTTTGAAACAAAAATATTTCATAAATCCGGCGCGGCACAACTGCTAACACAAGAATTGGCCAAACCATCCTATCAATGCAAACCTGTCGTGCTTGGCGCCAACACAGACCCGTATCAGCCCGCTGAAAACAAGCTGGGAATTACCCGCAGTCTGCTGGAAGTATTCAATCAATGCCGCCATCCCGTCGCTATCATTACCAAAAGCTCTTTAATTGAAAGGGATTTGGATCTCATCGCAGAAATGGCTGCACGCAATCTGGCTGCGGTCGCGGTCAGCATTACCACGCTGCGCGGCGAACTCAAGCGTATACTGGAGCCGCGCGCCTCCTCTCCTCAGGCACGGTTGAGAGTGATTCGCCGCTGCAAGGAAGCAGGCATTCCTGTCAGAGTCATGGCCGCACCCATGATTCCCATGATAAACGATAATGAACTGGAACAAATCCTGGCCTCGGCAGCGGAAGCAGGCGCCAGCCACGCCAGCTATACATTAATAAGACTGCCCCATGAAGTGAAAGACTTATTCAAGGCATGGCTGACAGAGCATTATCCGGCGCGTGCCAGCCATATCATGAGCTTGATAAGGCAAATGCGCGGAGGGAAAGAGTATGATTCACGTTTCGGCAAACGCATGCGCGGAGAGGGCGAGTTTGCGACTCTGCTGTCACAGCGTTTTAAAATTGCCTGTAAAAAATTTCATTTGAATGTCCAGCCGCAGGCACCTCTGGACACCTGTTGTTTTGCCCGACCGCTACAGTCTGCCCCCCAGGCCGCGCAAATGGATCTGTGGAATTTGTAAACATCCCGGCATGTCGACTGGCCATAGAACTGACTGCATAATTTTGATAAAATATCATATCACTTATCAAAGGGTACGGAGTCTGGAATGAACAAGCCAACAAATGACAAAATCGGCCTGAATGAAATCATGAAACGCGCTCAGGAAATGCAGAAAAAACTGCAGGACATCCAGAAACAGGTTGCCGAAATGGAAATCACCGGACAATCCGGCGGCGGCGTTGTTAAAATTGTGATGACAGGTCAGCACTACGCGAAAAAAGTCACATTAGACCCCAACTTGCTGAAAGAGGATAAATCCATCATAGAAGATCTCATTGCTGCGGCAATCAACGATGCCACCGACAAAATCGAACGCAGCCTGCGCGATAAAATGGGCGGTCTGGCCGGCATGAAAATGCCCGATGGATTAGGCGATCTGCCAAAATAATGCGCTTTAGTCCCCTGCTTGAACAATTAATTGAAGCATTGCGCTGTCTGCCCGGCGTTGGTCCCAAAACAGCCCAGCGCATGGCATTTCAGCTGCTGACACGTGGACGCGACAATGGCAGGCGCCTCGCTCAAAGCCTCATCGATGCGGTAGAACAAATAGGCCATTGCCAGCAATGCCGTATCTTCAGCGAATCAGAAGTATGCGAGATTTGCGCCTCCCCGCACCGCGACCCTACCCTGCTCTGTATTGTCGAAAATCCGGTCGATGTCAGCGTCATCGAACAAACCAGCAGTTTCAGGGGAAAATACTTTGTCTTAATGGGCCATTTATCCCCCCTGGACGGTATAGGACCGGCCGAAATCGGCATCACCAAACTGAAATCACATTTTGACCACGGTGATATCCAGGAAGCTATTATCGCCACCAATCCGACGGTTGAAGGCGAAGCCACAGCACACTATATCTCTGAACTCGCCAAGCAATACACCATCAAGGTATCGCGCATTGCCCGCGGCGTCTCGCTAGGCAGCGAACTGGAATACATTGATCCCAGCACACTGGCCCACGCGCTCGCAGGCAGAGAAATAATTTAATGTTAAGGCGCGGCATTCTTTTCCTGCTTTTGTCATTTTCCCTCTCTGCATTCGCGGATCAATTAATCATTGAACCCGATATGGGACGCAAGCCAGTGCTTGATGCCATACAAGACGCTAAAAATTCCGTGGAACTGGTCATGTACGGCTTTACCGATGAAGTCTTGCTGGATGCGCTGGTACAAAAAAAACAAAAGGGCAAAACAGTTAAAATCCTGCTTGAACGCAGCCCGTACAAAGCAGACAATGAAAACCACAAGACAATAGCCCGGTTGAATCACGAGCATGTTAGCTGGCGGGGCAACATTCCGCCGCTGCGCCTGATTCACCAGAAAACCCTGATTCTTGACGGCAGCAAAGCCATCGTCATGACATTTAATTTCACCCATTCCACTTTCAAGAAGGAACGAAATTTCGCCCTGGTCATTGACGATCCCATGCGGGTCAGCGCAATCCGGGCGCTTTTTTCCTCAGACTGGAACCAGACCGCCGGCTTCAACCATTTACCTGATTTGATTGTCAGTCCCGATGACAGCCGCACAAAACTGACCGCATTAATTCAGCAGGCTAAATCCAGCCTAAAAATCTATGCACAAAACATCAATGACTACAAAATCACTGGCGCACTGGCAAAAGCCGCCAAACGCGGTGTCCGTGTCCAGATTCTCACTTCAACGCGTTTGCGTGACAAGCAATACCTGTATCTCACGCGCGCAGGAGTCAACATCCATTACAGCCGGCCTCTCATGATTCACGCCAAAATCATCCTCGCGGATGAAAAAACCGCAGTTCTTGGGTCCATCAACCTCACGCGGGCATCGCTGGAAGACAACCGTGAATTATCAGTCATCACACATGATCCGACAGTCATTGGCCAGCTGCTCGCAACTTTTAGACAGGACTGGGAGCATCATCAGGCAGTCAACAGGAATGACTGGCTGAAATATCTGCCGGATCAACGCAGTGTGAACCGGGCACTGCGAAAATTGAAAAAATATGTACATGAAAATATACAATAGGATTTTGAACCTGATATTGATATATAGCTTAGGCTGAAAGTAAAAGGCATCATCCCTGATTGATAGACATGTCTCTTAAGGCAACAAACAAAATGAAAACGGACCAGCCAGAATGACGCGCGCGGCAAACAGACTGATACATGAAAGCAGCCCTTATCTGCAGCAGCATGCCTATAACCCCGTAGACTGGTATCCCTGGGGCAGTCAGGCGCTGGAAAAAGCGCGCAGCGAAAACAAGCCTATTTTGCTTTCTATCGGTTATGCAGCCTGTCATTGGTGTCACGTCATGGCGCATGAATCCTTTGAAGACGATCAAACTGCCGCGTTAATGAACGAGTGTTTTGTGAATATTAAAGTTGACCGCGAAGAGCGTCCGGATCTTGATAAAATCTATCAATCCACGCACTTCCTCCTTACCCGTCAAAGCGGCGGGTGGCCGCTCACTGTTTTTCTGACACCCGATGATCTGGCTCCCTTTTTCAGCGGCACCTATTTTCCTCGGGAACAGCGTTATCAGCTGCCCGCATTCAGAGATGTTCTGAAACAAATTGCCCGACTCTATCAGCAGCGCGGCGCAGACATCAAACAGCAGAATTCAGAACTTCTGCGCATCCTGAACCCGCCGCCGTCCATCATTTCGGATTTGCATCTCAATACACAACCGGTACAGCACGCGATACAAGCCTTGCAAAACAGTTTTGATGCCGTCCATGGCGGTTTTAACGGCGCACCCAAGTTTCCCCAAGCGTCCCGGCTTGAGTTTCTGCTTCTGAATCATTCACCCATGGCGCAACACAGTTTGCAGCGCATGGCCCAGGGCGGCATTTACGATCAACTGGAAGGCGGTTTTTACCGGTATGCTGTAGATGAACAATGGCGCATCCCGCATTTCGAAAAAATGCTTTATGACAATGCACAGCTTTTATATGTATATGCGCTGGCATGGCGACAATCACGTGAACCTCTGTTCGCGGAAGTCATGCGGCAGACAACCCGGTGGGCCATATCAACCATGCAGTCACCCAGCGGCGGTTTTTTTTCCAGCCTGGATGCGGATTCTGACGGCCAGGAAGGGGGTTATTACCTCTGGGACCGCGAGGCCATCCAGACCTTACTGGATAAAGATGAATACGCACTCATTGAGCGGTGTTACGGGCTGGATAAACCGCCAGCCATCGCAGGCCGCTGGCATTTATCGCCTGCCGAATCCTTGACTGTGGCCGCGCAACTTCTGGATATGCCCCTCACCCGTGCCGCAGACCGTTTCGCAAGTGCAAAAAAGAAGCTGCTAGCCGCGCGCAATTCACGCAAGCCGCCTGGCACTGATACAAAAATTCTGACCGCTTCCAATGCGTTAATGATCAAGGGCATGCTCGCCGCCGGTTCCGCACTGGATCAGCCCGAGATAATTGATTCGGCGAAACGGGCTATCAAGCACATCCGCCAATCACATTGGACAGGAAACAGATTATTTGCGACGGGCACACCTGATCAACTGATGGTGCCAGGCTATCTGGATGATTATGCTTTCCTTATCGACGCGCTGCTGGCCGCACTGGAAGTGGAATGGGACCGGTCCATCCTGGATTTTGCCGTGACTCTGGCAGACACCATGATGGCACATTTTACTGACCGCGTGTCCGGCGGTTTTTATTTTACCGCGGACGATCACGAACAATTACTTTATCGCCCAAAGAGCAGTATGGATGAAGCCTTACCCAGCGGCAATGCCGTGGCGGCGCGCAGCCTGCTGGTATTAGGTCACCTGCTGGGTGAGCCGCGCTATCTTCAGGCCGCTGAAAAAACACTGCATGCGGCCTGGCCCCTGTTAACCCGATATCCGGCGGAACATTGCTCCATGCTGAAGGCGTTGCAGGATTGCTTGCATCCTCCGCAAATAGTTATTATTCGCGGCACAGGATCCGATATGACTGCGTGGAAAATCAAGACCAAAACCATCCGCAATTCGGTATTCGCCATACCGCGCCAGGAAAAGGATTTGCCTGGCAATCTTGCAGGCAAAGTCCCGCGCACCGCAACGTGTGCTTATGTCTGTGAAGGCACGCGTTGCCGCGATGTGATAGACCATCTTGATGACTTATGAGCCGTATTTCCGAGAGCGTTCATTAAACTGTATTCATCTCTGCCTTGCGGTAAACACAACTTATTGCATTTATTTACACTACTCGGGGAGCAGACAAATATCCCGCATCGAACTCGCATGCAACGCGCGTATCAAAGCGCCTATTGCCTTGGGGCGGGTAAAGCTGACCCGCCACGCCAGCGCGATTCTGCGCTGGGGAATTTTGCCCGCGAAAGGTTTGGTGCATAAAATGGATTTGTAGTATTGAATCTGTGTCGCCGTGCTGGGCAGGACGGTAATACCCATGCCAGATGCCACCATATGGCGCAGTGTCTCCAGTGAGGTGCCTTCCACCGCTTGCCTGGCCGCGCCTTCCGCCGGATAACAGTTGGGACAAACATCAATCACCTGACTCCTGAAACAATGACCTTCGCCCAGCAAAAGCATTTCATTCGCATTGAGGTCAGCAGGCTTGATGCTTTCCTTTTTGCTTAGCGGATGATCCTTGCGCATGAGCACCACGAAGGGTTCATCATACAAGGCCTGTGTCACCACACCAGTTTCAGTGAATGGAAGTGCTACAAAAACAGCATCCAGTTCACCACGCGACAATTTCAGGCGCAAATTCGCGGTAAAATCTTCCTGAATGATCAGCGGCATGTGAGCAGCGATTTTTTTCAGGTTAGGAATAATGCTGGGAAATAAATATGGCCCAATGGTGTAAATCGCACCGACTTTTAACGGTGTTTCCAGCTGGGATTTACCGCCTTGCGCGATATCATGGATCTGACTGACTTCATCCATGGCACGCTGTGCCTGCGCGATAATTTGTTTGCCCACGTCTGTCACCCGCACATGGCTGCGATCACGCTCAAAAATGGACACGCCCAATTCAGTCTCAAGCTTGTGAATGGCGACGCTAAGCGTCGGCTGACTGACATGACAAAGCGCGGCGGCGCGGCCAAAATGTTTTTCCGCGGCAAGCGTCAAGGCATAGCGTAATTCAGTCAGTGTCATTAATGCAGCCTGGACCGGTATGATTGAGTAATAGACGATGGCGCGCTCAGGATAAACTTGGGTATCTCGACTTGAAAATGCGCCTCCTCAAGATCTTGCATTTCATAATAGCCTTCCATGGTGCCCTGCGGCGTCGAGAGCTGACAATAGCTTACATATACAAACTGCTTCCCCGGCTTGATAAGAGGCTGCAATCCAATGACGCCTATACCATGGACTTCATCCACCTTGCCCGTCATGTCAGTGATACGCCAGTAGCGCGACAACAGCTGCACGATATCTTCGCTGTCATTTTTTATCGTGATTTCATAAGACCAGACAAATTTCTGATTCGCCGGGTCAGACTGTTCCGGCACATAACTGGGCTCGGAATTAACAAGGATAATCAAGGATTTCTTATTCATGCGCGCTTATCCAAACAAAAATATCGCGGCAACTATCAGTATCAGCACAACATAAGCAGCCAATCCGAGCGCCGCGCCTTTCGCTGTAAAAGTGAGTTTGTTTTTATCATCCTGTTCCATATGCGTTTAACCTCTTTCCAAGGCATCCAGCAGCTTTTTATGAATACCATCAAACCCTGAATTGCTCATGATGATAACATGATCGCCTGCTTTCAGTTCTGTCGCCAGTGAAGAAACAAGGGAATCCACATTATCATACATCCGGGACGGCTGGGGAAATTTTGCCAGCATGTCATCTATGCCCCAATCCGTTTCCGTACGTTTGCAAACGACCATATCCGCTTCTTTCAAGGCATCCTGCATGCGGGACTTATGCACCCCCGAACGCATGGTGTACGATCCAAACTCCAGTACGGCTATCATGCGAGCACCTGCGCCAATTTTTGCGCGCAAGCCAGACAAGGTGGTTGCGATAGCAGTGGGATGATGAGCAAAATCATCATATACCACTATGTTTCTGGCCTTGCCCTTCACTTCCAGCCGCCGTTTCACATTCCGGAATGAAGACAAGGCTTCGATAGCGGCTTCGGGCGCCACGTCAGCATGCCGCGCGGCAGCGATCGCCGCCAGGGCGTTATCCACATTATGATTACCTAAAAGGTTCCAGCGCACGTCTCCCCGGCGCTGGCCCTGATAATAGACCGAGAACGCGCTGCCGTCATTCTCGATAAGCTTTGCCTGCCACTCGCCCGTGGTTCCGCCAAAACTCTGGCTGGGCGTCCAGCAACCCATGCCCAATACGTCAGTCAGGTTGTCATCTGGCGCATGGCGGATTATCAAGCCATTGCCGGGGACCGTACGCACCAGGTAGTGAAACTGCTGTTTGATGGCGGCCAGGTCAGGGAAAATATCGGCATGGTCGAATTCAAGGTTATTTAAAATCAGGGTCTTTGGCCGGTAATGGATGAATTTGGATCGTTTATCGAAAAACGCGCTGTCGTACTCATCCGCTTCAATCACAAAATAAGGGCTGCCGCCCAGGCGCGCCGAAACCCCGAAATTTTCCGGCACCCCTCCAATGAGAAAGCCTGGCTGCAAGCCGGCACAATCCAGGATCCAGGCCAGGAGACTACTGGTGGTTGTCTTGCCGTGGGTGCCAGCCACGCCCAGCACCCAGCGCGACTGGATGACATTTTCCGCCAACCATTGCGGCCCCGAAACATAGGGCAGCCGGTTAGCAAGCACATGCTCCATGGCTGGATTTCCACGCTTGATCACATTTCCCACGATCACGCATTCCACCCCGGGGTCGATATGGGAAGGATCATAGCCTTCTTTCAGGATGATACCCTGCTCCATGAGCTGGGTACTCATGGGAGGATAAACATTCATATCGGATCCGGTCACTTCATGGCCGCCTTGCTTGGCGAGTATGGCGATGCCGCTCATGAAGGTTCCGCATATCCCCAGTATGTGTAAACGCATGCTTGATACCCCGCAAATTTGAGTAGATACGTTATTTTCACAAATGTGTTATTATTAACGAATTTAGGACATCCCGCAAAGGATAAAGCCAGAATGGAGAATCTGGGATTATTTGATGCCATTACGGACAGCGCAGTGCTGCTTGATAAGGCTGGGCGCATTATCAACTGGAATGCCTCTGCCTCCGCTTTGTTCGGGTACACCAAAAAGGAAGTGCTGGGTCGGTCTGTCAACTTTATTTATGACCGCAACTATCCCTTCCCCAAGCTCATACAGGAAATGACATCCAGCCAGAAAAAATGGCATGAGCACACCCATTACATCCGCAAGAACGGCATAAGAGGTTACTGCAAGTCATCCCTCTGTCCGCTGCCATTAAGCGAACAAAACCGTGTGATAGCCCTGCTCATGCATCAAAACATTTCTGACTACAAAAAAACCGAAGAAGAATTACGCAAAACCAATCAGGCATTGTTACAACAAATGCAATCCATTCTGGGCGGTTTCTGGACCGCCAACAGTCTGTTAATAGAATCCATGCACCACCTTGAACAGACAGAACGCAGATTGCGCGAAAGCGAGCTGCGTTTTCATCTGCTGGCCGAGAACGCGAAAGATGTGATTTCCAGACATATGCCTGACGGCACTTATTTATATGTTTCACCGGCAAGCCACATGTCAACCGGATATACGCCTGAAGACCTGATTGGTAAAAACATTTATAAATTCATTCATCATGATGATATCGCCAAGCTCAAGAAAGCGTTTACACGGCGGCGCGAGATGACGAACATCAAGCCGATAGTCTATCGCATCAAACGCAAGGAAGGCGAATTCCGCTGGTTTGAAAGCAACATCCGTCTCATTATCGATGATCAAATGCGCAGCATCAGTGAAATCCAGCTCGCTTCCCGTGATATCACGGACCGCATCCTGGACAAAAAAGCCCGGTTGCGCGGCCAGCAGCTGGCTCATGTTTTTCGCCTGAGCACCATGGAAGAAATGGCCTCCGGCATGGCACATGAAATCAGCCAGCCGCTTGCTGCCATTGTCAACTATACCCGGGGATGCGTACGGCACTTGCAAAACGAAGAACATGACCCAGACCAGATCAAGCATATCATGCAAAAAGCTGTCGCCCAGGCAGAGCGGGCCGGTGAAATTGTCCAGCGCCTGAAAAACTTTTTCTGTAAAGGGCAACTGGTCAAGACACCCTGCAAAATCAATAACGTCATTCGTGAAACTGTCAGCCTGATAAAAAATGAACTAACAAATTCAAAGACCAAGATTGATTTCGATTTTGACAAACACATCCCTCACATATTTATTGACAAAATCCAGATCCAGCAAGTCATATTGAATCTGATTCAGAATGCTATTGAAGCCATGAATGAAAATAACACCAAGGAAAAACGCATTCATATCCATACAAAATTCACTCATTTTGATACCATTGAAGTGACACTGAAAGATGCCGGACCCGGGTTTTCCAAAGAGATAGCCACCCAGGTCTTCATGCCATTTTTTACCACCAAGGCGCATGGACGCGGAATGGGGCTGGCGATTTGCCGTTCCATCATCGAAGCGCACGGCGGACAATTTACGATAAACTCGAACGCAAATTCGAGCGGCAACAGCTGGATACGTTTTTCTTTACCCGTTTCGATATAGCAGGAGCGAAGGTGTATGTCGACGCTAGATCCAATTGTATACATCATTGACGATGATCAGGCGATGGTTGAATCCTTGTCATGGATTATTGAATCCATTGGCTTACGCTACAAGACTTTCGTGCGCGCCCAGGATTTCCTCCATGAGTACGATCCTCAGCAGCATGGATGTCTGTTATTGGATGTGCGCATGCCGGGAATGAGCGGGCCGGAATTACAGACTCGCCTGAATGAACATGGCCTGCCGACTTTACCCATCATTTTTATCAGCGGTCACGGCGATGTGCCGCTTGCCGTGCGAGTCATGAAAGCAGGTGCAATTGATTTTCTCACCAAGCCTTTTAATGACCAGGTTTTACTTGAAAGCATTAACAAGGCTTTAAGAATAGACAAAGCCAACCGTGAAAAACGCCAGGAAAACGCCCAGGCCAGGGCCAAATTCGCCTTGCTCTCTCCCCGGGAAGTCCAGGTGCTGCAAGGGATAGTGGCCGGCAAACCCAATAAGGTCATTTCTGCCGAACTCAATATTTCCCTGAAAACCGTTGAAGCTCATCGTGCTTCGGTGATGAAAAAAATGGGGGTCAAATCCGTCCCCGAACTGGTCAAACTGGTATTAACCAACAGTATTCAAGAAGAAGTTGTTGAAGAAGAATAATACAGAATAATTATATAAGGGTATATCTCACTCAAGTTAGTAATAACCTGATGGTAGTAACCCTGAACTGCCTAGGTACATTCAAGTACATTTCTATGGCTTTCTCCCAATTTTTATTAGTGTTCAATGGTGAGATGATTAGTATCCCTCACTAAGAAAACCGGAAAAGATTAGCGTTAGGAGAATGCAGCCATGGATAGAAAAAAGCAGGTATTAATTGTTACCAATGCGATTACTGAAGCTGAAGTTCTTCAGATTCGCACCGCGTTCAGCTCGGAAACCGCCCCGCAAATGGATATCAAACTCAGCCTGGTACACGTGATCCCACATTTACCAACCTGTTATTTTAATATTCCGTCCATGGGCATGCTGGTTGAAAAATACTATGACGAAGCAAAAGAATCCTTAAGCCAGGTAGGCAAGCATCTAGGCATTGCCAAAAAAGACCAATGGCTTATTTCGGGCAAGATTCGAACAGAAGTTTTACGTCTTGCCAATAAATTGAACTCGAGTTTTATTCTTGCCAGTTCACAACAGATACAGGAACTACAGCGTTCACTTTTTTTTAAAAACATACACCAGTATGCTTTTATCAAAAATATAAACCAGTTAAAACAAATATAAAATGCGGTCTTCTCAAGTTAAAAGTCTCCTCGAGAACAGTGACAAACTTGAGCCTCACCCCCGTAATGAATCCTCCCATTCATTACGGGATTTTTTTATTTCCTATTAAAAACTCTGGCAAGAATGGCTGTGTCGGAAGCACGAAAGCACTCGGCCGGAGCTGACCAGACAAACATAAGCTGCTAGACTCTAGTCCATAAATAAAAGAGGAACTCAGCATATGACACAAAACTGGCTTATCTATTTTATCGCCGTTCTGACTGTTGCCCTGATCCCCGGCCCGGACATGTTATACATTATCAGTCAAAGCCTGAATCATGGTAAGCGTCTCGGTCTAGCGGCGGCACTGGGAATTGGCGCGGGGTGTTTTGTGCATATTTTCGCGGTCTCTATCGGTTTATCGTCATTCCTTTTCCATTCCTCTCTTGCATTTTCTCTCATAAAATACCTGGGAGCCTGTTACCTGCTTTATCTCGGAATCCAGGCGCTGCTCAAAAAACAATCGGCTCTGCTCGAAAACGCGCATCACACCGTGACGGGTTCATGGCGCAAGGTCTTCATTCAAGGTTTATTCACAAACATGTTTAATCCCAAGGTCGCATTATTTTTTCTGGCTTTTCTACCACAGTTTGTGACCCCGGCCTCCAGTCATTCCATGGGCTTGCAGCTGCTTATATTAGGTTTAATTTTCAATGGAATAGGCACTTTCTCTAATGTTCTGGTTGCCTTATTTTTTGGAACCGCCAAACAATGGCTGACGGCGCATCCTGCCGCATTGAAAATCCAGCAGAAGATTTCCGGTTTTTTATTCATAGGATTAGGCCTGAAGCTGGCGGCGTTCGAACGTTAGACAGGAATATGGCTGCCGGTCATTGGTTTCCGGCATGCCTACACTCGCGCCTATTACACACTGCCTGTTGATCCTCGCGTACAAACCAGTATACTTTTACGCCATTTGAACTTCTAATCCGGAGCTAAACACCCATGGAAAAATTTAACGCACTTTATGCCCAATCAGGCGGTGTCACTGCCGTGATTAACGCTTCTGCCTGCGGCGTCATCCAGACCGCCCGCAAACATTCAGATAAGATAGGGAAAGTCTATGCCGCCCGTAACGGCATTATCGGAGCCTTGACCGAAGATTTAATCGATACCAGCCTGGAATCCGACACAGATATCGCCGCCTTGCGTTACACCCCTTCAGGCGCGTTCGGTTCCTGCCGGCATAAACTCGGCTCGATTGAAAAACACCGTAAACAATATGAACGTCTGGTGGAAGTATTTTCAGCGCATAATATCCGTTATTTTTTCTACAACGGAGGCGGTGATTCGCAGGACACCGCGCACAAGGTTTCATTGATCAGCAAGGAATTGGGCTACCCTATTACCTGTATAGGCATACCCAAAACCGTGGATAATGATCTTCCTTTCACCGATAATTCTCCCGGTTTCGGATCCGTCGCCAAATATGTAGCTGTTTCCATCCGGGAAGCCGGCATGGATGTGGCATCCATGGCCCTCACCTCAACAAAAGTTTTTATCCTGGAAGTCATGGGACGCCATGCCGGCTGGATTGCCGCAGCCGGCGGCCTGGCCGCGGAAAAAGAGGGTGATTCCCCGCATATTATTCTATTTCCTGAAATCCCGCTGAATACCGAAGCCTTTTTCAAGCGTGTGGAAGAAACCGTGAAGAAATACGACCACTGCTCCATTGTCGTGTCCGAAGGGCTCAAAAATCCCGATGGCGACTTCATCTCCGAACAGGGACTGGTGGATGCGTTCGGTCACAAGCAATTAGGCGGCGTCGCACCCGTGATTGCCAAACTCATCAAGGACAAACTGGGTTATAAATACCATTGGGCTCTTGCTGATTATCTGCAGCGCGCCGCTAGACATATAGCCTCCAAAACAGATGTGGAACAGGCTTACGCCGTTGGTAAGTCCGCCGTAGAAATGGCATTGTCCGGAAAGAACGCGGTCATGCCCATCATAGTGCGCGAAAAAGGCGAGACCTATCGCTGGACCATAGGTGAGGCGCCGCTGGAAAAAGTCGCGAACGTGGAAGTCAAAATGCCTCGCGAATACATTTCTGAAAATGGGTTTGGCATTACCGATGCTTGCCGCCGCTACCTTGCCCCGTTGATTCAGGGTGAAGACTATCCGCCCTTCCACCAAGGCTTGCCAGCCTATGTGAAATTAAAAAACCTTCCGGTAGAGAAAAAACTCAGCACGACGTTCGAATTTGCATGATGCCGACCGGACTGGACAGGGAAGTTCAGTCCGATTTTTTATCCGGGCAGAACAAGGCCAAGCGGCTGACGCTTGAAATAGTGACAAATCGTGAGAAACAAAATCATGATGCGAGCGGATGACGGCTTGCCGCGATGTCTTGTTTTAAAGGATATCGCTGTCCAACCCGTACCGTTCCATGATTTCGCGCAGAGATTTCAACGCGCTCATCTGGATCTGACGCACACGTTCACGCGTCAGTCCCACCGCTTTCCCCACTTCTTCCAGTGTCTGGCGCTCATAACCGCCCAGACCAAACCGCCTGCATAATACCTCACGCTGCTTTTCATTTAACTCGCTGAGACAGCGTTCCAGGCTCTCATGAAGATATTCATTCGCCAGCAAATCCGCCGGGTCCGCCGCGTTTTTATCCGCGAGCGCTTCCACCAGCGGTTTACCCGTGGAATTTTCGCCAGAAACCTGCATATCCAGCGAAACCATATGCTCATTCAATTCCATCATGTTTTTAACATCATCGATTGATTTATCCAGTGCATCGGCAATTTCGTGATAAGAAGGCTCGTGATCCTGCGTTTTCATTAATTCACGCGCGGTTGACAGATACATATTGAGTTCTCGCAACACATGTATGGGCAGTCGTATGGTTCGGGTCTGGTTCATAATGGCTCTTTCTATCGTCTGACGAATCCACCAGGTGGCATAGGTTGAAAAACGAAATCCGCGTTCAGGATCAAACTTTTCAACCGCACGCAGTAAACCCAGATTCCCTTCTTCAATCAGATCCGAAAACTCCAGACCGCGGTTGTAATAATGGCGCGCAATCTTCACTACCAGCCGCAAATTGCTTTCTATCATTTTTTTGCGCGCCGCAGGATCACCTTTCATGACCAGACGGCCATAGTAAACTTCTTCCTGTGCGGTCAATAATGGAGAAAAACCGATTTCTTTCAGATAAATTTGTGTGGGATCCAGAGAAGTTGTCTTCTCGCTGGTCACAGGCACGGCTGGAGCAGATCCATTTTTATGATTATTTCCGGCATGTTCAATCTGCGGCGCGGCCTTGCTGTCGTCATTCAAATCCGGGTCATGGTCTGCTGGCTCTATTTCTTCATCCGCAACCGATACCTCCTTGTCATTTTCAAGGGACGCCTGCTTGCCGCGCACCTTCCCTTTTTTGATTCTCGACATAAGAAGACCTCGGAAGAGAAACGGAAACCCTATAAATATTATATATTGAAATCAATCCTAAAAGGCTAAGAAAACAGCCTTGTCCAAGGCTGACTGCCCGGATATCTATCTGATTAGAAAGGAACGTTTCCCAGGATACACTTAATAGCGCTTCCTGGTATCAACAAAAAGCGTGAAAATGGATATCATCCGGATCCCATCCGCCAGAATGTAAGCAGCCGCCTTGTTTCTAGGATTTACCTGAATGATACAAGGACATGGGATCAACAGGCTTGCCGGCGCGCCTGATTTCAAAATGCAGCATGACCTTGTCTGCTCCTGTCTTCCCCATTTCGGCAATTTTTTGCCCTTGCTTGACCCAGTCGCCATCTTGCACCAAAACCAAATTATTATGCGCATATGCTGACAGATATAAGCTATTATGTTTAATAATAATCAGGTTCCCATAACCCCTCAGACCATTACCGCTATAGACGACCTTACCTGCCGCCGCCGCATACACCGGCTCACCTAACCGCCCTGCAATATTGATTCCCTTGTTCACCCTGGAGAAGGCATTAATTACATCGCCTCGGGCCGGCCATCGCCACCCGCTGACCGAATAATTCGGCTCGCGCTGAATTCGGCTCTCATTGGCAGAAACAGACGGGCGTGGCTGCGGCGAAGAAAGTGCCGATGCCGGAAGCACAGAAGCTGTCGCGGCAGCCTGTCGGCGCTCCTGCCGGATGGCAGCGGAGACCGGCTTGCCGTTCAGGTAGATGATTTGTTGTGTATGAATGGTGTATGGCGGACTGATCTGGTTTAGCCGCGCAAGATAGCGGTAATCCAGCCCGTAACGCCAGGCGATTTCATATAATGTTTCATTTTTTGAAACGCGGTGTGTTCCCGATTTTGGAACAGGTTCGATATGACTGAGGTCTGTCACCGGAGCATAGGTTTCCACATCGCTGCAAGCACTCACTAGCAGGCAGACCATGACAGTTAAAATACAGTTATAAATTGTTTGGATCACCCTTCTATCCTATTTGCAGCGGTTGAACCCAGTTGGATAATTCATCCAATACCTTGTAATGCGTCAAATCCAGGTGCAGGGGAGTCACGGACACATAGCCTGTATTCACCGCGTAAAAATCCGTTCCCGGACCGGCATCTTGCTCAGGCCCCGGCTGGCCCACCCAATATATTTTTCTACCTCTGGGATCGATAGCCTTGATCGTCGGTTCAGCAATGTGCCGCGTGCCCAGGCGCGTCACCTGGATGCCGCGCAATTCAGCGAACGGCACATCGGGCACGTTAACATTCAAAATCGTGTCTGATGTTAAAGGTGTTTCCCGCAGCCGCTCCACCAGGATTTTGGCAATTTGCGCAGCCGTGTCGTAATGCTCGCAACGGGGGCCGGCCAGGGAAATCGCAATGGAGGGCAGGCCGAGAAAACGCCCTTCGGTAGCGGCGGCGACCGTTCCGGAATAAAGCACGTCGTCACTCAAGTTAGACCCTTCATTGATGCCGGAGACCACCATATCAGGCATTTCCTTAAGCAGTCCCGTGACAGCAAGATGCACACAATCGGTAGGCGTGCCATTGACACTGTAATAACCGTTTGATGCCGTCACAACACGCAATGGATTCTCCAGTGTCAACGAGTTACTCACTCCGCTGCGATTACGATCAGGTGCAACAACCGTGATATCGGCGGTTTTTTCCAATGCGTTGGCGAGGTACATCAACCCCGGCGCATGAACCCCATCATCATTGCTAATTAATATCTTCATTCATCTTCCTTTTATGAACTGGTGTTACCGCAATGTTCAATGCACAATCTGATAAAATTTCTCATCCTTCTTGATCATGCCTAACTCATTGCGCGCGCGGGCTTCTGCCGCATCCGCACTATTCTGAAGCCGCTGGATTTGAAATAAAAGCTCTTCATTGCGCTTTTTTAAAAGTTCATTTTCACTGGCCTGCCTGGCCAGTGTCTGCTTGAGCCGCGACATGTCGCGTATGCCCCCGTTTTCAAACCATAACCGGTATTGAAGCAACGCCAGAACACCGATCAGGACTATACCGAGTAAATTCAAACGCATCCCTGACATTAATTCGTCTCTCTTGACTTGGATCGCAAATCCAGCCGGGAAAAGACCCGCATACCGGCATATTGTCCATGATTGCCGAGCATTTCTTCGATACGCAATAATTGATTGTATTTCGCCACACGATCAGTACGGCATAAGGATCCGGTTTTAATCTGGCCTGCGTTAGTGGCGACAGCGAGATCAGATATGGTCGTATCTTCGGTTTCACCCGAACGATGCGAAATAACAGTATTATATTTAGCATTCTTTGCCATCTGGATGGCAGCCAGGGTTTCAGTCAAAGTGCCGATCTGGTTGGGCTTGATCAATATGGCATTCGCTGCGTGCTGATCAATCCCCTGCTGCAGCAGGCGAGTATTCGTGACAAACAAATCATCACCAACCAGCTGCGCCCTATCGCCCAAACGCCGCGTGAGTTTGCGCCATCCCTCCCAGTCATTTTCCGCCATCCCGTCTTCGATAGAAATCACCGGATACTGGTCAACGAAGCGGCCAAGGTATTCAATAAATTCGTCCGGGGATAAAATGCGGTTTTCTCCCGTCAGATGGTATTGCCCATCCCGGTACAATTCATTGCTGGCAACATCCAGCCCGAGAAAAATGTCTTTTCCAGACTGATAACCGGCGCGCTCAATGGCTTCCAGTATCAATTCCACCGCGGCTTCCTGATGAGGAAGATCGGGTGCAAATCCGCCTTCATCTCCAACATTGGTATTATACTTCCGGGATTTCAAAATTTGTTTCAGATGATGAAATACTTCAACGCCCGCGCGCAAGGCATCAGAAAACAATGGCGCGCCCACTGGCAGTATCATGAATTCCTGAAAATCGAGGTTATTGTCCGCATGCGCTCCGCCGTTGATGATATTCATCATGGGAACAGGCAGCTGGTATTCGGTTCGGGCGCCCAGGTATTGATATAACGGCTCGCCTCGGCTTTCTGCCGCAGCCTTGGCGACGGCGAGCGAAACTGCCAGCAAAGCATTCGCGCCGAATTTTTCCTTGTTTTCAGTTCCATCCAGTTCCAGCATGGCATCATCAATTTCCTGCTGGCGCGTCACATCAAATCCTTTCAGGGCGGCGCACAAATCGTTGCGGATGAATGCAACGGCCAGTTGCACGCCTTTTCCCAGGTAACGGTGCCTGTCCTTGTCGCGCAGTTCCAGCGCTTCGCGCGAGCCTGTGGACGCGCCGGACGGCACCGCTGCCCGCGCCATTTTGCCGGAAGTCAAAATGACATCGGCCTCAACCGTTGGATTGCCGCGTGAATCCAGAATTTCGCGGGCCCTGATTTCTCTGATTTGTGACATAACCCTCTCCCATTTTTATTTATTCATTGCCGTCAATCATTTCGAGCTTATCCATCATGGCTGCGTGAAAAAGAAGCGGACATGATCAAATCTCTAGAACTTCCTTTACAAAAGGAATCGTCAGGCGGCGCTGAGCCGCAAGCGACGCCTTGTCCAACACATCCAGAGCAGCAAATAACGTCCCCATATGCCGCGGGCAATGCGTCAAGATATACTTTCCAACTTCTTCCGGCAGCGTAATGCCGCGGCGGTTAGCGCGCAGGGTCAGAATGGTAAGCTTTTCAGCATCCGAAACGGGATGCAGTTGATAAACCATTCCCCATGAAAGACGGGAAGTCAGATCAGGCAGGCGAAGATGAATCGCCTTGGGCAAATCATTCGCCGCCATGATGATTTTTCCACCTGAATCATAGATGCGGTTATAGAGATGGAATACGGCCTCCTCCCACTCAGCATGACCGGCGGCCCTGTGCATGTCATCAATGCAGACCAGGTCCAGGGATTCCAGTCCGCTTAATACTTCATGCGTTAACGACATCATGTTCGCAAGCGGCAGATAAACAGAGCTGATTTGATGCTGATGCGCATAGTGACAGGAAGCCTGGAGCAGATGGCTGCATCCCTGGCCCCGGGTTCCACAGAGATAAATCACCCTCTCGCCTTGTCCGCTGGCCGTCTTTTTAAGTTCCGCGACAATTTCTCCGTTGCTGCCAGAATAAAAATTATCAAACGTTGCTTCATCTTTCAAACTCAATCCCAGTGTTAACTGCGCCGATGATCTATGCATGATTAGCGCATCCACTCATAATTCAGCCTGCTCAAGCCCTGATTCTGGGATTTTAATACCAGATGATTGCCGGTTAGAGACTGCTGCCGAAACACTTCTAGCGGACCGCGGACGCGAACGGTCAGATCCACCTTGTCATCTTCCACTTGAGACAATTCAACCCGTTCGACAACTGCCAGGTTTTTGATATGCCTGATCAGGCGCGACAAATCATCCGGTTTCAGGATATGGGTCACTTCGAGATGCAGTGACGTTTCCCTCTCGCCAGCCGGCCTGAGATCATACTGGCTGATCAGGGTCTGATTGACTTGATTCATGATGGAGGTCACCACCGCCTCCATGGATTTTCCATTTATTTTCCAGTTCCACTGGGTCGTGTTCATCTGCATTTGCCATTTGCTTTGCACCCCGGTTTCAGTTTCCCGGATGTCGCCTATCAACAGCACATCGGGACTATATCGTCTGGAAGCATCTTTTAAAGGTTCCAGGGACAGGGAAGCCACATCTTCCGGCGATACGAGGTTGATATCACTGACATCCATCATGGGAAAAATCAGGGGAAGGCCATATTTTTTCCCCATCTGATGTATGTTCTGATAAACGGAACCCGACGACTCACTGCCAATGATAGCGGCATCCTGGTCTTGCCCCGCCACAGCCACCCACACCAGAATCAACGGCCTGTTCTCGCCCCAGTAAGCGACCCTGGCCTTTTTCAGCAGACGATTAATATCCCTGGGTTCGTACTGGATCTGTAATAAATACTGCGATGACTCGGGTGTTTCAGTAGAAAAACTGTAATCATGCACATAATACTCAGCCCGCTTCAGACTGGCCCGGATAAGCGGGTTTTTTTCGATCTGCGGATCTCCGCTCACCTTGATCAACACCTGGAGGAATCCGTCCCTGACCGCCTGTTCCCTGCTTTCGCCGGTTTGTGATATCACCGGAACCTCAGCCTGGTAAAGAGCGGCCACTCTTACCGCCTGCACGGAGGTAACCGGCATCCATGCCGCAGCCATTGCGGCTAACAAGATTTTTTTCATATACATGCACAAGCCCGTCAACGAATTGGAGTCATTATAACTTAAGATCCGAAATTTTTATCTCCCAAAATCAAACACCTCCCGCGGCTGATGATTGTAAACTTCTGAAAATGTCTCGTCCAACCCGTATTGTTGTGATAAATTTTGCAATCTGTTACTCCTTGGGCGAAAACAAATGTATATGCAGGAGGCAAAGCTGCCTGACCAACACCATACCTGGCGAAATGACATCTTGTTCCTCACGCTGGTTCTGGGAGGTTTGTTTTTCATTTTATTGGGAGTACGGCCATTATTTGTGCCTGATGAAGGGAGGTATGCGGAAATTGCCCGAGAAATGGTCGCCAGCGGCGATTATGTCACGCCCTACCTGAACGGGATCAAATACTTTGAAAAACCAGTCTTGTTTTACTGGCTGGAGTCCGGCGCCATTCACGCCTTCGGCCTCAGTCTCTGGTCTCTGCGCAGCATTAATGCCGTGCTGGGATTATCGGGATGCCTGCTTACCTATGTGACTGCGCGCAAATTATATGACCGCACTACCGGCTTGTATGCCGCGTTGATTCTGGGCAGCAGCGCACTTTATTTTGTCATGTCCCACATGATCAGCCTGGATCTGCCCGTTACTGTATTCCTCACTGCCACACTTTATGCTTTTTTATTAGGCACACATCAGCCCATGGGTTATGCCCGTCGTTTTTGCATGTGGGGATCTGCTGCCGCGGCGGCATGCGCCGTGCTGACAAAAGGCTTGATAGGACTAGTGTTCCCGGCCATGATTATCGGGGCCTGGATCCTGTGCCTGGGAGAATGGCGCCTGCTTGCCCGGCTTTATCTTCCATCCAGTCTGCTGGTTTTTCTTCTTATCGCCGCACCCTGGCACGTGATGGTCGGCATGAGAAATCCGGAGTTTTTTTATTTCTATTTTATCAAACAGCATTTTCTGCGTTATACCACCTTGAAAGTCGGCCACTATCAGCCGGCATGGTTTTTTATTCCCAACCTGATGATGGGTTTTTTTCCCTGGATTGCATTTTTACCCCAAGCGATTGCCAACCTGGCTCCAAAATCACGGCAGCAATGGCACCAATACCGCAACGAACTCTTTTTACTCCTATGGGCACTCCTGATATTTGCCTTTTTCTCATTTTCCAAATCCAAATTGATACCTTATATTTTACCCGTTATCCCTCCTCTCGCCATCCTGACTGCGCGATATTTAAGCAAGGCTGCCCAGCAGCAAGCGCCTGGCAAAGGTATCAAAGCAGGTTTCGCCTGCGTACTGGTCAGCGCACTCTTTATATCCGCCGCACTCATCCTTTTCCCGCGACGCACAGCCTTGCCCCAGCCAGGCACTGCCGCGCTATACCTTGGTTTCGCCGCCGCCGTCCTCATGCTGGGATCATTCGCTGCCTGGTTTTACGCTTCCCGAAACCTTGGCAAGGCCATTGCAATCATACTATCCACATCTTGTGCTTTTCTCCTGTTCTGCCTTGCGGCCATGCCCTCCATAGACACGCGCACCATTGCTCCCTTGGCACAGCAATTAAAACCTTTGTTGAAACCGCATGCTGAAGTTGTCACCTATAACCAGTATTACCAGGATTTGCCTTTCTACCTTCAGCAGCGCGTGACCATTCTGAACTGGAAAAATGAATTGACTTATGGGATGCAGCATCAAGACACCCGCGAATGGATGATCAAGGACAAAACCTTCTGGCAGCGCTGGCACAGCAGCACTCCAATGTTTGCCATCATGGGTATGAAAGAATACCTGGAATTCAAAAAGAAATACGCGAAAGAAACCCATTATCTTATTGGCGCGACAATAAATAATGTTCTGATCAGCAATCAGCCGCCGCCCGTGCCGCGATAGTCAACCGCTATCGTACTAATTGAAAAGATTAATTGTATTTCAGGCACGGCTTCACTTAAAACATAACGTAACAGTCATTCATCATCATAAAAGGAATACGCCGTGCGCACCTGCTTCAGTCATTTTTTTGCCTCAATGACAGAATGGACAAGATTATTGCTGATTCTTACAGTCTGTCTTCTCTATCCTGCCGTGAATATCGCGGCTGAAAAGCCTTCTGTTCGCAGCCTTCAGCCAGAAATATCCTACTCCACCGCTGGTCAAGGCACCCCTCTGATCCTGGTTCATGCGTTCCCGGCGGACAGCCGTTTATGGGCGCCGCAAATTGACGGCCTGAAATCTTCATTCCGGATCATCACTCCGGATTTGCAAGGATTTGGGCATGGCAAGCCAGCACAGGGGGAAGCCGTCACCATGAGTGAGCATGCGCAGCATATCAAAAAAATCATGGATGAATTGCACATCAAAAAAGCGATCCTGGGCGGCGAGTCCATGGGGGGATATGTTGTATTAGCCTTTTTAAGCCAATATCCCGACCGGGTTGCAGGAATTATACTGTCCAATACCCGCTCCACAGCAGACAGCGCTGACGTCAAGGCGCAACGCGAGGCCGCCGCGCAAGATGTTTTGACTCATGGTACCGAAGCATTCATTAACAGCTTTATGAACAAGGCCTTGTCTGCAAACGCCAGTGAACAGACCCGCTCAACCGCGCGCGCCATTTTTTCCGGACAAACGGCTAACGGCATCGCTTCTGGCCTGCGCGGAATGGCGCTGCGAGGTGACACCACGCATATACTCAGCGAAACATCTGTTCCGGTATTGATCATTACCAGCGATCAAGATAGTGCCATTCCGCCCAGGGAAAGCGAAGACATGCATGCGCGCGCGAAAAACAGCCGGCTAGTGACTCTTTCCAACTCCGGTCATTTAAGCAACCTGGAACAGCCTGGACAATGGAACAAGGCGGTAATGGATTTTTACAGCATTCAAAATAATTAACCGGGAGAGAGGCGGATAGGATTAAGCGTCTGAATACAGATATCATTTTACTTAATTGATTATTTATTATACATTTTTAGCTGAATCTGGCCAAGCTGCCCTCTTGACTTGCTAAGCCATTGAGTTATATTGAAACTATACCCCAAGAAACGGAGGCAGCTAACTGCTGAAAGGATATGTTGATCAAATCACAACTTATCGGCGAACTCAGCAAGCACTTTCCTCACCTTCCGGAAAAAGATATCGCACTGAGTGTTAACCATATCATTGATCATATGAGCAATATACTCAGTCAGGGTGGAAGAATCGAGATTCGCGGATTTGGCAGCTTCAATCTGCATTTTCGTCCTCCGCGTCGCGCGCACAACCCCAAAACCGGGGAAAAGCTTATCACTAACCCCAAATACGCCGTGCACTTCAAACCCGGGAAAGAATTACGCGAAAAGGTCAATGATAATCGTAAGACTCCTATTGAAGCGGTTTCCCAGGCAGACCTGGATGACGAAAGCGACTGATACATTACCCATTTGAATGAATGGCCTGGCCATTACGCGCGCCGTTCAAATTCAGCCTGAATAGTGCAGCCTTTCCCGCCTCATCATGTGATAGGAAGTGTCACGCCTTTTTGACCCTGATATTTCCCGCCTCTGTCTTTATAGGAAGTTTCACATTCTTCATCGGATTGCAGAAACAGTAATTGCGCCACACCTTCATTGGCATAAATCTTGGCAGGAAGCGGTGTGGTATTGGAAAACTCGAGCGTGATATGCCCTTCCCATTCCGGTTCCAGCGGAGTGACATTTACGATAATGCCGCAGCGCGCATAAGTGGATTTACCCAGGCAGATAACTAACACATTGCGAGGAATGCGAAAATATTCCACGCTGCGCGCCAAAGCGAAAGAATTCGGAGGAATGATGCAAACATCTGACGTCACATCCACAAAACTTTCCGGTGCGAAATTCTTGGGATCAACCACCGCGGAATTAATATTGGTGAATATCTTGAATTCATTTGAACAGCGAATATCATAGCCGTAGCTGGATGTTCCGTGGGATACGATTTTACCATTTACTCCCTGTCTGACCTGGCGCGCTTCAAAAGGTGAAATCATGCCATGCTCACTCGCCATGCGGCGTATCCATTTGTCTGATTTGATGCTCATGTGGTCGCACTCCGTTTACTTGGCTTGTTGCACTACGACTCGGGGAAATCTGGACGTATAATCTTTCGCCTGCATGGACAACCGGGCCGCTGTTCTATGTGCAATAGCATAAAACGCTTTAGCATAACGGCTCTCGGGTTCTTGAACAACGGGAGGATGTCCGCTGTCTGTCATTTCGCGTATACGGATATCCAGTGGAATCATCCCCAGCAAGGCCAGGCCATATTCGTCAGCCAGTCTGGCGCCGCCGCCCTGTCCAAAAACCTGTTCGGCATGCCCGCATTGAGGACAATGATAAATACTCATGTTTTCCGCAACGCCTAGAATAGGCACGCCCAGCTTATTAAACATTTCACAGGCACGCCTGACATCCAGCAGCGCCAGATCTTGCGGCGTCGTGACAATCACCGCGCCGCTGACAGGAATTTTCTGGCATAGCGTCAATTGCACATCGCCGGTACCAGGCGGCAAATCCACAATGAGATAATCCAGGTTTTCCCAGACTGTATCATACATTAACTGTTCCAGCGCCTTGCCCAGCATGGGGCCGCGCCAAACCATCGCCGAAGACGCATCGACCAGGTTCCCGATGGAAATAGACTGAATGCCATGCCGCCTAAGCGGATGAATGGCGCGCTCCTTAACCACCGGGCGCTCTCCGGCTGTCCCCAGCATAGCGGGCTGACTGGGGCCGTAAATGTCGGCGTCAAGCATGCCGACCCGGGCCCCTTCGCGCGAAAGCGCGAGAGCAAGATTGATGGCAACCGTCGACTTTCCGACTCCGCCCTTGCCGGAAGCCACCGCCACAATATTCTTGATCTGAGGCAGGCCTTGCATTCCTTGTCTGCCTACATGGGCATCGATTTGCGCGGTCAGATTGATTTCAATCAATTTACCCGGGACAAGCGGCGCGATCCGGTCCGTGAGCCTGGAAATGATTTCCTGTTTGAGGCTGGCATGCGGATAGCCGAAAACCAGTTCAACCGCCACCTTATCCTGTTCAATCACAACACGTTTTACCGCCTTGACAGTGCCCGCGGCACCATCCAGCACAGGATCTTGGTAGCTTGTCAGCCGGTTTTCTATCTCTTTCTGCAACACAACACTCTCCACGGGATTTTGATTTTGCTATACTTTAACACTTTTTGAAAAAAGCTAAAGTAGCTAAGGAAAAATACGATGTCAGGTAAACGTAAAATCTTGGTCACGAATGCGCTGCCCTATGCGAATGGTTCGCTGCACCTCGGGCACATGGTGGGATACATCCAGGCAGACATTTGGGTGCGGCTGCAAAAAATGCTGGGCAATACCTGCCTTTATATTTGCGGCAGCGACTGCCACGGCACGCCCATCATGATACAGGCGGAAAAACTGGGAATCGCGCCGGAAACCCTGATTGAAAACATGCGGCAAGACCATGAAAAGGATTTTGCGGACTTTCATATCGGCTTTGACAATTACTACACCACCCACTCCCAGGAAAACAGACAACTGGTAGAAACCATTTTCAAGCGTCATATGAATGCGGGAAATATTGTCAAACGCACGATCAAACAATTGTATGATCCGGTTAAAAACATGTTCCTGCCA
The DNA here is from genome assembly GCF_902459485.1 of Aquicella siphonis. Classification (NCBI taxonomy): domain Bacteria; kingdom Pseudomonadati; phylum Pseudomonadota; class Gammaproteobacteria; order Legionellales; family Coxiellaceae; genus Aquicella; species Aquicella siphonis. The sequence continues at coordinate 1,574,866 of NZ_LR699119.1, forward strand.
GACCGTTATATCAAGGGTGAATGCCCCAACTGCGGCGCAAAAGACCAGTACGGCGATAACTGCGAAGTTTGTGGAGCCACCTATTTACCCACCGACCTGAAAAATCCGTTTTCAACCCTTTCGGGCGTGCAACCGGTTGAAAAGGAATCGGAACATTATTTTTTCAAACTGCAAAATTACGAAGACTTCCTGAAACAATGGACACGGCGCGGACATTTGCAAGCCCAGGTCACAAACAAACTGGACGAATGGTTTAACGATGGTTTGCGCGAATGGGACATTTCGCGCGACGCCCCGTATTTCGGTTTCGCCATCCCGGGTGAAAAAAACAAATACTTTTATGTCTGGCTGGATGCGCCGGTCGGGTATATGGCAAGCTTTCTTAACCTGTGTGAACGCAATAAAGACCTGCGCTTTGAAGATTTCTGGGGACCTGAAAGCCAGGCTGAACTCTATCATTTCATCGGCAAGGATATCATTTATTTTCATGCACTGTTCTGGCCGGCCATGCTGCATGGCGCTCAATTCCGCACGCCGTCAGCCATTTTTGCCAATGGCTTCCTGACTATAGACGGGCAGAAAATGTCGAAATCGCGCGGCACCTTCATCAAGGCCAGAACTTACCTTCAAAACCTGAATCCCGAATATCTGCGCTATTATTTCGCCGCCAAGCTGAGCGATCGCATAGAAGACCTGGATATTCATTTCGATGACTTTACCCAGCGCATTAACTCGGACCTCGTAGGCAAATTCATTAATATCGCCAGCCGCTGCGCCAGTTTCATCAACAAGCATTTCGGCGGGAAACTGTCAGCCCGCTGCGCAGAACAATTGCTTTATGATGATTTCGCGAACGCCGGTGACAGCATCTCGGAATGCTTTCAAAACATGGAATACAGCCATGCCGTCAGGCAGATCATGGCGCTTGCTGACCGCGCAAACCAGTATGTCGATGAAAAGAAACCCTGGGCGCTGATAAAAGACGCAAACAAACAGCAGGAGGTGCACGACGTCTGCTCCATGGGCATCAATCTTTTCCGCATTCTCATGATCTATTTAAAGCCTGTGCTGCCGCAAACAGCCGGACAGGCGGAAAGTTTTTTAAGAGTGCCGCCATTACAATGGCAAGACAAGAACAAGCCCTTGCTTGATCATCCCATTCACGAATTCCAACCCCTTATCCACCGTATCGATCCCAAACAGATAGAGGCAATGAAAATGGCTGCAAAACAAGATATTGAAAAATCCACCGCTCAAGCATCCGCGCCAACCGTCGAGCCGGTGCAGACAAAAGAAAAGGAATTTATCAGCATTGACGATTTTAACAAAATAGATTTGCGCATCGCTCAAGTCCTGGAAGCCGAATCCGTGGAAGGCGCGGATAAATTATTGCGGCTGAAAGTCGATCTGGGCAGCGAAACCAGGCAGATTTTCGCAGGCATCAAATCTTCTTATCAGCCAGAGCAATTGATTGGCCGACAAGTTGTGATTGTCGCCAATCTGGCGCCGCGCAAAATGCGTTTTGGCCTGTCAGAAGGAATGGTCATTGTCGCTTCAGGTTCCGAAGACGGGAGATTATACATTGTCAGCCCCGAAAATGGCGCACAGCCCGGCATGAAAGTTAAATAGCCATCGATGCGCACATGAGTAAAGTCACGCCGGAACTGCTGGATGCCTTATTACCACAAACTCAATGCGGGTTGTGTGGTTACGGTGGGTGCATGCCCTATGCTGAAGCCATGGTATTTGAAAACGCTCCCGTGAATTTATGCCCGCCCGGGGGTGTCAGCACCTTACGCGCCCTGGGAGCGGCAATGGGTGTGGATACTGAACCCCATGTACCCGAAATGGAGAAAAAAACCAAGCCCCGGCTGCTTGCGGTGATACGTGAAAATGAATGCATAGGCTGCACCAAGTGCATTCAAGCCTGCCCGGTGGACGCCATCCTGGGAAGCGCGAAACAAATGCACACGGTGATCGCCAGTGAGTGCACAGGTTGTGAGCTGTGTATCGCCCCCTGCCCTGTGGACTGCATTGATCTGACTATCCATCCTGAACCCGCGGAGCGCGAGCAAGAAAAACAGGCCGTCGCCAGGCATGCCCGCGCCCGTCATCTGGCACGGCAAAAAAGACTGTCTGTTGAAAAATCCGCGAAAGAGCAGTCACAAAAAAAACTGTCACGCTTGAAAAATCATTCTTATGTCCTGGAAGCCCTTGCCCGAGTCAAGGATAAAAAGAAAACCTGTGCGAAGACATGATTTGAACCCCTGAAAAGCAACCTGCGCTGGATTACCGTATCCCTTCAAGACAGGCGTTTCGCGTCTTCCTGGGATAAGCCCTTCGAGACGGCACTGCGTGCCTCCTCAGGACAGGCCTGAGCTTGTCGAAGGAGCGAACGGATTGAGTGCCTTCCGTTCGTGGTGAGGAGCCGCGTCAGCGGCGTCTCGAACCACATATGGCGCAGCAAGACGTCCGGCAGCTCAGCTTAAGCTCACTGTTGAAGCAGCACAGATTTCGCCAAACGGCGAAAAACCTCCGGCGTTAATTTTTTTTCATCATTACCGCTTGCCTTCAACACCGAATCATACGATTTCCTGCCCAGTTGATTAATGACATTATTAAACTCGGGAGCTGATATTTCCGCTATCCGTTCATTTGGCGGAGGCATGACCGGCACTGGCCGCGCGCGCGAGTGCTGTTCGTGCGCGTATACCATTTGAATCAACAATGGTTCCGCATTTTCCTTGCCTATCAATTCAATGCCTACAGGCAGCCCGCGCAGATAACCAACAGGGAAAGCAATGGAAGGCAGCCCAGAATTGGAGGAAACCGGCGCGCGCCACGTATTGACTGACATCGCGTCATAATTCGCGACGCCTCGTGTTGAAATGGGAATCAACAGCGCATCGAGATGATGTTTGTTCATCATCCGCGTCACATAAGACTTGTTGTTCGCGAATATTTGCTGCGCGCGCCGGATTTGCCTGCCTGTCTGTTTGCTGGTCCTGCTCATGAATGCCAGACAGGATTTGATGGAACCAAAGTTGCGTGTCCGGTCTGATTCACAGATATCACGAAAATTTTTCCGCACGGCAGGAAACGAGGACAGATAGCGATTCACATCCTGTATCTCGCCCGCCTGATTCAAGTCACGATTACTGTTGAACTCCGGCAATTCGACATTAATGAAAACGGCACCCAGGTTTTTCATGCGGGCATAGGTTTTTTGCATGATAGCAGCCACGTTGTCAGGCATATCTCTGAATGTATCCAGTCCCCCAACCCGACGCACAATGCCTATGCGTTTCCCGCGTAACCCATCTGAGTTCAGAAACACCGCGTATGTCTTCACTCGCGGCACTGACAGGGTTTTTTCATCTTGCGGATCAGGGCGCGCGATCACATCCAGGATACGCGCGAGATCTTCCACCGTGCGAGTCATGGGACCGGCCACACCGTCCATCTTTCCCATCGGAAACAAACCTGACTGGCTGATCAGCCCGGTCCCGGGACGCAATCCGATCAAGCCATTATAAACCGCGGGAATTCGCACTGAACCACTATTGTCAGAACCAATGCCCGCCAGCGCAAAGTTGGCGCTCACTGCGGCAGCCGGACCGCCGCTGGAGCCGCCAGGGTTGAGGTCTGCATGATAGGCGTTACCTATGCGCCCATTTCGGCTGCTGATTCCCATCATGCCCCAGGCAAACTCATCCATACCGCCTTTGGCCAAAACAATCGCGCCAGCCTTGCGTAATAACGCCGTGAGATAGGCGTCATTAACAGGCTGGTTTCCCAGCAAGGCGTAAGAACCTGTCGTTGTTGTCGTGTCGTAACTGTCCAGATTGTCTTTCAAGATAACAGGCACACAATGAAGCGATCCGCTCAGACGGCGCGTCTTGACATAATTTTCGTCAAGCGAGCGCGCGTCTTGCAAGGCTGAAGGATTGATTTCGGTGACCGCATTAATAGGCGCTGAATCAACCATGCTTAAATCAAAGCGTTTGATTCTTTCGATGTAGGCTGAAACCAGTTGCTCACAAGTGATTTCATGATTTTTTATCGCGGCGTGCACGCGTGAAATTGTTGTTTCTTCCAGCTGGAAGGCATACAGATCCGCGTGAAAACACAGAAAAAAAAATAAGATCAAATTGCGCTTGATTGACATGCCGGCATCCGGGCTGCGAGTGTTGGTCAGTTAATCATAACAGGACGTTTGATCAACAACCAGGACTGGGAAGCCGCCATACCTTGGATCATTATTTGCTGCCGGATGATTTCACAGACGTCCACGTGGGGTTGTTCCATGGCCCTGTCACCGAATAATAATTCGTGGTGGCGCTGGATACCTGTGAGCCGATCACGGTATTCACCGCGAGCGCGCCCAGGCCTATCAGAGGATTTCCCGTAAGCAGTGTCGCCGCGACCGGGATACTGGATGTCACATGCGCGGTAACGCTTAGGATGAAATTATAATCCTTGTTCTTCAGCCCGATACGGCCGTTGATGCCGACACGCGCGACCGGCCCTTCGAAGCGCAGGTTTTTTGTATAGATATCTCCATTCTGCACGTTAAAATCTCCGCGCACTGAATCAAAGCTGTATCCCTTCTGAAAAACATCGCTGAAATCCAGTGCGAGCCGTCTCGGAATCGTCTGCAAACTGAAAATGCTCAACATACGCCCCAAATCCATTTTGGCGCTATTTTCCTGTCCGACATCCACAATCCTCCCCGGGCCAAGCACCAGTGACGCGCGCCCGTTCATGCTGGATAATGACGGTGCATAGGGAGCATCATTCCACGTCAGATCAAAATTCAGACTGCCGTTGCTGGAGATGAAATTCGTGACATCCATGCCGAAACTGCTGAGGAGTTCACTGACACGCGCGGAGGTGGCACCGCCTTGCAAATGGGTGACATATCTCTTGTCGCCTTGTGTCCAGTTCCCGTTCGCGTGCAGATCAATACGCGGCGAGACAATACGCAGCGTTTGGATATTCAAGCCTTTGGCGCCGGGCACCGCCTTAAACGTCACCTGGCCAAGCGGCATATCATTATATCTCAAGTCATTCACCGCCAATGAAATGCCCGGAACCGTTTTCAGGTCCATCAGCATTTCAGAAACGCCCGCACCCGTTGCAGCATGCAGATCAACTTTCTGCAGCTGAGCGGATATGACACCTTTTCTATCAAAATTCGCAGGCACTTTGATCTGTCCCTTGATTTCGGGACTGTCAAGAACCACATCCCAACCGTTTTGTGAAGGCGAGGCTTGCAGCCTGAGACTGGTTAGGGTCTGTCCGCCCAGGGTCAGCTGATCCGCCAGAATATCAATTGCCTTCAGGGAGACTCCTGACATGGGCTTGCCCGAATATTGATTCATGTAAGTCTTGATCCTGCCCCAATCCAGCTGCTTGAATTGTCCGGTAATATAAATTCCCGCCGTCTGCGGCCAATCCGCGGCTCCGCTGCCAAAGCGCAAATTCGCACCGACGAGACTGAATTGATCCTGCTTGCGCGCCAATATCACCGCCGCGTTCAGCTTATCTCCGTAACCGGCTTTCACGCGCATGGGTTGATCATTTTGAATGATAATATCCGCTGAAAAATCACGTTCTTCCTGGGCTTTCTTCCCGTATGGCTCCACCAGGTTCACGCTTACGCCGGAGAGATTCGAGCGCAAATGAATTTCCAGGGGCTCTGTCAGCGACAGATCCACCGCTCCTTTGACCACCGCTGATCCGCGCACCACCTTAGAAAAGGGAAGTTTCAACCACTTTTCCAAATCGGAAACATCAAGCTTGTTGACAAAGGAAGCCTCAATCACTGAAATGGTTTTGGTTTTTTGCCTGGTCGTTAGATCAAACTGAAAAGGCTTGTTAAATAAAATGGCGCTCAGACCTTTTGCTTCAGTAGTGTCTTCGGTAAACCGGACTTGCCCGCTTAAACCCTCGAGTTTCAGGTTCCACGGCACCAGGTCCATGATTCCCCGACTGATCGCGAGATCCCCCTGGACCGCCGTCTTATCCGGATCCTTGAGAGGCACGCTCAAGCCCAGCTTTAATTCAATCGGTCCGCGCAGTTCCACATCCGCGAACATCTTGCCCAGTTTTTTCTCCAGAGGGCTCGCGTGAATATACCGCAGCCCCTGCGAAAAATCCGTCTGAATCAATCCGGTTTTGACTTGCAGAACCTGAGGCTTCTCATCGCCCACATAAGGAATTTCTCCATGCACATTTTCAACTTCTATGCCCAGCGTTTCCGCGCGCTCGACATCAATCTTGATCTGACGGCCGATGAACCTCACCATGCCCTTGATATGACGCAGCAGCGGCCAATCGGGCGCAAAGCGAAAATCTACGTTATTCACCGCGCCGGAAATACTGAATTCGCCCTGTTGATTATCAAACGGAAAGTCCGACAATTTTCCGCGTAATACAGCCTGGCCTGATGTCACTTCACCAGACAGAAAAGCATTGCGCATCCACTCATTTAAATCGCGATCAAATACTCGCATGGGCAAATAGCGGGTGATATTTGCCGCTTTTTGCATGGTAAAGTTTGCGCGCACATCAGCGGCTGGCGCCATATCGGACGAGAGTGACAAGCTGCCGCTGACATTCGCCGCGATATCATCATTCAATATCTGCAGCGAGGAGATATTCAGCGACCAGAGATTATCCGGGGCATGCGTGAGCTGCATTTCACCTGACAATTGATCTATATAAATATCATTCGCAAAAAGCGATTGATATTGCAGCACCGACCGCGTACTGTTCAAACTCAGTTTGCCCAGCGAACCATCCCATTGCATGCTGCCGGTAAGATTGGTCATGCCGGGATAATCTTGCCAGGGTGCAAATCCCAAGCCCACGAAATTGGAACGGAGAGTGATATGGCTCATGTCGTTCAAGGGGCCGGAAAATGTCATCGCGGTATTTTGCAGGCTGCCGGTCATTTTCAAATTGGACAGCATTTTTTTCGTAGCTTCTGGCAGAATAGCTGGCGATGAATTCAGAAAAGACCGCACATCAGCCAAATCAACATAACCCAGTTCAGCAGTTGACGGGATTAGCGCACCCGAAGCATCAGGAGCCAGCGCGACATAAAAACTGGTCGCCGGCCAGAAATGCCCCGGCAAATCCACTAATATGTCATTTCCCGCGAAGACCTGGCCATTGCCTTGCCGCTTCCATCCCACGTTTCCACTCAGGCGATTGATCTTGTGTGTGGAATTATCAGATTTCGCGAATAATCCCAGTCCAAAAGACTGAAAGGTACTCTGTATGCTTTGAAGCGTGCCCTGGTCCCAGGATGCCCACACTTTGGCACTGACAATCCCATCGTTGATCTGCCAGTCCTTCCAGGTGTAATCCTTGACCCATTGAGGAAGCGACAACCCGGACACATAAACATAGGCACGCGCGTTTGCCTGGTCCAGCGCCGCCGGCTTTCCTGTCCATTCAATCGCGCCGTTCACTTCGGTAGGCAGGTCCTGGTGCAATACCGCCCGACCCTGTATCTGGTGAAGGTCATCCACATTTTCAACATTCAAGTCATAAAGCGTGACAAATCTCTTCTGGCCGTTTTTACCATTAAAATGCAAATCAATATCGCGGAGAATCATATGGGGTTCTTGAGAAAGCCAGGCAAACGCCTCCTTCAGTCCAGTCTTGCTGTTATCATCCTGCTGGCTGAACTTGAGACCGGAAAATTCCTGTACGGTCAACTCGCCATCAGGCGATTCATTGATAGTCAGTTCCGCGCCGGTGACCATGATGCCGCTGGTCTCCAGTTTGCGCTCCCAAAGACTTTTGGGTATGGAAAAAAGTATGCTGATGCGCTTGACCTGCAACAGGGGTTTTTGTGTTTCCTTGTCAAGCAGCGTGACTTTATTCAACCTGATCACTGGTTGATAGTGGTACCAGGAAACTCTCACATTCTTGATGGTCACCGGCGTCTGCATCAGTTTGCTCGCCAGCGCTTCGAAATCAGCACGGTGCTCATCCAGAATCGGCGTCAAAAAGCGGACTAGACAGACAAAAACCGCGGCAATAATGATCAATCCCGCAATGACATAGCCCGTCTTTTTCAACAATGACTTTATCCACGCTTTCACAGCGGTCCTCACGAGGTGTGAATCATGCAAGTTTAAACCATCTGCGGCAATCGCGCATGACCACAAACAGCCAAGGCCAGAGCAGCATACTAGTCACAGCGGACAGCCAGTATAAATGACTGCCGGGCAATTGCCCGATGAAACCCTGTATGCAGTATAGAATAAACAGATAGATCAAGACAAAGACAAGGATGCTGATGCCTTGCTGAAGCATGGGATACATGCGCAAGCGTATATGCATCTTGGAAACAAAATAGATCACGATGGTGAAAGCCAGCGCGTGTTCACCCAGCAAGGTGCCATTCATCAAATCCACGACCAGCCCCGTGAACCAGGCAATGCCCACACTGACCTGGTAAGGTGTCATCATGGCCCAGTAAATCAGCACCATTAGCACCCATGCCGGGCGCAGCCATACCGTCCAGTCCGGCATAGGCAGCAACGCCAGAATGAGCGCGATCACCAATGTGGTCAAAATGGCAAAAAAACTATGCATTTCGCTGGTTCCAAATTAATAATACTTGCCTGCTGCTATTAAGGTGCGCGCTGGGTTGAATATAGACTTCTGCGAATTGGCGCGCCGGATCTTTATTGACAGAAATGACTTTCCCTACCGGATAACCCTCGGGATAACGATCGCCCAGCCCTGATGACAGAAAAATATCATTCACTTTAATATCTGCGGTATTCGGAACGTACATCAGCTTCAGCTTGCCTGAATAACTGTCACCTACTGCAACTGCCCGCATTCCTGTGCGCACATTTTGAACAGCCACACCGCTGCGCGGGTCATTAACCAGCAAAACCCTGCTGGTAATAGGCCCGGCCTGGATCACTTGCCCCATGATGCCTGTCGCATCGAGTACCGGCTGGCCCACGTACACGCCATCACGTGTTCCTTTATTGAGCACCACCTGATTGACAAAAGGTTCAAAATCTACCGCCAGCAGTTCGGCAATCAGTGTCTTGCCCTTTACTTGCTTGGAGGATTGAAACAAGGCCTTCAAATAGTTATTTTCAGATTCCACCGCGATGAGGCGCTGCAATTGGGAACGCAGCAGTAATTGCTCCGCCTTCAGGCTAAGGTTTTCGTTGACCAGATCATCATGTGTGCTGATAACGCTTTTGACCGTATCAATAAAATTCGTCGGCCAGCTTACTATGTATTGCAAAGGCGCAAGCGGCAATGATAAAGCTGCCCGGATAGATGCGAAGGCTTCCAGCCGCTTATCCATCACCATCAGGGCGACAGACAGGAATACCAGAAGAATGGCACGTAACCCAGGCTGTGATTCGCGATGAAATATGGAGCGGATAGTTCTGCCCTCTCTATTCCTTCAACAGAAAATCGACACCCGATGTCTGAATCATTTCCAATGCCTTGCCGCCTCCGCGCGCAACGCAGGTAAGCGGTTCATCAGCGATAATGACTGGCAATCCGGTTTCTTCCATGAACAATCGGTCAATATTTCTTAGCAGGGCGCCTCCGCCGGTCAAGACCATGCCGCGCTCCGCGATATCAGCAGCCAGTTCGGGCGGAGCCTGTTCCAAGGCTGCTCTGACAGCTCCCAGAATTCCGGACAGGGGTTCCTGCAAGGCTTCCAGGACTTCATTGCTGGTAATGGTAAAACTGCGTGGTATGCCTTCGGCGAGATTGCGGCCGCGCACCTCCATTTGCAGCATCTGGTTGGCGGGGTAAGCCAGCCCGATTTCATGTTTGATGCGTTCTGCGGTGGATTCGCCTATCAGAATGCCGTAATTGCGGCGTACATAACTCACAATCGACTCATCGAACCGGTCGCCGCCTATGCGCACTGAAGCGGAGTAAACGATACCGTTTAATGAAATAATGGCCACTTCCGTCGTGCCGCCGCCAATGTCCACCACCATGGATCCCCGGGCTTCTTCAACCGGCATGCCGGCGCCCATGGCTGCCGCCATAGGCTCTTCCAGCAGAAAGACTTCGCGGGCGCCCGCGCTGATCGCGGATTCCTTGATGGCACGGCGCTCCACCTGGGTAGAACCGCAAGGCACCGATACCAGAACGCGGGGGCTGGGACGCAGAAAGCGGTTTTCATGCACTTTATGAATAAAATGCTGCAACATCTTCTCCGTTACATAAAAATCCGCGATCACCCCATCCTTCATGGGACGGATTGCGCTGATATTTCCGGGCGTGCGGCCCAGCATGAGCTTGGCTTCGCTGCCCACCGCCACGACGTGTTTTTGGCCGGTATCATTGCCTTGGCGAATAGCCACAACGGAAGGTTCGTTCAAAATAATGCCCTTTCCCCGGACATAGATTAGAGTATTCGCGGTTCCCAAATCGATGGATAAATCATTGGAGAACATTCCACGCAGCTTTTTAAACATAAAAAAAAACTTCCTTCTCGATGAGATTTTCAAATCAGTATTAACTCTGCATTCTAATCAATTTGAATCTAAGAAGCCATGCAAAAGTAACTCTCTTCTTCGCCATCCGGAAAAAATCCGCATCCTGCCCGCCATTATTTGTCTATCCCTACGGTTCTATTCCTACCGGACATGCATTATAATGCGTGTCCCTTCGATAGACAGGTTACTGAATGAGGAGCTTCGCCCATGTCTCTTACTCCGGAAGAGGTGAAAAAAATTGCTCATCTCGCACGCTTGAATTTATCTGACAACGATATTGATCTCTACACGCCCCAGTTATCTTCAATCCTGCACTTTATTGAACAACTCAACCAAGCAGACACGTCCCGCGTCGACCCGCTCGCGCACCCTCTGGACCTGTCCCAGCGTCTGCGGCCCGATGCCGTCACAGAAATCAACTTGCGCGACAAATATCAGCGTATCGCGCCACAAGTCGAAGCCGGACTTTATCTCGTACCAAAAGTTATCGAAGAGGCATGACCCTAATGCATCATAAGACCATTACTGAACTCTCCCGCGAACTGGATGCAAAAAAAATCTCCAGCGTAGAATTAACACAACTTTTCATGGATAGAATTCACCGCCTGGACAAGCAGCTAAACAGCTTTGTCACCATTACTGAAGAACATGCCCTGCAGGCCGCCAGGAAGGCTGACGATTTGCGTGCGCAAGGCAAAGCGGGCCCTCTCACCGGCATACCCATCGCTCATAAAGATATATTTTGCACGGACGGCATCAAAACCAGCTGCGGCTCCAAAATGCTGGATAATTTCATTTCTCCCTATGACGCTACCGTCGTGAGGAACCTGAAAAATGCTGGAACAGTCATGCTGGGAAAGACCAATATGGATGAATTCGCCATGGGATCTTCCAATGAAACCAGTTATTACGGTCCGGTCAGGAATCCCTGGAACCTGGACTATGTTCCCGGCGGATCTTCGGGCGGTTCATCCGCCGCTGTCGCGGCAGGCCTCGCGCCGGGCGCGACCGGCACGGACACCGGCGGATCCATACGCCAGCCTGCCGCGTTATGCGGCATCACCGGCATCAAACCCACCTACGGCCGGGTTTCACGCTACGGCATGATTGCGTTCGCTTCCAGCCTTGACCAGGGCGGCCCGCTTGCGAAAACGGTTGAAGATTGCGCACACCTGCTTAATGCCATGTCCGGTTTTGATGAGCGCGATTCAACCAGTGTCGACCAGCCGGTTCCCGATTACACAGCATCGCTCAATGATTCCATTAAAGGCGTACGCATAGGCTTGCCAAAAGAATATTTTAGCGCAGGGCTAAGCCAGGATGTTGCCGCTGTCATCCAGGAAGCCATACGCGAGTATGAAAAACTGGGCGCGGTCATAGAAGAAATCAGTTTGCCCAATACAGCGCTGTCTGTCGCCGCTTATTATGTCATCGCCCCCGCAGAATGCTCATCCAATCTCGCGCGCTACGATGGCGTACGTTACGGTTATCGCTGCGAGAATCCCGCCGATCTGCAGGATTTGTACAAACGTTCACGCAGCGAGGGATTCGGCAGCGAAGTCAAGCGCCGCATCATGATCGGCACTTATGTGCTTTCTGCGGGTTATTACGATGCGTATTATCTGAAGGCGCAAAAAGTCCGCCGTCTGATTCGCGATGACTTTGTACAAGCATTCAAAAAAGTGGATGTGATTCTTTCACCCACCGCGCCCACACCGGCATTCAGACTAGGCGAAAAAACCAGTGATCCCATCAGCATGTATCTTTCGGATATCTACACCATCGCCATCAATCTCGCCGGCCTGCCCGGCATTTCCGTCCCTGCCGGTTTCGTCAACCGGCTGCCAATAGGCATGCAGTTAATCGGCAACCTGTTTGGCGAAGCCAGACTGCTCAACATTGCACATCAATATCAAAAAGCCACCGACTGGCACAAACGAATTCCGGAGGGTTTTTAAATGGAGTGGGAAATAGTCATAGGCCTAGAAATTCATGCCCAACTGGCCACCAAAAGTAAAATCTTTTCTGCCGCCGCCACCCAGTTTGGCGCCGAACCTAACTCACAGGCCTGCGCCATTGACCTGGGGCTGCCGGGTGTACTACCCGTCCTGAACAAGGAAGCGGTACAAATGGCCATTAAATTCGGCTTGGGCGCCAATGCGGAAATTGCCCGCAAATCTGTTTTCGCGCGCAAAAATTATTTTTATCCCGACCTGCCCAAGGGCTACCAGATCAGCCAGTATGAATTACCCGTGGTGGGCAAAGGACATGTCGATATTCTGTTGGAAGACGGCACCAGCAAGCGTATCCAGATTACCCGCGCGCATCTTGAAGAAGACGCAGGCAAATCGCTGCATGAAGATTTTCACGGTTTGAGCGGCATAGACCTGAACCGCGCGGGCACTCCGCTGCTGGAAATTGTCTCCGAGCCGGATATGCGTTCCGCCAAGGAAGCTGTCGCATATCTCAAGACCATACACTCGCTGGTCCGCTACCTGGAAATTTGCGACGGCAACATGCAGGAAGGTTCGTTCCGCTGTGATGCGAATGTCTCTGTACGTCCAAAAGGCGAATCAAAATTTGGCACCCGCACCGAGCTGAAAAACATCAACTCATTCCGTTTCGTGGAACGCGCGATCAATTATGAAGTCGAAAGACAGATCAATGTCATCGAAAGCGGCGGCAAGATAGTGCAGGAAACCCGCCTTTATGACCCCAACAAAAATGAAACGCGCTCCATGCGCAGCAAGGAAGAAGCCAATGATTACCGCTATTTTCCCGACCCGGATCTGCTGCCCCTGGTCATTACAGATGAATTGATCGAACAAGTCCGCCGTGAACTGCCGGAGCTGCCTCAGCAAAAGCGCGAACGATTCATCAGTCAGTATGGATTAAGCGCATACGATGCCGGCATTCTGGTCAGCAGCAAGGACATGGCACAGTTTTATGAAGAAGTCGTCAGGGAATCCGGCAACCAACCCAAACTGGCCGCCAACTGGATCATCAGCGAGCTGCTGGGATCACTGAACAAGGCCGGACTGGACATCAGCGAAAGTCCGGTCTCCTCTGCGCAGTTAGGCAAACTGATTTCGCGCATCGCGGATGACACCATCTCGGGCAAAATCGCGAAGACGATATTTGAAGCCCTCTGGAACAAGGAAGGCGAGGTGGATGTCATCATAGAAAAACGCGGCCTCAAACAAGTCACTGACACAGGCGCGATTGAAAAACTGATAGATGAAATTCTCGCCGCCAACCCCCAGCAAGTTGCTGATTACCGCTCCGGCAAGGATAAATTGTTCGGCTTTTTCATAGGTCAGGCCATGAAAGCGTCCGGCGGCAAACTGAACCCCGCACAATTGAATGAACTGCTGAAAAAGAAGCTGCAGGGGTAACCGGCTCCAGCCTTCAAGCACCCGGTCTGCGCGCCGGGTGCCGGCTTGAGAAAGCGCGCGTCTGAAGCCATGCCCTACGCCACGCGGCAACGCCGCAAGCAGCCGCCAGCCATTTAAATTGATGCAAAATTCACCTATACTTCACCCCAATTCATGCAAATTACATTACAATAACCTCATGACTTCACACCCGGAATTGCGCCTGAAAGGCTTTACCTTTAGCGAGCTGCTGCGCTCGGAGGGGTTAAACCGCCTTGATGATGAGTTTTTATCGTTTTTGGGAACTCGCAACCCCGCGCTGCAAGAGCAGATGCTTGCATACCGCCGCGGCACCGGAACGTTCACCACCCTGGAAATCAGTGAATTATTAATCCATTGCGCCCGGATACTGGAGGACTTTCTTGCCGATTTGTTTCAAATCCAGGAAGCGGCCGCAATCAGCCGGGTCAGGACTACTTCGTTTAATCCTGTTTCCACCTTCAAAAAATATTTTGTTTTACGCCGCGCCAAAAAAGATGCCGGCAAAGCAGACTCTTTCCCATCCTTTTCTGAACTCCAGGCGTGGCTGACGGCGCAATTAAAAACAGCCCCGCTGCAGACAGACGACCGGGAAATGGCGGTTTCCCTGCTGGGCACACAATACCTCAATGCTCCCGACACACATGCGGAAGACATAGAAAAGCTTGTCCAGTGGTGCGTACGCGCGCTCACCACGCCGGAAGGGCAGACTGAAACCGCCGGATGGCCCAGCTTTAATATTCCTGAGCGCATAGATTTCATGAACCTCGTGCACACCCGGCCCGCCGCCCAGGACAAATGGGGACGCGTTGCTGCGCCCGATTCGGAATTAAGACTGCGTGATGGTTTCAAGCTTACCGATCAGCGCATGAGCGCGCGTGAAGTACAGGATGAAGTTAATTATTGCATTTATTGTCATGACCATGACGGTGATTTTTGCTCCAAGGGCTTCCCGGTAAAAAAAGGCGATCCGGCGCAAGGTTTCAAGAAAAACGCGCTGAATGTGACACTGACTGGCTGCCCGCTGGAAGAAAAAATATCTGAAATGCATTTTCTCAAAAAAGAGGGGTATACCCTTGCCGCGCTCGCCATGGTCATGGTTGATAACCCCATGTGTCCGGCAACAGGCCACCGAATATGCAATGAATGCATGAAAGCCTGTATTTACCAGAAACAAGACCCTGTCAATATTCCGCAGATTGAAACACGGGTCTTGACCGATGTGCTGGATTTGCCATGGGGCGTTGAAATCTATGACTTGCTGACCCGGTGGAACCCTCTGCGACAGCATCAATGGGTCATGAAACCCTATAACGGTCTCAAGATCATGATCGCAGGAATGGGCCCGGCCGGTTTTACTCTCGCGCATCATTTATTGCTGGAAGGATTTGCAGTCGTCGGGTTTGACGGACTCAAGATTGAACCCCTGCCAGAGCGGCTCATTCATCACCCCGTTTATCGATTCGCGGATCTCATGGAATCTTTGGATCAACGCCTGATGGCTGGTTTCGGCGGAGTCGCGGAATATGGTATCACGGTACGCTGGGATAAAAACTTCCTGAAACTGATTTATCTCAGTCTCATGCGCCGCCCTCATTTTCAAGTGTTTGGCGGTGTGCGCTTCGGCGGCACCCTCACCATTGAAGATGCGTGGGACCTGGGTTTCGATCATTTTGTCGTCGCCGTGGGTGCCGGCCTGCCCAAAGCCTTGCCCATACCCGGCAGTCTCGCGCCCGGGATGCGCCAGGCTAATGATTTCCTCATGGCGCTGCAGCTGGGAAACGCAGCAAAATCCAGCAGCCTGACCAGCTTGCAAATCCGCTTGCCCGCCGTGGTCATTGGCGGCGGCCTGACCGGCGTTGATACGGCGACCGAGCTGCAGGCTTATTACATCAGCCAGGTGGAAAAAATCCAGATGCGCTATGAGATTCTCGCCGCTGAATACGGCGAAGAATTTATCCATCAACAGATGGATGCCGCTTCCCGTGAAATTCTCGCCGAATACATCCGTCATGGCGAAGCTGTGCGCAAGGAACGCGAACGCGCCAGGACAAGAGGAGAACAACCCGATTTTATCAAACTTGCGCGCGAATGGGGCGGCGTCACCATCGCCTATCGGCGCTCCATGCAGGAATCTCCCGCTTACATCAATAACCACGAAGAATTGCAAAAAGCACTGGAAGAAGGAATTTATTACCTGGAAGGCATGGAACCCGCCGCGGTGGACCTGAATGAATACGGGCATGCGGAAACCCTGATATGCCATAAGCGCATACGCAACCAGAATCATGAATGGGTTACCACGACAGAAGAAATCCGGCTGCCCGCGCGCTCGATTCTGGTCGCGACGGGCACCCAGCCTAATACCGCGTATGAATTTGAACACCGCGGAACTTTTAACCGCCTGAATCTGCAATATCAACACTATGAAGATATTGATGACGAGCTTAATGTGGCGCATGGCGTGGAACATTGTAAAGACGCACAGTTCGGGCCTTTCACTTCTTATCACAAGCATGACCGGCGCGTGAGCCTGATAGGCGATACCCATCCTGTTTTTCATGGCAGCGTCGTGAAAGCTATCGCCTCCGGATTGCGCACTTATCCCAAAATAGTCGCCAGCCTGCAGCACAAATTACTTCATCCGGGAAGTGAAGAGGAATATCAGGAATTCGCAGCGCGCATGAATTATCTTTTCAGCGCGCATGTCAAAAACATTGTACGCAAGACCAGGCATCATATTGAGCTGACCGTTCAGGCGCCTCTCGCCGCGAAACATTTCAAACCAGGCCAATTTTACCGGCTGCAAAACCTGGAAACGCTGGCACCGCGCATAGACCACACCTTGCTGCAAATGGAACCTCTGGCATTGGTGGCCGCGGAATGCAGCCGCAGTGACGGCTGCCTGACGTTTATCGTGGCGGAAACTTCCGCCACTGCGAAATTATGCGCCGCGCTCAAACCCGGCGAACCAGTCTCCCTCATGGGACCTACCGGCGTGCGCACCAAAATCCCTTCAGAACACGAGACCGTGCTGATTATAGGCAACGCTTCCAGTTATGCTTTTGTGCGCAGTTATGGCGCCGAAATGCGCGCCGCAGGCAATCATGTCATTTATGTCAGCCTGTTCAATCATCCCGATGAAGTGTTTTGCCAGCCCGAGCTGGAAAATGCCGCAGACAGGATTCTCTGGCTGTCAACCAACAGTCACGCGCTGCCCGCGCCGCGGCCGTCCGATCTCTGCATGATCAACAGTCCGCTCATTCCCGCGCTCAAGGAACAGGCTCATACTCTTTTGCTCGGGGATGTTGACAGAATATTTCTGATCGGAAACACGGATTTGCTGCGCACCTTCCAGGCAGCCCGAAAGCCGGAATTGAAAAGCTATTTGCACAAGGATCCCAAAGTATTCGCTTCTGTCTACGGGAACATGCAATGCATGCTAAAAGGCGTTTGCGCTCAATGTCTGCAATGGCAGATAGACCCGGAAACCGGCCAGCGCACCAAAGCCGTCTTTGCCTGCTCGTGGCAAGACCAGCCTCTGGAAATTATTGACATCGACCACATAGACGCGCGGTCGCTGCAAAACCGCCTGCTGGATCAACTCAGTAATTTATGGGTGGAACACATCTTCAAGAAATATGATATCGCCAGAATCTAGAAGAGTAGCGGCACGCCGTGCCGCGTCTAGAACCACCTGCCTCTGCTGTCTTTACCACAACCACTCACCGTTTGCGCGCGAGTGTTAAACCGTCGCCTATAGGCACCATGCTCATGCTGACCCGTTCATCCCTGTAGACCCGCTCGTTCAATTCACGGATGGAATTCGTATCCATATCCTGGTTTTGATGATTGGCGACTTCGCCGCTCCACAAGACATTATCTATGGCAATCAAACCGCCTGGACGCAGCAATTTCAATGCAGCCTCATAGTAATGTGAATAATTACTCTTGTCCGCGTCGATAAAAGCGAAATCAAAGGTTTCACTCTCTCCATTCGCCGCCAGTTGCCGCAATGTTTCCAATGCCGGCGCGATGCGCAAATCGATTTTATTCGCCACACCCGCCTGCTCCCAAAACTCTCTGGCAATCCGGGTCCATTCCGTGCTGATGTCGCAAGCCACTACCTTCCCCTCCGGAGGAAGCGCCTGCGCCACCACCAGAGCGCTGTACCCGGTAAACGTGCCAATATCCAGGGTCTTTTTCGCTCCCATCAATTCTATGAGCAGCGACATGAACTGGCCTTGCTCCGGTGAAATCTGCATCCTGTACTGACTGAGCTTGTGCGTTTCCGCGCGCAGCCGCCTGAGAACAGCATTTTCACGCAGTGATACTTTAAGAAGGTAGGAGTAGACATCGGGCGTAAGATTGAGCGTTTCTGCGGACATGATGATTTCCTTTTTGGCATGCTGTTGTAATAATGAATTTTTTTTAAAATATTCCGGTCAGGCTTGATGTTGGTTTCAGGTTACAGGATGATATAATGATTGGTAAGAATTGGATAGTAACTATTGAGGAGTGAACCATGTCATTAATTCTGTTGCTGATTATTTTAGCCATTATCGGCTTTGTCATTTTGACGTATAACCGCCTTATCGCGCAGATTGAAGCCGTACGCAATAACCAGAAACAGATAGACATCCAGCTGGATCGTCGTTTCAAGGTTTTTGAATCCCTGATTAATGTCGTCAAGAAATATATGGATTACGAACAGACGACCCTCAAGGATGTGGTTGCCCTGCGCAACCAGGCTAATCAGGCGCAGGCCAGCGGCGATGAAAAAGGCCGCATCGCGGCGGAAAACAAGATTTCCGATATCGCCACACATCTGAATGTGGTATTTGAACAATACCCGGATTTAAAAGCCAACCAGAATGTGATGCAGTTGCAGGAAGAAATTGTCAGCACGGAAAACAAACTGGCTTACGCCAAGCAGTCTTTTAATGACAGCGTCGAAATCTATAATGCGAATAAAAAATCGTTTCCCGCCTCCGTCATTGTGGGCGCCTTCCGCAGCAAACTGGACTTTGACTTCCCTTATTGGCAATTGAGTGAACAGAAAATCGCCGAACAAGAATCTTATACTGTTAAATTATAACGGCGGCACAGATTGACTATGCCAGATCATCTTGACCAATACACCGCCTCATCAGCGGACTGGCGCAAAACACTGCGCCAGAATAATTTTCGCACGCGCATCGTGATTGCCATGTTTTTCCTGATCTATTGCGGCATAGGCATGCTGGTAGACATGTATATGGCGTCCTCATTTTATCCTCAGGCCAGTCTCAGCCAGCTGTTTCATGCCTTGATCACGTTCCAGATTTTCCCCCTGGCAACCACTATCATGCTGATCATCGCCGCGGTTTCCCTGTTCGTGAGTTATGCGCTTTATGACAGACTCATGCTGCTGGGAACAGAATATCATGAGATCACCCCCGCCTCCGCGCGGAATGTCACTGAACAGCAGCTTTATAATGTCGTGGAAGAAATGAAAATCGCTGCGGGGCTGCGCTACATGCCTAAAGTTTTCATTATAGACGCCGACTACATGAATGCGTTTGCAAGCGGATACAGCGAGAAATCCGCCATGGTCGCCATCACTCGCGGCCTGATGGAAAAACTTAATCGCGATGAATTGCAGGCGGTCATGGCGCATGAATTAAGCCATATCCGTCACCTCGATATCAAACTGACATTGACTGCCTCGCTGCTCGCCAATCTATCCATCATGGTTTTGGACATATTTTTTTATAACGCGATTTTTTCAGGCCGCCGCAGCTCTGACAATCGTTCGCGCAATTCCCTGGCCGCCATTATTCTCATTTTACGTTACCTCTTGCCGGTTATCAGCGTTTTGCTGCTGATGTATCTGAGCCGCACTCGCGAACTCATGGCGGATGCCGGCTCGGTGGAACTCATGCGCACGAACCAGCCTCTCGCAACAGCTCTCATCAAAATTTCAGACGATCACAATCGCAACCGGGATCGGTACGCCAGCATGTATCAACGTACTCCGCATGAAAATATTCGCCGTGAATCCTATATCTATGACCCCATGGAAGCCGGCATCAAATCCATGACATCGATCAGTGATATTTTCTCCACCCACCCGACACTGGAAGCAAGACTGGCTGCGCTGGGATTTAACAAAAAATCCTGATCGTGCATTTTCTCATGCTCCACATTGTCACACTTCCTGCCGCATGCTAATATGCAATCTTTCATGGAACATGGACGCATCAACCGCACATGGAACGTCTGAAGCTGTCTATTGCTGTCTTCATTCTGTTGCTTCCCAGCCTGAGTCTAGCCGCCCCTTATTACGGTGCAACCTTATCTTACACGGCTGTCGCCAAAGAACCACCTTATCTTCACGGATATCAGTTCATGTTCAATTACGATCCGGATTGTTATAAATGGCGTCAATTCAATTTATACTTTGATGCCGGATTTTCTCATTTCTGGATTACGAATACCTCTTATTACACAACCCTCAATATTTATTCCGCGGCACCCGTCATCCGCTATACCTTCAAAAAGCGGGGCCTTGTACATCCCTATCTGGATCTCAGCATCGGGCTGGCGTATTTCAATCATACCCATCTTGACAACCGTAACCTGGGCATTCATTTTGCTTTTCAAGACCGCATTGGTCTGGGAGTATTTCTGGGACAGGCGAAACAGTTTTCTGTGGGAATACACGCTGTCCACTATTCCAATGCGCATCTGTCCGACCATAACTCTGGAATTTCCATACCACTCGCGCTGGATATCAGTTACCGCTTTGGCTAAACCTGAAATGGCAGCGCCACAGCGGACACATCAGGACAACCGCCAGTGACGTCATAATCAGCCGCACAAATGCATGCTTTTAATTAAATGGATAACAAGATAAAGGGGCCATGGACAATCAGCATACCCGGAACCGGACTGATAATCTCAATGCCCCTTTTGATTAAGTGCAAGCGTTAGCCAGAACGACCTACCGGCAATGAAAATGTAACGCCGATTGAATCCGAAGCTAATACCGCTCCGCCTTTGCCATTCGTTAAAACATAGGCGACTGTCAGGTCGGGTTCGGTCAGATTTGAACTCGAATAATTGCAAGACACCCGGCCAGATGTGCTGTCATATTGCACACTTCTGTTGTAATAGCTTGATAAATTTGCAGGCGTATTAGGTGAAAGTACTGCGGATTTAAAATAAACCGGAAACTGCCCCTGGTTTTCTATGGTTTCCATCCCGTATCCAGCGGCGTAATCACCAAAATTGGTGATGACATTTGCGCCATTGTTCGTTCCGGGACACTGGACAGTCACTCTGATCCCGGCAGGGTCAGCATAAACAGAAAACGGTGAGATGGCGAGTATGGAGACACCTAGAACAGCGGCAAGCGAGATCTTTCTCTTCATTTAACCTCTCCTATATGTTTGCGAATAAATAACAGGGTTTATTTTTATTTGAAATCAAAACCATTCTAACGGCGACCTGAAGATAATCAATAGCCGCGCCGCCAAAAAGACTCTCTGTTTGAGCGCCTGAATATTTCTTGTACTGGACTTTGGTCATTTTCAGCATACCGTCACGAACTGCCCATCCTGAACAGAACGAAGGACAACAAGCTGGTTCCGCGACCAGGATCTCCTGACAAAAATAATCAAAGTCCGGATGCTTAGACTCGCTGTTATCCCGCATTTTCTGTAAGATATAATTTCTTGTTGAGTAATTTTGATCATGCATAAACGTATTTCCATCAAAAATCATTATCACGAGATTCAGCTGATCGTTCGTCGCTCCATGCTGGCATTACTCGTGATCTGTCTCATGATAGGATTGCTGATTTTCCGTCTTGCCTATCTGCAAATATATAAAAATGAACTCTATACCACCTTGTCGACAAAAAATGCGATTGATCTTGTTCCCGTAGAACCGACCCGCGGACTGATTTATGACCGCAAGGGTATTTTGCTGGCTGAAAACATACCTGTCTTCAGCCTGGATATCATTCCGCAGCAAGTATCCGATCTGCAAAAAACCTTGGCGGCACTAGACAAGATCATAGATCTTAGTGACAGCGACATCTCCCAATTCAAGAAACAACTCAAGCAGCATCGCCGATTTGATGAAATTCCGCTCAAGCTGCGCCTGTCAGACGAAGAAGTAGCCCGATTTACAGAAAACCAGTACCGGTTTCCTGGTGTATTGATCAGGGCCCGCTTGATGCGGCGCTATCCTTATGGTGAAAGCTTCGCCCATGTGCTGGGGTATGTGGGACGCATTAATACCCAGGAGTTGAATGAAATTGACCAGATCAACTATAGCGCCAGCCATTATATCGGCAAACTGGGCATTGAAAAATTCTATGAAGATGAACTGCACGGCAAGGTCGGCTACGAGGAAGTCGAAAATGACGCCAGCGGAAAACCTATACGGGTATTAAAAAAAATAAACGGCCTGCCCGGCAAGAACATCTATCTGACCATAGACAGCGGTCTTCAGTTCGCTGCCGAAAAAGCCTTGCAAGGGCATCGCGGGGCCATTGTCGCCATCCAGCCAAAAACCGGCCAGGTTCTTGCCATGGTGAGCCAGCCCTCCTATGATCCCAACCTGTTCGTACTGGGGATCAGCCAGAAGGACTACAACGATTTACAGCATTCTGAAGACAAACCTCTTTATGACAGGGCCTTGCGCGGTCTTTACCCTCTCGCTTCCACCATCAAACCTTATCTTGCCCTGGAGGGATTGCAATCCGGGATTGCCAATCCCGAATACTCCTTCAATGATCCTGGCTGGTTCAAACTTCCCAACAGCACGCATATCTTTCATGACTGGCGGAAAAACGGCCATGGAAGAGTCAATCTCCCCAAGGCCATAGCGGTTTCCTGCGACATTTTCTTTTACGAATTGGCATCCAAGATGGGCATACAGCGTATTGACGATATCCTGACACAGTTTGGATACGGAGCGCTGACGGGAATTGACCTCAATGGTGAACTGGCCGGCATCGTTGCTTCCCCGGAGTGGAAGCGCAAAAACAAAGGCACGCGCTGGTATCCGGGTGACACCGTGATTTCCAGCATAGGCCAGGGCGATATGCAGGCAACGCCGCTGCAGCTGGCTTCCGCCGTGGCTACCATGTCCAACCGCGGAAAACGCTTCATGCCTTACCTCAGGCTGGGCGAACAAATGCCGGGACGGGAATATATTCCGCAACAGCCTGTCCTGCTGGATCCTGTCAGACTGACCGATGAAAAGTACTGGGATATAGTCATTAACGCCATGCAGGATGTTGTCGCCTCACCACAGGGAACGGCCTATTCTCAGTTTGGACGCAACTACTCTTATACCATCGCGGCCAAGACCGGCACGGCGGCGCTTTCCAAGCGACGCAACCCCAATGAGGAAGACAAGCAGGAAAACGTGCCCGAGCGGCTGAGGGATCATCATCTTTTCGTTGCCTTCGCCCCGGTGGAAAACCCCAAAATTGCTCTGGCCATCATTACGGAAAATAGTAACAATGCCATAGAGGCTGCCCGCGCCATTTTCGATTATTATTTAGGAGGTCAACAACGTGTTGATCGACAATCTCAGAATCAAGCTGAAAAAGCCCGGACATGACACGAGTTATCGGTCTTTCATGCAATACATCCATATCGATGGAACACTGCTCGCGTTCCTGATGCTGTTATGTTCCGCCGGTCTCATTGTGCTCTATAGCGCAAGCAATCAAAAAGTGCACTCTATCGAATTTCAAATCATGCGGCTGCTTTTCGCCTTCGGCGTCATGGTCGTTTTCGCGCAAATATCCCCTTTTGCGTTACAGCGCTGGGCGCCCTGGATTTACACACTGGGTCTGATTTTATTAATCCTGGTCTTGATCACCGGACACATTGGAAAAGGCGCCCAGCGCTGGATCAATCTGGGATTTATGCGCTTTCAGCCCGCTGAAATCATGAAGCTTGCCATCCCGCTCACACTCGCATGGTATTACCATAAAATTGACTTGCCTATTACCCTGCGTTCCGTGCTGATCGCCATCCCCATTATTCTCGTGCCCGCTGTCCTGACCGCCAAGCAACCTGACCTCGGGACGGCTATCCTGCTCACCATCGCGGGCGCAAGCGTCCTGTTTCTCGCGGGACTAAGCTGGCAGATCATACTCTCGTCTCTCGTCTCCCTCGCCGCATTCGTACCCTTCGCCTGGTATCTCCTGCATGACTACCAGCGTCAGCGCGTCCTGACCTTTCTAAATCCGGAGCGCGATCCGCTAGGCGCGGGATACCATATTATCCAGTCCAAGATCGCCATCGGTTCAGGCGGTATTTTTGGCAAGGGTTGGTTAAACGGCACTCAGTCCAACCTGCACTTTCTGCCGGAACACACCACGGATTTCATCTTCGCCGTCTGCGGCGAAGAATTCGGGTTTGTCGGCACGCTGATCCTGATTTTTCTCTACATGCTGGTCGTCTTCCGCGGGCTATATATCGCCATCAACGCGCAAGACACTTTTTCCCGCCTGCTCGCGGGCAGCATTACTCTCACTTTTTTTATTTCATTTTTTATCAATATGGGTATGGTAACAGGTATACTACCGGTGGTAGGCATTCCATTACCTCTTGTCAGTTATGGCGGTTCGTCCATGGTGACGGTGATGGCGAGTTTCGGTATTCTGATGTCTATACAGACGCATAGAAAACTAGTGACCACATAAGGGATTGATTCATGCTCCGATTAGTCATGCATAACTTCTGTCTGGCTCTGCTGCTGTTTCTGAGCTGCCAGGCAACACTCTCCTACGCTGATGACGCGTTCGTGAACCGCAAGGACGTGCAGGAATTCATCCAGAAGATGGTCAAACAGCACAACTTTGACAAGCAGCAGCTGGTCACGATTTTCAGCGCGGTCAAACTCCGTCCCCAGGTCATCCGGCATATCAACAAGCCCCTGGAAAAAGAACCCTGGCGTCTTTATCAAATGCTGTTTGTCAATGAATGGCGCATAACCCATGGCGTTGAATTCTGGAACAAGTATGCTGATGCCTTGCAGCAGGCAGAAAAAGTTTTTGGTGTCCCCGCCAGCATTATTGTCGCCACGATAGGCATAGAAACCCGGTATGGACAAAAAGTGGGGGAATACCGTGTCATAGATTCTTTAAGCAACCTGGCCTTCAGCGACTCCCCAAGAGCGGGGTTTTTCCGCAAGGAACTGGAACAATACCTGTTGCTCACACGGGAAGAAAACCTGGATCCGATGAAAATCATGGGCTCCTATGCCGGCGCGATCGGGCAGCCACAATTCATGCCCAGCAGTTATCGCCACTATGCCGTGAATTTTTCAGGCACTGGCAGGACCGATTTAATGAATGACGAAGTGGATGTCATAGGCAGTATCGCCAATTACTACCGTAAACACGGCTGGGCCACTAACGAACCCGTGGCCGTGCAAGCAGTGGTCATGGGAGACCGCTACAATTATCTGATGCGTGACAGCCGTCCCAATCAGCCTTATAAATTATCCGAGCTCGCCAAATTTGGCATCGTTCCCAAGATCCAGGTCCAGCATGACAATCTCAAGGTGAAAGTCATTGAACTGGATAACCGCTACAGCAAGGAATACTGGCTGGGTTTCCGTAATTTTGACGTCATCAAACGCTACAATCAGAGTGACTTGTATGCCATGGCAGTCTATCAGCTGAGCTACTACATCAAAACACTGAGGAATCGATTGAACAAGGAATAAAGGATTAAAATGACCAGTTTCATTATTGCAGCGCGTCAAGACGGCGCGGCTTCTTTCTGTGCGTCTTCGGGGTCCCGCAACCCTGTTTCTGCGATATTCGCGTCGGCAGGAAAAATTTTTGTCTTGTTTTGCGTGGCCTTGCTTACCAGTTGCAGCCACATGAAAAAAAGTGACGGCCCGCCTGATTTTTACGTGGATGAAACCAAAATTCCCAACGCGGTCCCTAAACCCGAGCCGTTGGCCAAGTATGGCAATTACAAATCCTATGTCGTACTGGGCAAACGTTATTACACTTTACCGACCAGCAAAAACTATGATGAAATCGGCACGGCTTCCTGGTACGGCACCAAGTTTCACGACCGCAAGACATCCAGCGGCGAACCCTATGACATGCTGGGCATGACCGCCGCGCATAAAACACTGCCCTTGCCAACGTACGTTGAAGTCACCAACCTGAAAAATAATCGTTCCATCATCGTAAAAGTCAATGACCGCGGGCCTTTCGAATCAAACCGCATCATAGACCTTTCCTATGTGGGAGCCAAAAAGCTTGGCATGCTGGGTCATGGAACCGCGAAAGTCAGGGTGAGAGCTATTAATCCCTATACGTTTGGCGGCAATGAACCCTTTTTCGCTGATGCCAGCCGCCCATCCGGGGCACAGCCCATGCGTGTCAAAACCCAGCTTGCCGCCGCTTCGACCCGTTATGAAAACCCGTCATCCGCTTCGAGACAGATATACCTGCAAGTGGGCGCGTTCCGAAACAAAATGCATGCCGTACGCCTGCAACAGCAGCTCAGTTCATTATTCACCATGCCGGTCAGGATTCTCAATCCATCAGAAAATGGCAGTTTGTATCGTGTAAAAATAGGGCCATTCCAGGATATCGCCTCCGCGAACAGGCTCACACTCCGGCTGCGAGGAATGGGAATTACTCCGAATAAAACTTATGGTGCCTGATGATCCATTTGCTCATATCCATAGTCGGCATACTGATCACGATCATTTTCGTCATAGGAACACATGAGAGCGCGCATTTTATCGTCGCAAGATGTGTGGGCGTCAAAGTCCTGCGTTTTTCCATCGGATTTGGCAAGACCTTGTGGCGCTGGCATGACCGCAAAGGCACTGAATACGTCATATCGCTTATTCCGCTGGGCGGTTATGTGCGCATGCTGGATGAAAGTGAAGGCAGCGTTTCCAGTGAAGAACGGCATATGGCATACAATACACAGCCATATTACAAAAAATTTCTTATTGTGGTCGCCGGTCCGCTCACAAATATTTTTTGTGCGTTAATCTTGTATTGGATAATTTTCATGATCGGGTTCACCACGGTGAAGCCGATGATAGGCACGGTCAATCCCGGCTCGATTGCCGCCCAGGCGGGCCTGCGAAACGGGCAGGAAATTATCCAGGCCGATAATCATGCTGTTTCTTCCTGGCCCAGCCTGATATTACGCCTTATTGCTCACGCCGGCGATCAGGACCGCATGCAAATCACGGTTGCCAATCCGGATAGCCACACCCGGGAAACCCGTGTGCTGGATTTATCACACTGGCAACTGGACGGATTAACGCCTGATCCCCTGGCAAGCATAGGCATCACGCCGTATACGCCTGACATACCCTTGGTCATTGGCACCATAGCCGATCGGTCTCCGGCGGCCAAATCAGGCCTGCTTCTGAACGACAAGATTCTGTCTATCAATCAGAAACCCGTTGCCACCTGGGATGAGTTCATCACGTTTATTCTGGAACACCCGGATAAAACCCTTGCGTTTACTCTGGAACGAAAAGGCAAAATCCTCACCATTCCGGTCACCACCGGGCACCAGCGCAACCTGTTATTTCAAAAATCCGGTTTTCTGGGCATAGGACCGCAATTCACCTGGCCTGCCGATCTGTTGAATAAAGTCCAATACGGACCTCTTGCCGCCATTCCGCATGCGTGGCGACAAATTTATGATTTTACCTATTTCAATTTCCTGCTGGTCGGCAAACTCATCACCGGAAAGCTGTCGCTGCAAAGCCTGGGCGGTCCCATTACAATTTTCGATACCGCCGGTACCGCGCTGAATTACGGATTTCTCGCCTTCATTGGTTTTCTCGCCTTTCTGAGCATTTCCATAGGCGTGATTAACCTGCTGCCCATCCCCGGACTTGATGGAGGACACTTGTTTTTGCAAACCATAGAATTCATCATCCGCCGGCCCGTGCCGGAAAGCATGTTGTCGGTGCTCTACCGTCTGGGTTTTTCACTGATTATCGTGGTGCTCGCCATTTCGCTGGTCAACGATTTACTGCGCATGTATTAAGTCATTTCAGTCAAAAGATTTCGATAATGCCCCATCATTTCACTCACAACCGTGGTCTTAAAGCATGGTATAAAACCATACCTCTCCATTGAAGCTCTTGCCCTCTGCGCTCATTCCATCTATATTTCACCTGCACATAGGGGAGCCTGGAGCCAGGCTGAGAGGTCCCGCCGGGGACGACCCTAAGAGCCGGAAACGAGCCGGCTCGCAACCTGATCCGGATAATGCCGGCGGAGGAAGCGGTGAAAACACCCGATATTACTCTTCATAATCTGACACTGACTTATGCCGGCACGCCGGTGTTCACCGATATCAATCTGCATTTGCCCGCCGGCCAATGGACCGCGCTGCTGGGCCAGAGCGGTATAGGAAAAAGTTCACTGTTGCGCGTCATCGCGGGGCTCGCCACTCCGGCCGGGCAACTTCAAGGCAAAGTCAGCGCAGACAACGGGCTGCCCGTCAGTAGTCAAATCGCTTACATGGCACAGTCTGATTTACTTCTGCCCTGGATGACCGTATTGGATAATGCCGCCCTGGGCGTAAAACTGCGCGGAAAAAAAAATGGCGGCGCGCCAAGACAGCGTGAACAAGCCCGGTCTCTGCTGGAAAAAGCAGGCCTGGGAGAGTCATTGCATCTCTATCCGCGGCAATTGTCCGGCGGAATGCGTCAACGTGTCGCTCTGGTGAGAACCCTGATGGAAGATAAACCAGTGGTCTTGATGGATGAACCGTTTTCAGCCCTGGACGCCATTACCCGGTTTAAACTGCAAGCGCTGGCCGCGGACTTATTAGAAAACAAGACGGTTTTATTTATTACCCATGATCCTGGCGAGGCGCTGCGGCTGGGTCACGTCATATATATCATGCGAGGCCGGCCAGCGGGATTAAACCTGGCCGCAGCGCCGCGTGCGCCTCTGCCGCGCGACCCTGCAGATCCGGAAGTGACAAGCCTGCAATCCTTTCTTTTCAACGAATTGACACGCGCGGCGGGAGAATAAGATGAAATTATTCTTGCGCGGATTACTGATTTTCACGGTCCTGACACTTGTGTGGCAAGCCGCGGTGATGACAAGCCATATTCCTGATTATCTTTTGCCTTCACCATGGCAAATCTGGATCACGCTCTGCCAGTCCTACCCCCTGATTTTATCTCAAGCCTGGCCCACCCTGCTCGAAACCCTGCTGGGATTCAGTCTTGGCATTTTATTCGGATGTCTGGCCGGATTAATGATTACCTTTTTCCGCCCGCTGCGAGCCTGGTTCTGGCCACTGCTGATCGTCAGCCAGGCTGTCCCTACTTTTGCAATTGCCCCTTTGCTGGTTATCTGGCTGGGATATGGGCTGGCCTCCAAGGTCGCCACCACCGTGCTGATGGTATTTTTTCCCGTTGCCAGCGCTCTGCATGACGGATTGCGGCACACGGAATCCGGCTGGCTGGACCTTGCCGCAACCATGAATGCCAGGCCCTGGCGGGTTTTTTGGCATATACGCCTGCCCGCGGCGTTACCCGCGCTCGCCTCCGGCATACGCATCGCGGCCGTTGCCGCCCCTGTAGGCGCAATCATTGGTGAATGGGTAGGCGCGAGCAGCGGGCTCGGGTACTTAATGATCAACGCGAATGCGCGCATGCAAATTGACATGATGTTCGCCGCCCTGACAGGTATCATGGTACTCGCTTTGAGTTTATATTATCTTGTTGACAGGCTGCTGCGCGCGCTGATCGCGTGGGACACGCCGCCAGCCTGACAAGCGGCATAACGACATGACATCCTGAATGACTCACTGGAGAACCGAGATGAAAAAAATTACCTTTCTTGTTTTATTTCTCTTAGCTTCCGTGATCCATGCCGCAGAACCATCGGGGCAAAAACTGACGGTCTTGCTGGACTGGTTTCCCAACCCTGATCATGCGCCGCTGATCATTGCCAAACAACAGGGTTACTTTCAGGAACAAGGCCTGGAGGTAGAACTGATAGGCCCGGCGGATCCCACTGACCCGCCCAAGCTGGTCGCGGCCGGCAAAGCCGATATCGGTATCACCTACGAACCGGAATTCATGGAGCAAGTGGATGAAGGACTGCCCCTGGTAAGAGTAGGCACCTTGATAGACAAGCCTCTCAATTCGCTGGTCGCGTTAAAAGACACCGGCATCCAGTCGCTGGCGGACCTCAAAGGCAAGCGCATAGGCAGCAGCAACGGCGGACTGACAGGGGTCATGCTGAAAGTCATGCTGTTAAAAGCCGGCCTGTCGGACAAAGATGTTGAACTGACCAATGTGCGTTACAATCTCGCGCAAGCCCTGCTGACGCACAAAGTGGATGCCGTCACCGGCATCATGCGCAATTATGAAGTTCCCCTGCTGGAATCCGGCGACCAGAAAGTGGTGGCTTTTTTTCCTGAAGACAATGGCGTGCCCAATTACAGCGAGCTGGTTTTCATCGCTCATACCAAAAACATACATGATCCGCGTTTTTCGCGTTTTCTTGCCGCCGTGAAAAAAGCAGTCGCCTACCTGGACAAACATCCACAGCAAGCCTGGGAAGGATTTGTCGCGCAATACCCCGAAGCAAACAATCGCGTGAATCGCGAGGCCTGGTTTGCTACAATGCCTTATTTTGCAGAAGACCCTGCGGGTTTTGACAGTAAAGAATGGCTACAATTCGCCGAATTCATGCAAAAGAACCAGTTAATCAAAAAAGTCCAGCCTGTGTCGCGTTACGCAGTCATTATCCGCTAGCTGGAGTTTTTCACATGCGCCGCATATGAGCGTAAGGAAAAATCCATGAACATGATGTACGCCCTGCTTGGATTGAATGTCAGCATGCTGATTATCCTGGCGTTTCTAACCGTCAGACAGCTTATGGCGAGTTCAAACAGCGAGCAAGCCGGTCAGCGTCTGGAAGAAAACCTGACGCAGCTCGCCAGACAAAACCAGATTACTGATCAGCAGCTGCGGGAAAACCTGTTGGTCAACTTCAATAATCTGCAACAGGCGATACTG
Organism: Aquicella siphonis; assembly: GCF_902459485.1. Lineage (NCBI taxonomy): Bacteria > Pseudomonadati > Pseudomonadota > Gammaproteobacteria > Legionellales > Coxiellaceae > Aquicella > Aquicella siphonis. The sequence continues at coordinate 1,605,854 of NZ_LR699119.1, forward strand.
GTCAAACTGAGCCATGCCCGTCTGGAACAGACCCAGCAGTCCGGCGAACTCAAGGAACAATTGCAACAGGCTTTCGCCAGTCACCGCGCGCGCTTCGATGAGCGCCAGATGGACACACTGAAAGTGCTGCAGGATACCCTGCAAAAAGGCGTACAGGAAAACCGGCAGCAAGTGAAAGAATCCCTGACTGATTACGCGAAAGAATTAGGCGCGCGCGTGTCCCTTCTTGCCCAGACCACGGAAACAAAATTGCAGGAAATCAATCAGCAGGTTGAAAAAAGACTCGCCGAAGGATTCGAAAAAACCAATGAAACATTTGGTGACGTGATCAAGCGCCTGGCGTTGATTGACGCCGCGCAGCGGAAAATTTCCGAATTATCGGACAGCGTGATGAGCCTGCAGGAAATCCTCAATGACAAACGCTCGCGCGGAACCTTCGGCGAAGTACAACTGTCCGCCCTGATTCACAACATGATTCCCGAACAGCATTTCAGCTTCCAGCACACGCTAAGCAATCACCGCCGGCCGGATTGCGTGCTGTTTCTGCCCGAACCCAGCGGCAATATCGCCATTGACGCCAAGTTTCCCCTGGAAAATTTCCGGCTTTTGATTGATTCGTCCCTGCCGGACGCGGAAAGACAACAAGCGGAAAAGCAATTCAAAACTGATATACGCAAGCATATTCAGGATATTGCGGATAAATACATCATACCCGGCGAAACGTCAGACGGCGCTGTCATGTTTATTCCTGCCGAAGCCGTGTTCGCAGAAATTCACGCCCATCACGCCGACCTGGTGGATTTCGCACAAAACGCCAAAGTCTGGATGGTGTCCCCGACTACCATGATGGCCATACTCACCACTGCCCGCGCCGTGCTGAAAGACGCCGCAACGCGCAAGCAAATGCATGTCATACAGAAACATCTGAATATGCTGGCCATGGATTTCGAGCGCTTCCAATCGCGTATGGACAATCTTGCGAAACGCATTGCCCAGGCGCACACCGATGTGGACCAGATCCACATTTCTTCCCGAAAAATCACCCAGCGTTTCGTTCAGATAGAAAAAGCCGACCTGGATGACCCGGACAGCGAACACCTTCTCATTCCTGATATTTCGCCGGAAATCCCTGTCAATGAAAATGGCAGCGGCGGTGATACGGACATTTCACAGCAATCTGCCTGATGAAACAGGTTTCAATTTCCCGTTCGCAGCGAGAAGCGCCAGGCCCTTAGAGACGGACGCTTCACGCCCTCCTCAGGGCAACGGGTTTAGTATTTTCCGTTCGTGGTGAGGGGCCGCGCAAGCGGCGTCTCGAACCCTGAACGGGATATACAACATGATTGCAAGAGCTTCTCCGCAAAAATCCCGCAACACATGTTAAGCATTCCTTAAGTCTTCTCTAAGAGTCTCTTAATCAATGCAATCTATACTGTCCTCATTCAGAACCATGACATCAATCACCATCAGGCGGCAGACAAATGCAAAGATCCAAGATTGATACCTCAGTCAAAAAACCAGATATCACCGATCACATCATTGAACTGGAAGACGTGCTTGTCAAACATGTGATTTCACAAACTGAAGCATTACAAAAAGCATTACTAAAAGAGCTGGAAACCAATTATGGTGAACAATTAAAAGAAGATCACCAACCCAGCCTGTTTGATCCGCACAAAACCAGGCATATGAAAAAATCCAGAATGGCAAAGCTTCTGCGATCCGCTTGCCAGGCACGCATCTATTCATTAGCCGATGCGAAAAAATTTATCGCCCTTTTCCAGGCTTGCGAAAAATACAACAGTGATATTGACCCAAAAGGCGGCTGCGTCGCCCGCATCCTGAATACCTGCTCCAGCGATATTCGCGACCTCGACTCGGAAATCTATGGTGTGCAGCTGGCAATACAGCACATAGAAGAATACATGATGACCATATTGTGTCACATGAAAGCGCGTGAATTGGCTGCGGTAGATACTCGTCCCTATCAATACCACTCCGAAGAAATTTCCCGCTTCACAGACATTGTGATCAAGGAGTTTGAACGAAATTTTCAGACCCTGACCGGCATCACTGATCAAGCAGTTTTAAATGAAATTGCAACCCAAAAAGTCCGAGGATTTCTGGATGAACTCAATAACGCCATTTTTGAATTCAAACAGAAAATGGTATCAGCGCCGGAATTCATGCATAACGGCGCTCTCACTTCTACTCACACCACTACTCGCATCACAGAACCATGCTCCAGCCTGAAACAAGCTGAGACGGCACGTCACATTATTGAATTACATATGCTGCCTTATTTAATCCGCTTGAAACCTAGCGATGCAAGCAATCTGACCCTGGATGACAACAACGCGTATAACCGATTCATCGTGTTCAAAGCCGTGATCGCCATGTTCGCTGGATACTTGAAGTTTGAAGAAAAGGAATTTATTGTAAGGCGTCATCAGGAACTGATGAAAGATAACCAGGCACGACTTGCCCCGCAAGAATTTTCCAGGAAAATTACCTGGTATGCGAACAGTCTGGAAGAAAAGCTGGTGGATACCACGCCCACACTGAAATTATCTGCGATAGAAAGCTTTGCAAAAATGCTGGCGGACCAGGCAGCCAGAGAGGATGAAGAAATTGAGAGAGAAATTGCAAAAGCCACCGGCAAACGATATGTTCCGCCGCGCAAGAAAACACCTGAACATACCTATGTAAACTACAAAGATCCACTGCGCACCTATACTTTCATCAAAAGCCTGGAAGATGTATTGTTTGAAACTTCACCTTTGACAGCTGAAGCCGTTTGCAAGGCTCTGGACAATAAACTGGAGAGCCATTTAACCGATGAACTGAGAGATTCCACTCTGGATTACGAAATGCGCAGCACACTCAATGAGTGGAAACGACAGTTGCGGCATGTTTTCGCGGAACTTAAGCGGGAACTGGTCAATGCCGAAAAACTGTTAAACGGCGAAACTGCCAGCGATGATGCGGGCTTGAAGACTGATGTGACCCGTCGTGCCGTCGAACTCGTATTACGCCCTGTCGCGCCCGAGAATATTTATAAGAGCGACCCAAACTCAAGCTCACCGCTGGCGTCTCCACCTCTGACGGAACATCTGGATAGCAGCCAGTCAAACTGTACTTATTCCAACGGGTTACATTGATACTGGCTCAAAGCAAGAAAGGGTATTTTTGTGCAAAACCTGCGCTTAAATATCCATTAAGCAGGGCTCTTGGTTATTAGATTGATTTTTAGTATAATAAGCCTTAATTTAATGTGCACTTTATGAACTGGGAGGAAAAATGAGACTTATAATCATGACTGCTGTCGCTATGCTGGCAAGCTCCCTCACTTTTGCCGATACTGCATCATCTGGCTCAGGCAAGAGCTCAACCCAGCTTAAAGCACTTGGTTCCGCTTTCAGATCACATTCCACCGTTGTGCCAACCATTAATCCCAATGATATTACCATGGGATATGCCGGTGAAGATGTGGCGCGCAAGATTACCACCGCCGCCCAGATCGCGCTCTGATTCCGCTTGCGCTTTACCGATTAACAAAAACCCCTTTATGAGGGGTTTTTTATTTCCGGCTTCCCGCACAATCCTTCACCGTCTTACGCCATTCACAATACATTCCGCAACAGGTGCAAAAGACCGGCGGTGAGCACGGCTGGGACCATGACAATGCAATGCCTGGATATGCGCCGCTGTGGGATACCCCTTATGCGCGGCAAAACCATATTGCGGATATCTTTTATCCAGCAAGAGCATCAATCTGTCACGCAGCACTTTGGCGACTATGGATGCCGCGCTGATGGCAGGTTCGGATTCATCTCCCCTGATGATAGCCTGCACCGGGCAGGAAAGTCTGGGACAACGATTCCCATCAATTAACGCCATTTCAGGCCGCATAGACAGCTTGTGAACCGCGCGCTGCATGGCTAGCAGCGATGCCTGCAAAATGTTGAAAGTATCTATTTCAGCCACGCTCGCTCTCGCCACAGACCAGGCCAGCGCCTGTTCGCGGATTTGCTGAAACAATTGCTGACGCCGCAGGGGAGACAGCTTTTTGGAGTCAGCCAAGCCAGCGATAGGACAAGCTGGATCAAGAATGACCGCCGCTGCGATGACTGGCCCGGCCAGCGGTCCGCGGCCCGCTTCATCCACGCCCGCGATCAGCCTGGTCCGAAAGGAATTGTCTGTAATCGGTTTTGACAGTCCCTGCATGCGCTATCCTTGTCTGGTTAATCAAGATATCCTGGCGCTGTTCCGGAATAAGTTATCCCGCTTCTGCCACCGCCGCGGGATTAAAGTCCGCCGCCGGGGCTGCCGCAGGCCGCTCCAGCACATGACGCACCACAAAACGCGGACGCTTTCTGACTTCCTGATAAATACGTCCCACGTACTCTCCCACCACTCCCAGGCCAAACAATACAATGCCCAGCAGAAAGAACATGATCGCAAACAGGGTAAAGACACCTTCGACCTCAGGCCCGACGATCAAGCGGCGCAGCATCAGGAAAGTCACAAATATAAAACTGCACATGGAAATCAGGAGGCCTATCATGGTGAAGACTTGCAGCGGAAACACAGAAAAGCCGGTCACGAGGTCAAAATTATAGCGTATCAATTTGTAAAAATTATAACTTGACGTGCCCGCACTGCGTTCAGCATGGGCCACACCCACTTCAGTGGGACGAGAGGCATAAGTCAACGCCAGAGCCGGAATAAAAGTACTGCTTTCGCCGGTCGAGGCCATTAAATCAACAATGTTACGGCTATACGCGCGCAGCATACATCCTTCATCCTGCATTTTTAATTTAGGCATCATCCAGGCGCGAATTTTGTTGTGCCATTTGGAAACCTGCAGCCGCCACCAGGAATCCTGACGATTTTCACGGTAAGTATTGACGACATCATGGCCTGCTTCCATGGCGGCAACCAATTTGCCGATTTCTTCAGGCGGGTTTTGTAAATCCGCATCCATTGTGATCACAATTTGACCGCGAACTCGTTCAAACCCCGCCATAATGGCCATATGCTGGCCATAATTGCCGTTGAATTCAATGACACGTATCTGGTCTGGACGGCGATGATGCAAATCCCGCAGCATTTGACCTGACTGATCAGTGCTGCCGTCATTTGTCAGAATGATTTCATAGGGTTTGCCCAGTTTATCCAGGGCGCCAGTTAGCCTGGCATATAATTCTTCTAGCACCTCCTGCTCGTTATGAACCGGTATAACTATGCTAATATAGGGATTTTGCACCATGTTGATAACCTGTGTTAAGACTTTTCGTGCGCAATTATATTATGATTATCTCAACGAAAATAGCCCAAAGTCAGATTTATGCACAATAAAACAATACGTGAAATTTTTCAGCGGTTTCGCGCGGCCAATCCCAAACCCACCACGGAACTGGTTTATCATAATCACTTCGAATTGCTGGTCGCGGTCATTTTATCCGCGCAAGCGACTGATAAATCAGTTAACAAGGCAACAACAGCCCTGTTTCGGACAGCAAACACACCGGAAAAAATGCTGCAGCTGGATGAACGAGGATTAAAAACATATATCAAAACCATAGGCCTTTACACTTCCAAGGCAAAGAATATTATAGCCACCTGCAAAATTCTGATAGAGAATTATGGATCAAAAGTTCCCAGACGCCGCGAAGATCTGGAATCCCTGCCTGGCGTGGGGCGGAAAACCGCGAATGTGGTTTTAAACACTTGTTTTGGCGAACCTGTGATCGCAGTGGATACCCATATATTCCGGGTTGCCAATCGCATCGGCTTGGCGAAAGGAAAAACACCGCTGGAAGTTGAAAAGCAGCTGCTCAAGAACATACCGGATGAATTCAAGCATGATGCTCATCACTGGCTGATATTGCACGGCCGTTATGTCTGCATTGCGCGTAAACCCAAATGCCCCGAATGCCTTATCCGGGATTTATGTGAATATAAAGACAAGACACCGCCTGAACAATTAACGTAGGAGTATTATTTATGTATACCAATAACCGTGATGACTATCGGCTGGTTTTCTTTACTACCTGGGACAAATACCAGAAAAAACTGCCGTTGGAACCGGTTGAAGCCCAATTGATAAAAGTCATCCTGCAACACCCTGAGTATCACGCACTTCTGGGAAAGGCGGAAGCATTTCAAAACCAGGAATTTGCCCTGGATGAAAATCCATTTTTTCACATGAGCCTGCATCAGGCGATCCACGACCAACTCTCTCTCGATCAACCGCAAGGCATCCGACAGATACAACAGCAATTGCTGGCCGAATACAAGGATGATCACCAGGTCCAGCATCTCATCATGCAATGCCTGTATTCCATGATGTATCAGTCCCAGCAATCAGGCGTCATCCCGTCAGATAGCGAATATCTTCAGAAGCTGCGCTCGCTGATACAAGCATGACACGCATGATCGTTCCGAGGAATGACAAACAGATTTGGAAGCTGAGGGATTTGAAAACTGATGTCCCGCGCTTCGCTCACGGGACACAGTATTATCGTGACAACCTCCCGCGGTCAAGCCGCGGGAGGCCGGGGTAAAGCGTGCAAAAGCTCTAGAAATAATAATCAAACTGAGCGGTTACAGCATTGTCAGCCTTGCCGGATTGTGTAACAAAAACAGGATTGCTTGCGCTTGCACCTGCTCCCGTAGCTTGATCGCTGGCGGCATACAGGCGATCATGCCTGAATTCCAGGCTCTGCAAGGTATTCCTCAGTAACGAAGTATTGAATACCACAGAAGTCCGTGTCAATGGAATACCCATGGCCAGGGCCTGGTTTGACTTTCCATATCCTACGCCAATAGAGCTGGGCTTGTTATCAAAGATAGAGAATGAATACGCCGCTTCAAGATCAAACGCGCTGGGTTTGGCGCCATGATTGTTATAAGACATATCCATGGTGTTGAACCGGGTTGACGCAGTCACAAATTCACCGATCAAATCCACATGATCACCTACACTCAAGGCTGCGCGCAAATTATAACCAGGGACACGATGATCAATTTGTTCGGCATACTGGAAGCCGGTTCCCAGCTGCATACCGACCGAATCCGCGATATTGGCAATCACGCCGCCGCCCACGTTGCCTTTTACAAATCCCGCGTCAAACTTGTAGCCGAGATTGATACCCCCATTATTCACTTTAGCCACGGAATTGGCGTGAGTGTCACCACGGAAGATATAGGCTGCGCCATAGAACGCATTAGTAGACTGCTGCTGCATGCCTACCAGAATCGAGCGCGCCTTGGTACGGGTCAACAGCTTGGTCAGTGTATCGCTTACCATCACGGATGAATAAGTACCAAATGGAACATAAAACTGGCCGAACGAAGCATAAAACGGAGAGCAGAGCAAATCACCCAGCGTGACGAACGCCTTGTTGACATAAAGCCGTGAATTGCCGGTACGGAAGTTGCTGGTGGAAACAAAGACATCTCCCATGGGGTCGCCATTATTATAACTGAATTCCACAAATCCCAGGATCCAGTCGCTGGGGCCCAGGATAGTCGCATCCAACGATACGTTGGTCACATCGATATCCGTTGTACTGGGAGCGCCGCCGTGATTGGTATAATTTGCCTGGCCTTCAATGACTCCGCTGAACAGCAAATGGGAATGCGTGGGAATAAAACCATTTGTTCCGCGCAAGGCTTCAAGCTGTTGAAGAATATTTTTACGGATAGTCAGCAATTGCACATCCGTATTCACACTGGGACTGTTAACAATCAGGTTGGAACCGGCAAACTGGATATTCGTTCCCACGTAAGGGCCGGTAGAAACATACGCCTGTCCCGGCACATCAGGGTCAAAGGGGAGATACTCACTGTGTGCAGCTTCCTGCTGGATCAGCTCGGCTTGCGTGCTCGCAGCGCCGGATTTCTTGCTGGATACACGCACCGTCTTGTTATTCGCAACCTGGGTTTTGAGTGCCGCGACTTCTTTTTCCAGTTTGGAAACGGATGCTTCTAGTGACTGGTTGGTCGCCGCGAACACAGGCATGGCTGTTAATCCAGCCAATACCATGACCGCCGTAAGAGGTGTTAAATAGGTTTTCATCTGGATTGCTCCTTGTTGTTATTTTCTATTCTCAATTCAGCCACAAAAATTCAGGGCCATTGATGCCGCGCGCAGCCTCTCTGTTCCATGCATGAAGGCAGCAGCTTTCCTAACTTTAATAAATTTGATGCTGTGTGTTCAGATCGAAATCCATGTGACCTGGATAAGCAAGCAGATCAATCAAGCTATCAAAAACCTTTGTGCAGCACAAGAGGGTTGGTTGAATAAATCCTGTTACGAAACGCAGCGCCCGCAACTCACCAGCCCGTGCGGACCCATAAGCCGCCGTGCGTGACCAATGCGCGGAATCAGCCGTCATATATCCTCAAGCAGTGATTGCCATGACGCTCCTCTCTCCAGTAAACTTGCAGTCTTGCGAAATAAATAATCGAATCCTTCAATATGAATAAACCGCTCGCGATCCTGCAAGATAGTATCATGGCTATCCTGTTGGGAGTCGCCCTGACCTTTGCCTTTGCGCCCTATGAGGTTTTTCCTCTGGCCGTCATCGCACCCGCCGGGCTCCTGGCGATATGGCTGCGTACGTCCGCATCTCTCTCGCGTACCTTCTGGGCCGGATTCTGCTTTGGTCTCGGGATGTTTGGAGCCGGCGTTTATTGGGTTTTCACCAGTATCCATGTGTTTGGCGGTGTGCCCGCTCCTTTCGCTGTGATCATCACAATAGGCATGATAGCCATTCTTGCCCTGTTTCCTGCCGCTGTCGGCTATTTTACCAACCGGTATTTTCCTCTCAATCATACCGCCAAGCTGATCTATGCCTTTCCCGCCATCTGGGTGTTGAGTGAATGGGTACGCAGCTGGCTGTTCACCGGGTTCCCGTGGCTATTCCTGGGCTATAGCCAAACCAGCTCGCCCCTGCGGGGATATGCCCCTGTTCTGAGCGTATATTTCGTTTCACTCACCGTACTGCTGAGCAGCGGCCTGATCGTCAACGCAGTCATCCAATACAAAAAGAAGCAATTCAAACCGCTTTATCTGAATCTGCTCGCGCTGGCCCTCATCTGGATCCTGGGCGGATTGCTCAGCCTGATCCCCTGGACCAAACCGCAGGGCGAACCGCTTTCTGTCGCCATGGTACAAGGCAACATTCCCCAGTCCATCAAATGGTCTCCCGAGCATTTGCAATTATCATTTGACCGCTATTCAGAACTCACCGGCCCGCTGTGGGGAAAATATAATCTTATTATCTGGCCGGAGGCAGCCGTTCCTCTTCCCCTGCAAAGCGCTGAACCGTTTATAGACAGCATGGACCAGAAAGCCCGTGACAGCCATTCCACTCTCTTGCTGGGCATCCCCATTCGCGCGGAAGACGGCAGCGGTTATTTTAATGCGATAGTCACCCTGGGAAAGAATAAACAAGTGTATCTCAAGCGTCACCTGGTTCCCTTCGGCGAATACACACCCTTGTCCAAGTTTTTTGCCAACGCCCTGCAATTCATGAATATTCCCATGTCCGACATGCTGCCCGGTAAGTTTTTGCAGCCGCCTTTAACGGCTGGCGATACGAAAATCCTGGCATCCATCTGCTACGAAATCGCCTTTCCGCAACTCACCCGCTCGCGGGACAAATCCATAGGCATGCTGTTGGTTGCGACCAATGACGCCTGGTTTGGCGAATCCAATGCAGAACCTCAACACCTGCAAATGGCGGCCATGCGTGCCATAGAATTTGGCAAACCGGTATTGTTTGTCAGCAATGACGGAATTACTGCCATCATTAATCCGGATGGAAGAGTCGAAACCGCCGCTCCGCAGCGGCAGACTGCTGTGCTGACAGGCTCCGTCCAGCCCATGTACGGCATCACACCCTGGCTGAAAAACGGTATGGATCCAATGCTTTTCTTGCTTGTCTGTATGATATACGCCGCGGTCCGGGCAAAAAGAAGAGAAATGCCTTCGCCGCCTGAACAAAAAACACGACAACATAAACGATCAAAGACTAACACTTAAGATGGGGCACGCGAGCAGCCAATGGAAGAACAATACAAACCTCAAGAAATCGAAACAAATGCACAGCGGTACTGGCATGAAAAAAACTGTTTTCAAGTCGTTGAAGATGTCAACAGGGAAAAATTTTACTGCCTGTCCATGTTTCCCTATCCCAGCGGCAGTCTGCACATGGGGCATGTACGAAATTATACCATTGGCGATGTGATAGCCCGCTATCAGTACATGCTGGGTAAAAACGTTTTACAACCCATGGGCTGGGATGCGTTCGGACTACCTGCTGAAAACGCCGCAATCAAGAACAATATTCCACCCGCGGCATGGACGCGCCAGAACATCCAGCACATACGCGGCCAAATGATGCGCATAGGCTTCGCGTACGACTGGAGCCGCGAAATCACGACTTGCGATCCCGAATATTATCGCTGGGAACAATGGTTCTTCCTGCGCTTGTTTAAAAAAGGTCTCGTCTATAAAAAAAATGCCGAAGTAAACTGGGACCCGGAAGACCAGACGGTGCTTGCCAACGAACAAGTCGTGAACGGCCGCGGCTGGCGCTCGGGAGCCCTGGTGGAACGCAGGGAAATTCCACAATGGTTTTTAAAGATTACTGCCTACGCGGAAGAACTGCTGCGCGACCTGGACAAACTGGAGCACTGGCCGCAGCAAGTCAAGACCATGCAGCGCAACTGGATAGGACGTTCGGAAGGGGTAGAGATCACCTTCCCGGTCAGCGGACAGGATCCCATACGGATTTATACAACCCGTCCCGACACTTTATATGGCGTGACCTATATCGCGGTTGCCCCGCAGCATCCCCTGACCAGGCGCCTGGCGGAACACAATCCTGCCCTGAAACTGTTCATGGAAGAATGCCGCAATATCAAGGTGGCTGAAGCGGATATCGCCACCATGGAAAAGCGCGGCATGCCGCTTGGGCTGACGGCGCGCCATCCTCTGACCGGGCAAGACATTCCAGTCTGGGTGGCAAACTTCGTCTTGATGGAATACGGTTCAGGCGCCTTAATGGCTGTCCCCGCCCATGACCAGCGTGATTTTGAATTCGCGCAAAAATACGGCCTTCCCCTGAAACAAGTGATTGCCCCTGCGGACGAGACCAGATGGGATTTCAATCAGGGTGCTTACACGGAATACGGTACCTTGATGGATTCAGCCGAATTCACCGGCCTTACTTCTACCCAGGCCTTCAATGCCGTCGCTGCGCATCTTGAAGCACTGGAATTGGGTGAGCGCAAGATTCAATACCGCCTGCGGGACTGGGGTGTCTCGCGCCAGCGTTACTGGGGCACGCCCATTCCCATCATCAACTGCATGAATTGCGGCGCGGTACCTGTCCCGGACAAAGACCTGCCGGTCATCCTGCCCGAAGAAGTACAATTTACCGGCGTCGTTTCGCCATTGAAAACCATGGCATCGTTCTACAAAACCACTTGCCCCAAATGTCATGAACCCGCGGAACGCGAAACAGATACGTTTGATACCTTCATGGAGTCATCCTGGTATTACGCGCGTTTCGCCTGCAAAAAACAAAACAAGAGCATGCTGGATGGCCGCGCCAATTACTGGCTGTCTGTGGATCAATATGTGGGCGGCATAGAACACGCCGTGCTGCACTTGCTATACGCGCGCTTCTTCCACAAACTGATGCGCGATGAAGGCTTGCTCAATACCGATGAACCTTTTCTCCGCCTGCTTTCGCAAGGCATGGTGTTGAATAACGGCGCCAAAATGTCCAAGTCCAAGGGCAATGTGGTGGATCCCCAACTGCTGGTGGATCATTACGGCGCGGATACCGTAAGACTCTTCATGATGTTCGCCGCGCCGCCGGAACAAAGCCTAGAATGGTCAGACAGCGGCGTGGAAGGCGCGCACCGCTTCCTGAAACGTTTATGGGCATACGGCTACGAAGTGAAGGACATCATCCGCAAGCTCAACCGCCTCCCCAAAACCAACCTGCTCAGTATGGCAAACTGGGAAAAAGCCGACGCTGCGCAGACAGAAGTGTTCCGTCAGATTTATGAAATTCTGGAACAAGCCAAATTTGACTACGAACGGCAGCAATATAATACCGTCGTATCCAGCTGCATGAAGATACTGAACCTGCTGGCGAAAATTCCTGAAGCTGACAGTGACCAGATTGATATTCGCGAGATCATCATTTTTAAAGGGTTTAGCATCCTGTTGCGCCTGCTTGCTCCGATCACACCGCATATCACACATCAGTTATGGCAAGACCTGAACTATGAAGGCATTATCCTCAACGCTTCCTGGCCAAGATCCAGCCCGATTGTCTTCAAGGTGGATACCATAGAACTGGTCGTTCAGGTCAACGGCAAGTTACGCAGCCGCGTGCGGGTTCCCCACGGCGCGAACCAGGAGATAATCGAAAGCAGAATTGTGGATGACGCAAAAGTACAGCAGGCGATAAACGGCAAGCTGATCAAAAAAATCATTATCGTGCCGGGCAAGCTGGCAAACGTAGTCACGGGAGAATAATGATAAAAAAACTTTTATCCGCCCTTTTGCTGTTGTGCCTGGGATTTGCCCTGGCAGGCTGCGGCTTTCATTTGCAAGGAGAAACGCGTCTCGCTCCCCCGTTGCATCGCATGTATCTGCAGACTTCCGATCCTTACGGCCAGCTCGCGCGCAATCTCCAGCAATATCTTAAACTGTCCAAAGTCCAGCTGGTCTCTTCTCCCCAGGAAGCAACCGCCATACTCAATATCCTGCATGATAATACTTCTCAGGAACTGCTGAGCGTCAGCGGAACTCAACAGACCCGTCAATACACGCTTAAAGTCACCGTCACCTTTGAAATCAGCGACGCCAAAGGCAGGACCATCATTAGCCCGCAGACACTGTCAGAGTCCAGAACCATGACAGTCCAATCCAACCAGGTACTGGGCAGCAGCAACGAAGCCTCCCTGTTTTATCAGCAGATGCGCCGCACACTGGCTTACGCCATCATGAAACGCATCGCCTCCAAAGAAATCACCCAGGCCATTGAGAACGCATTTCATCCTGACTCTGACCAAATCAAGCCATGAAGCTGACCTACTTTCAATTAGAACCCCACCTCGCCAGACAATTGGCTGCTGTTTACATCTTCAGCGGCGATGAGTTGTTACTCAAACAGGACGCCCTGAGTCTATTGCGCAAGGCAGCAAGAAAGGCCGGTTTTAGCGGGCGTGTCCGCATACCGCCTGAAGCCGGATTTGACTGGGAACAGCTTTACTCACTTCTCTACTCCACGCCGCTGCTTGCTGAAAAACGCCTGTTCGAACTGGACTTCCGTGATAGCGGCCCCAATAAAGCGGCTGCGAAAATTTTGCAGGAATATGCTAAAAACCCGGTGCCGGATATCATTTTGTCGCTGGACACGGGAAAAATTGACAGCAAGACGGCGAAAAGCGCCTGGTATCAGTCTCTGGAAAAAGCGGGCGTGGTCATCAGTCTCTGGCCGATTCCGCGCGAGCAGCTTCCTCAATGGATGATCCAGCGCGCGCGCAAATACAAACTGTCGCTGCAGCCTGACGCCGCCGGTCTGCTCGCGGATTATGTGGAAGGAAATTTAACCGCGGCCGCGCAGGCCATAGAAAAAATTTATCTGCTGCAGCCACAAAAACCCGTTGATATTGAATTGATCCAGAATGTGCTGACGGACGAAAGCCGTTTTACCCTATTTGATTTTATCGACAGCTTGATCGCCGGCGACACCCCCCGCACGCTGCATGTTCTTGAGGCACTTCGAGCGGAAGATACAGAACCTGTGCTGGTATTATGGGGTATCGCGCGTGAACTCCGTCTGCTGGCGGATTACGCCCGCCGCATCCGCGAAGGCTGCACATATGAGCAGCTATTTCAGCAGCAAAGGATTTTCCCGCGCCGCCAGGCTGCCGTCCGCCGGTTTCTGGACCGCTTCTCCGCCGCGGACTGCCGGGGTTTACTGGTGCATGCCGCCGAAATCGACCGCGTCATCAAGGGCGCAGTCAAAGGCGCGGCATGGGATTGCCTGCGGCTCTTCTGCTTGCGGCTGGCCGGCTGAGGCGCGCACGCCACGGCAAAAGACAGCCATGATATAATATGAATAATAACAACAGGTCATTTTAAAAAATGCATCAGACGCACAAAGCCATAGGCATACTAGGCGGCACTTTCGACCCCATACACCACGGCCATTTACGCATGGCGCTGGAACTTTATGAGACGCTGGATCTCGCAAAAGTGCATATTGTCCCGACGTATAAACCGCTTTATCGCAAGCAGCCCGTCGCGTCACCGTCGCAGCGCCTGGAAATGGTCAAGTGCGCCGTTTCCGATGAGCCGGCCCTGGTTGCCGATGACCGGGAAATTCTCCGTAAAGGTCCCACCTATAGCATCGACACCCTGCTGGAACTGCGCGCCGAAATGCCGGACACGCCGCTTTGCCTGCTAGTCGGGATTGATGCCTTTCTGGGTTTTTCAAGCTGGCATCGCTGGAAAGAAATTCTGGAATGCGCGCATCTGATTGTCGCGCACCGCCCGCATTACCATCTTCCGCACACAGGCATCATCGCCGAACTGATACATGAACGATTACAAAAGGAAATATCTTTCATACATGAAAATTTAAGCGGAGGCATCCTGTTGCGACCCATCACAGCCCTGGAAATCTCAGCCACCGATATACGAAAACAGATTGCATTAGGAAGAAATCCAAGGTATTTATTGCCCGATAGCGTTTATGATTATATCAAGAAAAACGGCACCTACAGCATCAGCTGAACCTGAGAGCGGACATAAAATATGAAATCTGAAGATTTGCGAGACCTCGCCATCAAGGCGCTGGATGACATGAAAGGCATAGATATTGTGACCATGGATGTCCGCCCTCTGACCAGCATCACGGATTACATGATTATATGCACCGGCCGCTCAACCCGTCACGTCAAGGCGCTGGCGGATGCTGTCGCGGTCAAAGGCAAGGAAATGGGCGCTCCGCTGGTCCGCACGGAAGGGGAGCGCCAGAGCGAATGGATACTGGTAGACCTGGGTGATGTGGTAGTACATATCATGCTGGCGGCGACGCGGGCATTTTACAGCCTTGAAGATTTATGGGAGCCGGTCAAAGAATTGCGCGAGCAAAAATCGTAATATGAAAATCCGCCTCCTGACCATCACCCACAAATCACCTGCGTGGATACGGGAAGGTTATGAGGAATACGCCAAACGCCTGCCAGCAACCTGCCAACTGGAACTTGTGGAAATTCCTGCGGAAAAACGCACCCCCCATGCGGATCTGCGCCGTATCACGGAGCGTGAAGGCGAAAAAATGCTGAATGCCGTCAAACCCGGCCATAAGATTATCGCGCTTGATATCAAAGGCAGTCTCTGGACAACGGAGCAGCTCGCTGAGCAGCTTGCCCTCTGGCATCAGGGAGGGCGCCATATCGACCTGCTGGTCGGCGGGCCTGACGGTCTGTCCCCTGCCTGCCTGATCAAGGCCGAACAAAAATGGTCGCTCTCGCCGCTGACCTTTCCCCATTTTCTGGTGCGCCTGATTGTCGCCGAGCAGATTTACCGTGCCTATAGCATACTCATTCAACACCCATACCACAGATAATCAGACACTGCCCCGGCAATGCGCGCTTGAATCCAGAAAGCAAAATCCCGGATGACTCGTTAATCACTTAATCCGGCGAGCCCATGCCCACCACAGCCAGCAGAATCCTGATTTGCTCCAGTTTGTCAGCGCAGGCTTTTTTCGCCTTGTATAAATCATCTTTTGCCGTGCGCAGCCGGGCATCCGGCGCATGGGTGTTTTTCAGCTGCTGGTAGGACTGGTCAGCTTCCGCCGCGCGCTGCTTCAAGACCATATAATCCATTTGAGCCGTCAAAATGCGCTGACCGAATTTTTCCGGATTTTCCTGTTGTTCATTGATGAGTGAAATCATGTTTTCCGCAGCAAACAGGACAATTTCGCATTCCGCCGCCCTGTCCGCCGTCTTGTTGTACTCGGATTGACAACTTGTTACCGCCGCCTTCAAGGCCGCGGGGTGTTGCATGTAATACGAATAGGAAGCCTTGTCTTTGCACCCGGCCAGCAAGACCGGCGCAAACAGGATAATCATGAACCGCAGCAGCCTGGGCCATCCATTTTGAAAAGTATATATTGTCATGATGTGATTACTTGAATCGTATGAGTGTATAGGGAAAACCGTTTGTAGAGACATAATTGATAAGAGGCAGGGAAACCAGCACCAGTCCCGCAATCAGTAAAAAAACAACTGTGCTCATCGGCACCATGGTCGGACTTCTTCGGTGCTCAAAATATTTGATAATGCTCGCGAACAAAAAGGCGCCGCCCACCAGAACACAAGCACTATGCAAAAAATCAGCCATCACGCTGACCGGATCCATCAGATTTGAAGCCACTGTTCCCAGCCCCAAACTCTTGGCAGCCAACGCAACAGACGGAACCATGCTCAGAACGATGATTCCCACTATAAAATACTCAAATAATTTCCGCTTCATGCATTTAACCTTGTTAAGGGCCGTACCCTCATATAAATTATAGTATAATTAACAGTATATTTCGAGAATGCGGCCTGGTGCTTCCAGCGATGCTTTTAATGGCGTCCGTCAATTCAGGGTTATTATAAGTTGATGAATACGTTTGGCAACTTGTCTGAAACAATGAGCGAATCAGAAATCATCTACCCGATATCAGATGAGCGTCTCCCCTTTCCTGAATACATCGCCCGCTCCCGGGCCATCATCGCCGACCGCCGCCCGGACTTGAAATCCGGCGGCGCCAGATCAGCACTCATTCTTGACGCAAACAGTCCTTATGAATTCTATCCTGCCCAACCCCTGAGCGGCAGCCACAAACGCCTCAAATACGGTGTACTGCTCATTCATGGCTTACTGGATTGTCCTTTTTCCCTGCGTGACATAGGAACACATTTGCAGACCAAAGGCATGCTTTGCCGTTCCATTCTGCTGCCTGGCCATGGCACCACACCTGATGATTTGCTGACGATTTCCTATCATGACTGGGTCAAGGCGGTTCGTTACGGCGTTGAAAGTCTGCGCCAGGAAGTCGATCAGATTTTTCTGGCCGGGTATTCTACCGGCGCGAGCCTGTCTGTTTACCAGGCATTACAGGATAATCAAATTTCGGGAGTGATCCTGCTCGCTCCCGCCATTCGCATCAAGGCTCCGGTCAGTATCGTTGTCGCATGGCATTATCTGAAAAAATGGCTGGGTTATGAGCCTAATCCATGGCTTTTTAAAGAAGAAGAAAACGATTACGCGAAATATCTGTCGATTGCTTTCAATCCCGTCACCCAGGTCGCCTCGTTGACTCATGTTCTGAAAGAGCTGGGCGGACGCCAGCCGCCCGTGTGTCCCATATTCATGGCGGTCAGCCGGGAAGATGAAACCATCTCCAGCCACAAAGCCATTAATTTTTTTTTCCAGCCTGAAAAACCCCCGCAGTAAAATGCTTTTATATACGTCATGTGATCACCGTTATCCGGATTCGCGGATTGAAACACGATTGACCCGGTATCCCGATTTGAATATCAATCATTTCTCGCATATCTCACTGCCGTTTTCTCCACACAACCCTCATTATGGACAATACGGTGATTATGAATATGCCTCGCAGCTGGAACACCGTGGTTTTATTTACGGCGCCTATAACCCTCTCGAGGTAGAATGGTTTGAGATGCTGCAGAAATTAAAATGCGTACGGCACCCCCGCCGTCAACTAACCTACAATCCTGATTTTGAATACCTGGCAGAACAGATCACTCAATTTATCCTGTCAAACTAGACTCGTTTTTCATTCTGTCCGCCGCCGGCCTGTTATGTCTGCGGCGACTTTTCCTGGCGCAGCCAATACGCGAATATCATAAACGCGCCCGCACAAATGGCGCTGTCGGCAATGTTGAATATCGCAAAATGCCAGCCGCCCCAATGAAAGGACAGGAAATCGATGACATAACCATAAAGAATGCGGTCCCAGGCATTACCCAGCGCACCTCCCAGAACCAGACAAAGCGCGATATTCATCCAGTATGCCCGCGCGGGCAGCCTCGACAACCATACCAGCACAATGATGCTGACGAGCAGCGCGAGTCCTCCCAAAAACCAGTTTTGCCACCCGGAAGCAGAATGCAAAAAGCTGAAAGCGGCGCCGGTATTGTATGCGAGCGTCAAATTAAAGAATGGCAGCAGCCTGAGCGGTTCCTGATAAACCAGGTGATGCACGACCCAGATTTTTGAATAACGGTCGATGACAATGACGATAACCGCGAGCCATAGCCACACCCATCCGCTGCCCAGATACTTCTTGATAACATTCATGATCCCAGTCCTAAGCAAATTCTCTTTTTTCGCCAGAGCCGGCAACATTTTCCACACAGCGGCCGCACAATCCGGGAAAATCCCTGTTAGCATCAACATCCGCGCGCCGGTGCCAGCAGCGCTCGCATTTTGGATGAATGGTGGCGTTCACCTTCAGGCTTAAACCCGGCACATCGGTCACAACCGGGTCCACCGGCCCCGCGTGTTCAGCAATCACTGTCGCGGATGAGGTAATGAGAACAAAGCGCAGTTCATCCTGAAGCATGTCCAGTTGATTTTTAAGATTGGGAGCGGCATACAAGTACACTTCCGCTTCAAGCGCTGATCCCATCTTGCCGGCATTGCGCTGGTTTTCTATTTCCTTGTTGACCGCGTCACGTACTTGCCGGATTTTATCCCAGTAAGACACATTCATCCTTTCATCGGCAGGCATTTCCGCCAATTCAGTATACCAGGTGGTCAGCATCACGGATTCTGTCTTTTCGCCCGGAAGATACCGCCAGATTTCTTCCGCGGTAAAACTCATGATGGGCGCCATCCAGCGCACCAAGGCATGCGCGATATGGTACAGCGCGGTCTGCGCCGAACGCCGGCCGCGGCTGTTGGTCTGCATGGTGTATTGGCGGTCCTTGATGATATCAAGATAAAAACCGCCCAGATCTGACACGCAGAAATTATGCAGTTTCTGCACGACGGCGTGAAATTGATAAGTCGCGTAGGCCTCGCGGATTTCTTCCTGAATCTGCCGGGTCTTTTCAACCGCAAACTGATCCAGCTTGAGCATGTCTTGAGGGCGCACCTGATCTTTTTGCGGATCAAACCCGTTGAGATTGGCAAGCAAAAACCGCGCCGTGTTGCGAATACGGCGATAGGCTTCAGACATACGGTTAAGAATTTCCTTGGAAGCGCTGATTTCATAACGATAATCGATGGATGCCACCCACAGACGCAGGATATCCGCGCCCAGTGTCTGAATGACTTCTTCAGGCGCAATCACATTGCCCAGTGACTTGGACATTTTACGCCCGTGTCCGTCCACGACAAAACCATGCGTCAACACTTCCCGATAAGATTCGCTTCCGTTGATCGCAACCGATGTCAACAGCGAAGACTGAAACCAGCCGCGATGCTGGTCGGATCCTTCCAGCACAATATCCGCCGGGAACGCGAGTTCAGGACGCGTCTTTAACACACATTCATGCGTGACACCCGAGTCAAACCAGACATCCAGTACATCCATGATTTTTTGATAATGCGCGGCATCAGTGCCCAGCACTGCTTCGGGATCCAGCGTATACCATGCTTCCACACCCTGTTTTTCCACGTGCGCCGCCACTTTTTCCATCAACGCGGGCGTATCAGGATGCAGCTCGCCCGTGTCCCGGTGTATGAACAAGGCAAGCGGAACGCCCCAGGCGCGCTGGCGTGAAATACACCAGTCAGGACGGTTTTCAATCATGCCGAAAATGCGTGACTTGCCCCAGTCCGGAATCCACTCCACCCGCTCTATCGCCTGTAACGCCATCTTTCTCAGACCGTTTTTATCCATGCTGATAAACCATTGCGGCGTCGCGCGGAATATCAACGGTGTTTTATGCCGCCAGCAATGCGGATAACTGTGGCGCAGGGATTCCTGATGAACAAGAGCGCCGTGCGCGCGCAATTCCTCGATGATTTTTTCATTCGACTTGCCTACGTGCAGCCCGGCGAAAAGCGGCGTGGCGGCGGTAAAACAACCGTCGTCGCCTACCGGGTTTTCCAGGGGAAGCTGATATTTCATGCCGGCCTGATAATCTTCCATACCATGAGCCGGTGCCGTATGTACCGCGCCAGTACCCGCTTCGATAGTCACATGATCGCCAAGAATCACCGGGACTTGTTTGTCATAGAAAGGATGCCGCAGGCGCACGCCTTCCAGTTTTTCACCCGTCACGCGTCCCAGAATCGTATGATTTTCAATGCCAAAGCGCTGCAACACCGCCGGCAGCAAATCCTGCGCGACCAGAAACTGTTCCGGCGCCGGTGTCGCGACCAGCACATATTCCAGCAGGGGGTTGAGTGCCACCGCTTCATTGGCGGGCAGCGTCCAGGGCGTGGTGGTCCAGATGGGAATGGAGATAGAGCCCATGCCTTTATGCACATGCGCGAAGCGGCTCCAGAAATCCGTGTTGTCCGCCACCTTGAAACGCACATCTATGGAAGGCGAGGTTTTTTCCGCATATTCCACTTCCGCTTCCGCCAGCGCGGAGGCGCAGTCCAGACACCAGTGCACAGGCTTATAACCTTTTTGCAAATGGCCGTTCTTTATGATTTTCGCCAGGCTGCGGATAATGTTAGCCTCATATTGGTAATCCATGGTCAGATAAGGATGCTCAAAGTCCGCCACGATACCCAGTCTCTTGAATTCCGCGCGCTGAATATCGATAAAGGAAGAAGCGTATTCACGGCATGCGATGCGGAATTCCGCCGCCGACACCTTGCGTCCCGGCTTGCCGATCTTTTTTTCCACATTGAGTTCTATGGGCAGGCCGTGGCAATCCCATCCCGGAACCAGAGGAGAATCAAACCCGCTCATGGTTTTGGATTTGACGATGATATCCTTGAGCAAGGTAGTGGTTGCCGTGCCCAGATGGATATGACCGTTCGCATACGGGGGGCCCAGATGCAGGATAAATTTCTCTTTTCCCTTGCGCTCCGTGCGCAGCCTGGCATAGAGATCCAGTTCCTGCCATTTCTTGAGAATTTCAGGCTCGCGCTGGGACAAGCTGGCTTTCATGGGAAAATCGGTCTGGGGCAAATTCAATGTCTGTTTGTAATCACTCATATCACACCACGCTGCTTAAAATAGTTCCGGGCGGCCGCCACGTCTTGCGCAATCTGCGTTTTAAGGAGGTCCAGGCTGGAGAAACGGACTTCTTCCCGCAGTTTTTCGCAAAACTCGACTTCGACATAACGACCATATATATCCTGATTAAAATCGAGTAAGTGTACCTCGAGTAAGGTTCGTGTGCCATCGACAGAAGGACGCACGCCCACATTCGCCACGCCGGGCAAGGGTGTGGCGGCGATGCCGTGCATGAAGACGCAATAAACACCGCGTACCGGGGTCAGTTTGCGGTGCAGGTAGATGTTGGCGGTGGGAAAACCGAATTGCCGGCCGCGCTGGTCACCGCGTCTTACCCTGCCCAGCATGGAATAAGGCCTGCCCAGCAGCGCCCTGACCAGAGCATGGTCTCCCGCGGCCAGGGCGCTGCGCACCCTTGTACTGCTGACTCTTTCCCCTCCCACGGTGAAAGTGGGCACGGTTTCGACGGAAAAACCCCTCTCCCTCCCCATGCTTTCCAGCAAGGCAAAATCACCCTGCCTTCCGCGTCCAAAATGAAAATCATCTCCCACGATCACATGACATGGCCGCAGGCTGCCGGCAATGATGCGGGACACGAAGTCAGGCGCGCTTAATTCAGCAAGTTGATGATTAAATCGCAATATCAGGATATTTTCCACACCGCACTCCGCGAGGGCGCAATATTTTTCCCGCAGGCGGGTCAAACGCGGGATAGTGACATTCTGGCCTGAAAAATATTCAAACGCATGGGGTTCAAACGTGACCGCCACCGACGGGACATGCCGGGCTGCGGCTTCTTCTGTCGTACGGGCAAGCAACTGCTGATGGCCCAGATGGACACCATCGAAATTGCCAATGGTCACCACCCCTCCTTGCTGCCGGGGTGTCATGTTATAGTAGGAACGAATCAGCTTCGCTGGCATAAGATCACCGGACTGCTTTCCAAAGATGGAAAATGTATGTTAAATCCGAACTTTTTGCTAGCATGTACACATTGAGACGGGTATCCAAGAGGTTAGTATGTCACTCATGACACCAGAAAAAATGCAGTCTGTCATTGAGGCCGCGATCATGATCGCCGGCCATCCGCTCACTATCGCTGCGTTACAGCAGCTTTTTCCGGAAGACCAGCGTCCGGCCGCCGCGGACATCAAGTCCATTCTTAATGCGCTGAAAGAGCGCCATCAACAGGAAAACAGCGGCATTGAACTGCAGGAAGTCGCCAGCGGATACCGTTTCCAGGCAAAAGCCGAATTAAGCCCCTGGCTGTCCAAACTATGGGAAGAACGCGCGCCGCGTTATTCGCGCGCCTTTCTTGAAACACTGGTGATTATCGCTTATAAACAACCCATCACCCGCGCGGAAATCGAAGAAATCCGCGGCGTCACGGTCAGCAGTAACATCATGAAAACCCTGCAGGAGCGCGACTGGATTCGTGTGATAGGTTACCGCGAGGTTCCCGGCAAACCCGCCATTTACGGCACAACCAAGACATTTCTGGATTATTTCAATTTAAAATCACTGACCGAGCTGCCCAGTCTGGCCGAATTCAAGGATCTGGCTGCCCAGGATAAAAAACTGCAAGTCCAGCTCGCGCTGGAAAACAGCGGCCTGGGACCGGAAAACAGTGAAAACATTCCCGGAGAACGCGAAGCCGTTTTACCCGGTGATGCTGCGGATGAATCAAGCGCCGGCCAGGAAAACAATGTCATTGCTTTCAATGAGCCTCAGGAAAACGCCGAAACCGATGCGGAAGATGATGCGGGACAGGAAGAGCGGGCTGCCGGTTAATCCCGCCGACTCTAATATCTCACTCTCACGTATTCGCGGCAAAATGCCGCAACCAAACAATCCGAGTAAATTATGTCCGAAAAAATTCAGAAGATATTAGCTAACGCCGGCATTGGTTCACGCCGGCAGATTGAAGGATGGATACAGGAAGGAAGAATCACCGTCAACGGGCGTGTCGCCACCATAGGCGACCGCATGACTTACCACGACAGCGTGTGCGTGGATGGACGGGAAATCCGGCTGGTCAAAAGCAAGAACCAGAAAACACGGGTTCTGATTTATCACAAGCCGGAAGGGGAAATGTGCACACGCCATGACCCGGAAAATCGTCCCACCATTTTTGACAGCCTGCCTATCATACGCAACAGCCGCTGGATTTGCGTGGGCAGACTGGATTTCAATACTTCCGGCCTGCTGCTGATCACTAATGACGGCGAGCTTGCCAATCAGCTCATGCACCCCCGCTCCGCCATCGAGCGTGAATATGCCGTGCGTATTCGCGGAGAAGTGAATGAAGAAGCATTGGAGAGGCTGGCCAAAGGCGTGCCGCTGGAAGACGGCGTGGCCCGTTTTCATCATATCGTCGACGCCGGCGGCAGCGGGTCAAACCACTGGTATCACGTCACCGTCAAGGAAGGACGCAATCGTCTGGTCCGCCGCCTTTGGGAAGCATTGGGATTCACAGTCAGCAGACTGATCCGCATCCGTTTTGGAAATGTTTATCTGCCGTCCGGACTCCGGCGCGGCCGGCATGTGGAACTTACCGACGATGAAGTCTCGGAACTGGAAAACTTTTTGAAACAGGTAAACCGGGAAATGAATTAACCCCGGAAATGGAGGGCGTCCACTGAACTGTGTCAGTGGACGCCCTCCGGAAGCATGTTTCAAGGTTCGAGGCTTAACTGATGCGGCGCCACAAGCCTGTTTCAATCTCAACCTGTTCTTCAGGCGTTATCACCCTGACATTCTTTGGCGCTGGCTGCTGCTTGTCTTTCTGGTCTTTTAGCTGCTGATACTGATGAGCCGAATACAGTCTCACCCCCAGATCTTCAAACGTATCACCATAAGCCTGGTCTGAAATCGCAACAGACTTCAAAAGCTTTCTGAGCACGCGCGCATGTGTCATGGCGGGCGAACTTGCCTGAGAAGCGGATGACGACGGTTGGCTCTTGACGCCGGCCCGATATTCCGCGGCAAGATTTTTTCTGAAATTATCCATCTGGGTGTGTCCCGGCTCCGCCAGTTTCGGAATCACTTTTTCCAGCTCGACTATCAATCGAGCCTCACTCAGTTTTCCTTCTGAAAAAGCCTGCACCAGACAGACAACGGATGCACGCGCACCCATGTCATCATAGCGGTGCCGTTCGCTGCGGCGCCAGAATTTCAACACACCAGGCTTATTATCTTCAACCAGCTCACTGATCAACCGAAGCTTCGTTTGCCAGTCATAATCTTGGTGGTTAAGAATGTTATACAATTTCGCCTTGTTTTCCACTTCAAAATGCTGGTGTCTTTTACCCCAATTCCAGAAAGCGAGGACATGAGGCTTTTCCGGCGCGGGCAAGCCGCTGCCCGGATAAACGGTTTTGAAGAAAATCTGTTTTTGACTATCTTCAGCGATGTCGCTCAGCGATTGATTCGCTTGCGCCCAGTAATTATCCCCTTTGGCGTGTTGCAGAATGACGGGAAAAGTAAATTGTCCTTGCAGTTTTACACCAGGCAAAAACATATTTTGCAATGACGTCAATAACTCATTATTCTGCCCTATCATATCAGGTCTGAAATAGATCTGATTTCGCAGTTCAGTGAGAGCTTCTTTCAGCTGTCTGAAAGCCGTATGGTGATACTCTCTTATATTCTCAAAACACTTTTGCAATTTCTCAACCTTAGCAGGTTGAGATTTGTATTCTGCCGCAAGTTTCTCATATTTCGCCCGTGCAATCTGATACTGTTTATCCAGTTTCAAAAGCGCGGCGCGAATGTGCAACGCCTTGGAAACCAGCGATGCGGAATCATCTCTAACCACAGCATCAACAATTCCGTTCGCAGCAAGATAATCCTCTGCAAACTTTCCAAATTTTCCATTTGCATGCAGCACGTTAAACCGATAAAGACTGACCGGGATAGTACTGTTCATGGCCTTGATCAAAATGCGCTCCTGGACCGGCATCAATACCGTCAGGTGCTTGATGACAGCAATGATTTCATCCGCATCCGGCACGGGAACCGTCATCTGGTCTCTGGAAGCTGCAAAGAGATCATTAACCGTTATATACAATCTGCCAAACAGCTCATTGAGGAAGCTATCTACCTCATTAGTCTCCAAACTCACCAACATTTTACGCGCGCGATTAAGCTTCTTGATGAAGCCCTCAAGGACTGGATTATCATTGATTAGCTTTAAGCGCTTGACCGCTAATCCCAGGTAACCAGCGCATTTTTCTTGCGTTGACATGTACGGATTAGAAGAAATTTCTTTTTCACGCTGGACAATGGCAGCCGTTCGCTTCAACTTTTCTTCCAGTCTCAAGGCATATTCGCGCACGCCGCTGGGTGTATCGATGTCTATGACTGTCTTTCCTGAATACCGGATATGATCACCGGCGCCAGCCTGCCGCAAGGCTTCAGCGCCAAAGCTCGCGCAGTTGTTGTGATAGAAATTATAATCATCAAGAATTCGTATGCTTCTGCCATATGCTGTTTTTACCGGATATTTCGCCATTGTCTGCTGCGCCCAGGCATAAGCAGCATCAAAATCCAGTTCAGCGCCAGGACGATCACATTTGATGACGACCGTTTCACAGCGTGAAAATTTCTTGCCCGGCCCTACCAGTGACTGATCATATTCCAGGTCCACAAAATAACCGCGGCCGGGATCTGGCGAAGGAAGCTTCACTTTTTTAAACGCTTTTCCAATGGCGGACTTATCCTTATTCGGACAGACATAAAAGCCCAGGTAAATGCGGTCGTTTTCATTCTTGTATAATTCAACCGTGGTATGGCCGTCAGAAGGAATACCAAACATTTCACGCTGCTCTTCGTCACTTTTTGAGGCATACCAGGTGCGGATGATGATGGTATTTTGATGCTTCCTGCCCTCTACTTTTGCCAGCTCAAGCTGGACTTGTTGTCTATGACGGGAAAGCAGATCGTTTAAATTTTCCAGAGCGGACAATAGGCTGGCGTAGTCCTTATCCAGTGCTTGTTCATCTACTTTCCCCAGGCGGTCGGTAAACGCTGAATTACTTTTCAAAATGGCATAATGGAGTCTTTTGGCCGCATTGAGACACACATGAAAATCGTGCATTTTCCTTGACAGACCGTCCAGAGAAACCAATTTCTTTTTCAGTTCGGATTCTCTTTGTTCGTCTTCATGGGAATAACCGGAAAAATCCAGCTCTGTGTCAAATTGAGCAAGCATCTGCTGGAAGCCGTCAACATCACGGGCACACTCCGAAAGAACCTGCGGAAGCGTCTTGAGCGTTTCAATTTCCTTGTATTGATTCCGAATGGCTGCAATCGGCTCGATATTAACTTTCCATTGATCCAGAAATTGTGCGGCCTCCGTTTCCAGTCGAAGCCGGTTCATGCTTGATCTATCCAGTAACGATGAGCGGTTCAATTCAGAGACATCATCACGGCCGAAGATGATATCTGCGCCTTCTTCAATGTCTTCTTCATTTGTAGATTCGTCATCATCCACAACCAGGATTCGTTTATCAGCTTGCTTCTCTTTGCCCTTGAGCAGACGGGATTTTATTTCTTTAAAATATTTTTCATTCTTCGTGTCGAATTCAAAATGACTGTCGCCAAGAATCAGGTGCGAATCCACATCATGCAATTCTGCGTCTGCAACCCTGCCGTGAGACTGGGCAATATCGCGGATTTCAGCAAACTCGATTTCACTCACTTCGAATTCACGAAGCTCGTAATCGATTTGACCACTCTTATCGACAGGTACATAGAAGTATATTTTCATGATCTCGTCTTGCCATTTGGCTTTAGGAATTATAATGATTTATTTTACAAGAAGATTATTAAGCAAATATTAGGGTTTATATCATTAATAATCATGCACTTGAGACGATACAATACACCCCCGACGGCATGACAGCCCTCCCGTCATGCCAACATGCTTTCAGCCGGCATCCAGCAATCCCTGAAAAGTCTGGATCCCTGCTTGTGTCAGGCCCTTCGAGACGGCACTGCGTGCCTCCTCAGGGCGAACGGATTGAGTGCCTTCCGTTCGTGGTGAGGAGCCGCGTTAGCGGCGTCTCGAACCATGAACCCTGGTCCTGGATTCCCGCTTTACCAGACACTACATGTATTTGCGCAGGGATGGCAGACGCCTGTCATGCCAGCCATCTCAGGGCTTACACGCTTCCGCTTTTAACTGATAAATCAGATCCAGTGCCTCCTTGGGGGTCAGGTGATCCGGGTTGATATCGTGCAGCTGCGTGATCACCGGGTGCACTTGCTCCGCCTGCGCGAACAAATCCCGCTGTTCAGGCACAGGTGCATGCTGCGCGACCTGGTGGTAGGCTTCATTTTCCAACGCCTGTAATTTCTGCTTGGCACGCTGAATGACTGAGCGCGGCACACCCGCGAGCTGCGCGACCTGGATTCCGTAACTCTGATTGGCCGGCCCCGGCTGCACGGTGTGCAGGAAAATGATTTTATCCCCGTGCTCGGTCGCATCCAGATGCACGTTTTGCACGGTGGAAATTTCATCGGAAAGAGAAGTCAATTCAAAATAATGCGTGGCAAACAAAGTGAAAGAACGCACGCCTTGCGCGAGATAATGCGCACACGCCCAGGCCAGCGACAAACCATCGAAAGTACTGGTACCGCGTCCGACTTCATCCATTAACACCAGACTCTGCGCCGTGGCGTTATGCAGAATATTGGCCGTTTCCGTCATTTCCACCATGAAAGTCGAACGCCCGCTCGCCAGATCATCCGCGGCACCTATGCGCGTGAATATTCTGTCCACCGGCCCAATGGTCACCGCGGCAGCCGGCACAAAACTGCCGATATGCGCGAGCAAAACAATCAGCGCGATCTGGCGCATGTAAGTGGACTTTCCGCCCATATTGGGGCCGGTGATAATCAGCATGCGCTGTTTGCTGTCCAGGTGTACGTCATTGGGAACGAAAGGATGCGACGACACGTTTTCCACCACAGGATGGCGGCCGCCGGTAATGTGAATACCCGCTTCTTCTGATAACTCCGGACGCGTCCAGTTCAACTTCGCAGCACGCTCCGCGAAATTAGCCAGCACATCGGCTTCCGCAATCGCGCCAGCGGATTCCTGCAGACAGGGAACACTGGCCGCAAGCTGTTCCAGCAGCGCCTCATAAAGCATTTTCTCACGCGCCAGCGCACGGTCACGCGCACTCAATGCCTTGTCTTCAAACTGTTTGAGTTCCGGCGTGATAAAACGCTCCGCGTTCTTGAGCGTTTGTCTGCGCACATAATCCGCCGGCACGGCCTGAGCCTGCAGGCGGCTGATTTCGATATAATAACCGTGCACGCGATTATAACCGACCTTCAGCGTGGATAATCCCGTGCGCTGTTTTTCCTGCTCTTCCAGTTTCATCAGATAATCGCCCGCGTTTTCACTCAGGGCGAGCAATTCATCCAGTTCCGCGTCGTAACCGCGGGCGATCACACCGCCGTCGCGTATGGTCACGGGCGGATTATCAATGACTGCGCGCGCAAGCAGGTCATGCAAGTCCGGGTACTCACCAATCGCCTGTTTTAACACCCGCAAACGCGCAGCAGAAAAAGCCTGTAATTGCCGCTGCAACTCCGGCAGACGCGCGAGCGCCGCCCGCAGCGCGGTCAGATCACGCGGGCGCGCGGTCTTCAAGGCAATGCGCGCAAGAATGCGCTCCAGATCCGCCATGCCGCACAAGCTTTGACGCAGGCCGGCATAACCATGCTCCGCGAGTAATTCATCGACTCCATCCATGCGCTCATTCAATATCCCGCTGTCACGCAAAGGACGGTTAATCCAGCGCTTTAATAACCTGCTGCCCATGGCTGTGCGCGTCTGGTCCAGCACGGACACCAGCGTATTTTCTTCACTGCCCGCAAGATTTTTCACCAGTTCCAGATTCTGCCGTGACGCCGCATCCAGGATCAGGCTGTCTTCGCGTCTTTCCACCTGGATACTGCGGATGTGCGGCATGGCGGCGCGCTGGGTTTCCCCGGCGTATTGCAAAAGACAACCCGCCGCGCACAATGCCGCGCGTAAATCGTCACAACCGAATCCGCTCAAATCATGCGTCTGCATTTGCTCATTCAGCAGCCGCACCGATGTATTTTCATCAAACTCCCAGGGTTGACGGCGCCTGACCTGATGCTCGTACACCCGCACAATGGGATGTTCCCATTCATCGCTGATCAGCAGTTCCGCAGGTTTCAGCCGCGCCAGTTCGCTGGCCAGCGCCTCTTCCCCCGTCACTTCCAGCAGATGAAAACGACCTCCGCTGATATCCAGCACCGCCATGCCGTAGACCGCGTCACGCGCATGCAGGGCAAGCAGCAAATTATCCTGATGATCTTCCAGAAAGGCCGCGTCACTAACCGTCCCGGGTGTAAGAATTCTCACGACTTGCCGCTCTACCGGGCCCGTACCGGCTTTAGGATCGCTCATTTGCTCACAAATGGCGACAGACAAACCCTGGCGAATCAGTTTCGCGATGTAGGATTCGGCGGAATGAAACGGCACGCCCGCCATGGGGATGGGTTTTCCGGCAGACTGGCCGCGCGCAGTCAGCGTGATATCAAGCAAACGCGCAGCTTTTTGCGCGTCATCGAAAAACAATTCGTAAAAATCACCCATGCGGTAAAACAACAAAGTATGCGGATATTCCGCCTTGATGCGCAGGTATTGCTGCATCATGGGTGTGTGTTCGCGCTGTGTATCCATCATCGACAAAGCCATGACCGTGTTCCAGTATTAATGAGACCCGAATTGTAAGCGATTATAATAATATGCAAAGATATCATTCCGTCATGAATCGCTGCATGACGCGATATTGTACGTTTATTATGCTTTAAATAAAGTACAATCAGTGCTTGCCTGATACAAACGAAGGACGTCGCGGCCAGGACAGGAAAAGCGTCGAGTACAGGGATGTACGATCCTGAGTTGTATCAGGCAAGCACTGGTCGTACTTATTAACAGGTATATTTACCCCTCCATAAAACAAAGGTAAAGAACATGATTGAGACGCTCAAAAAACTGGTATTGGAAACCGCCCGGACCCTGCAGGAACGCGGCTATATCCTGACCACCGCCGAATCCTGCACCGGCGGCGGGCTGAGTTACTGGCTCACCAGCGTGCCTGGCAGCTCAGACTGGTTTGACCGCGGATACGTCACCTATAGCAATGACGCCAAAACAGAAATGCTGCAAGTGGATCCCGTCATCCTTGAAAACCAGGGCGCTGTCAGCGAAGCGGCGGCGAGAGCCATGGCGGAAGGCGCCTTGAGAAATAGTCGCGCAAATATCAGTATCGCGATTACCGGCATAGCGGGGCCTGATGGCGGCACGGCTGAAAAACCGGTGGGCACCGTGTGGATAGCCTGGAGTGGAAAATACTTCAACACTTTGGCGCAGCATTTTGTTTTCACGGGAGACCGGCAATCCATACGCCTGGCCTCCATGGCTTCGGCACTGGAAAAACTTATCGAGCTCGCCAGACTCCAGCGCAGCGCATGATAAATGTTATGATAGTTAAAGGCGCGGAATACTCACCACGAATTGTGAAGATGTTCATTGAACCGCGCCAGTTGTTGCTGCCATACACCTTTTTCACAACAGGAAGCTGCCATCATGAAACGGATTCTCATACACTCTCTGGCTATATTTATCTGCCTGCCCCTCGCGCTGGCCGTCCATGCCGCGAAAACCAAACCCGTGACGCTGGAAGTGATTGAAAAAGAGCTGGTCGTAAACGGCAAGCCCAGCCGGGTATTTGATGTCATCCAGCCCGATGGAACTTTTGGCTATACCGGAATCCGGGGAGAGTTATTTGACGTAACGGTGAAAAATAAAACACACGTTCCCCTGGCCCTGCACTGGCACGGAATCGTGGACCCTAATACAGAAGACGGCGTTCCCTATGTGACCCAGCTTCCCATCGCGCCGGGGAAAAGCTGGCATTATCAATTCCGCCTGAAACAGGCAGGCACGTACTGGCTGCATTCGCATTACAAATTACAAGAGCAAAAACTCATGGCCGCGCCGCTCATCATACATGAGCCGCAGGCAAAACCTGAAAAAGAAGCCTTGATGTTCATTCAGGATTTTACTTTCGGCGACCCCAGAGTCATTTTTGAAAAACTGCAATCCACGCTGAAAGACCAGCCGGCCGCAGCCCAGTCCAAAGACAAGAAGAACGCCATGAAAATGAACATGTCCGGCATGGCAAAACCCGATCTCACGGATGTCAAGTTCGATGCCTACCTGACCAATCACCGCACCCTGCAAAATCCCGAGATCGTGCGTGTCAAACCGAAAGAAACCATACGCCTGCGCATTATCAACGCGTCAGCCAGCAGTAATTACTCTATCAACCTGGGCTCGCTAAGCGGAAAACTCATTGCCGTGGACGGCGAACCCATACAACCTGTCACTGGCTCGCGGTTCCAGATCCCCATAGGCGACCGCCTGGATATCCGGGTCACCCTGCCGGCAGGTGAGCACGCTTATCCCATACTGGCCCTGCCGGAGGGTACGCGCCAGCAGACAGGCCTGATTCTCGCCACCGCCAAAGCCGATTTGCCATCTCTCCCGGAAACCACCGCGCAAGCGAACCCGGCGCTGGATTATTCCCAGGAATTGAAAACGGTTACTACTAACCCGATGAAATCCCGCCCGGTTCAGCAATCCCTCCCCTACACCCTGGGCGGCAACATGAGCACTTACACATGGACAATGAATGGACAAGAGTGGCCTGATATCAAGCCTTACACCGTCAAGCCCGATCAACGCACCGAATTAGTCTTCGTCAATCAGACCGGCATGGCTCACCCCATGCATTTGCACGGTCATGTGTTCCAGATTTCAGAAATTAACGGAAAAAAAATCACCGGCCGGAAAGGCGACACCATTAATGTCATGCCGCACTCCACCGTCAAAGTCATTTTTGATACCGCCAATCCCGGCATCTGGATGCTGCATTGCCACATTCTTTATCACCTCGCGGGCGGCATGATGACCACCATCAATTATGACGGCTACCCGGACCGGTTTACCGCGAAACAACGCAAAGAAGGTGAAAACCTCTACGAACAATCTCCCTTCCCCCAGACTGGCAATGCAGGCAAATAACTGCGCCGTCCCGCGGCCTGGCCGCGGGAACCGCCGCCGGTTTTCTTGCACAAATCACTTTCCTGATTCAGGATTACAGGTTATAAATAAGGTCTCCCCTGTTCCTCGCCAGAGGAAAACCCACCAGCAACAAAACATATAAGGATTACTATATGGAAGAAAACAAGAAAAAAGCCCTGGCTGCAGCATTAAGCCAGATTGAACGCCAGTTCGGCAAAGGCTCGGTCATGCGCATGGGCGATGACGCGGCCGACATGCCTGACATTGAAGAAATATCCACCGGCTCACTTTCGCTGGATATTGCTCTCGGTATCGGCGGCTTGCCCAAAGGGCGTATCGTTGAAGTATACGGCCCGGAATCATCCGGCAAAACCACTCTCACGCTGCAAGTCATTGCGGAATGCCAGAAAAAAGGCGGCACTGCGGCATTTATAGACGCAGAGCATGCCCTGGATCCCAGTTATGCCAGACGCCTGGGCGTCAACGTCGATGACTTGCTTATTTCCCAGCCCGACACCGGCGAGCAGGCATTGGAAATAGCCGACATGCTGGTCCGCTCCAGCGCGATTGACGTGATCATTATTGACTCCGTGGCTGCTCTCACACCCAAAGCGGAAATCGAGGGTGAAATGGGTGACCAGCACATGGGCCTGCAGGCACGCCTGATGTCCCAGGCATTGCGCAAGCTGACTGCGAACATCAAGCGTTCAAACACCCTGGTCATCTTCATTAACCAGATCCGCATGAAAATCGGCGTCATGTTCGGCAACCCTGAAACCACGACCGGCGGCAACGCGCTTAAATTTTATGCTTCGGTGCGTCTGGACATACGCCGTATCGGCAATGTCAAGGAAGGCGATGAAATCATTGGCAGCGAAACCCGCGTCAAGGTGGTCAAGAACAAGGTCGCCCCGCCCTTCAAACAGGCTGAATTCGACATCTTGTACAACCAGGGTATTTCGCGCGAAAGTGAAATCATCAACCTGGGTGTCCAGCTGGGGCTGATAGACAAGTCCGGCGCTTGGTTCAGCTATAACGGCCAGCGCATAGGCCAGGGCAAGGAAAACGCCCGGCAATACCTGAAAGAGCACGCGGCAACCGCGGGTGAAATCGAAGGTAAAATACGCGAAATCATGATTAACCCTCATGGCGGCGCCGCACGCACCGCGCAAACAGACGAAGCTGAAGAGCATGTCGCCTGACCATTATGGATACCCGCGGCATCAAGAAAAGTGATACTGAAAATATCCGGCGCGTTATTCTAGGCTGGCTGGCGCGCCGGGATTACTCCAGATTCGAGTTGACGCAAAAATTGAAATCCAAAGGTTATCCCGCTGAAGACAGCGCCAGAATCCTGGAGGAACTGGTGCAGACAGGGCTGATTAATGAACAGCGTTTTACAGAAAATTATATCTATTGGCGCCGCGGAAAAGGTTATGGTCCGCTGCGCATCTCCATGGAACTGCAAGCGCGGGGCATTCCCGCCGAGATGATTGCAGAACACCTTCATATCACCGATAATGCATGGCTTGATCATATCAACAAGGTATGGCAGAAACACTTTAAAAACAGGCTGCCTGCCGATTATAAAACCCGCGCCAGGCAAATACGGTTCCTGAATCACCGGGGTTTTACACGAGAACAAATTGAAAGTGTGTTTGATAGTGATGATTAAAACCGGTTTACAAATCCGGCTTGCACAACCAGGCAGAACATGACCCATGAGCAGCCGCAAGGGGAAACCGCATGATTGCACAACATGATTGCGTAAAAGAGTTCCGCCAAAAGTAAAAATGACTTTGTATTTTTTCGTCCAGATTAAGTGA
The DNA here is from genome assembly GCF_902459485.1 of Aquicella siphonis. Classification (NCBI taxonomy): domain Bacteria; kingdom Pseudomonadati; phylum Pseudomonadota; class Gammaproteobacteria; order Legionellales; family Coxiellaceae; genus Aquicella; species Aquicella siphonis. The sequence continues at coordinate 1,640,089 of NZ_LR699119.1, forward strand.
AAAGTATGCCCATGAAAAAACACTATACCAGCAGCAATGATATCCGCAGCCAGTTTTTGGAATATTTCCACGAGCACGGCCATGAAATTGTACCCAGCAGTTCGCTGGTGCCGGGCAATGACCCGACCCTGTTGTTTACGAATGCGGGCATGGTGCAATTCAAGGATGTTTTTCTGGGGCTGGAAGCAAGGCCTTATACACGGGCGACGTCATCACAACGCTGCGTGCGCGCGGGCGGCAAGCATAACGACCTGGAACGGGTAGGTTATACTGCGCGTCATCACACATTCTTCGAAATGCTCGGCAACTTCAGTTTCGGCGATTATTTCAAACGGGATGCCATTCGTTTCGCGTGGGAATTTCTGGTGAACAAACTAGGTCTTCCGCCGCAAAAATTGTGGGTCACGGTGTACGAGGATGACAAGGAAGCCGAGGAAATCTGGCTCAAGGAAATCAAGATTGATCCCGCCCGGTTCAGTCGCTGCGGCGAACACGATAATTTCTGGTCCATGGGTCCCACCGGCCCCTGCGGGCCCTGCACGGAAATTTTTTACGATCACGGGCCTGACATCGCCGGCGGACCGCCCGGCAGCGCAGAAGCAGACGGCGACCGGTACATTGAAATATGGAATCTTGTATTCATGCAATATGATCGCGCGGCTGATGGCACGCTTACGCCCCTGCCCAAGCCTTCCGTTGATACCGGCATGGGCCTGGAACGTATCTCCGCGGTCATGCAGGGCGTGCATAATAATTACGATACGGATCTGTTTCAGCCTCTGATCAAAACCGTCGCGCAACTGTCGGGCATCAACCTTCCCGAAGCATTTGCGCAACAAGCCAGGCTGCCGGAAATTTTCTCGCTGCGTGTCATCGCGGACCATATCCGTTCATGCAGCTTTTTGATTACAGACGGCGTGACCCCGTCCAATGAAGGACGAGGCTATGTATTGCGGCGTATCATTCGCCGCGCGCTGCGCCATGGCAGCAAGCTTGGACTGACCGGGCCCTTTTTCCATGCTCTCGTGCAGCCTCTCACCGACTTGATGGGACATGCTTACCCTGAGCTTGTCAAAGCACAATCCCAGGTGGAAAAAGTATTACGCCAGGAAGAAGAACAGTTCAGCACGACTCTTTCACAGGGCTTGAAACTGTTTGAACAAGTTGTGAACGAATTGCAAACCGATATCATTCCGGGTGAAACAGTGTTCAAGTTATATGACACTTATGGATTTCCCGCTGACCTGACTGCTGATATCGCGCGCGAGCGTAATCTGATGATTGATTACGACGGCTTCGAAGCAGCCATGTCCAAACAGCGCGAACGCTCACGGCAAGCCAGCCAGTTCACAACGGAATATACTGTCGCCCAGGAAGCGCAGCAGCCTACCGAGTTTACGGGCCATAAAAATTTACTGGCTGAAAACATTCCCGACACAGGTAAAATCCTTGCCCTTTACCGTGATGGAAAATTTGTTGAAACATTGAATGCCGGCGAGAAAGGTTCCATCGTACTGGACCGTACGCCATTCTACGCCGAGTCCGGCGGACAAGTCGGCGACCAGGGAGTGTTGCGCATCCATCATCAAAGCATATTCAAAGTGCTGGATACCATCAAACAAGCCCATACTCACCTGCACCTCGGCAAGCTGGAAAAAGGTTCGCTGCGCATAGGCGACGAAGTGATAGCGGAAGTGGATGCGAAACGCCGTGCCGCCACGGTATTAAACCACACCGCAACTCATCTGCTGCATATGGTGTTAAAACAGGTGCTGGGTGAACACGCGATACAGAAAGGATCTCTGGTTGAACCCGAGCGCCTGCGCTTTGATTTCTCACACTCCGCACCGCTGACAACAGAGGAATTACGCAAGATTGAGCAGCGTGTGAATGATGAAATACGCGCCAACCATGCCGGCGTGGTGCGCGTGTCCTCTCCGGAAGAAGCCATCGCCAGCGGCGCGGTCGCCCTGTTTGGGGAAAAATATGGCAGCAAGGTGCGGGTCGTCCATTTTGGCCCGTCGGTAGAATTATGCGGCGGCACTCATGCCGACCATACAGGTGACATAGGCATTTTCAAAATTTCTGCAGAAACCGGCATTGCTGCCGGAATACGCCGCATCGAAGCAGTCACAGGCGACGCGGCATTGCGCCATATTGAAAAGCGCGAAGATGAGTATAAACAAAAACTTTCCCAATCCGAAGAGCGCATACACGCACTGGAAAAAGACATACAGCAATTGAAGGACAAATTGGCCAGCCTCTTCAGCCGTGATCTCGCACTTCAGGCACAAGACCTGGACGGCATGAAAATCCTGGCCACCGTTGTGGAAGGCCTGGATGGGAAAGCCCTGCGTAACGCCATGGATCATCTCAAGCAAACGCTGGGTTCGGCTGTCATCGTATTAGCCACGGTAAAGGAAAACAAGGTGGGCGTGGTGGGCGGCATCACACCTGATCTGACGGACAAGCTGAATGCAAAGGAAATCGTGGGCATGGTTGCCGCGCAAATCGGCGGCAAAGGCGGCGGCCGCGCTGATCTGGCCGAAGCAGGCGGCAATAAGCCTGAAGCGTTGGAAAAAGCATTACAGTCTGTTTACACTTGGGTGAATGAGCGTATAAAACATTAACAATAAGGCACTGGAACATGGCCCTGATTGTACAGAAATATGGTGGAAGTTCAGTCGGCAACCTGGACCGTATTCACCATGTTGCCGAAAAAGTCATTAAAGCCAAACTCGAAGGGCATCATGTTATTGTCGTGGTATCGGCAATGTACGGAGAAACCGACCGGCTTATCGGCCTTGCCAATGCTTTGACGCAAAATCACGATCCCCGCGAATACGATGTTCTGATTTCCAGTGGTGAGCAGGTTTCCATGGCTTTGCTAAGCATGGCCCTCAACGCCAAAAACTGCCCCGCCCGTTCCTTCACTGGCCCGCAGATCGGGATTTATACTGACAGCATTCATACCAAGGCACGCATTCTGGAAGTCAAAACGGATATCATACAGCGTGAACTGCAACAGGGGCGGATTGTCATTGTTGCAGGCTTTCAGGGAGTCAATGAGTACGGCGACATCACCACCCTGGGCCGCGGCGGTTCTGACACAACCGCAGTCGCCATTGCCGCCGCCGTCAAAGCGGATGAATGTCAAATTTATACTGATGTGGATGGCGTCTACACCACCGACCCGCATATGCTCCCGGAAGCGCGGCTGATACCGCAAATCAGTTTTGAAGAAATGCTGGAAATGTCCAGCCTGGGCGCAAAAGTATTACAAATGCGGTCTGTAGAATTAGCCAGCAAACACAATATGCCTATTCGGGTACTTTCAACCTTTTCTGACGGATCAGGCACCCTGGTGACTTTTGAGGATAAAATTATGCACAAACGTTTGGTCTCCGGTATCGCCTTCAGCCGGGAGGAAGCCATCATTTCCCTGTCCGGCATTCCCCGCCGGATAGGAGTGGAAGGGTTGATTCTGGGCAAAGTCAGTCAGGCAAATATTGAAATTGACATGATCGCCCAAAACGCCAGCCTCGAAGGCAAGTCAGACTTCACTTTTACCGTGCAAAGACGGGAATACCCCAAGGCATTGAAAATCATAGAAGAATTGGCAGCTGAACTAGGGGCGGTGACAGTCAAGACCAACTCCAAGGTCGCCAAGCTTTCCCTGGTGGGAATAGGCATGCGTTCGCATACCGGCGTTGCCAGCACCATGTTCAAAGCTCTTGGGACTGAAGGGATCAACATCCAGATGATTACGACTTCCGAAATCAAAATATCCGTGGTGCTGGACGAAGATCACCTGGAAAAAGGCGTGCGGGCAGTCCACCAGGCTTTTGAACTGGACAAACCACACCAGACCGTGGAGCAGTCATTTTTTGAATAAAAAAATGCAAATCCTATTTGCAGAATTTCATTTTATTGTTTACTATTGCACACCTTGAAAGTCGCTAAGGGTAAGAAAACAGATAAAGTTACAACAAGGTTCACGCTCCTCTAGAGAAGCCTGATAAAATAAATAGAGGGGGTAACACTCTGCCCTATAGAAATATATATAATGCACCGAATGGACTAAACGGGGATATAAGTAAACTTAATGGACAAGGCAGTTTTTAAAAAGGAGATGGATAATGCTCATTTTAACAAGACGTGTGGGTGAAACCATAGTCATTGGTGACGACGTCATCGTTACTGTACTTGGTATTAAAGGTAACCAGGTGCGTATCGGCATCAATGCGCCTAAAGACGTTTCAGTTCATCGCGAAGAAATATATCAGCGAATTCAACAAGAAAAGAATACAACTCCTGTTGCCAAGCAAGAGGAAACTGCGCCCGTTGTTACAACTGTCAAAAAGAAACGCGAACCCAAGATAGATAAAAATGAAGGCAATAAAGAGTAATCCAGGCTGTTAATGATTTACTATTGGCTGTGATAAATCAGCGCACAGCCGTTAACCGGCAGATATGATAGCCGGACCAGGTTTTGGAGAGGTGGCCGAGAGGCTGAAGGCGCTCCCCTGCTAAGGGAGTATGGGGCCTAAAGCTCCATCGAGGGTTCGAATCCCTCCCTCTCCGATAAGTGATGCAGGACGCACCACTGCAAGTTTGCAAGGTGTCTAGTTTCTAAAACGCGCCCGTAGCTCAGTTGGATAGAGTACTTGGCTACGAACCAAGGGGTCGGGAGTTCGAATCTCTCCGGGCGCGCTCTAAAAGCTCGAAGCTTGTCCATGTTTTGATTTACCGAATGCGCCCGTAGCTCAGCTGGATAGAGTATCTGGCTTCGAACCAGGTGGTCGGGAGTTCGAATCTCTCCGGGCGCGATAAAAAAGGATAATCACCTCACAGAGATGGTTATCCTTTTTTTTGGGATCGGTTTAGACAGATTCGAACTCCCGACATATAAATATCCAGTTCGACAAAATCGCATTAGCGATTTTGCCAGGAGCGCAGCGACTCAATCTCTCCGGGCTCGCTTATTAATCAAGCACTTACAGGTATATCCTTACCCTCAGACGGATGTAGGGAAATTGTCACGCTAACCTTGCTCGCCGCTTCCTTTAGGTTGTCACTACTCAGATGCGCATAACGCAAAACCATCTCATAAGATGACCATCCTTCTAACTGCCGTAACTCTTGCAAGGATGTTCCATTTTGAACATGCCAGCTTGCCCAGGTATGACGCAAGTCGTGCCAGCGGAAGTTTTCTATCCCTGCCCGCTTCAAGGCTTTCTTCCAGGCTTGGGTATTACACTGGAGAATTCGGTTACCCTTGTAGGTAAATATATATTCTGTGTGCTTGCCAATCTGCCTTCGGATCACCTCAACCGCTGAATCATTCAGGGGCACAGGAATGGCCTTGCTCGTCTTCGATTCATCAGGATGAACAAGCGCATGCCTTTTGTTTTTTGCGGCTTTTGATACCAGCTTTTTATAGCATCTTCAGAAAACCAGATAGTTAAATTACCACGATTAATTAAACTAAAATTGTAATCCTTCCAATTTCTTACTCGATACGCTATCTTCTTTGCCATAAGCGGGGCTTCCTTGTTTTCTTGTTTTATTGAACTTTTCGCAGAGCCAATCCTACAAAAAGTTCCCGCTTATTTCTATCTTATTCATTTTTCTAAATTATTTGCGCAACAACGCCCACCATGGCTTGTAACCTCCTTATCTGGAATAAAGGACTATACTTTTAAAAAATAGACGAGGATTAAAACCATGCTCTGGCGACAAGAATTTGAAAAATTAAAAGAAGCTCTCGAGTTAGAAAGAACTCTCAAAGGTAAATTCAGATTAGTTGAACATAAAACAGGGCTAGCTAGTACTGCTAATACAGATGTCACGGGAAATATCAAAGTGATCAATCTTGATACTTCGCAAACCCCACTTAAATGTGCCCTAAGTTACGCTTACGAACTTAAAAATCTCAATAATGCAGAAAAATATGAAAATCTAATTGAAAGAGCAAAAAAAGGTAGTATTTCAAGATCTAATTTTGTTAAAGAAATGATCAAAATTGAAGCGGAAGCAGCCTATTTTAGAGCTAAAGCGTTTTTAGATCTTGGGGGAAAAAGAGAAAATTTTCCGTACAACAAAGAATACTTACGAATTTTTGACGAAACAAAAGAATTAAGAAAAGAAGAAATAATAAAAAAATTTGCACAATACATCCTAGAAAATGGGAAGGTGAGACAGCAATTCGCTGCCAAAAAATATTATGTTGACAGCTTTGATTATTATTCAGGTAAAAAAATGTGGCCAAGTTTTTACGACAAAAAGCCAAAAGATGTTGTTCTCGTTAAGCCTGCTAATGACGACTACTTTGTTGAGTTGAAAAAACCAAAAGGAAGAAAAGTTAAGTAATTGATCATTGCCAAAAAATAAATATTAAAATCATTCCACAGCCCTCTAAATTTAGAGGATCTTCTCCAAACTATATTAATAATTACACACAATGAAAACGACGGAATATAGACACAATCAAAATAATACCGAGATAAATAACTGTTAACAACCCCACAAACAATAAAACATATAATAAATACTTCAACCACGCAGCTATACTTGGGGCTGGAATAACATCTATCACCCCAGCCAGACCCTCGTCTGATTTAACATACGTGTTAATTTCACTATACGTAGTTGGAGCAAAATAAAGATAAGAAATTGTTATTTGCTCGCCAGGAACCAAAATTGGAAAAATAATTTCCTTACCCCCACTCGGTAAACTTGTTACCTCATATTTCGTGTTTGGATAAATATTATAATTTGGTAATGTCTTGTGACCTAACCTAACATTTCTTGCCGATAAACGACCCGAATTCCTTACAACCACTGCATTCGTACCGACATACATTGTGGAAATATGGGCATCACATGAACGAATATCTACATAAATATCCTCAGAAACTTCCTGTAATTGAGTCAAACTTTCCGTAAAAATTAGGCTATTATATTTATCTGGAGAATTTGATTTTGTTAACTTTGTATCTCCGTCCACATTCAATCCATAAATCCAAATATTATTATCGTTCTTAATAAGCATTGGAAGTTTATCGCCATATTGCGTATCCAAATTTACTTTATTAGGTTCAGCTGTTGATGACATTAGATAGAAGGAATATTTAGTATTTGGAATTCTATGTGCTGACACATGCCCATAATAAGCAATTAACCGTGGCTTATTTTGAAAATTCTTATTTAAAAAAAGGCTATAAATGCAGTAATCAATGGCGCTGCAAAGGTAGCAAACAACTTCCAATCCATATTCAATTCATCCTATTTATGCTTATGCAACTTCGTGTTTTGATAATTTATCATTCACGATCAAATGTGGTCTCATTTTGAGTAAAGCAAAGATATGAGCAATAGTCGCTAGGGTCAGGTTAGCTTTGCCACTTTGTATATTAGAAGCCTGTGTCGGACTAATATTTAAACGACGCACAAGCTCATTAAAACCAATTTTCTCTTTTGCCATATAACTAGCAACTGCACTAGAAACATCCTCTTGCAAAGATCGTAGAAACTCCATTTCTAATTCTGCTAATTTTTCGATTTCTGCAATTTCAGATTGATCTAATCTTTTCTCAAGATATTCTTGGAAACTTTTCGCTTTCATTGTCATTACTCCTCTTTATCCCGAGTTAGCTGATTAAGGCGATCACGTGCAATATCGATATCCCTATCTTGTGTTTTTTTATCTCCTGCATGCATCATTAAAATTATTTAATTCTTTAAAAAAGTATAATAAACCCTAAACTCATATTTACGTTCTCGTAATTCAAATAATCCCTTTTTTAAGCCGCGACTGTGAGGTAACTTAAGCATATTTCCACATAGCTCCAATAACTTTAGCTCTTTAGCAACCGATTTAAATTGCTCTTTAGTCAAGGAGTCAAACCACCGCTCTATAGGACTTTCGCCTTTATTATCACACCAATATTTAAGCTCCCACTTACATTCCTCTTGGTTCACGTGCTTTTTCCTTATCTTAAGTATAATACATTATAGTACATTATATTATACTACTCAAGTACCTGAAGTATTTATTAGCGATACCACATTGATTTGGTTGATATATATGTTGGTATTTTTTTTAATGAGAAAATTAATATTAATCTAAAATCAATAGCTTATTCATAAATGTGATAGCACACACAGCCACTGCATTACCCAACGTGATCATAGTTAATGTTTAACCCGTGTGCTCTAAAAACTGTGTAGGGAATTTGTCACATAATCAACACGGTTTTACCTGTATTTACATTGATTTTCAATGGTTTTGCTAATGCCCATCAGTCGCAAGATGTTGATTTATAATAAATATATAATCCGACTACTCTGGCTTCGAACCAGGTGGTCGGGAGTTCGAATCTCTCCGGGCGCGATAAAAAAGGATAATCACCTCACAGAGATGGTTATCCTTTTTTTGTTGGGATCGGTTTAGACAGATTCGAACTCCCGACATATAAATATCCAGTTCGACAAAATCGCATTAGCGATTTTGCCAGGAGCGCAGCGACTCAATCTCTCCGGGCGCGATAGAAACAAAAATGCCCTCCACTTGGAGGGCATTTTTGTTTCTATACCGTAACTGTTCAATCATGTACATTGCTGAGCGGTTACGATGTGATAGACTTGGATGATACTTTTGACCCAAAGAAAGAGATGAATTAACAATGTATACATTAAAGGGTGCTTGTCATTGTGGTAATATTAAGCTGGAATTTAATACGCCTAAATCACCACAAGCGCTTTGGCTGAGAAAGTGTTCATGTTCATTTTGTCATAAACAGGGCAATATCAACGTGGCGGATCCAGAAGGTTTTTTAATAATCAAAATAGAAAATAAAGAAAATACTTTCTTTTATCAAATGGGTCATAAAACCAGCGATCGTCTTTTTTGCGGTACTTGTGGTGTGTATATTGGTGGGCTGATGACCTATGAAGGTAAGTCGGTCTGTGTTCTAAACGCTAATACACTGGACACCGACAATAACCTCAGTATGCCAACGGAAATCAATGTATCGGCTCAAACCCCAGAGGAGAGAATTCTGGGAAGAATGAGCAGATGGATGCCTTTTGAAATTGTCTAAGCTGGTTTGGTTCCGATCGGATCAGATACTACCGATTAGATCAAAACCAGACCGTCTTTGCACATAAGCTTGTTTATTGCAACATACAAGAACTATTGTTTCTGCCGCCACTCATTCTGCTTCCATCGAAATCATCAGGGAGCGCTGGTCTATTTCGCTTTTGATTCGATGGCGCAGGTTTCGCAGAAGAATGCGCTATCGCTTGTTGGCTCCGGCAATTTGATACAGCAAAGTAGCCTAATTGCGAAGGTTTCGCTGTTGTACTGGTTGTTTGCGATTTTTGGTTTTGATTGCGAATAAATTCCTCCTCAGATACTAAAGGTGGCATCTGTGATAGATCACCAGATGGTGTAGCATCATCTTGTACTGTTTCTGTTTCTGTTTCTTTTTCTTTTTCCTTTTCTTTATCTTTATGCGTACCTGATGACGTCGTTGCTACTTGTTGTCTTTTACAAGCAACATCGATGAGTTGTATTAACCTGTGATTCACATCAATGGCTGGACCGCCAAACTCAATCACTTCATTCAACTCGGATTCGCTTAACAAACCTTCATAATCGGATAATAATGCTTTGGTTGCCTTTTCCTTAACATTATTGAATAACCATTCAGGTAATGTTTCATTTGGGTTATCACAAATCTGACGCAGTGATTCAATTAATTTTTCCTTTGATTCAGCTTCATTCATGATGTAATCAACCACCAATTCATAGACGATGGCTCTTAATTTTGCCATTGCTGTTTGCTTCGTCGCAAAAATGATTTCCACATCTGGATGCAAGCCGCCATTTAAGCAACAAACGATTTGATTAAATGTACCGCCAACGCAGATAAATTTATCCTTTGGCCTCATATTATCCTGTCCATTTTCATCAAGATTATAACCACGTTGGATCAGATATAAATGATGAACAAATCGTTCTAAAGCCTGCTCTTTAGGGACAGTTAAAGTTTCGTTATCTTGAATCGCTGTCCAGATTAAAGAAATGACTTTTCTAAAGTCAAAACCTGAACCTCGCTCAACATTAGTAAACCATTCCGTCCTTAAAAGGCGCTCTAAACATCGTATGGCAGCAGCTATTTCATGCAATTCGGTTTGGTTTTTATTTTGATCATTAGATGATTTTCTTAATTGATCTACAAAATTAAACAATCCTTGAAGACAAGTTGCTTGATTCAACTTTTTTCCATATCTAGCATCTAATTTTCTCAATGATGTACTAACCGACTGGTGTACCTCTTCATTATGTACGCTTTGGCCATAATTAATATTATTTTGGTTGTTTTGATTATTTTGGCGACCCCCCATATAATCCGGCCTAATATAATCCCCGTGGCGGCGTAAATTGTCATGCCAAATATTGCGCCATGCATCATAAGCAAATCCTCGCGCTTGATTATCCCATTCTCCTCGATTGTTCCTATAGTGCCAATCCCAGAAATTAACCCTTTGTTCCTGTGTATTTAAAGTAAAGGGTGTAGTGAGTCGTGCCTCCTCCCCTAGTTCTTCGAAAAGGCCAGCGGGAACAAATGAATGAACCATCATCTCATTTCCATTGAGGGTGTAACCGATAATAAGAGTTAAACGAGTGGGATCATTAGTTTCATCAAATGTACAATAAATGTTTTCTATTGCGCGCACACTGCTTCCATCAAGATTTGAATACCACTGGCTGTTTCTTAATGCGCCTTCTAATAAAGAAACATGAAAAGCGTAATTATTTCTTATACTTGGATTACTACTCAATTCTCGGCTGGTAAGATCTCGTTTATTTACTTGAAATAATGTATACCTAGCTTGCATATTAATATCGCCTCGTTTTGTTTTAATAATATAAAATTGAACAAATTTTATATTATGCTTGTTATTTGATCAACCATTTTGGTGCAACATGAGTCTTTGCTAGCTAACGTAGCTAATTAAATAAACACTCTGGGATAATTAGCTTTCTTGTAATCTTCCTATAGATATTGGTTGGACAAAAAGAATACAAAAACACACTGTTAACCAGCTTTTTTATTTTATTACAATGGAAATCAAAATATTTTACTGATTATTTAGCTAGTGGCTAACTGATACTCGTGATTAAAGTTTTTCAATCCATGATTGACACTTTGATCAAAAATTAGCTAGTATCGCTTGGGGTAATAAAACAGCCAGATAAAATGGATTTTATATGAATCGCGATAAAGGTCGTCCGCCGCGCTTGTCTCTCCCTGCGCAGGTAACCTTAGGTCTTGTATTAGGCATCATTTTTGGTTTACTGGTTGGCGACAAGGCGGCCGTCCTTGCTCCTGTTGGCCGTGTATATACAATGTTGATGGAAGCCGTGGTCTTCCCTTATCTCATCTGTACATTACTGACCAGCCTGGGCGACCTCACTCCCTCCTTGTCTGCCCGTCTGTTAAGAAAAAGCAGCATTATTTATCTTTTTTTGATTTTGCTGGTTTTCGCCACCCTGATTATTTTAGCACAATCACTGCCAGTCAATCTGGCATCAGCGGCACATGAAAATGTCAAACAGGCAAGTTTGCTGCAATTTCTCGTGCCAGAGAATGTATTTTATGACTTGTCACAAGGATATGTACCCGCCATCGTCATATTTTTCACTTTATTTGGTCTGGCCTTGCAACATATCCCTGAAAAGACTTCCTTTTTCAAAATACTAACCATCATCAACCAAACCTGTCTCTTCTTTTGGAAAAAACTGGTACAGCTTGCACCTTATGCGACATTTGCGTTATTAGCGGATGTTTCCGGAACCATCAGGTTTGGTCAATTATCCGACCTGAGTCAATTCCTGACCTTGCTTCTGATCGGATCCCTGCTATTAATATTCTGGATCATTCCCTTGACGATTTCCACATTCACGGACATAGAATACACCACGATCATGACACAACTCAGGGATGCCATGATCATATCTGCTGTCACAACCCTGTCCGTCGTTGCCATTCCGTATATACAAGCAGTTACTTCCAGATTGCTCGCCCTGAAAAGCCAACAAACCTCCATGAGAAATTCCGGTGAATTTGACGCACACGAGCGTGACGATATTTTGCAGACCATCACGGTCGTGAGTTATCCATTCACTCAGCTGGGCAATTTTTTTATTTATCTTTTTATCCTTTTCGCCGCATTGTATTACAATCACACATTGGAAACAGATCAATATTACTTTTTACCCATACTAACCTTTTTTTCTTCTATAGGATCACCGACGAGTTCCATTAACGGCGTTTCATTTCTTTCAGATTCGTTGAGTCTGCCCGCCGATACAAACAGTCTTTATGTGACATTGATCCCTGTTATCCGCTATCCTCAAGTCGTTTTGTCCGTCATGGGATTTTCGTTTATTTCTCTTATTGTGTCATTTTCATTATTCGGGATGCTGAAATTAAACTTTAAAAGACTGATTCTTCATTATACGGCTTTCTTTCTGGTTATTTCCATTAGCTCCCTGATTTTAAAAAACGTATTCCCAAATCCAGGCGAAAAAAATTATGAACGGCTAAATGGATTTTCAATCTCACCTTCACTGACGCAAAATATCCATGCAGCAATCATGCCGTCATTTGACGAATCCCGGATCAAGCCGGTCAATTCCCAGGAAGACTCTCTCTATCGGATTCAGCGGTCAGGAATTTTGCGCGTGGGATTCAATGCAGATATGCGCCCATTTTCATTCTATAACACCAAACACGAACTGGTGGGATATGATATTTCATTTGCCTATGCCCTGGCAAAATCACTAGGCTGCAATATTGAATTCATACCTTTTACCTGGCAACACCTGGTGGATGACTTACTGGCTGATAAATTTGACATTGCAATGTCAGCTATATATGTAACAGAAGAAAGATTGCGCAAGGTTTATTTTACTGAACCTTACTTTCATAGCCCCATGTCAATGATTGTACCCATCGATATGCAGAACAAATATACCAGCACGGAACAGATCAGAGAGATTAAATCCCTTAAAATTGGAATTTTCAATGATCCGGTTCTGATCCCGCTCGTGCAGGAAAACTTCCCGAATGCGAGCATGATCATATTGCCAGCCTTGAGTGGCAACCAACCCGCAGAAGCTTTTTTGCGCCATGAAATTGATGCGGCTTTATGGAGTGAGGCACAAACTCGGGTCTGGGTTCTGGGACATCCGAACTATGCTTCTATCGTGCCATCCGGTGTCGTAGCGCCTTTTCTGATGGCCTATATGATTCAGAAAAATTCGCCCCAGTTTTTACGATTCCTGAATTATTGGCTGGAATTAAAAAGTAACGACGGATTCCAGCAAAAAATGTATAATCAGTGGATATTGATCAGGCCACTGGAAAATGAGCAGCCCAGGTGGAGCTTCCTCGGTAATTATCTCTAGAACCTGCTGTGCATTTCCTAAAGCTGATTCTGCAATTTCACACAGGAAAGCAAAGCTGGCACCTAGCCCTTCTCCCTCATCGCTTCGTAATATTTTTCTCTCAAAAAATGATCCGTAATATTTCTCAAGGCTGTATCTTGTGAACACTTTTCTATTATCGCCCACCACGTTCACGTTTTTGGACGCACATAATATGCAAGGCGAGGCACCAAGATGATGCGCATGAATTCACATTCATTGATTTGGCTGGCATTAAGGTCATTTGGCTACTTGAATATTTCGTCAGGCCACCCCATGTGGTCAGACATCCAGTATTTATTACTATAAACATCGTAAACACCTGCGACAACCTGTCCATAACCCAGCATGCCGCGGCCTAGTTGTAAAATTTCGTCAACCTGGCTCGCTGATGGCTGATGATACATATACAACAGTACTCCTGCACCCGTATTACCCAATAACTTTTCAAACCAGCTCTTATGCCGATTGAATATGTCAGCGGGAGAATCTGTAGTCATGGTTGCGTCAAAAACGGCAATGACTTTGGGAATGGTGCCGCCAAAAGTCTGTTTCATCATGGCGATTTCATAGGTTGAGGGCGGTCTAACTTCAATATAACCCTTGGCACCAAGACGGTTGCGTAAATTACTTAAAAGCTGCCAACTCACCTGGTTTTCCATGTTGAATCCTCCTGTTTTATGAGGATCAAAAATAAATGAATCATGATGATTATTATGTTCTGATTATATTTTAACATATTGCTGCATGCGGGAACAGAAAGGCGCAAACTGAAAACATATTGCTAAGCTATTAATTATATTATGCATGACAATGAACCTTGATGGCCGGCACTGCTTAAACAGATTCAAGACGTCCCTTTATCAATTCAGCTATCAGCTATAATAAATTGTATGTATCATTAAGGTGGCCTTTGATATGAAGCCGAGAGAAAACACAGCCCCGCCTTCTCAAACGATTGTTCCTGATAAATTTTTAGACTCGGAAGGCATGCTGATTCCCACGAATATCAGCAAGGAGCTAATTGCACAGTTGGCGGATGACCATGCTTACCCGGATGGCCGTTATAAGAAAAAAGAACTGGAAGACCTGCTTTCACAAACAGCCAGACCTTCTCCGGCGGCGGTAAACTATGATGTGATCAAACTCAATCATCAATTCTTCGCCGTCTTTATAGGAAAAGATTACTCTCTGGGTAAAGGCGCGTCTGGAAAAGTAAAATACCTGCAGTCTCTGACGGATTCCAGCTGGCATGTCGTCAAAATTATTCCCCAACGCAAGATTTCTCAGCATGAGTTTCAGAGAGAAGTCCATAATCTGATGAAAGCAGGCATGGGAACCGGGGGATTTTTTCGCGAATCCCCCTCCAAAGGCGGACAATATGTCATCGTCATGAAACATGCTCCCGGCATATCACTCGATAAACTACTGAGCAACGAAAATATAAAATTGAAACCGGATGAATGGCTGAATATTTGCCGCGGTATTTTAAGCGCGCTGGATGAGTTGCATCAAAAGGAATTGTTCCATTTTGATATCAAACTGGATAACTACATTTATGATCCTGAAACCAAGACGGTACGGCTGGTCGACCTCGGACTGGCAACTGATATCATCGAAGGCAAAGGACATATTCTCTCGGATAGCGTACCTCCGAATGCCGCACCTGAATGTGAGCAACCCATACCGCCAGACCGCGAAACCGCTGAAGTCGATTATATCGTGACTTATCATTCAGAAAGTTATGCCGCCGCCGCCACCATGCTCGATTTGCTTGGAAAAGAGGGAGTGATTGATAAGGAAAAAATCCCGGATCCGAAAATCCGCACCGAATTGCAAACCTTGCTCCGCAGCATGGTCAATGCAGACAGTCCCGAAGCGCGGCCGTCCGTAAAAACCGCGTTAAATACTATCAATCATCTGCTGCAAGCACAGCAGAAGTTGTCACAACCCAGGGAAAACCGCCCGCAAAGAACTGGTTTTTTTACACGGGACAGAATGGGCAACGCCAAGGCTCGCACTCCCGACACTCCTGCACCCTCAGCCGATTCCAATAAAAAGGTCTGATAGACTCATGCATCATTTGTTGACGCACTCATTATTCAACGAAACAAGCCGCTATTGCCGCGCAGCCAGACAAGAATTATAATTGCGGCCGATAATCTGCCCAAACCAAAATAACCCGGACATTCTGCAGACCACTGAGCGATGCCCTTCTATGCATGACCAGGAATTTTTAAGACAATTTGAAACCCTTACACTGGCGAAATCCGAATTCAGCCATCAAGGCCATTTACGAATTGCCTGGCTTTATTTGGGCAAAAATACGTTTGAGCAAGCAGTCTATCAAATCACTCACGGCATCCGGCGTTACGCCGCCCATCTGGGCGCCGCGCATATCTATCATGAAACCCTGACAAAAACATGGATCCATCTTGTCAGGGCCGCCATGATCATACAGACACATAAAACCTTTGAAGAATTTCTTCTTGGCCATCCCCACTTGCAGAATAAAGCCTTACCCTTTCAATATTATTCCGAAGCACTGCTTCAAAGTGAAGCCGCTCGCAAACAATGGATTGAACCCGACCTGAAATCACTCCCCTGACATTTGTTTATCATGTCATTCCCGCACGTCATTCCCGCGCAAGCGGGAACCAAAACCAGAGTTCATGGTTCGAGACGCCGCTGACGCGGCTCCTCACCACGAACGGGAAAATCCAAATCCGTTCGCCCCTTCGACAAGCTTAGGACAGGCCTGAGGAGGCACGCAGTGCCGTCTCGAAGGGCCTGTCCTAAGCCTGTTGAAGAGCTGTTCATCCCCCTTATTCTCGTCCGTCATGACAATTGACGCACGAGAATGAGGCGGTAAACCATCATTATTGCGTTTCTCCGCCTGATTTTATCGGTTTCGGAGTAACAACATGAGCAGTCGAATCCCGGTCCTTTTTTTCCCCTGGGCTTGAAAACATCACCGGAGAAATAGACACGGGCTTGGAATACTGGTTGAATGTTTTCAGCATGCTGGATGTTTTATTCAATTCCATCTCGATCTGGCTTAACGTATTGACCAGATGATCCAAAACAAAAACCATGTTTGTTAAAATTTCCGTCTGCGTGCGAACAGGCGTAATTTCCAAATCCGCCTGATGAGAAACGCGAGATTGGTCGCGTACCTCACTCGCCGGCTCAGCAGGTTGAAAGAATGAGGTGTTTGACAGCAAATCCATGCCTTCAGCCGTGCTACGTTCAGCAGGGATTTCCTCGCCCAGGCGCCTTGTAGCCTGCTCTACTCTATGCACGGCAAAATCAAGGTATTGGGAAGCAGGATGAATCCCTTCCCTGTCTTGCACGACACGACTGCTATCATAGTGCGGACTCATGATTGAATGACTGACCAAAGGCGACGGATGCGTTTTTTGCACTGGTGTTTGCACAGGTAAACGACTTGCTTTATCCAGTCCGGATACAAGATCTTCCATTACCTTATCCAGCTTATCCGTACTTCTGGTTTTTGCCCGCGCGGGTGAAGATTTCTTTGGCCGGATCCCGGATCCGGAAAGATTCAAATCCCGCCTCAATATCTCTGCATCTTTCTGCATTTTTAACCTGGTTTCACTCAAATATTTCATCATGTTTTCTATCGTGTCACATTGCTCCAGCTGAGTGATGATTTTCAGGACATAAGTGCGTCTCAACACATCGCTGGCATCAGGAGAAGGATTAGTCAAGGTAAGTCCGTATTCAACGATATCATGGATTTTCTGTCTCACGAATGCGCGAGATGCTTCATCCATTATCAGCCTGTCAATATGAATATAAACCTGTAATGCGGATTGATTCAGGTTTCTGACATACCCATCCCAGCCTTCATCCTGCGGAGTGATTCTGATGTTGCGCGTCTCTCCCTGTCTTTCTTCATCACTGGTGAATTTTTTCGGTTTATTCATGGCCGCCCTGTCATTCGATTCCTGATAGGACTTGCCCAGCGCGCGCGCGATATCCTTGCATAACATTTGTGCATCATCCTTGAGACCAAACGAACCAGGGGTATTGTTCGCCGCGGTTTCATGTGCTTTCATGGTATTAAAAAGCTTCACAAATATCTCAATAAAATTCTTGCGATCAGCGCCCTTGTCATTAAAACCCGGAAGCTTGTTATACTTTTCGAAGTAAATCCACATGGCATTGCGGTAGATTTCCTCCAGACCGGTTCTATCTTTTCCGCTTTTGCAATTGGTTGACACCACCCCGCCCATGGCTTCGACCAGCACACCCAGGTACGCGACCTTGAACGCCTCATAGTTAACATCTTTCAGATTTGATACAGTCCGCCGCATGAATCCGATGCTATATAACTGTGACAGTTTTTCATGCGCATCAGTGATGAGGTCATAGCGAGCCCTTTGTTCAGGATTCAACCGTCTCAGTCCAGGCTTGATCTGTCCGATAAAATCATCGGCCGTTTGCATAATTTCTTTTGCATATTCCCATCTGCCGCTATCCTGATGAGAAGCCACCCGCAATATATTGACCGGATCATTGCCGCTGATTATCCGCACATCCTGGTATTTGGACTCCCCGGATAATTCACGGACCGCATCCCGCTGGGCATTCGCCAGACGAATATCCGCCTTGGCGACTTTCACATCACTCAATAATGACTGCGCCAGCAAGACCGGCTTGAATGTGCTGGAAAGCTGCGGGAACAATTGTCTGAATCGGGAAAGGCTTGCAACTGCGTGCGACTGCATTTCATCCAGCATTTGCTCCGCGGTCAACCTGACATTTTCATCGCGGCTGACGTCAGGCATTTCATAGGGAACCATGGTACTGGTCTTGATGCTGGATGAGATGACATCACAATGATCGTCCGCCGCCTTGACAAGATAATTGGTGCGGATATTCTTGATACCGGGAATATGCTGCATGGCGGAGGATTGAAAAAGACTTTCAAAATAATCCCACCTGACCAATTGATTATTCCTGCCCTCCGGATCCGGAATGACTTGCAGCAGCCATTCCTGTTCCCAGTCTGCCAGCAGATTAAACCATGCCGGGCGATCCGCGGGTTTCTTGAGGTGGATCTTTTGATATTCAAGCCTCTGAGCATCCGAGAGTTTATTGCCATAGGGAATATCGACTTGCCAGATACTCGCCTCGCCTTCAAAAACCGTTTCAAACGCGAATACACGCTGGCGGTTATTATCAGCCACGAAATAACGTTCGGCATTGCGGATTTTGCGAATGACTTCGTCAGAGCTTTCACCGGTCACAGCACTGATATCCCGGGCAAGCAATCCGGCAAAATCATCCAGTTCAGCGCGCGGCGATTTATCCTTTCCCGAATAAGGTTCCATTGCAGAGGCTATCCGGTCAGCCAGTATTTTATGTAATCGTTCCGCGATGCCAATATCCTGCTTGTAAAAACTGCTGGAAAATTGCATGGCAAACAGAACGCCGGCAAGAATATTGAGTTTGCGAACGATAACGGAATGCTCGCGGATACGGGTCAATTCCTTATCTTGCAGCGGTTCTCCCTTATAGCTTACGCAAATCACTTGCTGCGGAATTCCGTTTATCACCCTGTAACCATTAAAATATTGATAGGGCGGATCAGGATATTTTTCCCTCTCGTGCTGTTGAATGAATTTTTTCAGGGCTTCCAGGGTCCCGCCCAGCTGATGGGCAAACTTGCCGCTCTCCTGAGAGTCGGCAGCCATTGCGCGTGGAAATAGCGACCGCGCAGCAAGCACATGCTCAGGAAGAATTATTTCAACAGGCGCGCCCCCACTGCTTGCGCTCAATACCCCGTTTAACTGGCTACGAGACTGCATGATGACCCCATCGCACTAGCGAATTTGATACTTATATACTTATAAATATAGTAGATTTTTTCAAAATTTTATTATGCCAGACTGATATTCCCGGCGCCGGTTATTATATGCAAGCATGGCGCATTATCCAAGGTATTGAATATATTTGTGAATCGCCACGACCAGATGGAAGCGCATGCTTTATGATAAATCCGTCATGATTCCGTCACGCTTTCGTCACCTATATGTCAATCAGCCGTCATGCACCCATCATCATAATTTAATATTCCCATCACCTTCCTGTCATAACGCACTCTGTATAGTCCGAATGAATCGATTAATTCATTAACAATCAAGGAGGTCAAGATGTTATCCAGTGAAAGCAGAACCCAGCCTGGCACACATGAAGGAATCATGAACCCGGAATCGCCGACTCCACCTCTCTACCCTGCGACAAATTTTGGCAATCATCCTCCCCTAATGCCCCAACCGTCGATACACAATCGGGCACTTGCGTCCGCACCGCTAATTGACCCTCAGTCACAGCCGGCATTCATCTCTTCTCCCGAATTTACTCAACCCGGAATCCCCCATGCCGCCAGAGAACTATCGCGTGATAATAGTTACCATAAAATCTTCAGCCAGCTGAGAGACAACGCGCGCGATAACACGCTGGATAGCGCCAGGCCTGAATTCCCCACAATCAAACTGGATAAGATCTTGCGAGCATCCACACTGTACGATGTTGATCCTGTCGCTCAAACCCGAAATATCGTCGCGGAATTCAACAGAGGCAATAAGGAAGATATCACCGAAGAATCCGTTCTCTTTGGCAAGCGCATAGACACCAATGAATTGCGTCTGGTTCATCGCAATAATGTGCCGCAGCTGGTTCCATTCACTTACAGACCGCGGCGTCTTGGCATTTACGCGACCGGTGTGACTGAAGAAATCGGTGTCTTTAAACAGACTGATTTATGCATAGGCGCTCACGGACGTTTTCTGGTCAATGTACCGCAGGGCAAGCTGGTGAAAGCGTGGGAAGGCATGAACCCGATATTTCTGGGAGAAGGCCCTCATGTCATCCGGCACCAGAACTTTCGTCTGGATGAATCACCGCTGGTCAACCTGTCTGATAACGTCATCACCCATGGAAATTATGCCATTGTCCGTGTACCGCGGGGAAAATTGGCTAAAATTGTCTTGAATGGCGTGCCGCACTTGCTGGAAGCCAGTCCTGAACCCTATGTATTCGATGATCCGACATTCACCATCTTGTTTCACAAGGTTAACGACAAAGCCCAATATTTTATTGATGCATCAGAGCAGTTGATCGAACATGGGTCGATTAAACGCATTATGCCCAGAACAGGCGAAGTCGCCATTGCCTATGACAATGGAAACCTGGTCGCCATCAAAGCCCAGGATAAACCCATTCTGATTGACTCACCGACTTTTTTCGTGGATGGATTTCTCAAAATCAATCGGCAGACACTGGTATTTCCCAGCCAGGAAACGCAGGAACAGCGCCGCCGTAATAACCCCGCGGATCTGGACGCCATCAATTACGAAGTCTTTCGAACCAGTGACGGCTTGCCTATCGGTGTCCAGCTGCTGGTCGCTTATGAAATCGACAATCCACAACTGACCCTGGAAACACTGCAAAAAGACGATATTAAAAAGCACATTGAAAATATTGTCGTTGCTCATATGTTAAGCGTCATCCAGAGCTGCAGTTCAGCGGATTTTCAAAAAAGCGGCCAGAATGTCGTAAAGGAAAAGGAAGTAAAAGATCACAAGGATGCATGGGACATTTTTCAAATGCCTTCCGAGCCCTCGCCTTTTTATTCCCAATTGAGCAAGGATACGCAGCAACTGGCGGATGACTTGCTTAAGATAGGCATTCGCATTACGCAATTGAGGCTGGAACCGCCCAAAATCCTCGATGCTAAAATTGCCGATGAAATGGCTAAAAATTCATTGCTCAATGCTACCGCGCGCGCCAAAGTATCAGTCCTGGGATTGAATTCGGAAATCACCTCCCGCGAAGCGCAGCAAACTTCTGAACAGCAGCGCATTCAGACAGAAAGGGAAAAGCAGAATAAAATCATGCAGGCTGAATGGGAGGCTGAAACCATCAAGATCAAGGCTCAGGCTGAACTTGAGGCGGCACGCTTGCGTGCTGAAGCCGCCAGGATAGAATACGATATCAAGATACGCAATATGCAGCTGGAAAATGAGACGCAATTAAAAAACATGGAAGAGCGGGCGAAATTATTCGATGAACATCCCGGCTTATTGAATCTGGAAATCACGCGGGTCCAGGCACAAGCCATGCAAGGCATTCAGAGTATTGTTTCGCCGGATATCGCCGGATCCTGGTTCACGACACCCGGAATCGGATTATATTCCGGCGTGCGCCAGCCTCCGGTTACGCAAAAATCCGTTCCCAGCTCTGAAAAGGAAGCTGTCAGCCTCACTCCGCAGGCAGCAAACAGGTTATAACAGTTAATCTGTCAACATGGCGGCTGATGACAGCTGAATGCTGTGATCAGCCGCATTGGCAGGAATGTCCGCTTTCAAATTCTCAAATCGGCACGACCGGATCGCCCCTGAACAAACGCGGCGCGCGTTAGCACCCCAGCAACGCTTCCAGATTATTTAATAAATGCGGAAACTGATAATACCCGGAAGCCGTGTTAAAGTGTCCCGCATTCATGATTACGTATCGCTCTGCTTCCAGCCGGAATGCGATTTCATCAGCCTGCGATGAAGAAACATAAGGATCATCATATCCGTGATAACAGATAAATTTACTGCAGTTCCGCCTGCACCTGTCCCAATCAAACGGCAAATCAACAAAGCTATGATTGATACTGTCAAATTGTTCATCACCTACTTTCCCAATGAAAGCACCTACCAATATTGCCGCATATATACGCGTCGATTGCCGCTCCAGCCAGCGCAAGATGAATGCCGCCCCCAGACTATGGCCAATCAGGATGGAATGTTGATTGACACAAGCTTTAACAGTCTGGTCAAATGCTTTCATCCATGTTTCTAGATGCTGCTGACGTGGCGTAGGCAATTGCGGCACCAGGCATGCCACCCCCGATTGGGACAATCTGCTTTTTAGCCATCCAAACCAGTTTTCGTCAGGATATCCGTATGCGCCATGAATGATTATTACGTTTTTATTCATAGGCATGATCAGGCATGAAACTGAATACTATCGTCTATCCATTTCAACGTGGTTTTCATCCTGTCATAATTGCTTTCTTTCATGATGACATGTCCCAGTCTGCGCAAAGGCTTTGGAAACGATGGAATATCTTCGTTTTTATGATAATAAAAATGAATTTCCTCCACGGCAGACTGGTTGATTTTATCCATGCCTGAAATGGATGAAAATCGATTAATCAAGGGACGGTAAAAAAAGCGGATACCGGCAACTCCGGCATGGCCGCAGGATAAATACCTGTTTATGCCCAGATAAGATGCGCAGGCATAATCAAAATAATTCACTCTTCTGGAAAGAGTGATCAATTCGCCAATTTTATCTCCCGCGAGTCTCGCCGCAATTTCCATTAAAACAGGCATTCCGCAGTGCGTGATGCGAACTTCAGCATGAAAAGGACAATTATCCGGTTTTAATACCGTTATGACTTCAGCGACATAGGTTTCAATTTGATTAATCATGTCGGAACTCAATGGAGGATTCACAATGTGACCTATTTCAATAAATTCTGACTGGTCATGGACAATTTTTTCCGTCACACTGAAAAAAACAACATGGCCGTTCGTCACCGTGCCTTCCACACTGTATTCCTGTCCATCAATGTATTCTTCATACAGTAATTGCCGGGAAAGCTGATATCCCCAAAGAACATCTGTACCCTGAAGAATACGCACAGCCGCCTGCAGCGCAGCCGTTTTGTTATCAACCTTGCGCACGTTCACACTCCCCGCCGCATCCACCGGCTTGCATACGCCCGGGAACCCGATTTCTTCTATTGCCTTTTCAAGCTCAGCCAGAGATGACACAGAATGAAATCGCGGAATCCGGATACCGGCCTGCCTGAGCTTCGCGCGCATTTGCGCTTTATTACGCAAGCACGCAACCAAGTCTGTATTTGTGCCTGGCAATCCCAGCATGGCGTTGGCATAAGCAGCTAGCGGTACAAAATATTCAAATCCCGGTATGACCGTATCCATCAGTGTATGCTGGCGGAGAAATTGAAGAAGCTTTAATACACACTCATCATCCATTGTATCAATTCGTATCGCCAGGTGCGCGGATTCGATGATGGTATCCGCCACTTTGCGCAAACCCGAATTTGCCGTCAAGATGATAATATTAAACCCGCTTGCCCAGGCGCGTTTCAGCATGGAAATGCCAGAACCATAGGGTTCAATGAAAACCATGGTCCGGTTTTCTACAGAGATTTTTTTCAACATATCAGACGGTAATATTGCCCCGGAAATCAAATGATCGTAATTGATCAAGCCGATAGTCATGCCGTTATCTCCCATTTTTTGCAAGTACATAGACAGGCTCAAAAGCGCAATACGCATACTCTTGCGGAAAAAAACAATCACTGATTTCGAAATACCGCCGTACAAGTGTTTCGAATTCCACTCTGGGCGGACAGCAAAAGCGGCTGTTACATTTGCCAAATGTCCCGATAAAATCCAACTCTGCCGCCATAGCCAGTAGTTTCTCTCTGCCTATACGATTTATAGTCTGCTGCCATCCCATGCTCCAGGTGGACTTATCGTAACATATGAAGTTCAACATGCTTGCCAAATCATGGCGGTTGTTGATTAATCCCCTTGTATAATCAGTAAAAACCTCATCCACTGTTTTGTCTATCAGACTGTCATCCGGTTTTAACAACAGATGACAGACGAAAATACCCTGCGGATTGAGTGCTGCCGCCGTATTTCGCAAAAATGCATCAAAATAATCCCAGCCAATCATATTGATGGCATCATCACCTATCGCGAAGTCAAACGTTTCATCCAGGAAACCCAGATTCAACCAGTCCAGCGGTATAAAAGTTTCATTGCTGGAAACAGCTTGTTGCTGAATCGTAAGCCTTCCCATTGCCCTGACCATGGACAGGGAGTTGTCCACCATAACCACTTTGCGCTCCAGGCGTTGAAAGATGCTGCGGATCTCAGGTGTTGCCCCAAACAACAGATTTTTGGCATCGCGCTTCGCACACTTGATGACATAATCATAAAATTCCAGGGTGCTGGGGAGCGGGCGAATGGTATAGCCTTTATATTTTTGCCATTCCTGGGCAATGTCTTCTTCATCTTCAGTCAACATATAACTCATGACTATACTCCTAAGCGGCTTTACGCGTTAAAAAGTGTTTCAACAACACATCATAATAACGCTGAACCGAATCAAGACGCAGATAAAATCCCAGCCAGAAATCAGAAATTTTTTCCGGACAGCGGGATAATTCCGGCAGTATGATTTTGTTCATCCAGCTGCCAGCATGCTGAATGTCGATTTCAGCATGTTCCTGATAATAAGCGGGATTGACCGCGGCACTCATGCGTAAGCGCGAAAATCCCGTCAATAGCTGAAGATAATGCGGCGGATCCAGCATTTCTGTCGCTGCAAGCACGCCAAAATACTTGATTTTATGATGCTGGTATAGCGACATATAACTGAACAGGTTTATTCCAGCCAATCCCTCCCATGACATCTGATTGACGACTTCATATCTATCGTAATGCATACCCAGTCTGGCGAGTATTCTCCTGAACAGAATCGTGTGAAATTGCTGCAGGCATCCGCGGCCCGCTTCATCCCATACGTTTTTGGCTATCTCAAGACGCACCGGTTCTGAAACACCCACCATGGCGAGTATAAGATAATCAAAAAACTCCAGGTTTAGAACCGAATCATTCCAGATCAGGAATTTCACTTCCTCCAGTGACGCTTCCTGGCGCAGATAGGAATAGAGGGGATGCTGAAAAACAGGATGTCCCGCCAGGACATCTGCCGCATCTTCAATGGAATGGATGGGTCTGGAGCAGTCATACCGGTTCATACAATCAACCATTTCGTTTTCAATCCAGACGTTCTCAATGTACCTTAATTTGCAGATTTGCATTTCGTTTAAAGCCTGGTCTTCATCCTGGTTATAAATGAGATTACGATAAGCCTCATTTAAATAGAGGTGAATTTTTCTCAAAAATATTTCATTATTTTTTTTGAACGCCATTAATAAATCATTTTCACTAATATTCATTTTAAACTCCTTAAGCTCCATTGTGCGGATACCCGCAAATCGGAGTCATCCGCAGAGATACGAAAAAATAATTGGCCGGTTAACCAAACAAATAAGTAAACAACCACATGACTAACAAGGCAGGCATGAAAAGACAACAGTTCCCGCTCTCGTGACAATAACTCTCATATGCACGAATGTTATGTTTCTGCTTCCTGAAGCAGCAGACGCGAGAAAAATTGCCGCTTCGCACCACGACGATGTCGCCGTGTCAACTTGAGTGAGTAAAGAAAGAAAATTCAGACGGGATATTGGGAAACTGACTACTTAAAAACAGAATTTAAATATAAAACAGAAGCATTATTCTTTCAACTTCTTTAGCATATTTTTGCGAATAATAATATTGACTCGCGCCAGAGATGACTAACACCGCTTATTTGCAGCATCCACTTCCATGCCCAGAACAAGCAGCACGGAAATCCCATTTAATCTGCGCATTCCATATGCTCGATGACAAGCTGTATTTTGCGTCTGCCTTTGTACTCATTGACATCCAGACGATAGGCGGCGCGAATGGACTGGCAGCGATGGTCAGGCCACTGCTGCGTGTCAATAAAAAATGCCACTGCATCCATGATCTTGTCTCCTTTCGCAAGCCGCAGCTTCAAATGCTTGTCTCCAATAATCCTTTGTTCCAGCACATTGAAGACATCATCAAACAAGGGCTCGGGAAAAGCCTGTCCCCATGGTCCCGAATCACGCAGCAAACCAGCCACTTCCAGTGTAAACTCTTCATGCGTTAACTCGCCGTCACTCATCAAGGCATGCTGAAGCTGCGCTTCTGTCACCTGCCTCGCCACCGCCTCATCAAAAGCCTGGCTGAATTTTTCCAGACCATGGCCCGGAATAGTCAATCCGGCAGCCATGGCATGCCCGCCAAACTTGATGATCAATCCCGGATATTGAGCATCGATGAGAGCAAGAGTATCACGAATATGCAGACCGGAAATCGAGCGCGCCGATCCTTTCCACTCATTATCCTGACCTGGCGCAAATACAATCACAGGTCTGTGATAACGGTCTTTGATGCGTGAAGCGAGAATTCCTATCACTCCCTGATGCCAGGCTGCATCAGACAAACAAATGCCTTTGGGCAGCGCCGTCTGCAAATTGTCGTGAAGCTTGTTCAGCGCTGCGATCGCCTGCGCCTGCATGTCACTTTCTATATGCTTGCGTTCTTCATTTAATTCATCCAGCGTACGCGCGATACTGCGTACGCGTACCGTGTCATCGCATAACAGACATTCTATGCCTAATGACATGTCGTCGAGTCGACCCGCCGCATTTAACCGCGCAGCGACGGCAAAGCCCAGATCCGACGCCACTGCCCGGGCATAATCACGCCCGGATAATTCCAGCAGGGCAATGATGCCCGGGATACATTGTCCCGCGCGTATGCGCCGCAGGCCCTGATGAACAAGAATGCGGTTGTTATGATCAAGCTGCACCAGATCGGCCACCGTCCCCAGTGCAACCAGATCGAGGAGACGCGACATATTGGGTTCAGGGATGTTTCTGGTTTCAAACCAGCTGGCGTTAGAAAGATATCTGCGTAAAGCAAGCATGACATAAAATATCACGCCCACGCCGGCGAGGTTTTTACTGGGAAACGGATCCGCCGGCTGATTGGGATTAACGATGGCATCGGCCGGCGGCAGCGTCGTTGCCGGCAAGTGATGGTCTGTGACAATAACGCGCATGCCTAGCGACTTGGCTGTTTCAACCCCCGCGTGATTCGCAATGCCATTATCGACGGTTACAATCATTTGAGGCTGGAAATTCCCGGCTGCGCTGACCAGCTCCGGTGTTAATCCATAACCATAAGCGAAACGATTGGGAACCAGGTATTGAACATTGTCGGCACCAAAACTTCGCAAGGCGCGCACGGCGACCGCGGTGCTGGTCGCGCCGTCCGCATCAAAGTCTCCCACAATCAGGATCTTGTGATTACCTCTGACCGCTTCCGCCAGAAGACTGACCGCCTCGTCCATCCCCTTCAGAGAATCATAGGGAAGCAGTGAATCCAGCGTTCTATCAAGTTCGTGCGCAGACCGTACCTGACGAGCAGCGTAAACCCGCCGCAACAACGGATGGACATCGCGCAGCGCATCCGCGTGTTCCTGATTATATTCACGCCTGATAATGTGTTTTTGCATATTATTCCTTACGAAGCCAGGACAGACACTTTCATCCATCCGAAAAAGACACGCCTGCCTCGCATACCCTCATACTGGCGAGCCTGGATTAAACAGAGGAAACCGTCCCGAGTCTATCGTCAGGATAACCGGGCCACCAGATATTTATTCATGATTTTACGATTGTAAGCGTCGACCGTCCCCACGCTCCAGATACAGCAGGCCAGCCAAATCAATAAAGTAATGAAAAAGAATTTATTGCTGACCACAAAAAGACTGATCAGAATCATGAACAACCCACCCCAGAAAGAAGCATACAAGAGACCGACCGGCCCCAATATCACACTGAATAGCAAGGCCGCCGCGACGCTTTTATAGGGCAAGGCTGGCTGCGTCTGCATGGGTGTAGTCATACTCTATCCTTATCTTAAAGATGATATTCGAACTGTTAATGCGTTAGTGGTAACATAATCACGACAAATTCTGCTGTCAATGCATTCGGAGAAGTTCATGGCCACACTGGACCTAGATGATAATCAGGCGCAATACCAGATACGCTCCTTTAAGCCAGGCGCCATACAAGTCAATGAGAAAACCATTACATCCAGTATTATCATTACACCGGATGAGTTAGTTCCAGACTGGCAGCCGCAAACCGTAAGCGAGTTAACAGCCGCATCCCTGAATGTCATTGCCGAGTTAAAACCCGATATCCTGCTCATAGGGACGGGCCCGACCCACATGCTTTTATCAATTGAAATATATGGAAGTTTAATCAATCAAGGCATAGGTGTTGAAGTCATGGCCACCCCCGCGGCCTGCCGCACATTCAACGCCTTGTGCGCGGAAAACCGTAGAGTGGCTGCCGCCTTGATCATTAGTTGAGCTTTCCGTGTTCTCTTGTCATTCCCGCTTGCGCGGGAATGACAAGAAAGCGCAGGAATGACAGAGAAGGCGCGGGAATGACAAGAGGGGTGAACAGGCCCTTCGACAGGCTCAGGACAGGCCCTTCGAGACGGACACTGACGTGTCCTCCTCAGGGCGAACGGCGGTGAAAATCCCGTTCGTGGCGAGGAGGAGACGTTGTCATGCCAGCATGTTTTTAGCTGGCATCCAGAAATATTCAAAAAGCCTGGATCCCTGCTTGTGTCAGGCTCTTCGAGACGGCACTGCGTGCCTCCTCAGGCCTGTCCTGAGCTTGTCGAAGGAGCGAACGGATTCGGATTTTTCCGTTCGTGGCGAGGAGCCGCATCAGCGGCGTACCTTCCATTCGTGGTGAGGAGCCGCGTTAGCGGCGTACCTTCCGTTCGTGGTGAGGAGCCGCGCTTGCGCGGCGTCTCGAACCATGAACCCGGGTTCTGGATTCCTGCTTTACCGGACACTTCTGCGCGCAGCTGCGTATGACCCGTCTGCAATACCGGATATTCAGGCTTAAGGAGCAGGCTGCGCCAGCAGGGGGAAGACTCGCGCCAGTTTCACACGATTATCTTTCACATGAATGATTTCGATGGGATAGCCGGCAATTAACACAGTGGTCCCCACATGCGGCAATGCTTCCAGATGCTCTATGATCAAGCCATTGATTGTTCTCGGGCCGCCCAGCGGAAGCTCCCAGTCTGTCGTGCGGTTGAATTCGCGCACTGTCATTGCTCCATCCACCAGGTAACTGCCGTCGGGCTGCAGTTGAATACGCTTGCCTGATGCAAGACTGGATGTAAAATCGCCCACGATTTCCTCCAGGATATCATTCAAGGTCAG
Source organism: Aquicella siphonis (assembly GCF_902459485.1). Lineage (NCBI taxonomy): Bacteria > Pseudomonadati > Pseudomonadota > Gammaproteobacteria > Legionellales > Coxiellaceae > Aquicella > Aquicella siphonis. The sequence continues at coordinate 1,669,610 of NZ_LR699119.1, forward strand.
CAATCCCTGGATTTCCCCATACTCATCCACAATAAACGCCACTTTTTCATGGCTTTGCTGAAAATATCCCAACTGAATATTCAGCGACGTTCCTTCAGGCACAAAATAGGGCTGCTGCAAAAAATGCTCCAGCAATTCTTTGGTAATGGTGGTTTTTGATAACAAGAGCCGCAGCATTTCATGCGTATATAAAACACCCATCACCTGATTAATGTTTTCGCGATAGACTGGAATCCAGTCTTGATGATGTTTGTTAATAAACGCAATAATCGATTCCAGCGGCTGTTCGATATCAATTCCGGATATCTCGCTACGGGGAATCATGACATCATCAACAGTAAGCTTGCTCAAATCCAGTATTCCCAATAACATGTTCTGATACTGACGGGAAATTTTTCCCGATGTGTCATAGACGATACTGCGCAATTCTTCGCGGGACAGAGGTTCCGCGGTGTGATGGGCAACATGGATCCGCAGCAGTTTGAGCAGATTATTGGTAATGGCATTGGCAAACCAGACGACAGGATAAAGGATTTTCAAAATGATTTGTACCGGATACGCCACCCAGCGCGCCACTTTTTCCGGGTAAATGGCCGCGAGTGTTTTAGGTGCGATTTCAGCAAAAATCAACACGACAAAGGTCAGTGTCAACGCCGCCAGCAACGCCCCGTGCTCACCCCAGAAATGAAACGCAAGCAGCGTAGCAAGCGAGGAAGCAATCATATTCGCGAAAGTGTTGCCGATCAGAATGGCGCCCAGCAGACGGTCAGGACGCTTCAGCAGTTGCAGCAAGCGTATCGCGTAACGTTTTTTGAGGCGCGCCATATGGCGCAGCCGATAGCGGTTGACCGCCATCAAGGCGGTTTCTGCACAGGAAAAAAAAGCAGCGAACAGTATCAGCGCAACCAGCAGTATACTGAATATGAAAATTTGAAAATTATTCAATCAATGCCCTTAGCCATTGAAATTATCACTGAATTATCTTACAAAATATAACGGCTTATGATAACGGCACCCTTGCCACAGTCCGTTCCGGTTCTTTCCTGGGTCGTGATAAGGTAAAATAACCCCGCGAAGCTTGTTCATTATATAATACAAATCGAGGAATAGAAAATGGATACGCGCGCCACACCACCACTGGTTTCTGACGTCGAACAGGATGCGCAGTTAACCGCCATCCTGCCAGCATCACTGTCATCAAGCCGGGACATGACTCTGCACACCTCTTCCGATGATGCTCCGCCAGACCGTTCAGAGGAACAATCCCGTCATCTCATCATCGATATGCCGCCGGATACAGCAAGCTTGCCGCCGCGACTTTCACAAGATGAAGAAAATCCATCCGGTCTTCTTTCCGGCAAACACCCGGCGGAAGATAATCAAGATGACCAGAATGACCAGGACGACCGCGAGCAAGATCATTATGATGCATGCTGCACTACTGTCAGGCCATTAAGACCATTGTTGTATTTCGGCCCGATATCTGTGGCATTGACAGAAGCCGCCGACATAGGACGCAGCTTGTGGACTTCGCACACTACCTCTTATGCCATTATCATTACCGCAAGCGGAGCAGCATTCCTGTCCTCCATAGGCCTGACAGGAGAAACCACCCGAGAAAACTTTGACGAAACTTGCAAGATCGTCAAAAAACGCAGGTTCCCGCGCGACTGGCCCAAACTTTCAAAAACCCGTGAAGGAGTAGCCATCGCCCTCTCCGCCCTGCCCGCCGTCTGGGGACCGATATGCGAAGGCATGCAGGCTTATTATTTCATGGACGGGATTCCTTCGGAATATCATTTCGAGAAATCCGTCAATCCCGTTTTGTGGATGGTGATTAGCAGTTTCGTCGCTTCAGGTGCCGGCATGACCAACGCGCTGACAGACAGCGCGGAAATGTATAAAGTGATTCGAGAACGCCTGGCTGGCACGCATACTCCTTATACCAATTCATTCAGCACCATCGCCAGCCCGTTGTTCGGCGGCGCAATGGGCACCCTGAAGTCTCTGCAGGATTCCGTACAAAGCTATATTGCCATCAAAAGCATTTTTTCCATTACCAGCACGCACGGAAGAATACTGATAGGCGTGCCCAGCATGGTTAATACCATTCCGTCATTTTGCTTTGCCGGTTTGTATAACATCAAATCGCTGGATGAATTTTTTGGTTACATACAAAAGCGCAAGATTGAACCGGCAAAAATCGCGGCATTTTCCCTGTCCCTGGCACTAGGCATTTATCTGGCCTTCTGGAAACGCGCCTTGAACACGTCTTTCCACAAAGATGTCGCGACGGATTTCGGCATCAACAATTCCACTATTCCCGATGAGGTATATGAATCCCTCAGCTGGGCCATGTTCGTACAGGAATCCCTGCAGGCGACCGCGTGTCTTTATCCTCCCATGCATAATCTGGTCAAGCGTGTCTCCTCCGGCATCAGCCGTATCTATAATGGGATTTGCGGCTTATTTTCCTGCGGCGACCCTGCTTCATCCCCTGATCGTGAAGAACGCGAGCGTCTGTTGAGCGATGATTATGACGAAAATGAATCTCTTTTGCGGGATGAGCACTCCAGGCCGCCTGTAGCCATTAATGAGGAGCAAGAGGCTGACTTCTTATCCTCATCTGCGCACGGGCGACCGCCCTTCCCGGAAGGAAACCAGCCTCAGGATGAAGAAAGCGGCCTGATGACTGAACGAGAACCGGCCCGCGTCTCCACTCATAATGATACCTTGTTTTCCAGCAGGCATTCATCCACGCGGCGAAGTCTTTCCTCCGCTGACAAAAAACCCGCAACAACTTGTGTGCTCATGTAAAACCGAAAAGCCGTCAGTCTGCCAATGCCGAAAATGATCTCTTTTCGCGGGGAGTATTTTTTATGTATACTCTCAGCCGCTTATTACTTACAGGCGGCTGAGGTCTCATGTTAAATTTTAATCACTTATCGGAACGTTTAAATAAAGTCATCAAAAACCTGTCTGGCCAGGGAAGATTAACAGAAGCCAATATTGAAGATACCTTGCGGGATATTCGCATCGCCCTGCTGGAAGCAGATGTCGCCCTTCCTGTAGCCAAAGAATTCATCGATCACATCAAGTCCAAGGCCATTGGCAAAGAAGTAATGGACAGCCTGAAGCCGGGTGAAGTCCTGATCAAACTGGTCCATGACGAACTGGTAGTCGTCATGGGAGAATTCAATGAAGCACTAAACCTCAAGACCCAGCCGCCTGCCGTCATATTAATGGCAGGTCTGCAGGGATCCGGTAAAACCACTACCGTTGCCAAGCTGGCGCGGTGGCTGAAAGAAACGCAAAAGAAATCCGTGCTGGTCGCCAGCGCGGATATTTACCGACCTGCGGCGATTGAACAATTATCCACTCTCGCCCATACGGTAGGCGTGGAATTTTATCCCAGTGATGTTTCGCAAGACCCGGTTGCCATCGCGCGCGGAGCGGTTCAGGCGGCAAAAAGCAAAGTCATTGATGTCGTGATCCTGGACACCGCGGGCCGCCTGCACATAGACACGGAAATGATGGCCGAAATCCAGCGTTTGCATGCGGCGATCAATCCTATTGAAACCCTGTTTGTAGTCGACAGCATGACCGGCCAAGACGCGGCCAATACCGCCAAGGCGTTTAATGACGCCCTGCCCTTGACCGGCGTGGTTCTCACCAAAACCGACGGCGACGCGCGCGGCGGCGCGGCATTGTCCATACGCCACATCACAGGAAAACCCATCAAGTTTATTGGCGTCGGCGAGAAAATCGACGCGCTGGAACCCTTTTACCCCGACCGTGTCGCCTCCCGTATTCTGGGCATGGGTGATATTCTCTCTCTGGTGGAACAGGCGGAGCGTAATCTCGACAAATCAAAAGCAGAAAAACTCGCCCGTAAAATCAAAAAAGGCAAATCCTTTGACCTGGAAGATTTTCGCGATCAGCTGAAACAGATTCACAATATGGGCGGCGTCATGGGCATCATGAGCAAGCTGCCTGGAATCAATCAGTTGCCGCAAAATGTTAAAGACCAGTTTAATGACAGAAAGCTGGTTGAAATCGAAGCCATTATCAATTCCATGACACCCAAAGAACGCCGCTTCCCTGACATAATCAGAAATTCTCAAAAACGACGTATCGCCCTGGGTTCGGGAACTTCCATTCAGTCTATTAATCAGTTGCTGAAGCAGTTTACGCAGATGCAAAAAATGATGAAAAAAATGTCCAAGAAAGGCGGCATCATGAAACTCATGCGCGGCATGCAGGGCAAGTTCCCCTTCGGAGGAGGCATGCCCCCGGGAATGCCCTTCTAAAAACCTCTAAAAACCTGAAGCAGCCTTGTCAAAACGATACTGAGGAGATTCCTTGCGAACGCAATGAACCTCCTCAAAGGCAAGCCAGTCTCTTATCTGCGGCCGCCAGTCAATCTCAAAATACTCAGGAACAAATTGATAAAATCGAGATAAAGCGTCAAGGCACCCACAATGACTTGTTTCCTTGCCATTTCCGAACCCTGGACCGCACTGTTAAAGTTTTTGATCTTTTGGGTATCGTAAGCAGTCAGCCCGGAAAAAATGATGATGCCGCACACGTTGATGGTCATTTGCACCGCATCAGTCATAATGGATGGAAAAATCAGACCCGCCAAAATCAGGCCGATCACGCCAAACAAACCCGTCATGCAAAACGAGCCCACCGGCCCCAGGTCCCGCTTGGTGAGATATCCAAACAAGCTCAAACCGATAAATGCGAATGAAGTGATAAAAAAGGCCTGGCTGATGCTTTCAGCGGTAAATGCCAGCAAGATAACTGAAAATGTCACGCCTGAAAGTATGGCATAACCCAGGTAAACTGCCGTGGTCATTACCGCGCTCATGCGGCTGACAAACGCCGATATTGCAATGACCGCGCCAAACTGTACCAGGATCAGGCCAAACCATAATGCGCGGCTGCCCAGCAATACCGTGAGGAATTCCTTGGATCCAGCCACTTCATAAGCCACGATTCCTGACAACATCAACCCCAGCATCATCCAGAAATACACACGGCTCATGAATCCTGCGTTGGCGGCAGCCCTGTCTTGTTGCCGGTAAATTTCAGATTGCCCGCGGCTATCGAATGAATTCATGGGTTTTCTCCAGTTAATTATTTGAAGGACAACAGGTATTCGCGGAATGCTGCCAGACAATGGAGGCATTCAGCGCATATTCCTATTCTGTCGGCTGGTTTATGCCGACTCTGTGGCTGATTATACTATTGCTTGTCTATATTGGTAATATCTATTTCCGTGCCGCCTTTTTCGCCCCCTGGTCCATAGCTGTAAACACGGATCACATCCAGATTATTTGAATATTGGTAAGGCTGGTCCCAGGGATCCATAGGCAGTGCATTCATATATCCTCCCTGCTTCCAGTAACGCGGCACCGGCGATGTGGTGGGTTCAATAATAAGCGCCTGCAATCCTTGAGCCGTGGTGGGATAAGCGCCATTATCCAGGCGATATTGCTCCAGGGCGTCATACAGACTGCTGAAATCCGTCCGGACTTTCTTGATTTCTTCCTTCTGGGAACTTCCCAGGATATGCGGAGCGACAAATACTGCCGCAACGGCCAGGACAACTACAATCAAGATAAACCAGACAAGACCCAAACCGCGCATTTTTAACATGCAACTATTCTCCGTAATATGTGGCTGCCAGCGCATCCATGACGCAACTTGCTGATTAATCAAAAGCAATAGTAGCCAATAACCTTGTCCCGCGCAAGACCAGCCCGCCTAGAGACTTGCGCGACAAGATGGAATCTCCTGATGCGACGCGCCGGGGACAAATGGTTTGCAAGCATCAAAAAGTAACGTATAATTCAGCGCCTTAAATGCCAAATATTTGTTGTTACAGAGGAAAACTTAAACCATGGTAGTGATTCGTCTAGCACGTGGCGGAGCTAAAAAACGCCCTTTTTATCACATAGTTGTCGCTGACAAACAGCGCTCGCGCAACGGCCGGTTCATTGAACGGGTAGGTTATTTCAACCCTATCGCATCCGGCAAGGATGTCAAACTGGACATTAACGTTGAACGCATTCAAGAGTGGGTAGCAAAAGGCGCCCAGCCGTCTGACCGCGTCAAGCACTTGATCAAGACCCACAAAGAAACCGCTGATCAGTCAAAACCTGCTGAAAAAGCATAAGCATGAACCCTGTCGTTGCCGTGCCAGGCAATGACAGGTTTTGAGAATTTGCATGAAGAATGCGAATCAAGCCTATATTATTGTTGGCAAAATCGGTGCCGCTTATGGCGTGCATGGCTGGTTGAAAATATATGTCTATACCGAATTTGATTCCAGCATCCTGGATTATCAGCCCTGGCACCTACAGCAAAATAACGGCCCGTGGACTCCCGTCAATATTGAATCTGCCCGCGCTCACGGCAAAGGCCTGATTGTCAAACTGACAGGAATCAACTCTCCTGAAGAGGCGCGGCAGTTAACCGGCGCTCTCATTGCAGTGACACGCTCTCAACTGCCCAGGCTCAAGGAAAATGAATACTATTGGTCTGACTTAATAGGATTGACGGTCATTAATAAAAACGGCGCCACTCTGGGAAAAGTGATTTACCTCATGGCCACCGGCTCCAATGATGTTCTCGTTGTCAAAGGCGACAGGGAACACGCCATACCGTATCTGCCAGGCAAAGTCGTCACCCGGGTTGATCTCGATAAGCAGGAAATCCACGTCGACTGGGAGTTACTCTAAGTGTGGTTTGGCATAGTGAGTCTGTTTCCGGAGGTTTTTCAGGCACTGGACTCCGGGATTACCGGCCGCGCCATCCGGGACCGTCTGATATCGCTTAATTTCTGGAACCCCCGTGATTTCGCTTATGACAGGCACAAGTCTGTCGATGACCGCCCCTATGGCGGCGGCCCTGGCATGGTCATGCTGGCCGAACCCCTGCAATCCGCGATTCATGCAGCAAGACAAGCCGCGCCAGTTCCTCCGTCAGTGATTTACCTGTCTCCCCAAGGAAGGCGGTTTGATCAAGAGGCCGCGCAGGAGTTGGCCGCGCGCTCGTCTCTCATTTTGCTGGCGGGACGTTATGAAGGCATTGATGAACGCATTATTGAACAAGAAGTGGATGAAGAATGGTCTATTGGCGACTACATTCTGACTGGCGGCGAGCTCGCGGCCATGGTGATGATTGACGTCCTGACCCGGCTCCTTCCCGGCGCCGTAGGCGATGAAAACTCTGTCACCCAGGATTCTCTTACCAGCGGCCTGCTAAAGTATCCGCAATATACCCGGCCGGAAACTTTTGCCGGTACCCGGGTGCCGGAAGTATTACTGAGCGGCAACCACAAGCAGATAGACCAGTGGCGGTTAAAGATTTCCCTGGGAAAAACCTGGCTGCGGCGTCCGGATTTGCTGGCCAAAAAGCAGTTGTCCGCGGTGGAAATCCGCTTATTATCTGAATTTATTGAGGAATTCATCAAGAACAAACCCGTGTGACGCGGATACGGCCCGCCTGGCATAAGAATCCGTAAATAGATACAAAATATGCTCGAAATATTATTTAAATATGTATAAAATTGCACGTCTTGTTAGGGGATTAAGAAAATGAGCAACATTATTCAAACATTAGAAACCGAATTTATGCAGGCTGCCAAGGCCATGCCTGCGTTCCAGCCCGGCGACACGGTTGTCGTCCAGGTCAAGGTAAAAGAAGGTGAACGCGTTCGCTTGCAGTCTTTCGAAGGCGTTGTGATTGCAAAGCGCAATCGCGGATACAACTCATCCTTTACCGTGCGCAAGATTTCGCATGGTGTCGGCGTTGAGCGTGTATTCCAGTCTTGCAGCCCGGCCATCGATTCCGTGGAAGTCAAACGCCGCGGCCATGTGCGCCGTGCCAAGCTTTATTACATGCGTGAATTAAGCGGCCGCGCAGCCCGCATCAAGGAAAAACTTTCCGCCAAGCTCGGTACTACAGCTCTTGCGGGAGAAAGCCTTGACGCTGAGCAAGATAATACGAACGACTCAGCTAAATAAACTGTCATGCATTTGCTTGTCAAAAGCCCGCAGCTGCGGGCTTTTTTATTAGCATGGGATTAATTCCCGGCCACACTTTCTTGTCAACGCGCTTGTTCTCTCCATTCAGTGAAAGCGAGGCAGGGCTTGAATCGAAACATTCAATGCAGGAACCCTGAAATGACCAGACAAATTTCTTATGACGCTATTGCAGCGTTTCCAATTGGCAAAATCGGCATTAAACTCCATCAGGAAAAACTTGCAGCACTGGATTATTTGCCGGATGACACCTTGTTACTGAGCCCGCGCAATACCGTCAGCCAACAGGTGGTTGATCAGCTGGAACAATATTTTGCGGGTTCGCGCCTATCTTTTGCATTGGACATTCATTTCCACGGCAGCGCGTTTCAACAGCGGGTTTGGCATGCCCTGATGGAAATTCCCTTTGGCCGCACTATGACATATGGCGAACTCGCGAAAACACTTAAAACCGGTCCGCGCGCCATAGGCCAGGCTTGCCGCACCAACCTGATTCCCGTCGTGATCCCCTGTCACCGCATCATCGCTGCGAACCATCCGGGCGGATATTCCGGATCAGTGGAAGGAAAGCTGATGAATATCAAAATGTGGTTGTTGCAGCATGAAACAGTATGATGGCAAACAAAAGCGTATCAGCGCGCCCTCGCGTCTGCCGCGAGGGCGACACTTAAACTTCAACCGCGTTCCAATATCATGATTCTTGCTGAACACCAGCGACCAGCCAGGCAGACGAGCCTATGTCTTTTTTGAAATGCCAGATTTCCTGCACAGGCGCAGCCGGCTCACCCTGATTTTCCTGTATCATGCCGTTGAAGCGCACGCTGGCAATCAGTGTTTGCATTTCCGTACCAGCGACGATTTGCGTTTCATTTTCCACATTAAGCAATTCCGCTTCCAGCGACAAGACCAGCGTCTTGTTTTCAATATTGCCGCGTTCCTGCAATTGCATTTGAATTTCCGCGTATACCGGCGGTGTCGTGAATTCACGAATATCACTCAGGTTTTTTTGATCATACGCTGCCTGCAAACGCATGAATTGCACTTTGGCATCGCGCAGGAAAGAGACTGCGTCAAAGCCGACAGGATAAGCATTCACCGGCGCCGCGGGCTGCGCATGCGCGCTGTTGCGCATGAATTGCGAGGCAGCATCGCGCGCATATTGTGCGCGGTAATCAGCATGGCCTTGATACGGCGGTGAAGTCTGCGTTCTTTTGCGCAAGAAACTGAAGACGGCCAGCATCAATCCGCCGACCAGCAGCCAGGAAAGAATTCCGCTGCCCAAACCATTACTCATGAACAGACTGGCAAGCAAACCACCCGTGATTAACCCCGCGATAGGGCCGAACCAGCGTCCCATGGGAGAAGCAGACTGGCCGTAGGGAGATTGTGAGCGTGAGTAATTCTGTCCATAAGCCGGAGCGGGTGAAGTGGATGAACGAGTAAAACTGCTGGCGGAGCGCGACACGCCAAAACTTCTGCCGCCGCCAAAACGCCTTGCTTCGGCATCGTGCATGATTAAACCCAGGGTCACCAGGCAAACAAATAATATTGACAGAAAAGTACGCATCATGGTTCATCCTCCTTCGATTAAAGCGGAGAAAAGTATACATGAATGCCGCGAAATATGCCGGAATTTCGTTACTGCCCTGCTCTTGACATTCCATCAAATCGCACATCCTTTTCATATTGCCTCCGTTTGTGGCGAGAAGTGGCATGCCAGCATGTTTTTAGCTGGCATCCAGAAATATTCAAAAAGCCTGGATCCCTGCTTGTGTCAGGCCCTTCGAGACGGACACTGACGTGTCCTCCTCAGGGCGAACGGTGATGAAAATTCCGTTCGTGGTGAGGAGCCGCGTTAGCGGCGTATTTGATCCCCGTTCGTGGTGAGGAGCCGCGCAAGCGGCGTCTCGAACCATGAACTCTAGTTTTGGTTCCCGCTTGCGCGGGAATGACGAGGAGGTGCGGGATGGATGCAGTTTCGCATGAGTGCAGTTTCGCGGTGGCAGAAGCAGTACACCCGCCCTGCTGCCGTGAGGCTGCGGAACGGGTGTTGTCCGGATAACCGTTACTGTCTTTGTGCATTCCGGAACGGACTGTTGGGAGCCAGTTCAGGACAGAAAGAGATGGTGTATTCAGTGACATTGACTTTCACTTCATCATCTTTCTTGGACTTGGTTTTTTCATTGGTCGCGCAAGTGAAGCTGCTGTTAGCCGTATCGCCTGCGAAGGCAGACAAGGAGGGGCAGGCAGACTTGATCCATTGCACCATGGCTGCTCTTTCCTTGTTGCCGGCGCCCGCACAAGCTGGCGGCTGGTTGTTCTGGCCTGACTGCGGAGCCGCATTGGTGCAGACATTCAGATCAGACAACAATTCTCCTGCCGGCTGGTTCATCGCGTTGTTGCAGTCGAAGAAGGCACTGGCGCTGGCGGAATTCAGCAGACACGCCTGGGCAGCAGTCCAGTAGCCCAACCGGGTGCCGCAAACCCGCGCGAACTTGCCGTTGTTGTAACTCAGGCCGCATACTTCCGAACCCGGGCAGGCATTGGTCGAGCAGGCGCCGCCCACTCCCGGTTTCACCCAGGCATAATCCACCGCGCTGCCGGCATTGGGGTATCCCGGAGGATTCAGTACCCAGGAACAGGCGCTGAAGATTCGGGAAGCATCCGCACTGCCCGGCGTCGCGCAATAATACGGCGAGCTGGCATCGTATGCCGGTGTAGTCTTGTCCGGATGGGTCGGGCCCATGGACATGGACACGTTGATACCGTTGCCGGCGCTTATCGCATAGTGGTCAGCCGCATCACGCATGAGTGTGAATTGCGCGGTGGTGGCCGGCAGGCTAAAGCGGTTGCCCGGCGGACACGTCTTGTCGCCGCTGCCGCAATCAGCGGTTTCACACTGTTTGCCGCTGCAGCCGGTACGGCCTGCCAGACTGCCGGACCAAATGGTCTGGTTGTCCTTGTTCAAGTCAGGAATCATCACTTTCGCTGTGCTAGGTGTGGTTCCCGTCATGGGGCCCAGATGGAAGTCGTTCTTGTCAGAAACCGGGTTCTTCCAGTAGCAAACGCCTTTGCCATTGTCTGCTTCGGCGTTACACATGGAGCCGGTCGGACATGGACTCTTGTCTGAACAGCCTTTGCGTACTTCCGCACCGCTGAAGGCAAACCAGATATCTTTACCGCAGTAATTATTGATGGTAAAGGTTCGGGCGAAGGCAACACTTGTTGATGTGGATGCCAATACATTACCGCCATCATAAGTAAACAAGGAATAGACCGTTAAATCACCACTAGCAGCTGGAGTGACGTCCACCGAGACAACACAAGTTTGACCGGATGGGAGCGGGTTTACGCATCCCATGTAAGTTGGTGCGCTTAATTGTGTGGACGGACCAGGTGATATGGATACCGGAGGTGTGGTCGGCGCCCCCTGAGCGGCTGCCGTACCTCCATTGTAGAAAGTAAATGTAACAGGATAGGTAATTCCTGTATTGGTAGATGATGGTAAGGGAATAGGTGTATCAGCTGTTACTTTGACGGAAGCCGTGGACGTTGTAGTCACAGCAGTTGTTGTGCCCGCCGCATAAGTGATAGAGCTGGATGCGGAAGCAGTCCCAGCAACCGTTGCTTCGAAAGTACATTGTATCGAGCAAGTTGCACCCGAGGCCAGGGTAATAGGATAAGGCCCGGCACAGCTTGCCGATGTAGTCGCACTGGTACAGGTTCCTCCAGATGCATTCAAACTCGTAATGGCCGTCGGGTCAGTAATCCCGTATGCCGTCCCCGTACCGGTATTCGTATAAGTAATTGCAATCGTATGTTCTTCACCTGTGCCAATACTAGCAGGCAATGCAGGGTTCCAGACTGCCGGATTGACTTTCAGAAGTATGGTACCTGACGAGGTGGTCGGCGTAGGGGCCACATTCATGCCGCCAGCATAATTAAACGACGCCGTCAGCGAATAACTACCAGGCGCACCCGATGCGAATACACCTGTATAAGTACAAGAAGTTCCGGCTGCAAGATTTACTTTCGTGCCGCTGCCACAAGTCACATTGAGTGTGGGCGCATCCGGCGTGAATGTACCGCCCACCACCGGACCAAAGGAAGGTGCAGTGATGCCGTAAACCGTTCCCGTACCGGTATTGGTGAAGGTAAACTCAACCGGCTGCTGCTCACCCGCTCCCATGCCGCCAGGCGGCAGAGGAACAGTGGCTGTCCCGGTAATCTTGACCGTACTGGTTCCAGCCGGATCCGGCGTGGTCACCGGCGCCACACCCGAACCGCCGTCATAATTGAATGAGGCGGTAAGAGAATAACTGCCAGGCAAGCCGGTCGCGAATGTACCGGACAGTATGCAAGACTGGTTAGGCGCTAGCGAAGTCAGACCGCCTGGTCCGCAAGTGGTGGCGGTAGGCGCATCCGCGGTAAACGTGCCGCCGATTTCAGGGCCTGTGGAAGCCGCTGTGATACCGTTGATAGTACCTGTGCCGGTATTGGTAAAGGTGAACACCACCGGTTGTTCTTCACCGGCGCCCATATCATTAGGCAGCGGCGTGGTGGCTGCGCTGGTCACTTTTACCGTACCTGTGGAGGTAGTGGTCACGCTGACCGTGCCGCCGGGATAGTTGAAATCAGCCGTCACCGAATATGCGCCGGGCACGCCGGAATCGAATGTGCCGCTGACGACGCAGGAAGCGCCGCCTGCAAGACTGAAGCCGGTACACGTATCCGAACCCGGAGTAAATGTGCCGCCTACCGGCGTCACCGTCACGGAAGTCACAATGCCGGTAGGCAGCGTGCTATTGTTGGTAAAAGTAAATTCCACCGGCTGGGATTCGCCCGCGCCCATGTTGGCCGGCAGCGGAATGGTCGCTTCGCCGGTCACCTGCACGGTCGCGTTGGTAGTGGAAGTCAATGCCGTCAGACCCACTGCGCCAGGCAGATAAGTGATGCCGCTGTTAAGCGTGTAAGTACCAGGCGTGCCTGCCTGGAAAGTACCACTGATAGTACACTGGCCTCCGGCGGGGAGCACCGCGCCCGGCAATACGCCGCAAGTATCTGTTACCGGACCAATAAACATGCCGCCGCCCGGATTGGGATTAATGTTCACCCCCAGTGACGTGACATCGGTAACCGCTCCATTGTTGGTATTGGTATAAGTAAATTCAAACGGCGCCTGGTCACCCGCACCCATGTTGGCGGGCAGCGGAATAGTCACTGTTCCCGTGACCAGCGGCGACGGTCCGGCGCCGACGTTAGTCGTCATGGCGGGCAGAGGCACCACGTTTTTACCGTATTGCATGGAAAGTGAAATGGATTTTTGTCCCAGGGTCAGGAACCGGTAACTGAATGTGACGGTACAGACACTCCCTATCGTGCCTGCGGCAGTCAGCCTCACACCGGAGCAGGTATCAACCGAGAAATTGAATTCACTGGCAGGATTGGCATTCCGCACAATGTACAGCGGGGTAATCATTTGAAACGGCATGTTATTGGTAAAGGTGTAAGTGACCGTGGGATAAACCAGGTTTGCGACGGTTTGCGACGGAATGCCGCCCGACACTGTCCAGCCTATGGGATCTTCTCCGGCATTCGATACAGGTGAGAACAAAATGAATGACAACACCACGATGCAATAACGAAGCCACTTCATGATGATCTCTCCCTTATACGTAATTCAGCAGATAAGTAAAGTTGATTGCGATGGAATTTGCTTTCACCTTGTTGGACAAGTTAACATCTGAGTAATTTACGCCCGTTACCGTCGGCGTTCCCTGCCCTTTGCCGGTTTCCACTGTACCAAAATCGCCATAGTTGTATTCCAGCGCGACCCAGATATCGTCCCTTATCATATAGTCCACGCCCACCCCCACGATATAACTCCATGAGACATGATTGCCCGTTCCATATCCCGGGCTGATTCTCGGTGTTACATTTTCCAGCGGTTCTTCTTCGTAATTGCTGCCCTTGTTGAAAGAAGCACCCGTGCCCACAATGAAGTACGGCATGAGGCAGTAATCGCTTTTGTAAATGTCCGCCTTAAACACCGCCATCAGTGTCTGACGCGAGAAATCATAGGAATAACTGTAATTTTTGAACTGATTCAGGTTGTACTGATTGACATAGCCGCTGACCTTGCCCTGGAAGGCGTAGGTATAATTCAGACCCAGCAGAAATGCCGGGAACCAGTTGGTAAAGCGCGTCCAGGCATAGCCGGCTGTCACATCAACAAAACTGCCGTCATGAATACTGTTCTTGTAGTAATGGTCATCCGGCCAGCCGGGCCCCGGGTTAATAAAATTATCCGAGTCCATTTGATAAAAGGAGCGCCCTGCTCCGGCGGAAAGATACCAGGCGCCGTCATAGACATTTTCTACGGCCCAGGACGGAGTGGTCAGGAAAGGAATGTTTAACAGGCAAAGTAAAATGAATGCGTGTTTCCGTCTAGTCATGTGACCATCCTTGCATACGTATAAAATGATAAGCAGTAAAACATTCAAAATATATCACTACTTTAGGGTTTGCAACAATGGGTTATCGCAAGCCTGGTCAAAATCATTTGAAAGTATCATGTTCACTTCCATTGCTTCCTCTAGCGAACGGTGATGAAAACTCCGTTCGTGGTGAAGAGGACACGTTGTCATGCCAGCATGTTTTTAGCTGGCATCCAGAAATATTCAAAAAGCCTGGATCCCTGCTTGTGTCAGGCCCTTCGAGACGGACACTGACGTGTCCTCCTCAGGGCCTGAACGCTCCCCTCAAAATTGCCGTTCCATTATATTGAGGTCTGAGGGGATAATGATATTTTTAATTGCATTCTCTATTTCTGAGGTTTTAATTTGGAAATATGTCGACTTCAGGATGATTGCCCCTAAGTAAGATAATGACAATGTTCGTTTTTTAGAGGTGTTGGATTGGCATTTTAAATGCCATTTTTTTTGTTCCGCCATCACCCCTACCGACCACACAATGAAATTTACAATGGCAGCGATTAGCATGAGTGCGTTTAATCGCCGAACACTTCTGGTTAATGTGTTTTTAAAGCTAAAACCATATTTGTTATTTTTCATGTCCCGGAAAGATTCTTCAATTTGCATCCTAAAGGAATATAATCGAACAATCTGCTCAGGATTAAAGCTGTTTTTAGGTAGTGAGCTTGCCAACACCCAGGGTTCTTTTTGGCCTTTAGCAAACGCCTTGCTATAACTTCCCCGCTTAATAGCCCCCTTTTTTGTTTTCATTTTCCTGCCTTTGATCTTTTTCCTTATGCTATACAAATCACATATAATTGCTTTGTTATGACTCTTTTTGCATAAGAAAACAGTTCCATGATGTGTAGGCTTTAAAGTGGCTATTTTGTGTAGGGACTTACAAGGGAAACTTTTTCCATCGGCGGTAGTATAATGCTTATCTTGACGAATTCTGCCAATAAAATCCCACTTTTGCTTCTTTACCAAATGGAACCATTTATTATGAAACCCAGCATCACTAATAAGGATGACATGTCCTTTCTCTTCAGGTAAAACCTCATTCAATTTCTCTAAAAATATCTCATATATCTGACTTAACGTCCCGTTCCTATAAGCCATTTCAAATAAAGTAAATCCTCGGCCATCAAGTGCAAGCGATGCCCTTATGAGTTGAAATTCACTATCCGCAGTTAAACAACTAGTATCAACAAGAATGGGGCACCACCCTGTTTTAGGCACAACTTTTTCCGCTAACGCTTTATAGAAACAACCTCTATGTTCTTCTAGGGTTGGATTGGAAACTAACCGGTCAACACGTTTGATAGCGTGCTTGTCCGGTGTTTTGCTAGCAATTGCCCTACCTAACGCTGTCACACTTAACTTTTTTGCTTTAAGCAAACCATCACAGGTGATGGTTAACGTATCTAGTACTTTTTTATGCAAGAATGAAGATTCTTGCATAAATTTATGTAATAATTTTTTCCCTTGCATAGTGAGGTTTCCATATTCTTGGTCGAATTTGGATTTTAACTTCACTATGCAATTTTTCTACTCTTTGTTTTTATGGTTTTTATGAGAAATTTTGAGGGGAGCGTTCAGCCTCAGGGTGAACGGATTGAGTGTTTCCCGTTCGTGGTGAGGAGCCGCGTTAGACGAACCGCCCTTCGAGACGGCACTGCGTGCCTCCTCAGGCCTGTCCTGAGCTTGTCGAAGGAGCGAACGGTGGTGAAACCCCGTTCGTGGTAATGATCACTCAAATACCGGCATGAAATCAGACGACATGAAACTGAAAGAGGCTGATGATGATCTCGACCACAATCAGCAAGATAATGATACTTTCCAGGAGACTGGAATGGCGGTGTTGTACCTGGCTGTTCAGGATATCCAGTAATTCCTGCAGCACGTCCAGCTTTTGATTCAAGGCCATGACGCGGCTGGGAATATCCAGGTATTTTTTTGTCATGATGTAATACGGTTCCATGCTGGGATTGCGCCAGAAAAATTCCGGCGCGTCCAGGTATTCAATATTGAGATTAATGGAACTCCTGGCGATAAAGATTTCACCTATGCGCTTGAAAATCGCGCGCCGCGACAAGGATATCTCGCCCCGGGTGGCAATATCTTCGGGAAGCTCACTGTTGGTCCGTATTGCCTGCTGTATCGCTTCTTCAAACGCTTCCAGCTTGATGGATTGCGCAAGACCATAGGAAATGGCCAGCTTGATCAAGGCTTCTTCCGAATCCAGGGTAATGATGTCCACCCGCAGTTTTTCATGCGAATCAATGGAAGTTTCTTTCCCGTATTGATAATAAAAATGGTCTGATTCAATGTGGCGCAAGGGATGAATGGAAAACATTTTCACTACTTCCACCAGCTTGTCTTCGAATTTTTTCTTAAATCCCCAGCTGACAAAACAACCGTGATTGAAAAAATAGATATCGCCCGGCCTCTTGAGATTGGTCACATGCAGCACGTCTTTCAACAAGCGGGTAAAATAACCTCTTTTTCTGAAATAATTCGCAATGCCCAGCAGATCATAACTCGCGGCCGTGCAGATGGAGATGCAGCGCAAAAAAGACCGCATGGTTTTTGTGTCATTCATATGTGGTTGTATAAATAATGAATTCACCTATAGTCTAGAATACCACAGAGAAGACCTGATGGGTTTGCAAACGCGAATCATGAACTAGTCAAAGCTATTGTGTGTATTTTTAATTGCTTCTTTTTTAAAAAATGACCAGACATAAGGCTGAACAAAAGCTGCCGCGGAATTGTTTAACGCCTTTCCCGGAAAAACGCTGTTAATATTTCACCGCATTCAGCCGCCATGAGGCCGCCTGCATATTCTACACGGTGATTCAAAAATTCCTGATCCAGAATCCGGGCCCGGCTCACGACAGCGCCCGCACGTGGATCCAGAGCACCATAAACCAGCCGTTGTATGCGCGCGTGTACCATGGCGCCGGCGCACATGATGCAAGGCTCCAGAGTGACATATAAGGTCGTATGTAAAAGCCGGTAATTGCTGATTTTTTCAGCCCCCCGGCGCAGCGCGATCATTTCCGCATGCGCGCTGGGATCCAGCCGGGAAATGGGACAGTTAAATCCTTGCGCTATCACTTCATCACCCAACACCAGCACCGCCCCGACCGGCACTTCGCCCGCCTGTCTGGCGTCCTCCGCCATCATTAACGCCTGGCGCATCCAATATTCATCTTGTGAAGAAAACATGTTTATCACCCGCCTGATGGAATTTAATTCATTCGCAGAATTTTTTCTGCGATGAATCTGTCCATATAAACATCGTCATGTGAAGCAGCCAGCTGTATCATGTGCCTCTGAAGATCATTTCGATATTCATGATAAACTCTGGAAAACAGCGTCACATCTTCATCTCGCTTCATCACCGCCAACGCACCCAGCATGCCCAGCTTCTGAAAAGGCGTCATAGAGAGAAGACAATCGCCCACTGCGTCACGCACCGCCTTGCATACCACCGCAGACCCTTCTTCCAGCCTGGCGATAAAAAACCGTATGATTCTGTCTCCCTCCGGCACGCCCAGTCTAAAGAGATACGCCAGCGCCCGCATAGAATGTTGAACGGATTCCGTGCTCAGATCAGGCTGGGCCTTCATGCAAGCATCCGCCATGTCACTAAGACAGGAACAGGGCAAATCCCGGAAGCCCGCACACAGCACTTGTAAAATTTCCGCTGTTAATACCGGCGCAGCCTGGCTCCGGATCGCTGCATCCAACAAGCTTTTCACTGCGACGACCGCTTCCTCTTTGTTCAGTCTGCGCATGATGACACCCAGGGTGTTGACCGCCTGCACGCGCAGCGGCATGGCATTTTCTGTCTCCTCGACCACAGCCAGCAATCGTGCAGTCCAGGCGGAAGCCGTATGCACCTCAGTGCCGGATTCCATCTGCCCTACAGCCAGCAGCGCCGCACTGCGCATACCAACCGATGCCGAATCACCGGCGTCGAGCAGGGATTGCAACTCCGCCAGAAAATCTTCAAGCATGCCGCCGCGCACCACCATGACCGTCTGAGACAGCGCCAGCAGGCACGCGACTCTCAGGTTCTCGGGCAGAACCGGCGTTTTCATCATGTCCCACAAAATTTTTGCGATGGAAGACATCTGCTGCCACTGAATGCGGCCGGCCATTTCACGCAGCAGATGACAGGCTTGAATACGCACCTGGTAATCATCATGCCGTATGCCTCTATTGAGGCAGTCCAGTAAAGCCGGAAGATATTGCGGCATCAAGCTGTCTTTACAGTGACACAACATGGCCAGCGCCTTGATATTGAGATTGGCTGCTTCATTCCGGCCGCAAAGAAACAAGACTTCCAGAATCCGGTCATGCATGTCAGACGGACAACCAGGGATCAGACGTTCCAGCTTGTTCAACAACATCAGCTGTTCCGGTCTTGCCGGCAACGGCGGTGTAAACCTGTTCAATATCGCCTGCACTGCCGCCCGCAGCGACCCAGCTGGCAGCCAGGGAGCAAAATCAGTGATCAGTTCGCACGCAAACAAGGCGAGTTCGCGATTTTCGTTTCCCATGAACCGCAACAATGTTTTTGCCACCTGTACGCGCTGGTCCGTCGACATCCAGTATTTCATCTGCCGGGTCAGCTTCGCTATTGCGGCAGCAAGCCGTTCATTGTGCAGATTCATGAAATGTTCCAGGTTATAAACCCGTTCATCACAATAAATATCCATGACAATGACCAGCAAAGGATTTCTGCTGTCCCGCGGTATCCAGCTTCCCACGCTGCCCAGCATTTCCAGCGCCACACTATCACGCGCCGCCATTTCATTCAGCGCCGATCCCAGCCAGTCATTCCAGTAATCGAACATTTCCATTTGGTCGCGCACCGCTTGCGTCAGACGCGTACGGTACACTTCATAAATGGAAAAATACGCACGCAACAGACTATCGATGTGCGGGGGAATTTTTCTGGCGGCGGCATATACGTTCAAATGCCCGATAAACCAGCCTAGCGGATCATCCGGATTTCTATCCGGCATAGCTATGTCCAGGTCCTTATGCTGCGCGGCGGAAGCGGACGCGGCGGGATTCAGGCAAAAAAAATGTGGATATTTTTTAGGATACAGCCAGCCCAGACATAGTCTTGCAAACACCAGGTATTCCGGTTCGTTCACGGCGTGGTGAAAGCCGGTTGTTACGCTCTTGTTGGCGGAAATCAGTTCCCACAGCAAAGATTCCAGGACTTCGGCCGGATCAAGCTTACCATTCGCCAGCATTCTGATAATCGTACGAATGGTATTATGAAAAATCCCGCCATGTCTTGATATGCTCATGCTTTTCCCTGACCTCTACTCCCATTCAATGGTCGCCGGCGGTTTGCTGGAGATGTCGTATGTGACACGCGATATGCCGGGCACTTCATTGATAATACGACTTGACACTTTTTCCAAAAACTCATGCGGCAAACGCGCCCAGTGCGCTGTCATGAAATCTATGGTTTCCACAGCGCGTATGGCGATAACATGTTCATAATGCCTGGCGTCACCGACCACGCCCACTGACCTCACCGGCAAAAAGACCGCGAAAGCCTGGCTAACCTTGTAATACAACTCCGCCTTGTATAATTCCTGGATTAGAATGGCATCCGCCAGACGCAGTTTTTCCACGTATTCCTTTCTGACCTCACCCAGCACCCGGACACCCAGTCCAGGACCGGGAAACGGATGACGGTAGACCAGTTCATAAGGCAAACCCAGTTCCATGCCCAGCTTGCGGACTTCATCCTTGAATAATTCACGCAATGGTTCAATCAGTTGAAGCCGCATGTCCGCGGGCAGACCGCCCACATTGTGATGTGACTTGATCACATGCGCGCCGCCGGTTTTTGCCGCGGCGGATTCAATGACATCGGAATAAATGGTGCCTTGCGCCAGAAATTTGACATTCGCCAGCTTCCCGGCCTGCTCGTCAAATACATCAATAAATTTTTTACCTATGATTTTACGTTTGGCTTCCGGATCACTCTCTCCTGCCAGGGCATGGTAAAACTGCTCCCGGGCATCCACGCATATCAGCCTGATGCCGAAATGCCTGTCAAAAACAGATTTGATTTCATCCACTTCATTCAGACGCAGTAATCCGGTATCAACGAACACGCAAGTCAGCTGGCTGCCTATGGCCTTATGCAGCAACACGGCCGCGACAGATGAATCCACGCCGCCGGACAAGCCCAGCAGCACGCCTTCATTTCCCACTTTTTGCCGGATCTGCGCGATTTGCTCATCGATGATATTTTGAGACGTCCAGTTAGGCTTGCAACCGCAAATCTCCAGAACGAACCGCTCCAGTATCCGCATGCCCTGGCGTGTGTGAGAAACCTCCGGATGAAACTGCAGTCCATAAAACCGGCGCTCCTCATCCGCCATGCCGGAAATGGGACAATTACTGGTGCTTGCAATGGTTTTAAATTGTCTTGGCAGCGCGCTGACCTGATCGCCATGACTCATCCATACATCCAGCAAGGACAATCCATCATCAGTCAGATGGTCTTCTATCCCTTCCAGCAAGCGTGAAGGTTCGCGCAGCGCCACTTGCGCATAGCCAAATTCACGTTTTACACCCGGGTCCACCTTACCGCCCAATTGCTGGGCCATGGTTTGCATGCCGTAACAAATCCCCAGGACCGGACAACCTTGTGTAAACACGCCTTCGGGTGCGCGCGGCGTATAATCCCCTCTCACACTTTCCGGGCCGCCGGAAAGGATAATGCCGGATGGAGCAAAATCCGTTAATTCACCGCTAGTCAGCGTGAAAGAACGTATTTCGCAGTAAACACCAATTTCTCTTACGCGGCGCGCGATCAACTGTGAGTATTGGGAACCAAAATCCAGAATCAGAATGCGTTGTGTATGTATGTCCATAGTTACAGGTATTTGTCGTCTATGTGATAGTTAGGAGCTTCTTTGGTAATCTGCACGTCGTGAACATGACTTTCCCGCACACCGGAAGGCGTAACACGCACAAAATGCGCCTTGCCGCGCAATGACGGCATATCGGGACAGCCGGTGTAACCCATGCCGGACCGCAGCCCGCCCATCAGCTGATTGACAATGTTCACCATGCTGCCTTTGTAGGGCACACGACCCTCGATGCCTTCCGGAACCAGCTTGCCGACTTCCGATGAATTGTCCTGGAAATAACGGTCGCTGGAACCATGACGCTGCGCCATGGCGCCCAATGAACCCATGCCGCGGTATGCCTTATAGGAACGCCCGTGATACAACTCCACCTCGCCCGGCGCTTCTTCAGTTCCGGCGAACAAACCGCCCACCATGACCGCGGATGCTCCCGCCGCAAGCGCCTTGCAAACGTCACCGGAATAACGGATCCCGCCGTCCGCGATAATGCCCGTTTCGGTTCCCTGTAAAGCTGCACTGACATTGGCAATAGCCGTGATTTGCGGGACGCCCACACCAGTGACTATGCGCGTTGTGCAAATGGAACCCGGGCCTATGCCTACTTTTACGGCATCTGCTCCCGCTTCCACCAAGGCAAGCGCCGCGTCACGCGTGGCGATGTTGCCTGCGATGACTTCCACTTCCGGGTAATGTTTCTTCACCCAGCGCACACGTTCTATGACATTGCGCGAATGACCGTGCGCCGTGTCCACCACCAGCACATCGACGCCGGCGGCAATCAAGGCCGCCACTCTTTCATCGGTATCCGCGCCTGTGCCTACGGCCGCGCCCACACGCAGCTGACCCTGGTTATCCTTGCAGGCGTACGGCTTGGCCTGTTCTTTCAGAATATCTTTTACTGTGATCATGCCTTGCAGCTGAAAATTATCATTGACGACCAGCACTTTTTCGATGCGGTGCTTGTGCAATAATTTCTTTACCAATTCACGGTCGGCAGATTCCTTGACAGTCACCAGCCGTTCTTTCGGCGTCATCAGATTGGCCACCGGCTGGTCCAGATTGGTTTCAAAACGTAAATCACGGCTGGTGACTATCCCCACTACCTGCTGGTCATGGTCCACCACCGGAAAAGCATAAAAATTAAATTTACGGCTGAGCTCCAAAACCTGGCGCACCGTGGTTTTAGGCAATACCGCGATAGGATCTTTCACCACGCCGCTTTCAAATTTTTTCACTTTGCGCACATGCGCCGCCTGATCCTCAACCGGCATGTTTTTATGAATAATGCCAAGACCGCCTTCCTGGGCAAGCGCAATCGCCAGCCTGGCTTCAGTCACGGTATCCATGGCCGCGGACAACAAAGGAATATTCAGAGTGATATGGCGGGTCAGCCTGGTTTTGAGATCCACGTCTTTTGGCAGGACTGAAGATTCGCCGGGCAGGAGCAACACATCGTCAAACGTCAGAGCCAGTTCGTTTTGTGCTAGGCGGATCATGTTAATTCCCCTACTATATAATAAGTTATGTATATAGATTTGCAGGTTAAAATTAACGGCTCATTATACACATATTTTGGCTGACTAACAGGACTTTTTCATGAACAAGGATTACTTTTTGGGCGTGACAGAAGACGGGTTTCACCGGGTAGCCTATACCGAATGGGGAGTAACCAACCCCGCCTCCATCCCCGTCATCTGCGTACATGGCTTGACCCGCAACGGACGTGATTTTGACGCGCTGGCAGAATACTTTTCCAGCCGGGGACATCATCTTTATTGTCCGGACATTGTCGGCCGGGGCGACAGCGACTGGCTAAAGAATCCTTTACATTACACTTATGAACAATATATCGCTGACATGAATGCACTGATCGCGCGCACTCATGCCAGTCAGATAGACTGGATAGGCACGTCCATGGGAGGATTGATAGGCATGATCATGGCTTCTCTGCCCGGCACGCCCATAAGACGTCTGGTCATGAATGACGTGGGACCGCAAATCCCGGTCAAGGCAATTTCGCGGTTGTCCAAATACGCGGGACGGGATCCGGATTTTGCCAGTCTTGAAGCGGCAAAAGCCTACTTCAAAGACATTTATGCCGATTTCGGGAATTTAAGCGACGCCCAGTGGCAGCAATTCACCGAACACAGCGTGCGTGAATCCGCTCCAGGCAAATTCATCACGAAAATTGATCACGGCATCAAACGCACACCGGCAAAAAGCAAGCTGGCATGGAATTTGCTGCTGAATCCGCATAAGGCACTGGAAGGCACATTCTTCGATGTGGATTTATGGCAAATCTGGCGCAAAGTCACTTGCCCCGTCCTCGTGATACACGGAGCGCGCTCGGATTTGTTGCTGCCGGAAATCATAGAAAAAATGCGCCAGCTTCATACCGGCATGGAAGTCCTGGAAGTGCCCGATGCCGGGCATGCGCCGGCGCTGCTGGATCCCGCGCATCACGAATTCATTTACCGCTGGCTAGCCAAACCGGCATAAGCGCAATCAACTCATTTGCGATCGCTGCACTTTCGAGGACACTTTCATCGCTGCCAATAAATCTGATTCGGTTAACCGTTTCATGCTTTTATTGGTAATACTGGTCAGGATGGGCCCGACGGAAGGATCATTCGCTTTGACTTTCGCCTCAAATCCTCTGTCCAGCATACATCTCTTTTGAAATTCTCTAGCCATAGCCTTGTTATCCAGCAGGCTGAATATACAATGCGACAAATCCAGCCCGCGATGCTTGAGCATGGCATAACAACGATACATGGCCTTGATGTCCGGTTGATAATGACCGCTATAAGCGGTGATTTCTTCCACCTGGCCGTTACCATTGATCCTGATTTCGCCGGAAAAAATCAGATCGCCGCCGGACATGAAACTGCTATGATGAAATTTGTTTTCGACATGCGAAGAGATATACATTTCACCGCGGCAGTTCATCACGAAACACGCCATGCCTTTTTTGTCATGAGAAATCAGTTCCTGCGTCGATGCCGCCTGGATTTCAAATGGCTGGCTCCTGTTATCCGGATGGAACACGACGCGGTTCAAGCGGCCGTTTGCAATGAAGATACGCAAGGCGTCCCGCGCACGCACATCAAGATATTGCACTTCATCCAGCTCCCTGGTTGACTCTTCATTTAATTCGTTATGCAGATATTCGTATGTGTCAAACAGGCTTTGTTCCACATCTGACAACTTGCGCGTGGACCAACTCTCTTGCTTGCCGCTGCGGAAAAAGGTCAGTGCTTCTTTGCTGATCGCTTCAGACCATAACTGTCCCTCCACCAGCGTCAAAACAAGTCCATTCTGCCTTGCGACAAGGAAATCCTGTATGCGCTTATGCAAATATTCCTTGCGGGACTGCCCCTCGCATGGCGGCGCTAAAAATGGCGGCAAATGATTCGGCAAATAATACGGATCTATCTGTAACAACTTTTTCAACTGCGCGCGCATGCCGGGTAAAATTTCATTCACATTGCATACCGTCTGCAAAAATCCCGTCACATTTTTTTTAAATAATGCAACCTGACTGGTATCGGAAGAGTATAATTCGGGCTGCTCCTCCAGAATATCCAGTACGCACAGCGCAAGCGCAACCCGCTGGGAAATAATCAGATCCGGATGGTAAAATTGTTCAATGACTTTTTTCAGCTGCGTTTCACAAGCCAGGATTTTTTGCTCATCAACCTCATCAGAATGGCTGACTCGCAACCCGCGCAGCTTCGTCAGCAGGCGCTCGCACTCAGGAATGAGTACTTCCGCTGCGGCAGGCGCGGTGGAATCAGATGAGGATATTCGGTCGTTGTCCTGAATGACGGGTCTGTCACTTTGCATATTACTGCCTCGTTAGATATTGTATTTTTTTAGTTAATTCAACTGCGAATGCAAATAGTATATATAACCCACCTTAAATGGATATTAACGCCATCCTAAACCCCGCGGTATCCGGTCCATGCAGGATTTTCAAGCCGTTCAGTGTATTTTTAAATTTAATCAAATCGCTGCAAGCATGTTCGCGGCGCGAATCCGCCTATTTCTGACCGCTTGCTTCCCGGCTCTTGCGCGAATATTCTCAGGATTCAACCGATAACAGGATAAATAAGGAGTACATGTGTCACAGATGAACAGGATCAGGATCGTAGGAATCGCCGGTTTATGCTTATTGCTCTCTGGAACTTACTGTTATGCTTT
Source organism: Aquicella siphonis (assembly GCF_902459485.1). Taxonomy (NCBI): domain Bacteria; kingdom Pseudomonadati; phylum Pseudomonadota; class Gammaproteobacteria; order Legionellales; family Coxiellaceae; genus Aquicella; species Aquicella siphonis. The sequence continues at coordinate 1,695,257 of NZ_LR699119.1, forward strand.
CCTGCCAGCCCGCACACACGGTCCCTGTTTTCAATTGTCAGGACTTTGGCTGGGCACGTACACATACAAAAATGCGGATGACTGCAAAAAATCCGGGGCGTGCACACATCTATTGACCGCGGAAATCAAGCGTCTTTCAGCAACCGGATTTCAACTGGATCTGTCACCGCCAATCGACCGGCATTCCACTGTTTCATTTATTTGTGAAAACGGCGAAATATCTCTTCCTGAAAGCCCGGAGCATACCGTAAAATTCACTTGTGAAAAAAACGCGATGTGCCGCATTGTTTATGACGATGCCCATCTTGGCGCCGTCGCCAACCGGATCAAATAAAGCAGACAAACATGCAGACTACTGACATCCAGCAAGAACAAGACATTTATACCGTGAGCCGGCTCAATAATGAAGTCCGGTATCTGCTGGAAGAAAGCTTCCCCCTGATCTGGGTGGAAGGCGAAATTTCCAATTTCGCCGCTCCCAACTCCGGTCACTGGTATTTCTCTTTAAAAGACCCGTCGGCGCAAGTCAGGTGCGCGATGTTTCGTGGCAGCCAACGCCATCTGGGGTTTGTCCCTAAAGACGGCATGCATGTTCTCATCAAGGCGCGGGTCAGCCTTTACCCAAACCGCGGCGAATATCAATTGATCGCGGAACAGATGGAGGAACGCGGCGAAGGAAAACTGCGCCGTGCCTTTGAATTACTCAAGAAAAAACTGGAAGCGGATGGATTGTTTGATCCCGCACATAAAAAAATGCTGCCCGCCTTTCCCGCGCAAATAGGGATAGTCACTTCATCCACCGGCGCCGCGATACGCGATATTCTGACAGTCTTGAAACGGCGTTATCCTTGCGCGTCTGTCATCATTTATCCCACGCTGGTGCAAGGTGATACCGCAGCACCGGCAATCGTCAAGGCCATACAGACCGCCAACCGGCGTGCGGAATGCGACATTCTGATTGTCGCGCGCGGCGGAGGCTCTCTGGAAGATTTATGGCCGTTTAATGAAGAAATGGTCGCTCACGCCATTTATCAAAGCCGGATCCCCGTCATCAGCGGCGTGGGGCATGAAGTCGATTTCACCATCGCGGATTTTGTTGCCGATCAACGCGCGCCCACGCCTTCCGCCGCTGCGGAAATTGCCACGCCAGACCGCACTGAACTGCGGCAAGCTTTATCGCTGAAGCAAAAACAGATAGGGCGTCACATGCAGGCGAAATTGGCTTCCAGCCGCCAGCACTTGCACTGGATGCAAAAACATTTATATCAGCAACACCCCAAACGCCGGCTGGCGGAAAAAATGCAGCGTCTGGATTTTGCAGAATCATCGCTGATACAAACAATAAACCGCCTATTGAACCAGCTGCGGCACGGCACAAAAGATCGAGAGGCGCATTTGCTCAGGCTCACGCCGGCGCATCGTATCCGCCAAACGCATGACCTGCTGATATTCAAGCGCAAGCAGTTCAATACATTGATCTCAACATTGCTGGCGCACAAAAAAACCACGCTGGCGAAAGCTGCGGGAACACTGGATGCATTAAGTCCGCTCGCAACCTTGCAGCGCGGATTCGCCATCGCGACCACCCGGGATCGTCACATCATACGTTCCGCCAGCGCAGTCTGTCGCGGCGATGAAATACAAGTACGGCTTACGGACGGCATACTGGACTGCCTGGTGGAATAAGCCAGGCGGCGGTGTATTTCCTCTGTTTGCACACTGTCTCATTCAATAAAGCGGGAAAATCATGGTTTAGGGGAAATTTCACTCTTGGAGGACAAACCGACACTCTCTCTCAATTCTTTCATCGTCTCACTCTGCAAGATGTCTTGAACGCCTTTCTGAATCCCGTCAATTAACACTTTTTCTTCCACCAGTTTTGCCTCGAATAACCCTGATGTGATAGGCGCGCCGGAATTCACACTCGACTTTCTTCCTATCATGCGTATGGTCAGACTTTCGCAAACCGGCACTGACACAGCTTTTAATCGCGCGCACAACTCATTCACATTCGAAGCCGTAATGGCAGGACGGTTGGATATCAGAGAATTCAGCGACACCAGTATCAGGCGCAACTCACGCAGGCGAAATTCAGGTCCGGAATAATTTTCAATGCGGCCCACTCCGCCATTTTTTTTCAGCACTGTTTCAAACATGGACTTAATAGTCTTGATACGCGCCAACAAATCATCCTGGTTTTTCTGTTTGTCATCTCGTTTACGGGCAGGCATAAACACCTCTCTTGTGAGGATGCTGTATGATTCACTAAAAGTATAGTCCATACCAGGAAACTAGACTGGCGGGCAGGTTGACGCTACTAGCATGTATTTACAGGAATTTATTTACTGAATAACGCGCCTGGACGGCCGGAGCGCGGCCGCCCGGGGCGATTATCTGGATTTGCGCGCCGCTTTTTTCATTTTTTTCGACGCCGGCTCCGCTGTGGATTTGCTTTTGCCGTTACGTTTTCCCTTTCTGGCAAGGCTCTTTTTCAACCGGGTGGCATACTTTTTTTCTATCTTGATTAATGCCGATGCCAACGCCCTGCCTTTTGTTTCGATTCCCTGCAGCATATGACGTTCCATCTCCTGTGCCGACTTGACATACGTCGATGCTTGCACTTCAGCCACTTTCGCTTTCATCCGGCGAGATTTACTGGCCAGTTTACTTTTGTACGACCGGCTCAATTTGCGTATCCTGGCCAGCGCCTGACGAAGACGGATTCTTGCCAATTCCTCTTTGCGTTCCAGCAACCGGATTTTCTTTTTCAATTTTTTCAAAATGAGATGATGATCTGAAGCCACAGCCATGTGCAAACCTCCTGGTCGCGAATTGATGGTTGGCGTTATCCCTGTGCCGTCATGGGTTTGATCGCGGTCACACTCGCGCCTGTCGTCATCACATCGGATAAAGAGACGGAATCCAGCAGCGAAATCAGATCAGCGAGCTTGCTGGAATGCGCTTCCTGTTCGCGCTTAAGCATGGCATTTTCCTGGGTCAACCGTGCAATTTCCCTGCGTGAATCTTCAATTTCAGCAAGCAGCAACATCATTTTTTCTTCTAGTTTTTGAAACAGATTATCTGTCATATTTTCTCTTCCTTCTGAAATTGAAATTCATTATTTCGGCGCAGACACTGGTTACACATTTTATCTTCATTTTTCAGGAGAGTAAATTCGTATATCAGCGGCAATGAAAACACATCCGGCGCGCCTATATAGTGACAGCTGCTTCTAGCCAGCCGGAATATACGCAACCGGGCTGTCTGTATCCTGCTTGTTAATAAACGGCAGCGAGGGATAGGCCACTTCAAGCGTGCGATATCCCGCCAGAATATGCTGCAGCACGGGCGCATACAGTTTCCGGCTGACGTAAATCGTATTGGCGTCCCTGTTTTTCAGCAAAGGCCACATTGCCAACAGCTGATCTGATGTCGGCACGTTAATGCGCTCTGTGCCCTTGATATGATATTTCACCGCACCCGGCGGTAAATGCAGATAAAAATTCATTTTGCTTTCCGCATCCAGAATCACCACATTCCATACATGCCAGGGTTTGATCCGGCTTGCTTCCTTCTGCAATGCAACAGCAAAACGGTTGACGCCGAATTTCGCGTAATACCATGCGGGCGCCACATCCACCGCAGCAAACAAGGCCGCAAAGAAAATCACGATCAGTCCGGCGGACCATAAGCGCTTGCGCGCAAGCACCGGCTCCCCGGAAAGAATCCAGTCAGCAGTAAACAAGACCGCGAAAGGCACCATAGGCAGGACATAATAGCTGCGGCGCGATCCGCTGGAGGTAAAAAACAGGAAAAGCACGAACAAAGTCCAGGCAACCCATCGTGAATCAGTCGTCATGTTTTTCCAGCGCGATTTGAGCGTCAGCAGCGCCGGGATAAAAAAAATCGTCCACGGCAGCAGATAAACAGGCAAATAAAGAAAATAAGTATAGATAGGGCCTTGATGATCGAATGGCTGAAAGTAACGAAGAATGTTTTCCCTGTATACCAGATACAAACCGTTTTGTGCAAATGAGTCGCCCCCAAAATAACTGGACGCAATGAATGGAGACAGGTAGACCAGCAGAGCCGGTATCACCGCCCAGACCAGGGTCAATCGCAAGTGTTGCTTCCAGGATTTTTGCAAAATAATATCGACCAGCACCGCGATCAGCGGGACGATCGCGCCCACCAGCCCCTTGCATAACGAAGTAAGCGCAATGACCAGAAAGAATACCGCATAATCCCAGAAACGGGCGTGCTCGCGTTTATTGAAGTACCAGGCGACAGCGAAAACCGTCCCGGCAAGGTTCAACATGTCTGCGCTGCTGACACGCGACCAGAACACAAAGTAATAAGTAGTCAGCAGCAGCCATCCGGACAACAGCCCCAGATGTCTGTCCTGAATTTTTTTCCCCAGGAAATAAATCGATGCCACTGTGAGCAGACCCGCCAAAGCCGACGGCAGCCGCAAAGTCCAGGTTGTCAAAGCACTGGTCAGTTTGGCGAACAGTGCAATAAGCCAATAAGACAGCAGCGGTTTGTCATAATAATCTGAATTGCCCAGATAGGGATGTAAAAAATCATTCCGGTAAAACATGCCTGAAACAATGTCCGCCCAGCGATGTTCCTGAGTCCAGATTTCCCGGCCGCCCAGGCAAGTAAAAAGCAGAATGACAGCAGCCAATAGTAAATAACTCACCCTGGCCTTGTTGCCCCACAAGGAATCAGCAATCGCAGCAAGTTTCATATGTCTTCTTACCTGACATTTGATAAAGCTGTTAAGTATATCTGGAGTAAGACTAAAAAAATATAGACAATTAGTAACCTATGGACTATAAAAAACTCTCAAAAAAAAGCAGCGACCTGATAGAATAGCGCCAGTTCAGACGGCGATGATGCCGTCCCAGACCAGGTCCAGGATGAATGATCACGGGGGAATGAATTATGTTTAAAGGAAGCATGGTCGCCATCGTCACACCCATGCATAACGATGGATCAATTGACAAAAAAGCATTGCAGGAATTGACGGAATGGCATATCGGCGCCGGCACGGACGCCATTATTGCAGCCGGCACGACCGGCGAATCCGCCACGCTTGAACCCGATGAGCAATTCGAAGTAATTTCACTGATTGTCAGGCAGGCGGCCGGACGCATCCCTGTTATCGCCGGCTCCGGCACCAACTCCACCCGCACTACCATCAGACTGTCCGAAAATGCCAGGCGCGCCGGCGCAGACGCCTGCCTGATCGTAACGCCTTATTACAACAAACCGACCCAGAACGGACTGTACGCTCATTATGAAATGGTCATGAAACAGGTGGACATGCCAGTGATTTTATATAATGTTCCGGGGAGAACCGCATGCGACCTGCTGCCAGAAACCGTTGAACGCCTGTCACAGATCAAAAATATCCTGGGAATCAAGGAAGCCACCGGGAAAGTGGAACGCGCCGCAGAGATCATCCGCCGCTGCGGAAACACTTTTGCGGTTTACAGCGGTGACGATGCCACCGCGCTGGATTTGATGCTGGCTGGCGCCCAAGGCGTTATCTCCGTCACCGCGAACGTTGCTCCGCAAAAAATGCATGCCATGTGCACGGCCGCTCTGGGCGGAAACATGACACTGGCCGCACAAATCAATGATGAACTGATGTTGCTGCACAAAAATCTGTTCCTGGAATCCAATCCCATCCCCGCCAAATGGGCATTGGCCGAAATGGGCAAAATCCAGGCCGGCATACGCATGCCGTTGCTGCCGCTGGACAGCCAATACCACCAAGATGTAAAGAAAGCCATGCAAAATGCAGGAGTAAAATAATATGAATTGCAAATTCATCGCACGCGCGATCGCCCTGGCCACGCTTTTCCCGCTCGCGCTGACGGGTTGTTCCTATTTTTCCAAATCTTCCATCAGCCAGAACCGGGACAAAACTTATCTGTCTGCCAAATCCATACCGCCCTTGAAAATTCCGCCAGGCATTGCATCCAGCGCATTTCAAAGCGCCTACCCCGTCTCTGACCGGCAGTATCCCCTTTCCGCGGAGGATATCAGCGTCGTCCCACCCGGTCTGAATGGATAGCAAGCATGATACAAGGGCACTGGAAAGTCTGTCTAAACCCAGTATAATCCACCCTGACTCAGGAGAGGTACCGAAGCGGTCATAACGGCGCCGACTCGAAATCGGATGGGGAGTTTATGCTCCCACGAGGGTTCGAATCCCTCCCTCTCCGTAAATAAAAAAGGACACACGTAGAGCCCAAAGCTCCGAATAGCAAGATAACAACTACTCTTGCACCAACGATGTGCCCTCGCTCAACGTGTCTAAATATTTTTTGTAGACATAAATCTTATTTCTGAGTTTTCCTGTAATTTCTTCCACAATTACTCAGACTGTTATCTGCAGAAATAAATTATACGCCACTCTGACGCCTGGTCCGCCGTTTGAATGCCCCATTAATCCAGCATTGCTCAAGAAAACACGATCAAGCGGCACCGGGTAAACCTCATTTTTTTCTCCTCCTTTTCAGCGACCTATATTATGATAACGCCATTCTCACCAAGCCGTTTGCAAAGCCATGCCCACGCGTTACAGACAGAGTGCAGACTGTCATTGTCTTGTGCTCATGCCAGGCATGAGAGACTCCAGGCGCAGAAAACGATTTGTCATGCGGCACGGTGTTGTTGAGACGGCTTGTAACTTTAACCTTTCCATCACTAACATGAGATCTTGATTATGGAAAAAATCGATCACCTGGTTCATGCCAAATGGATCATTACCTGCGAAGACCAGAACCGTGTTCTGGAAAACCATGCCCTGGCCATACACCAGGGAAAAATCCTTTCCATTCTGCCCAGCAGCCAGGCAAAAGATGCCTACCAGGCTGACAAGAATGAATCCTTTACTTCCCATGCCATACTGCCCGGATTCATCAACAGCCATACTCATCTCGCCATGAATGTTTTCCGCGGTCTCGCGGACGATCTTGAATTGATGGATTGGCTGAATAATTATATTTGGCCGGCCGAAGGCAAATGGGTCAGTCAGGAACTGGTTTATGATGGATCGCTGCTAGCCATGGCTGAAATGATACGCTGCGGCACAACCTGTTTTAATGACATGTACTTTTTCCTGGGCGCCACTGCCCAGGCAGCCGAAAAAGCCGGGCTGCGCGCACACATTGGCATGACCATTATTGATGTGCCTACCGCGTGGGCAAAAACCACCGAAGAATATTTCGCCAAAGCCGTCGAATTTTACCAGGAATATAAAAATCACGCGCGCATCACCCCCACGCTCGCACCGCACTCCACTTACACCGTATCCATGGAAAACCTTGAAAAAGTCAAAAAGCTCGCGGATGACTATCGGTTGAAAATCAATATTCATTTGCAGGAAGCACCGTCGGAAATGACCCAGTCTCTGGCAAAACACAACAAGCGCCCATTGCACCGCCTGCATGAAATCGGCATGGTATCGCCTGATCTGATTGCCATACATATGACGCAAGTCAATGACGCAGACCTGGAGATTCTCCAGCAGACACGGCCCCATATCGTGCACTGCCCGGAATCCAACATGAAACTGGTCAGCGGATCCTGTCCGGTTGAACGCCTGACACGCCTGGGCATCAATGTAGCACTGGGGACGGACGGCGCCGCCAGCAATAATGATCTGGATATGCTGGGCGAAATGCGTACGGCTGCTTTCCTGGGCAAGGTGACCGCAGACGATCCCAAGGCAGTCCCCGCCGAAAGCGCTCTCAAGATGGCGACACTCCATGGAGCGAAAGCCCTGGGCACAGACACGATCACGGGTTCGCTGGAAATTGGCAAAGCCGCTGATTTTATTGCCATTGATCTGGATGCCATCGAAACCCAGCCGGTCTATCACCCCGTTTCCCAGATTGTGTATTCCACTCCTCGCAGCCAGGTCACCGATGTCTGGGTGGGCGGCAAACAATTATTAAAAAACCGCGAGTTAACCCTGCTGGATGAAAAAGAGTTGCTTGAAAAAGCGCAACTCTGGCGCAAAAAGATAAAAATGTAGGTATAATCCCGCCTCACTAAATAAAAGATATGAATAACAATCTATTTTGAGGAAACTCCCATGCCAATTGAAAGAACGCTTTCCATTATCAAACCCGATGCGGTGTCCAAGCATGTCATCGGCCAAATTATCAGCCGGTTTGAAAAAGGCGGCTTACGGATTGCAGCCGCCAAAATGCTGCATTTAACCAAAGCCCAGGCCGAACAGTTTTATGCCGTCCACCAATCCCGTCCTTTCTTTCCTGCGCTGGTCAGCTTCATGAGCTCCGGCCCGGTTCTGGTGCAAGTGCTTGAAGGGGAAAACGCGATTGCGCGAAATCGTGAAATCATGGGCGCGACCAATCCCAAAGATGCGGCCCCCGGCACCATTCGCGCGGATTTTGCCGATTCCATTGACCATAATGCGGTACACGGCTCTGACGCACCCGAAACCGCCAGACAGGAAATCGCTTTTTTCTTCCAGCCGCATGAAATCTGTGCGTATGTCGCCGAAAGCGAACTCGCCTGAATGACACTGCACACGCCGGCGCACAAAATCAATCTGCTGGGCTTGGACAGAAAAGCCATGCAGGATTTTTTTGTCAGTGTCGGCGAAAAACCCTATCGCGCGGAACAGGTATTAAAGTGGATACACTTTAATGGTGCTGAAGATTTTCAGGCCATGACCAACCTGAGCAAGGCTTTGCGGCAAAAACTCTGTGAAACCGCCCAGATTACCCCACCTCAAGTCATCTATGAAAAAGCGGCCGCTGACGGAACATATAAATGGCTGTTGCGGCTTGCCGACGGCAATTGCATAGAAACCGTGTTCATCCCGGAAAAAACACGGGGAACATTGTGCATTTCTTCCCAGGTCGGGTGTATTCTCAACTGCGATTTCTGCTCCACCGGAAAACAGGGTTTTAATCGCAACCTGAGTACCGCGGAAATTATCAGCCAGCTCTGGATCGCCGTCCGCAAACTGTCAAAAATGAATGGCGTCCATGACCATGCCGTCACCAATGTCGTCATGATGGGAATGGGTGAACCACTGCTGAATTTTGATAATGTCATTCCCGCGCTTCATCTCATGCTGGATGACTTCGCTTACGGACTGTCCAAGCGCCGGGTCACTGTCAGCACGGCAGGGGTCGTGCCAGCCATGTATCAGCTGCGCGCAGCCACCGATGTCGCCCTGGCGGTTTCCCTGCATGCCCCCAATGATGAATTGAGAAACCAGCTTGTGCCTCTAAACAAGAAATATCCTCTGGATGAGTTAATGACAGTCTGCCGGGAATATTTTAAAGATGACAGCCGCCGCTCTATCACCATGGAATATGTCATGCTTGCCGGGGTCAATGACACACCCGAGCACGCCCGCCAGCTCATCAAGATCCTGAGCGGCGTACGCGCCAAAATGAACCTGATCCCTTTCAATCCGTTTCCGCATACCGATTATCAGAGATCAGACACCGAAACCATTAACCGTTTTCGTGATATTCTGATGAAGGCCGGCTTGAATACCACGATCAGAAGAACGCGCGGAGATGATATTGACGCCGCCTGCGGACAGCTGGTCGGGCAGGTTAAAGACCGGACCCGGCGAAATGAGCGATATTTACGGTCCGCCAAGCAAAAAGTCGTTGGCGGGAATAACTGATCGTCATACAATTTAATATGCAGAACCGCCTATTAAACAAGGACAGTGACGCTCTATGATAAACCAGACCCTACATACCGGTTTCAACCCGCACAAGCACATCCCTTTTGGCATACGCTTGAAGTCGGCCCGTGAAGCACAGGGCATGGATCGCAAGGAAGTGGCTGCTGCGCTGCGGCTGCACGAAAAAGTCATCATCATGATTGAGAGCGGGGAATTCAAGACCGATCTGCCCCTCACCTTTATTCGCGGATATATTCGTAACTACAGTAAATTGCTGGAAATCCCTGAACAGGAACTCCAGGAAGCACTGGACTTGCTCAAGCCCAAGCCGGAAACAGAAGAACATCAGCCTGCTGCGTCTGATTCGGTTGCGCAGATACCATCCGCACCCACGACGCAGACCAAGGCCAGCCTGCCCGTCAGCATAGGCAATTTTTTCATGCAATTATTCACTTACCTGCTGGCCATCACGCTCATCGGACTGGTAGGCATCTGGTGGCATTCCCATAAATCCGCCTCGCAGCAGAATACCAGCCTGGCTCAACCACTCGCGCCCACAGCAGCCGAACCCCCTAATACTGCTACTGCCGCACCTTTCACCGCCCCCAGCTCACGCCAGCCGCAGGATAACACTTCCGATACCATGGCAGGCAGAAGCGCTCCAACGGAAAACGCTGCCCCGCTTGCGGCTGGCGAACCTGCTGACATCTCGACTGCCGCCAGTCCTGACACCACTGCAGCACCTGCGGATGAACAATCTGCCGGCCAGAGTACCGATGCCGCCAGCCCCTACGCCGCGACTGCCAGCCCTGCGGAACAAGGGCATGCACGCAGCGGAGAATCATCCAGTCCTGCCGGACGTTCCAGCCATTTCAGCCACAGCAACCCTGACGCGCTCACAAACATTGCCATAGGCGAAAACAGTCTGAATTTATTGGCCGATTTAATTATGTTTCTGCTGATTATCAAACTCGGCATGCGCGGCCACTCCGCTTCATCCCTGAATTCCGCGATGGCCGGTATCCGATTGCCCAGGGAAAAACACGCACACCGTCATTCGGCTCGCGTCACCCCTATCCTCCCGTTCCTGGGCAAACTGAAAATTAACTGGTCTGTCACCTTTTTTTCCCTGATCGTTCTCGCCTCGCTGATAGGCTTGGGCAACGCGCTCTGGCACAGACATGCCAAAATCCAGCCGGCCGCTGCACCTGCTCCTGTCACGCTGTCTGACAGTAACGCGAAAAAACCGGAACCGGCGGCCGTCGCCAGCGTGCCTTTTAATCCCGAGCCCCTGGATATACAACTGCCTTCCTCCAATCTGCAAACGGCCATGCTGGCGACGCTGAAAGTAAATGCCCTGCAAGCTCTGGTCAACCAGCTGGAGGATCTTGCCGCCCAGGCGGAAGCCACCCGATTTTTACTCACAGACAAATCCACACCCATAGGGCAGTTCAGCTACCCCAAAAAGCCGCGTAAAAAACGGAAAGCCAATTACATTGCCAGCGAAACCAAACCGGAATATAACAACAATGCTCCACCTTATTACTATCAGCAGTATAATCGCTATCCCTGACGCAGCTGCGTCCGGCATTTAGCTGTCGCCTCATGAAGATTGTCAGTTGCGGCGGTCTTCATGTCAGCGCATAGTCATTGGAACAAAGCGCCATGCCCAAGGGCTGGCGCAAACCCATAAACGCCGCGCAAAAACCGGATATTAAAGATGCGGCATGTGGAGCAAGACAGTGATATATTAAGCTGTCCGCAGTCAGAATAATCAATTCCAAAACCATCTCTAGAGGAAATGAACGTGACAGAAATGATCCAGGCAGTTAGAGGCATGAATGATATCCTCCCTTCCGAAACTCACCTCTGGCTTTATGCGGAACATGTTTTCCGCCGCGTCCTCCTGGCCCACGGCTATCAGGAAATCCGTTTTCCCATCGTGGAAAAGACGGATTTATTCAAACGATCAATAGGTGAAATCACTGATATCGTTGAAAAGGAAATGTATACTTTTCTTGACCGCAACGAAGAAAGCCTGACTCTGCGCCCGGAAGGAACCGCCTGCTGTGTACGCGCCGCACTGGAACACGGATTGCTGCACAACCAGGTTCAACGCTTATGGTACTCTGGGCCCTTCTTTCGCCACGAACGGCCGCAGAAAGGCCGCTACCGCCAGTTTCATCAGTTTTCAGCGGAAGCATTCGGCCTCGCCGGACCTGATATCGACGCTGAAATTATCCTGCTCTCCTTTGCCGTTCTTGAAAAACTGGGCATACACTCACTGGTCAAATTGCAGCTGAATTCGCTAGGCACACCCGAATCCCGTAATCAATACCGCAAACAATTAATACAATACTTCCAGTCACATCAGGACAAACTGGATGAAGAAAGTTTACAGCGTCTGCATAAAAATCCTCTGCGCATTCTGGACAGCAAAAACCCCGAGATGAAGCAGCTGATTGCAAACGCGCCCAAACTACTGGAGCATCTGGACACCGAATCATTGGAACATTTCGAAAAATTGCAGACTTACCTCAAACACGCCGGTCTTAACTTTGAAATCAATCCCTGTCTGGTGCGCGGCCTCGATTATTACACCAAAACGGTGTTTGAATGGGTCACTGACAAACTGGGCGCGCAAGGCACAGTCTGCGCGGGCGGACGTTACGACGGACTCGTTCAACAGCTGGGCGGCAAGCCGACACCGGCCATCGGTTTGTCATTTGGCATGGAACGCACGCTTCTGTTGATGCAGCAGGGTGAAAAAAACCATAAGCTGGACTACACCTTGCATGCCTATCTGATCACAGATGGCGATCAGTCATTTTCGGCTGGCCTGAAAATTGCCAAATATCTGCGTACCAAGGTACCGGGATTAAAACTCATGCTGCACTGCGGAGGCGGAAGCGTGAAAAACCAATTCAAAAAGGCGGATAAAAGCGGTGCCCAATATGCCCTGATTGTGGGTGAGCACGAGTTGAAAACCCGCTCCATTTCACTCAAGAATCTCCGTGAAGACCTTCCGCAGCAATCACTCTATCAGGATGAATTGGCCGAATACCTAAAGTTGAAAATATCAAAAAAATAGCAGCACGACCCTGTCCTGATCCTGCGCGACAGTACGATACACGCGCAGGAAAGGCACTGCGCGTCATGAATCGCCGGACAAAAATATAAGCCGAGAGTTAGGGACGCAACATGATTTTCCCATTCCCTCAGACAAAAAAATCTGATTTAATACAGTGCCTAAAGAGACACCGTTTCTGAGGATTATCCATTGACTGAATATTTAACAGAACAAGAACAGATAGAGATATTAAAAAGCTGGATCAAACAATACAGCCTGGTCATCCTCATGGGCGTGTTGATCGCGGCAGCCGCCATTTCCGGCTGGCGCTACTGGCAGCAGCGGCAGAGCAAAATCCTGAACCATGCCTCATCTGTTTATGATGAAATGCTAACCATGCGTGCCCAGAATGACAACGCCGCGACTCTCACTCAAGCGAAAAAACTGCTCAATCATTACCCACAGACTACCTACGGACAAATGGCAGCCTTCATGCTGGCCAGAAACGCTGTGATCAAAAAAGATTATGCGGAAGCGAAAAAGCAGCTTAACTGGATTATGGAAGATACCCGCATCAAATCCATACGCCAGATTGCGCGCATACGGCTGGCTCGCATCCTGATCGCAGAAAAAAATGCGCAAGGTGCGCTGGATGAATTAAAAAAGGTGGATGACAAAGCTTTCGAGGGCTTGATCGATGAAGTAAGAGGCGATGCTTATCTTGCTCTCAACAACACCAGCATGGCACGGCTGTCCTATCAACAGGCATTGTCCGAATTGCCCAACGCGGAAGTGATCCGGCCTGTGCTGCGAATGAAATACGATAATCTGGCACCTGCCATACAATCAGCGTCTTAATATCTTAATATTCGAGTTTAATATGAGCAGTCCATTAATCAAAACTATAAGAACAATCGCATTATTCCTTGTTTTTACCTCCAGCCTTAGCGCTTGCGCGGGCTTTTTTGAAAAGGACAATACACCTGAGCCCACACCACTCACCAGTTATGCGCCGGAAGTCACACCGCGCCTGCTCTGGAGTGCGAATGTAGGCGCTGGCGCGGCTGGCAATGACTATCTGAAACTGAGTCCGGCTGTGAGCGAAACTGCTGTCTATACCACCAGCACCAGCGGAACAGTGACTGCACTAAGCAAGACATCCGGCAAAAGGCTCTGGCAAGTCAACACCCGGCTGCCTGTTACCACTGGCGCGGGCGCAGGCGACGGACTGGTTGTCATGGGTTCGCGCGGCGGTGATATCGTCGCCTTGCAGGAATCTGACGGCAGGCAGCGCTGGAAGGCATCGGTTCCCGGTGAAGTTATCGCGACCCCCGCTGTTGGCAGCGGTATAGTCGTAGTCAAGGCCGTGGACGGTTATACACGCGCTCTTTCTGCCAGCGATGGGCATGAATTATGGTCATTCCAGCAAGTCGAGCCTAATATGATCCTGCGCGGATCCAGTGCGCCGCTGATACGCGACCGCAGTCTGATTGTAGGATTTGCCAACGGAAACCTGGCAAAACTCAATCTTGACGGCCAGCTTCTCTGGCTGCAAACCGTGGCAATTCCGGAAGGCGCATTCGCTATCCAGCGCATGATTGACATAGACGCTGATCCGGTCGTTTACCAGCACCGCATCTATGTGGCGACCTATCAGGGAAAAATTTCTTCACTGGACTGGACCTCTGGCAGGACCTTGTGGACACATGATATTTCTTCCTACACCGGCATGGCCGCGGACGATGCCGCTGTCTACATTTCTGATGCCAAGGGCACGGTCTGGGGTTTCGGCGCCGACAGCGGTTTTGTCAACTGGCGGCAGACCAAGCTGGAATACCGTGTGATCAGCGGTCCTGCCGCGATGGGAAATTATGTCGTCGTTGGTGATGCGCAAGGCTATTTGCACTGGCTAGGCAAACAGGATGGGCATTTTGCAGGCCGGGTATCGCTGGGGTCATCGATATATGCGGCGCCTATTGTCGAAAATAATGTATTATACGCACTGACTAACAGTGGCTATCTTGCTGCCTATACCTTGAGATGAGAGACCTAGTAAAAACATGCTGCCTGTTGTCGCAATTGTCGGCCGCCCAAATGTCGGCAAATCCACTTTATTCAACCGTCTGACACACACTCGGGATGCACTGATTTCCGCATTTCCCGGCACAACCCGTGACCGTCAGTACGGTGAAGTCAATCAGGATGACCGTCATTTTATTATCATTGACACCGGCGGCATTACCGAAGAAATGGATGATGTAGGCAAGCTGATTACCAGGCAGGCGCTGCAAGCCATTGAAGACGCAGATAAGGTCTTGTTTCTCGTGGACGCGCAATCCGGAATCACGCCGGAAGATATATTGATCGCTGACACACTGCGGCGATCCGGTAAACCCGTTTATCTTGCTGTTAATAAAACAGAAGGCATGGATCCATCGCTAAGCGTGGCGGATGCCTATGAGTTAGGCTTGCCTTCACCGCTAGCCATTGCGGCGGTGCATGGATCAGGAATCAAACGTCTGCTGGAACATTTGTTTCCGGAGCCAACCAGTGCAAACAATTCTCCGGATGAAACATCCAATCGCATCAAGCTGGCGATTGTCGGCCGCCCCAATGTCGGGAAATCAACCCTGACTAACCGTATGCTGGGTGAAGAACGGGTGATCGTACATGATTCTCCCGGCACGACTAGAGACAGTATTTACATCCCGCTGGAACGCCACGACCAGCATTACACCCTGATAGACACCGCCGGGGTACGCAAGCGCAAAAAAATGTCCGATGTGCCGGAAAAATTTTCAGTGGTCAAGACATTGCAATCCATAGAAGAATCAAACGTTGTGTTATATGTGGTTGACGCGCGGATCGGTGTCTCCGAGCAAGACTTGAAATTACTGGGATTTGTTCTCGAATGCGGTAAAGCGCTTGTCATTGCGGTCAACAAATGGGATGGCATGAGTGAAGAAGCTCGTGATCACGCAAGAGCCACCATTGACCGCCACCTTGATTTTGTCCGCTTCGCCCGCGTACATTATATTTCCGCCTTGCACGGATCAGGTGTGGGTAATTTATTTGATTCTGTGCAAGAAGCTTTTGTATCGGCGACACAAAAGTTATCCACCCCCTTATTAAGCCGCCTGTTGCAGGAGGCACAAACCACCCATCAACCGCCACTGGTTCAGGGGCGCCGCGTCAAACTGCGTTACGCGCACCCCGGCGGCCACAATCCTCCCCGCATTGTGATTCATGGCAACCAGTTAAATGCTCTCCCGGAAAGTTACCGCAAATTTCTGGCGCATTTCTATCAGAAGAAACTGAATCTTTTTGGCACGCCAGTGCTCATAGAATTCAGGACCAGTGAAAATCCATTCCGCAAAAAACCCGGCTAGCGCACAATAGCCCTGTTTTTGGCGAATAGCAGCGGCATTAAGATTTTTTTAATAATTCACCCGGATAATACCCAGGCATTTCCCGTATCCATGTCATTAATACGGGATGCATAAAGACCCACTCTCAGATAGTTAAATTTAACTCAAAAAATACAAACCGGGGTTTATCATGGAATCAAGAAAAAAATTTTTATTTCGCGGCGAATTTAAAAAGTTACTCGCAAACCCAAAATTTGTTTATGTGAGCGACTCGCTTAACGCCTCACCCCAAGCGGTTCCGGTCGATGAATTCGCGAAAAAAGTCCACATGACTGCCTGGACTGAAACACCTGTCATTGAATCCGATTCCGCATCCGCCATCAAAAATCATCCGCCAGCTCCTGAAATATCGAAAAAGAGACTTGAGGGAATATTGCAGGCTATCAAGGCCAATCGGAATAAAATGATTATCACCCATATGAATGACAAAGTGGGATATGGCGTCATTGCCGGGGAAGATTTGCCGCAAGGTACTTATCTTGCTATCTATACCGGATTAATCCGCCCCGTCTCGGAAAAAGATCCGTTAGAAAACCATAGCAGCATTTATGCCTCCGCATTTCGATACCAGACAGACACTACCCATGGCAGCGTCAATGCGGCTGAATACGGCAATATAGCCCGTTTTTTTCAACATGCTCCAGAGATGGATTTACCAACCGCTTCCACTGGCTCTTCACACGACGACATGAACATATCTCAAATCAGCGATTATCAGATTTCAGATACGGTTGCCCTGAACCGCATTGCGACCGCCAATCTGGAGTATGAAGAGTTAGTCTATGCTGATCATCCGCTGCTCATCGCCCGCACCACACGGCCAATCAGGAAGGGAGAACTGCTTGTCAGCAACTACGGGATGACTTATTGGCTAAATCATGCCGCCATCCCGCAGTTATTTTATCAAGACGGCCAGCCTGTGGATCCGGATTTATATCAAGCGAAAAAAGTCATACTCAGGCTTTATCGCGGCGAACGCAGGAACGGGTTTGATAATCCACATTTGGATATTAAAATGCCCATAGATAATTTTGATCTTGATTCAAATAATGGAAAAATCCTGATTCAAGCCGATGGCAATGAGTTATTGGTTGTAACAAAAGAGGATTTTCTTGAGCAATTCCATGCCTGCCCGCAATCACCCTATGTTGTATTGCAAAAACCTAGCGCGGTCATACCGTTGAACAGCTCCGAGAACGAGGCAATCTCGTCAATCCGACCGAGCGAAGTGGAAAAGGAAAAACAGTCGCAGGCTGTTTCCACCCTGGGCTTGCATGGCGAATCCAAGAAAACGGCGGTTTGCGCTGCCCTGGACCGCATTGGCGCCTCATTGTTTTTGCCAGCGTGGAATTATAACGCCACCAAAGATCTCGCATATATTACTTCACCTGATGAGGCCAGCATGTTAAAGCTGAAACAATACCTTGAATTGCAAGGGCTGAAGATTCAATACGGAAAAAATAAAAACAATAATAACCCATTAATCTATTTGCCTAACCCGGATGTAAAAACACTGAAATCCATTCCTGAAATTCCATCCGTGCAACAGACTGCAGTCATGGGCCCTCCCTAATCCCGGACATGCGATGCCACAAGCCAGGCCGGGTTCAAACCAGCAACCCGGCTCAGTCCCGAAAATTCACAAATTGCAGGGGAAGCGCCACCTTGGCTTCGCGCAGCATGGCGATGACCGCTTGCAGGTCATCACGTTTTTTTCCCGTCACACGCACCTGGTCACCTTGTATGGAAGCCTGTACCTTCAAGCCTGAATCCTTGATCAGCCGGGTAATTTTCTTAGCATTGTCCGCGTCTATGCCCTGCCTGATTTCAATAATCTGCCTGGCTTCATTCAGACTCGCGCTGGCTTCCTG
The DNA here is from genome assembly GCF_902459485.1 of Aquicella siphonis. Lineage (NCBI taxonomy): Bacteria > Pseudomonadati > Pseudomonadota > Gammaproteobacteria > Legionellales > Coxiellaceae > Aquicella > Aquicella siphonis. The sequence continues at coordinate 1,713,320 of NZ_LR699119.1, forward strand.
GTAGTGTAGTGACCGGATGTCCACACTACGCTTGGCCAATTTGTTGCGCAAAATTTCATCAATCTGTTTCAATTGAAAATCCGTGGGAGCAATAAGAGTGATTTTATCTTTCGCCAGCTCCACTCGGGAATCCGTATCCTTGAAATCGAACCGGTTTGATACTTCCCGGTTGGCCTGGTCTACCGCATTGGTCACTTCATGACTGTCGATGTTTGAAACAATATCGAAAGAAGGCATGTCTCTCTCCAAAATGTCATTGCATCAAGGAAAAATAATCTTATCCGGCTCCGAAACGTTAAATCCGGCATTCCAGGCCGCACGGGGATTGGTATAATAGCATGTTAAATAAGCAAAAAATACCATCTCAACGAACTTTTACCCTGGCTGGAAACAGACCGTTCCCAGCCCCGGGCCTGTTTATTATGCAAATCATTCTGGCTGGCAGACAAGCTCTGTCCCGCTCAAGACAGGCAGGCGCATGGGAAGTCCCTGATTATTCTTAGAGAAACCTTGACAGTAACATAGTGGATTACTACGATTCTCCCTTGCGATCTTGCAATAGACAGAATGAGATGACCCCATGCCGTTAGAGTCCATACGCAGCCTTGTGAGCGAAGACCTTCAGTCCACAGACAGGTTCATCATCTCCCGGCTGGAATCCAATATTCCCATGGTCAAGGATGTCATCGAATATGTCCTGACCTGCGGCGGCAAACGGGTAAGACCGCTGGTTCTGCTCCTAAGCGCGCGCGCGCTGAATCATCAAGGCCAAAAGCATATAGATCTCGCTGCCGTCATAGAGCTCATACACACTGCCACACTTTTGCATGATGACGTTGTGGACGATTCCACACTCAGACGCGGGCATAAGACAGCCAACACTATCTGGGGCAATGATACCAGCGTGCTGGTGGGAGACTTTCTTTACTCACGGGCGTTCCAGATCGTAGTGGACATCAAGCATGACACTGTCCTGGACATCTTTGCCAAGGCGACACCGTTTATTGCTGAAGGTGAAATCCTGCAACTGGTCAACTGCAACAACCCGGATACCACTGAACAGTTTTATTTCGACGTCATAGAACGCAAGACCGCCAAACTCTTCGAAATCGCCGCACAGCTAGGCGCCACGCTTTCAACCGAATCTGCCGCGCATATTGAAGCCATGAGGTTATTCGGGCTGCATCTGGGGCTGGCTTATCAACTCATCGATGACGCGCTGGATTACAGCCAGTCTGTCAAGGAAACCGGCAAAAATGTCGGCCAGGACATTTCCGAAGGTAAAACCACCTTGCCGCTCATTCATGCCATGCGCATGAGCAAGGGCGCAGACCTTGAGCTGATGCGCAACGCCATTCAGACCGGCACCAGTAAAAACCTTGACAAGATACTAGGAATTATTGAATCTACGGATGCGATCAAGTACACTGCCGCCACAGCAAAACAACATGCTTTAAAAGCAAAAGAAGCCTTGTCGGCAATATCCGCCTCACCTTACCGTCAGGCGCTGGAGACATTGAGTGATTTTGTTGTCAGCAGGACTTATTGATACATCGGGGTGTGGCTCAGCCTGGTAGAGCGCTGCCTTCGGGAGGCAGATGTCGCAGGTTCAAATCCTGTCACCCCGATAAATGGAATCAATTAGCCAGGCCGGCACCACTTTTGTTGTTCTTATCTCGGGTACCCACAGAGGCAACGCCACGGCAAAAAGCCCCAACCTCTCCACCCAACCAAAAGTGTGCGAAAAGGGCGGGCTTATTTCTGTGTTATCTTCAAATCTGCTCTTGTGTATTCGGAGAATAAAACCATATGTTGTTACACGATAATTTCCTGCTAGACCACATACCAGGACATATTGGCTGGAAAGATGTTGATCGCGTCTATCAGGGCGCAAACAAGGCTTTGCTTGAGTTTAAAGGCGTTAAATATCCGAATGATATTACAGGCAAAACTGATGAAGAAATTTCCCCGCCTCCACTGAAGAGAATCGAGTGTTTCTAGAGCAAGATTTGCGCGTATTAAAAGGCGAAAAAATTTGCACCGTGCATAGAAATTCAAAAACGAATGCAATTTTTTTATTAGATAAAAGCCCTATAATTAGCCCGAAAAACACCATCATTGGATTAATTTATTATTGCCGACCCTGACGTAAGGCGGATGTTTTCCATCTACTAAATCAGCTCGATAATAAATTAAATTTGGGGATTGAAGATTACACAGTGAACCATCACCAAAATATATTTAAATTGACGAAACGCGAGTGCGAGTGCGTATTTTTACTGGTTAGGGGAAAAACTGCAAAAGAAATGGCGGATTTGCTTTTGTTATCGAAACGAATAATCGAATCTTACATAGAAAATATCAAAAACAAAATGAATTGCCAGAACAAAGCTGAATTACTGGTAAAAGCAGTTTCAAATGGTTATCACAAACAAGTTCCCATAAGATTAAATCATCTTGCCATCATGAAATCGCTTTAATTAAATGGTTACAGCCTTGACTTCCAGAGCGTATTATATAGCCCGCAAGACAAGTGCGTGACATTGCGCAATTGCGCGGCGGCAAGCATGCTTGTTTAACAATATGCAACATAGTACATTACTCCAGTAACACCAATCCATGTTGTTTGTGCAAGATATACAAGGATGTCAATCACATGACCGTCGATAATTCAAATAACACGAGAATTGCCTCCCATTCAGACTTAGCCAACCTGTTGAAAGCGCATCCGGCTATAGATAAGCTAATAAAAACAAATGTGTACTCATACTACCTCGTTTATTTCACTCTGACGGTTTTTTTTATTACGCAGAGCATACGGCATTATTCCTGGGGCCATGTCACATCCGGCATCGCCGGCGGGTTAATAATCTGGTCTCTGACCGAATATACCATGCATCGATTTTTGTTCCACTGGAACCCAAGAAATCTGTTTGAAAAAGTCCTGGTCTATGCATTGCACGATGTTCACCATGCCTACCCAAGAGATGTATCCCGCTCAATTACACCGCTGGCGGCAAGCCTTCCGCTCGCGGCATTATTTTATTTTATTTTTCAGGCGGTCTTTGGGAAATACGCCATTTCCATTTTCCCCGGGTTTCTTTTGGGCTACATGATTTACACCATCATCCATGACTCAACGCATCATTTTCCCATGAACTTCTCACTGGCCAAGCAGCTTAAACGCCATCACATGCGGCATCATTATTTTGACAACAGAAAAAACTTCGGGGTTAGCAGCCCCATCTGGGATTATATTTTCAGAACCTATTCCAAAGGCTGAATCATGCTTTCATGCCATACTGCCTGATGCAGTTTCTTGTGTATGCGCCGTACCACTCCAGGAATGGCGCCAGCTCCCGGCTCATCCGCAAACGCTGCGATGATGACATGTCACGCAAAAGCAAGCTGTCATAATCCCTAAATAATCCCGCGTTGAATTCAGGATTATTGGCATAACCTGTTGGCAGCAATTCATGAAAATCAGCCATATATCGTGATGCGTCTCGTTCCACACGCGGGACAATTTCATTGCGCAGGTAGTTAGCCTGGATGGCACAGCCTGGGATATCGTTATCCCGGCTGGAATCAATCAGGTTCGCGTTTAACAGAAGCTTGTATTCGTCGAAGTCCTGTTTAGAAGAAGTCATAATATGAGAGATAATATTTTCCAGAAGGATATGACGGTTAGCCTGAATGTTTGTCAAATCAGAAAACGCCTTGTCGTTTCCCCTGATTTTATCAACCAGCGCCGTGAGAATGCTTGAATAAGTCAGCCCTCTTGTCAATGAGCTATGATATGGCTGGGTCATGTCCTGCACGTAATGCAAGCCCCAGCCCATAAAGAGTGCCGCCCAGTATGGATGGGACGTTTCGGCCGCGAAACGAGACAATGCCATATACATGGCTGCACGATATTCAGGGTAAGTGTTTTTTAATGTCGGCATCAAGAGAAATAACACGCCTGACTCATGATAACTGCTCATATGAAAAAAACCCTGCGAGCCGTAAGGAATGGCGGCAGCCCCAAACGGCTGGCTTCCAAATCCATATAATTTACCGAACAGCGAAGGATTGTTTTCATACAGATAAACGTCAAACCCAAAGTCAGGCTGGATGGAAGCGGTGGCAATCACATCGGCGAGACGCAAGTACGCATGATCCGGCACCGACACAAAACGATTTCTTAAGTTATCAGCCGCGATATAAGACGGCATCATTTCTCTGGCATCCAAGATACGATTGAAGTCGCGTCGCCGTCCATAAAAACCGGACGGATCATAAACCATCGGCCGTAACGGAACATCCAGATTGATTCTCAAGGCTTTTTCGAAGCAAACGTCAAGCGCCTTGGCGCAATCAGGTCTGGCTGGATCATAAATCAGCTGTTTGGGTAAAGGCTGGTATCCTGGTTCGCGATTCCGCGCCCACGTTTCAATTTCCATCATCCTGGCAGGCAAAGTCGTTTTTGTTGCCCACAGGAATGATTGCAGTGATTCAACCTGCACGGATTGATTGAGATAGCTCGCGGCAGAAACATCCCGACGCATCCACCCTTCCAAAACCTTGCGCGTTAATAGCGCATGGTCTTCCCATCCTGACGCCAGGGTGCTGAACAAGTACAATGTCAATATTAAAAAATAACGCAACATCGCCGCATCATATCATGGTCAAATTAAAACATTATACGAGTCAAGTATATGCTTGAAAACAAATGCTCGAAAAATCACGAAATCAACAGTTAATTTCAGCGCACGCACCGCACAAATGAATAAGTTTGTGATATGATTTAAACAGATACACCATTGAGTTTACATGCTCTTCATCGTGGAGCGTGAACATGAATTATTCAATCATAGGAATACTTTCGGCTCTCGCACTTTTCATTCTCATGATCTTGCTCATCGCGCTTGGCCACCATTTTGGAAAACAAAGGGCAGTCACCGGCGGATTAAACATCACGGAAGGAGCAGTATTCACCTTGATGGCATTACTGGTCGCCTTCACTTTTTCCAGCGCCAGCCAGCGATTCGACCAAAGACGAATAATGATCATTGAAGAAGCGAATGCGATTGGCACGGCTTATCTCAGGCTGGACATGCTGAAGCCGGATGAGCAATCCGCGCTAAGAAAAGACTTCATGATGTATATCAACTCCCGACTGGCCGTATACAAGCTTATTCCTGATTTTAATGCCGTTCACGAAGAATTGAAACGCGCCGAACAAATCAAGGCCAAGCTATGGCGCGACGCGGTCGCTGCATGTGCAAATTCAAATTCACCTTCAACCGCCATGCTGATACTGCCGGCCATCAAAGTACCGGGGTTTACGCCATGAAAAACAAGACACTCATTATTGCAGGCAACACCATCAAACCCGGAGAGCGAAAAGTCATTCTATTCCCCGCCCCCAATATCAATACACAAATCAAAATTGATATCCCTGTCCACATCTTTCACGGAAAGCGGGCCGGACCCAAATTATTTATCGTCAGCGCAATACATGGGGATGAATTAAACAGCATAGAAATCATACGCAGGGTGCATGAATATATACATAAACAGGAGCTGAAAGGGACATTGATTACCGTGCCGGTGGTCAATATTCATGGTGTCATCATGCAGACACGCTATCTCTCTGACAGAAGGGACTTGAACCGCTCATTTCCCGGCTCAAAAAAGGGCACACTGGCGGGACGGCTTGCGCACGCCTTGATCCAGCATGTCATGTCGAATTGCAATTACGGGATTGATTTGCATACCGGCGCGGTCGGCAGAATGAACATGCCGCAGCTGCGCGTTGACTTTAGCACTCCCGGTTCAAAAGATTTCGCCCGCAGCTTTAATGCCCCCGTTATTCTGGATTCCAAACAGCGCGACGGTTCACTCAGGCAGGCCGCAAGCGAACTGGGGATTCCTCTGATTGTTTATGAAGGCGGCGAAGCCCTGCGGTTTAATGAACTCTGTATTCGCGCAGGCGTACGCGGTATCGTGAGTGTCATGCATCATTTGAAAATGGTGAAATCCGGAGACAGGCATGCGGGCAAAAAATCAAAATCAGTCATCACTAAAACCAGCCGCTGGGTACGCGCGCCGGCAAGCGGTTTAATCGAACCTGTCAAGGATGCATTCGCGCGGTCAGTCAAGCAGGGGGAAATACTTGCCCGCATCCATGATCCGTTTCTGATGAACCCATCAACCCCTGTCATCGCGCCATTCGATGGAATTGTGATCGGCCAGTCGCTAAAAGCCATGACCACCGAAGGCGACGCCTTATATCACATCGCGAGCTTTAAAAAAATCACGGGTGTGCGCGCTTACATCGAAGAACTGCGCGAGGAAATTTCCAATCCCTGACGGTGACAAAAATGAATAAAACCGTTTAGCCGTTTATGTAAAAGGCCGGAACCTGCTCACATACTGATTAACATCTTCAAGCCTGGATGCCTCAATATGTACAGACAATTTGTCCAGGGTAAAATCCAGCATCAAATTAAAACAGCCTGACAAGTTATTGCTATCTTCCGCGCGCACACGCTGCTGCATGGCAGTCACATATTGATGCATTTCATCCAGGCTGCGCTCGGAATCCAGGAATGCGAGAATATCTTCCACTTTCTGGTGGTGGTGCCGCGTCAACCTGGCATAAAACGGAGAAGAATAACTGGCGAACAACCGGGCCACTGCCAGTTTTACCCACTGAGTGAATGATTTTTCACGCTCTGTCGTCACTTCATCCCAAACCTCTGCAAATTCCACCGGGTATTTTTTCGCCTGGGAAGAAGATTGACTGACAGCGAACAAACGATGTTGGTTAGAGGTATCAAACCTGGCAGCTACAATCTCGTCAAGATTGGATGCCGGCGCATTGAAAAAGCCAATGACCGCTGACCTGGGACGCGGCGGAGCAGGCGCCGCTTCCAGCCAGCTTTCCCGCAGTGTGATACACATTCTCTGCACTTGCACTCCGCTTTTCAATTTCACGAGAAACACAGCCGGCGTCTCATACGGAAAGAAAACATCCAGCTTGGCGTTATACTGTGCGGGAGTCTGAAAATGACAATAGCGGTAGGCGGAAGCAAGATCCGGAAACAGCCGCATCCATTTGCCATGATGAAACAAGCTTGCGGTAATCTCGTTGGCAGAATAATGGCTGCGCATTTGACTGCTTGAAACATCCGCGCCTGAAGCACCCAGGTAGGTCAGGTTAAAATCACCCAGATAGGAACTAAAAGTGCCATATAAATCAATGGGGATGCCAACCGCATAGTAAATGCGGCGCAGAGGATAGTCCATCACTGCCTGTTTGCTGCCGGCGCTCACCATGCTGAAGCGGCGCAGCGATTCCGGACCAAGATAAGAGAAAATATTCTGTTTGATTTCCGCGGGCATGCGAGAAAGAAAATCAGCTTCGCTTCTCACTTGCAGATAGAGCCGGGAGACGGTCTTGAGATAATTTTCCACAAGCTGGGCTTCCGTCTGGCCTTCAGCTGGTTCCCTCATCATGGTGACGCGCGCCTCGGTAAATAAAAACAGGGTTTGCGCCGCCTGGTCAGGCGACTTCAATACCTCCTGCAGCAGTGATTTCCTGATGGATTCCAGGGAAGAAAGTGCTTCTGCCGCAGCGGTTTCCGCCTCCCCATCAGGGCCGCTCAATCCGGCAAGGCGTTTTAAATCACGTTGCAAATCGTGTAACGCTTCACTCAGATAGGGATTGATAGCGCCTAAATGCTGGCGCAGCAGGCGGCATTCAGAAAATAGCGCCTGGATTTGCAGTGAAAAATTCATTCTCTTATCCCCGCTTGTGAAGAGGTTAGCCATTTTTATAGAAAAATGATATTAGTCCACCAGAAGTCAATGCTCAAGGCGTAAAAGCAAATTTGATAAAAATATGCCCAGGCAATATACTCCTGCATGGAAATTTCGGTTACACTAACTGCCATGCTAAAACGACGACCCTCATTGCAACAAATTCCTATTGATTTGCTGTTACGCGGCAAATATCAGCCCCGGCAGCATTTCGACCCTGAAAAACTGCGTGAACTGGCGGATTCCATAAAAAGTACCGGCGGCTTATTGCAGCCTATCGTCGTCCGCCCCGCCGCCTCGGGCCAGTATGAAATCGTCGCCGGGGAACGGCGCTGGCGCGCGGCGCAATTGGCAGGATTGCCGGATGTCAGCTGCCTGGTCTGCCAATATACCGATGAACAGGCGTTACAGGCTTCCATCGTGGAAAATATCAGCCGGGCCGATTTGAATCCCATTGAAGAAGCCCAGGCTTACCAGCGATTAATCGATGAGTTTCAATATCTGCATGAAGAAGTCGCCGCGTCCGTCGGCAAATCACGCACAGCCATTACCAATTCATTACGGCTGCTCAAACTGGATACCCAGGTACAACAGTGGCTGATCAGCGGGCAGTTAAGCGAAGGCCATGGAAAAATCCTCGCCGGCCTGGACCGCGGACATCAGGTGGAACTAGCCCAGCGCGGCATACAGAAAGGCTGGAATGTGCGTAAAATGGAACTGGAGGCGAAAAAACTGCAAAATGCTTCTGCCGTCACAGAAGGCCCTTATTCTGACGCCAACCTCAAGCAGCTTGAAACCGCCCTGTCTGAACACCTGGGCAACCGCACACAGATAGAATATGAAGAACGCGGCGGCGGCTATGTACGCATACGCTTTAACAATATCGATGAACTGGAAGGCCATTTTGACCGTCTGGGCTTCAAGTTTGAAGATTAATCACGGGCCGACACTCCGAAAAAAACACTCACAAATCCAGCCTGGAATCAGAGAGTATCGATTCCGCATTCAATCTGGCGAGACTGTTCCGGATGCGCCGCAAGCCTTTTTCCACGCTTTTCGTGCGCGTGCTTAATTCCGGATTTAAAACCGTCGTGGCGTGATTGATATGATCCAGGTATTTCACTAGCACTTCAGAAGACAGAAAAACCATTTCGTGCCCGCTGTCCACCAGCCGCTTGTGCATGTCTTTTCCCGCAACCATGTCGCCGCCAGAAAAACTCAGGTTCAAACGCCTGATCAAATCCATACGGTACATGGCGCAATGACTACGCAGATAATAATAATTCTTGCCCACTCCTTCTATGGCTTGCGGGTTTTGTCTCAGCAGACGGTAATAAGCCAGCTGGGCATTGCGTTCAAGCTTTTTCAAGACTTGCCGCCACATCGGTTTGGCTTCGAGCTTCCAGGAGCCCACTCCCGCGATGGCGGTTTTTTTTTCCATGTGTGAAATCAGAAAATTCAGCCAGTGCGGGTGTTTTATCAGCGTATCAGTATGGATGGACAAGACATAGGGCGTGCTGACCTGTTCCAGACCGAGGTCCAGGGCTCTGGAATGTGCGGAAATAGCCCCTTCGCCGGGAACAGCTTTCCGTTCGATTAATTTTATCCAGGAAAGACTGCGCAAATACTCGATGGATGCATCCCGGGATTCGTTATCAATCACAATAACTTCAGCCTGCCCGTGACAAGTGTGTTTGCGAATCAGACGCAGGCAAAGCTTCGTCAGTTCCGGCGTTTTATAATTAGGTATTAATATCGTCACTTGCGGGTGTTTCATGTCTATTCAAAGTTCACAGAGAATTAAAGAGCGACTATAATACGCGCTTCTATAACTAACGTGAAGAACCTTTGGGGCATCAATGAAAGGCATAATCTTAGCGGGCGGGTTAGGGACGAGGCTCTACCCGGCAACCCGGTCCATCAGCAAACAACTCTTGCCGGTTTATGATAAGCCCATGATTTATTATCCGATTTGCACACTCATGCAAGCCGGAATACGCGATATCCTGATCATTACCACCCCTCATGAATTGCCCATGTTCCAGGAGCTTCTGAGTGACGGATCGCAATGGGGCATCTCCCTTTCCTATGCTTCCCAGCCCCGGCCGGAGGGAATTGCCCAGGCATTTATCATTGCTGAGCATTTTATCGGCCAGGATTCAGTCTGTCTGATTCTGGGAGATAACATTCTGTACGGCGACAGTCTGTCAGACCGGCTGCGCCACGCCGCCGCCCAGCCGTCTGGAGCAACCATCTTCGGCTATTATGTTTCTGATCCTGAGCGTTATGGCGTCATTGTCTTCGACAAGGCCCAGCAGCCCGTTGATATTATTGAAAAGCCCGCCGCATTCGTATCACATTACGCTGTCATCGGCTTGTATTTTTACGACAATGATGTCATCCGCATCGCGAAAGGATTGAAACCGTCAGCCCGCGGCGAACTCGAAATCACTGATGTCAACCGGCATTACCTGAAGCAGAATAAATTACAGGTTGAAAAAATCGGACGCGGCACTGCCTGGCTGGACACCGGCACACATAAGTCTTTACTGGATGCCGCCAATTTCATTTATGTCCTGGAACAGCGCCAGGGTTTGAAAATCGGCAGCCCGGAAGAAGTTGCCTGGCGCACGGGATTAATCACGATCGATCAGCTCGAAAAGCTCGCCGCCACTCAAGTCAAAAGCGGTTATGGCGAATATCTGCTGGATCTGGTTGAATAAAAGCAAAAGAGAATATTATGAAAATCACTGAAGGGCCGCTGACGGGCCTGCTAATCATTGAACCCAGAATCTTCACTGACAGCCGCGGCTATTTTTATGAAGTATTTCAACAGCAGCGTTATCAGGAACACGGCATTCCGGCTTTTGTGCAAGACAATGTTTCGCGCTCCAGATACGGCGTACTGCGCGGACTGCATTACCAGCTGCCGCATCCGCAGGGCAAGCTGGTCTATGTCACGCGCGGCAGCGTATGGGATGTGGCCGTGGACATTCGCGTTTCTTCACCGACATTCGGTCAATGGTTTGGCGCGCACCTCAACGATGAAAACCACAAACAGATCTATATTCCACCCGGGTTCGCCCACGGTTTTTGTGTGTTGTCGGAGGAGGCTGACTTTCATTATAAATGCACAGACTATTACTTTCCCGGCACAGAACAAGGCATCGCCTGGAATGACAAACGTCTCAATATTCCCTGGCTCGTGCACAATCCGGTTCTGTCACCCAAAGATGAAATACTTCCCGGCCTGAATGATATTACGCATGCAAAATTATTCCCTTAAAATTCTTGTCACCGGCGGCGCAGGACAGCTGGCAAACGCCTTACGCGCATACCAGCACACCCGCTTTCATCTTGTTGCGGCAACGCGCTCAGACCTGGACATTACACAAGAGGCCTCCATTCAAAAGGCGATTTCGCGCCACAAACCCGATCTCATTGTCAATGCAGCCGCATATACTGCGGTTGACAAGGCAGAACAGGAACAAGATGCCGCGATGCGCGTGAACCATCTTGGCGCACAAAATATCGCTGCTGCCTGTCGTAAAAACCGGATTCCGCTTATTCATCTCTCTACTGATTACCTCTTTGACGGGCATTCTAAAACTCCTTACCGCGAAGAAGACACCTGTCACCCGCTCAATATCTATGGCAAAAGCAAGTGGCTGGGCGAACAGGCTGTGCGGGAACAGTGTGAAGAACATGTCATTTTGCGCGTCAGCGCGGTTTTCAGTGAATTCGGCCATAATTTTCTCAAAACCATGCTGCGGCTTGCCGCCGAGCGGGATGAGTTACGCGTGATTGCCGACCAGGTCACTTGCCCGACATACGCGGGCCATATCGCCAAGGTCATTTATGATCTGGCGGACAAATCATCCCCCTGGGGAACCTATCACTATTGCGACACCGCGCCAGTATCGTGGCACCAATTCGCCTCCGTCATCATTCAGGAAGCGAACCGCCATAAAAAACTTCGCGTCACAAAAATCCACCCCGTTCCCGCGGCGGAATATCATACACCGGCGATGCGGCCGGCATTTTCTGTCCTGGATTGTCATAAGATCGCCAGCGATTATCAAATTACACAAGCCGCATGGATGGATGCCGTAAAAAAAATTGTTCCGTCCCTTCTATCAGGACAGGATAAGACAAACACATAAGGAACTCCTCATGCAGAAGTATCAACCTCGATTCATGTTGGTCACGGGCGGCGCAGGATTCATAGGCGCAAATTTCATCCGTCATGTGCTTGCGAACGAACCTGCGGTTCATATCATCAATCTCGACAAACTGACTTACGCAGGCTCGCTTGATAATCTCAGGGATTTACCCGGCGGCGAACGTCATCATTTTATCCGCGGCGACATCACCGACGCCGAATTCATACGCCATGTTCTCCAGCATCATCATATCGACACTATCGTGCATTTTGCGGCCGAAAGCCATGTCGATCGATCCATCTCGGGGCCCGCGGCATTTGTTGAAACCAATGTCACGGGAACATTCGTCCTGCTGGAATCCGCGCGTTACCACTGGTTTGAAGTTGATGAAATCGATGCGTCGCAATGCCGGTTTCACCATATATCTACCGATGAAGTGTATGGATCCCTGTCCGGCAGCGAACCGCCTTTCACGGAAAAAACCGCTTACGCACCGCGCTCACCTTATTCCGCCACCAAAGCCGGCTCGGATCATTTGGTCAGCGCCTATTTTCATACCTACGGATTGCCGGTGACCATTTCCAATTGTTCGAATAATTACGGCCCATACCAGCATCCGGAAAAATTCATCCCCACCATCATTCGTTCCTGCCTGAACTGGCAGCCTGTCCCCATTTACGGAAACGGAAAAAATATTCGTGACTGGATGTATGTCGATGATCACTGCAAAGGCATTCTGGATATCATCAAACACGGAAAAACTGGCGAACGTTACAATCTGGGCGGTCAGAACGAATGGGAAAATATTCAATTGGCGCGTTACATCTGCGAACAGATAGATAAACGCCGTCCGCGTGAAAAGTCACACTCGACTTTACTGGAATTTGTTACAGACCGGCCCGGTCACGATTTTCGTTACGCCATCGACCATGCCAAGATTAAAACGGAACTGGGCTGGGAGCCGCAGGAATCCTTCGAGACAGGGATCAAAAAGACCATAGACTTTTACTGGCGAGATTAGCTCTTACTTTACAAGAACGCATCATCGCCAGATCTGGTACACTTGTCCGGTCTGCGCCCCTTCAACGCTTTTGCTGTAGGCAAGGGCCGCGCGCGCGGCAGGCACGGATTCGAAACCATGAAAATAATCACCGTAATCCTCCAGGGATTCGGTAATGACCGTCGGACTCACCGCATTAATACGGATTTGCCTGGTCATTTCAATCGCCGCAGCCTTGCAAAAGCTGTCGATTGCGCCGTTCACCATGGAAGCCGAAGCGCCGTAGCGTATGGGATCAGCACTCAATATTCCGCTGGTCAGGGTGAAAGATCCCCCGTCTTGTATGCGTGCCAGACCTGCTGTAACCAGATTCACCTGACCCATCAGCTTGTCCTGCAGCCCGACAAAATAATTTTCCGCCGTCATATCGGCCAGGCTTCCAAAATGCACTTTGCCCACTGTTGAAACCACTGCGTCGAACTGTCCCACAGACTGGTACATGTTTTCTATGGATTGAATGTCTCTGATATTCACTTGCACATCACCGTGCGTGAATCCCGCCACAATGACTGTATGGCGCTTGGCGAGCTCGCTGACTACCGCCTTGCCGATAGTTCCCGTTCCCCCCACTACAATGATTCTCATGATTATGCCCTCAGTTTTGAAGTAAGATTATATGCTTGGAATGAGAAAAACAATATTTGCAAATAGCACGCTTATTAGAATATTGAAACTAATTTATCCATGACAGGCCAATTGCCTTCCAGCAAGGGCAGAGACAGAATTTCCTCGCGAGTAAGCCATTGTATCGCCTGATTTTCCAGGCTTTTTGGCTCGCCCGAAAATTCCGCGACCAGCCAGATTTCAAGATGCACGATTTTATCCGGGTATGAATAAGTGTGATCAAACAAATGCGAAGCAGCCATGACTTCTATACCTAATTCTTCCTGTAATTCACGCTTCAACGCAGACTCGCCCGATTCATTCTGCTCGATCTTGCCGCCCGGAAATTCCCAGAAACCGCTGTAAGGCTTACCCTTGGGCCGTTCCGCCACCAGCAGGCGGCTGTTGCGCATGAGAATACCCGCAACGGCATGTATGGTCTTCAACCGAGTTTCCCGTGACATTGCTTGTATTTTTTTCCTGACCCGCAGGGACAGGGGTCATTGCGGCCAGTCTTGACCGCGCCGCGCGTGAAAGTCTGATTGGCAAGAAAAGCCGGCTCCATTTCCCTGACCGCCACCTCGGAATCATGCAAAGCATCGACTTCAGCATGCTGGTATTCCATGAGCGTGGGAGCGGCATGACGGCGCTGCGCCTGCATTTGCTCAACATCTTGTTCAACCTTGACTTCAAACTTGCTAAGAGAGGAAATCACATCATAGTTAACCTTGTCCAGGAGCTGGGCAAACAGCTCAAAAGCTTCGCGCTTGTATTCCTGTTTAGGATTCTTTTGTGCATAACCGCGCAAGTGTATCCCCTGGCGCAGATAATCCATCGCTGCCAGGTGCTCGCGCCAGGAAATATCCAGCGTCTGCAGCATAACGGCTTTTTCAAATTGACGCATCACCTTGGGTGTGACTTGCTCGTCTTTCTGTGCATACGCCTGCCGGAATTCGGATTGTATGCGTTCACGCAGCTTTTCTTCATCCAGGGTTTCATCCTGTTCCAGCCACTTGCTCACCGGCAATTTCAGGTTGAAATCACTTTCCAGTCGCTGTTCCAGGCCCGGAATATCCCACTCTTCTTCCATGCTGTGCGGTGGAATGAATGCGCTGACCAGCTGATCTATCACCCGGCGGCTGATATCGGTAATGGTCTCCGCGACACTTTCCGCCGTCAGCAGTTCGTCTCTCTGGCGGTATATGACCTTGCGCTGTTCATTGGCCACATCATCATATTCCAGCAATTGTTTACGCACATCGAAATTGTAGGCTTCAACCTTGCGCTGGGCATTTTCAATACTGCGCGACAACATGCGCGATTCCAGCGCCGCGCCTTTTTCCATGCCTATGCGCTGCATGATGGCATTCAGACGTTCACCGCCAAAAATACGCAGCAGATTATCCTGAAGGGAAAGATAAAATCGCGATTTGCCAGGATCGCCCTGACGGCCGGACCGTCCGCGCAGCTGGTTGTCGATACGGCGGGACTCATGCCGCTCGGTTCCCAGCACATACAAGCCTCCGGATGCCACCACTTGCGCGTGACGGTCATCCCAGGCTTTTCTCCGCTTTTCAATTTCTTCGGGAGCCGGTGATTCCAGTGCTCTTAATTCTGCTTCCAGATTACCGCCCAAAACAATGTCGGTGCCGCGGCCCGCCATATTGGTCGCAATGGTCACCGCGCCGGGACGACCCGCTTCGGCGACAATCTGCGCTTCTTTTTCATGGAATTTGGCATTTAATACCTGGTGTGGAATTTTCTCTTTCTTCAACAAGCCAGAGAGATATTCCGACGCTTCAATCGACGTGGTGCCGACCAGAATAGGCTGTCTGGTTTCATGGGTTTTCTTGATGTCCGCGACAATCGCCGTAAATTTTTCCTCACTGGACATATAGACAAAATCTGGATTGTCTTCCCGTATCATGGCCTTGTGCGTGGGAATCACAATGACTTCCAGTCCGTAAATCTGCTGGAATTCATATGCTTCTGTGTCAGCCGTGCCTGTCATGCCGGCAAGTTTCTGATAAATGCGGAAATAATTCTGGAAGGTAATTGAAGCGAGTGTCTGGTTTTCCTGGTTAATCTTGACTTTTTCCTTCGCTTCCACCGCCTGGTGCAATCCATCCGACCAGCGCCGGCCAGGCATGGTTCTGCCCGTGTGCTCATCCACAATCACCACATCGCCTTGCTGCACGATGTAGTCGATATCACGATGAAACAGGGTATGCGCGCGCAACGCCGCATAAATGTGGTGCATTAATACGATATTCTGGGCGTCGTAAAGGCTTTCCCCTTCTCTCAGCAAACCGGCTTTGGTCAGTAACTCTTCAACGTGCTGATGGCCTTCCTCGCTTAAAAACGCCTGCTTGGTTTTTTCATCCAGTGAATAATCACCAGGGCCGTCCTTTTGTTCCTGTTTGATCAGCTGCGGAATAATTTCGTTAATGGTGATATACAAATCCACACTGTCTTCCGCGGAACCGGAAATGATAAGAGGAGTACGCGCCTCATCGATCAGAATGGAGTCCACTTCATCCACAATGGCGTAATGCAAGCCGCGCTGGACTTTGTCAGCCAGGCTGAACACCATGTTATCGCGCAGGTAATCAAACCCGAATTCATTATTTGTCCCATAGGTAATGTCCGACCGGTAAGCTGCCTGCTTGTCTGCAGCGTTCATGCCGTGCAGATTGACGCCTACCGACAGTCCCAGAAATTCATACAAGGGCCGCATCCATTCCGCGTCGCGCCGCGCAAGATAATCATTGACCGTCACAATATGCACGCCATTCTGCGGCAAGGCATTCAGATAAGCCGAGAGTGTCGCGACCAGTGTTTTACCTTCGCCTGTACGCATTTCCGCGATATTGCCGCCGTGCAACACCATACCGCCTATCAGCTGGACATCAAAATGACGCATGTTCAGCGTACGCCTTGCGGCTTCACGAACCACTGCAAATGCTTCCGGCAAAAGTGAATCCAGTGCTTCGCCGCCTTGCAAACGCTGGCGAAACTCGCCTGTTTTCGCGCGCAGCGCCTCATCAGAAAGAGAAGAGATCTGTGGTTCCAGCGCGTTGATTCTTTCTACTGTTTTCCAATACTTGCGCAGTACACGTTGATTGCGGCTGCCGAGAACGTTCGTAAAAATGCGATTTAGCATGATATGTGTCTTTACCTAGAAAAAAATCAAATGAAAACATTACCGTGTTCAAGGAAAAAGTCAAATAAACAATTTGCCCGCTGCACAACACGAGCAGCGCAAGTATATAGCAAAAACGCTTGTTCGGCACGCCTTATCAGCCTGCATGAAGCGGCATCAAACAATTAATAAGCGGCGCATGCAAGCCTGAGAGACCGGCGTGACCTGCGCCCGGGCAGGAGGTATACTCCCAGGCTTTGATTCTTACGCAGGTGCGCATCATGTCATTCTGGAGCCGTTTGAAAGATTATGTGGTGACAGGGATATCCGTTGTCAGCCGGGCCATATATAATGGCGGGCAAGGATTTTACAGTCTGATCAAGGTGATGGACTACTTCAAGGCCACCGGCCATCCCGCCGCTACCGCCGCTATCGGCGTAGGAGTGACCGGGACCGTTGGATCAACATTTCTGGTCAAGACCGTACCAACCTACTCCCAGGTCTCAAGCTCTCCTCAAAATGAAGAACAGGCGCCATTGGGCTGGGGAGGCTGGATTACCGATGGAGCGCTCAAAACATCCGGTATGATTTATGGAGGCATGAATGCCGTCAGCGCTTATTTTCTGACGACGCTGATCAGCGAAGGTTTGAACAACCTCGTCAGCGCCGAAGCCGAAACGGCACTCTGGAAGGATATTCTGATACAGATTGGCGCAGTCATTGTTGCAGGCGCAACACTGTATAATTACTACACGAACGACTACCGCTATATCAAACAGAATACCCGCATTATTGGCGAAAGCGTAGACGAACGACATTTCGCGCTGAATAAAAGCATGGCCAAAACGCTGGCGACATCGTCATTAAACCTGGTTACCTATCCCATGCAGGCTTTTTTCTTCGCCAAACCATCCATCGCGGGTCTTCCCTATCTGGGGAAAGCCCTGGGTACCACCGGCACAAACATTCTTAGCGGTCTTGCCAGCGGAACCACCCTGCTTACCGTGGTATCCTGGCTTCCGAGTGTTTACAAACATTTTAATCAGCAGCCCGGCGCAGACGCGCAAGCGGTTGTCATTCCCGCGAACTGCAAAACCATTTCGTATAAAATCGCCTCTTACACCACCGGCACCCTTGATTCGCTAGGCAGCAATGGATTGGGGCCTTTTATCAGCGTCATTTTCACCATGAACACACTGTTCCAGCTTAATCCTTATGGCTGGATTATCGGCCTTGCAGCCTTATGCGGTCTCAATGCGTTTTTCATGAACCTGCTCTTTTCAACCAAGGAAGGGACAGATTCCACATTAAATCTCTTGTACGCATCAGACATGCCCCCCGCTTCTGCCCAGGAAACTCGCCGCCTGCTGGATAACACACCAGACCTTGAAACCGGCACCAGCTCACCGGATCAATCCGATTCTGAAACATCGACGCGCGGAAACATTCAAGGATTTTACTCACCGCAGGCACAAAGGGCCGTGGCTCATCTGTTTCCCTCCAGCGCAGCCGGTGATTCAGTCCTGCCTGTCTCAGGCCCTGCTCATACCAGCACGCCTGTGCCGGTTGCCGAATCGGCCAGATTGCGGTCCTCAAAGTAAGAAATGACACTGGATCAGGGCGCGGCTTTGCCATTTGCCACGACACTGTTATAGTGAAGTCATGTTGTTTTTTTCAGGTCCATGATGAAAGATTCTTCCTTTAGAAAAGCAGATGCCTTTATCGGGAGCCAGAGCAGGGACCTGGGTTCCCTGTTCGCGAAAATTCGTTCGCTGGCCGCGTTAAACCAAAAAATCAGCGGATATCTGGCTCCGGAAATTGCCCCGTATTGCCAAGCCGCCAATCTGACCGGTGGAAAACTGATATTCACCGTCGCAAACGGGTCCATTGCCACCCGGCTGCGGTTTATGTCTGCCGATTTGCTCAGGCAATTCAGCTGTGATCCAGGATTGAAGCACATCCGGCTGATCGAATGCAAAGTACGTCTCACCTCTTCTTCTGCTGCTCCCAGACCCTCCGCCGCGGGAACACGAAACATGCCGCTGCTCGCGCGTGAAACGGCTGAATTGGTCAGGGAGATGGCCGAGTCCATCACTGACCCCAAATTGAGGGCCATCATGGAAAGAATCGCAAACCGCACAGACACCAAAACAGCTTAAAAATGGACACAGATAGTGTCCCGGCAAGAAGATGAGCGGTTGGATTTCAGAGCCGGTAAAATACACAGTACTGGCGTAAGCTTACGCTTCCAGCAGTAACGGCCGCAGATAAGAAATCGGTGCAGTGGTTTTGTCTTCGAAAGTGACAAATTCCCATGCTTCCTTATTGGCGAGCAAATGGCGCAACAACTTGTTGTTAAGCGCATGTCCGGACTTATGGCCAGTGAAAGCACCAATCAGGCTGGAACCCAGGAGATACAAGTCCCCGACAGCGTCCAGGATCTTGTGTTTAACGAATTCATTTTCATAACGCAGGCCGTCTTCATTCAAGACACGGAAGTCATCAATGGCAATCGCGTTATCAAGGCTGGCGCCACGCGCCAGGTTAAGAGCCTGCAGCTTTTCAAAATCCGCCATAAAGCCAAAAGTACGAGCCCGGCTGACTTCCTTGACATAAGACAGACTGGAAAAGTCCAGGGTTGCGGTTTTGGTATGCGACTTGAAAAGCGGATGATCGAAATCAATGGTGAAAGTCACTTTGAAGCCATTGAATGGTTCAAATGAAGCCCATTTATCACCTTCCTTGATTTTGACTTTGCGTTTAACGCGGATAAACCGCTTGGGAGCATTTTGCTCTTCAATTCCCGCTGACTGGATAAGAAATACGAAAGGCCCGGCGCTGCCATCCATGATGGGAATTTCAGATGCGGTGACGTCTACGAATGCATTATCAATACCTAATCCAGCAAAAGCGGACAATAAATGCTCAACGGTAGAAACCCTGACATTATCTTTCGTCAGCGTGGTAGATAAAGTGGTATCTCCTACGTGTTCAGCCAGAGCCGGTATTTCGACTATGGGAGAGAGATCAATACGTCGGAAGAGGATTCCGGAATTCACGGGCGCAGGACGCAGGATAATCTCTGCACGCTCACCGCCATGCAAGGTAATACCCGTGGCTTTAATAACATTTTTAAGCGTACGTTGTTTAATCATTCCTTGCTTCATATTCGTGGCAACACCTGAGCATAATACCATAATGATATGTTTTTTTGAAATAAAAATAAAAAGCCCGCCTCTATCCCTTTACCGGACTTTTCTGAAGTGCCTTTTTTATCATTTTCTGTATTGAATATCCATGCTTTTATTACTGTGTTGATGTTTTTTTTCAATTTGACTGACGAGGATGTTTCCAGTTGTGAACTTTCAGCAAAGGACCCGGGCAGACGCATTGAGGCGGTATAATCCTTAAACAGGCGAATCCGGTGACAACCACCCCAGGCTTTCCCGAAAACAGTTATATATTCCGCATCGGGATCATCCTTTTCCTCAGACAGAGATACCCGTTCGGCCTGGGACACCGGTTTGTACCGTTCCAGCGCATGCTGCCAGCAGGCATTGCGCTTTTGCAACACAAAAGTATTTTCTGCCAGTCTGTCCAGCGTCATGGATCCGGAATTTTTTGCAAGCTGACGCTCCATTTTGGCATGGAGATACTGCAATTCAGTACGATCTACCGGCACATCCGTACTGCTAGCCGGCTGATGGCTGTCTTCTTGCTGACCTAGCAGTAGTTTAACCTGGGCATATAATTCAGCGAAGATAGTAAATTGCTCCATGTAGGCATCCAGCATGGAATTGATACATTGCACAATCTGTTCCCTGGTATCCAATCCCTGTAATGAGTCAATATCAAGACAGTCAAGCGCATCTTCAATTATTCCCTTATCGTCAGTCAAATCTGCCAGCCCTTCAAGAAACAATTGTCTGAGCTTCCCGACCGAAGCGACAAAGCTTTCCTGTGGCTCGGCTGCAAACGCATCCAGCCGGTTTCTAAGGGCAACCGCCGCATGATGCGACTTGATAATGGATTGTTTATGCTCGAAAGTACATGTTTTACCTGCCGCGGCAATTTTCCTGTCCAGCAAGATATCGTCGAAAACCTGTATGGCATCATCCAGAGATCCGCGATGATCCGGGCGGCGCGATGACATAACGGACAACAGATTCTTGATGGCCTGGGCAGGTGACACAGCAAGACCAGTCTCGCCGCTGCGCTTGCCCATATCCATAATCCCCTTAAAGAGATTTTTGAATACGCAATGATGAGCCAGGTCACTGGCTTCCTGCATTTTTTTCGAAGCGTTTTGATCCGCCCGCCATAACAAGGCCAGGATCCAGGCTGCGCCGAAGATATCACTTTTTTGCGTAATGATTTGCAGATCAAAAAATTCAGGCGACCCAAACAAGGGGGTCCCGCGTCCGCGCTCGCCGTCGTCAAAAGTCGCGTCTGTTGAGAGGCCGTAGTCTATGATTGTCACCTTGTAACGTTTGGCAACGGGATCGAATATGAACATGACATTGGCGGGCTTGATATCCCTGTGGGTAATATGGTTGTCATGGACTTGCGTTTTTAAAGCTCGCAGAAAAGCCCTGGATAATTTCAAGCGTTTTTCCGTAGTGGTCGTATTGCGCTTGCTATCCCTTTCCGCCGCATCTCTTGTGAAAAATTTCTCCATATCTTCGCCCGCGACATAGCGCATGACAATCGCGCCCTGGTTGGCGCCGGCCGCCTGAAAAAAGGTAGGCTGTTTGGCGTGTAATATGAAGATGCGGCGTGACATATCACTTTCTTTTTGTATGTGCGCCGCTTCAGACTTGGGAATGATTTTTCCAATCATTGCCTTGCCGGTATGGCGGGTGATTGTCCGGTCAGGATGCAGTTTTAATGTTCCGCTGATTTTTTCAATATTTCCAAAACAGCCGTTTTTGCTTTGCAATCCGCCTAGCACGACGCCGGAATAAACATCAAAATGATAATCATCGGGCAGGCTCCCGCATTTTCTTCCAATCAAACTGGAAGTCAGGCAAATATCCTGAGGCAGTGACATTTTAAATTTTTCACTTATTCCCTGCCGTTGCAGCGCGTCACACATTGTCTCGGTAAAAGCAAGCGGTGTATTTCTGGGAACATATAAATTGCCTTGCTGAATTTGTTCCTGGAGATAAACCCATAATATCATCTCATCCGCGCGATTCAGATTCGCGGGATCGATCAGACGATACGCCTGTCCCGTCTGGGAACGGCGCGGCGCTTGCACCTCAACTTGTGTTCGGGATTGCATGTTGTGTGATTCCTCTGTTTGTTTTGTGTCATCTTACAATCCGCTATCGCGGAATTTATAGCTGGCTTTTAACCACCGGCGTCAATTCTACGCCATTAAGCTTAACAACGATTCTGCTGTGTCTATCGGGTGCGAAAAACCCTTCTCGCGAACTTTCCGCTTTCTGGCCGCGATCAGAAGACGGGCCTGATCCGCACACCGAAGCATCGCCACTCTCACACATGGATTGAGTTTGTGCCTGATCCGCCAGATCGCTTAATGCAGCTGATATTTTTAATCCTAGCTTTGTGCATTTATGAGTCAATCTTAACCTGTCATCCAGTGTGCGCGCAAGACGTAAGTTTTTTTGCAATAATTGGTCAATGGGGGCCAGCAAGGCGCGGACAGCGCGAGCCCTGTCAAACCGATCTTCAGGTTTTTTCGCTTCGCGCAGGAGAGAACTCAGCTTTGACTGCAAGATTTCAAGCTCGCATCTTGATTGGTGATAATTTTCCAGGACTTCCTTCACCTGATTCATGACAGCAAACCGGGATGTCAAACCCCGCAATGCCTGGATACGTAAAACATCAAGAAACTCGGCAATCACTTCCGATGAATCCGGCAAGGTTTCCAATGCCATACTGATATCTCCAGCCATCATAGATTCATCATAATCAGCGGCGGCAAATTTTCTGCGGAGTTGCGCCGCCATTTTCCGTGCGCGGACAAGATCCTGTCGGCCTTGTCTGTCTGAAACACCCTCTCTTCTATCCGCCAGTATCTCTTCAAAGACTTCAATCGCATCAAACAAATCAGGGCGCGCGTCTTGCTCAGGCGCTGACATATCTTGCAATAGACGCGTTATTCTAGCCCTGCAAGTTTCATCCAGGTCTGCGATTCCTTTAAACATATTGTCAAAGTGATAATGCAAGGCATCAATACGCGCCTTTTCCAGATCAATGCAACTGTCGCTCTTGCCGGGTGACGACAGATTGGGAATATCGGCGCGCCACAAGAATC
Organism: Aquicella siphonis; assembly: GCF_902459485.1. Classification (NCBI taxonomy): domain Bacteria; kingdom Pseudomonadati; phylum Pseudomonadota; class Gammaproteobacteria; order Legionellales; family Coxiellaceae; genus Aquicella; species Aquicella siphonis. Next base: position 1,736,380 of record NZ_LR699119.1, read on the forward strand.
CAAGCACGCGCGCGGTTGAATACACATCTGTTTTCACACTCGTGCCCGCATGCGCGTAGACTTCCGGCGCGGCAAACGGCGGCGTTGAAAGACAGCTGCCCGCGTCAGGCTGTGATGCCATTTTACTCGAGCCCAAATCAATGATATTGACTTGCGGACAACCCAATACGCTTTCCTGTCTTTTGTCGTAATAAACCAGAATATTCGCAGGCTTGACATCCCTGTGCACTATCCCGCGGGAATGAATTTGTTCCTGTATGGCATAGAGAATGTGCAGGGACAATTCCAGACGCTGATCAATCGTGAATAGCAGTCCCTTCCTGTCCTGATTAATCAGGGCAAATAATTCTTCGCCATGAAAATAACGAATAACGCTGAAACTGCGGGCCTGGTGGTCAATGAAGGTAGGTTTTTTACTATGGAGATGCGGTGTGAACACACCGTTTTGATATTCATTGACTGCGTGATCCGGATCAAACCGTGCATCATCATGAAACTGTTCCTTGATGACGCGCGGCGACTCTTTCAGCTTCAGACTGCCATCCATCTGCGGCGCCAGCACCCCTCTGCTCTTGTAAACCCGGCTGAAGTGGCCCGACCCCAATTCATCGCCCACAATTTCATAGCGATAATCTTGCGGATTATTTTCACACTGTCTCCAAACCAAAGAATATTTCAAATCAACTTCTATGATTTGTTCACTTCCGGAAGCGGCACCGGGAATTTTGATACGGGTTTTACCCTGAGGAAAATAATAACAGCCGTTCGTCTCGATTGCACAACGAAGCAAAATACCCAGAAACAGGCTCTGGTCATGAGTTAATGCCAGGGGATCCAGGCATTGCGTTTTAATCAGGCATGAATCAGAATGATTCACAAAGGGGCTGGGGCACTGCCGTAAAATGCGCTGCAGCTGATGAAAAACATTCGGCTCAGGCGAATCCATTCCAACTCTAGAAAGCATGCTTTAACATCTCTCAGAAGTTTCGTTCAAACTCCGGTCAATATGTCAAAGTACTGATTGTGCCTCCTGAAATCAAGCCTCTTCTTCCTTGCGCCGCAAAAATGCAGGAATATCCAGGTAATCAAGATCGTGCATTTTATCTGCTGCCGGTATCGCGCGATTCGATGGCTGCACATAACCCTGAGCCTGTGCCGGCGCCGCAGCGGGTGAAACACCGTGTTTGCGAATAATGGTCGGCTTTTCCAGCTGGCCGTAATCAACGCTGCCATCATGTGATTTGACATGTTCAATAACAGGCGCTTTCAGTGCAACAGCCGCCTGCTTTCTGCCCAGCCCGGTGACAATGACCGTCACTCTCACTTCATCACGCAAATCAGGGTCAATGACCGTGCCCACCACTACCGTCGCGCTTTCAGAAGTAATATTCTTGACAACTTCGCCCACTTCTTCAAATTCACCAATTGAGAGATCCAGTCCAGCCGTGATATTGACCAGTACGCCCTTGGCGCCGGACAAATCCACATCTTCAAGCAGCGGACTGGCTATGGCAGCTTCTGCCGCCATACGCGCGCGATTATCCCCGGAACTGACGCCCGTACCCATCATGGCCATCCCCATTTCAGACATGACCGTACGCACATCCGCAAAATCCACATTGATCAGGCCCGGACGTGTGATCAATTCCGCTATCCCCTGCACTGCGCCTCGCAGCACGTCGTTCGCAGCCTTGAATGCATTAATGAGCGTGACGTTTTTACCCAGCACGCTTAATAATTTGTTATTGGGAATCGTGATAAGTGAGTCTACATGCTGTGACAGATTGGCAATGCCTTGTTCAGCCGTTTGCAAGCGCATCCTGCCTTCAAACGTGAATGGCTTGGTGGTGACAGCCACAGTCAGTATACCCAGCTCTTTCGCAATCTGCGCAAATACGGGCGCAGCGCCTGTACCCGTGCCTCCGCCCATGCCTGCGGCGAGAAAGACCATATCTGCGCCAGTCAGTGCGGTACGAATCTTTTCGCGGTCTTCTTCCGCGGCACGCCGTCCGACCTCAGGGTTCGCGCCGGCACCCAGCCCGCGGGTGATTCCTTCGCCCAGCTGGATAACCGTGTTCGCAGAAGAATTTTTGAGCGCCTGGGAATCGGTATTGGCACAAATAAATTCCACGCCTTCGATATGGCCAGCCATCATGTGCTCAATCGCATTGCCACCGCCGCCGCCGATGCCGACGACCTTAATCACTGCATTTTGTTGACACGTATCCAATAATTCAAACATGCCATCACTCCATTAGGACTCGTTAAAAATTACCCTGGAACCAGTTTTTCATTCTCGACCATAAACTTTTTATACTGGGCTGATTGATCACAACTTCACGCTGGCTCAGACGCTGCTTCTGACCATACACTAGCAAACCCACGCCAGTCGCGTAAATAGGATTGTGAATGATGTCAGGCAAGCCGGTCACGCTGAAAGGCTTGCCTATCCGCACAGGAATCTTGAATATCCGCTCCGCAAGCTCCTGTGCCCCTGCGATCTTGGACGCACCCCCCGTCAATACGATGCCCGCCGCGATAAAATCTTCCAAACCGCTGCGGCGCAACTCTGATAACGCCAGAGTGAATAATTCCTCATATCTTGCCTCAATCACTTCCGCCAGCGCGCGCGCAGGCAAACGCCGGCCTGCCCGGTCTCCAATGGTGGGGATTTCGATCTGCTGATTGCTATCCACCAGATCCTGCAAGGCACAGCCAAATTTGATTTTGATTTCTTCCGCGTTACGCGTTGGGGTGCGCAGCGCAATCGCGATGTCATTGGTGACCTGGTCGCCGGCAATCGGTATCACCGCGGTATGACGGATGGCGCCGTCGGTAAAAATAGCTATATCACTGGTTCCGCCGCCGATATCAATCATGCAGACACCCAGTTCCTTTTCATCATCCGTTAAAATTGACTGACTTGAAGCAAATTGTTCAAGCACGATATCACTGGTCGCGAGACCGCAGCGCTTCATGCACTTTACGATATTCTGCGCCGCACTAACCGCGCCAGTCACAATATGGACTTTCGCTTCCAGCCTGACACCGGACATGCCGACAGGCTCACGAATGGAATCCTGATTATCAATGATAAATTCCTGAGGGAGTACATGCAGGATTTTCTGGTCAGCAGGAATAGCGATGGCCTTGGCGGCATCAATGACACGCTCCACATCACTTTGGGACACTTCCCTGTCGCGTATCGCGACGATGCCATGCGAATTGATGCTGCGGATATGACTGCCGGCAATGCCGGTATAAGCAGAAAAAATCTCACAGCCGGCCATGTGTTCAGCGTCTTCCACAGATCGCTGAATGGATTGAACCGTTGACTCAATATTAACAACCACACCTCTTTTTAATCCCTGCGATGGATGCGATCCAAATCCGATCACATTCAATTTACCATCGCCTGTCATTTCACCCACCAGGGTGACCACTTTAGAAGTGCCGATATCAATGCCCACCAAGAGATCTTTGTTCACTGGCTTCTTTGCCATATTTATTCTTCCAATATTCTATCGGATTCAGGTACTTACTGTCTCTTTCCAGCGCACCGCCATCCCATTGGGATAGCGTAAATCTATATAATCCACCTCTGTGGCGCGCGCGCCCACGATTTTCGGGTACACTTTCACAAAATGACTCAAACGAGTCAAGATATCTTTATGCCCTATTTGCATGGTAATTCCGTTATCCAGCGTTAATTTCCATGTAAAATACGGAGTCAGCTCCAGATGAGAAATCTTAGCATGTAATGGGAACAATAATCGATTGATGTCGTTGAAATACTTCAGCATGAAAATCTGCTGGCCTGATGGGCCGATAAAGTCAGGCAAATTGGCTGGATAAGTTTCTCTGGGAGGAGTAAACACTTCTCCTGCTTCACTGAGCAGACTTTCATTATTCCAGCGTGCTGCGGGTTTTTTTTCCACCAGCTTGACTTCGATCTGATCAGGCCAGATGCGGCGCACGTAAAGCTCTGACACCCACGGCATCTGCGATAAACGGTCGCGTATGTATTCCACGTTCACAGTAAAAAAGCCGCGGCTCACCAGCGGAAGCAGCAAACTGCGGACTTCTTCATTATTCACCCGGTTGACACCAAACACACGGACCGTCTTGATTGGGAAGTAACGCGCAAGATCAAGCTGATTGAGGGCAAAAACAATGGAAATGATCACCGCGCCAAGAAACGATATTTTCAAAATCTGGGACAGATGTTGCAAGAGTTTGAATTTCTGTTTTCCTTTTCTCACGTCCATTGCACATACCTTTGTGGACTTGCCCCATCACCCAAGACAAAATCAGACAAGTGTATTTTTGAGGCAGCTCCTAGGTTTTCTGCCGGCCAATAATACAAACTTCAGGTATCAATCGTACACTGGTTTTTTCTTCTACGGTAGCACCCACACTGGTAATCAGATTTTCAATATCCGCGGAAGTCGCGTCGGATTCGTTGATAATAAAATTGGCGTGTTTTTGCGAGACCCGGGCGCCTCCCAGCTGTTTTCCTTTCAACCCGCACTCTTCAATCAGTCTTCCGGCAAAGCTGCCGGGAGGATTACGAAAAACCGAACCGCAGTTCGCTGTGCCTGTAGGCTGGCTGTTATTACGCTTTTCCAGCAGCGTACGGATATAGGCAAGCGACTTTTCCTTGTCTCCAGGCTGCAATCCAAAATAACCGGCCACGAACCACTCACTCTCAGGCCTGATCACATGCCGGTAACTCACCGTGAAATCTGCCAGGGGACGAAGTTTGATTTCACCTGTCCGGTTGATGGTTTCCACCATGCGTACATGCTGCCAGGTTTCGCCGCCAAAACACCCGGCATTCATGGCCAGCGCACCGCCGACTGTTCCCGGAATACCCGCCATAAATTCGAGACCGGCCGATCCCGCCCGCGCGGTAAACCGCGCAAGCTGCGCAGAGGCAATACCCGCTTCGGCGCGCACTTCCAGGGGATTGATTTGCTCGATTTTGTTCAGCGCACCCTGGGTAATCACCACCACGCCTTCAAGGCCGCCGTCGCGAATCAGGGTATTGCTTCCCAGCCCCAGCCAGGTGACAGGCAGAGAAGCGGGTATTGCACGCAGAAAAAGCGAAAGGTCTTCAAGGTCTGCCGGAATGAAGACATAATCAGCCGGGCCGCCCGTGCGCCAGGAAGTATAGTTTGCCAACACTTCATTTTTTAGCAGCCTGCCGCGCAACAAGGCTGCGACAGACGATGGGATGATTTCATTCATATCTTTTTCCACAAACCATATCGGGCCGCGCCGGCACAGAGATCCGGGCGCAGCCAGCTGACGCCACGACTGCTTTTCCGCAAATTATTTTCCAATTTCCTTCAGGCTTGTTGCCGCCAGCCTGGCCGCCAGTCCACCTATATTTCCTGCGCCCTGCATAAGCAGCACATCGCCGTCCTTCAATTCTTTTTCAAACAGGGACGGCAGCGACTCGTGTCGTTCGACAAATATGGGATCCAGTTGGCCGCGCTTTTTGATCTCGCGCACCAGCGAAGCACCGTCCGCGCCCTGGATATATTCCTCCCCCGCAGGATAAACATCCAGCAGCATGAGTTTGTCCGGCTTGGACAGCACATTGCAAAAGTCCCCAAACAAATCGCGTGTGCGTGTATAGCGGTGCGGCTGATAAACCATGACAAGACGCCGGTCCGGCCAGCTTTCGCGAGCCGCCTGCAGTGTCGCGTCAATTTCCCTGGGGTGATGACCGTAATCATCCACCAGGGTAATTTGTCCGCCCTTGTCCAAAATAAAATCACCATATACTTGAAAACGCCGACCGATACCGGCGAAATTTTCCAAGGCTTCAATAATGGCACGATCCTGGACTTTCAATTCGGACGCGACCGCAATCGCCGCCAGAGCATTCAACACATTGTGGCGGCCCGGCAGATTTAAAGTCACCGGTAACGGCGACTGTCCCTTGGGTCTTTGCACCACAAATTGCGTACGCATGCCGTTTTGAGAATATTTCAATGTCTTGAAATCCGCTTCTTCGGTCATGCCGTAAGTCACGACCGGACGTGACAGCTCAGGCAATATCTCGCGCACAACCGGATCATCCACGCACAAGACTGACAAACCATAGAACGGCAGCCGGTGCAGAAAATCAATGAACGTGGTCTTCAGGCGTTCGAAATCATTTTCATACATTCCCATGTGGTCTTGATCAATGTTAGTGACTATGGAAATCATGGGTTTGAGATATAAAAATGAAGCATCGCTTTCATCCGCTTCCGCGACCAGGTAATGACCGCGGCCCAATCTGGCGTTACTGCCCACACTATTCAGCCGGCCGCCGATCACGAAGGTCGGATCCAGGCCTGCTTCAGCAAGAATGCTGGTCACCAGACTGGTCGTGGTGGTCTTGCCGTGCGTACCGGAAATGGCAATCCCATAACGGAAGCGCATCAACTCACCCAGCATTTCAGCGCGCGGAACAATGGGAATATGCGCGAGACGGGCCGCTTCCAGCTCCGGATTGCGCCAGTCCACCGCGGAAGAACGCACGATGACATCCGCATTCCTGATATTTTCCGCATCATGACCGCGATAGATGATTGCCCCCATGACTCGCAGCCACTGAGTCAATGCATTTTCAGAAAGATCGGATCCGGAAACAGTATAACCTTGCCGCAGCAAGACTTCAGCGATACCCGCCATACCGACGCCGCCAATACCCACAAAATGGACATGCTTAATATGTCCCATCTCAAACATCCAACTCAACGGCAGACCTCCTTAATTAATAACATCGCAAAGTATTTGATAAAACTTCTCAGCGACATTCACTTTACGTAATTGATATGCTGCTTGCGCCATCTCCAGGCATTTCCCGGGAGATTGAGAAAACTGCTTCAAGATTTCCGCCAGCCGGCTTTCAGTTAGTTCAGCTTGCTGAACACATAGCGCGGCGTTATTTTTCACCATGAATTCCGCATTCGCCGTCTGGTGATCATCAACCGCAAACGGAAAAGGAACCAGAATGGCGCCCAGGCCGACCGCGCACAATTCTGCGACTGTTAACGCCCCTGCCCGGCATAATACCACATTTGCCCAAGCATAAGCATTCGCCATATCTTTAATAAATGGTGTAACTTTTGCATCTATGCCCATGGATTCATAAGATTTTTTAGTGGACTCGCAGTGCTTGTCGCCGGTTTGATGCCAGATTTCCGGCTGATCTTCCGGCGCGAGCCGCGAGAGTGCGAGCGGCACCACCGCATTCAAGGCTTGTGCGCCCAGGCTCCCGCCTAACACCAGCAGGCGCAAACGAGGCAGACTGGCAGAAAAACGCTCTTGCGGCGGCGGCAGGGTTTCAATCTCATGCCTGACCGGGTTGCCTACCTCAACCACTTTGGACTGTTGCCGGAAAACCAGGGGAAACCCTTCCAGCACCCGCCGTGAAAAGCGCACCAGCAGTTTGTTTGTCAACCCCGCTTTTGCATTTTGTTCGTGAATGACCAGTGGGCGGCTGCTCAGCCAGCTCGCCACCCCCCCCGGCCCGCTGACAAACCCCCCCATGCCTATCACAGCGTCCGGATTGATATGCCGGATAACGCGCAGGGATTGCCTTACCGCAGCAGTTATTTTGAAGGGTGCGGATAACAAGGTCCTCATGCCTTTCCCGCGCACACCGCCGATAGCAATCAAATGCAGCGGAATATTGGCTTCGGGCACCAGCCGGGATTCCAGGCCTTGGCGGGTGCCCAGCCAATGCACTTCAACACCTTGCTGGTGCAGATATCTTGCCACAGCAAGACCCGGGAAAACATGACCGCCTGTACCGCCGGCCATAATCAACACCCGTTTCAGCGGTTTTATTGGTTTCGTCATTTACTTGATACCCAGCTCAGTTAACCGGTTTTCATGGTCAATTCGCAATAAGACTGCGATCATAATACAATTCACCAGGATGCTGCTCCCGCCATAACTCATCAATGGCAGTGTCAGCCCCTTGGTGGGCAAAAGTCCTGAGTTTACACCAATACTGACCGTAAACTGAATCGCTATCCACAAACCAAACCCGTATGCGAGAAATCCCGCGAAATACCGGCCCAGATGCTGTGCTTGTCTGCCCATCAAGAAAATCCGGACAACCAGGAGCAAAAACAACGCCATGACGATGAACATGCCCACCAGCCCCAGTTCTTCCGCAATCACAGCGAAAAGAAAATCAGTATGCGCCTCAGGCAGATAAAACATTTTCTGAATGCTTTTTCCCAGACCTATGCCCAGCCATCCGCCTCTTCCAAACGCAATGAGGGATTGTGTGAGTTGATAACCCGTATCAAACGGGCGCTCCCAGGGATTCAAAAAACTGGTCAGCCTCGCCAGGCGATAAGGCGCTGAAACAGCGATCACAGCCAGCGCCCCGATGACCAGAGAAAATAATGCCACAAAGTGCCGCAGGCGCATGCCGGCAAGAAACATGAGACCGAGAGCAGTCGTCGTGACTACCACTGTGGCGCCAAAATCAGGCTCCCGCAATAACAGGGTTGCGATTACGCCCAGAATCATCATGGGTTTGACAAAACCGCTTAACTTATTACGGACTTCGTGGTTATGTCTGACGAGATATCCCGCCATGTAAATGACCACCATGAACTTGGTCAACTCAGAAACCTGGAAGGTAAAAGGACCATAACCAATCCAGCGCGCACTGCCATTCACACTGTGACCAACCCCGGGTATCAGTACTAAGGCCAGCATTAGCATGACACAAAGCAGCAAAAAACCGCCCAGTTTTTCCCAATATGAGATATCCAGATGCATGACGATATTGCCCAGCAAAATCCCCAATGTAAGAAAAACCAGTTGTTTGAACAGAAAATAGAAGGGTTGGTGCATTTGTTTGTCGGAGATTTCAATCGAAGCGGACGTCATCATGACCAGACCCAGGACAACGATGCTGATCACCGAAAAAATAAACCATTTATCGTAAAGAGCCGGCGCAACGGCTTGCCGGGCTGCAGAATAGGATCGCACGATCTATTTTCCTCATCAGGCTGGAACCGGTTTTAAACCCTTGCCGCAAAAATAGCGAGTCCTCACCAAGTTCATTCCGTGTTCGCCACCGCGCTTCAAGGCAGTTTTTCAACGATTTCCGTAAATACCTGGCCGCGATGCTCGTAATTTTTAAACATGTCAAAGCTGGCGCAAGCGGGAGAAAGCAAAACGCAATCATCATTGTGCGCATTGGCGGCCGCCTGGCTGACAGCTTCTTCCATCGACCCCGCAAAAGACACCGGCACACTGCCGTTAATCACACCGGCAATTTCCCTGGCGGCTTCGCCTATTAAAACAACGTGCCGGGAATATTGACTGATCGCGGGCATCAATGATTTGAAATCCGCATTCTTGCCTATTCCGCCCAGGATCATGACCAGCTTTCCGCTAATCTCGCTTCCCAGGCCTTCGATGGCAGCCTGTGTCGCACCCACATTCGTACCTTTGGAATCGTTATACCATTTCACTCCATGACGTTCGCGAACAAATTGACAGCGGTGCGGCAGGCCTTTAAAAGTGCGCAAGACATTCAGCATGGATTCGAATGGCAGCCCGAATCCATGCCCTATGGCGAGTGCCGCAAGAGCATTCGCCTGATAATGCTTTCCCATCACCGGAAGTTCGTTAACGGACAAGAGCGGCCGGTCTTCAAAGGCAAGACAGGTTTCATTACCCTGCTGCACAAGACCGAATTCACCCCGGCCGGGGGCATTCAAGGTAAAATGCCATTTCTTTTGCACCTGGGTTTCACGGCATTCAGTCAGAATGTCGTCGCGGTTGCACACCGCGACACGGCAATGCTGATAGACACGGTATTTGGCTCGCGTATATGCGGCCAGATCATCATAACGGTCCATATGGTCTGGCGTGACGTTCAACACGGTAGCGACACTAGGCTTTAGTGTATAAGTCGTTTCCAGTTGAAAACTCGACAATTCCAGAACATAAAGATGAGCAGAGGGACTTCTTGCGAGCAAATCCAGCGCGGGAATTCCGAGATTACCGCCTGCTTCGGCCTGATACCCTGCCGCCTCGGCCATTTTTCCCACCAGTGTGGTGACTGTGCTTTTCGCATTCGTGCCGGTAATTGCAATGACAGGAGCACTGACCGCATGCGCGAATAATTCGATATCTCCGATGACAGGCGTACCGCGCCTGACCTGCTCGGCGATCGCGGGCTCGCGCAAGGCAATTCCGGGACTGAGAATAATGCGGCCTGCCTTGCTCAGCAAAGACGGATCCAGCCCGCCCAAAGCGACCCGCACATCGGGCTCGATACGGTATAATTCTGCAAGGTGCGGCGGATTCGGGCGCGTATCAGTGACCGCGAACTCCACTCCGCATTGTTTCAGGTAACGCGCGCAGGAGAGGCCGGTTGCCCCCAATCCCACAATGACATTTAGTTCAGCTACTGACATACATGAGACTCGTTTTATCGCAGTTTGAGGGTTGCCAATCCGCACAACACCAGAACAAAAGTAATAATCCAGAACCTTACAATAACACGCGGTTCAGGCCAGCCTTTTAATTCGAAATGGTGATGGATGGGAGCCATTTTGAAAATCCGTTTGCCGGTCAATTTGTAAGATCCGACCTGGAGTATCACGGAAACCGTTTCCAGCACAAAGATTCCGCTCATAAGAAAAAACACAATTTCCTGCCGCACGATGACCGCAATGATCCCCAGCGCCGCGCCCAGCGCGAGCGCGCCCACATCACCCATGAACACTTGCGCGGGATAGGTGTTAAACCACAAAAATCCCAGCCCCGCGCCAACCAGCGACCCGCAAAATACGACTATCTCTCCCGCACCGGGAACATAGGGGATGGCAAGATAAGTGGCATGATGAATATTCCCCGTCGCGTAAGCGAACACACCCAGCGCGCCGCTGATCATGACCGCCGGCATGATAGCCAGCCCGTCCAAGCCATCCGTCAGGTTGACGGCGTTGCTGGAGCCCACAATCACAAAATAGGTAAAAATAATAAAGAACGGCCCCATAGCCAGCGACAAGTTCTTAAAAAACGGCATAACGAGCTGGGTCTCGACAGGCAGGCTTGCTGTAAAATACAGATAAAGCGCGGCGCCCAAACCTAATAACGACTGGCAAAGATATTTCTGCCGTGCCGGCATTCCCCGGCTATGTTTCAATACCAGCTTGCGATAATCATCCCAATAGCCGATGGCTCCGAATCCCAATGTAATCATGAGTACCAGCCAGACATAGCGGTTTAAAAGATCGCTCCATAACAGTGTGCTCAACAGGACTGAAATAATGACCAGGGTACCGCCCATGGTAGGCGTCCCCGCCTTGCTAAAATGGCTTTGCGGGCCGTCATCGCGTACAACTTGTCCGACGCGGTGCGAACTCAGGTGGCGGATAATGCCGGGGCCCAGCAGCAACGCCATGATCAGAGAGGTCAGCGTGCCCAGGATCGCGCGCAGGGTCAGATATTGAAAGACATGAAAAACATGGAAATACTTAGCGAGCCACTCGCTTAACCACAATAACATTGACCTTCTCCATACACTGAAATAATACCCTTCTTGATAAAGATCCGGGACAGCCTAAACAGAAGCAACACCTGCGCACGCATTAATCTTTCGCCAGGCACGCTTTCACCTGTTCCACATCATCAAAGGGGATTTTTTCATCGCCGATTTGCTGATAGCGCTCAGCCCCCTTGCCCGCGATTAATACACAATCTTTAGCCGTTGCCCATTGTATACTGTTCTGTATTGCTTTAGAACGATCCATCTCGATGAAAACCCGCTCAGGATGTAAAAATCCACGCATGATTTCAGCAACGATTTCTCCAGGATTCTCATGCCGCGGATTGTCATTGGTAACGATCACCTGATCAGCCCATTCTTCGGCTATTTTTGCCATCAATGGCCGTTTTCCCCGGTCTCTTTCCCCTCCGCAGCCAAACACACACCATAATTTTCCTTCGGTATGCGCCCGCAAAGCTTGCAACACTTTTTCCAGTGCGTCGGGTTTGTGCGCATAATCCACTATGATACGCGGCTGTCCGGGACCACCCAGGGTCTGCATGCGGCCAGGCACGGTCTGCAGACGGGAGAGGCAAGCCAGTGTCTGCTCCAGGGAAATGCCATAAACACATAAGGACGCCAGCACCGCGAGCGCATTACTCAGATTAAATTGACCCATTAGCGGAAGCAGCAGTTCACCTTCACCCCAGGGAGTGCGAACTTCCGCGCGTATGCCTTCAGGCGTCAAGTCTGCGCGCGCCGCATACACAAAAGGAATATCCGCAGGAATGGACAAATGCCGGCGCAAGCCGTAAGCGACAACCGGCTTTTGACTGGCAAGCTCATTAATCCATGCCCGCCCATAAGCGTCATCCGCACTGATAATGAGATGTTTTGTCGATCTATCAGCGAGAAAGCGGCGCTTGACCGCCGCGTAGGTCTCCATATCACCATGGTAATCCAGGTGATCCTGGCTGAGATTGGTAAAAATGCCCAGATCAAATGCCACAGGCCTGATCCTCTCCTGATCTATGCTGTGCGAGGAAACCTCCATGGCGATGGCATGCGCATGACAGTCTGAAAATTGCGCGAGGGTCGCCTGCAGTGTCACTGCATCCGGCGTGGTCAGGCCCGCCGTGCCCAGGGCACCATAAAATCCGCACCCCAACGTGCCTATGATGCCGCACGAGATATCAAGCGACTGCAGGCTTTGAGCGATGAAATGTGTACATGATGTTTTTCCACTGGTTCCCGTCACGCCTATCATGCGCATTTTCTCTGCGGGATACTGATAAAAGCGGGCTGCAAGCCCGCCCAGCTGTTTACGCAGCTGGAACACGGGAATAAAAGGAATGTCCGCCTGCCAGGCAACCGGCAGGTCCTCTTCATCCGCATCCGCCAGAATCGCAGCCGCCCCGCGCGAAACGGCGTCACGCACATAGTCACGCCCGTCCAGCTGCGCACCCTTGACCGCCAGAAACAAGCCCTGTGATTTCACTTGGCGGCTATCCAGGGTCAAGCCGGAAATCTCACGGTCCGCTTCAACGGGAAGAAGATAACAATCTTGCAGCAATTGTGATAAACGCATGAATGGCATTAATCCGGTAAATGAATGATTATATCGTCAATACATGATTCAAAGAAAGTTTGCAGCCTCTCATTGAGCCATGACACACCTCTTCAGTGTGCGCACATTAATTTATCACATTGAAATATCTGATTTTTCAGACTCGTTATCCGGCGGGACATCCAGCAGCCGCAATGCGCCTGACATGATGCGCTGAAAAACCGGGCCTGATACCAGGGCGCCGTAATAATCTTTGCCCATGGGATCATCGATGACCACCGTCACCACCAGCCGCGGATCACTTACCGGCGCAATCCCCACAAATGATGAGATATAACGATGTTTCTCATACCCTCCCTGCCCGGCTTTTTTCGCTGTGCCGGTCTTGCCCGCGACACGGTAACCCGGCACCGAAATCGTATGGGCTGATCCGCCCTTCGCAAAGACGGATTCCAGCAGGATCAGCATTTCTCTGGCTATGACCGGATCCAGGACTTGTTTACCCGTCGGTGGTTTCGCCAATTTCAATAATGAAACAGGCAGTTTCACACCATGATTCGCGAGCACGGAGTAAGCGCGCGTTAATTGCAGAGATGTCGCGGACATGGCGTAACCAAATGAGAGCGTGGCCAAAACAAATGAACCCCATGGATTATGCCGAATCAACATTCCCGTTTGCTCGCCCGGGAAACCCACACCCGTCGCCTCGCCGAATCCCACCCGGTTCAAAACACTCCATAACTGATCCGGCGGCATTGCCAGCACCAGCTTTGCCGCGCCCATGTTACTGGAAACCTGAAGTATCTGAGACAGACTCAGCAAACCGTTATTCTTTTTATCCTTGACAACATTGTGTCCCACCCGCATCCATCCGGGCGACGTGTCGATAATGGAATCCGGTTTAAAACGCCCGCTTTCCAGCGCGCTCGCGATGGTGAATGCCTTAACTGTAGATCCAGGCTCAAAAATATCCGTGACTGCGCGATTGCGATAACTTTCATGTTTCGCACCTTTGCGATTATTGGGATTAAACGACGGCACATTCACCATCGCGAGAATTTCACCTGTTTTCACATCAAGGACTATCGCGGAGCCCGAAGCGGCCTGTTTTTCAACGACACCCGCCAACAATTCACGATAAGCCAGATACTGAATCCGCCTGTCTATGCTCAACACCAAATCCCGGCCCGGCCTTTGGTCCTGTAGTGTTTGAACATCTGAAATCACACGGCCGATCCGGTCTTTGACCACCCATTTTTTACCAGGCTCGCCTTGCAGCCACTCATTGTAAGCAAGCTCAATGCCTTCCTGTCCTTTATCATCAATATTCGTAATGCCGACCACCTGGGCAGTCACTTCACCCTCAGGATAATAACGCCTGTATTCTTCCTGCAAATACACACCAGGTACATTCAGAGATTTGACCTGGGCGGCCGTTTCAGGCGACAGCGACCGCTTCAGATAGACGAATTCACGATTCTTTTTCAATCCATTTTTGGCAATCGATGTAATGGAAAGCGCTTTGACCTGCAGCAACCGGGCAAGATCATCCAGCTGATCGCGAGCGGGCGAAAATTCCTGAGGATTGATCCATGCTGAATAAACCGAAGTGCTGACAGCAAGCGGAAAACCATTGCGGTCAACTATCATCCCCCTGAATGCGGGGGTACTGACCAGTCTCAACACACGCTCGTCCCCTTGATGACGCAAAAAATCCTGACTCAGGATAGAGAGTTCAAAAACGCGCAGGGCCAGTCCCACCACCGCGAGGAGGATGATTGACAAAACAAGATAAAAGCGCCAGGCAATATACGATGGCCGCTCAATGGTTACTGCTGATTGCCGGGTGCTGGACGGGGGCACTGATTTGTTCTTTCAGAAAAGAGGTTATTCATGAATAATCATCACTGATTTATGATCAGGGACAACCATCCCTAGTTTACTTTCTGCAATCCGCTGAATTCTGGCTTGCATCATCCAGGTACTGCGTTCCAATAATAATTGCCCGCGCTGAACATGTAAATGTTCACGCTCGACCAGATTATGTTGATAGGCAGCATGCAGGATACGGGTCACGTGAGTGACGTAGATTATACTGAGCGCTGATAGTAAAACCGCCAGGGCCAGTATCACCACAGTGATTTGCCTGCGTGTCAGAAAATGGGACAAGACCAGGTGACGAGAAATAACGCTTTGATGAACTAAGCGAGCTGCCGCGTTCATGATAGTTTCTCCGCTATACGTAATATGGCACTGCGTGCCCTTGGGTTTTGATGAATTTCCTTTAATCCTGGCTTGATCGGCTTGCCTATGGAACGGAGGCGAGCGTTAAAAAGCGTGCCTTTCACTGGCAAACCCCGGGGCAAATCCTGACCTTTTTCATGCTGCTTGATAAATTGCTTGACGATGCGATCTTCCAGAGAATGAAAACTGATCACGGATAAACGACCGCCTAAAGCCAGAACATCTAATGCCTGCTGCAAGCCCGCCTCAAGATCAGACAATTCCTGATTGACCGCAATACGGATAGCCTGGAAACTGCGAGTAGCCGGATGTTTGTCATGAGGCTTTTGCGGCTTGGGCATGGCCAGCCTGATGATATCTGCAAGCTGTGCCGTCGTTGTGATAGGAGACATCGTGCGCGCTTCCACGATCGCGCGGGCGATACGACGGGAAAATTTTTCTTCACCAAATTGATAGAGCACATCCGCCAGCGATTTCTCATCAACTTGAGCAATCCAGGTCATTGCATCCATACCCTGGCTGGTATCCATGCGCATATCCAGCTTGCCGGATTTTGAAAAACTGAAACCGCGATCAGGGTTGTCCAGCTGGGGAGAAGACACACCCAGATCAAATAAAATACCATTCACTTTGCCGGATACCTGTAAAGCCTCGAGACTGCCGCGCATGCCCGCGAAAGAACCGTGCACGATAGTAAAGCGCGTATCCTGCGCAAAATGTTGTTGCGCATAGGCAACCGCTTCCGGATCCTTGTCAAATGCAATCAATTTCCCCGCGGGACCCAGCCGGTCCAGAATGGCCCGCGCATGGCTTCCCCGTCCGAAAGTGGCGTCTACATAAATCCCGTTCGCGAGTGTGAAAAGATGAGTGACTGCTTCTTCAAGCAGCACTGGAACATGATGGTGAAAAATATCGCTCATACGGCAAGCAGCCATGTTAGTTAGTAAACTCCTTTTACATCACAACGAAATAGATTTCACCTCTTCAGGCAGTGCAGATTGACTTGAATCGGACTCTTCCTGCAGCCAGCGGCTGCGGCTCTCATCCCAATGGGTTTCATCCCACAATTCAAATTTTTTACCCTGCCCCACCAATACCGCGCGTTTTCTCAACCCCGCATATTCGCGCAATAGAGGCGGCAATAGGACACGTCCCTGTCCATCCATTTCCACATCTGTTGCATGCCCGACCAGTAAGCGCTGGATTCGGCGTGCGGCCGGATTAAAACTGGGGAGCCCGGCCAGCTTTCTTTCAATTTCCTCCCACTCAGGCAGTGGATAAACCAGCAGACAGCGCTCTTCGGTATCAATCGTTAATACCACTGCACTTTTACTGTCCAATTGCAGCCGTTCGCGGTATCGGGTTGGCATCACGAACCTGCCCTTCGCATCGATGTTGACCCCAGTTATACCGCGAAACACTGCATTAACCTCCCCGAGAGAGAAATCCCCACAAGGAATAACCCTCACATTCAGAAGCAGCCGAAGATTCCTGTGGGTAATAATGAATATACCACAAATTTCCACAAAACAACACTTTCTGCCACATTGACCCACAAAACCAGCAGCAAGGGGCAAAAAAAAGAATTCCTGTCATCGGCAGACGACTGAAACAAGCATGGTCTATGGATTGATTGTCCGACAGGCGGGAAAATTTTTGAGTCAGCCGGTAAGCCGGGTTCTGTCGGGGGCAATCATTAATCTGGGATGCCTGTCGCCAGGCACCTCATGCAGCCTACCCAAACTCAGCGCGGGTCACGCTATCGAGTTCCTATTTGGCCTTACTCCAGGCGGGGTTTGCCCTGCCGCAACTGTTGCCAGTTACGCGGTGCGCTCTTACCGCACCATTTCACCCTTACCCCGCAAACGCGGGGCGGTATATTTTCTGTGGCACTTTCCGTAAGCTCACGCTTCC
The DNA here is from genome assembly GCF_902459485.1 of Aquicella siphonis. Classification (NCBI taxonomy): domain Bacteria; kingdom Pseudomonadati; phylum Pseudomonadota; class Gammaproteobacteria; order Legionellales; family Coxiellaceae; genus Aquicella; species Aquicella siphonis. The sequence goes on from NZ_LR699119.1 coordinate 1,753,635, forward strand.
CAGACGTTATCTGGCGCCTTACCCTGTGGAGCCCGGACTTTCCTCTCTTCCAGGTGAAAGAGCGATTGCCTGGCTGACTCGGACGTGAGTGTATCACAGGACATGGCAATATTGACCGGATAATTTCCGGCTGCCCGGACACCCGATGGGCCAAGCCGCAGTGATAATCGTGATTCCAGAGACGCTAACCCTGATGAGGATGATCTACAGGCCGAGAAGAGGGAGCAAATTTCTCAAACAGCGACTCGAAGTCTTCGCGCCGGAGTACGGCGGCAACAGCATGAAATAAAGCGGGGTCGCGATGAACTTCCCGGTGTGATTTCTCAATTTCACCATGCAAGCTCCTGCACTCTTGCAATTGACGGGGAGTAATACCATATTCATTCTGCATATGCTCGCCAAGATGCGCGGCCAAAGCGATATCCCTGACAACAGCGTAGTGCCGCAAAAATTGCAGCGCCTCATCCGCGTCACCGAACCGCTCACCTTTCCTTAGTTTGTCACAGCCCGCGTTAACCACTCGAAGAAGCGCATCCATGTCAAAATCTTTTTCGCGCGTTTTTCTTGTGCGAAATTCAATTTCCAGCTGCTGTTCCAGTGTCATGGCCATTTTATTTCTCCTCACGCAATGAAGCCTGGAATTTACTGCGCGCCGCAAATCGTTTGCAAATATCCCGGGTAAAAATATGTATGAATTTTCTTAGATCATCCTGATACCGCGCATCATTCCATTTTTCCTGGACTTGGAAGAAAATGTATTCACGCGCGCAGACATACTTCATTTCCTCCGCCACCTGCTGATGCGATGGATTGAATAAATCCTCTGGCAATGCGTCAATAATTCTGCCAATCACTGCCTCCATCTGCTCCTGAGTGATGCCGAATATGCGCGCCAAATCCCGCTCATTCTGCAAATTGAAAACGGTTTTACACATATCCCGCACAATATTGACAACTTCACTCGCAAATGCCTGCTTTTGAGCCTGCATTTATTGACTCCTCGCATTATTTATCATCTTGAAGACTCATATATTCAGTATACATCATGAACCCGATACGGCTCAGCATCAGGAATACAAATAAAAACAGCAGTTTAGAGTCTTGTTATCCGATCACCCGCACCAGGTCTCCCCCTTGCGGGCTGGCCGCACGGAAGCAAGCCTTTCATGGAAATTCACAGGATCATTTCAGTGATAAAAGCGGAGCGCGCTTCAGACAGGGTAAACCGACTTTAAAAAATGCAGCGCAAGATCGCGGGCAACTTTGTGCTGCCGGTATTTGCCATCCTGCCTGGGCGTAAGCCCAAAACACAATTTCAAAAGTGACAATCTGAATAAATGGAAGCGTGCATGTCTGAGATCCTGTTTCACCAGGGAGGCAACATCCTGGAGCGGATAATGCTTCTGATAAAAAAGCAATTTTCCCGCTTTCTTTTTCCGAATGACTTCCTCACGAGGGTTCCCTTTCTCACTCGCGCTACCCACATGCCTCACCGTCACATTTTCACAATAGCCGATTTCATGACCCGCCTTGCGGATCCGCAGGCACAAATCAGTTTCCTCGCCGTACAAAAAGAAGCTCTCGTCAAAACCGTTTATTTTCTCGAAGACTTCACGGCGCGCAAGCATGCTTGCGCCCAATACTGTCGCGATTTTTCCAGGCAGACTGGAAAAATCGGCACGGGTTTGTTTCTCACGAGGGTAATGATAAAAAACGGTGTGTTCTATCTGACCTTCATCATTCACAATGCGCGTTCCGGCGAGACCGCACTGCGGGTGAGCGTCCATGAACCGGGCAGCATGAAACAGGTTCATTTCATCGGTGCAAACCGCATCCGGATTCAGCATGAAAAGATAGCGTCCGCGGCTCAGCCTGAATGCCTGATTATTGGCCGTTCCAAATCCCTTGTTGTCGGTATTCAGGACCAGTGTGATGTCGTCGCCAAACTGTTTCAGGACGGCGGCACTGTCGTCCTGGCTGTTGTTGTCAACCACGATGATTTCAAAACGAACTTCCCGTTGATTTTTCAGGGATTCAATACACTTTTTCACCAGGGCGGATGTGTTGTAATTCACTACCAGGACAGAGACGTCAATCATAGAATGGGTTCATCATAATTTAGGCTTGCCAAGTATACTGGGCGAACACCCGTCACCGCAAGCCGGCACAACCCGTAAGCTTAACCGCCCTTCTTTGCCAGGGCCATTTCGTACAAGACATTTTTACGCTCACCCGTAATTTTGCTTGCAAGCGCCACCGCCTGCTTAAGCGGCAATTCCTCCAGAAGAATATCGAGAACATTTTCGGGTATGACTTCCCGGGTTTCACTCTGCGATTCGTCCGCGCCCTGCAGCACAATGACAAACTCACCGCGCAACTCATTCTCATGCGTTTCAAAATGCGCGACCAGTTTCGCCAGCGTTTCCGCCAGTACGGATTCATGAATTTTTGTAAGCTCACGCGCAGTGACCGCTCTTCTTTCACCTCCAAACACTTCTGCCATGGCTTTAAGAACAGGAAGCAAGCGATGCGGAGCTTCATAAAAAATCATGGTGCGAGATTCATGCAGCAACAAAGCCAGACGATTGCGCCGCGACTCGGGTTTTGCCGGCAGAAAACCTTCAAATGAAAATTTATCCGTTGGCAGGCCGGCCACGCTTAATGCGGCAATGGCTGCGCACGGCCCCGGCAGCGGCACGACTTTTATTCCACGGGATCTGGCTTCTCTCACCAGATGGTATCCAGGATCACTGATTAACGGCGTACCTGCGTCGCTGACCAGCGCGACCGACTCTCCCTCATACAGGTAATCCAGTATAATACTGAGCCGTTCGCGCTCGTTGAATTCGTGCATGGAAATAGACGGTTTGACGATTGAAAAATGCTTGAGTAATGGGGCAGAATGACGGGTGTCTTCCGCCGCTATCCTGTCCACGGTTTTCAGAACTTCCACTGCTCGCGGCGTCATGTCCTGCAAATTACCAATCGGCGTCGCAACAATATATAATGTGCCTGTACATTTATCTTGCATAACGTATCACTTTACCCGGAAACAAGTTATTGAACCAAAGGAACCATCGCCTGGACGAAAGCCCGCTCTTCTTATCTTAACTGCTATTCATTCGAGAATCCCGGTCAAGAATGGAGTATTTTTGCAGACGTATCAAGAAAAACACCTGCGGCCATGCCGCAGCGGTTCAAAAATGCCGGATAAAACGAGGAGGCTGACTTCAAGGATGATCATGCAAGACATTTCACGCAAAAAACTGGGTCAATTAAAGGAACTGGAAGCCAAACGGTTTCTGCAGGGAAACGGCCTGGCGCTGATAGAACAGAATTACCGCTGTTATCATGGTGAGATTGACTTAATCATGCGCGACCGGGATGATATCGTTTTTGTCGAGGTTCGAAGCCGCCGTCGTCTTGATTACGGCCGCGCAGCCGAAACCGTGAATAAAAATAAACAGACGAAACTCGCCAGGACCGCCATGCATTTTTTGCAAAAGCGAGACTGGCTGTATAAAGTGAACAGCCGCTTTGACATTATCGCCATGCAGAAAGTTGACGGCGAATGGCAGCTGGAATGGATCAAGAACGCTTTTTTTTCAGGGATTTGAACAGCAATAGAGTATACAAATTATGAACAGCATAATAGAGCGGATTCGTGGCAACTTTACCGATAGCATACAGACAAAAATCAATTCGGCTGACGCCATCATTAACATTGTGGCGGAAGCCAGCGAAGAAATCGTGCAAGCCCTGCTGGAAGGCCACAAGATTCTCAGCTGTGGCAACGGCGGTTCCGCCTGCGATGCCCTGCATTTCAGCTCGGAAATGCTGAACCGCTTCAAGCAGGAACGTCCCGGACTGCCTGCCATCGCGCTTAGCTCGGATATTCCCACGCTGACAGCCATTGCAAATGATTACCACTTCAGCGATGTATTCGCCAAACAGATCAGAGCCATAGGGCAGCCGGGCGACTTGCTGCTCGCCATTTCAACCAGCGGCAATTCTGCGAATATTGTGAACGCCATCAAGGCCGCGCATGATAAAAACATGGGGGTTATTGCATTAACCGGATATGATGGTGGTAAAATAGTCGACCATTTACAAGAAAAAGATATTGAAATTCGTGTGCCCGCGTATGATACAGCCCGAATTCAGGAAACTCACATATTAATCATCCATTGTATTTGCGATATTGTTGACTTTCGATTATTTGGTCACGGAGAAGTAATAACATGAATAAATTGTATAAACAGATTCTCGTCATCCTGAGCCTCGCGTTAAGCCTGCAAGGGTGCATTTTTGTCGCCGGGGCAGCCGCCGGCGCGGCCGCCATCGCGGTCGTGTACGATCACCGCACCATAGAAAAAACACTGCAGGACACGGACATTTCCAATAAAATCGCTGACCGTATCAGAAAAGTGCCTGCGCTAAGGAATGAGAGCCATATTGAAGTCACCGTATTCAACAAAGTGGTGCTGCTTTCGGGAGAAACACCCAATCCATCCTGGAAGCAACAGGCCGAGGACATTGCCAAATCCGTGCCGGATGTCACCCGTGTTTATAATCAAATCACCATACAAGGGCCGACTTCCTCCTTGACCCGCACCAGCGACTCCTGGATCACAACCAAGATCAAGGGGCTGATGCTGGCGACTGAAGACTTGAAATCCAGCAGCATCAAGGTGCTGACTGAAAATGGCGTCGTTTATTTAATGGGAATCGTCACCCGCCAGCAGGCAGACATTGCCGTCGATATCGCAAGACAGGTTTCCGGCGTGCAAAAAGTGGTGAAGATATTCCAGTACAAAAAGTAAATAAGACTTTGTCACAGGGGAAATTGTTTTCCCCTGTGACTATTCCCGCCGGTATTTTCATTTAAACATCATTGCAACACGGTGCCAGCCTGGGGCATATGGATTGCTCCCCGCATTCTTTTTTAAACATGATCGGGGTTATTTCTTCTCGAATATTCTTCCAATACCGATGCAATATCTTCATAACTGATAGGCTTGGGAATCATATGATTCATGCCGGCGTCAATTGCCTGTTGGCGGTCGCGCTCGAGTATATGCGCGGTCATGGCAACCACGGGAACCCGGACCAGCTTAGGAATGGCGCGCAGCTTGCTTACAATATCAAATCCGCTAATATCCGGCAGTCCCACATCCATGAAGATAATATCGTAATGGATTAAATCGCCTATTCTCTCCATGACTTTCTGGCCATTATCGACGATATCAACCCTGCATCCAAAATCTTCCAGCATCACTTTGGCGATTTTCTGGTTAATAACATTATCTTCCACCAGCAGGACATGCATGGGATATTGCGGCAAGGCCGACGCTTGCAGTTTAATAGCAGGATCAGGTTTCTGCACTTTCTCTTCACTGCCCGGCTGCAGCTTCAAATGCAGAGTAAAGCGGAATTCCGATCCTTTTCCATATTCGCTATTCACCTGGATTTCCCCGCCCATGGTCTCCACCAGTTGTTTGGTGATGGCGAGTCCCAGACCGATTCCACCATGCTTGCGATGATAAATCGAATCAATCTGGCTGAACTTTTCAAAAATGCTTTCAAGTTTTTCCCGCTTGATGCCTACGCCTGTATCAGTCACGCTTATTTCAAATACCGCTTTGTTCTTCGTCTTTTTCCTGCAATTGACCAGAACCTTGATATAACCCTGTTCGGTAAATTTCAGGGCGTTTCCCAGCAGATTCAGCATCACCTGCTTGACCCGGTTCGCGTCACCAATCACAGCGTTGCAGTCTTCCGCCCGATAATCCAGCATCAAATCAATATTTTTTTCGCGCGCCTGATATTGCAGGCTATGCACAATTTGAGAAATCAGACGATGAAGATCGAAAGGATCATTTGAAAAAGACAACTTGCCCGCTTCCAGCCGGGCAAAATCCAGAATGTCGCTGACCAGAGACAGCAAACCGTTACCGGCATTACTGATGATATCAACATACTCATCCAGATCGGGCGGCAGACCCCGGGTTTTCAGGATTTGCGCCATGCCCAGGATGGCATTCAAAGGAGTGCGCAATTCATGGCTGATCATGGCCAAGAAGTCAGACTTCGCCTGGTTCGCGACTTCGGCACGCTGCATGGCCTCACGGAGTTTTTTCTCATGCAATACTTCCTTGGTGATGTCTTCCGCGATGCCCGCAAAGCCAATAAATTTGTTATCTTCATTCTGAATAGGGAAGCTTGTATCCTTTATCCAGCGTATTTCACCTTCCGGTGTGAAAATCCTGTAACGGTATTCATATTGGACATCCTGACCCATCTCTTCAAGTGTTTCAAAACGGGCGACATTTGACGCTTTTTCCCGGTCTTCAGGATGCAGCGTATCCAGCCAGGAATCAGGATTCGCATATAAACTTTCCCGGCTTCTTCCCCACACCTTCTCATAGCCCGGGCTAAGATATAATTGTTTGTTGCATGAATCGTCTCGGGCCCAAAACACGGCATGAATTTTTTCAGCAAAAAACCGGAAGAATTTGCTGGCCTGCTCCAGTTCAGCCAAACGCAGCTTTTCAACCGTGACATCTTTTGCGACACCCGCAAATCCGATCAAATGCTGATTGGTATCAAAAATTGGAAAGTTCACTTCCTCGATTCGACGCAGCTCACCGTCTGGCCGGATGATCCTGTATGCCAGAGAATAACTGCGTCCTTCAACCGGATTGAGCCTGATCAAATCCTGGCCATTCTCTACTCTCTCCCTATCCTTGGGATGTACTGTTGTCAGCCAGGACTCACTATTCTCATATAAGCTTTGGCAGGTTAACCCCCATACCTGTTCATAAACCGGACTGATATAGAGGTGCGTTTTATAATCAACATCCCGAATCCAAAATACATCCTGGCTGCATTCAGCTAATTTATAAAAGTACTTCCCCAGGTTTAAAATATTGGAATCTGATAATGATTTCATAGCATTAATGGCCTGTTTCATATGTAATTATCAAGCCTGATGTAGTATATTCGAGATTATCTTATCATCAGACGCCTACAAAGCAAAAACACGAGGGCTCTTAGTATGCTTCACCGAAAAACCGTCCAACCGCAGGCGGCGCAAAAAAGCTTGCTCCTCCTGGAAAAACACTATCCCGATACTGGCAGCAATCATCGCAGTGTGGCCGTGGAGATTACCGGCTCCATAGACATCACTCTTTTGAGAAAAGCCATGGCGGCTGTGATCGCCCGGCATGAAATGCTGCGCGCCACCGTGCAAATGAATTCGGACGGCCCGGTGTTCAATATCACCCCTGTCAGTGATCTTACATCACATTCTGACTGGCCCTTACGCTACCTGGATAGCACTCAAATCGCCCATTCATCCTCTGAGGTTATTTCCGTGCCCACCGTCTCCCCCCGAGTAGAAAATCTGCGGGATACGCTCACCAGCCTGCGCGCGGAAGATTTCATTGATGGCAAGTTTGATCTGGCCCATGGGCCCTTGTGGCGCTCCGTGCTGATCAAAGTCGGCCCTGACAAATATCACTTTGCCATGATGTTCAATCACGTCATGATTGATGAAGGTTCCATTGGCGTCATATTCAGGGATTTGTCGGCATGTTACAATGCTTATCTTGACAATGTCACTCCCGCACTGGACCCCATCCCCTCTCTCCTGGAACTTGACTTTTCCTTGCCTTTGTCCGAACAAAGCAGCCGGTTGCTCTACTGGAAACAACGCCTCGCTGATCTCTCATCTCTTAATCTGCAAACAGATTATTCTCCCAGGCAATCCTTCCGGTTCACGGGAAAACGCATGCATTTCACCCTGAACACGGATACGGTCAAAAGGCTGAGTCTGCCGCCGGAATTCCAGGGTTTTTCCCATAACCAGATTCTGCTTGGCGTCTTGTATTCTCTTCTTTACCGCTACAGCGGAGAATCGGATATATGCATAGGAATTACTTCATCCAACCGCAGACATCAGTGCGTGGATGCGCCAACCGCGGAAAAGCTGGTGAACTGTTTTTTTAACAGCATGCCGCTGCGGCTTTCATCAACTAAAGAGGCGTCATTTATTGAATTGCTTGCCCAGGTCAAATCAAGCATTAGCAGCGGATTAAAAAACCAGTTGCCGCTGGATATGGTTTTCCAGCACGCCGTAAGCGCAGAATCCAAAAGCGCATTGCGTACAGCAATGCCATTTAACGTCATGCTGGTACTCAATCAGCCCAAACCAACTCTGACATTGCGGCATACTTTTGCAACCCCGCCTGTGGAACTGGATTTAGGTCGTTGCAAATTTCCTTATTTTGCAATCAACCTGGATATGATTGACACAGGCGAAGGCGCACTCTATCAATGCTGCATCGAATATAATACGGATTTATTCAATGATAAGACTATTGAGCGGCTGATAGGACATTTCCAGAAAGCCATTGAATATTTCACCCAGAATCCAAACGGCAAGATCAGCGCGGCCCCATTACTCCTTGAAGAAGAAGTGCAGCTGCTGGACAAGCTTAATGCCACTGTCACACCCCCAGTCACGAATTTGCTGGTTCCCGATTTTTTCCATCAACAGGCTCTTGCCTGTCCGGACAAGACCTTCATTGTCTTTCATCCCAAAGAGGGAGAAGCCGTCAAATTGTCCTATCAGGAAGTTGACAAACAGACAACCCAGCTTGCCAATTTTCTGAAATCCCGTGGAGTCGGGCCCGGGGTGCCAGTCGGCATTTCACTGACCCGGTCACCCAACCTTCTGATCGCCATGCTGGCTGTTTTAAAAGCTGGCGGCACCATCGTGACCCTGGAAACTGAAACATGTCCCGCGTTACTTCACAAGATAGGAAACACAAAAACATCAATCATTTTGGCCGATAATCAGACCGCACCGTTATTCGAAAACATTTGTCTGCCTATTAATCTGGAATCCGGACCGACGCGCGACCAGATCAGCCAGGAAAGCGATCAATACCATTCTCCCACCGAATACGGCGGTGTTGCTCCGGCCCTCACGCCCGGCGATCCTGCCTATATCATGTATACATCTGGAACCAGCGGTGAAAAACCCGAACCCAAGGGCGTCGTACTTTCGCATGCGGGATTTGCCAATCTGATGAATGCCCTGTTTGAACAAGATATCCAGCACGGGAGCAAGGTCATTTGCACAGCCTTGCCAACTTTCGACGCTTTTTTATACGACGTGCTTTGCGCCATGATTTCCCGGGGCGAGCTGCATTTGACATTTGAAAGCGGCCGTTATTCCCCCAGGGTACTGGAAAGTATCATACGAAAACACCAGATCAATTTTGGTGTATTTTTACCCAATCTACTCAGCCTGCTCAATCCCGATCTGCCATTGACTGATGTCACCAGCATGGGCGCTTCGCCTCATGAAGACATTCTGACCACCTGGTGTAATGCAAATATCCACAGAAAAGTCCGTAACGGCCTAGGCCACACAGAAACAGGCATCTGCCTGTCATTACACACTTACCGTCCCGGCACAGATCATACCATCATTGGACGTCCGGTGCGTAACATGCAGATTTTCATTCTGAATCCCAATGATTTTTCCTTATGTCCTCTGGGTGTGCCGGGCGAAATATATGTCGCAGGGCCAGGCGTTGCCATTGGTTACCTTGACAATGCCGCCCTGACCCAGGAAAAATTTCCAGTCATGGTTTATGACTCTGTAAAACGTGTCTTTACTCCCAGCCAGGACACATCCAGTCCCGGCGCGGTCAGATTGTACGCGACAGGGGATTACGGGTGCTATCAGCTGCAGCCTGGAAATGGCCATATAGACACCGTCGTGGTCAAATTCATGGGACGTCAGGACAGGCAATTAAAAATCAACGGAGTCAGGGTTGAACTTGATCTGGTAGAATCAGTGCTTCGCAGCTTGCCATTCATTAAGGATGTGGTGGTTCTGCCAAACCAGGGGCTTACCGGTTTGACCGCTTACCTGGTACCCACGAACTCTGAAGAATCTGCGGAACATGTCATACGCAAGGTAAGGAAATTCCTTCCCACTACCTTGCTGCCCTCGGCAGCTTATCCGAAATCCCTGACTGTCCTCAAGGAATTTCCGGTTACACAAAACGGTAAAGTGGATATACGGACATTAGCCGCGGCAACCACATCGTCAATTGTTGTGGAAGAGCAACCCATAACAGATTTGCAGGCTGAATTACGCAAGATTTGGTCAGAAATACTGCAAAAACCGATTTCAGAGATAAATATACACCAGTCATTCAAAGAATTGGGCGGAGATTCATTTTCGATGTCATCCCTGGAAGTCGTACTGACTAAAAAATACAATCCGGATTCCCAAGACCTGGATATCAATTTTCTGACTTATCATATGACCATCGCCAAGTTGGCCGAAAAAATTGAATCAATGCTGAAGCCCAAAGCAGATCCGATTCTCCTCCAGCCCGGAGCCATGATTGTTGGTCAGACAACTCTGCTTTTTAAACGTCGCACGGGTAAAACGGGTTCGCCGCCGCATAGCCCTGGTACCTCAAACGTAGGCGATACAGCAAGCGAAACCTATAAACCTGAACAGTTGAAATTATCGCAGTAATAAGCTACACAAGTATGTATAATTTAATTAAGTTTTGATAGATTATAACATTTTCATAATAATTATTAGTCTCGCTGGGGAGTTAGTTTATGCCTTTTGTAAGAGTCCGATTCGATGATGAATCCGCAGCCGATAATTGGTCGTTTCCACTGAAACCAGACCAGATTCCTATCTTTTTAATTCCAGGCATTTTGGGCAATGGCACCGAGTACAGGGAATTCATTGAAGAATTACGTGCAAAAGGTGATAACCGGCCCGTTTTTGTTTATTGTGATCCGTTATTGGTTCCGGATCCCAAAAAGCCGGAATTGATCGGAAAAAAACTTAGCATGCAAGAACAGGCACAGTTAATAGCAGACTGCGTGCAAGATTGTCTTCCTCCAGGCTCTGCGCCCTATATTCTTGCTGGTTATTCTTACGGCTGCGGCCCGGCTGCCCTGGCGGCAGATATTCTGACTGGCAGTGGTAATGTCACACATGTGTATTTGATAGACGGTCCCTCGCCAGAGTGCTCCAAGGCCTATTTTTCCAATCCGTCTGACAGCCTGACCACTGACTTAATCAATATTGTCAAAACAGCAATAGAATTGTCTTCCTCGCGTTCCATCCCCCCCAGCAAGCTGGACGAACTGTTTCTTCCTGAATTTGCCTCATTAAAACAGTTATCTCCGCAGGCATGTCTGGAAAGGCTGGAACAAACAACTCTGTCTCAGCTGGATAACAGTTATATCCATGGAGACACATTTAAGAAATACATGCAGATTGTCAAACAAGGCATTAACAACCTGATGACTGCGCCTACCGCGCCCAAGAAAAAAATGAGCAAGCTGGTTTCACTAATCACGAATGAAACCGCAATAAAGTATGGCGATACCTATGGCGGCTGGGACAAATACACTGAAACCCTGGCAAAAGTTGAAGATGACAATCTGGTCACCCAAAACCACAGAACTCTGCTTCAGCAAGACACGGTGCAAGCTCTGGTACAGTCCATACGCAGCCTGATCAATCAGGAATTGAAACCCCTGACCTTATTCCAGCAGCAGCTAAAATTATTGGTTGAAACCTATTGTAAATCCGGCATACCGTCAGACGCGCTGAAGATGTCCTTTCCCATGCCGACTAATGACCATACCATAGTATTTAATTCCCCCAAACCTATGCCCACCTCCCCCATACCTCAGCCGGATGATATTGGAACTTTACAATTGTCTGCTGAATCCAGATGTGAGCGCAATGTGCATGATTCAGGCAGCGACACCCCAACCACTATCGAACCTTTCAGTGATGAGGAAGAAAACGCGGTAGATTTAAGCGCCAGCCAGATTGTAGCAACCCTGGAAGCGGCCAAACAAAAACTGGTGCTGGCAAAAGGCGGCATACAACACACGCTGTTTGGTTCAAGCATGGGTTTCAAGCTGCAACAAGAATGCACGGTCTGCAGACATGCCATCCCTAACCTGGTTTAATCCAGGTTGGGAATTCCGGCAAACAGACATGGCAAGTAAATCAAAGTGAATGGAGAATGGATCGCTGGTTGAGTGAAATTATTCAACCAGCTTCAATATTGGCTTGGACTTGACAGTCGCTGGCTCACCGGAACCCGCTTGGTGCTCCATCAAGCCCATATCAACGCCGCCGGTGCCATCAATGCCCTTGAGGGATACCATTTCTTCAACCGCATTATCTCCCTCACCATCTTCTTCAGCGTCAAAAAAGATTCCCTCGCCATTCTCTTCAGCATAAATAGCCAGAACTGCTTTAATGGGAGCAGAGATAATGTGAATGACACCTGAAAACGATGCCTTGAATTCAATCAAGTCATTCAGGATTTTCAAGTCACGAATGGCTGTAGGTGAAATATTGAATACAATCTCGCCGCCTTCTGCATAATCCTGGGGAATTTTGGCGCGAGAATTGTTTGCGTCGACTACAAGAATGGGGTTGCAGTTACTATCAACAATCCATTGATAAAAAGCACGTAGAAGATACGGTCTATTTGACAGCATAGTGGTTACTCCCTTAAGCAGATTCTGCTTTCGCTAATTTTCTTAATTCCTGTTCAGATTCCGTGAGGCTTGCCTGGAATGAATCACGTTGAAATACCCGTTCAGCATATTTGTTAATGACTTTTGCCTCTGCAGGTGAGAAAGTAATACCCCACGCAGGCAACCGCCATAATACGGGCGCAATGCAACAGTCTACCAGGGTAAACTCATCGCCCATAAAATACGGAGACGCATTGAAGATCGGTATCAATTGCGTGATATAACCTGACAATTCTTTTGATGCGGCACGCAGATCGTTTGTTTTGCCAGACTCCAGCTTGCGAATGATGGGTCCCCACTCGCGATCGAAACGATAGATAATTAGTCGTGCCTTTGCTCTTGCTACAGGATAAACCGGCATCAGCGGCGGATGCGGGAAACGCTCATCCAGGTATTCGGCGATGATATTAGGTTCATAAAGCGCCAACTCCCTGTCTACCAGGGTCGGCACGCTGCCATAAGGATTTAGTTCAAGCAAATCTTCAGGCTTGCCGCGAGAATCGATGTTGACTACTTCGTAAGATACACCTTTTTCAGCGAGGACGATGCGAACGCGGTGGCTCAGAATATCGACTGCGCCAGAATACAAAGTCATGACGGATCGCTTATTTGTAATGATTGCCATGCTAACCTCTTCCTCACGTAGTGATTTATAGTTATTTAAATGAAAACAGTCATAATTCTAATAAAACGAAGCGGCGCGAAAAGATAAAAGGTGGCTGGGGGACTAGGATTCGAACCTAGGTTGACGGAGTCAGAGTCCGTAGTCCTGCCGCTAGACGATCCCCCAATGCAGATGACATAACAAAATGAATTATCGCTTGGAGTATTGTGTACCCTTACGAGCTTTATGTTTGCCCACTTTTTTACGCTCAACTTCTCGCGCATCGCGTGTCATGTAGCCAGCCCTGCGCAAAGCTTTTCTGATTTCATTGTCTTCAGACCCCGCAACTGCGGAACTGGTCTCATAATCTACCAAAGCGCGTGCAATGCCATGACGGATTGCGCCTGCCTGGCCATTAATACCACCGCCTTCGACTGTCACCAGAATATCAAACTTGTGATGCAGATCTGTCACATCCAATGGTTGCCGCACAATCATACGCGCTGTTTCACGGCCAAAGTAAACATCCAGCGTTCTATCGTTAATGACAATATTACCCTTGCCTGGTTTCAAACGCACACGGGCTGTTGATGTTTTGCGGCGCCCGGTACCGTAGTAATGTTTTTCTGCTACTGCCATGATCACGTCCTATTCTGCTTTCTCAAGATTAATCTCAACTGGTTGTTGCGCCCCGTGTGGATGTTCTGCACCGGCATAGACTTTTAATTTGCGCAACATTGCTCTGCCTAACGGGTTTTTCGGTAACATGCCTTTCACAGCGATTTCGATAATCTGGGCCGGGTCTTTTGCCTGAAGCTTTTCGAATGTTGTTTCCTTCAAGCCGCCTGGGTATCCAGAGTGACGATAATACACTTTATCCTGTTCCTTTTTTCCTGTCACTTTAATCTGCGATGCGTTGATAACAACAATATAGTCGCCAGCATCAGCATGGGGTGTATATTCCGGCTTATGCTTGCCACGCAGGCACTTCGCGATCTGGCTTGCCAGTCTGCCCAGGACTTTTCCTGATGCATCAACGACATACCATTTATGTTCTGTGTTTTCACTTGTTGCAAAATACGTTTTCATCGTTAATCCTATGAATAGAATGAACCCTTAAAAGCGCCAGAATTGTATAGTAACCCGCTAAAACAAGCAAGTGCCGCCGCCTGAATTCCCAATGCGGAAATTCGAAAGATACTCCAAATTCCCGCGGCATGCCACCTCTTGCTTGAGGGGAGAAATCCATACTTATTGCGGGATCAATCTGCAGCCGGTCTGCGTTTCATTATGATACCCGTTTCAAGATAAGCAGCATCGCGGCAATAATGAGAGTATTCGTTCGCACGCATGATTAACCACCCCCCCATGTTCCCACGCAGACCCGCTTTGATTACGCAGGGAAAAAACCAGCACCAAAGCCATCTTGCCGCTGTAAACAAGGCGTTTTCGCCTTGTTTTTCGCTATTTTTATTAAAAAACTCTCGCAAAATTCTGTAGAAATGGTATTTTATTTAGTGTCTTTTACCTTAGTGAGGAATGAACATGGCCGTAAAAAAGTCTACGTCAAAAATGAAAAGGAAGTCTGGAAACAGCAAACCTGCCGCTAAATCCGCAGCTAAAAAAATGGCTCCTGCAAAGATGCCATCCATCAAGGATCCATTGTCAAAAAGCGGCATGATCAAGACCATTACCGACGTCACCTGCTTAGCCAAGAAGGATGTCGTGTCTGTGCTTGACTGTTTCACCCAGGTTATCGAAAAACATGTAAAATCTGGTGGCCCAGGCGTATTCGTCATGCCAGGTCTGATGAAAATCAGTGTGGTTAAGAAGCCGGCAAGACCAGCTCGTAAAGGTGTTAATCCCTTCACTGGCGAAGAGATCATGATTAAAGCCAGACCTGCATACAAAGCAGTCAAGATTAAAGCGCTCAAGAAATTGAAAGAAATGGTTGCCTAATCCGCAACACTTTTTTATCCTGAAATCCCCTTTATCTGAACGATACAAGGGGATTTTTTTGCATTTTTCAAATCAGCAAACAAGAGAGGCCGCATTGAAGCCAAGGGAAAACTACTCTCCCAATGCCTCCCTGACCACCTGAGATAACTGCTCCGCCAATTGCCTGACTTTTGTTTCGCTTTCACCTTCCACCATGACACGAATTAACGGTTCAGTCCCGGAACGGCGCAAGATCACGCGGCCATTTTCACCCAATTCTGCTTCCACAGCGCGCACTGCCTGCTGAACAGCGGCATTTTCCAGCGAAGCGTCATGGTGCTGCGCTATCCTGACATTAAGCAGCACCTGCGGGTATTTTACCAGTCCGGAACACATTTCCGCCAAGGCCTTTTTTCGATGACGCATGGCAGCGAGAATTTGCAGGGCTGTGATGATACCATCTCCGGTCGTTGTCATCTCCATGCATACCACATGCCCGGACGGCTCGCCTCCCAGGTGCCACTGACGCTTGGTCAGCTCACTGATAATATAGCGGTCGCCCACCGCTGCCCTCACAAACTCGATATTATTCTGCCTGAGAGCCATTTCAAGACCCAGGTTACTCATGGTTGTTCCGACAACTCCGCCTCTAAAAGTTCCATGCAGCAATTTGTCTTTAACGATAATATACAACAAATCATCACCATCCAGGATTTGTCCGCGATGATCTACCATGACCACTCTGTCGCCATCGCCATCCAGCGCAATGCCCAAATCTGCTTTATGTTCAAGGACTTTCTGGCGCAGCACTTCAGGATGGGTGGCACCGCAATTCAAATTGATATTTAACCCGTTAGGTTCAACACCTATTTCCACCACTTCCGCGCCCAGCTCTCGAAACACATTAGGCGCAATGTGGTAAGCAGCACCATGCGCGCAATCCACCACTATTTTGAGGCCATTCAAAATGATGTCTGAAGAAACCGTGCTTTTACAAAACTCGATATAACGCCCAGGAGCATCGACAACACGTATCGCCTTGCCCAGCTCGGCGGAATCGACGGTAGTCATGGGCTGCTCCAGTTGTTCTTCAATCGCGAACTCCAGATTATCCGGCAGCTTGGTTCCCTGGGATGAAAAGAATTTGATACCGTTATCATAATAAGGATTGTGAGAAGCGCTGATCACTATTCCCGCCTGAGCTCTCAGCGTGCGTGTCAGGTAAGCGATAGCAGGTGTAGGCATAGGGCCCAGCAAATGAGTGTCTATTCCCGCCGCAGACAATCCGGATTCCAGTACTGATTCGAACATGTATCCGGAAATGCGGGTATCTTTGCCGATCAACACCTTGCCATTGCCCTGACGGGCAAGCACCTTGCCGACAGCCCAGCCCAGTTTTAAGACAAATTCAGGAGTAATCGGCCATACGCCAACGCGTCCGCGTATGCCATCCGTACCAAAATAACGGCGTGTTTTTGGAGTGGTTGATGTCATCTCAGTTAATGCTTGATCCATTTGCAGAAGCGGTTCCTTGATTTTCTTCATCCAGTTTTAGCGGGCCTTTGCTTTCTTCGGTTTTAATCGGCTGCTCCGAGGAAGACTGCTGCTTGGCCTTTTCAGAAACTTCCTTGTTGCGCCAGCTGGCGGGTTCGCGAATCGCGCGCCCTGCCATAATATCCTGGATTTGTTCCTGGCCTATGGTTTCATACTTGATCAGCGCTTCTGCCATTGTATGAAGTTTTTCAATATTTTCCTTGAGGATTTTTTCAGCGCGCTGGTAATTGCGCTCAATAATATCGCGCACTTCAGAATCCACCACACTGGATGTGGCTTCGGAAATATCCTTGTGCCGGGTAATGGAATGCCCCAGGAATACTTCCTCATCATTTCCGCCCAGCGTCAGCGGACCCACTTTTTCAGAAAGCCCCCACTTTGTCACCATATTACGGGCTATCTCTGTTGCTTTCTGGATATCGTTAGACGCACCTGTTGTCACCTTGCCAGCCCCAAAGATAATCTCTTCCGCCAGACGGCCGCCAAACAGGCTGGAAAGCTTGCTTTCAAGATATTCTCTCGTATAACTGTATTTGTCACCTTCCGGTAAAAACATGGTCACACCCAATGCCCGGCCCCGCGGGATAATGGTGACCTTATGGACCGGATCATGCGATGGAACATTCAGTCCGACTATCGCATGCCCGGCTTCATGATAAGCTGTCAGTTTCTTTTCTTCATCCGTCATGACCATGGAACGGCGTTCGGTACCCATGATGACTTTATCTTTTGCCTTTTCAAAATCTTCCATATCCACACTGCGCTTGTTGGCACGGGCGGCAAATAATGCAGCCTCATTGACAATATTCGCCAGGTCAGCACCGGAAAAACCGGGAGTGCTGCGCGCTATCACAGCCACATCCACATCATCCGAAGTCGGGACCTTGCGGCTATGCACCCTCAATATCTGCTCTCGCCCGCGGACATCCGGCAGGCCGACCACCACCTGACGGTCAAACCGGCCTGGACGCAGCAAGGCTGGATCCAGGACATCCGGACGGTTGGTCGCGGCAACGACAATCACACCTTCACTGCCCTGGAATCCATCCATTTCAACCAGCAACTGGTTCAAGGTCTGCTCCCTCTCATCATGACCGCCGCCCAGACCGGCGCCGCGGTGACGCCCTACCGCGTCAATTTCGTCAATAAAGATGATACAGGGAGCTTGCTTTTTAGCTTGATCAAACATGTCGCGCACGCGTGACGCACCGACACCTACAAACATTTCCACAAAATCAGATCCGGAAATCGTGAAAAACGGCACTTTGGCTTCCCCGGCTACCGCTCTCGCCAGCAAAGTTTTGCCTGTGCCCGGCGGCCCGACCAGCAAGACGCCGCGAGGAATTTTTCCACCCAGACGCTGGAACTTGCCGGGGTCTTTCAAAAAGTCCACCAGCTCCTTCACCTCTTCCTTGGCTTCTTCACAACCCGCAACATCAGCGAATGTCACTTTGACCTGGTCCGAATTCAGCAGCCGTGCACGACTGCGTCCAAATGAAAATGCACCGCCCTTACCCACACCCGCCTGCTGCCGTAATACGTAAATCCAGATAGCAAGAATAACAATCCAGGGAAGCAGGCTGATAAGGTGAGCCAATATACCCGGCTGCTCCGGAGGCTTGCCCTTGACTACCACTTTTTTATCTACCAATTCCTGGAGCAAAGTCGTATCCTGCGGCATGGGCAGATAAGAAACGAACTTGGAATTGTTTTGCAAGGTGCCTGTGATGTTCTGGTCTGAAATCGTGACCGACTGCACATTGCCCTGCTTGACCTCGCTAATCAGCTGAGAATAATTGATCGGTTTGTCTGTTTCACGCCGAGGTCCAAAGTTATTGAAAACAGAGATCAGAATTATCCCTATAACTAACCATAAAAGTATCGTCTTGATTGCATCATTCACGTTGGTAGACCTCTCTCAAAGCGTCGATTTTAAATTCAACTCAAACATACACGTCAGTCGTCAATCTAAAGTACGCATCCTCTACAGACTTGCTCATTCAAATTATTCTGTGTCATTTATTATTAAGTATAATTTAATCATACCTAATCTGGGGGTTATACACTACAAGAGCAATGACCCTACCTTTCCGGTTTAATCTTCCGGCTTACGCCCCCTTACCTTACTATATCGCTCATCGAGCACTAATTATCAATAGTTTCATGGGGTTCACCATGCCAGTCCGCTATCTGCCGCCCCGTTAAACAAGCGATCATTCCACTCCCCGCTTCAGTTCTCGCGCCAAAATATAAATCTCCCGGGAGCGGTCACGAGATGCTTTTGGTTTACGAATAACAACCGACTTGAAATTGCGCTTTATTTCAGCAAGAAAAGCATCTATGCCCTCCCCTTGAAAGGCCTTGATTAAAAACCCTCCTCCAGGAGCCAACACGCGCAGAGCGAAATCCAGAGCCAATTCAGAAAGATACATGGAACGGGGAATATCAATACTTTCGTTACCACTCATATTAGGCGCCATATCAGAAATGACCCAGTCTGCCTTGTTCGAAGATATGTGCTCTAGCAGTGTATTCAGAACTTCGTCATTCGAAAAATCGCCCTGGATAAATTCCACTCCTTCAACCGGCTCCATGGGCAGAATATCCATGGCGATCATGCGGCCGCCCGGCTTGATAAGCTTGACCACAAGCTGGCTCCAGCCTCCAGGAGCCGCACCCAGATCAACGACAGTCATGCCGGACCTGAACAAATGGTAACGCTCCTGAAATTCAAGCAGCTTATAAACTGCGCGCGAGCGATATCCTTCCTTTTGCGCCTGTTTGACGTACGTGTCTGTGAAGTGTTCTCTTAGCCAGCGGCGGCTGCTTTTACTGGTCATTAAATGTATACTACTTCAACAATCTCATAAACGATGATCCCTTCCGGCGTCTTCACTTCGACTGTGTCTCCTTCGTATTTACCTATCAGGGCGCGCGCAACCGGCGAAGTGACAGAAATCATGTTCAAGCTGATGTCGGCTTCATCTTCACCTACTATTTGATAAGAAAGGGAACTCCCGTCTTCATTAGTCAATTTGATCGTGGCACCAAAAATCACCCGGCCGGAGTTATCCATTTGCGTGACATCAATCACATGCGCGCTGGAAAGCTTGGCTTCAATTTCCAGAATGCGTCCCTCAATAAACCCCTGCTGTTCTCTTGCGGCATGATATTCCGCGTTTTCCTTTAAATCCCCATGAGCTCGCGCTTCCGCAATCGCATTGATAATTTTAGGCCGTTCAATCTGTTTTAACCGATTCAATTCTTCACGCAGCTTGTCTGCGCCCTTTACAGTCATTGGTACTTTTTGCATGCCTATCACCCCTGAACTAGATTTACACAAGTCATTCATGCCCCTTCATGATTACAACTTCATATCTTCAAAAAATTTTTTGACTTTATTAAACCATGAACTGGATTTCGGACTGTGCTTATTATTGACCGGCATGGTCTTATCAAATTGAGTCAAAAGTTCTTTTTGCTTGGCGGTCAAATTAACAGGCGTTTCTATCTGAACTCTGCACATCAAATCACCCGGATCACCTCCCCTGACAGAAGGCACACCCATGCCCCTGATGCGAAATACTCTTCCGGTTTGTGTTTCAGCAGGAATCTTAAGCTTGACACGGCCGTGCAGCGCGGGCACCTCCAGTTCGCCGCCCAAAGCACCGGTGACGAAACTGATAGGGACTTCACAATACAAGTTCTTGCCGTCACGTTCAAATAAAGAATGCGGCTGAACCTGGATCTGAATATACAAGTCACCCGACATGGCGCCTGACTCTCCCGCTTCACCTTCGCCGCTCAGCCGTATGCGGTCGCCGGTATCCACCCCCTGCGGTATTTTGACAGACAGTTTCTTGTTTTGCTTGTTACGTCCACGCCCATGGCAATGCGAACAAGGCGATTGAATGACGCGGCCCTTGCCGTAACAGGTTGGACAGGTTTGCTGGACTGAAAAAAATCCTTGCTGCATACGTATCTGCCCGTACCCATTGCAGTCAGAGCAGGTCACTGGCGAAGTTCCCGGACGCGCGCCCGACCCATGGCATTCGCCGCAGGTCGCCAGAGTGGGAATGGTGATCTCGGCAGTCTTGCCAAACACCGCATCTTCCAGAGATATTTCCAGGGTATAATACAGATCTGAACCCCGCTGCGGCCCGCCTCCCCTGCCGCCGCCAAAAATATCCCCGAAAATATCCCCGAAAATATCAGTAAAATTCATGCCGCCGGCACCGCCGCCAAATCCGCCCGCCCCTTCTACTCCGGCATGGCCAAACTGGTCATAAGCAGCCCGCCGCCTGCTGTCTGAAAGGACTTCATACGCTTCCTTGATCTGCTTGAACTTTTCTTCCGATTCCTTGTCATTGGCATTTCGATCCGGATGATGCTTCATGGCCAGGCGACGATATGTTTTTTTAATTTCCTCTTCGCTGGCATTACGGGTCACGCCGAGAATTTCATAATAATCACGCTTAGTCATAATCCGGTTCTTCCACTCTATCAAACTGCTTATGTCTGGCCTGTTTCCTGGTCATCACAGCACAGATAATTGCATAGATCAAACCCCGCCCTCGCAATCAGCATCCCTGCCTTGAAGAAGAAAAGGTTTCTTCACTGCGGCAATGCTTTTCGCGATGACGGGGCTCATATTGTTCCGATCAGGGAACAAGGTTGACATAACCCTGGGTGACCCCTTCTCTCATCCGAGGCGTGATCCGCCATGGATCAAGATTCATGCTATTAGCTGTCACCTCGCTTATTGTCATCCTTGACTTCTTCAAATTCCGCATCCACAACATTGTCTTGCTTCTTGTCAGATCCGGCTGACTGCTGACCAGCTGCTTGGGAAGCCGCCTGATCCGCCTGACCCTGGGCATACAAGCGTTCCGCCATTTTGCTGGAAGCTTCCGTCAAATCTTTTGTCCTGGCCTCAATCGCATCCTTATCATCTGTTTTCATGGCTTCCTTGAGAGCATTAATCGCATTCTCTATGGATTGGCGCTCATCAGCGCTGACCTTGTCTCCCGCTTCCTTCATTGATTTGGTAATCGCATGAATCATGTTATCAGCCTGATTACGAGCCGTAACCAATTCATGGAATTTCTTGTCTTCAGCCGAATGCGCTTCTGCGTCTTTCACCATTTTCTCGACTTCTGCCTCGCTCAAGCCGGAAGAAGCCTGGATCTTGATGGATTGCGCCTTGCCTGTCGCCTTGTCTTTCGCGGAAACGTGCAAAATGCCATTCGCATCAATATCAAACGTGACTTCAACCTGGGGCATGCCGCGCGGCGCGGGGGGAATATCAGTCAAGTCAAAACGGCCCAGTGATTTATTGGCAGACGCCATTTCACGCTCGCCTTGCAGCACATGTATGGTCACAGCGGTCTGATTATCGGCAGCGGTAGAAAATATTTGCGCGGCACGGGTTGGAATCGTTGTGTTTTTCTCTATCAGCTTGGTCATGACACCACCCATGGTTTCTATCCCCAATGAAAGCGGAGTCACGTCTAGCAATAACACATCCTTGATCGCGCCAGAGAGTACCGCACCCTGAATGGCAGCGCCCATGGCAACCGCTTCGTCAGGATTCACGTCCTTGCGCGGGTCCTTGCCAAAAAACTTGCGTACGGTTTCCTGAACCAGAGGCATACGGGTTTGGCCGCCGACAAGAATGACGTCGTCGATCTTGTCAGTTCCCAGGCTGGCATCCTTGAGCGCAAGCTTGCAAGGTTCTATCGTGCGCTGGATCAGGTCTTCAACCAGTGATTCGAGTTTGGCCCGGGTAATCTTAACATTCATGTGTTTTGGTCCGCTAGCATCGGCGGTGATATACGGCAGATTGACTTCTGTCTGCTGGGTAGAAGAAAGTTCAATTTTGGCTTTTTCCGCGGCTTCCTTGAGACGTTGCAAGGCAAGCGGGTCATTGCGCAAGTCAATACCGGAAGTGTTCTTGAATTCATCAATCAGGTAATTCATCAGGCGCTGATCAAAATCTTCACCGCCCAGGAAGGTATCGCCATTAGTGGATAACACTTCAAACTGGTGCTCGCCGTCCACTTCGGCAATTTCAATGATCGAGATATCAAAAGTACCGCCGCCAAGGTCGTAAACAGCGATTTTGCGATTGCCCGGTTTTTTATCCATGCCAAACGCCAGCGCCGCGGCGGTGGGCTCATTGATAATACGCTTAACTTCCAGGCCCGCGATTTTACCCGCGTCTTTCGTAGCCTGGCGCTGTGAGTCATTAAAATAGGCAGGAACAGTAATCACGGCTTCCGTGACTTCATGACCGAGATAGTCCTCAGCCGTCTTCTTCATTTTCATCAAGACCTGAGCTGAAACCTGCGGTGGAGCAAGGTCTTTGTTACCCAAAACCTCAACCCAGGCATCGCCGTTATCCGCCTTGATAATTTTGTAAGGCACCGTTTCCTGCATGCGGCGAACCATGGACTCGTCATAGCGGCGGCCGATCAGGCGCTTGACCGCATAGATGGTATTCTTGGGGTTCGTGACTGCCTGGTGTTTGGCCGGCTGGCCGACACGAATTTCGTTATTGTCCAGGTAGGCAACAATAGAGGGTGTGGTGCGAGCACCTTCTGAATTTTCAATCACCTTGACCTTATCTCCTTCCATGACTGCCACGCAGGAATTGGTGGTCCCCAAATCGATGCCTATGATTTTATTTGTAGCCATAATGCTCTCCGCTTGTTATCTATTATTTAAACATAAGGGCAATTCATCATTTTTCAATATCCCGGGTCTTACTTTTCAGCTTTAGAGACAATCACCAGAGCAGGGCGCAACAGCCTGTTATTAAGGGTATAGCCTTTCTGCAGCACGGACAGGACCGTGCCGGCGGAAACCGACGGATCATATTGCATAGAAATCGCCTGCTGGTGCTCAGGATCAAAGGGTTCTGATACCGGATTGACTTGCTTGATGCCAAACTTGTCCATGGCTGTATAAAACATCTTTAACGTCAGATTCACGCCTTCAATCACGGAAGCCGACGCCGACTGGAGTTCAGGCGCAACGCTGGTCACGCATAACTCAAGACTGTCAACAATTGGCAGCAGCTCGGTGACAAACTTTTCCAGCGCATATTTATGGGCATTAGCCACATCCCGCTCGGCGCGGCGCAAAATATTGTCATTTTCAGCCTGCATACGCAGAATACGTTCCCAGTATTGATTGGCTTTCTGCTCAGCCTCGTCCAGCTTTTGTAATAACTCTTCATAAGAAGGGTGTTCAAGAAGCTCGGTTGGCTTTTCTGGGCTTGCCTTCGTTTCATTTTCATTATCAGGCATGTTTTTAGGCATTCTGCTTGCTCCTGTCAGTTCAAAATCTTGGTGTAATAGGATGCTTTTCAATGCAGCCGCTGCCTGCCGGAGCAGACCCGGACGGGTTTCTTGATTCTCCTATCTAAACAGCAATATGTGGACGAAACGGTAAGTTTCAAGGTAGGTTATGGATAATTCATGCGGGGTTTTGATATGGGATTGCAATTCAAGGTAATCGGCATCTATGGCCGGGTCAAAAACCCGGGGGTCATGGAAACACTCAAGGCATTGATACATTACTTGCGCAGTCTTGATCTGGAAATCCGTATCGATTCCGATACGGCTGAACTCCTGGAAGATGCGTCCCTGGTGTGCTTCCAGCGTGACGAGTTATGCCGGCATTGCGACTTGCTGATTGTCGTCGGGGGCGACGGCAGCCTGCTCCATGCCGCCCACTCGATTATCAATGACGGCATCCCGGTGTTAGGAATCAACCGCGGCCGCCTCGGGTTTTTGACCGATATCCTTCCTTCCAATCTGAAAAAAATCAAGGCCATACTCGAAGGAGACTATATACTGGAAAAACGCTTTCTACTCACAGCCACGGTGGAACATGCAGGCAAAATCCTGGGTGAGGGAAACGCGCTCAATGAAGTCGCCTTGATACCCGATTCCGTGCCGCACATGAATGAATTTGAAATATATATCAATGACCAGTTTGTCTGCAGCCAGGATTCAGACGGAGTCATCGTCGCCACCCCCACCGGATCCACGGCTTATGCGCTTTCAGGCGGAGGCCCCATTCTCCATCCCCAGCTTGACGCGCTGGTGCTGGTTCCCATGTTTCCGCACACACTCAGTCTTAGGCCCATTGTCATAGAAGGCAGCCACCGCATCACCATTGTCATCACTCCAAACAATACCGCGACCCCGCGCCTGACCTGCGACAGCCAGTCGCTTATCAATACCCCTCCGGGAAGTCGTATCCATATCCAGAAAAAGAACCAGCACTTACATCTGATCCACCCTCTCGATTATGATTATTATGAAACGCTGCGCAGCAAACTGCACTGGGGACGCAAATTACATTATGCGGAATGAATGACATGTTGACTCAAATCCATATTCGGGATCTTGCGACGATTGAAGAACTTCAGCTCACGCTCAACAGCGGCTGCACCATGATTACGGGTGAAACCGGCGCGGGCAAATCCATTTTTATTGAAGCGATAGAACTGGCCCTGGGTGGGCGCGCCTCGCCCAACCTGGTGCGTCCCGGCAAGGACAAAGCTGAAATCAGCCTGAGTTTTGATATTACTCACTTTCCCAAAGTCATTGAAAGCTTGCAAAATCTGGACTTGTATCATGACACATCCGAATGCATCATCCGGCGGGTCATCACCAGCGACGGCCGTTCACGCAGCTATGTGAACGGCTCCCCTTCCACCTTGCAGCTGGTAAAAGAACTGGGAGAACTCCTATTCCATTTACACGGCCAGCATGAACAACAAGTTCTGCTGAAATCCGAGACACAGCGTGACATGCTGGATCGGTTTGCCGACCACCTGCCTCTCGCCGCGCAAGTCAAGACCATGGCTGAAGCCTGGCGCACGCTGGAACAGGAAATCCATGCCCTGCAAGAAAAAGCGCAAGACCGCGTCAGCCAGTCTGAGTTCTTGCGTTTTCAGCTCGAAGAATTGCACGCCTTGAAACTGCAGCCCGGGGAGTGGGAAACCCTGGAAGCAGAACATCACCGCCTCACGCATGCTGAAGAATTATTAAGACATATCCAGCAAGCCGCAAACCAGATAGCGGACCATGACGACCAGAATGTATTGTCGCTGATCAATGAAATACGCAAGACACTGGAGTCCATACAATCTGTCGAACCCAAAGCCCGGGAATGGATCAACACCCTTCATTCCATCCTGATTCAACTGACTGATCTCGAATCGGAATTAAAATCCTACCAAGAAAATACCGAGCTGGATCCCGAAAAATTACAGTTAATGGAAGAGCGTGTCAGTCAGATTTTCAATTTGTCGCGCAAGCATAAAATCAAGCCCCAAGAATTGCCGGAACTGCAGGCACGCCTGGCGGATGAATTAAAATCACTGGATGGAAGCGATGAAAATCTGAAAATCATGATTGCCCGTCAAGGTGAAATAGAAAAACTGTACCAGCAGGCCGCCCATCAACTCAGTCTCAGCCGTCTGAAAGCAGGCGCAAAGCTTGAAAAGGAAATTTCCGCCATTATCCGCTCCCTGTCCTTGCCGCACGGAGAATTCAAGATCGCCCTGGAACAAGAGCATGCTTCTTTGCTGCCGCATGGAAATGAGAAAGTCACATTTCTCATCAAAACCAACCCGGATCAATCGCTGCAGCCTCTTTTCAAAGTCATTTCTGGAGGCGAATTGTCCAGACTCAGTCTAGCGGCACATCTGGCGCTTGCCAATCGCACGTCCATTCCGACGCTGGTTTTTGATGAAGTCGATACCGGACTCAGCGGGGCAACCGCTGAAAAAATCGGAAAATTATTACGCAGGCTGGGCGATTCATATCAAGTCTTCTGTGTGACTCATCAACCGCAGGTAGCGGCATGCGGTCATCATCACCTGCTGGTTGAAAAATATTTCGTACAAAACTGCACACATACCCGACTGCGCATGCTGCAATCAGAGGAAAAAACTCGCGAAATCGCGCGTATGCTGGGCGGTGAAAAAATCACTGAAAAAACCCTGGAACACGCGCGGGAAGTATTGGAAGGAATATAGCGCGGACCTTTGTCATTTTCGCGCAAGCGCAGTAGTGTCCGGTAAAACGGGAATGATGGGGATGAACAGCCCTTCGACAGGCTCAGGACAGGCCCTTCGAGCCTCAGGGTGAACGGTGGTGAAAATCCCGTTCGTGGTGAGGAGCCGCGTCAGCGGCGTACCTTCCGTTCGTGGTGAGGAGCCGCGCTTGCGCGTCTCGAACCATGAACCCTGGTTTAGGAAAATGCCTTACCTGTCCTTTTTCTGGCATTTCTCGCATATGCCATAAATATTCAGACTGTGATCGGTGATGGAGTAGCCAGCGTGCCTGGCAATTTCTTGCTGGCGTTTTTCAATGACGGCATCAACAAATTCCTCAACCCGGCCGCATTTGACACAGACCAGATGATCATGGTGTTCTCCATGGTCCAGTTCAAATACTGACAAATCACCTTCAAAGTGATGGCGGACCACCAGGCCGGCTTCTTCAAACTGTGTCAGCACGCGATAAACCGTCGCAAGCCCTATATCTTCGCCAGAATCAAGCAGGGTACGATAGATATCCTCCGCACTCAGATGATGTTCCTTGGACTTTTCCAGGATTTGCAGAATTTTCAGACGCGGAATCGTGACTTTCAATCCGGCTTTTTTCAAATCATGATTATTGGTCAAAACCAGTTCCCTCAACAGTCGTCCCATATCCCGACAGAACCTGGGCGGGTGTCATCAAGCCATTATCATACGAAACATTTGATCATAACACACTACCCGGTTCTGATGAATCAAACACAGGATGCACCCTGAACACATTATGAGTCAGTATTTTTAAGACAACTTCTGGTTTTTTTCCCAATAACTTGTCTATACTTACCCAACAAATTCAAGTTCACAATAAAACGCTATGGAGATCACCGATGTATAAAAGCCTAGTTTGCATACTAATGATGCTGGTTCTGGCAGGCTGCAGCTTTTTCCAGATTCGCAAGCCTATTATTGAACAAGGCAACATTATTACCAATGAGGCTGTCAGCCAGCTGCATACCGGCATGTCGTCTGATCAAGTCATTGCCATTATGGGCACGCCGGTGGTGGCAAATATTCTCACACCTAACCGCATGGAATATGTTTATACCTATCAGGATGGCATGAGTCCACGCAAGGAAAAACATGTCACCTGTCTGTTTGAACAAGGTCGCCTGAAAGAAATACAAACACGATAAAATTGCGCTCGCATACCTGTCAGGTTTTTTTTGCCTTTATTCGCCGTGACTCTTTTGGATCGATGAGGAGCGGCCGGTAGATTTCAATACGGTCGCCATCTTGCACCGTATCCGTCAAAGCGCGCGGCTTGCTGAAAACACCCACTTTATGCCTGTCAAAACGGATTTCAGGAAAATCTGACAATATTCCCGACAAACGGATAGCGGATTCAATGGTCGTGCCCGCATCCAGCTCCACTATTCTGATCGCCTGTTTGTCAACCGCGGCGAAAGCCACTTCGACGCGGATCCGGGTTTTACTCGCCATACAATTCATGTGCCCGTTTGCAAAATGCTTCAACCAGTGTATTGGCAATATGCTGAAACACTGGCTGGAATAACTTGTCAATAAAATGTCCGGTAAATTCAAACTCCAGATCAAGGTCTATCTTGCAGGCAAATTCATCCAGGGCGTAAAACTCCCAGACACCATCCAGGCGGTGCAAAGGGCCGTTCACCAGCGAGATTTCGATTCTCTCAAACGGATTCAAACGATTTCGCGTGGTAAAGCTCTTGTGTATGCCTTTCCAGTTGATATCCAGCGAAGCAATGACTTCATCCTCAGTCCTGCTGATAATCTGGCTGCTGTGACACCACGGTAAAAAACGCGGGTAATCTTCTATCAAATTCACCAGTTCAAACATCTGGCGCGCAGAATAAGGCACCAGAGCATTTCTTTTCAAAGTGTGCATAACCATTCCCAAAAAAAAGATTAAGCATTATACTGCGCGACATGAAGCAGACACAAAAGACAAATACAACGATTGCCGTCAATCGTAAAGCACATCATGAATATTTCATCGAAGACCGAATAGAAGCAGGATTGGTGCTGGAAGGTTGGGAAGTCAAAAGCTTGCGGGCTGGCCGGGTGCAGCTTGACCAGGGTTATGTGCTCCTGAAAAGCGGTTCAGCCTGGCTGTTCGGCGCCCTGATCACACCACTGCAAACCGTGTCAACGCATATCAATCCTGAGCCCCAGCGCAGCCGCAAGTTATTACTCCATCAAAGAGAACTCAACAAATTGATAGGCAGCGTGGAACGGCGCGGCTATACAGTTGTACCGCTTTCACTCTACTGGAAAAATAACAGGGTCAAACTTGAAATTGGCCTGGCCAAGGGTAAAAAACTGCACGACAAACGCGCTTCGGAAAAGGAACGCGACTGGGAACGGCAAAAGCAGCGCTTGTTAAAACGATAGTTCCCTCATACACTTGATATTTATCCGCTATTATCATAATATCTGGCTAAATTTAATACAAAAAACGAGGTTTTCCCATGGCATTATCACGACTGCATGATACGCTTATTCCTTACATTCTGGATTATCTTGACCCCGATGGCAGCATCAGAGAAAACCCCAGGGAACTGGATTATGAAACTTCAGTTAACTCCAAAGGCATCAAAAAAGCCTATATGCGTAACAATGCCCTGACATTGTTTACCCATGAATCCAACGCAGGCGAGATGGTGTTTTCCGGCGCCCTGCGCCCGGACCTCTGCTTCAAGGGCAACTTTCGGTTCGGACACCGCGAAGATACGGACCATGATAGTTTTCATAAAAGCAAAGCTGATTTTGAGCAGGAACATACGCACATTATCAAGGGCAAAACCTCTCCTGAACACATGAATGAGAATGATGTCAGATGCATACTCAAACACATTAAACAGTTTGAAGCACAGATAGGGCTTTGCAATGGCGAACGCACAGACTGTCTGCTCAGCCAGGATGATGCGGATGCCATCAACAAAGCACATGAAAAATACCTGAGACAGCAGCGACGCGCACCGCGTCTTGCGGCCGCCGCAGAAAAAATGTATTCCGAGCTGGAAAGTCATTGCATCAAGGGTGCCCAAAGTTTCAGCCTGGCATTTCTTCATACCTTGCTGGATAAATATATCCGCCCGCTTATGATCACACAGGGTTACAAAAATGCCACCTGGTGTGTTGAAGCAGCCAAATCTTCCATCACCTTGCTGCTGAGTTCTTCCATTACCCACACTGCGATGGATGCCATCATACGTAACACCCTCTCACCTGTGCTCGAACACTTGGGATTAAATCCCCGATACATTGAAAAAATCACGACAGAAATCGGCGCCATCGCCGCTTTCCTCAATAACCCTTTGTCAGCGATTGAATGGAGTATCACTGGATCTGCCGCCGCGCTGGGCCAGGCCAGCGCCTATCAAATCATTCGCGCGCTGCCAAAATTAAAAGCCGAACCCGCAATCAGTCATACGGATACTCAAACGCCGGTCAAATCCGCCCCTGAACATGCGGGGCTGCGCAAACGATTTAGCAGTCATTAACTGTATTGCTTGAACCAGGCAGAAATTTTCCCGTTGCCTCCCAAGGATGGGCAGAAACGGTCAGACGACCATAAAGTTTTAGGGCGGGATTGCAAACCCGCGCAATTTCAGCTCAAATAACGGATGAGCTTGAATATGCACGCTGAATGATGCCAATGCGCATATTCATCATGACTTGCGTATACCCATCTCTTCTGTCAAGGAAATCCCATGAAACTTTTTTTTCACATGCTGTTCAAAATAGCCGCCATAACAGGCATGTCAATTCTTTCCGCCGCCAGTTTCGCCCATGGTGAAAATCTCCCCGGACCGAACGGCGGTTTCATCCGCATGCCTGGAGCATTTCATATCGAAGTCATTCCTCAGCAAAATGGTTTCAAAATCCTGTTGCTTGATATCGGATTCCAGCATCCACTTATCCAACACTCCACAGTGAAGGCTGTTATTAAACAAGACACCAAATCCATGGAACTCCGGTGCAAACCCAAACAAAATTATTTTTATTGCAGCGTGGATCCAAAACAGCTTGCCAAGGCCACGTCACTGGAAGTCACCGCAGTCAGAAATAATGCGAAAGGCGCTCCTGCCATTTATCCCCTGCCTTTGAAACGATCCTAATCCCGCAAGAAAACGCAGCGTCAACACAAATCCAAACGGTTGCTGCGTTTCTGTAAAGACCATGCCTGTCCTGGCCGCACTGACAGGCGTGCTTCCTCATATCTATCAGCGGCTTATACCGTCTTGTCCATCCATAATATTTGACTCTGCGCTTAATGCTATAATTATTAAATAAAAAGCAAAACAGGAGTGCAGCTTATGACGGTAAAAAAAATGCAAAATAAGCTTATTCCCGCATTGATTGTTTCTGCTTTTGTCTTGTCAGCAGGCGTGTCATCCAGCGCGCATGCGGAATATTATCTGGTGTATCCGGGAAGTGAACTTTATGTGACTTGCAATTATGGGTGCTTTCAGCCTTGTTACCAGGCGTGCTACCAGACACCTGTGCATTATTTTCATTCTGTTGCCCCCAAGCGGCATTATGAAAAAGGCAGCGGTGAAATGGCAGAATATTCCTGGATAAGCGCACCCTAACGCTACGCCACCAGAGATATGGATGCTGCCCATGACTGCGTAGGGGTTTAATGCTTCTGAAGCAGAGTGTGTCTATTACCCTTAATAAGGCCACGGACTGTTCAATTTATTGACAATATTTGTTTAGGCGTATATAATTTTTCTCTATTTCGATTCCAGCCCCCAATCGTATTATGACGACTGACTTCACAATTAATAATTTCAATGGTTATGCCTACGTTTCTCTGGTCGCCATGTTTATCCTGGCAGGATCCGGTCTCGTTATCGCGTTTAGCCATTATTTTGCCAAATATTTTTTAATCACGTTTATAGACAAGGCGTTTGGCAAAAACCGTTCAGGTGCGGGACAGATCTTGTTCAGGAATCATTTTTTCCACCGCCTCGCTTACCTTGTCCCTGCGTTTCTTCTGTCATATTTCTCTTATTTGTTTGACATTGACCTTCCCCATTTCAAACTATTCCTGTCAGAACTGATTCGGGAATTAACACGAATTTATATGATCATGGGTATCGCCTTTGTGCTTGCGGCACTCCTGAATGCGGTGAATGAGCATTACAGCAACCTGAAAATCGCGAAATACAAACCCATTAACAGTTATGTGCAAGTCGCCAAAATCGTCTTGTTTAGTATGGCCGTGCTATTGTCCGCCTCTATCCTGTTTGATAAATCTCCCGCTTACTTTTTAACCGGCCTGGGCGCTGCGACAGCTTTTCTTGCATTGATTTTCAAAGATTCCATTACAGGATTCATCGCCGGCATCCAGCTCACCGCATATGATATAGTTCGCATTGGCGACTGGATTGAAATGCCCAGCTTCGGCGCTGATGGCGAAGTCATGGAAATCTCCCTGAATACGGTAAAAGTGCAGAATTTCGATAAAACCCTCGTGACCATACCCAGCTCGGCATTGCTCACCTCGGGACTGAAAAACTGGCGCGGCATGCAAGAATCGGGCGGCAGGCGCGTCAAACGCAGCATGATGATTGATATAAAGAGCATACGTTTTTGTGATCAAGTCATGCTTGATCGAATTCAAAACCAGGATTTGCACGCATTTTCCACCCTGGACAGCCGTACCCTCCAGGACACAACCAATATGGGACTTTTTCGCAAATATGTCGAAACGTATTTACGACAACATCCCGGGGTGCATCAGGACATGCGCGTCATGGTGAGACAATTGCAAGCTTCCGCGGGCGGATTGCCGCTGGAACTATATTTTTTCACGAATACCATTACTTCTGAAAAATACGAATCCACTCAGGCTGAAATTTTTGAATACCTGTACGCCGTTCTACCCTATTTTGAATTAAGCGTGCCACGGCCGGTGTCATTCGAATAATAGCGTCTTTCTGTCAAATATCTTAAAAAAATCCCCCTGCGCACGCCTTGTGCCGGGGGATTTTATCAGCGATACGTCTTGTCAACACATACTTACTTCAGGGATTTGGCAATAGAACCAAATTTCCATATTTTCCCATTTGTCACTGTGACGGCGCCTTCTCTTGAAATTTCCTTGTACTCCTTGTCTGACAGGGTAAAAGTCAATTCCTTGAGGGTCTTGAGATCAGTGTATCGGCTAAGCTTGTATTGCTTGTTTCCGATTTTCAACACTGGCAGGCTGTTCATGGCCTGGAAAGGCACTTCACTGGCAAGTGTGATTTCCACCGCAGGCTGTCCGGAAAGGGCAAAACTCTTATGAACCATGCGAATACTGCGTATGGTATTAAGATTTTCCGGAACATACTCTTCTTTAACCAGTGTTGAAGCAGGCATTGCATAAGATTTATGCATCGCCGCAGCAAGGGAAATGCCGCCCTGGCCATAACCCAGGCCCATCTGTTTTTGCGCGCGGATATTCGCAAAATACAATTTGCCGGTTGCGGATTTATCAAAGACAAACCTGACACTGTGGATACGGGTCAGATCCACGCCCTGGAATACCGAAAGAGGAATGCGCACTGTCTGCAGAACAGGGTTGTAATTACCCGGTCCATTGATGAGCGCAAACTGGCTGACCGGAATTTCTTTTGACACCAGGCCGGATGCATCAGTCAGAACAACGCCAAAATCAGTCCCGCTTTCGCCGGTTCCGGATTTACTGATGCGGGCGGTACGGAAATCCAGTGTAGCGTAATCGTGAATGTCCTTGCCCTGCGACGGAGCCGCCCATACCGATTCAAAGTATGTTTCCGGTCCGGCGGAAGTCCAGGATATCGCCGCCACTCTCTGATCACGGTTTGATTCCAGATTTTTATGCTCTATCTGGATTTGTCTGGCGATATTGGCATTACCCGAACTGTTGATCCCTGTCGGCTTGTCAAAATCATCCACGACAGCGTTTTCACTCGCGCCGGGAGAAGGCGTAAACTCCCTGTCTACCTGCGTAACCTTTTTAACCACTCCCGGAAGCTCATTCAAAGGATTGAAATTCTGATTAAACACCGGTTCCGCTTTCAGACCCAGGCGGCTTCTGAAAAACGCGGGCACGCTGGCCAGAGCGACTTGCTGCTGTTCGGTGGAATAATATCCCTTCTGGTCAAAGATGGGTTTACCTGCAGAACACCCATAACTGTCACTTCCCTGCCATTCGGTGTTGAAGAAATTATGATTGGCGCCCCATACTTCATAAAGTGATTTTTGCGCTTTTGACGATTCACGGGTATTCATCAACATACGCTCATAAGGATAACGGCCTTCCAGATCGGAAACGTCACCGTCACACATGGGCAATAACTGGTTCCAGACCGTTCCATCCGCATCCAGAACGCGGGATGTCTGGCCGTCAACTGCGCCAATTTCGAAAATTGCCTTGATTTCCAGTCCGGGTATTCTTGCCGGCCAGGGACTGCCTGCGTCTTTATA
This sequence comes from Aquicella siphonis, assembly GCF_902459485.1. Lineage (NCBI taxonomy): Bacteria > Pseudomonadati > Pseudomonadota > Gammaproteobacteria > Legionellales > Coxiellaceae > Aquicella > Aquicella siphonis. The sequence goes on from NZ_LR699119.1 coordinate 1,787,909, forward strand.
CAAATTATACGCCGCTCTTACCCCTTCACCGCCTCGGGAATGACCCAGAAGTCCCACGTGGCTAAAATCGACCTTGCCCAGCAAGCCCTTGTCACCCAATCCCAGGGAAGCCGGTGCACCGCCTGATGTTGACCATTGATATAACAAGCTGAGATGTTTAAGCACCAGTTTGCCGCGCGCCAGATTCAAACCCCAGTCGCCGTCGTTTCCACCGCCGCAGGTAATACCGCGGTTAGCATTGATTGAGATAACTCCCATGCCCCAGGAGGCAAGGTTTTTTGCCAAATAGTCATACCCCTCATGGTTGGGAACCGGAACATAACCCGCCGGGCAGCTCCCGCTATAAGTATATTCACAATTCGTGTCGCGGCGGGGCATGGAGCCTATACCGCAAGTCGCATGATTGCCATGCAGCATGACAACCAACGGCATTTTTCCATCGCTGTTCATGAGGTCTGCCGGATAGTAAGCCTTGGCCCAGATTTCAGTCATGCGGTCTGACAGGATGTCCTTGTCAATCGCAGCTGGAAGCCGGTATTCCGCGGTAGCGACCGTATGCGGGCCTTGTGTCGTCGAGTCGGGCGCCGTACCAGGGCTTACAGCTTGACCTGCGTATGCATTCATCGCAGACGCGAAAGTCACTAATAATGTAATGATTGTTTTCAAGCATTCTCTCCTTTTGAGGGTAAGTGAACTAAATCATGTGTTATCATTTGAAGGGAACATGTGTTTAACACATTCTTGGATCGGGGTTGAAGATTAAATAAAAAGCAAACTCATTTCAACCAGGAAATCACCGATTCCGAAAGAGGCCTGTCTGAGTCTATAATGGGCAAGATTTCACGGGCGAAACAAGACATCCTCATTGACTTTATAAAACAAACCGCAGACAACTATTATTGACCGGAGCAGACATGCCGCATCTTACACTGGAATTCAGCGATAACATACTTGAAAAGGAAAATTTGTCAGTATTGTTCCAACAATGCCATGAACTTTTAGCGCAAACACTGCCAACCCAGATCAGCGGGTGCAAAAGTCGGGCTCTTGAATACAAGAATTTTTATATAGGCGACGGCGGAACCATGAATGCCTTCGTGCATGCGGATCTGAAAGTATTGCCCGGCAGACCGGAAGATCTGCTAATCAACGCGGGCGAGAATATCATGGAAATCTTAAAAAGCCATTTCACTGAATCACGCTCGAAATTACAGCTGCAAATCACGCTGGAAATCTCCGCCCTTGAAAAAACCTATTTCAAGTTCGCAGGCTGACATGACAGGTGCAAACAGAACACCAAATTAAAATTCAGTTCTGACTTGAGCGAGCGGTCATTCTTTCCATGGGGAAAAGGCAGGTAAAGCGGCTTCCCTGCTCCACGACGCTTTCAATAGACATTTCCGCGCCATGCCGCAGCAAGACATGTTTCACAATCGCAAGGCCCAGTCCCGTGCCGCCGCGCTCCCGCGATCTGGCCTTGTCCACACGGTAGAATCGTTCCGTAATGCGCGGCAAGTGTTCCTTTGCGATACCAATGCCCGTATCAGCCACGCTAAAACAGCCGCGGCCTTGTTCGTCCCGGCGCCATTCAATCTGGATACTGCCTCCGGAAGGAGTGTATTTCACGGCGTTCACGATCAGATTGGAAAACAGGCTGCGCAGTTCGCTTTCCGAGCCGCTGATATGCAATTCCTCATCGGCGTCCAGACGAATTTTATGTTTTTTATCACCGCTGATGTTTTTTGCATCCACACAGAGCATTTTCAAAATTTCAGCGACATGAATATCGTTCTTTTCCTCAACAGGGTGATCCTCGCTCTCCAGATGTGAAAGCAGCAGCAAGTCTTCAATTATATCCGCCATGCGCAAACTATGTTGATACATTTGAACAAAAATCCTGTTCAATACCTCGTTCTCAGAGGGATCATTCTTGATTAACGCTTCCAGATAACCTTGTATCACCGTCAACGGCGTGCGCAATTCATGCGATACATTCGCAACAAAATCACTTCGTACCTGTTCCAGGTGCCGGATATAATTTTTAACCGCTTTCGGAAGTTTTTTTAAATGCAGATCGTTATGTCTGGACATGATTGTGTCCTGAAAAAATATAACCAGCGCTCCTTACGGTTTTGATTACATCATGATACCCATGAGGTTTCAGTTTATGCCGCAGCCGTTTGATCTGCACATCAATCGTGCGTTCGTCTATATATGCATTTCTTCCCCACACATGGGTGATTAACTGATCCCGGGTATAAATTTTATCCGGGTGCAGCATGAAAAAACAGAGAATCTTATATTCCGCCGGCGTCAGCCTGACAGGATTGGAGTCGATAAATACACTGCATTTATTGGTGTTCAGAACAAGCTTCCCCAGCTTTACTTCGCCGGCGACGGATTTAATCAATCCCCTGCGCAGCACAGTGCGGATTCTGGCAGCCAGTTCGTTAGGCGAAAACGGCTTCGTCAGATAATCATCGGCGCCGACCATCAAGCCCTTGATCTTGTTTTCTTCTTCCGCCTTGGCGGTGAGCATGATTACCGGAATATCCTTGTGCACATCCTGTTTTCTGATCGTCTTGATAAAATCGATGCCGCTTTTATCCGGAAGCATCCAGTCCAGTATGATCAGGTCAGGGATGCAGTGTGACAGCATGCTGAACGCCTTGGACGTGTTTTCCGCATCGACGAGATGAAATTCATCTTTTGGCAAGGAGAAGCGCAACATGTCACGAATCGCTTCTTCATCTTCGATAACAAGCAATGTCAATTTTTTCATACCGTAACCGGTTCTTCAGGATATTTTAAAATCTTGCGCTGACAGGCTCACAGGCGCGTCCTGTTGAGTCGCGCCAGGGTGTACTTTACTTAATTCCGCCTGATTCTTCAATCTGACGTAGGCTGAATACACCGGATCCCGATCAATTCTATAACCGGCTGATGGACTGTCATGCGGATAGACGCGGCATTCGAAAGGGCCCATGCCTGCGATATATCGCTGCGTCCAGATCTTGGATTCCCTATATTCAAGATAAAACGGCCTGGCAATCTGAAAATAATCAGCTAGCTCGCAGCCAATCTGTGTCGCCAGACGTTCACTCTTTCTGATAATCAGTTTCTTATATAACCCCATCAGCGTGTTTAATAACATGATACCACTTGATTCATTCACCTCCTGCGCCGTCGTCAATTGCCTGATGTACTTGTCAGCCAGCGAGTAGAATCTGGGCTTGAACAAAACATAATCACGACGATATAAATCCAGAATCATTAGTATTTTCATTTTCAAATTATCAGGTGACATGGCCGACATACTCGCCTCATTTTCCAATCAGTCTGAAACAGACATACTTTAAACATCAAATATGTCAGAATGATGACAACATGTACTTCTTTATCAGCGCAACAGGCACCTGGTTGCGCCAGACCCGAGTTCACTGATATTCTTTCCAGACCTTCACGTCATGGAAACAAAACTGACCAGCCATGTTCTCAGTCGTTATAACAGGCGTCTCAACCGGAATCGGCCATGCCTCGGCCAAACTGTTCGCAAACCGGGGCATTCATGTATTTGGAAGTCTCCGCAATGAAAGCGACGCCAGACGTCTGCAGCATGAATTCGGCAGCCATTTCACGCCTTTGATATTCGATGTGACAGATGAATCCAGCGTGCATTCCGCCGCGCGGCAAACCGCCGCCTATCTGCAGGGGAAAAAACTATGGGGCCTCATTAACAACGCCGGCATGGCGGTGACCGGCGCCTTGACAACCATGCCTGTGAAAGAATTTCAAAAACAGCTGGATGTCAATCTGACCGGCCAGCTCATCGTGATCCAGGCGTTTGCTCCGTTGCTTGGAGTTGACAAATCGCTGGCGGGCCAGCCGGGAAAAATCATCAATATCAGTTCAGTTTCAGGGAAAAACGCTTATCCATTTCTGGGCGCATATGCGGCTTCCAAACATGGGCTGGAGGCATTGTCCGAAAGCCTGCGCAGAGAATTGATGCTTTATGGCATTGATGTCGTGATAGTCGCGCCAGGCGCCATCAAAACAGCAATCTGGGACAAGGCGCGCCAGCAAACCATACCCGAAGAACTGTCCCGCTCTGACTATGCCCGGCCAGCCCGGGTCTTCAAGGAATACATCCTGCAATCCGCCGAAAAAAGCGGATTACCAGCCGAAACAGTCGCGAACCTGCTGCTGCATATCCTGCAAAGCCGCCGCCCCAAAACACGATATGCGCCGGTACCGCAAAAATTTTTCAACTGGACTCTTCCGAATCTGCTCCCCAGGCGCTGGGTTGACTGGCTTATCGCGAAAAAACTCGGCTTGCTCCCCGACAACACCAAACGCGGCTAACGTCAGGTTGAAAAGACATGCTTTGTCATCACCATCCCCGCGCTCACCCAGAAGTGTCCGGTAAAGCGGGAACCCAGAATCAGAGTTCATGGTTCGAGACGCCGCGCAAGCGCGGCTCCTCACCACGAACGGAAAACACTCAATCCGTTCGCTCCTTCGACAAGCTCAGGACAGGCCTGGGGAGGACACGTCAGTGTCTGTCTCGAAGGGCCTGTCCTGAGCTTGTCGAAGGGCGGCTGTTCATCCCCCTTCATTTCCGCGCTTCCTCGTCATTACCGCTTTACCGGACACTTTTGCGCGCTCACCGCACTGTCATCCCCGCAGCGAACGCGGGGACAACACCGATTTTTTCTTCAACCATACCTGAAACCAGTAATCATCCCTAGTCTGTATTGATTTCGATTTTTCGCGCCTGGCTTATTTTCTTTTTCCCTATGCTTACAATTAACACGCCTTGCCTGGTTTTCGCACTGACTTGTTCAGCATCAGCCGTATCAGGCAGTGTGAAGCGGCGGTAAAATTCTCCCTTGACTCGTTCCATACGGAAATAATTCCTTTTTTCTTCTTTTGAAATGTCGTGACGCGTTCCCTTGATCGTCAGAACGTTATTTTCCATAAACACTTCAATGTCTTCCGGTTCAACGCCCGGCACATCAATCAACAAGACAAATTCACCGGGTTCTTCCCTGATATCCACCGCCGGTATCCAGCGCGCGCTTTCTACTTTTGAATCATCGCGCGGCAGAATGCGCTGCAAACCGCCAGCCGCCAGAGCTTGATTTAACTCATTGATTAAATTCCAGGGTTCATAACGAATACTCATGATGGTGATCTCCTCTTGGTCATGGGAAATTAACAACCTTCATTGCTATTCATATGGGCTGTTATGATGTTTTCAAGTATAAAGGCATTACAATTCCGCCTGATTCTGTGTTAGTTTATGTATTAACTGACAGACTGACACGACATTTCAAGAAATCCATGAACGAACCGACACCGTCTTACAAAAAACTCTACCGTTCGCGCAGGGAATCCATGATTGCCGGTGTATGCGGCGGGATCGCGGAATACTTTAACATTGATCCAACCTGGGTGAGAATCCTGTTTGTTCTGTTCTTTTTTGCCGGCGGCTGCGCCCTGCTTGCTTATGTAATCCTGTGGGTGCTGGTACCACTCAGGCCCGCGTGAAACTTCTCCCGATCATATCCGGTTAAAACAAACGCGCGCATTTTCCAGCAATCTTTCGATAACCAGCGGATCAATCACTGCCTCGTCTTTACCATGCTCAAAGACACCCCCCAGGATCAGCCTGTCACGCCAGGGATATAATTTGACCCAGTAATCTGTTTCTCCCGGCAGCGAATGGTAAAGAGAGTAATCTATGCCAGGCTGCGGCTTGAAATATATCAAGTGTCCGCGCACGGGGCGAAAGCTAGTATCGTTAAAGAGTATTTTTGACCCCATGCTGGTGCAATTAAAGATAATTTTTTCATTCAACCCGCTTATGTCACGCACACTTTCAAATTTTCGCTGATGAAACAAGACGCCTCTTGATAGCAGTCTGGCATAGAGATCTTCTATAAATATTTTTCCATCTATCCCCAGCTCTCGCGTTTGTATGCCGGCTTTAATTAAACCGTTATTAAAATGCACTCTCACTCTTTTCTTTCTCATTTGCGTCTTTTTAAATTTCTCGGATTTCAGTTCGCTTGCACTCTCGGCTTCAAAATGATAATCCGTGATAAATTTCACACCCGATAATTCCGGACGCTCTGATTGCGCCATTGCCAGGAAACGCTGACTGGAAATCGCGAATAAATGATTTAACAACTCTGACTGGACAGCAGACATGTCTGCGCGCACTGTTGGCGCGCTAAAAATCCCGGCTGCGACGTTGGAAGTCAAATGCGGAGAAAATGCGTCTGCATAAATGTTGACACGACAGCCTTGAGCTAAAAGGTCATACGCAGTCGTGATGCCAATGATTCCCGCCCCCAGCACAGCGATGGCGTCAGGCCGGGATAACTCTGGGTGGTTGTTTTGTTCCTGACGGAGAATGCCCATCGCTTCCTGCGAACCGCCCCAGCATAATGACAAACCCGAACCGCCATAACCATAATTATGTATGATGAGCTTGTCACTCAGATATTCCGCTTGCAAACGCACGCCTGATGTGCGGAACGGCCGTATACCCACATTCAAACCCATGATTTGGGCAGAGGAAAAATCCGGCGCAACTAAAAACACATCTTCAACCGGTTCGTTGACTGGTGATTGCATATTTTGTCTGCTCCTGATTTTTCGTCTGTTATATTCTGCTCTATTCTGCGTGATTATGCCTGACAAATCGAGGCTATTTACCGAACCGTGCCTGTCAAATAAACATCCGCCCAGGATGGGCAAATATTGTACCTCAGAATTTCCATGGCAATTTCCATCCCCGGAATTTCAGTAAAAAAATATATGAAAATTATCCGCTATCAATTACCCGTCCTCAGTGTTGTGATACAGCTTACCAAGAAATGAATTTTAGGTATGACGACATACATGAATCAATCCTGATGTATTCCTGATTTGTCCAGGATTTCATGTTATGCAGTCAGAAATTGATGCGAGGGAATGATGCCGGCGATACAAGAATTTTGTGATATTTTTTGTCTGGACAGTCAGGGTTTATCCCGAAAGGAAAAATTAATATTGGAAGCAGACTTGTTCGTGCAAGTCTGCCGGGAGTTGATTGAAATCTTCAGACAGTATTTTCAGAATTATTTCATTTTAATGAATTTCAGTGTTGAAATGGAGAATGCCATGCTAGAGGAAAATTTCTTACAGCTGTTAATTAAAGACATCCTGATTTCAGGAGAATATACCGTTGCAGGAATCGCACATTATACAAATATACACGAAGATATTGTGCATGAAGTACTGATCGGACGAAACAATTGCCCATCGGCTGCATTTTTAAGGCGAACCATAGAATTGCATCAGTCGGTGAGGCGGGATATCTATCAGCAGATCCGTAAAAAAATCGCCGACAATTATCTGTCCGCCGCTTGAATCAAGAAAAGCACAGATTATCAATCCAGCCATGTCCGCTAGTAATAAAAATGAACGTCTTCTAAAACTGCTGTCAAATGAATATGATTACGGTGTCTCAATAGTGTATTTAAATTCATCATTTGCCAAGCCTGTCTCACGGAATTGACACGTTTCATGGAAAGAGCCTAGGATATTATTGAAAGACACAGCATTCATCGGGGTGCCGCATGCCTGATCTATATGTCAATCCCGTGACAGGCAATAACGAACCAGGACGTGGTAATTCCTCAGACGATCCCTTGCGCACTATTACTTTTTCCATCGCTGAAGCAGTCCGAAGGTTTGGTTCCGGCTTTTGCACACTCTTTCTAGCGGATGGCCTGTATAATCGGGCTTTGGGCGAAGAATTTCCCATACTCATTCCGCAAAATATTTCACTTTCCGGCGCCGGTCGCAGCGTCATTGATTATGAGCGCGACCTGACTGACAGGTTTGATATCTGTTTGCGCGGCGGAAGAGAACTTTCCAACCTGACGATTCAAGGCTACCCCAGAGCTTCCGGAGCATGTGCGACCAGCATAGCCATCAGCGTGACAGGTGATAATGCTTATTTGCATAATCTCATAATACAGCCGCATCCATCGGTATCACCGGATGAAAAAGTGTTTGATTATGCGATTTACACCAATGATCTCAACACACGAATAGAAAACACCGCTATCAGCGGATGCGGCATCGGCATCTATTGCAGTGGCGAGGCAGCCATCAGTCATTGCACCTTTAATGATAATGTCACTGCCATATCCATGAGTTTTGGCGGCTGTGTCGTATCAGACTGTGATTTTGAGTCGGGTAACATCTGCGGCGTGGGTGTATCCTGCCCTTCATTGAGCAAGGTATTAAACTCACGGTTCAACGGTTGTCAGTCAACGGGTATCGGGGTTGGATACGATGACTTGTCTGACTCCCCTCCCGCTGATAAACCATTGATCAGTCAGAATCGGTTTGACGTTCCTACCTACTACGGAATCATTTGCGGCTCGGAAGCCGTGATAGAAAACAATCAGTTCTCAGTATCGTCGCCCGCCGGCAGCGCGATCATCATGGGCAAAGTCGAGCGGCATACCCGTGTGAACACGGCACACCCTGAAATCAGAAATAATGTATTCATGCGAACAACCTCGCCGCCATGGCGTGTATTTCATCCTCTTGTCGCTATTTATGAAGCCTGCAATCCCTTATTTGAACAAAATGAATTTACTGTAGACGGCGCCTATCAGACTACTCTGCTCAGCATCAATCACGATGCAAATCCTGATCTGGGCGGCGGCGCATGGGGCAGCCTGGGACAAAATCATTTTCTGAGCGGATGGATAGAAGTACAGAATGACGCTGATTCCATTCCACGTGATATTTATGCGCAAAATAACTTTTGGCGCTACGTGCCGCCCCGTCATGGCCCCGACGTGTATACACCCGGTGATTATTTCATTAATCCGGACGACGCGGCAGTGCGGGTTCATACTGAAGGAGCTGAGCATATATATATAAATGAGCATACCTATAGTGGTACCTGTAGTCGCGCATCGATTGTTCGGAACACGGTATTCGACGTTTCCGGCTGAGGAAAATAATCTCCACGGCGCGATGCCTATCCTGTCTGCCGCCATTCGTTCTCCCACGTCAAAAAAATACATGCTCCCGACGATAGACCACGAGCACGGTACCCGCAGACCAGTGGAAGAAATCATGGACATGTTCCATCCCGAATCAAGACTGGCTTACACTTCTCGTTCAAACGTAAACCAAATATGGCGCAACAGCGGTATTCGTTTTTTATTAACCGGCATCGTGGATGAAATGATAGACAGCCTGTCAGCCGATCTGATTCCAGCAGAACAGCGCGGCACGCCTCAGTTGCAGCGAATGAATTATCCCAATGCGATCAATATTTATTTTTGCAGGGATCTGGAAGGCGCCAGAGGAAGGACCCGATATGATGTCCATCCCGACAGGCCCGCGCAAAAAGGGTTGGCCATTGTTTCAGACGGCTGGCATCTGGATGAAGAAAGGTTTACCAGGGAAGAATCCTGGATAAGCGACATGATCATCATCGCGCATGAACTAGGACACGCATTGACTCTTCCTCATATGCCGCAAGCAAAAAATCTCATGTATGGAAACGGTTCGACATTTGATGCCGTTGAATTGACGCCCGTCCAGGCATTGATTGCAAAACAGCACGGGAAGCGCTATGCCGCGCCCTGGTTCCGCCACATTGTGGACGAAGACAATTTTAGGGTCGCCGAAATTCCCTATGCAAGACATTATTTGGGTGAACGCATTCCTGAATTTTAGGATATTCTCATGAAAGAAAACGCACCTCAACAAGCGTTAAGACACAAAGTGCTTGAAATTCTGGATCATACAGAAATCAGCGCCACAGACGCCGCCGATATGTCTCTGCTGGGTGAAGAAGGCGGCCGCATACTAATGGAAATCGCAAACGGCACACTGCAAACCAGCCGTTATCAACGCGGCAACGCCGTCTACCTTCTTGGCCTGCTCAAAAACGATAGACACGAACATTGCCTGCTGAGTGTGCTGACCAAATCCGAAGAAGATCGCCTGAAAATACTTGCCATACGCGCCCTCGGTAAAACCGCCACCCGCAATGCCGCGCAAGCACTCGCCCACCTCATAAAAAGCGGCAAGTCAACGTTGCCGCAAGTGCAATCCGCCATCGCGACGCTGGGCGACATAGGCGGCGCCGAAGAGTTAAAACTGTTGGAAAACTATCACACCGGTCATATTGACCCTCTCATCCGCTGCAGCATCGAATCAGCCATGATATCGATACGGCAGCGCATTCGCGGCTAACATCCGGAAGTTTCATTATCTTGCTTATGCGCCCCAACCCATACCTACAACCTCCAGGCACAGACTGCACCACAACAGGGTTTATATTCTCAAGACATGCGATTTGTTATCCTGATTAAATAATCCTGTCTGTCCGGGACCCGCTTTCTTCTTTCTCTCATCAGGTGTATCAAATTCCCGCTTTTTCGGGTATATACTATTTGACTAAATACTAAATATAACAATAACCGAGCGACAGACACATGAACATGCCAGCCACGACCGTATTACTATGCAGCTTACTCTTGACATCCTCTCTTATCGCCGCACCCGCTCAATATACTGGATCCGACGCGCACAAACGCTACATTATCGTGCACAATGACATGCCTATGACTGTTTATCCAGTGATCGAATCGCCTGAAAACGGCAACTGCAGTCCCGGATCCACCTCGGTCAATCGAATCATTGTTCCATCAGGTGTACGCAACGGCCAGACAATCAAAATCTATATGCCCGATAAATGCTGGTATAACGCCGGGCGCGTCCTGATCTTCACACCGGAGATAGAGCCATTTGAAAGCCGCATTGGCGCCGATCAGCGCACCCAGAAAGGACTTGCTGCCGCCTGTTATGATATCAGCCAGGGACAGAACGATGAAAAACCGGCCGTCTGTTATACCGGAAAAGCCAAGGCCAGTTATCCGCTGGACAGCCCCGCCCAGTTAACAGAATATACCTTTGACGCTGATGATCCGGTCACCGGCAAAAAATCACCCGACCCTGATAAAGGACGCTTGATGACGGACATTGATATTTCCTATGTTGATGAAACTTTTTTGCCTGTCGCCATGGCTATTGATACGGGAGGGCTGGCGGGATACATGGGAACAGCGCTCTCTTATGACATATTTGACCAGCGTATTATGAATTTTCTTCAGCGCACAGGCTGGTCTTCCTTTGCTGCTTATACGCAAAACAATTGGCAAAATAACGCTTTCCACGATCTCATCCCTTTTTCCTATCACACCATGGGCGGTTATAACCTGCTTAACAGCGTCAACACCAAAGCCACCTCCAGTTTATACAAACCCGCCTCTGGTGAAGCCTACCTGATTGAAAAACTGAATGTGAATGAAAAATATCAACCATCCAATCCTTCCATGGCAGCTCTGGCTGCGCGCTGGAAACTATGGCTGCCGCCCAATAATCCCTGTGCTTCCGCCGTGGTTCCCGCCAGTCCCGCGCTTGACCAGAAAGCTTTTTGCGAGGATTTTCGGGCTACCGTGAAATGGGTCTGGGACACTTATCAAGAATTCAAATCCCGTGATCCCAATTATTGCAAATTTATTGGCGGCGACGCGAAGCCCTATGAAATTGATGAAACCGTGTGCCTGATGGAACATATTATTGGCTATACACAAGGCCCGGATGGCGGCCGCCTGCCCGAAAGCGTGCAGGCATTATTGAGAGGAGTGCCGTGGAATGACGAAACCAGCGGCAAACCGCTTTATCAATATAACAAGTGGTTATTGTTTTGGGCCGCTTACGACAGCGCATACAATCTCAACCCGTTTACACGCCTGATTCATGATACCAAAGACGGCATCAATGCAATCGCCTACTCATTTTCAATTGATGACAAATATGGAAATTTCAGAGATGAAGGCACCGGCTTGATCATCAATATCGGCGGCGACAGCTATTTGCCCAATAAAACTCCTTACGACCCTTACCAGCAATATTTCGTCACCTGGGCTGCCAATAACTGGGATCACGCAGTCATCTGCGGCAGGACTATCGAGATCAATAAACGCCAAGGTAATTCACGTGTTTCCATGTGGCAGAGCGGCAAAAAAGCGGATTATTGCGATGTAACACTTTATCGAACCGCCCAATCCGAGCCTCATCTGGATTTCAGGCTTTTTGAAGAACCGGAACGGATAGTGACGGATTCCTATACCGGAAAGCAGCATGCAGTACAGGGTTTGCAAATGGATACCCAGTATTGCAAGGACCACTCCAGTGCGGTGCTGGCCCCTTATTGCAGCCAGGCCAATCTCTCGCCTGTTTTCAAGGGTGATATCGCCTATGTCAGTCTTAAGGATGAAGACAAGCCAAAAACCACATTGAATGTCCCCGCCCTGGTGACAGGCGGACGCTTGAACCTGGCTCCAGGCTGGCTGTCTGCCACTGGCTGCGGCCTGCCAGCGGAAGCCGGCAACATCGACCCCAAAAACGGCTCATCCTTCCCATTCGCGCCGGGAACCGCGACTGCATGCACAGTCAGCTTGTCGGCATCAGCGGCACACGCATTACTGGATGCGGCGTTTAATCCGGATGGAGAAATTATTCCTGCCTCGCTGAAATGCACGAGAACAGACAAACAGCGCGCCTGTATAGGCATAATGGCAGATTCGAATAATGTCAACTTGCCGCCGCCTGACGCGATTTAATATCACGTCATCACTATTTTTGAAACCGGACCCTGCCGTCATGGGCAGGGCTTTTAGCCTCACACCATTGCGGTCTGCCCGCATCATACGGCACCGAATGAAACCACATACGATAAAATCCAGCAGAAACAACCCGAGCGGCATTTTCACTAATGATTGTATTTATCCTGACATGGTGATCAAATAAAAGTTTGATTCACTGTTTGCCTGTCTTACAAGGATGCGGCCATGCAAACCCATGATTTCCCCAATAAGTGGTGGGCCTTGATCGGATTGAGCCTGCTTTCATTCACCGCCTTTCTGGACTACACCATTGTCAGCACCGCCCTCCCATTCATACAGAAGGAACTGAATGCGACAGTCTTGCAGCTGCAGTGGGTCATGAATATCTTTGGCATGGTGTTATGCATGTTCATGATCGTCGCCGGGCAGGCAGGCGACTTGTTCGGGCGCGAGCGCATATTTATTTTCGGGTTTATCCTGTTTGGCATTGCCGCCATGGGTTCAGCGCTGGCCGGTTCAATTGAATGGCTCATATTTTTCAGGGCCATACAGGGATTCGCGGGCGCGATCATTTTTACCATAGGCGTATCCCTGCTCCCACAGGCTTTTCCTGCAAACGAACAAACTCGTGCCATTGGCATCTTCAGCGCGTTCAACGGCGCCGGACTTGCCATTGGGCCATTTCTGGGCGGCATATTAATAACATTATTTAATTGGCGCTGGATATTCTGGGTAAACATCCCCATCATCATTGCCGGCCTCTTGAGCTGCATCTTTGCTCTAAAGCCTGCGCCTCCCTCCACCGAAAAAATTAAAATCGACTGGATGGGACTGTTTTTGCTCATGATTGGTCTGGGCGCGCTGGTCTACGGCATTATCCACGGCGAACAGGCGGGCTGGGATGCGCCAGCCACCTGGATCACCATTTCAACTGGCGGCGCCGCGCTCCTGCTGCTTTATTTCATCGAACAGAAAGTGACTCACCCGTTGCTGGATTTCTCGCTCATCAGAAATTCTCACGCAATGCTGGCCATGCTGGTTTGCATTGCAGCCGGCTTCATCACTTCTGTATTCATGTTTTTCGATCCGTTATATCTTAAATTAATTCGCAAATTTGACGCATTAATTGTCGGCATTACCTTGCTGGCCATTCCGCTGACCCAAGTGGTCATCTCACTCTTTTTTGAAAGACTGGTAAAACACTTTGGCGTTTTTCACTTGATTTTGATCGCCTTGGCCGCTGCCATTATCACATCGGTCTGCCACGCCTTGTTCACCATTTCAGGTACAATCATATTTGTCTTATTCGCCTTCATTATTATGGGGTATACCTGGGGCGTGGCCAATGTGGGTTCGATCACAGCCATCATGCAAAGTGTCAAACCTGAAAAAATAGGAAATGCCATCGGCACTGTTTTCACGTTCTGGAATCTGAGCGGCTCTATCTTTCTGGCACTGGCAAGCGTGCTCTTCCACTGGCGTGAATCGACAATCATGCACTCCGTCCTGATGGAAAGAGAGATTGTCCTCTCACCAGACCAACACCAGCAAATTCATCTGCTGCTTTCGGAACCAGAGGAAGCAAAACAGCTGCTGGCCGCATCATTTGGCAAACAAGCATCCGTCATTTTTGACATCTTTCAAGACAGCTTCATGAGCGGGTTTCATTGGGCCGCCTGGTTTGGCGCCATCCTGATGCTGGCGGTTTTTTTGGCGGGATGGATATTGTCGCGCAGATAAAAATGGGCAAACAAGGCTTGCATGACATTTCCGGATGATTCTTGGCAGTACCCTTAAAACCGGAGCAAGATATATGTGCGGGATTATTGCTGTATGGAAAAAAGATGCGTCTGTTGACCAAAACAGGTTGAGAACAGCTGCCTTAACTTTGCGCCATCGCGGTCCAGATGAACAACATGTCTGGATAGCTTCAAACCAGCATGTCGGCCTGGGTCATACACGTCTTAGCATTGTCGACCTCGCTACCGGCTCACAACCTTTACATAGCGCCGACGGCGCATTGCACGCCGTGGTAGGCGGTGAATTTTATGATGATGTTGCGATACGCCAGTCGATGCTGGGAAAAGGCCATATTTTCAAAACGCATACCGATAGTGAAATTCTTTTACCGCTTTACCAGGAGTACGGCCTGGAATGCTTCTCCCACTTAAACGGTGAATTCGCCTTTGTGTTATGGGATGAAAAAAAGCAGAAATTATTTGCGGCACGCGATCGTTTTGGCATCAAGCCGCTTTATTACGCTCAATATCACGGTAGTCTTTATCTTGCCTCTGAAATTAAAGCACTGCTCGCGCTAGGCGTGCCTGCGCTATGGAACGAAGATATTTTCTGGCAAGAATTTTATAATGTGCCTTTTGCAGATCAATCGTGCTTCAAGAACATCTACCAAATTAAACCCGGGCATTACTTATTGGCGGACATTAATCAACAACATCTTGAAGAAAAACCTTACTGGAATCTGGTCTTTCCACCCGTTAACCGACAGCCCGCCGAGCTAGCAGAATCCGAATATTGTGAACAATTACAAGCTCACCTGCAACGTGCGGTCAAACGCCGCTTGCGAGCGGATGTGCCAATAGCTTGTTACCTTAGCGGCGGCATTGACTCCTCATCTGTCCTGGTCACAATGACTGAATTAGCCACTGCCCCTGTCCATGCCTTTAATGTGGCCTTTGAGGAAGCAAATGAGCTCAATGAGCATAAAACAGCCCTGGCGGCAGCCAATCGTGCAGGCGCACAATTTCATTCACTTGCAGTAACAATGGAAGATATCGCCCATCACTACGCTGATACAATCTGGCATACTGAAATCTATATAACGAATGGCAGTCCGGTTGCCAAATATCTCCTCAGCCAATTTGTGCATGACCATGGATTCAAGGTCGTATTGACCGGCGAAGGCCCGGATGAATTGTTAGCAGGGTATCCCTCGCTTTGGCTGGATTGTGTCAAATATTCTGACCACACGGATAATCGGTCCCTGGCGAATTATATCAAAGAATTACAAAATGTTGATTATCGTCCCGGAAAGAATTTTAAACCTGACCGTCAGATAATCAAAAAAAAACTGGGCTATTATCCGGACCTATTTCAACCGATTAATCGCGAAATTGAAACGCTATTAAACAAGGATTTTCTTAACAAATATAGCAAGCGTAATGCTTGCCTGAAATTACTCCAGTCTTTATCTCTGACCAGAAAAATTCACCCCGGCAATATGTCAATATACTTGCAGTGTAAAACGAGATTTCCCGTCTCGACACTAAATATTGTTGGCGATCGGACAGAAATGGCGCATTCCATTGAAGGCCGGCAGCCTTTTCTTGATACAGAAATAGTGGATTTTTTTGCACGATTACCTATTCATTATAAAGCGAGGGGACTAGTAGAAAAATATATTCTTCGCCACGCGATGAAAACCAAATTACCACGCACCGTTTATAAGAAAGAAAAACATCCTTTTCTTTCACCCACATTCTTTTTTACCAAGGGAAAAATGTCATCCCTTTATCATTTAATGCAGCAAGTATTTCATTCAGATTTGCCGCAGCAGATACCGTTTCTCGATTCGACGGCGATCGCCCAATTGATTGACCGCTTGCCCCGGCTTTCAAAAAATGAAATTCAACGACTTGAGCCTTATTTACATCTGATACTGAGCTCTTGCTTTTTAGCGGATCGATTTAATATCAAGTAAATTAATAAGCACACATCCCTTCTTGGCACTCTGTGACGCAGTTATACCAGGATTAAACTGAATATACCTCCTTGCTTTTTAGCCCCAAGCTTTATTTCGCCTCAACTCCAATTTTTTACCTATTTTTTTCTGTTTTGATCCGGCACGGCCAGATTGAGTTTTTTTAAGCATTTTCTTTTGCGCTCTCATAACTCTGCCCCTCCTTAACAATTTTCATTGCTGCTACTAATACATTATAGGCGAATTCCATGCATTATGCTGAAATCAAGCAACGCAGCCTGATAATATTATTACACTTTATAATCAATATCTTATTTTAAGATGATTGTTCAGGGAAATTTGTCATCTTGGTATAATATATAAATGCCCGCACACACTCTTAAAAAATACGGTTCTCACCTGTCCACACAAGAGCGTTTATTATTAGTGAAAGGACATCCTTGCTTCTCACGGCTTGAACAAGACGAACTAGAGAAGATAGTGTCCATGTTAAGTGAAAAATCATATTTTGCCGGCAGCTGCATCGTTGCCGAAGATGATCTGGTTGATAGTATTTACTTTATTGCGGACGGCGAAGCCGAAGTCAGGCACCAAAGCATACCCATCGCCACGCTACACAAGGGAGAAACCATAGGATTAAGCGAAACGGGCTTTTATTCAGCAACAGGCAAGCGCACCGCGACAGTTGTGGCGGTTACCAACATTATTGCGCTTCGACTAGATATTCATGCTTTCCATCAACTAACCGGTAAAAATACACACCTCGACTCACTTATGCATGAACAGCTTGGCACGTTGCAACGCATGAATCTGATTAAACACGCGGCACCATTCGCTAAATTCAGTATAGAAAATTTAAATTGGATAGCGGAACAGACTGTGGAAATTTCAGTCATGGCGGGTTATAAAATTTTTCAAAAAGATGACCCAGGAAATTATTGCTATTTAATTCAATCTGGTAAAATTGAAATTTTTATCCCAAATCCTGACGGTGAAGAAGTTAGATTAGCCATTCTTAAACCAAACATGATTTTTGGCGAAATGTCACTGCTACTAAATACACGCCGCAACGCATCCGCGCGCGCCTTGAGCGATTGCAAGTTATTGGCGATAAGCCGGGATACGCTAATACAGGCAACACAAAGAGCAACTCCGGTTGCTGCAGCGTTGATGGCGATGACGAAAGCGCGCTGCCGTCCGCTGCGTTATGCTAATATAGAAGTTTTCCCTTATGAGTCAGCAGATGACCAGTCTTCTGCCACACTGAAGAACACCGTTAATCACACTTATTTCAGGTTGTCAGCAGAAGGTCTGTTTCTATGGGCACGACTGGATGGAACGCGCACGATACGTGATCTGGCTATCGAGTATTATAATGAATACGGTGTGTTTGATCCCGCAATGATATCAGGCTTTATCATGGACTTAGATGAAGCCAAATTCATTGAACCTGCGCCTGCCATAATCCGGGAAAATAAAAATCTTCCAGTCTGGATATTATCGTTCATTGTATTGCGCCGCATAATGGAAGCAAATTTCACCTTTAATAACACAGATGCCTGGGTAACCAGGCAATATTACCTCTGGGCACATTTATTTTTCAAACCCCTGTCGCAGGTATTGCTTGCCGGACTGGCTTTGGGTGGATTGATAGTTTTTTTAGTTTTATTTCATCATCATCTTGCTTTGATGCAAGCTACCCCGCATTCCGGGTGGATTTTTCTCGCCGCCATATCGATCAGCATGGCGGCAGCGATCCTGCACGAGCTTGCACATGCATTTACTACGAAATTCTACAAACGTGAAATAAAAAACTTTGGCATTGGATGGTTTTGGTTAGGCCCGGTAGCATTTTGTGATACTTCAGATATGTGGTTGAATCCAAAAAATCAGCGTATACATGTTGATCTTGCCGGCATGTACTGCGATATTATTCTTGCTGGATTAGCTTCCTTGTGCGCGCTTGCAGCAACAAATTCGTATATAGAGATATTTCTCTGGCTGTTTGCCTTGTTTAACTATATCAGCGTTATGCGCAACCTGAACCCCATTATAGAACTGGACGGCTACTATACACTGATGGATTGGTCAGGCAGGGATAATTTGCGTTTGGACGCCGTGACATTCATAGCGGACAACTATGTATATCTGCTAAAAAATCCCCGGTTATTTCTATCAAAAATAGAAGCGATGTACTGGTGGGCTTGCATTGCCTACCTTATCATAGAAGTGATAATTTCATATTTTCTGGCCAAATATTTACTTTACGGCCTATTTGGCATAAGCAATCCCTATATCAATTTCATTCTATTAATTACCGTATTGATACTTTCAAGCTTAAGCCTGATAGCTGAAACTAGGAAAATCAGGCATTGAGCATTAGTGAACCGTGCAACCACTTACGGGCTCCGAATATATCAGAGAATATACCGAGACAATGATTATAAACTTCTATGCTTAATAGACGAGCCAGCAGCTTTAACTTTATGCTCAATCTCTTTAATATCAGATTTAATAGCAGATAAATCACCCTGAGTAAGACGCGTTTTGCTATCTTTTTTAAATTTTTCCAATATACCCTCTAGCTTGGCTTTATCTTTTCCATAATCTTTATAGTCATCACCAAATACGAAGTGTTTCTTTTCCACTGCGTTTAGCAGATGCAATATATGTTTATGTAATTCAGACACCTTTGAGATTTGCGGATAAAACATACCGGATGGATTGGCACTAATTTTAAGTGCATCTGTTGCCATTGAAGGCATAGGAATTATTTCGAAAGGCGTTTGAACCTGATGCGCGGATGTTTTAACCTGCTCTTTCTCGTCTCTATATTTACCAATTTCAGCAATAAATAAATCTATTGCCGCCCTAATCTCATTGGTTGCCTTACTGTTATGATATAATTTCCAAAGAGGGCCTTCCCCTTTTTTTAATTTATCGTACCAGTCATCATTCTGTGATTCATAAATTTGTTTGAAAAATTTGTTGATGTAAGCTGTGCGTTTGCTTGTTGGTTTAAGCGCATTTTGAAATTGCGTGGCATAAATTTTTAATTGTTTAAAAGAAGTCATATTGATTAATTCATTTTTAAATTCCAAGGTTGATAAAGTTGTGCTGCCGTTTCTATAATGCCAGGATGGTTCATTTTTAAATTTTTCAATTAGTTTCTTTATTCCCGATGCCTTTTTAACAGAAGGCCTATCCCAATGCATTTCTTTCCAATTATTTTTGGCACATTCATTAAACTTCTTTATATAATCATCTGTTTTTAGATTAACAGCACCTCCAATTATCAATTCATTTTTAATGGCATGATGCAGATTGACAGCTTCTTGCGCCTTTTGCAATTTAGCCACACCTTTTATTTGCATGAGATTTTTCCAATCACTTACCTTATCTTCATGTAAAGCAACTTGCGATCGTTTATGTTTGAGATGGGTTACAGCTTGGCTCAGCGGAGGATTTGCAGGAT
Source organism: Aquicella siphonis (assembly GCF_902459485.1). Classification (NCBI taxonomy): domain Bacteria; kingdom Pseudomonadati; phylum Pseudomonadota; class Gammaproteobacteria; order Legionellales; family Coxiellaceae; genus Aquicella; species Aquicella siphonis. The sequence goes on from NZ_LR699119.1 coordinate 1,807,821, forward strand.
CATCTGATTTAACGGTTAATTCTTTTTCATCGCCAAAAATGGCAAGATAGGCAGCAACAATCATGGCGCTACGCGCACGGCCTGCCTTACAGTGAATATAGACCGTACCGCCTTCTTCAATTATTTTTCTCATTTTATATACTGCCGCAAGAATCGCTTGCGGACTGATTTCTGCGCCAAAATCCGTCATAGGAACTTGATGATGTTTGAATTGAATGTCAGGATATTTTTCTTGAATTTCCCTTAGTTCCAATTCTTTTGGCTGCAGCATGCCAGGCATGCCTTGTTCAAATTCATCAGTGATGCTAAAAATATGAATGGATTTGGCTTGTTCAGGATTCTTTCTTGCTTCTTTAACAATATCATCAAGCTGGGTTGATTTAGGTATAACGCCTAGAATGATTCCTTTAGCAACAACATCCATCGGATTTCTGGATTTTACTTTTTCGTCTTTAATATCTTGCAGAATTTCCCCGGTTTCAATTTCATCGCTTTTTTCAATTTTTGATTTTTTTTTCTTATTTTTCACCTCGTTATATCTATTACTGACTTTAAATTTTAATACCTTGAGTGATCCAGGAGTCACAAAATTGAAATGTCGCTTTAATGAATCTTCATCTAATAACACTTCGGTTGATGATTTCATTACTATACATTCCTTAATATGTATTTATCGTATTAATTATAATGCATGTTCATGATTATGTTTGTCTGCGCAGACAAACATAATTATAGGTATATACTATGGACTTTTTGAATAAAGGGACAAATCTCTTCACAGTAATTGACCCATTTTGAGGTTGCCGCCAAATAAAGTGACAGCTTTCAAGAATTGTAAACATTCCAATTGCATATGCGTTCAGATAGAATATACTTTGCCTTCTTGGGTATTGATAATAATATATAATTAAAACTAAATTTCTGAAGAGCGACCTATATGCCTAGATTTAAAAGAAAATCGGATTCGATAGATGCTCCCCCTGCTAAAAAGCAAAAATTAACGACAGGCAACCAATCTGAAATCTCTGCCATATCCACATCAATGACAACTGATGCCACCACACCAATACCCGCCATGGCTACCGCTCCGGCAAATCCTGCTGAAACGATAATTTCCACACAGCAAAATACCATCCCGGAACGAGCTGGTTATTATGGACGGCGGTTAGTAAACCTTAGGGGTGAATTTGTTGATGCACCAGGCGCAGACATTATAACTTACGATTACTGGCGGGATAGTAGACTGGTAAATGGAGACGCAGACCAATTAGAGTTTTTATTATTAAACACAAAATCCAATGAATTAATTAAATTTAGACCGCAAAGCAAGGAAATGTCTGACTTACGAGAATTTCTAAAAAATAAACCTGACATTAGACCGCTCATGAAATCAGACTTGAATATGCTTAAAGAATCGTTATTAAAAGATGTACAAGCCATCGCATTCCATACCTTTAGATACAGGCTAACAAAAAGCAGTAAAAAAAGTGATGCCATTCCCGCATCAACAAATAATGAACCCGCTGGTTCTATTTATAATCCAAAACCAGTCCTTCCTTCAATTTCAACTCTATTTGGCTTTAATATGTTTAGTCCAGGCCATTCCACAACACAATCGGCGAATCCTGTAATATTAAATCAGGTAAATGCAAATACTCTTCCACCTATCACTCAAAATGCAAATGCATTATTCCCATTAATACGAAAACAAGTCACGCAAGTGCCCCAAGGAAACCCCTCCCAGCAACCTAAACTTTTGCAGTTGCAGCCACAACCTCCTAACGGTCCTAAAATTTAGGCGGCGTCAATCATACTGATTATGTAACTGTTTGAATTAAAATAACATATAAAATGTGGTTTTTCAGGATACCCCCAATAATACCCCCGCTTAAATAGTGTTATTCAATATTTGCTCAATTATGAGAGCTATACTTGTACTGTAGGGTACCGACTGTTCCAAGGCTTGAGCTGATGCTTAATGCAGCAGGAGCTAGGCTCCGAGCCGGTGGGCTTTTCCCCGCCCAACAACAGGAGGGTTAATGTATGCAAATACATCCTACCTTGCAAGTTGTCTATATGCGTGAAGGGCTAATATTAGTACCGATGTACGTGATAGCAACAATAGCACGATAGTGCGATGCGACAGTGTGTGCCCTACGAAAATCGCTGGAGAATAAAAATGACGCCATCACATTACACAAGACGAAAACTAATATCGATTTTGAAAGATAGTGACTATAGCCTGTACCATTGGTCACCCTTGAGCGCTGCAAGAAATATTATACGAGATGGATATATCTATTCAAAGGCGACACTATTTGGTTTGCATTACCCCAATGTGTCAAAGCTAAACCATATTAAACCAAGTAATGCGCTATCCGAAGCTCAGCATGGGTTTACAGATTATATCTTTTTGGGTAACACTAATTGGATAGCAGAAGGGGCAACGTGTTATTACGGTGATATTTGTTTTGTCATTAGGCCTATGAAAGTGTTGCCATTTAGAGAGTTTTTTGTATTTCCTTTCAATACGGGGAGAAATTTTTCAAATACTGATGATACTCAACAAGTTTCTGATTTAAGTATTCTTGTTCAGGCGCTTGAATGCCAGCATCCTTGTTATGAAATATTGGTTAGAAGAAGATTGAAAATAAACAGCAGACACATCAAAGAGATTTTATGTAAACCTGAAGCAGTATCTAGTATTCAAGCTGATCTTGCAGATAAGTCAATAATTGATATTCCCGTTCGCTTATTCGATAACCCAAAATTAACGGGGGATGATATGTCAAACGATTTTTCAGAAATTGAGATTGTCGATCCACTTGATGGTGAAAAGAAATATCATACGTATAAGCGTGGCGATTTTATTCAAAAAGCTGATATGCTTTATGTTGGAACTAAATTTTCTAACTGTATGCTAGAAGTAAAAATTGTTAATAATAAAAACTTAATTGATCCGTTTACAAATGAGCAGATTGGAAGAATAAAATCAGAAGCAACTATATTTATGAAATAAATTTAGACTGTATTGTAACGCAATATCATGAATATAATTTACGCATCACGAATCAATTTGAAAATTGCATTCAAAATTAGATTTTGGATATTGATATCCAATTCCTAATTCTATGGCGTGATAAATATCACGATTCATATTCAAGCATGGCTCTATCACGATAGCATAATGTGAATTAGAGCAGATAGCATTATAAATCCTGATGTCTTTATCCAAGCATAAGTTATGCACGTGTTTACGCTTGTCATCGTCCATTTGAGCGCCCATGATAATGCCTGTAACCTTCAAAAATGGTGCAAACCATTCCAGTGGCAACAATCCACCATCCTCGCTATTGCCGTTTACAATTAATCGAAATTCATCCTCATGCTCCCATTCAATTGATTTAACACAGACTGAATTTTTAACAAAATACTCGAGTTGCTCGTATTCGTTAGTTAGCTTGGCGGAGTGATCATAAGAAATTGATGGTATTTCTTTACTGTATCGAACCTTTGCGAATACAAACGCTTGCGGGTAATCACGTAGTTTGGAGGATAGAATTTGTGAGCCTTGATGAATATTTTTAATAAATCCATCCAGTTCCTTGGGTTCAATTATAGTTGTTTTACGTAGATGATTAAAATCTAGCTCGAATTCAACACAGTAGCCTTTGTGATTATCAGCGTAATATGCCCACATAGGAATATTATTATTTTTTCTTGTTAAAGATAGAGCGCCATGCCTGTCAAAATGTGAAATTTGTACGTGATTATTTGAATGGTAATCGCGGAGTTCATTTGAATTTAAAAAACTTTTAAAATCTTCTTCTGTTAATTCAGGCATAACATTTAAACGATATTCTTTCAAAAGGCGATTAAAAATATCAGGATTATCTAACACAAATTGGAGAGAATATCGTACTAGAGAGCACCTTCCCTCAAAGGGATCGTTAAATTTCCCCAGTGGGGTCAGCCAGACCTTTTGATCTAAATAATTTTGAAGATAAGTAAAATGTTTATCGTCTGATAGAGATTGGTATTTATAGAATTTCAAAATGTTACTCATCTTACCAGCCTCTTTGCTTTTTCCGTTCTTCATCTTGTATTTTACTCGTAGCTTGATCAAGCTGCCAACGCTGATGCTTTAAGAAATCAGTGAATTTTTCTGCCTCATCAATTGTCATTTCACCTTTAGCGACTGCCTCAGTGATATTGTTGGCAATTTGCAGCATATTGTCACCGGAATCGATTCCTCCCTCTGGCAAGTCAAAATGAATACCGTTCTCTTGCTTACTACGAGGAATAATGCGCTCTACGCAAAGACGAAGTGCAGTAAGATCACCTGCTAATGCGCGTTCAATTAATTTCTCAATAATGGCATTTGCGTGTTGATCCAGCATATTGCGTGGAGTTGTCATGCTCCTTCTCCTTGAATGATAAGTTAAATAGCTTGTATCTAGTATAAATCAAACATATTTATTCCGAATCGTAATGTCGCTTCTCTCAGCGAGATATTAACGGCCTCATTATGTATGAAGCACAATCGTCTAAAAGTTTTCCAGTGCATGCCCTTAGGTTTTAAGCCTTCACCATTTAAAATGCCAGGCTCCCATCCCATGCGATCACGTATCTTGTCAGCTTTTCTTGTAGCACGGTCATCAATGTTTTCTCGCTGGCTTGGATATACCAATCGATAACAATGGCGGCAAGCAAAAATAGCGCCACCGTATAAAATAGCCACGCGACGACAGCAATTCTTTGCAGGACAAATAAACCACGGACGTTTACCTCCTAGTCTGCAAGGTGTCCATTCAATATCAACTGGGTAATTCATATCTTTCCAATCATCTGAATGCTTAACTTTATAGCTTAATATGATGCATTTTTCAGCGGTCAATACTCGAATTGATCCTGTGATTTCTTCATTCCGAAACCATTTTGTATTAAAAGAAGTACCAGGGGTGAGTAAGCCTTCGCGGCACCACTTTCTGACATCAATACGGTGATAATTGTTAATGGTTGATTTGGCGCTGTAATACCAATGACGCCCACTACCTAGTCCACCCATTTTCGCCTCCTTTTTTTACCGAAATCATTTGGAAAATTGCATCTAATTTTAACTTTCGTCTCTAATAAAAATCTCAATTAACAATTGTTAAAATGAAGTCATTAATGTCTTGAAGTCTTGAATATGATGACATCAAGACTTGCAAGACATTAATTTAGAAAGTTACTCCTTATGTTGTATTTCCCAATAAACATTACTACCTATCTTACCTAAGCTGCGGCATTCGATTCCCATATAGCGCAACGCTGGAGCTATGCGACGTAATGTGTCTGCGAACCCCTTTGCTGAGCGAGGCCAGCTATCAGTGTTAGTAGGCTTTTTCCTTTCTATTTGTGAGAAAAGTTCTTTAACTGGCAGTTTTGTTGTACGTCGATTATTGTCATCAAACCATTCAATTAATGCGGAAGCGACCGGGCTCGCATCTATGGTTCGTGCAATGGTTTCTTGGCGGCTTGAATTAAACTGAGCTAAAAAATCACTACCAGTCTTCCCCATGGTTTCTGCGACCGCCATTCCAAGTTTTGCAAATTCAGCTAATCGTGGTCGATCGGCCGCTGGAAGCACAATACTTTTCAAGCGTGATAGCGAATCGGAAAAAATGGTTAATAACGCACCCAGTAGATTTGCATGGTTTGGTTCATATTGATTCCACAGATCGGTTATTTCAGTTCTGTTTGTAATCAGCGGTGTTTCAATAGAGATTGTCCTATCGATGAGGTCTTGTGCCGTCACAGCAGCACTTATTCCGTTTAACACGACAGGACGCTTTACTAAGATTACGCATTCATCAGCATCACTATATAGCTTTCTTTTCGCGAAGCCACCACCAGTCGCCAAGACACAGAGCGCATCTTGAACCTGTGGTGAGAGGTGGCTTATGTTTTCATAGCTCACGATCCAATTAACACCAGCACTAACAAAAATGTCTTCTATCGTCTTAGGTGCTGCACGTAGGTCGCAACTATTAGGATCAATCAATCGTCGTAACATTTTTTGTGTTGTGCTTTTCGCACTTCCTTGTTCACCTATAAGTTCCAGCACAGGGAATGGTGTTTCAGGGCGCAAGCAATCAATTAACCAAGTTATGATTAGTAATCTGTCGTTTTCTGGTATATTCACTAATTCCCATAATAATTTGATATCACCATTTTTCATTGGTTCTGGTAGTGGGTGTAGTGTTTCAGGTCTTAGAAAGCAAATAGGCGGCTTATCTATAATTTCCCACCCATTTGATGTGATGCAAACAGCACGGCTTTGACCTGCCTCACCTAGATCGAGATAGTATTTGTTATCATGATGCGCTGCTCGGATGTATACCTCGCAACACTCACCACGATATCTTGCTAACCCACTTAAAGTATTCAAGGCTTCACGTATTGACTGCTCTCTAGGCGAGTTTCCTGAAAATTCATAAAAGTTTGCAATCAACCAGTCTTTAAACTGCCTGCCGTCAAGTCGTCTAGTTTCACCTGTGGCGATGTCTTGAGCGTATACAGCAGCGTTCTTGTCGTGAAATAGTTTTACCCGTGTTCTAGTAAAATCAACAAGAGCCGTTGTTTGGGATTTATCACCTGACGTTTCTTCAATGTCATCATCATGATTTTCTATGGAAATCATTGGAAGCTTGTAAATATCGTCAAGTGTTGTAGCAGGGTTTGATGCATGCCAATCAACAACATCTCCTTTTTCTGGCAAGTGCAAAGATTCAATATTAATCACTTTTATGTCACAATTTAATGGAAGTAATTTTTTAATTAATGAATCTTTAAACGATTTACCTGAGGCATCATTGTCAGGCCAGATGATAATGGAACGCCCAGCTAATGGCTGCAAATCTGCTTTATCGACAGAGTTTGCGCCGCCTGTAGTAGTTGATAGTGCGCCGAGTCTCCCCAGACGATCAACGCACCATTCTCCTTCAGGTATAATTACTGGGCTTTTTTCTTGTGATAATAATTTATCTAAATTGTATAGTGGCTTTCCATTAGGACAGTTTGGTTCTTCAAGCATATAGCCTCTCTCTGTGTCATATCGCATAGGTCGTATCCATTTTTCACCAGTAGCTGGATTTTTTAATCGGATTCGCCAGTACAAGATGTTGCCCTGGCTATCCCGATACTCGTGAAGAGCTTCTGGTTGAAACCCCTTTTTTATAGCTTGTTGACTAAGACGGCGTGCCGCCTCCTTTGCCGATTCAGTTATTCTTTCCATGATTATTCCTCCAATGCGCCGAGTGCGCGTGCCGCACTCATGAAATTTAATTTGTGAAGCTGCATGTGAAATGCCAACACATCACCGCCATGAGCACCGCAAGCCATGCAGCGAAATCCGCCAGAATCTAGCCTTAATCTAAGGCTAGGATTCTTATCTTCATGAAATGGACAGATAGCTGATTTCCACTCGCCACCCCCAGTGAGTTTTAATCCTTGGTTGCGGTAATACTCGCCTGGCCGTGGTAAGAGATTGCGGTTGAATGTTGATTTGTATTTTTTGCAATTAGAATTGAATTTCATGCCCGCTCTCCCTATATGGCCAATTGTCTGGATGCTTCGAGTTTTTCGACTAGCGCACGTATTTCTTCGTTTGATTTGCCAGCAATGCGTGCCGCATTGAGTGCGGCTACTTCATTAGCAGGCCAACCGACAGAACGAGCGCCAAGCTTGACGGGCTTTGTCCATAGTCGTTGGTCAATGCGTAGGTAAATTGTGCTTCGGGAATAACCGGAATCGGCTTTTACTGCTGGAAGTCGTAAGATTGGTGTAACCATGTTAATGCCTCCTAAGGCGTTATTGAACACAGTTACCAATTGAGAACTACGAAGGGCACTTCCGTGCAATCTTCACACCAAAATATAGTTTAATGTGTTGAAAATTATAGAGAATTGTAAAATAGCCATGAAGACGTTAAATTCAGGATTTATTATTTTTTTCTAATAATTGATGAATTCGTCTAGGAGTTATACCTTCTTCCTTTGCAACGATTTGTATAGGATTTTTGTGGCCTTGATTTGCTAGAGCATTTACACGTTTTTGAATTCGTTTTCGTCTCTGTGTTATAGATTCAACGAATCCTGCTGATGTAGCAGGCTTATTAACTGCCCGCATAATTTTCGTTTTATCGATTTTGAATGACCCATTGGCGAACGAAATCAACTCAATAAGCGAGAATTGCTTTCCAGTTGATTGAATAAGGAGCTTGATGTCGTCGGTTAATGTTAGATAGCTTGAATGTTGCGATCCCCGCATTATGCCAATTTCCCAACCAGTAGGGTTTAATGAATTAATCGGTACAGGTAGATCAAGCAATTTAGCAATTAGTTTAGCGAGCAGATATCCTGATGCTTGCCACTGGTCAATTTGATCTAGTGATATTGGAACGCGATTAATGCCACTTTCTTTATCGCAAACAATAAATGCTGTTGTTATGTTTGATTGATTGGTAAGAGTATTCACCGGCATCATGCATGATCGTTCGCATCCAGGGCAAATTGCACTTTTTGCTGAAGATGCTTTTTCTAATATGCGATGGGATTTTATAGCCATTACTAGATCAGATGGCCATTGGTTTATTTCTAGCGTGTTAATAAAAGCCGCCGCGCCTTTACTTGCAGCTATACGTTCAAACAGATCAATTAACACCATATCGGTTGTCATACTACTTCAACCGTTTCAAACACTTCGCCTTGGTTTGCTGCGTCCTTTGGTTCAATCCCAGAAGCTTCTAGCATTGCGCGTAGCTTTATACCAACATTGTCATATTTTAGTGAGCATGAGTTAGGGTAAGTTAAGCTAAAGGATATATTTTTGAGTGGTTTTTCTTTATCGATGAGAACAGATGCGGTGAATTCAACCCGGCTGACATAGTAACGTTGCAGCGGAAAAGCTTTATTGGCTTGTTCAAGAATGTTATGTATTGCATGTTGATCCTCAAATGGATCAACTTCGTAAGTTAAGCGTTCTCCTTTTTTAATCCGAGAGGACAGTCTGATTTTTTTTATAACGACATTACTGATTCCGCTATCAATAGGATATACAAAGCCGAAGTTTCTATTACTCAGCGGATTTAAGTCATAAACGCGGTTGTCTTTCAAATCAGGAGGCAATTTGTCCATTTTAAGAATGGCTATTGCAAACATTTCCTGCAGTTGTTCGCTTGCTTTATTTGAGCCGCGAAAATTCAAATCCAAAGTTCCATGTTTTTGTGAATAGATAAAAACAATTTCAAATGCTGGATTATGCGGCCTGCGACCAAATTCGCCATCAACCCATTCGATGCTGTGTTGTGAGTAATCTTCGGGGTATGCAAAGAAATAATCTAGTTCGCCACGACGATAAATTTCGACGATACAATTCTTACCACGACCTTCTGTTTGATGAAAGTATTTCCGTATCATATTTGCCAGTTGCTCTATACATTCTCTGTTAAAAGCAGCTGGTTTGTTACCCATATTCTTACGTTTACGCCAATAATAGCTTAATGTATCAGCGTGGTAGAACCGTGTAGCACCTTTCCAGCATTCTGGATAATCAAGAAATGCTGTAATCGCACGGTCGTAATGGTTGGGAAGGTCAGACAGAGTCGCAATAAAGAATTCTAATTTTTCAGGTTCGGTTTCCATCTGCCATTTGGCTTCATCGACGATCGCAATAAATCCTTTCTCGCACCCGAGCTCAAAAATTTCTTGTAAGATTGCGTCCATTTCATTTCGTTGCTTTTCTGGAAGATCAAGCCATGCCTGTAACAGCTCATCGGGCTTGGATTCCTTCATGCTTTTAAAATCTAGTTCGTTAAATAAAGAGTGTGTATGAAAAAAGCGTTCCAGCAAGTTATTAGATGTTTGTCGAAAAAATTCCCGTACTGAGTAGTGTCGAGCCATACGATCCTTCTTATGGGTAAGAGATTAAGGCTTGGATTGTATAGGATTTTAATGTACATTGCAGTACATTCGCAGTATTTTAATGGTGTATAAAAAATGTCCAATAGTAAAACCGCTACCCTAACTTTTCGCATTATGCCGCAGCTTAAAAAGGCTCTATGTGAGGCTGCAGACCGTGAACACCGTTCCATAGCAAATATGGTGGAAGTTTTGATACGTGATTATTGCGTAAAAAATGGAATTGATATTTGTGAGCAAGAAGAGCGAATGAATGCCGCAACTGATGAAATCGAAGGGATTAAATAATGGCAAAGAAAGACAAAAAGCAAAATGGTGCAAATCTCGGCTTCGAGGCCGAATTATTCAAAGCCGCGGATAAACTGCGCGGAAATATGGAGCCTTCCGATTATAAGCATGTTGCTCTTGGGCTTATTTTTTTAAAGTATATTTCTGATGCTTTTGAAGCAAAATACACCGCGTTACTCGCTGAAGATTCTCAAACAGCAGAAGATAGAGATGAATATCTAGCAGATAACGTCTTTTGGGTGCCAAAAGAAGCGCGCTGGTCTTACTTGCAAGCAAATGCAAAGCAACCAACTATCGGTACGATGATTGATGAAGCGATGCGCGCAATAGAGAAAGATAACGAATCGTTAAAAGGTGTATTGCCAAAAGATTACGCGAGACCTGCATTAAATAAAGTAATGCTCGGTGAATTGATCGATCTCATTTCAGGTATCACTTTGAATGAAACAGGCGAAAAATCTACTGACGTATTAGGCCGCGTTTACGAATATTTTCTTGGTCAATTTGCCGGTGCAGAAGGTAAACGTGGGGGTGAATTCTATACGCCACGTTCAGTCGTGCGAGTGCTTGTCGAAATGTTAGAGCCATATACAGGACGTGTATACGATCCTTGTTGCGGTTCGGGTGGTATGTTTGTGCAGTCTGAAAAGTTTGTGCAAGAACATGGTGGGCGAATTGGTGATATTGCAATCTATGGTCAAGAATCAAATTATACGACATGGCGATTAGCCAAGATGAATTTGGCAGTTCGCGGTATTGATTCTGATATTCGCTGGAACAATGAAGGTAGCTTTCACAAGGATGAGCTGCGGGATTTAAAGGCTGATCATGTTCTTGCAAATCCTCCTTTCAACGTATCGGATTGGGGCGGTGAGCGACTGCGTGATGATGTACGCTGGAAACATGGCGTGCCACCTGTAGGTAATGCCAACTATGCTTGGCTTCAGCATATTGTTCATCACTTAGCGCCTTTCGGTACAGCGGGCGTTGTATTGGCAAATGGTTCTATGTCTTCGAATCAATCTGGCGAAGGTGAAATTCGTAAATCAATGATCGAAGCTGATGTGGTTGATTGCATGGTAGCGCTCCCAGGTCAGCTTTTTTATTCAACGCAAATTCCTGCTTGTCTTTGGTTTTTAGCGCGCGATAAATCAAATGGGCAGGCTGGCAAAGAGCATCTGCGTGATAGACGAGGCTTGGTATTATTTATTGATGCACGGAAATTGGGGGTGATGGTTGATCGTACCCGTCGTGAGTTAACTGATGAAGATGTGAAAAAAATTGCAAATACCTATCATGCATGGCGTGGAGAGAAAAATGCTGGTGAGTATGCGGATTTAGCTGGATTCTGCAAATCAGCAACGAAGGAAGAAATTCAAAAGCAAGGTTATGTGCTCACACCCGGACGATATGTTGGAGCTCAAGAACAAGAAGATGATGGCGAACCATTTGAAGAAAAAATGAAACGTTTAGTTTCTGAATGGAAAGCTCAACAAAAAGAAGCGTCAAGATTGGATGCGCTGATTACTGCCAATTTAAAGGGGCTTGGTTATGACCTCTAAAAAAACATTACAATCAGAGCAGCAATTTTTTGCAGATATTCGTGATTTGCTTCATGCGGGGCGGGAAACAGCCTATCGTTCAGTGAATACGATCATGGTTAAAACGTATTGGCAAATCGGCAAGCGGATTGTTGAAGAAGAGCAGAATGGCAAGGCACGTGCAGACTATGGCGATTACTTGATGGTAAATTTATCTCGGTATCTAACTGATTGTTTTGGAAGAGGATTCTCGGTTGCCAATCTCAAGAATATAAGACAATTTTATCAGACATTTCCTGCGTTTAATGAATTGGCTACGCAGTGCGTAGCTAATTTAGGGTGGACTCATTTACGTCTTATTATGCGCTTAGATAATGAAAAAGAACGCCATTATTATCTTCAAGAAGCAAGCTCGCAAAATTGGAGTTCACGTCTTTTAGAGCGCAATATCAAAAGTGGATATTATCGACGTTTGCTTTCTTCTCAAGATAAGGAAGTAGAAAAATCAGAAGATGCTTGCTCATTCATTAAAGATCCTTACGTTTTAGAATTTTTGGATGTACCGGATGATTTAACGGGTAAAGAATCTTTTTTGGAATCCAGCATTATTGATCATTTGCAAAAATTTCTGCTGGAGCTTGGGAAAGGTTTTTCCTTTGTTGCAAGACAAATGCGTGTGAGCACAGAGACCTCACATTTTTATGTTGATCTGGTGTTTTATAATTATCTTCTAAAATGTTTTGTGATTATTGATCTAAAAACTGAAAAATTAACGCATCAAGACGTTGGGCAAATGGATATGTATGTACGCATGTTCGATGAATTGAAGCGTGGAGAAGACGACAACCCCACACTAGGAATTATTCTCTGCGCGGATAAAGATGAAACGATGGTTAAGTATTCCGTGTTGAAAGAGAGTAAGCAATTGTTTGCCTCTAAATATAAAACGGTTCTACCGACAGAGAAGGAATTAATCAGATTTATTGAGCGGGAGAATCGGGAGACTGAATATGGCGAGTAATTGGGAGGCTAAAACACTAAATGATATATGTGAAAAAATTACTGATGGTGCACATAATAGCCCACAATCTGTAGTTAATGGGAAGCCCATGGCATCTGTTAAAGACTTAACTAGATTTGGAATTGATCTATCTGAGGCAAGATTGATTGCAATTGATGAATTTGAAAAATTAGTTAATCAAGGGTGTCGCCCTGAAGTTGGTGATGTGCTAATTGCAAAAGATGGCAATAGTGCGCTTGACACAGTATGTAATGTTAAAAAACCACTGGATGCTGTTCTATTATCTTCTGTTGCAATTTTAAGGCCAAATAAAAAGTTGGTTGATTCAGATTTTCTCAAATATTATTTCTCATCAAACATCACAATCGAATATCTAAAAACTAATTTTATCTCTGGTGCTGCCATTCCAAGAGTGGTATTGAAAGATTTCAAAAAGGCTGAGATTAAATTACCTCCCTTAGGAGTGCAAAAAAAATATCTAGCATTCTTAATTCACTTGACGACAAAATCGAACTGAACCAAAAAATGAATGAAACGCTGGATGCAATGGCGCAGGCTTTGTTTAAGTCACGGTTTGTGGATTTTGACGGTATTAAACCAGAAGATATGTGTAAATCGGAAATGGGGTTGATCCCAAAAGGGTGGGATTTTTTGCCATTAGCAGAAGTGACGAGCTATTTAAGTCGAGGTTTATCACCGAAATATACAGGGGGCGATGGAGTATTAGTTTTAAATCAGAGATGCATTCGTAATAACGTTGTTGACTTTACAACAGCACGTAGACATGACCACGGTTTGAAAAAAATCATTGGACGTGAGCTCCAAATAGGTGACATTTTGGTAAATTCAACGGGGGTGGGAACACTTGGCCGTGTGGCTCAAATACTACATTTACCCGAAAGGACTATTGTTGATTCGCACGTTACAATAGTACGTGCAGCATCAAATATAACTTCGAATTATTTAGGTCTGAATTTGCTTCGTCGACAAGAAGAGATTGAAGCTTTGGGAGAGGGTTCTACTGGTCAAACAGAATTGAGTCGAGCTAATTTAGGGCAAGTTCGTATCCTGCTTCCACCTTTAGAAGTCATAAAGCAGTTTGACAAAAGCACTCAGCCACTACGAAACCGTTCCTCATCTATTTTGCTTGAGAATAATTCACTTGCGTCTATTCGCGATTTTCTTATTCCTAAGCTCATCTCTGGCCAACTCCAAATTGAAGACGCCGAGAAATTTCTGGAGTCACATATCTAATGGCTTTCCTCTCTGAAGATGATATTGAACAAGCATTGCTAAATCAACTACGTACGCTCAATTATGCTATCGAGCGCGAAGAAAATATCAGTCCTGATGGTTTGAATCCAGAGCGTGAAAGTCATGATGTAGTTATTCTAAGAAAAAGATTAGAGGATGCAGTTGTACGTTTTAATCCTCATATTCCAGGCGAAGCGCAGCAAGAAGCTATTCGCAAGATTATGCAATCTGAATTACCTTCTTTGATCGAAGAAAATAGACGAATTCACAAATTAATAGTAGAAGGTGTTGATGTTGAATACTATGCAAAAGATGGCATGTTGACAGCAGGCAAGATTACACTCATTGATTTTGAGCGGCCAGAAAAAAATGATTGGTTAGCAGTAAGTCAGTTTGTTGTTATTAACGGTCAAAATAATCGACGTCCAGATGTTGTGGTGTTTGTGAATGGGTTGCCACTCGTTGTTATTGAGTTAAAAGCGCCAGGTAGTGATACAGCAACAGTTGATGGAGCCTTTAATCAGCTCCAGACTTATAAAAATCAAATCGCCACTTTATTTAATACTAATGCATTACTTGTAATATCTGATGGAATTACTGCGAGAGTAGGTTCGCTAACCGCTGATTTTGAGCGTTATATGCCTTGGCGTACTACTGATGGTAATAAAATCGCGTCAAAGGGTGAGCCTGAACTTTCCGTCTTGATTGAAGGTGTTTTTGAACATCGACGTCTGCTTAATTTATTCCGAGATTTCACTGTTTTTGGTGAAAAAGATAATGGTCTAATAAAAATTATTGCAGGCTATCATCAATTTCACGCTGTGCAAAAAGCGATTGAATCAACGATTCGTGCCGCTACACCATTCCTAGGTGTGCGCGAAGACCCGGCAAATTACGGCTTGCCTAGCGTAAAGTCACAAGCAAGAGGTGACAAACGAGCTGGTGTGATCTGGCATACTCAAGGCTCGGGCAAAAGTTTATTAATGGCGTTCTATGCGGGGCAATTAGTGAAACACCCTGCCATGGCAAACCCGACGCTTGTTGTATTAACAGATCGTAATGATCTGGATGAACAATTATTTACAACATTTTCAATGTGTCGTGATTTGATTCGACAAACTCCGGTGCGAGCAGAAAGCCGAGAAGATTTGCAGAAGATTTTGAATCGTGCATCTGGGGGTGTAGTTTTTACCACTATTCAAAAATTTGCTCCTGAAACAGGTGAAAGCGAATATCCGATGCTAACCGACCGTCGCAATGTTGTAGTCATTGCGGACGAAGCACATCGCAGCCAATATGGTTTTCGTGCCAAGGTTGATGCGAAAACTGCTGCAATTTCTTATGGTTTCGCAAAATATTTACGTGATGCATTGCCGAATGCTTCTTTCATTGGCTTTACAGGTACACCCATTGAGGCTGATGATGTTAATACACCCGCTATATTTGGTAATTACATTGATATTTACGATATCAGCCGTGCTGTTGAAGATGGTGCTACTGTGCCGATTTATTATGAATCTCGACTTGCGCGCATTGAACTTGATGAAAATGAAAAACCCAGTATAGATGCAGAAGTTGCAGAGCTTACTGAAGACGATCCAGAATTAGAACAAGAGCGATTCAAAAAGAAATGGTCAACGATCGAAGCATTAGTTGGAAGCGATAAGCGCCTCGCTATGGTTGCTAAAGATATTGTTGAGCATTTTGAAAATCGCATTGCCGCATTGGATGGTAAAGCAATGATCGTATGTATGAGCCGTCGAATTTGTGTAAAGCTGTACGATGAAATAATAAGATTACGACCTAGTTGGCATAGTTCGGATGATAAAGAAGGTGTAATAAAAGTTGTGATGACTGGCGCAGCAAGCGATTCTCAAGAATGGCAGCAGCATATTGGAAGTAAAAAACGACGTGATAATTTAGCAAAACGTGCGCGCGATGCAAAAGATCCTTTAAAATTAGTTATCGTTCGTGATATGTGGCTGACAGGATTCGATGCACCGAGTATGCACACTATGTACATAGATAAGCCAATGAAAGGGCATGGTCTGATGCAAGCAATTGCACGTGTAAACCGCGTATTTCGTGATAAACCAGCTGGATTAATTGTCGATTATATTGGTATTGCACAAAATCTTAAATCAGCATTGCAGCAATATTCATCAAGTGACCAGGAAAAAACGGGTGTTGATGAAAGTGAAGCTATTGCTGTTATGATGGAAAAACACGAAATTGTTCGCGATATGTTTCATGGATTTGATTTCAAATCAGCTTTAGCAGGAACTCCCCAAGAACGATTAAAAATGATGGCTGGAGCGATCGAATGGATTCTCGATATGCAGCATAAGCTAGCTGCTAAGGAGAAAACAGACGAAGGTAAGAAGAATGCACATCGTAGATATCAAGATGCAGTCCTGGCGTTGTCAAAAGCTTTCTCTTTAGCTTCTGCATCTGATGAAGCAAAACAAATTCGAGACGAAGTTGGATTTTTTCAGGCGATACGTGCTGCGTTAGTAAAGACTTCTGTTGGTACAGGCGTATCAAAGCAAGAAAGAGAGTTGGCGATACAACAAATTGTGAGTCGTGCTGTTGTTTCTACTGAAATCGTTGATATTTTAGCTGCTGCTGGCATTAAAAGTCCTGATATATCGATTTTGTCAGATGAATTTTTAGCTGAAGTACAGCAGATGGAAAAAAAGAACCTTGCTTTAGAAGCTCTGAAAAAATTACTCAATGATGGCATTCGTTCACGAAGTAAAGCTAATGTTGTGCAAACTAAAGCTTTTTCAGAAAGATTAGCAGATGCAGTAGCTCGTTATCATGCTAATGCAATTACAGCTGCTGAAGTGATGCAAGAATTAATTAAATTGGCTAAAGACATCCGTGCAGCTCGGCAACGTGGAGAAGAATCTGGCCTATCTGATGAGGAAATCGCATTTTACGATGCTCTGGCTGAAAATGAGAGTGCTGTTGAAGTTATGGGTGACGATAAGCTTCGATTAATTGCTCATGAGTTATTAGTAAGCTTGCGTGAGAATGTTTCGGTTGATTGGGCGCATCGTGAATCTGCTAGAGCGAGACTACGCGTGCTTGTAAAACGGATTCTTCGCAAATACGGTTATCCTCCTGATTTGCAAGATGCTGCTGTGCAAACGGTGTTGCAACAAGCTGAAATGCTATCAAGTGATTGGAGTATTACAAAAGATAATTAGGCGCGTTGTCGTATTTGTATGATTTCGCCGCCAGCTTTTAACCCATCTAAATAATCAGCCCATTGCTGCATCATCTTTTTTCGCTCAGGCAAATATTCAGCATAATTATAAGCTGCGCGAACTGAGTTGCGTTCACCATGTGCTAATTGACGTTCAATCGCATCAGGATTCCAGCCTTGTTCGTTTAATAGAGTGCTAGCCATTGAGCGGAAGCCGTGACCTGTCATTTCATCACTGGTGTAACCAAGGCGACGTAATGCTGCTAAAACTGTATTTTCTGACATTGCGCGTTTTGAGCTGCGAACACTGGGAAATAAATATTTTCCGTCACCAGTTAACGCTCTGAGTTCTCGTATGATTGCGATTGCTTGAGAGGATAGTGGGACAATGTGCGTAACTCTCATTTTCATTTTTTCAGCTGGTATGCGCCATTCACCAATAGCTAAATTAAATTCGTTCCATTCTGCATGACGTAACTCGCCTGGTCTTACAAAAACAAGCGGTGCTAAACGTAACGCGCACTTTGTAACAAAATGACCTTGATATCCTTCAATGGCGCGTAGTAGTTCGCCAATGGCACCGGGTTTAATAATTGATGCGTGATGCTTTTTCTTTGCAGGTGGAATCGCACCTTTTAAATCATTTGATGGATCACGTTCTGCGCGTCCTGTTGCAACTGCATAGCGAAATACTTGCCCACAGTTTTGACTGGCGCGATGTGCGGTTTCAATAGCGCCACGGCTTTCCATGCGTCTCAGCACAGTTAATAATTCTGGTGCGGTTATTTCCGAAATAGGACGTTTACCAATCCATGGAAATATGTCTTTCTCTAGTCTGCGCAATATTCTTTCACGATGATTTGGCGACCATTTAGTAGAAAACTTGGTATACCATTCTCGCGCAATCATTTCGAAGCTATTTTCAGAAGCTTCTTTAGCACTGCGTTTTGATACCTGTTTCGCTAAACCTGGGTCAATCTTGTCTGTAAGTTGCGTTCTAGCATTATCGCGTGCATTTCTGGCGGCTTGTAAGCTTACGTCTGGGTAGAGACCAATTGAGAGGGTCTTCTCTTTGCCAAGGAAGCGATACTTCAAGCGCCAAGCTTTGGAGCCATTGGGTTTAATATAAAGGTATAAGCCTTTTTCATCGGCAAGCTTATAAGCCTTATCACGAGGTTTAGCGTTCTTAATCGTTACGTCTTTTAATGGCATGGGGGTATCACCTTTTAGGGGTATCAAAGTACCCCCGAAAATGCCCCCAAAACATACTGGATGTTGGGGGTATCAGTTGGACATCAATGGACGTAGGATATATAAAAAAACCCTTTAAATAAAGGGCTTCTGGATTATTTTGGATGTTATAGGAAGTTAATTTGGTGGAGGCGGCGGGAATTGAACCCGCGTCCGCGAATCCTCTACTCTCGGGTCTACATGCTTATCCAGTCATTTCATCTGGCTGCCCTACCTCCGGCTGGAAGGATGTCCAGGCAGCGATCCCGTCAGTTTTAGCAGCCTGATCCCGGGCTTATCAGTCTGCGAGCTTGTATGCTATGACCACCCTACACTTGCTTTCGCAAGCATCCGATCGTACAAGCACAATCGGTGGATGGCGCTGTGCCGGTGTTTAGGCGGCTTTTGCAACGACTTCTTCGTTGAAGAAGCGGTCGTTAGCGATAACAGCGAAGTTGCGTTTTTTGTTGGCAACTATTTGGTTTGTAACAGTTTTTTACGAGGTTTTGTTACATCCTCGGCATGCGCCTCAAGCTTCGCAATCCACGTCGAAACCAGGTCGCCCCCCAATTAAAAGTATAGTCTATCGAACAGCTTATTTATTAAAACAGACTGATTGAATGTTAGTAACTTTATGGCGCAAAGGCAAGCTTCTGCGAGTCGCCACGCTAAAAATCTGCTTCAGGGGACAGCACCGGTTAGTATACGATAAGTAAAGAGAGGACGATGCGGCCTGGGATATTCCAATTGCAGACTGCCCCGGCATTGATTGACAGACTGGATTCCATCAGCATGCATACAAGCACTACAAAACGATTGGCGGTGACGAGTTTCTGGTTGTCGCTTATTCTGCATTTATTATTGCTTTTCTCCATCATCGCCCTGATTACCGCCCCCGAGCCGCCGGAAAAAACCCTGGAAAAAAAGGAAAAAATGCCTACCGACTTTGTTCCGGCGTACACCTATACCGGCTCCATCAAACCTTCCCTGCAAAGCCGCCCCGCTCAAAACGTGAAAAAAAATGAACCCACGGAAGCCAACACGACCAAAACCGCCAAAACAATAGCCGAGAATTCCGCCGCAGAAGAATCTTTTGAAAACGTCACCCATACGCAAAGCGTGGTGCAGGTCAAAAAAACCCGCACCCCCTCCCCCGCACCCAAAAAAGCGCGGCGGGAAAAATCCCTGCTTTCTGATTCACTGAATCTGTTAAAAGAAGATCAGATGCGAGATCTCACGAAAGCGCGGGAATCCGAACCCATTTATTTGATCGGTGACGACAACGCGCCTGCCGATCCATTAATCAAACTGATGGGCCGCTCGCTGTCAGCACATTTTCGTTATCCGCGCATGGCCGGGGAGCTTGGAATCCGGGGCAAAGTCCTGGTCGAACTGACACTTCACCCCGAAGGTTATTACACCGATGTGCGCATGGTCAAATCCAGCAGCAATCAGGACCTGGATGCAGCGGCGTTATACGCGGTGAATTCAGCTCCCGCCGTCATAGGCGCAGACCGTTACATATCCAAGCCCAAGCATTTTATCGTGGGATTCGTTTTTTACTAGCAACTGCCATTCGTCCGTTTCATTTCCATTCCACGAGACACCGCTGGCAGCAAGACGTTTTGATATCTGGACATCAACCCCATGATAAAAATCTGCGTGTCAGCGTTCGAGCTGGTCAGGAGAGAAACTGGGAAATTCAACGGCGCGTTAAGCGCATCAATGGGTTTGGCTCCGCCCATAACGGCAGTATCCTGCAAAAATGCCGCGATATAATCCCCCACCGACACCGCTTCAGGATACTCTTCACGCTCGCCCCCCTGGTATATCCTGCCCAGACGGGCTTGCAGTATTTCCAGAATCTGGATTTTTGCGGCGGCTGACCACATATGTTTTTTTAATTTCATTTTTTCGGTATAAGCACTCAGCTCATTGCAGGCGTCGCGCATAGTCAAGGCTTCGGAACCGCTGACAATGACATACTCCTCATCCTCCTCATCAAAAACAGAGTAAGACTTTTCTGAATTGACAGATGCGTCGATGATGCATTCGTCAGGACGCGCGGGAAGAACAATGATATTCATGAGCGACAGATGATAGCGCAACTGGCTGATAAGCTCGGGAGAATTCATCATGGACAAATGGCCGTCGTCGGGCAAAACAATGCATTTATCATGCTGCCCGGGAACATGCGCTGAATAAAGCGGCACCAGTGCATCCTGAAGCGCGGCGAAAAATACGTGAGGCGTCTGGGTGCTTTTGATTTTGCGGACAAGCTCTTCCAGAAAATCACTGTTGATTTCCATCTGCCTGACGGATTGCGAAATCCAGGAAAGAAATCCGCCCGCCTTGTCCGATCCGCCAAAAGGCGTGCCTATAGCATAGACCACTTTGACGTTCAACCCGCATTCAGCCGCGAGAAATGCGGCCAGATAGGAAATCACCAACCCGCCGCGGGAATGCCCCATTAAAACCACGTTTGGTATCTTGCTAGCGAGAATCTTGTCCGTGAGCTGCATTGCAAAATGCTCAATGCCTTTTCCTGTATAGCGGCTATCAAATGCCGGCAGATAAATTGCATAGACATTTTCAGCCAAATCATTTTGCAGGCTTTCAGCGACGCCTCTGAATGAACTGTTTCTATCCGCGGTTCCATGAACACACCAGATCGAAAGCGATTCATCCGGAGAGAGGTCAGCATTATATCTGGGATTGCGGTACACCACATCGACGAAACTGGAAGTCAGCCATGACATGCTATGCGTCACCGCCCCTTTGATGGGCGTGAGACTCATGCGCGTTTCTCTGGGGAACATGATGACACTCCTTCAAAAATACCGTACTGCCACCTCAACTGCCAGCTTGTTCGGGTCAGACAGAGGCAGCGCGGCCATGTCAGCGCCATAATATTAACGGATTGATTATTATATAAATTGAACATTAAGGAAAAGTTAAGCCTCATTCCTGGGTCAATTTGCATCCCGAAAACGCCTGTCTGCCGCACAAAACCATTCCTGCCTGACCCCGCCCCGGGCGCGCCTGTTTAGGCCTTTATCCATAAATTTACAACACAAATAAAACATGCTAGCGTATCGAACTTTATCAATGGAGCATACTTGCATGGACATCACCCGCAAAAACTTTCTGCGTTTTATTCCGGCTGTCATTCTGGGTTCCGCATTCATACTCTCAAATCAGGCTTTCGCCGAGCCCAATGGCGGTTACAACTCTGGTTATGCGGGCGGTCAGAACGGCTGGAGCTTCAAAGTCGGCCTTCCCTATCAAAAATTTTCCAACAACGGCACAGAATATGCTTCAAGCTATGACAGGGAATACAACATTGATACGGATTACCACCTCGGATACAACCTGGGAATAGGTTACTATCTTGCCTCCAAAGGCAGCACCATCAATCTGGATTACACGCGCCTGCATGCCACGGATTCCGACAGCGTCTACCTGGACGACCTTACCATTTTCCAAAATCCCGTCACCAATGCCACAGGCAAGATCAAATACTCTTACGATTCGGTTGATCTGACCGCCGGCCACAGCGTTTCGATATCACCCACCTTTGATCTTTACTATTACGGCGGTTTGAATTACACACATCTGGCCAAGGACATGATCATTAGCGGCAACGATGTTGACGACTTCTACACCCGGAAAAGCGGAACCGATTTCAAAGGCATAGGCCCTGAGTTCGGCGTAGACGGAACCTGCCGCCCCATCCCATCCACACCGGGATTTGGCGTGGTCGGCGGATTAAAAACCGTGTTTCCTTACGGAAACATGTCAGGTTACCTGCGCGACTATGAAAATGACGATGTCTTCAACGAACATATTCCGGATACTAAAATCGTCGCGCCAGGAATAGGCGCCAAGCTCGCCCTGCAATATGATTTTCCCACCGCGGGAATGAACTGGTCCACACAGTTAGGCTATCAGAGCACCACTTATTTTGGCGTCACCAAGGACAGCTCTTATTCCGGAACCGTCATCAATACCAATTTCCAGGGCTTGTATTTCAACCTCGCCGGCAAATTCTAATCTCACCGTTTCTCCCATCCGTTCAGGCACTCCCTGAACGGATGGGCTAACCCTGAGATCCTATCCTGTTATTTTTTTTATAAATCATTTCTCCCGGTCTTGTTCTTCATCTTTGCGCCGTGACTTGGTGCTATATTAAATATTAGCAATACACAAACAGTGAGTGGTTGTATGGCAGGGATTGCTCTCCATCATAAACAAAATAGAGGGGGGCAAACAAATGACGGTTCTCATCACACTTTTCATTGCCATGGCGATGGTGTTGAGTCAGCCGGTGTATGCAAAGAACACGTCCAAGAGTTTCGGCGTCAAGCTTTGCGAGAACTCCAGTCAGTACACATGTTACACCGTCAAGAAAAAGGAAACATGGGAAAAATTATTCCCCGATTCCGCCATGCGGGATCTGGTCATGCGCATTAACCGCATGAATACAAAATTACACGCCGGCCTCGTGATCGCCATTCCTGCCAACGGAGACACCGATCCTTTAAATTACTCTCCCCTGCCGGTCATAATCGATCCGCCCGGCAAAAAAACCATTATTGTCTCTCTTCAGTCGCTGGCATTTGGTGCTTATAACAGTGACGGGCAATTACAATACTGGGGCCCCGTATCCGGCGGACGAGGATATTGCCCCGATATTAACAGAAGATGCCATACTTCGATTGGCAAATTTTCTATCTATCACAAACTGGGAGCGGGCTGCGTATCAAGCAAATATCCGGTGGGGCGCGGAGGTGCGCCCATGCCTTACTGCATGTTCTTCAATGGCGGATACGCCTTGCATGGTTCCTATGACGTGCCAGGTTATAATGCAAGCCATGGCTGTGTGAGATTGTTCGTAAATGACGCCAAATGGCTGAACCAGGTATTTACCGCAGGCCAGGGGAGCGTGACCGTACTGATTAATAAGTAATTATTCAGCTTGCCGTACTCCATGGCCCGTATGCATGGACTCCCGCGCATCATTCACTATACAATAGCCGCAAACGAGAGATTCAAAACACTGCCCGCATGAATTAAAAGACCTGCTGATTCTCATGAAAACCTGCTTCCGCTTATTTCTGTTCCTGCTAACAATGACTGCATCCTCACTCATTCTGGCGGACACCTTTAGATTTGAAATCAGCGGCATACAAGGCCGGGCGCAAAAAAACGCCGTCGCGCAACTGCAGGCGGAAGCTGACACCTTGCCCGAAAACCCGTCACCATCTCAGCTCGATGACTTCATGAAAACCGCACCCGTCAAAGTCAAAAAGGCATTGGAGCCCTTTGGTTATTTCATGGCACAAGTCAAAATCTCCCCGCTGTTGCACAACAAATCCGGCATCACGGCATCGCTTCATGTCTATCCTGGTCCCGCCCTTAAACTGGCCAGTGTGCAAGTCAGCATTCAGGGGAACGGACAAGCCAATCCCGCACTGTTGAAACTCAGGCAGCATTTTCCCTTGAAACCCGGGATGGTGTTTGAATCCGATGCTTATGAAGACGCAAAAGAAACACTCTATCAGACCGCAAGAGATGAAGGATATATCCAAGCCAGGTTTATCCGCAGCGAAGTCCGCGTCAATCTGCGGCAATACCGGGCGGATGTCATCCTGGTTCTGGACACAGCGGACAGATATTACTTTGGCGCAATCCGTTATAACGCCGGGCCGTATTCACCGGCATTTTTAAACCGGTTCGATTTTTTCAAGACTGATGCGCATTTCTCCAGCAAAAAACTTTATCAATTCCAGCAAAGCCTGAGTAACAGTGGTTACTTTCAGCGTGTGGATGTCACACCGGATTTCAACCAGATCGAGAATTATCATGTGCCTGTGCAGGTTGATTTGACCGCTCCCAAGTCCCAGCGCTATGACCTTGGCCTGGGTTACGGGACATTCACAGGCCCGCGTTTAAGCGCAGGCATCAACCTGAGGCGCGTGACTGACACCGGCCAGCATTTTAACGCCGAGTTGAAACTTTCATCGGTTTTTTCAGCGCTGGCGGCAAAATATTACATTCCCGGCCGCAATCCACTGACGGATGAATTCATTTTCGGCGCAGGTTACCAGCGGTTTTCGCCCAAAAACGGCAAAAGCAATTCAAGAAACCTGTCTGCGGGTTATAGTAAAAAACTGAAACACTGGCGCAGCAGCCTGACACTTAATTATCTTGCCGAACGGTTTCGCACGGAAGACCAGTCAGCGACAAATAGCGAACTGCTCTATCCCGCGCTGAATTTTTCTTACATCAAGGCCGATGACATCATCAATCCTCATTACGGCCTCTCCATGAGCGTCAATTTACAGGGCGCGACCAAAACACTTTTGTCTTCCACCAATTTTCTGCAGGGTGAAATCAAAGGCAAAAGCATATTCAGCGCGGGCGGCAACAATCGTTTTGTACTGCGCGGCGACCTGGGCTACACGCTGGTTAACAACATAGAAAATCTCCCCCTCACGCTGAGATATTTCGCTGGCGGCCTGACCAGCATACGGGGATATCCTGACAGCAGCATAGGCCCGGGAAAATACCTGGTGACCGGCAGCGCGGAATATCAGCGCCGCATCTGGGAAAACTGGTATGGCGCAGTCTTTTATGACACAGGAACAGCCAGCGACCATTATGGCGACCCGCCGTTCAGCATTGGCGACGGCGTGGGCGTGATTTACCAGTCACTCATCGGCCCGATCAAACTCTATGTCGCACGAGCGGAAAACAAACGCGGCAAGCCATATAGCATTGAATTTAACGTGGGGCCCGAATTCTGATGCTAAAATCAATCTTTCGCATCCTGATGCTGCTGGCATTTTTACTGTACGTCATGATTTACTTCCTTTGCGAAACTACTCCTGGACTGAAAGCAGCGCTGGCGCTATTGCGCACCGTGACACCGGGAGAGATCAACTTGCGGAATGTGCGCGGCAATCTGTCTGATTTCACCATAGAAAAAATCAGTTATAACCATGAAAATGATCACATCCAGGCTGGAGGCGTGCGCATCCGCGGCAATCCGGCTGACTTTTTCAGACTGCGTCTGCGGTTGACAGGCATAAGTGCCGATTATCTAGACCTGCGTCTTCATTCCGCGCCGGCGGAACCAGCCGCATCCTTCGATCTGCGCGCCCTGCAAAACGTGAGCATCAGACAACTTGGCATCAAGCAGATAAATGTCTCACTGGATGCTTCACCTGTTTACCAATTCAATCAGGTTGCCTTACATCAGAGCGGGAAAAATGCATATACACTGGATGCCGCACTCTTACATGGCAGCATGCAGGGAACAATCCGCATTTTCGACGCTCCCCATGCCGGAGTACGCTCAATACTCTCGTTCAAGTCTATTGACCCTGGAGAAATTCTTGATGCCGCGCCGGGAACCCTGAACTTCACCCTGCAAACCGAATTTTCTGAAGACCGCGCCAACAAAATCATGCATCTGCAAATAAACAATCTGAGCGGCCGTCTCCGGCAATACCCAGTCCAGGGACAAGCGTCTTTCCGATATGAAAATCAATCGCTCACTATCTTTCCATCGCAATTTCGTATCGCCGGCGCCAGCGCAGCATTTTCCGGCAGCCTGAGTGAAAACTGGAACCTGCAATGGCGGATCAATGTCCCGGATTTGAATATTCTCTTGCCTGAAACACACGGCAGCCTGGCGACATCCGGGACATTGAACGGTCCGCGCCGGCATCCCGATGTCACGGCGCAATTGCAGGCAAATCGTGTGCGTCTGTTTGATACCCGTATCGATAACATGCGCGTCAGCATCAACATGCCGCAGCATGATCGCTATCAGTTTGACTTGCATGCTGTCAACATTCGCACCGCGGACTGCCGCCTTCCCGAATTGAACGTGAAGGCATTGTCCCGCGTCAGCAAAGATTCACTGCTTTCAGATATCTCCGCTGCCGCAAGCTCAGCCAATCAATTATCCGGACAACTATCTCTGGCTTCGTTCAACTCATCCAAATGGCTGGATACGAAACTGAACGGCGTCCTGACGTTTCACGCCGCAGACTTGACCGCGCTGGAACAATTAAATCCCGAAGTGCGGCGAATCAAAGGCAATTTAACAGGAAAGATTACTTTGTCGGGCACGCTTGCCGCTCCTGTCGTCACGGGTGAGGGAGTATTGAACCATGGCGAAGCAGCCCTGCCAAAACTGGGTATCACGCTGAAACAAATCACCTTGACCGGACGATATGACAATCGGATACTGACCGCCCATGCGTCGTTTACCTCAGGCAAGGGAACAGGAAACATGCAATCCACGCTTGTTCTGCGGCCTGCCCTCACGCTGAACGCGCAAATACGCGGAGACCATCTGCAGCTCATACAGACAAAGGATTACCGCATCACGGTCACGCCGCAGCTGAATCTGTCTTATGATAAAAAAAATCTTTCCCTGGATGGCGTGGTCCTGGTTCCGGACGCCGACATCACGCCGGCTGATCTCAGCAGCACTTCGACGCTCTCGGATGATGTAGTAATCATCGATGGAACCAAAACAGCCGCGCTGCCGGAAAATCTTTTCATCCGGCTGCACCTCACGCTGGGTGACAACGCGCGCCTTCAATTCGAAAATCTTTCCGCCAAACTTACCGGCGGAATTGATGTCTCGCAAACTCCCGGGCGTCAGCCTACCGCTACCGGGCAATTCCTGCTCGCCAACGGTATTTACAAGTCGTACGGCAAGCCTTTATCCATACAAGACGGCAGAATCATTTATACCGGCAATTCCATTTACAATCCCGGACTGGATATTCGCGCGACGCGAAAAATCCAATCCATCGCCATGACCAGCGCCAGCCAATTCAACAGCCATACCGGCATTCAACCCGCTTATACCGGCACCAGTCTCATCACAATTGGCATGCAAATCAACGGCACTATCAAAAAACCGCATATCACCTTATTTTCAATTCCGGCGGGAATGAGCCAGAACGATATTCTGTCCTATCTTCTCTTTGGATATCCCCAATCAGAATTATCCGGCGACAATAAACTTTCTTTAGTCAGCGCAGCCGCGGCACTCAAACTCGGCAACAGCCCCATAGGCGGAATCACGGAAAAACTGCAGAATCTGACCGGTTTGACAGAATTGAATGTGGGTTCGACTGAAGTATTCAATCCGGACACAAATACCAGTGAAAATGCCACGACCCTGTCTCTGGGCAAACAGCTGACGGATAAATTGTCACTGCGATACAGCGTGGGCGTCTATTCCCCGGTCTCCATACTGAATTTACGTTACCAGCTCTTCAAAAACATGGCGATACAGTCGGAAAGCAGCAGCCTGGAAAATGGCGTGGATTTATTATTTGGTTTTGAGCGGGATTGACGGAGCGGCACTGACTGCCGCACCGTTCTCATGTTCAGATGGTATGCCAGCTTCCATCCGTGGTGACACAAGCCGTACCATGCACTTCCTTCCTGTACTGGCCTTTCACGACCATCACCTGGTATTCGCGGCAAAACGGATTGCCCTGAATCACCACCTTGCGGATTGGCGTGACGGTATAATTGATTCCGGAAATGCCGTTTTCCCAATGTGTAGCTTTACCGGTAGCGGCGTCCAGCGCGCGCGACATTTTCGTCTTATCATTCGCATCCATGGACTTCAATCCTATTTCTCCGCCGCCCGCCATGGTGATATTGACATTGGTTTCCTTTCCAGTCTGATCTACGGAGGTGCCAACCAGTCCTTGCTGCTGCTGGCTTCCTTCACTGCCTGTTCCAAAACCCGGCATGGTCGGCATGCCCTGCATGCTTGAACAAGCAGTAAGAGCTGATGCCAAAACAGCAAGAGTCATTTTCATAAATGCCTTTTGCATATAACGCTTTCCTCCCTTTATGTAACCCAAAAACAGCTGTCTATAGTCAATACTTGAGATTTTCACAAGGTCATAGTGTACTGGAACCTGGATAAATATACAGAAGAAACTTGCTGCAAACCGCCAGGGGAATCACTCGTCTGATCAATATTCAGAATATTGATTGATATATTTTGCACAACGCCTTACTCTATGAGCGTTTTTAAAACTTGATAACTGGTACTCTTTGCCATCATGAAAAACATTGATGTACTGATCATTGGCGCCGGCGCCGCCGGGTTAATGTGCGCGATAGAAGCCGGCAAACGCGGCCGCAGTGTGGCAGTGGTGGAACACGCCAACAAACCCGGCAAGAAAATCCTGATGTCAGGCGGAGGACGCTGCAATTTCACCAATTATCACATTCATCCGGATTGTTATGTTTCACATAACCCTCATTTTTGCAAATCCGCATTAAGCCGATACACTCAATGGGATTTTATCAACCTGGTGAAACAACACCGCATCCCGTTCCATGAAAAAAAACTGGGCCAGTTATTCTGCGATCATAAATCCAAAGCCATTCTCGATATGCTTTTGTCCGAATGCGCACAGTCTCACGCAGCGATAGCGCTGGAAACCGAAATCGAATCCGTTGTAAAACCGGCCGATCATTTGTATCAGATCAGGACGTCAGCGGGAACCTACCAGTGCGAATCACTTGTCATCGCCAGCGGCGGATTATCCATTCCCACCATGGGCGCAAGCCCGCTGGGTTACAAAATCGCGGCACAATTTGGCATACACGTCTGGCCCACCCGCGCCGGACTCGTTCCTTTCACATTGCAAGCCGATGAAAAGGAAAAGCTGTCCGCATTATCCGGCGTTTCTGTTGACAGCGTGCTCCTGAATGAACGCATGCAATTCCGGGAAAATATTCTGTTCACACACCGCGGCATCAGCGGTCCCGCCGTGCTGCAAATTTCGTCTTACTGGAATGCCGGCGAGACAGTGCTAATCAATTTGCTGCCGGATACTGATTTGTTCGAGCATCTCAGATCAGCTCATCAGTATCAGCCACACAAGCAAGTCAATACCCTGTTATCCGAACTGTTGCCGCGCAGGCTGGTCGAAACCTTTCTTTCCGCTGAACTTTGCGCCAAAAAACTGGGATCTGTTTCACAGAATGAATTCAAGGTCATCCTTGATTTATTGACGCGATGGTCAATCAAACCCAGCGGCACCGAAGGTTACCGCACGGCCGAGGTGACACTGGGCGGAGTGGATTGTGATGCCCTGTCCTCCAAGACCATGGAAGCTGTCAACGTCAAAGGATTATATTTTATCGGCGAAGTCGTGGATGTGACAGGCTGGCTGGGCGGATACAATTTTCAGTGGGCCTGGTCTTCAGGATGGGCCGCAGGCCAATTCGCCTGATCTCGGCAAACCCGGGGCAGCGCCATTCTAACAAAAAAACCGCGCGATCAATTCACGCAATTCTTCAATATGCTCACATGCATTGACCGCTTCGGCAAACTGCGTTCGCGCCGTCATTCCGCGAGCGTAATATTTTGCAAACGTCCGCGCCTGCAGAATCGCGAATTTATCATTACCCAGCAATTCGGACAGACGCTCAACGTGTTCCATAAACATTCCCCCGCGCGCTTGCGCGCTGGGCAAGGCAAAACGGGTTTGCTGCATTTCATTGATCAACTGTCTGATCAGCCACGGCTGTCCGACACCCGCACGGCCTATCATCACACCCGCGCAGCCCGTCGCGAACATTTTTTTCAGTGATTCAAGATCAGCGACATCTCCATTACCAATGACAGGAATTTTCATCGCTTGCACAAAGTACCGGATTGCTTCATGGCGGCACGCCGTTTCATAATGCTCAGTCCAGTGACGCCCATGCACAATCAGATAGTCCGCGCCGGCATCGGAGACTACCGCCGCGACTTCCTGATTGAATTTCTCACCGCCGCCCTCCACCCGGATTTTCACGGAAACCGGAACATGGGTATTCTGTTTCATGGCGGAAATGAGATGATAAAGCCTGCTGGCATCTGTCAGCAGACTGGAGCCCGCGCCCTTGCTGCGGATTTTCCTGACGGGGCAGCCGCAATTCAAGTCAATGAGGTCTGCCCCCTGATCTGTCGCGATTCTGACCGCTTCAGCGAGCTCCCGAGGATCGCCGCCGGACAGCTGGAAACACACCGGCCCCTCCCCTGGATCTTTGAGCGTATAACGTTTTTGCGCGAATCCGGTTTGATGTATCAGCGTCTTGCAGGAAATCATTTCCGTGCAGGAAAAAGCCGGCTGACTGTATTGCCACGTCAAGCGTCGAAACGGAGCGCAGCTAATGCCCGCCAACGGGCCTTGTATGAGATTCACTGGAAAAGTCGTGCTCCCCAGCTGCAACGGCCTGATCACCCCGGTTTTCCTCTTTCTGGTTTGGGCCAATCTTATGCTGTATCCGGATTTATGGCAAACTGTGGCTATGAAGAAGACCTTTAGAGACACAGGCTTCGCACATTCCCCGGGACACAGGGGGTTCGGGGAATTGAAGAGCCGCGCGCATGGCATATTGAGACAGGAAATATACAGGTGATTGAAATGACAAAAAATATATTTCTGAATCCGGCGGAAATTCAGTTCATCTCTCTGCGCGCGCAAGGGCCGGGAGGCCAAAACGTGAATAAAGTCGAAACAGCCGTGCAGCTGCGTTTTAACGTCAGACTGTCAGCTTCAATACCGGAAGGCGTGCGCATGCGTTTATTGGCGCTGGCTAAAAATCAGATCACACGTGAAGGATGGCTGGTGATTAAAGCCGGCCGTTTCCGCACTCGGGAACGCAATAAGCAGGACGCGCTTGCGCGGTTGCAGCGAATGGTTCAGCGTGCCGCGGTCGTGCCGAAAAAGCGTATCAAAACCCGGCCTACCAAAGCGTCAAAACAGCGCCGGCTTGATCAGAAAAAACTGCGATCCAATACAAAACGACTGAGATCTTCTCCCGGCGCATAAACCTTTCAATGAATATGCCCGATAAACACGCTGCTCATTACTGTCATGCATGCGTACCGAACAGGATGCCTACCACCATGAAACGGGGTTCGTGCAAATAAGCGTTCACCTCCGGCACCAGTGCGATAGAGCGCAAAGCCCGCAGCGCTTCATCATCCAGCACACCCGCCCCGCTGGTTTTCACCAGCTGCGCATCCGTGATATGTCCGTCAGGATGAATCGTGAAGCCAATCAACACAAGCCCTCTGACATTAAAATCTATCGCGATTTTAGGATAAGCAAGGCGCGATGTTAATGCCTTGCCTATCAGCGCAAGCAGCGGCACATCCACATTTTTATCCCCTATCAAATGGACCGGCTCGCTTTTTTTCGCCAGATTGACCACATTAAACTGATTGATCTTGCGCACGGCGGGCAAAGACGGTGTGATTCTATTAGCCGCTTCAGTCGGCCGTCCGGCGGATTGCCGCGATAAAACAGCGAGAGTCCCGGTATGGTTTGCCCGGGCCGGAAGATTGTTCTCGCGCAAAACATTGCTGCGCGGCACAGATGCTTCGCGATACACATACGATGGAAGAGAGGGGGGCACATTCAAAGACGGTTTGGGGTCTGTTTTCATGCGAGGCGCCCATGTCACTATCAAAGCCAAAAGCAGTAACGCATGGCAGGCGGCCGCAAACCAGAAACTGCTGCGTTGTATGAGCTGGCTATATCGACCTCGTGTCATGGCTGCTGGCAGATTGGGCTATCCGGTTGATGACGGTTACCTTCATCATAGCGACAAGCTGTCAACAGAAGAAGCAAAAATTACCCCGGGCGCTGAACTTGAACCTGTTATTGCATGCTCCGATTGACTCCTTGATATACTGTAAGTTGATGACAATGATTGATATCGGAACGCAGACAAGCTCAAAAAATATATGATGAGGTGGAATTTGTTTTCTCTGAGAGCAATAAAAACCGGCATCGCCAACTTATTCGTAAATATTTCCATTCATGTATTCTATCCTGTTGTCATTTTTCTGGCATTCGCGCTCTGGATCATACTTTTTGGACTGATCATGAAATCCCATCAGATCCAGAATCACATCAATGAAACCGAGCATCAGCGGTACAATACGGTCACGCTGATCAGGGAACTGAACCAATACACGAATGATCTTGTAAGGTTTGCCTTGCTCTATGCCGTAAACAGCCGTCCCGAATATCTGGCTGCATTCAATAACGCAATCGCTCACCAGTCAGCCGTAGCCAAACAGCTAAAGAGATACCCCGTTTCAACAGACTTGCCCGTCAAAACAAGCTTTTCTGCCAGCAGGGACTTTCGTGCTTCAGCGCATTTGCTGGTTTTGACCCATAGTGAACTCGCGTTGCTGCAAGCTGTGTTCGATCGGCTCGATGATCTGTGGCGCGTGTCTCAAAAAGCCGTTTACACCTTGCAAGGGCTTTACCCCGATCCGCAAGGCATTTATTCAATAAAAGGCAAACCGGACAAGGAACTCGCGCAGCGCATTTTGCAGAATGAAGAATACCTTGAAGACCAAACCAAACTAGGCCAGCGTGCGGCCGAATTGATCAATTCAGTCAATTTGAGAATGCAGTCCGAAACGAATGACTGGCGATCCTCTCTGTCTGCAATATTCCTGCTGGAAAATATCTTGATCTTTATCGCTGTGATAATATGTATTTACGCCTATTTCTTTGCAAGACATCAGGTGCTTAAACCGCTGATTGAATTATCCAACCAGGCCAAAATGATCCTGCTGGGCAACTACCATATTCGCAATCAGATCAGCGTTAAAAATGAAGTGGGCGACCTGGCCAATATACAAAATCTCATGTGCGCCTCCATAGAAAGCGACATCAACGAACACAAGCGTATGGAAGCCGAATTGCAGACCAGTGAAGAAAGCTTCAGAAACACCATGGAAAACGCACCCATAGGCATGGCCATCGTCTCACTGGAAGGGAAATGGTTGCAAGTCAATCAGGCTTTGTGCGATATCATCGGGTACTCAAAAGAGGAAATGTATACCAGGACATTCATGGACATCACTCACCCTGATGACATGGACATTTCCCTGGAAGCCACCAGAAAACTGCTGCAAGGCGAATTTCATACTTTCCAACAGGAAAAGCGCTATCTCCGCAAGGATGGCAGCACGGTCTGGGTTCTGATAAATGCCTCTATCATGCGGGATGAAAACGGGAAACCTCTCAATTTCATTTCACAAATACAGGATATTTCCGAAAGAAAACAGAGCGAAGAAAAGCTGGCAACCCTGACCGTGCAAATGTCTTCCACGCTCAATGAATTACAGCAACGCGAGCAGGAAGCCGTGATCATCAACAAGATGAATGATTTGCTGCAAGTCTGTCATGACTCTGCTGAAGCCTATTCCATTATCACGACAACAGCACAGGAATTATTCCCCCGCTTCAATGGCGGACTGGCGATTTATAATATCAAGAGCAAACATCTGGAAACGGTATCGCAGTGGGGTGATAGCCACCTGTTAAAATCCGTATTTTCAACCGATGATTGCTGGGCCATCCGCAGCGGCCATAACCTGATTATCGATCACCACAAAAAAACCATCTCGTGCCATCATTTTCTTTCGCCACCGAGGAATGGCTATTTTGACGCGCCGCTCATTGTGCAAGGCAAACTGATAGGGTTATTCCATTTGAATGACACGATCAACCTGGTTGACACTGAGAATCTGCAACAGCTGCTGACCTCATTCAGCGAAGTCATCAAGTTATCGCTGGCAAATATCCAACTTCGCGAGGCTTTGCAGGAACAGGCCATACGCGATCCCCTGACGGGTTTATATAACCGTCGTTATCTTGATGAAACATTACCGCGCGAAATCCGCAGAGTACAGCGTGAAAACACGCCTCTCACGGTCGCCATGCTGGACCTGGATCATTTCAAGCAAATCAACGATACATTAGGTCATGAAGTGGGAGACGATCTATTAAAACAGGCAGGCAAACTGTTTCAAGACAATATGCGTTATAGCGATATTGCCTGCCGCTACGGTGGGGATGAATTCGTCTTCGTGATTTTCCATAGCAGCCTGAATGATGCGGCCTCGCGGCTCAATACCATACGTGAAAAAAATCAAACAGATATCATTGCGCCATCCGGATCATCCCGCACCGTCAATCTCGGTTTCCATCGGCATCGCCCAGTTTCCGGAGCATGGCAACAGCACGGAGGTCCTGCTGCGCGCAGCGGATGACGCACTCTACGCTTCGAAACTGCATGGCAGAGACCGAATAACCGTTTATTCACCTTCCGGCGCAAGCCTGTGAGGATAATGACCAACGCCCTCGCTTCCCAATTAAACTTTATGACTGTCCATGCTGTTCTGTTATGGATACTGCTGGATTCCTTAATTTGCAATTTGATAGAATGAGATTAATGGATAAACTCCTACCCTTGGCAGACAAACAGCTGGCGCGGTCAAAAAATGACGGCAACAGAAAAATCATTCTTTTCTATTTTTTCATACTATTTTTTCCCTTTGCTCTAATCGTGTCATGCATTTTTTACGGCATACTCAAAATTGATACCCGCATGGAAATGCTGACACTTCAGACGCGGGAATTATCCCAGACAGAAGTCGCGGCACACTTGTTTGAATACGAAAACCGTATAGTCACATCTGATTTATTATTCCTGGCGCAGGTTCCCGCGCTCAAACGTTATGCTGATTCTCAAAACGCCAGTGAAAAAGATGATTTTATAGAGGCATTCACCACTTTCGCCAGGCAAAAGCGGATATATGACAACATCCATTATTTCGATAACGAAGGCCTTCTTGTCGCGCAAGTGCATCTGACCGATAAATCATCCGGTAATCACGCCAGCAACACCGCCAATAAGGAAAATCAGGGCATTCAACACATCTTTTTAAAAACCCTGCCGCTTTCTGAAGGAAACATCTATATGTCCATGCCCAGTCAAATCGAACTGGGTCATGCTCTGCTCAACACGCCCATTATATATTTCGCCACGCCTGTTTTTGGCTTCGCCGGCAAAAAAAACGGCATCTTGCTGCTTCATTTGTCCGGCAACACCTTATTGACTGATTTTCACAAGGCGATGAAAGGCGAACACACTGTCTATCTTCTTAACAGCAGCGGACATCGGCTAAATCCGTCAATGCAGGATTCTTCTGATAACATGCCAGGCGATACTTCTAATTTTGCGCAGAAATATCCCGGTATCTGGAGCAAGATCAAAAATACTGGCCAGGGCAGCCTGGTCACCGAACAGGGATTATTCACATATACCACTTTCAATCCCTTGCATGATCCCGAATTGAATGCCGCGCAGACTTCCGCACACGCGAACCTCCACCAAACAGGCAATTCAGCCAATTCCCTGAAAATTGTGACTTTCATTCCAGCTGATAAACTGCCCAATCCGTCACTCTCCCGCTACCCTCTGATCATGGGAATTTACCTTGGCAGCCTTCTGCTGGTTTCCATGCTTGCAACCGTCATGGCTGTCATGATAGTCAACCGCAAAAAAGTCGTGCGGGCGCTCCAGCAGTCCATCATGGAAGTTCAGGATTTGTACGAGAATGCTCCTTGCGGCTACCATTCAATTGACCACCGCGGCGTATTCTTGCGCATGAATTTGACCGAACTGAAATGGCTGGGCTACATGCGCGATGAAGTCATAGGAAAGTTGAAAATTACCGATATTCTGTCACCTTCCAGCAGGGACAGGTTTGAAGAGATTTTCACCCGATTCAAACGTGAGGGGTCTATCCAGGACATAGAATATGAAATGCAGAGGAAAGATGGCTCCATGCTCATGGTATTGCTGAATTCAACAGCAGTTTATGATGCCCGCGGAAATTATATTATGAGCAGAACCACCGTATTCGATAATACGCGGCGCAAACAAATGGAATACGCGCTGCGCGAAAGCGAAGAACGCTTTCGTAAAGTAATGGAATACGCTCCCATCGGCATGGCGATTGTCTCGCTCGAAGGCAAGTTCCAGCGCGTCAATCTCGCATTCTGTGAAATTCTCGGTTATTCCCGGCCGGAACTGGAGCAACTCACTTTTCATGCGATTACCCATCCAGACGATCTGCCCGCGGATCTCAGGAATGTTGAACGTATGTTGGCAGGCAAACTGCAGTTTTATAAAACAGAAAAGCGCTATATACGCAAGAATGGGGAAATCATCTGGGGTCAGTTAACCGCCACTATCATACGCGATAACATCACAAACACCCCGCTGTATTTTATCGCGCAAATTGAAAATATCGCGGAACGCAAACTTTATCATGAAAAAATCCATCAACTGGCTTATCATGACTCGCTTACCAATCTTCCCAACCGGCATTTGTTGGTAGACCGGATAAACCAGAGCCTGGCTCACGCGGAACGCAATCATAAATCATTCGCTGTCCTGTTCCTGGATATTGATGGGTTCAAACAGATTAACGACAGCCTGGGCCATGATGCGGGTGATGAACTGTTGCAGACACTCGCGACCCGGCTGCGCCACACCTTGCGCGCGAACGATACGGCAGCGCGACTGAGCGGAGATGAGTTTGTCATTATTCTCGCTGACACCATGCGTCATGAATCCATCGCTGTTATCGCCGACAAGATTCTTGAAGCCCTAGGAAAACCCGCTGAAATTCGCGGTCATGTTCTGCAGGTTTCAGTCAGCATTGGCATTGCCCTTTATCCGTACGATGGCAGCAATGCCGCGCGGTTAATCAAGAACGCAGACACCGCCATGTATGCCG
Source organism: Aquicella siphonis (assembly GCF_902459485.1). Classification (NCBI taxonomy): domain Bacteria; kingdom Pseudomonadati; phylum Pseudomonadota; class Gammaproteobacteria; order Legionellales; family Coxiellaceae; genus Aquicella; species Aquicella siphonis. Next base: position 1,844,995 of record NZ_LR699119.1, read on the forward strand.
CTAAAAACGCGGGAAAGAACCAGTATCAGTTTTATCGCGCGACTGAAATGACAGAATAAACCGAATGCCGCGCCCCGGCCTTGCGGCCTGGCCAGGGGACACGGCTTGCATCAGAAAGCCCATTACAGCAGATAGGTGGCGCCAGCCTTGATTTCAACAAGACCGTCATGGTTTTGCAAATCTACTGAATCCTCATTGATGGCGACGATAGTCATGCCATTGACCGTATCTCCCACATGCAGGGATTGCTTATTGATCAATGCAGTCTTGGTATTATTCGTCATAAACACCCCTTCAAACGCCACCTTGATTTTTCCAGGACTGGCTGCGACAGCAACAGGCGCGGAAGTATTTGTGGTTGCCGCTGCGACATTCATGGCTGGATTCAGGAACGCGTTGACGCGCGTGACCAGCTTATCGTAATTAGCCAGCGCCATAATCACCAGCAAGCCTGTCACGGTGAGAAAACTGGCCATTCTCCAGGTAATGACCGCCTCCGTCTTTTGAACCGGCTGAGCGCGTTTTTGCCTGGGCTCGTCTTTTTGCGCCGCCTGGGGGGAAGGCTTGGTTTTTGGCGGCTCTGACGCAGCGGGGACAGCCGGCGCCGCCGCAGACTTGATTTTAGCCTGCTGCTTTTTCTCGCTGTCAACTTTCCGGGTCTGTTGCGTCTTTTTGAGGGCGTCGTTAATGATGCTCACAGTACAATATCTCCTTTGCACAGTTTTGAATGATCTCATCATCAATTGAATAAGTATCCGCGACAAATCCTGCCAGCAATGCCCTGTCGCACAAGATGTTGATCGTGCGGGGAGAACCTTTGGTATAGTGATAAATTCTGTCTATTGCATTCTCAGTAAATTCCACCTTGCGTGATTCATGTGGATCCATGACAGCTTTTGTTATGCGGTGATGGATATAATGGCGCACATCTTCTTTTTCCAGAGGCTGGACATGAAAATGGACCGCCACTCTTTGTCTGAGCTGGCGCAAAGCGGGCAGCTGAAGCTTGTCATACAATTCCGGCTGGCCTACCAGGATGATTTGCAGCAGCTTTTCCTTTTCCGTTTCCAGATTGGACAATAACCTGACTTGCTCCAGCTGTTTGACACTCAAATGCTGCGCTTCATCGATAACCACCACGATATTATTGCCCTGGCTGGACTCAGCAATCAGAAATTCATTCAGCGCCTGCACCAGACTGTATTTGTTCTTGCTTTTGGTTTCGATGCCGAGATCGTGAACAATCATTTGCAGCAATTGCAGTTCAGAACATTTGGGATTGAGTATCAGAGCAAATTTGATGCGCTTGGTCGACAGTTTGAAAATTTTCCGGCAAAGCGTGGTTTTTCCCGTGCCTATCTCGCCGGTAACCACCAGGATGCCCTTACGCTGCTCAATGCCATAAATCAGATTGGCGACAGCTTCGGAATGTGTTTTGCTGGAAAAGAAAAAATCGGGATCCGCGGTCGCGTTGAAGGGATTTTCCTTGAGCTGATAGTAATCATTATACATAGCGTCTCATCCATGCAGCTATTAAAAGGGATTAATTATAACATCAATTTCATAGAATCCTACTGTATACAGACAACGCCTGACTATCAAGCCGCCGTATGAACGCTTACGAGAAAATGACCTGTTTCACCAGTATGCTAATACCCGTATCGGTGTTAAACTAGCGGCACTATGAAAGCATCCGATGAAGACAATCACAACCTGGTGCCCTGGAAACTCTACCTGACTATCACGGCAGAATCCTTGCTGGCTTTTTACATCGCGACTTTTTGCATCGCGGTGTACTACACTCACCGGGGCAGCGGCTGGATCTTCCAGGGCGTCATCCTGGGGATACTATATCTCTTTGTCCTCTTTGTCTGCGCAAGACGTGTTATTCAAAGCCTGCCTTTGGCCGCGCTCATGCTGATCATTCCGCTCGCTCCGCTCATTGCCCTGACCATCGTCATATCACTCATTCCTGTTCTGCAATATCTGTAATCCCGCCGCATCGCTCATAAACGTTATTGATAGATATAGATTTATTTTGCCTTTTCCCTGGCCAAATGTTTACGGATTGCTCATTAGTCATTTTTAAGGTAATAATGAAATTCTCAATAACAAGAGGGGAGAATATGAAAAGACATATTTACGCATTCATTGGCATTCTGACACTGATTTTCTGCATTCTGCCAGCCGCATCCTACTCCCAGAACACGACCCCGTTTTCAAAAATCATCTTCTTTGGCGACAGCCTCTCGGACAATGGTAATTTTTATTCCGATATTTTTGGCTTCATGCCCAAGTCACCGCCCTATTTTGAAGGACGGTTTTCCAACGGTCCTGTCTGGCCTGAATATGTCGATCAATATTTTCTTGAAAAAAACCAGGTTGAATCAGTCAATTACGCCATAGCCGGCCAGACGGCCATTTTTCATAATCCCACGAAAGGTTACCAGCCGTACACCCTGACTCTGTCGCTGGACAATTATTTGCTGCGCACTATTTTCAGAGACCGTTCCACGACTTTGTTTATTCTCTGGGAAGGCGCCAATGATTACCTTCCCGGCATAGATAATCTGGACGAATTGTCAACCAATGTGGTGAATTCCATTAAAAGCAGCATTGAAAGCCTGATTTATCATGGCGGCAATAATTTTCTGGTCATCAATCTTCCGGATCTCTCCATGACCCCCTATGGGCAATCCAGCACCTATAAAGACCTGCTGCATTCCGCCACTCTGGTGCACAACCTGAAACTGGATGCCGCTGTGTCGGAAATCCAGGAAAGCTATAAAAATGTGAATATCCATGTGTACAACGTGAACCAGCTGCTGCAAGATTTCATGAACAATCCGGATGCGTTTAATCAGAAATACGGTACGCAGATCAGCGACACCAAACAGTCATGCTGGCTGGGTGGTTACACGCTTATGGCGAAAAAAGTCACTGAAGAGATGATAACCCGGCAAATTGAAGACCACTTGCGCACCCGCTCCCGATCGTTTGCCGCAACGAATACCAACAAAGTGGACGCCGCCGCCCTGGCCAACTACATTTATACGACGCCCGCGCTGATGGAAACTTACAAGGTCAGCGAGAACGGGACCACTGGCCTGTCAGCCTGCGAGAACCCGGACAATCATATATTTTGGGACCGGATTCACCCCACTGCGCCTGTGCATAAGATCATTTCAAAAAACATTATTGAGTTTATCAATCAGAATTATCAGCCGGGACAAAGCCCTGCGGAACAAAACCCTGTTTGAAAAACCCATGGACTCCCGTTAAAATTTCACTGCTTTGAACAAAGACATTCCGTGGAAAACCGCGGAATGTCTGCAACCAGGACTCTTGAATCTATCCGGCTTTTTGAATCTGTTTACCGCATGACACAGCAAAAAACCATTCTAAAATCCGCTCGCCTGCCGGCAGGCTATCATAGAGGGAATCATGAATATCAACGAAAAAATCGCAAGTGAATTAAACGTCGCCATTCAGCAAATCGACGCTGCCATTCAGTTACTGGATAGCGGCGCAACCGTGCCTTTTATTTCCCGTTACCGCAAGGAAGCCACTGGCGGTTTAACTGACACTCAGTTACGCGAACTTGAAATCAGACTGCATTATTTGCGTGAAATGGATGAACGCCGTCAAACCATACTCAAGAGCATTGCCGATCAACACAAATTGACTCCCGAACTTGAGCAGACCATCTTGCAGGCGGAGAGCAAGTCCGCACTGGAGGATCTCTACCTCCCGTACAAACCCAAACGCCGCACCAAAGCGCAAATTGCCAAGGAAGCCGGCCTGGAACCCCTCGCCTGGCAATTACTGAATAACCCCGCGCTGTCCCCGCAAGAAATTTCCCTATCATTTCTATCCCCGGAGCATCAAATCCTCACCGCGGAAAACGCTCTGGAAGGCGCGAGACACATTCTGATGGAGCATTTTGCCGAACACGCCGGTCTCCTGGGTGAATTCCGCAGCATTCTCTGGGACCATGGCATACTCAAATGCGGCGTAATCAAGGGCAAGGAAACCGAAGGCAGCAAATTCGCGGACTACTTCAGTTATCAGGAACCCATCAGAAAAATCCCTTCTCACCGCGCCCTGGCCGTCTTTCGCGGACAGCGCGAACAAATTCTCAATGTGACGCTGTTCCTGGAAGAAGACCGGATAGAAACCTGCCTTTTAAAAATCATGCAGACCTTCGGCATCCAGAACAACAACCGTCCCGCTGACAACTGGTTAATTGAAACCGTGAAGTGGGCATGGAACATCAAAATCTTCCTGAAACTGGAGCTCGAAGCCATTATGCAGCTGCGCGAACAGGCTGATGAAGAAGGCATCAAGGTCTTCGCGAGCAATCTGAACCATTTGCTGATGGCGGCGCCCGCCGGATCACGCGTGACACTGGGGCTGGATCCCGGGCTTCGCACGGGCGTCAAAGCCGTCGTTATTGACGGAACGGGCAAACTGCTGGCGCATGTCACTATCTTTCCCCACGCGCCCCGTAATGAATGGGATGCTTCTCTCTCTGCGCTCGCCAGGCTTTGCCAGCATCACGCTGTGGAGTTGATCAGCATAGGTAACGGCACAGCTTCAAGAGAGACAGACAAATTGGTCTCTGAATTAAAAAAACGCCATCCGGAGTTAAAACTGACCAGCATAGTCGTGTCTGAAGCAGGCGCATCCGTGTACTCAGCTTCAGAACTCGCCGCCCAGGAGTTTCCCGATCTGGATGTCTCGTATCGCGGCGCTGTTTCCATTGCCCGGCGCCTGCAGGATCCCCTGGCCGAACTGGTCAAGATTGATCCCAAATCCATAGGCGTCGGCCAATATCAACATGATGTCAACCAGGCCAAACTGTCGCGGACCTTGCATGCGGTGATGGAAGACTGTGTCAATGCGGTCGGTGTGAATGTCAATACCGCTTCCGCTCCCTTGCTGGCCTGTGTCGCAGGCCTTAATGAGAGCGTTGCGAAAAATGTCATCCGCTACCGTGATGAAAACGGGGCATTCAAAAACCGGCAGGCATTGAAAAAAGTCCCCCGGTTGGGAGACAAGGCCTTTGAACAGGCTGCCGGCTTTCTGCGTATTGTAAACGGCGATAATCCGCTGGATGCCTCAGCCGTTCATCCGGAAGCCTATGCCATCGTGGAGCGGATTCTGAAGGACCAGAAAAAGCCCATTCAGGAGCTCATGGGCAACACCGCCTTGTTAACGCGTTTAAACGCTGCTCAATACACGGATGCACAGTTTGGGCTGCCAACTGTAAAAGACATTCTGCACGAACTGGAGAAACCCGGGCGCGATCCGCGGCCGGAATTTAAAACTGCCGTCTTCAAGGAAGGGATAGAAACACTCGCTGACTTGCGTGCCGGCATGATTCTGGAAGGCGTCGTCACCAATGTATCCAATTTCGGTGCCTTTGTGGATATAGGCGTCCACCAGGACGGACTGGTGCACATCTCCATGCTCGCGGACCGCTTTGTCAAAGACCCTCACAGCGTCGTCAAGGTCGGTGACATTGTGAAAGTGAAAGTACTGGAAATTGATATTCAGCGTAAACGTATACAGCTTAGCATGCGGCTGTCTGAAACTCCGGCACCCGCTTCCGCCAGGCAAACTGGCGCGCGCGCACCTGGCAAACTGTCTCATGGAAAGGCCATAGCCAAAAGCCAGGAAACTACGCTAGGCAATATGTTACTGCAAGCGCTGCAAAAGAAAAAATAAAGGCTTGAAAAAAGAAAAAGGGCAGTTTTGGAGCTGCCCTTAACAGAAGTCTGTAAAGCATCCTTGTTAAATTTGCATCCATGCAATAACACAAAACGAGGAGTGGTTGCAGAATCCTTTCAATAACCGCTAGTCAATCCTTGACTATGAAATGCAGTTTATCTATCGTTTTTCTTAATGACAATACCCATGATAATCTATCCCTGGAATCAGCGGCTCGGCTTGTCAGCACTCTATCCGCAATTTATAAAAGTTAATCATGAGGTTACCATCCCGCCATCTACTCCAGGCGTACATTTCTTGTGCTGATTTCGATTGATTTCCCCTGCAACGTATGGCAAATGTCTCACAACGCCTAGGGATATTCTCCATGATAAATCGGCTGCTGGCCACCGCTCCCCCTCGTCATTCCCGCGAAAGCGCCGTGGTATCCGGTAAAGCGGGAATCCATAGCCGGGGTTCATGGTTCGAGACGCGGCACTGCGTGCCGCTCCTCACCACGAACGGAAATCGAATATGCCGCTACTCGCCGCTCCTCACCACGAACGGAAAACACTAAACCCGTTCGCCCTGAGGAGGCACGCAGTGCCGTCTCGAAGGGCCTGCCCTGAGCCTGTCGAAGGGTTGTTCATCCTCCTCATTCCCACACCCTTGTTGTCATTCCTGCGAAAGCGGGAATCAGCGCGGCCTGGGAATCACATTGAAAAATATCCGTGCCGGCGCAATTTCCAGAATTTCGGGCAAAACTGCCAATATTTCATTGCGCCTGCGCAAGACCTTATCTTCAGGGATGGTTTTTGGCGCTTCATATTCCCCCACCATGACGCCAGCTTCCGTAATATCAATCACAAAAGCGTACTCCGGCAAGTCTGCGTCATACACGCGATAAGAAGTTTCCCCTCTGCGCGCCGCCTGCCGTTTCAGATGCTTCAGGTTTTTGCGCAATCGGTTGATAAACATTTGCGCCGCCTGCGGATCTTGACCGCTCACGGCTTTTTGCGCGGCACGCACACGACGTTCATTATCAGCCGCGGGACTGCGATCGATAAAATACGCCGGCAGCACGTCAAACAAGAGTAATTTGCAGGGAATGGGGCCGTTGAATAAAGCATAATACCGCTTTGCGCGCAGTCCCATTTGTTTGCCCAACTCAGGATTGCCGGTAAATACAGCCGCTTTCCAACCAGTGAAACACAGCTTGAGCCGCTCAGCCAATAGTTGATATAAAGGCTGAAGAGTTTCCCTGTCACCCAGCCGCTCCCCATAAGGCGGATTCGCCACGACCAGCCCCGGCTTGAATTGAGGCTCGGGAGCGAAAACGGATAATTCACGCCGCTCAACATGCACCTTGCCAAGCAGGCCCGCACGTTCGATATTTTCAAAGGCGATCCTGATGGAAATCGGATCATGGTCATATCCGGCGATTTCCGGCAGCCGTTTCATCCCTGCCGCCTTGCGGTTTTCAGCATCAGCCCATATCGTTTCCCATACAGCCTTGCGGTGTTTTTTCCATCCCAGAAATCCAAAATATTCACGCCCCAGTCCCGGCGCGGTATCAGCCGCCATCTGAGCCGCTTCAATCAACAGCGTGCCCGAGCCGCACATGGGATCCAGCAGCGCGCCGCCGTTTTTCGCGATTTCCGGCCACCCCGCCCGCAGCAAAATTGCCGCAGCCAGATTTTCCTTGAGCGGCGCGGACCCGGATACCAGACGGTATCCGCGCCTGTGCAGGCTTTCTCCGGACAAATCCAGGCTGATCTCTGCCTCGTTGCGATGCAGATAAACGTAAACGCACACATCAGGGCGTTCACGCGAGATATCCGGCCTGACGCCGAATTTTTCCCGCAGTTGATCGACAATCGCATCCTTGACTTTTTGCGCGCCAAACAATGTATGAGTCATATTGGATTGCGAAGCGACAAATTGGACCGCGAGAGTGCCATGCGGATTGATATGTTCACTCCAGTCTATCGTTCTCACACCCGCATATAATTCATCCGGTGAAGAGGCCGGCACTTTTGTCAATGACAACAGGATACGGTTGGCCAGCCGTGACCACAGGCAAACCCGGTAAGCCAGCTGGAGGTCGCCGGAGAAAGCCACGCCTGCCAGTTTTTCAGCGGCATTATTCGCGCCCAGGGTACGGAGTTCTTCAACGAGCAAAAGCTCCAGCCCTTTGGGTGTGGTGGCAAACAAGCGATAAGGCAATGTATTGGCAGAAGTCACACCCTCTCCTATCTGGCATCCTGTTGAACATGATAATCATACGCCCTGGACAATCCCTGCAAGACCAGGTCAGGCAGTATCACATCAAACAGGGATTTTTCCCGGAATAATTGCGCAAACCCCCCTGTTCCTATGATCAGTGCGGGTTCATCATGAAACATCTCTCGCTTCATCCCGTTGATAATTTCCTTGAGCGCGCCGAACTGACCATAATAAAGGCCGGCTTGAATACTTTCGCGCGTCGTACGCCCGATATAAGTCGAAGGTGTTTCAATATCCACTTCCATCAGTTTGGCGGTGTTGGTGCGCAGCGACTCCATGCCAAGGCGCATGCCAGGCAAAATCGCTCCGCCCAGGTAATCACGCTTTTTGGTGATCGCATCCAGCGTGGTCGCCGTTCCCATATCAATGATGATCAGGTTTTTTTGCGGAAAGGCGTTAACCGCGCCTATGGCATTGGCAATGCGGTCGGCGCCGACTTCATTGGGGTTTTTATATTTGATGTTCAATCCGGTCTTGACGCCCGCCTGCAACATGAAATACGCCGATTTGATATAAAGAGAAATCGTATGCCGTATGGTGTAATCACAGCCCGGCACGACTGAACTGACGGCGGTCGCCGAGATATCAGTCGGGACAATATGATTTGTCTGCAAGATATTGACCAGGAAAATTCCGAACTGATCAGCGGTACCAATCAGATTGGTCGCGTAACGGAAACGCGCGACCAGATTATCCCCGTCAAACACGCCGCCGAGAATATGAGTATTGCCGACATCCAGACATAACAGCATGAACATCCCCTTCGCTTAATATGTGATGACGCAGCCAGAATGCCGCATCCGTTCTACCCCGCCGCTTTCAATTCAGTCAACGTGTGTTCCAGATCCACGATGATGGGCTGCAGTTGTTCCGCGGCGTCAATTTGCGCGTACGAAATGATAAATACCTTGTCGCCGACTTCAGCTTTTCTCGCTGCCGCGCCATTCAGCGCAAAAACCCTGCTGCCAGCTTCGCCTTTGATGACGTAGGTTTCAATGCGCTCACCGTTATTCAAATTGACAACTTGCACTTTTTCATTTTCCCTCAGGTTGGCCCGCTTCATGATTTCTTCATCAATCGTGATGGAACCAACGTAAAATAATTCCTTGCGTGTGATCGTCGCATAGGCGATTTTGGATTTTAATACGGTAATTTGCATGGTGGCACCTTTATTTTATTTGATGATGACATTATCGATGAGCCGCACTTGATCCAGCCATACCGCACCCAGACGGCGCTGCCACTGATCAGCGATATAATCCACTTTAAAACCGCGGCGGGTCAGCTGAGCCGCGATCTCTTCGGGATCCAGCCCGCTCTGCAGCAAGGCAGGAAAGTGTTTTGCCCGGTCCCGCTGCTCATCCGTCAAACGAGAATTGCGAGAACTCAAGGCCAGTCCGTCATGCGCCCTCACGGTCTCGCAGCCGATGATTTCAACGGGAAGAAACAGGGCATCCGCCATTTTTCGGATAAGCTGCAGCTGCTGATAATCCTTTTCACCGTAATATGAACGGGTTGGCTGCACGAGATTGAGGAACTTCAAAACAATTGTCAGCATACCGGTAAAATGGCCGGGACGAAACTCGCCTTCCAGCACACGGCTGATTTCTGTTTCTGAAACCTGGATCTGATAATGGTCGGGATAAAGTTGTTCCGCGTTAAACAGCAGCAGATAATCCACACCCTGTTCTGACAAACGAATCTTGTCCTGGTCCAGGGTCCGCGGATACAACTCAAAATCATCCGCCCGGTTGAATTGGGTAGGATTAATAAATATCGCGGCCACCGTGACATCATTTTCTTTCAGTGAACGCCGGCACAGACTCAAGTGCCCGTCATGCAGGTTACCCATCGTATGCACAAGGCCTGTCTGCCTGCCGTGCAATTGCTGTCTCAGCGACCGCCAGTGCCTAATTTCCGTAACAATGTTCATCACTCGGGAAACCTCCTGATTTAATGGACTGGACGTATTCTTCCACTCCATTCTTGAATTGAGAAGAGCCATCCATGAACGTTTTCACGAAACGGGGCCTGAAATCCAGGTTCAATCCCAATAAATCCTGAAACACCAGCACCTGGCCGTCCGTATGCGGCCCCGCGCCTATTCCTATCGCGGGAACAATCAATGACTCGGAAACTTCCCGCGCGAGCCGGCTGGGGATACATTCCAGCACCAGAGAAAAACACCCTGCTTCCTGCAGTAAAAGCGCATCGCGTCTGATGCGTTCGGCGTCATCCTGGTTTTTACCCTGGACTTTCAGGCCGCCCAAAGTGTGCATCAGCTGCATGGTCAGGCCCAAATGCCCCATCACAGGTATGCCGGACTCCGTCAAATGCCGGATCAGACGCAGATTGCCGGCCGCGTTTTCCAGCTTGACCGCCTGCGCTCCCGCCTGCATTAATGCCTGCGCGGCGGAAACATTGCTGCTGAGCGATTTGCGGTAACTTAAAAACGGCATATCACTCACGATGAATTTATCACCCGCGCCGCGGCGAACCGCCGCCGTGTGAAAACACATCATGTCCAGCGTGGCGGACAGCGTATCCTTGAATCCATGCATGGTCATGGCCACGCTGTCGCCCACGAGCAGGCAATCTACCGAAGTCTGCGCGAGGATTCTCGCGCTGGTATAGTCATAGCAGGTGATCATGCTGATTTTTTCCGCCGCCTGCTTTTTCTTCGTAAAGTCAAAAATGTTCATGCTTATTCTCCTGAACCAGGTCTGCATAGCAATCCATAAAACTTTGATAAACGCGCTGATAAGGATCGTTTTCAAGCGCGGACAGATTTTTTTTTAATGTCGCCGCATCGCCCCGCGCAAGCGGTCCTGTGAGCGCGGTCGGGAAATGAGAGAGTAAATTCTGTGTCTGCTGAAGCAGATAAGGATGAGCGGCCGAAGCAGGAATCTGCAATTCCTGCTCAAACGTCTGAAACAGTTTCTGCCATAATAAACAACTGAAGTTGCCGCTCAGCACGCACAAGGCATGATAGCGCGGCTTCAGGGATTTATGCAGGCGCACAGACTGATTAGGCAGGCCGGGCAGCAATTCGCAAAATGCCGGCGCATCATGGTCGAGAATAAACGGTATGGCCTGATACTGCGCGCGATCGTATAACTCATGCGCAAACGTCATCAGAGGATGGGCGCCATAGGCTTTTTCAGTCACCAGGCTGCCGGAAAAATGGATTAACACCGCCCGGCTCGCGGAGAGATATTCATCAATGAAGTCTTCAATGACGCCATCGCTGACCAGGATCAGGATATGCGTGGCCTGTTCTATTCCCTGACGCAGTTCGGACAGCGGTTGTTGTCTGTGCCATTGCGTATAGACGAGATTTAACATTGAAAAATAATGCTGAAAATGGCGCGCGACCCGGCCGTTGCCAATGAGAAGATAAGAAGGTACTTGTCGCATGATCAAGTCCTGTTGCGCAAAATTAACACACTCAACACGATCAGTCTCCGCCGATAAACGGTCGAATCACTGAATAATCTACCGGAACACAGGTGCGCAGGCAAGACAACGAGCACACCGGCACGATACCCGTGCAGGATTGAATCTTGCGCTTGGCGTCAATTCATGTTAGGTAACAGTGTACTTTTTTTCATTCAGGGAGGCTTTATGAAACCTAGCAATCAATCAGTCATTTACATATACATTGTCTCTGCCATCGCGGCAGTCGCGGGCCTCTTGTTCGGATTTGATACCGGAATCATTTCCGGCGCTTTGTTATTCATAGAAAAAGACTTCCCTGTTTCCACTGAAATGAAGGAACTGATAGTCAGCAGCGTATTATTCGGGGCCATGTTTGGTTCGCTCGCGAGCGGCCGTCTCACTGATCGTTTTGGCCGCCGCCGCCTCATGCTGATCATTTCCGGATTATTCATTGCCGGCACAGCCATTGCCGCGCTGGCGGCACAAGTCAGCGGCATCCTGCTTGGCCGCCTTTTCATCGGTTTTGCCATAGGCATCGGGTCTTATACCGCCCCGCTTTATATCGCGGAAGTCTCGCCTTATGAGTTGCGCGGCGGGCTGGTATCACTAAACCAGCTTGCCATCACCATCGGTATTTTATGCTCATTCATCATCAATTATGCCTTCACCAATATTGACGGTTCGTGGCGCTGGATGTTCGGCATAGGACTGGTGCCCGCTGTCCTGTTAAGCCTGGGCATGTTCTTTTTGCCTGAAAGCCCGCGCTGGCTGGTCAAGCAAAACCGCCATGACGAAGCGGTCAACACCTTGCGGCGTTTGCGTAAATCCACAGATGTGTCCCATGAAATCAATGAAATCCGCAACAGCCTGCAGATCAAACAAGCCAGCTTCAGGGAAATTTTCAAACCCTGGATCCTGCCTGTCTTGTTTCTGGGAGCAATGCTGGGTTTCATTCAGCAAGTCACCGGCATCAACACTATCATTTATTACGCACCTGCCATTTTTCAGCTCGCCGGATTTCCCGATGCGTCCAGCTCCATTCTGGCCACCGTCGGCATAGGCATAGTCAACGTCCTCGCGACCATTTTTGCAGTGTGTTACCTGGATAAACTGGGACGCCGCCCCCTGTTATTGACCGGTCTCATCGGTATGTGCATCAGCCTGATAGGACTGAGTGTGGCATTCCAGTCCGGCACGGACGCCAGCCTGCTGCGCTGGATCGCCATGGGTTGTACCTTTGTGTATATCATCTGCTTTGCCTTCAGCCTGGGCGCGATATTATGGCTGGTCGTCTCTGAAATCTTTCCGCTTGAAGTACGCGCCACCGCCATGGGCGTTGCAGTGTTCAGCTGCTGGCTATGGAACTTTATCGTTTCATCCACTTTTCTCACCCTGCTTAACGCCATGGGTCCCAGCATGACCTTTCTGATCTATGCGCTGATGTGCGTGTTCAGCTTCGCGTTCTGTTATTACAAAGTCCCGGAAACAAACGGCGTGACATTGGAGCAAATAGAAGAAAACATACGCAGACGCCTGCCCTTGCGTGATATCGGACAACCCGGACCGAGCAAGACACCGCTTACCCAGACGCCCGAATACCAGGCAGACTGACATGCGGACGAAAACCATCATTACCTGGGACCTGGGCGCCACCAAATGCACGGCGGGGTTGATTGAGTATCAGCCGTCCACACACGCTCTTGCCTGCAAAAAACATGTCACAGTCAAACTGGCAGACACATCTTCCCTGGAAAACCTGATCAGCAAACTGGAACAAGGGCTGGACACCGCCATGCGCGATGCGAACGCCATCTGTATAGGCGCCGCGGGCCATTATGACGGCAAATATCTCTTGCACACCAATGCGTATCCTTATCCCATGCATTTCGCGAATACCGCCAAACTGCAAAAATGGCCGCCGTTCGCAGTGATCCATGATTACGCCTCCATCGTCTGCTCGACATTTACTTCCTACATGGAGCAACCCAGAAATATCAAACGGCTAAACAGCTGCGCCATGAAGCCTCAGGGCCGGCGCGTGGCGCTGGGCGTAGGCACAGGATTGGGGCTGAAAGACGGTGTGTTATTCGCCAATGGTGATTTTTGGCTGGGGCATAATGAAGCCGGCCATATAGGCATTACCACTCCTCCCAGCGCTGACCGGCAGCATCTGGAGCGGCATGAGCAAATCATGCGTTTTTTACAGCAGATCACGCCCGCACACGCAAATCCCGCCCTCACCTTTGAAAAAATCCTGACCGGAAAAGGAACAGCCAATCTGTACCAGTTTTTCTATCCCGGCACATCCGACATCACGCCGGAAGAAACCGGAAAAAAGATGCGTGAAGGCAAGACGCCGGAACTAATGGATGCGTTTGCCTGGTATCTGGGCTTGTTCGTAGGCACAGTGCAGCTGACTTTCATGCCGGAAGGCGGTGTGTGGATCACGGGAGGCGTAGTGATCAACCATCTGGATGTCTTCGAACGTCCGGATTTTTTTGCCGGCGTTTACGCTTCGCCCGCGTATCTCATGCAGCGCGAAGAATACCCGTTGGGTGTTTTGCAAAATCACGAACACGCCTTGATTGGCAGCGGTTACTACGCCGCCAGACGATTACTGTCAAATTGAAAGACCCTGTCTCATGAAAGATTATCTTATTGTCGCTGACGGCAATTTTCTGGCAAGAGAGATACTGGAAGAAGCCGCGCAAAACAAAACCATCATCGCGCTGGATGCGGCCGCTGATAAACTGGCCCGAATTGGCATTCTGCCTGATATTCTCCTCGGTGATTTTGACTGCGACACCGAAGCACACGCTGCTTATTGGGGAATCCGCGAAACATTTTCTCGGCTGGATGATAACACCAGTCCTTATGTCGGAAACCATGGCGTCACCATTGTGCCGCGTAAAAACCAGAACCTGACTGACCTGATCAAGGCTATCCGATATAGTGATGAACATCAGGCCGCCAGTATTACTCTAATCTGCGCGACCGGCGGCCGACTGGATCATCATGAAGCGGCGCTGCGTTCACTGCGCAGCGAATACAAAAAAGAACGCCCGCTGATCCTGCATACCGAACAACAAACTCTTTGTTACGCAAAAAACGATACTTGCGTCATACCAGGCGTAAGCGGCGACAAATGCGCCATTCTCGCGTTTCCTCAAGGCATGTTCACTTCTGAAGGGCTTGTTTATGATGTCACTGACTACAAGCTGGAATTTGGTTATTCAGAAAGCTATGCCAATGCGTTAAAAAATTCCCGCGCCATTGTTACGATAACAGGCGAAGCTTTGCTCATGCTTCCGCCGCAATTACAAGCTCAAAGAAATTTCATGCAAATGTCAGAAATAGAACAAATCAAAATGCTGCTGCGTGACGCCACTGCCATTCTTCCAAACACATAAAAAAATCAAATGAACAAATAGCCAAATGCAATCATATAGATAGAAAAACCCTCGCGCGCACTCCACGCCAATCCGGTGATTTTCATATTATAATTAATTTATAGAAACGAAAAATTGCAATCCGGTACACAGCTCTCAAAATCAGATCAGGGAGGCGTGTTATGGAAGTAAGACATGATGAACAACCTGAAGTACTGCATGAAAAAGTCAGGGTGGAAAATGCAAAAGAAATACGCGGCGGCGATGAGCTCAGAAATATCAACAGTTATGAATATCTGTTAAGAATTTTTCAAGCTCTCGAAAATGTGGTTCGCGACACACTGCATCAAGATCCCCGCAGCGTTTCACTCCCTAAGGGATTTTTCCCGCTTGATCAAATATACGAATTATTCAAGGAATACTCTGACTATAATCCGGGGTATGCCTACGGCGACTTGTACACCCGATTCATTCTGGATCTGGAAGATAACCTTGAGAAGATCAAAGAGTATGTAACCAATGAAAGGCTAAACCTGGAGCAGGACAATGAACTGCAGCGAGCAAGAGTGATTAATTACACCTCAAATATAGCGCAGTCCGAAGGCACTGTAAAAAAAATGAATGAAGATGGAAAAAGACTGGCTGAAGAAGCGCTGCGTGAAAACGCCGCACGGGCAGAATTTCTCGAAGCAATCCGCAGGACCGGAATCAAAACCATTTATGCCAACCCCAACAAGGGGTTGGAGCGGGCAGGAAAAATGGTGGAAGACATTGTGGAAGAAACGCTGCACACATCGCAGGAAATTGAAGAAACGATTACAAAACGTATGAAAAGAGGGTCCGGCATCTTGACTCGCGATTTGAACAAAACCACGCCGCAGTATGAAGGATCAGGAATCGCGCGCTTTTCTGCCATGATGTCTTCCACATATAAACCGCAATCCACCACCAGCATGGCATCCATACGAACGTATGATTACAAATTGGACGTGAACGGCGATCACCGAACAGATATTCCAATGGAATACCGCTTTGGCACGCAAGGCCAGTACCACGACAAACAGCCACGCGTCAGCCCGTTGTTTGAAGACTTTCTGGAAGTACAACAATTGGAACGGGAAGCAAACCCGCCGCTAGGCCCGTCCACACGCATCACACATATTTACTTCAATAATCTGGGCTATGACCGGGATGACATGGAAGGCAAGCGTGAGAGCAGGCTCTCCATGAAGCTGCATGATCTGGAAAAAAGACATCCCAATGTAGCCGTCATCACCCTGCCTGCTGACAAGGGAATGATGGACAAGCATTTGCTTGAAGATCATCATCAATCTATCCGCGTCCAGGATGCCATTGATGATATTCTGGCGATTGCTAATGGCACCAGCCCCAGAGATATCAAAGATTTTCATATCAGTGATGACATAAAACAATTGCTCTATGGCACCGATGAATATAGCGAGCATGGATATAACACCGTCACAGAAAATACCGTGCTTATTGGTCTGCTGGAAGAAACATTTAAAAAACTTGGCGTGGATCCGGACACACGGGCAACCATCAGCCCGGCTGAAATGCAAGCCATTTATTTTCACTTCGTCAAATACGAACTGACCAATTACATCATCGAGACACTGAAACCCGCGAGTTTCAATATGTCTTGCAAGGATGCGATTGACAGAGGCGGTGTGTCATCCGCTTATTACAATCTGATGAAGTCTCTGGAGGAAGGCACGCCCATAAGCAAGGAAGAATTTCACCGCGCCTTGCATGCCGCACCCACCCTGGTCAAGGGACGCGGCATGAATCACCATACCAAGCTGATCTGGAATGCCGTGGATATGTATTTAAACGGCCTTGATAAAAAAGGGATTCAACCCGAACCCTGGATGGCTGAATGGCGGGACAAACATGCGCCGAATCACACCAAGGTGAGAATATTGAAAGACCTGGATGATTACATAGGCAAGCGCGATACGGACCAGCGCGATAAATTTGGAATGTTTGCGAAATTCGACAAGGGAATCAAGCTGAGCGCCGCAAGAAAGTTACGCGACCTGGTCGCAAACCCCGATAATAACGACATTGAATTTACTCCAAAGGAATGGGGCGCGCTGAATGATAAACGCCTAAGCAAGATATTGTCTGAAATGCTGAAGACCGGCTTTGTTACCAAGGAACAGATACATGTGCAAGGCCAGGAGAAACTCAGCCATAGCATGTAGTTTCAGATACATTACATTTTGACACGATAAGATGGCAACTCTTCTGTCTGGTTAAACGGAGTTGCCATTAGTTTTTTAAAGCGCAGCTTATAGTCCTGCAATTGTTTATTTATCTTTACATATTGGCTTAAACAACCAAAGTAACGCTCCGGATTTGTAATAAATTTTCCAAGCGTGTCGATTTCGGACCGCAAGAAATTACCATGGTTATCAAAAAGTTTTACCGCCTCAGCTTCCGTAAAATTAATTTTCAACCTGTCATTAAGCAATTCAAAATGATCTTGAATTAAAGAAATGTTTTCCTCTATAACCTTAAGCTGTGCTTGCATCTTTTCCAAATCGGATGTGCCAGCCTGGCGGTATCCTTTTTCTATTGGCACAATTGCCACTTCAATTTTATCTCTGCAACCAGCGCATTTATTTAAAAGAGGAATGATTTTTTTGAGAAATTCATCACACTGTTTTTCCATACGCACGCCCGCCGGAGGAACCGGCGGCAACTCAGCCGGCGGCGCCACATTTCTTTTAGTCGACAGCTGCTTCGTGATAACAGCAGAGCTGCTGGACCTTATCTTGTTATCAGCAACGTGGCTTTTTGATAAACGACGCACCATGGAAACGACTGACAAGCCTTTTTTATCAGCGGGCTTGCCATCCCTCAACCTTTCAATTAATTTACTTCCATTGCTGTTCAATTTAACCAAATATCGCTTCATTGCTTTTTCATTTTTTGATTTCTTATCCTTGATGCGGGAAAAATCGCGCATCAATTCATACTGACATTGAAAAAGCGTCACATTCTCTTGTGTCTTTAGAATTTTAGCCTCTACCTGACCTGAATCAGGCAACACTGGCGCAAGATTCATGCCACTCGCCAGCCTCATAAATCCTTTTTTCTCGCCATAAAAATCATCGTGCATGCTTCTTATTTTTTGCATGGATAATATAAATTTTTTCTTATGAAAATCGCTCATATATAAACTTATTTCCGCATCCAGCTCTTCACTCAATTCAGCGCGCTGGCCGGCCATAAACGACTTGAATTCAATTTGCAGCTCAGGCAAGTCATTTAACTGCCTATAAATGATTGTTTCGATATTGCGAGTATATGCGGCAAGATGGATATTAATCATCTCCCACAACAGGGTTAAATTATTTACCAAATGAGGGCGATTCTGCTTGTCGCCGCCCATGCCAAGCTTGATTTTATCTTTCAATCCAGGGTATCTTGCCAATTCTTCTTCAAGCTTATCAACGACATCATCAAGTAACTTTTCATGCCCGTCAAGAGAGAAACATAACACATCTCCTCCCAGTTTTTTTACCGTTTTCTTGAGCTTCAGGTATCGGCCATAATGCGCACGAAATTTACCAAAAGCTTTAAATGACTTATTGATATCAGCAATAAAACCTTTAACTTCAGCTTCTTCCGTTAATTTATTCTTAATGATAGCGTCAAGGGTCACGACAAGATTGCGGCATTGAATCGCCAGGAATTTCTTTTTATTATATTTCATGATTGCCGCCGTCACAGCAGCGATTTCTTCACTTGAATTCTCAACGCTTTCCTTTGACTCTTTCAAACTGGCCACACGTTGATTTATCTGATGTATATAAGCAGTAAGCAATAAATTATCTTTTAATATTTCCAATACGGTTTCCTCGATACCGCATTGAAGATAATAATCGCGCGAGGCTTCAATCTTTGATTTAACCTGGATTAACTCATCATGCAACCTTGCCGGACCAGAGTCCAGCCAGCGTTGATATAGTTGTTGAACACTGGCAAAATCATCTTCTTCGTCATGATCAGAAATTTCTTGTTCCGATGATAATATATTGCTGCTCACTGACTGCGAGCTTGACGATGATGACCTCGACGGCAAATAATCCGAAGTGGAAGACACTGATGGAATCAAGGCTTTTTTTGATTCCCCTTCCTGTAAAGGCTGGATTCGCGTTTGGGATATGGATTTATTTTTAACCTTTTGCACAGTGAGATCAGGCATTTTCTTTTTAGCCAAGCCTGATCTTCTCATTGCAATTTCATCAAGAATATATAGTACAGATTCATTACTTTCCAAATATGTCAAACAGCCTGGTATTTCCAAAATCTGTTTAATCAAGCCTGGATCATCCACTTGCTGATCAAGTCTTGTGATAGTTTGCGCGGCAGCTAATCTGAACAGATTAAGATAATAAAATTTTTCTCTGTTTGAATTCTGCTGAATAAAATTTAAAAAACCCGGGTCAGACAGCATTTGCACAGGCATTTCCAGCAAATTATTACTATGAACTTCTGCCTGCTCTCTATCGACTTCCATTCTTGCAATAAGAGCCTCGTACAAAAGCGGATAAACCTGGCTTTCCAATACCTTTCCACTTAAATTAAAACCGGTTTCATTAAAAAAATGAAGCAAGTTAATAATCTTATCGGGATGAGGGGCATTCTTTTGTAAACTTTCTTTAACGATTAGCAATGCCTGCCTCAGCATGCCTTCATAAATGCTATTGATAGAATCTGATAACTCAGGAAATAAATCCTTTTCAGGAGAACGACCATCCATAATCTAATTCCTATTCCATTCGAACCACCCATGATACAGAGGCGACGCACGAGTTACAAGTACACTAGAATCAATAAGTTACAGCCTGAAAAGTTATTTTTTCCGAGCCAGAATTTGCGGCAAAATAATGCCAAAATAATAAAAATGGAAAAGGATTATTCATGCTCGCCAGCATAAAATCACCCAACACTTCCTCTAAAGCCTCTGTATGGTACCGTTGCGCCTATGTTACCGCGCCCCGCATTTTCTTGAGCTGTTTTATGGAACGCCTGAGTCAAGCAAGCGACGCAGCCATGCCGCAATCAATGCACTGATGCTGATCGTGATTTTGAAGTTTTCCATGGTTCCTGTGCTTCGAATTGATAGATATTTTATACTGTAGGAATATTTCGACATCAGTATTAAGATATCCCAAAATGATATGGAGTTTGCCAATGGCGTCTAAAAATAAACGGGTTCCATCTCACCCCGGTGAAATATTGCTTAAGAACTTTCTGGAACCGTGGGGTTTATCGCAAAAACAATTTGCTGTCCATTTGGGATGGACTTACGCAAGACTTAATGAAATCATTAATATGCGTCGTGGCGTTACAGCAGATTCCGCTTTGGCTTTTTCGGAAGCATTTAATACAGAACCAGAATTTTGGTTAAATCTTCAACGCGACTGGGATCTATGGCATGCAATAAGAATCCATATGCCTGTAAAACGCTTAATCCCTCCCAAAGACAAATAATCTTTTCTGATCAAGGTTGTTGTATATCGTATATCGGTATAGCATAGTTTTGTGCATATTATTCTATCGTTGCAATGGTTTTCTTATGATTTAATGAAGGCTGAGAAATGTTGGCTCTTGTTGAAGCATATCGTGCAGGATTGCTTAAACCAGACAATTGGCTGCCCAATTTAATTGCGGGTTTAATTGTTGGCGTTGTTGCCTTGCCTTTAGCAATGGCTTTTGCTATCGCCTCTGGCGTCAAACCAGAACAAGGTTTATATACAGCAATTATTTCAGCACTAATAGTAGGTGTTTTCGGCGGCAGCCGGGTGCAAATTGCCGGCCCTACTGGTGCTTTTGTTGTTATTCTTGCGAATATTACCGCTCGATATGGTATCGATGGCCTGCAAACAGCCACGTTATTTGCCGGCTTTATTTTATTATTTATGGGTTTTCTTAAACTAGGAACAGTGATTAAATTTATCCCTGATCCTGTTATTGTGGGGTTTACCGCCGGCATTGGCGTCATTATTTTTGTTGGTGAGTGGAAGGATTTTTTGGGATTGCCTGTACAAACCCCTCTCAATGCGCATTTCTATATCAAATTATTGGCATTAATCAATGCATTCCCTCATCTAAATTGGACGACAGCGGGACTGGGTACTTTAAGCCTGTTATTAGTATTGATTACTCCGAAATTACTAAAACGTATTCCCGGGCCGTTAGCTGCCATGGCTATTACCACGATGCTGCAAGCCGCTTTTCAATTCAATAATGTCGCAACAATTGGAAGCACTTTTGGCGGCATCACGCAGGCCTTACCACAATTCCATTTACCAGAAATACAGCCAGCCCATGCAGTTAATCTGATTGGCCCCGCATTTACTATTGCGCTGCTTGGCGCGATTGAATCACTTTTATCAGCAACTGCGGCCGACGGAATGGCGGGAACACGCCACCATTCGAATCAGGAATTAATTGGTCAGGGCTTGGCGAATATTTTTTCACCGCTGTTTGGCGGATTCGCTGCAACTGGCGCGATTGCCCGTACAGCGACCAATATCCGTAACGGGGGCAATAGCCCTGTTTCAGCCATTGTTCATTCCATATTTTTGACCTTAGTTATTGTGTTATTAGCTCCATTTGCCAGTTATATTCCGCTTTGTACGCTCGCCGCCATTCTTTTTGTTGTTGCATATAACATGAGTGACATCCCTCATTTTATTCATTTGGTAAAACATGCGCCGCGATACGATATTCTTGTATTGCTTACCACTTTTATATTAACTATCTTTACCGACCTGGTTGTCGCTGTTAACGTTGGCGTGATTCTTGCAATGCTGCTTTTTATACGCCGCATGAGTGAATTTGTTGCCATTGAGCAGCAAGATCATGGGACACTCAAAGATGAATTGTCAGCAGATCATATAACGCCGCCAAAGGGAACGGTTATCTATACCATCCAAGGGCCATTCTTTTTTGGCGTTGCTGAAAAGTTTGAACGAGCATTTGCTATCACTCATTCTGATCCCCAAAATATTATTTTCCGATTAAGAGATGTTCCTTTTATGGATGTCACCGGATTACAAACATTCAATGAAATAATCAGCCAGTTTCATAAGCGGGGTGTACATGTCTATCTTTGCGAGGCAAATCCCAATGTCGCAGCCAAATTAACTAATATAGGTATTACATGCCAGGCTAGTGGAGGCCGTGTGTTTAACACGCTGGCAGAAACGATAAGAAGCCTGCCATAAAGGTGCTCCTGCCGCATGGCCGCATACAAAAATGATATGCAGACCGAACATTGTCTCCCCTTGCGCTCTCTGATACACTGAAATCCGTTATTCAATCTGACTAATCATGCTCATCATGCTAACTATCTTGAAAAATGGAAAATATCTCTCTCTGATCGCCGCCTGTCTGCTAGCGGTGATGCTGATTTCTCCATTATCCAGCATGACGGCATTCCCCTCTGCAGCCACCGTGTCCACGGACACGTCTCCCGCTGTGAAATTGCTTACTCCCTGTCAAGTGCAAAAAAATGCCCAAAGCCAGGCAGTCAAACTCTGCTCCGCCGCCAATGGTCAATATTCCATCCTGCAGGAATTTCAGCAGAACTTTTATCTTCCGTCTGAAAAACTGATGTTTCTTTTTATTCTCGGACTGCTTGCCGTCAGTCCCCTGACACGCCTTTACAAACCCCCGCGACTCCACACCCGCGATTAATTTAATTTAATTCAATGCCATTACCGCAGCGCATGCCCTGATTTGGCTTGCGCGGTGAGGTTATCAAATTAATTGAGGAATGATTATGAAATTGCGAACATTTGTACTGTGCGTAACCCTGTTATTCACGGCCACCACTTTTGCCGCCACTCCTGCGGCAATCAGTGCCAACCATCTTGCTTTTACACTGCTGAGTTTTTTTGGTGTAGGCATTTTACTGGCATTCACACCTTGCGTGCTGCCCATGGTACCGATTCTTTCCGCCATCCTGATCGGTGAAAAACAATCCGGTACCGCCCGCGCCTTCAAGCTGTCATTAGTATTTGTCATCAGCATGGCACTCACTTATGCGGCAGCGGGCATGCTGGCCGGATATCTAGGCACCACCCTGCAAACGGCGCTGCAATCGCCCTGGATCATTATCAGCTTTAGTCTGGTATTCGTCCTGATGGCCTTGTCCATGTTTGGCTTGTTTAATCTCGGATTGCCGGGATTTTTACAAAACCGTTTGCACCAGCTAAGCAGCCGGCAGCGACAAGGCAGTTACGCGGGCGTGGCAATAATGGGTTTTCTGTCAACACTCATTGCATCGCCTTGCGTCACGGCGCCTCTGGTTTCCGTGCTCACTTACATCAGCCAGACAGGAAATGCTGTGCGCGGCGGGCTGATCCTGTTTTTTCTGGCGTTAGGCATGGGGCTGCCGCTCATCCTGTTCGGCATTGGTCAGGGAGCACTCTTGCCCGCCAGCGGCGCATGGATGAATAAAATCAAGTCTGTGTTCGGCATCATGATGCTGGGCCTCGCCGTCTGGATGTTGTCGCGCATTCTCCCCGGCAGCGTCACCCTGTTTTTATGGGCGGCACTGCTGATCATAGGCGCTGTGGCTCTGGGTGCGCTGGACTTTCATGTGGAAAAACGCTTGCCGCCATTTCTGCACGGGCTAAGCATACTGGCGCTATTGTATGGATCGATTTTATTAATGGGTGCCGCGAGCGGCCACGATGATGTGTTAAACCCCTTAAAACCTGCCGCGCAAATCAATACCACGAATGCGCCGGCGCCGGTCCATTCATTATTCCAAACGGTAGCCAATGAAGAAGAACTGCGGGAAAAACTGCAGACGGCGAAAAATCTTCGCAAGCCGGTCATGATTGAGTTTTATGCTTCCTGGTGTCCCGCCTGTCAGGCGCTGGACAAGAATGTCTTTGCCGATGCCGCCGTGCAGGAACGCATGAAAGCATTCGAAGTCTTGCGTGTGGATATCACGGAAAAAAATGACGAGTTGATGCGGCTGGTAGACCTCTATCATGTCTATGGCACACCCACCGTTATTTTTCATGACAAGGACGGCCGGGAATACAAGACAAACGCCATGGATGAAGGCATCACCAAAGCCGCGCTCATGAGTCTGTTTGACAAACTGGCTTGATGGCTGCATTTAAATGCGTGACAAAAAACCATGCCCGCCTTTCCGGCGGGCATGGTTTAAATTTAACTAAACAGATTTGAAATGGATTTTATTCCGCGCCTACCGCTTCTCTCAGGGATAACGCTGCCCGCTTGTAATTCACTTCACCCCTGCCCATGCCGTAATATTCAAAACCCGCTGCGCGTATATGCTTGGGATCATACTGGTTACGGCCGTCAAAAATGATAAATTGGCGCATGAGATTTTTCATGGCAGTCATATCGGGATAACAAAACGGCTTCCACTCTGTGACCAGCACCAGAGCATCCGCGTCTTTCAGCGCGTCGTACTGATGACCTGTCAGCTTGAGCTTGCCGGAATCCATCCATTCAGACGGCAGGATACGGCCGGCGACACCCACCGCGGCGGGGTCATACGCCTGCACGCACGCGCCGCGGCGAATCGCTTCTTCTATCAGCACCAGCGATGACGCTTCGCGCATATCGTCGGTGCCCGGCTTGAAGGACAAACCCCACACCCCCAAAGTGACGCCCGTGAGATCTTCGCCAAACACATTGACGATTTTGTCAGGCAGTACGCGTTTCTGTTCAAAGTTGCGCTTTTCAACTGCGTGCAAAATATAAGGAGCCACACCGTTTCTTTCGGCCATCTTGACCAGGGCGCGCACATCCTTGGGAAAACAGGATCCGCCATAGCCGCAGCCGGGATTGAGAAACGCGCTGCCAATGCGCGTATCGGATCCGATGCCGATACGCACATTTTCAATGTCCACCCCCATGCGCTCGCATAGCACAGACATTTCATTCATGAATGAAATGCGCGTCGCAAGCATGGCGTTAGCCGCGTATTTGGTCATCTCCGCGTCCTTCACATTCATGAAATAAATTCTCTCGGGACTGCGCAAAATCGGAAGATACAAATCCAGCATGATGCTCTTGGCGTTGTTGGATTCCAGTCCGATAATCACGCGATCCGGGCGCATGAAATCTTCGATGGCGGCGCCTTCACGCAAGAACTCGGGATTGCTGACCACGTCAAATCGCAGTGAAAGCCCGCGTTTTTGCAATTCTTCCCGTATCACATTATCCACCTGGTCAGCCATGCCCACGGGCACGGTGGACTTGTCCACCACCACACAATACTGGCTGATATGCGCGCCGATATTCCGCGCCGCTTCCAGAACATACTGGATATCAGCCGCGCCATCCTTGTCACTGGGCGTGCCCACGGCGATAAAAATGACATGGCTGTCCGCGGCGATCTCGCTCATGGAAGATACAAATTGCAGCCGTCCTTCATTCATGTTGCTGATGACCATGGGCTCAAGCCCGGGTTCATAAATGGGAAGAATGCCTTTTTTCAGATTCGCGATCTTGCTCTCGTTCACATCCACGCAAGTGACATGATTACCCAGCTCGGCAAAACAAGCCCCTGTGACCAGACCGACATATCCCGCGCCAATAACCGTGATATTCAACTGACCGTCTCCTTTTGTGTGATTTTGTAAACCGCAACATGATTGCCGCGCCTGTTACTGAATACCTTGACAGGCTTCAGACCCGCCAGCTCTTCAAGTATTCCCGCCATTTCACCCTCTTCCCTGTTGCGCAAGCGCAGCGCGAGATAATCGTACTGCTTCCATTTTCCATGTGCGATGGAATTGATTTGCAAGTAATCCGGCAAGAGTTCAAAAATACGGATGCCAAAATGCCGGGTGTAATACATAAGCTGAAAATCATTCACATACAGCTTTGCGTTCTCCGGCACCGACTCGGCTATCCAGTTGCCCGCGGAGCGGATATAAAACTTTGAATGGCCAAATTCGACAATTCCGCTCAATGCCGAAATAAAAATGACCAGCGCCGCGAGTGAAAGCGCGGCACGGTGGCGCAGGCTGCCCCATTTCTCGATCAAATCATTCAAGGCAAACGGCACCCACAGCATTAAAACCAGTGACAAGGCGATCAGATAGCGCTTGGAAATAAACAAATGTTCGGCGAGGAATCCCAGCGTGACAATCACATTGACCGCCACATACCCCCAAACGACGACCGACGTGTTCGCGCGCCACCTTGCCGCTCCGGTTTTCCACGCGTACAAAAGCATTGCCGCATAGCCCAGCGAAAGGGTAATCACAACATTATAGAGATACCAAGAAATCCAGACCAGGAACAAAACGACACTGGCATCCGTCGAAGACTCGGGCGGCAGCACATGCTGGGCCAGCGCAGCTTTGGAAGTCTGGTAACGATCCAGCAGCATGAAAAATCCGTGATGCATCTGGTTGATGACTTCACCGACACGGCCCAGTCGGTCCACAGAATGCTGAGGATAAACCAGGTGCCACATGGCAATGCCGCCGCAGATGATGATCATGGGCAAGTTCAGCATCAGGAATGACAGTGTCCGTTCCTTCCAGCTGCGGCCGATAAAACACCAGGAGATAAACGGCATGGCGAGCAGGAACACCGCGCCCTCAATGCGGAACAATGTCGCAACCAGCAGGCTCGCGTTCCAGAGCAGCGCCGTCGTCCATTTGGGTTCGCGAAAATAGCGCAACAGATAAAAGAGGGAAACCAGATATAGCGCCCAAAACCCGTGGTCGCGAATAATATTTTCCCTGAGAATATTGAATTGATGGTTAAACAGGATGACCAGAGCGGCAATCCAGAGGACGCGGCCGGAACCGCCCAGTTCCCTGACTATGCAGATAAACATCATGACACTGATCAGGGAAAAAAGACCATTGAGGAGATAAGCCGCCATGGGAAATGATAAGTGCGTCAGTTTGACAAAAGCGAAAATCAGCGTGGAATAAAACGGCCATTGTGACTGTGGACACAGCTGCATGACTTCCTTGATAGGCGCGGATCCCACCATTTGCGCGCTCAGGAGATAACAAATGCCGTCAGGATTAATGACGCTGTCACGATAATCGATACAGGCGGAAATCAGCAGGCTGGTAAGAAACGCAATGAAATAGATTTGATTTTCTCGTACAAATGCGAGGGCCTTGTCTCTCATGCCACCAGACTCTCCAGAGAACGTTTAAAATCTCCCGCGAGTTCGGGATGTTTCAAAGCATAAGCCACTGTTGCCTCCAGATAACCCAGCTTGCTGCCGCAATCATAGCGTTTGCCCTGAAAACGGTAAGCGTAAACAGGTTCTTCCTGCAATAGCTTCGCGATAGCGTCTGTCAGCTGGATTTCACCATTCGAACCCCTTTTGGTGTTCTCCAGCTGAGAGAAAATGCGCGGAGTCAGGATATACCTCCCGACCACGCCCAGATTAGAAGGAGCCTGTTCGGGATGGGGTTTTTCAATGATGCCGCTCAGCCGCGCCATTTGATCCGTCGATGCGCCTGTGTCCACTATCCCGTATTTTCCCGTTTCCGAAGGATGGATTTGCTCAACTGCAACAATGCTGGTCTGCAAGTCCTTGAAGCATGCCACCATTTGCGCGAGACAGGATTGCGGGCCGCCATCAATCAAGTCATCCGCGAGCAAGACTGCAAAAGGTTCATTCATCACCAGCTGCTTGGCGCACAAGACCGCATGCCCCAGTCCCTGGGGAGATTTCTGGCGAATATAGGCACAGGAAACTCCTTCCGGCAATATGCCTTTCACGATATCCAGCAATTCTTTTTTCCCGCGCTCTTGCAAAGTGGCTTCCAATTCAAAATTGGAGTCAAAATGATCTTCTATTGCCCGTTTGCTGCTGTTCGTCACGAAGATCAGTTCAGTGATGCCGGCATGCACGGCTTCTTCAACGGCATACTGGATAAGCGGCTTGTCTACAATAGGCAGCATTTCCTTGGGGTTGGCCTTGGTGGCGGGTAAAAATCGTGTTCCCAGCCCTGCGACGGGAAAGATGGCTTTCGTGATCTTCATCATAAAGATTGACTTCACTCCAAATCAGGCTCGGAATGTTATCATACTAAGGTGAGAGAAAAAATTATTATGACTGGATTCTCATCACCCGCAAGCAGATGAGTGAGCAATAAATAAGCAGAAAAGGGACTGTCCATGCTAACACGAACCTCAAGCCCTCCCAATATTGCCAATCTTTCCCAAAAGCATATCCGCAAGCAAATCCACGCCTATCTCACCGCGCAAAAACGTGATCCGGCCGTCATTGCCTGGTTCACAAAAGGCAAAGGATTTTGTCATGGTCTCGCCATATTGGCAGCGTATGCACAATACCTGGAAAGCCAGACGGCCGAGGCGGCATCTCTACCCCCCAGGGACGATTGGGCATGGTTTGAAAACACCATGACTACCCTCGCCGGCTGGGATGGAAACCTGGCTTCGTTATCGGATGAAGCCCGGTTTGAGATTGAACGGCTGATATCACTCATGGAGTATTTTCAACATATTAACCGCTACAGCCGTTACACCCAGGGGAGACTGCACCGATTCCTGGAAGACACCTCCATGCGCAAGATACAGCTGGAATATACCCTGGGAGGCTTGTTTACCGCGGAAGACTTCACCAAAAAAATCAACCTCCACATGCGCCGTCACCTCATTGAGACCACGCTTATGGATACGCTGACCCGCCATGAGCAACGCCTGATTTTGATTAGCTGCGGCAATCACTCACTGAGTCTGTTCCGAAACGGGGGACATATCTGCCTGTACAATTCGAATAATCCCTCAGGACTTGTCAGATATGAGATCACCGACAAAAACAATCTGGTAAAGGGGATTTTTCAGGCTTACAAATACGATCCCTCCCAACCCTCGCCTTTGGGGTTCCGCATTTTCACTTTTGACAAACAGGTGGACGCCTATCCTGACCAGCATAACCTGCTGGAACAGATGCGCCACCCCCTGGTCACAGCAAGCGCCAAAAGAAAGGTGGATTACTCTGCCCTGCACATCGCCGCGCGCATAGGAAGCACTTCCTGTGTTGCTTACTTTTTACGTCAGGGAGCGGAAGTGGACGGCATGCACGTCAAGCAGCGCACCGCGCTATATATTGCCGCCGGCCGCGGGTATCAGCGTCTCACCAAACTTCTGTTAAAAAACAATGCCGATATCAATAAAATCTGCATCAACGGCAAAACCCCGCTCATACGCGCGGCGCGTTCCGGGCATGTCCGCATCGTCAAAACCATGCTGACCCATGATAAAAACGCCACCCTCGATAATTTGATCACGGCGCTAAGCCATCTGGGCAGCCGGTCAAGGCGCAGATTTTTATTAAAAATCCTGAACACGGGAATACTCAAAAAAATGACTGCTCAGAAAGAACTGGCAGAAGCGGAATTGAACCTGTATAAACTATCCAGCCATTATAAAGAATCTGTTCATCAAATGCTGTCGCATCTCATCACATCCCAACCAGCGCGCGCCGCTGAAACCACGGTGAGCGACCACCTGCGTTTTTTCCGCAGTATCCCGCCCAGCCCATCCCCGCATGCCATTTCCCGGGTAAATGCATCATGCGAACCCGCCGGTCACCATGCGGTAATAAATAGCTTATCTCCCGGAAGCTAAGACGCATTCCGGAAACAACAGCCGCGTCTAAACCGGATCATCACTGCGTTTGACTTGTCCTTGCTTGGGTATATTGATATAAATGGCGTAATTAATTGACAGAGACTGGCGTTTAATGCGTAAACAGATACTGATTTTAGGCCATGACTATACCACCCAGTTTGTGGATATATTCAATCAATACACCCGCTTATTCGACAGAAATCTGTATGATGTCACCGTCGCCTATTTGACAGGCGAACCTGACGAAGAAATCAAAAAACGCACGCTAGCGGAAAATGTTATTTTTTTGAATATTCCCAAATCCGGAATCCGCTCGCTCAAAATCAAGGCCGTGCAAAAACTGCTTTCTCTTACCCGGGAAAAGCAATTTCATATCGTGGTCTGCCACCGCTACAAGCCGACTTACATCATGATGTGGGTTTCACGATTCCATAAAATTCCGCTACTTATCTCTGTCATGCATGAACTGGATACGCTTGCTTCCGTGAAACGCCGGCTCTTCATTGCCTGCGCCGCGCCCGGGAACATGTTGTTCGCCGGCGTGTCAAACGCGGTACGCGACGATTTACGCAAAAGTCTCTGGTTCATCCCCAAAGAACGCATTATCACGCTTTACAACATGGTAGACGTGGATCTCACCGAACCACAATTATTGAGCCGTGACGAAGCCCGGAGCAAGCTCTTGCTCCCTGAAGACGCGGTTGTATTCGGCACGCTGGGCAGACTGGTAAAAAACAAAGACCAGACCACACTCATCCAGGCTTTTTCACTGATCAAGCCTTATTGCCCCAAAGCGAAACTGGTTATTATGGGCTCAGGGGAACTGGAAGCTTCTCTTAAACAGCAAATCCGTGATAATCACCTGGATAATGATATTTTACTAACAGGTTATCTTTCCGTCGGATTTCGCTACATGAAAGCGTTTGATTGTTTTGTCCTGTCTTCCATACAGGAAGCATTTGGGCGCGTGCTGCTGGAAGCCATGATCGCCAAACTCCCCATCATCGCCACGCGCGTACACGGCATCCCGGAAGTGGTCGCAAACGCAGGAATCCTGGTCGAACCCAAAGATCCTGTGAATCTTGCAACCGCCATGCAAAGAATTTACGAATTATCGCCGCAGGCACGCGAGGAACGCGGTGACGCCGCCTATCAACATGCCGTCAAACACTTTTCCATCCCGTTATTTTATAAACAATTCTGGCAGCTGCCAGCCATCAGCGCACTCTTCAACCCAATGTCTTGATCATGCTGGACAATTCAGCATCCCGGATTTCAGGACGCGCGCGCAAGGCCATTTTCAGCATCTTATCCAATTCGATCTTGATGATTTGTTTAAAAACAATATCATTCACCCGCTCACTTTCATAGCTGGAATAATTCGCCACGCCATGCATTTCCAGTTCGATGCTGGCGATATCATCATTGATCAGGCCGATAATTTTCATTATGCATTTAACAACTTCATTCTTTTCGAAAAACGCGGTACGGCGGGATAATTTTAAAGAGTCTTGCAGCGAACGGCTCAAGGCGTTCAACTCTGCTTCATATAAAGATAACTTTTTTGATCTGATTTGATTTCTGATATTTTCCAGCGACTTATTTAATTCGGTGAGCAATGCTTCATTCCTTGTCATCATATCCGCACTCCGTATATTCAAAATTATTCTTCATTATAAATTCTTCGGAACGAGGATTTATTAACAGCGAAACAATATTTTTTATAAATAAAAAATATAAATAAAAAACCGTTTTTTTTAAATAAATTAGACGCGGCTCCGCGAATGAGAACAGCCCGTTCACTGTTACAGCGGTATGGTGGATTTGACTTCCATTCTTTCAGCCGGCATCGATGCCTTGAGTAAAATGGTAAAAGCGGATTTTATTAAGTCCGCTACAATTTTCTTCAAATCCTTGCTGCCTTTTTCTCCGATTTCCTTCCACAGGCTGAATAATAATTTGATGGATTCATCTGCCTCAGCGGCCGAGTCCAAACTTTCAAGAGTTTCGTTTACCGATTGCGTGTGAGGACGCGACCAGAGCATGGTCGGAATATAATGCGTGGTCAAGATGCTGGTAGTATATCCTTTCAGTTTGGACGTGATCACACCGGAAAACTCCAGCAGAATACTGTTTTGCGCCTCATTCAATCTGTACCTGTCCAGATAATAAATCAGCATGGGGAATTGAACATCTTCATTTTCATTCCTGATATCATCCAGACATAAAAATGGCAGCAGGGGTTTTTCTTTGTCTCCTCCCGGCAATTTTGACAGCGGTATCGGGTCACTGACAACAGAAGGCATGGCGATACCTGATTGCAGCGCGGGAATCACTTCTCGCGGCTCTACCTGTGCATGCTGCGGATTTGACGAAGATGCCGGCTGCATTTCTGACACCGGGGACGGCATGACCGGGTCATGGCTTGAAACCGGCACGACATCAGCATGCACTACCGGCGGCGCAAGCTTGGCTTGAATCACTTCCGACGTCTGTTTGTGAAACAGCGCCATTTCGTACAAAGTCAGGTTGAAATTATCCTGGAATGACACATCTTTTTCATTGACTGTCGGCATTTTGCCATTGTCTTTTCTTTTGACTTCCCCGTCCTTGCGATGCTCTTCCGGTATCTGCAGATAGCTGCGGGTATACAATCCTTGCAGCCACAGCGCAGCTTCCTGCCATAAGCTGCTGAGCGGCGGATCGATTTGAACCAGTTTGGCGGATTCACGCACGGCGATGAAAGGATTCTGCAACGCTTCTTCTTTATATGTTCTCAACAGATAAGGGCCCATCAGCAATTTGATTCTGATTGACCCTGCTGTTTGTCTGAGATCCGCTTCCTTATACAGTTCTGTCGCGCATATCAGAAAAATGGCATTGCATAAAAGAGACTTAAACCGCTGTTCAACCACGTCCGCATTACGGGTGATGTGTTTCTTGAAAGTTTTATCATACACACTCTGCACTACCGGTGTGACGATTGAACTGACCAGTTCGGCCGTCAAATCAGCCATGCGGGTTTTATCCGACACTTCTTCAAAAAACGCTCTTACATCCTTGCCCAGGGCTTTTTTGATAATTTCGCGGACCCCGTATTTTGAAACAGCGCGTTTGAGTTCTTTTCCAGTATTCTCCTGAAAACAGGCTTCCAATGCCTTCTCGTTGCCGATTTGCATTTCTTCGAAAATCTTGATGATCATGAATAGTGAAATGAATCCGTCGAGCCTGGCGATTTCGAGAATTGCGTCTTCCCTTTTTTCTATCGCTTGTATTTCGTATCTAAACTTATCAATGTCTTTGCGGAGAGCTTCGTATTGTCTTTCCCAATCCTGAGTTGAATAATTCGCGACCTTCCTCAGCATCTGCGCTCTCCTGTCTGATAGTGTGATACACAACGGATAATCCGTTGGTCGGGATTACTCAATTATTATCAGACAATACTTAAAATAAACTTAAGATGAATTGCCTCGCCCGCCGCATGGATTCGCAATGATAATCCCGCACCCCCTTGTCATTCCCTCGCAAGCGCAGAAGTGTCCGGTAAAGCAAAAATGAGAGGGAAGAAACAGCCGCCCTTCGATGGCAGGCTCAGGACAGGCCCTTCGAGACAGATGCTGCGTATCTTCCTCAGGACAGGCCCTTCGAGACGGCACTGCGTGCCTCCTCAGGGCGAACGGGTTGAGTGTTTTCCGTTCGTGGTGAGGAGCCGCGTCAGCGGCGTATTCGATCTCCGTTCGTGGTGAGGAGCCGCGTCAGCGGCGTATTCGATCTCCGTTCGTGGTGAGGGGCCGCGTCAGCGGCGTCTCGAACCATGAACTCTGGTTCCCGCTTGCGCGGGAATGACAAGAGGGGTGAGCCTCCCTTCGACGGCGGGCTCAGGACAGGCCCTTCGAGACGGACACTGACGTGTCCTCCTCAGGCTTGTCCTGAGCTTGTCGAAGGAGCAAACGGATTGAGTGTTTCCCGTTCGTGGCGGCACTGCTAACGGAAGATTAAACTGACACAGCATCAGGCCGGTTTTTGCATGGCTTTCCACGCATGTTCAATCATGGGGTCTAGGTCGGGATACCTGGGCAGCCAGTGCAATTCCTGTTTCGCCAGCGAGGCATCCGCGACCAGTATGGCCGGGTCGCCCGGACGCGGCTGGCCCACGACCGTTTCGATGGGGCGGCCTGTGACCCGCTTCGCTGCGTTGACGACTTGAATCACGGAATAGCCATGTCCAGTGCCCAGATTGCAAACCAGTTGTTTCTTGCCTTTCAGCAGCGCGTTCAGCGCCAGCAGATGCGCGCTGCATAAATCGACGACGTGCACATAATCGCGTATGCAGGTACCGTCCGCCGTTGGATAGTGATCGCCGTAAATCGTCACATTCGGCCGCTGCCCCGCCGCCGCCTGCAAGACAATGGGAATGAGATGGGATTCGGGTTCATGACGCTCGCGCAGCCGCCCTTCCGGATCCGCGCCCGCGGCGTTGAAGTAACGCAGAATGGCGTAATTCAATCCATCGCTGACCGCAAAATCCCTGATGATTTCTTCCGCCATCCGCTTGCTGCGGCCATAGGGATTAATCGGCGCCAGCGGATGCGCTTCCGTGATGGTCTTGTACTGCGGCTCGCCATACACCGCCGCGGTGGAAGAAAAGATAAAATGCTTGATCCCGCTTTTCACCATGGTTTCGATTAAATTGACCGTGGCGGCGACATTGTTCTGATAATATTTTGCCGGAAATTTTACCGATTCCCCCACTTCAATAAAGGAGGCGAAGTGCATCACGGCAGCAAAGGAATAGCGGGCAAACAATTCCTTGAGCAAGGCAGTATCGGCCATGTCGCCAACAATCAGTTCCGCGTCCAGCACGGCATCGCGATGCCCTTTGCTCAGGTTATCCAGCACGACCGGCTGATAACCCGCTCGCCGTAAATTCAACACCATGTGAGAGCCGATGAACCCGGCACCGCCCACGACAAGAACCGCTTTGGCATTAGTAGGCATTTTGACTGACGAATCCCCGGAAAAAAGTCAGGAAAATGATTTTCAGGTCAAATCCCAGCGACCAGTTGTTGATGTAGTATAAGTCATACTCCACGCGTTTTTGCATTTTCGCCAGCGTATCGGTTTCTCCGCGCCAGCCGTTGACCTGCGCCCATCCGGTGATGCCCGGTTTGACATGATGCCGCTGCATGTAGGTGTGTATGGAGTCCTTGTATATCTCATTGTGGGCCAGCGCATGCGGGCGCGGGCCGACGATAGACATGCGCCCTTGCAATACATTCAGGAACTGCGGCAGCTCATCCAGACTGGTACGGCGCAAAAAGCGGCCGAACGGCGTGACGCGCACGTCATCCAGCGTGGCCTGGGTCACATGTCCGTTTTCTTCAACATGTTCATACATGGTGCGGAATTTATATACCTTGATGATGCGACCGTCCCATCCCAGACGCTGCTGCTTGAAAAACACCGGGCCTCTTGAACTCCATTTCACGCCTGCGGCAATCAGCAATAATAATGGACTGATCAATAGCAAAATGGCTGCGGCTATCAGCCTGTCTTCAATAGCCTTGATCAAGCGGTTGACGCCCGTCATGGGTGAGGAGCGGATATTCAATACCGGAAAACCCGCCACATCGGTGATGGAATGATTAAGCAAATCCAATCCGAAAATATCCAGCACGAAGCGCGTGGTAATCGTATGATGCCGCAGCTCGAACAGAATTTCCTTGACTCGCGCTTCCGCGCGCAAAGGCAAGGCCAGCCAGATTTCATCAATACCTTCACGGAACAGATACGCACTCAGGTTATCGGGAGTCTGGATAACAGGCACTTGATGCACCATCGCCGGCTTGTCCCGCGCATTATCATCCATGAATGCCACAATGCGAAAACCGGTCCAGAGCGCCTGCTGCACAGTATTCGCGAACTTGCTGCCCAGCTCCCCCGCGCCCATGATCACGACGCGGCGTTCATTCAAACCGCGGGCGCGCATGATACGCAGCCCCAGAAGCAGGCTGCAGCGGAACAGGATCAACAGAAAAACGGTCAACCCCATCCAGCAGATAAACCAGGTTCGTGAAAACGCCTCGCCTGATTTGGTGAAAAAAGACAGCCCTGCCAGCATCAGTCCCATCACGCACACCGCCTGGACCAGCGTCATGATATGCCTGAAAAATCCTTCACCGCGCACGGAGGCATAAATATTGAAAAAGGAAAACACGATGGAAGTAAAAAGCAGCCCCATCGCGATTGCTGTCAAATAAGAAGAAGGTATCTGAACCTGGTTAAACCGCAGTATGAACGCCAGCCAGCCGGCCAGAAAGACAGTGACAATATCCATGGCCCGGGTCAGCAGGGAAATAACGCGTGAGTACTCTTTTAACAAACCTTTAGGCAGCATGGTGGGTATGATATCCTGTGCTGATTGCTTGGGGAGGGGGCCTCCCCGAATTTTTTGTATTTTATTTGATTAGCGGCAACATATCTATGAAAACAGCGATTGTTTGTGACTGGCTGGTGGCGGTAGGAGGCGCGGAAAAATTTCTGGGGCACCTGCTGCAATGCTACCCCCAGGCCGATGTCTTTGCCGTGATCGACTTTATCGACCCGGACAAGCGGGATTTTCTGCAAAACAAGATGGTGGCCACCACTTTTATCCAGAAGCTGCCTTTCGCCAAGACACGTTACCGCGGTTATCTGCCGCTCATGCCGCTGGCCATTGAACAACTGGACTTGTCAGCGTATGACTTGATCATTTCCAGTTCACACGCAGTCGCAAAAGGCGTGTTGACCGGGCCCGATCAGACTCATATCAGCTATGTGCATTCTCCCATGCGTTACGCCTGGGATTTGCAGCATCAATATTTGCGTGAAACCGGCCTGGATAAAAGGTTTACCGGCTGGTTCGCGCGTTACTTTTTACATAAATTGCGCTTATGGGATTTACGCAGCGCCAACGGAGTGGATCATTTCGCAGCGAATTCGAAATTTATCGCCCGCCGCATCACCAAAACCTACCGGCGGCATGCCGAAGTCATTTATCCTCCTGTTGAATTCACTCGCTTCAGTCCCATTGAAAAAAAAGAGAATTTTTATCTGGCCGCTTCCCGTCTCGTGCCTTACAAGCGCATCGATTTAATTGTAGACAGTTTCCGCGCCATGCCGGATAAAAAACTGATTGTCATCGGCGACGGGCCCGATCTGGAAAAAATTCGCAGCAAGGCGGGCGCGAATGTGGAAGTCCAGGGATATCAGTCTGATGAAACCCTGATTTCTCATATGCAGCACGCCAAAGCTCTCATCTTCGCTGCGGAAGAAGACTTTGGACTCATTCCCCTGGAAGCCCAGGCCTGCGGCACGCCCGTCATCGCTTATGGCAAAGGCGGCACGCTGGAAACCGTGCGCGGTCTCACGGATGCCGCGCCTACCGGCGTGTTCTTCCCGGAACAGACCACCGCAGCCATTCAGCGCGCCGTACAGGCGTTTGAATCCAATCCCGAGCTGTTTACTGTGGATAATTGTGTACACAACGCGGCTCGCTTTACGCCGGAAATTTTTCGCGCCAGTTTCATGCGCTTCGTTGACGAAAAGATGCACAAACCTTGACCCGGATCATTGCCTGAAACCGCGTGGTTCGAGACGCCGCGCAAGCGCGGCTCCTCACCACGAACGGAAAACACTAAACCCGTTCGCCCTGAGGAGGACACGTCAGTGTCCGTCTCGAAGGGCCTGCTGAGGAAGATGCGCAGCATCTGTCTCGAAGGGCCTGTCCCGAGCCTGCCGAAGGATTGTTTATCCCTCTCATTCCCGCTTGTGCGGGAATGGCAAAAAGGGACGGCAAGCCTGGAACATCCCGATCATAAAGTTGTCACTCCCCGGCTATCGTGATATCCTTCCGCGCTAAATTCTATACAAATTGCATATAAAAATATGTCCACAAATGAAGCAGCTATTAATTCATCACCCGGCATGACAGTCAGTGAAGGAAATGCCGGCACAGTAGTCTTCCCCCGCGTCAGCCAGCGGCAAATGGCTTGGCAAGACATCAGAGACGGCGTGCTCAACTGGCGCATCTGGCTGCTGCTGGCATACCAGGACATCAAACTGCGTTACCGGCGCTCGGTACTGGGGCCTTTCTGGATCACCCTCAGCATGGCCATCACGGTATACTCCATGGGTTACCTCTACAGCCATCTGTTTCATATGAATATCAACGAATACTTCCCTTATCTGGTCGCCGGCATGCTGGGCTGGTCTCTGGTATCCACCACAGTGACAGACACAGTGGAAACCTTTACCACGAATGACAGCATGCTCAAGCAAATCAAGCTGCCTTACAGTCTTTATGTTCACCGGATTGTTTCCAAGAATCTGATCATATTTTTTCACAATATCCTGGTCATCGTTCCCGTCATGATTATTTTTCATGACCAGGTCAGTCTGGGCTGGAATTCGCTGCTGTTATTCCCGGGGCTGCTGATCATCTACTTTAACTCCATCTGCTATGGACTGGTTTTTGCCATGGTCGGCGGGCGTTACCGCGATATTTCCCAGCTGATCAAAAGCCTGATCCAGGTCGTGTTTTTTGTGACCCCTATCATGTGGAAACCCAGTATCCTGCCCCCCAGCAAACAATTTATCGCTTACCTCAATCCGGTTTTCTCCTTTATTGAGTTGATACGCGCGCCCCTGATCGGTTACCCGCTGACCCTGACGAATATCCTGATGGTCGTTTTCATGACCCTCATCGGTGTCGCGGCCTGTTATTTCATCTTTGTCTCTCGCCGGGCAAGAATCATTTACTGGTTATAGGAATCGATATGGCACAGATTGATTTGCGCTCGGTGTTCGTTGAATTTCCCATCTTCAATCTCAGTTCACGCTCGCTGAAAAAACAATTCCTGAAACTCGCGACCGGCGGCAGTATTGTAAAAGACGCCAATGAGCATGTGCTGGTCAAGGCATTAAATGATATTACCCTCTCTTTTCATCACGGTGAACGCATAGGCTTGATCGGACATAACGGCTCCGGCAAAAGCACATTACTGCGGCTGCTTGCCAAGATATACGAACCATCCCGCGGCGATCTCCGCATCGACGGTCATGTTTCTCCCATGCTGGATTTTGTCATGGGCGTGGAAGCGGAATTCACCGGCTATGAAAATATCTACACCCGCGGCGTGCTGCTTGGGCTGACGCGCAAGGAAATCAAAAGACAAGTCCATGAAATCGCCGAACTGACCGGATTGGGAGATTACCTCTCCATGCCGGTGCGCACTTATTCATCCGGCATGAAAATCCGCCTGGCTTTCGCCATATCAACCAGCATCAAACCCGAAATCCTGCTCATTGATGAAGTATTTGGCGCCGGCGATTCCGATTTCATGGATCGGGCCAGACAAAAAATGATTTCCCTGCTGGACCAGTCCAGTATTGTCGTCATGGCCACCCATTCCGACGCCTTGATACGGGAGTTTTGCAACAAGGCCTTGCTGCTTGAAAATGGACAAATCAAATTCTTTGGTCCGGTGGATCAAGCCCTGGCAATTTATCACATGAAGAAACCGACTCAATAACAAGGAGACAATCAGGATGATAATCAGCCGCACCCCTTATCGCATTTCATTTTTTGGCGGAGGTACGGATTATCATACCTGGTATCAAAAACACGGCTCGGCTGTTCTCTCCACCACCATCAACCATTACTGTTATTTGCATTGCCGTAACCTCGCGCCGTTTTTCAAGCATAAATCGCGCATCGTCTGGTCGAAAATCGAAGAAGTCGCGCGGCATGCGGATATCCAGCACCCCGCTGTAAACGCCGTGCTTGAATACCTGCAGTTCAACCAGGGAATTGAAGTCAACCATCAAGGGGATTTGCCCGCGCGCTCAGGCCTGGGCTCCAGCTCCGCGTTCACGGTCGGCTTGCTGCATGCCGTGTACGGCTTGCGCGGCATGATGTCCAGCAAACGCGAACTGGCATGCGAAGCCATTCATATCGAGCGCGATATCCTGAAAGAAAACGTCGGCGTGCAAGACCAGATTGCCACCGCTTACGGCGGCCTCAATAAAATCCTGGTGCATCCCAGCGGAGATTTTGAAGTGACACCGCTGATCTTGCCTTACGGCCGCGCGCAGGAATTGCAAGACCATCTGCTGCTGTTCTTCACGGGCGTATCACGCACGGCTTCCGACATTGCCGCGGACAAGATCAAATCCATCCCGAATAAAAGCGATGAATTGCACGCCATGCGCCAAATGGTGGATGACGCGGAAAAAATCCTCTGCGACGGCGGAGACATTAACCGCTTTGGCGAATTGCTGCATGAAGCCTGGATGTTGAAGCGGCAGCTCAGCAGCAAAATCGCGCCCGCCTACGTGGATGAAATCTATGCCAAGGCGCGCGCAGCCGGCGCCGTTGGCGGCAAACTGCTGGGCGCGGGCGGCGGTGGCTTCATGCTGTTTTTTGTGGACCCGGAACGAAAGCTGGACGTCTGCGACGCTTTGGAAGAATTATTACTGGTGCCGTTTGAATTTGAATCCAGCGGATCGCAAATCATCTTTTATGATGATTCGCACTACAGCCAGATGGCCATGACCCGCCGCGATTACCGGCATTTGCGCAACCAGGACCTGGAAGACGAAGTCCCGCTGACCCGTGAACGGTTAACGCGTTTGCTGGCGGTTGAGTAATAAACCAGACATTTTTTACAGCTAACACCTTGTCAGACATTGAGGCGGAGAATAGACCATGAATAACAAACAGGCATTATTGAACAACTTGCACGATAATATCCGGGAATATTGCGACACGTATTTTGATTTTTCCTTCAACCCGGAAAAACCGGTGGTGCGGCTGCACGAACCCACCTCCGGCAGTGAAGAAATTTTCGCGGCGCTAGAAACCATGTTATCCACGTTCACCACCATGGGGAAAAAAGTCCGCGCCTTTGAAAACCAGTACGCGGCCTATAACGGCACCCAATACAGCGTCATGTCCAACTCCGGATCTTCCGCAAACCTGCTGGCGGTTGCCGCGCTCGCCAATCCGTTCACACCAGACCATCTGAAACCGGGCGATGAAGTGATTGTGCCCGCCCTCTCCTGGTCCACCACGATCTGGCCCATCATACAGCACAATCTCGTGCCGGTACTGGTGGATTGCGATCTCAATGATTTCAACCTGGATCTCGAAAAACTGGAACGCGCCATCGGCCCCAGAACCCGCGCCATCAAACTGGTGCATGTTTACGGCAATCCCTGCAACATGGATGCCGTCATGGCGCTGGCGAAAAAGCATAATCTGTTTGTCATTGAAGATTGCTGCGAAGCCATGGGCGCCGCTTACGACGGCAAGCCGGTAGGAAGTTTCGGCCTGGTCGGCAATTTCAGTTTCTTTTTCTCGCATCACATCAGCACCATGGAAGGCGGCATCTCGGTCACCAACGATTTCAATTTCACTGAAACCATGCGCATACTGCGCGCGCACGGCTGGTCGCGTGAAGCCGACGAACACCAGAAATATGTCAATCTTTATCCCGATATAGACCCGCGTTTCATCTTCATCAACCTGGGATATAACCTGCGCCCCACCGAAGTCAACGCGGCAATGGGGCAGTTACAATTACCCAAGCTGGACGGCTTGATAGACAAGCGCCGGGAAACCGCCGATTTTTACGCCAGGCACTTGTCCAGACACGCGGAATTCTTCCACTTCCAGCAGGAAACACCCAAAGGCAAACATGTCTGGTTCGGCTTCCCCGTCATTCTCAAGGACGGCACACCGTTCAGCGTGAAAGACATTACCGCTTACATGCAGCAGCACCACATTGAAACGCGGCCCATCATCGCCGGCAATATGGCGCGCCACCCTGCGTTCAACATGTATGAACACCGCGTCGCAGGCGATTTGTCCAGCGCGGACACCATCATGAAGAAAGGCTTTGCCTTTGCCTGCCATCACGCGGTTGACGAACGCGCGCGGCAATATGTGGTGGATACCATAGACGCGTTTGTGGAAGCCTTCCTGAACGGCCAGATCCAGAAGACAGCATAAGAGACCATGACCATGAAGACCAAAGTATTGATTTGCGGCGCGACCGGTTTTATCGGACGCAATCTGACCGAACAACTCAGCCGGCGCGCTGATCTTGAAATCCATGCGGTGCGCTTCCAGCGGCCGCAATATCACTGCCCCAACGTGATCTGGCACCATGCTGACTTGCGCAAACCGGAAGACATCGAGCGCGTGATCAAGGGCGTGGACGTGATCATCCAGGCCGCCGCCACCACGTCCGGATCCAAGGACATTGTGACGCGCCCCTACATACACGTGACGGACAATGCCGTGATGAATTCTCTGCTCTTCCGCGCCGCGTTCGAACACCAGGTCAAACACGTGGTCTTTTTCAGCTGCACGGTCATGTACCAGTCCAGCGAAACCGCGCTGAAAGAAAGCGATTTTGACGCCAACAAACCCTTGCATCCACGGTATTTCGGCGTGGGCAACACCAAACTGTACATTGAAAAAATGTGCGAATTCTACGCCGGCATTTCCGACATGAAATTCACGGCGATACGCCATTCCAATATTTACGGCGCCCATGACAAATTCGACCTGGAACGCAGCCATGTGTTTGGCGCAACCATCACCAAAGTCATGACCGCGAAAGACAAGATCACCGTCTGGGGCACGGGCGAAGAAGAACGCGACTTGC
Source organism: Aquicella siphonis (assembly GCF_902459485.1). NCBI lineage: Bacteria > Pseudomonadati > Pseudomonadota > Gammaproteobacteria > Legionellales > Coxiellaceae > Aquicella > Aquicella siphonis. The sequence goes on from NZ_LR699119.1 coordinate 1,887,203, forward strand.
TTTACGCCGATGACCTGGTGAGTTTTGTCGAACTGGCCATGACGAAACAACCGGAAAAATACCGCTTGTATAACTGCGGACTGGGCCAGGCCATACCCATCAGGCAACTGGTGCAGAAAATCGTCGCCCACTCCGGCAAAGCCCTCACGATAGAACATGATTTGTCGCAGCCAACCATCAAAACCAGTTTGTTTCTGGACTGCTCCCTGGCCAAGCAAGAACTGGGCTGGGAACCCCGGGTGGATCTGGATGAAGGAATCAAGAGAACGCTGGCCTGGTGGCAGGAGAATGTGGGCAAGAAGGAAGTTGAGGCGGCGTAGGGGGAATGGGAATCATCATATTACGATTATGGACACAGAGATGACGAACGAATATATAAAATATATTCAGCCAAGAGCTTATATAAATGCGTTATCCAAAAGATTCTGGTTCATACATAGCCTTGGACTAGTAAAACCATTTCTACCGGATTGGCTAAAGTGCAACAAAAAACATCTAAAACATATACTAGGAAAAAGTGGATATTTACACGTTTACAATATAATAATTTCCTCATCACATAACGAAAAGGAAATGACGCTAAAACTTGCAAACTTCTTTAGTCAATGCGGACTGCCTGACTTGGCCGCATATGCTTATGAGGCATATCTGACATTCGAGAAAAATGATCCCAATTTACACATCTATCTACAAACATTGATGTACACGTCGCCAGATATTTTCGATCACAAATACATTTTTGATGCGCACACAAAATGGGGGAAAACTCTTGTTCGAACCCCAAAATATATGGATTACCCAAACGCTCTCACCTCAGACAGAAAATTAAAAATTGGTTATACTTGTCATTTCGTTACAAATTCAACCTCCTCAACCTTACTTCTTCCAATTTTAAAATCACATAATAGAAATAAAGTTGAAATATTCATGTATTCTGATCAGGATGCATCACAAACGCCAGATAATATACGAAAATATGCCGAACACTGGAGAGACACGCAACATCTAAATGATGATGATTTTTGTGACCTTATTCGCAGTGATCAAATCGACATCTTACTGGAACTCAATGGACATTGTGCAACAAATCGATATAGAGCATTAACCAGGAAGCCTGCCCCAATACAAATAAGCTACTATAATTACTCAAGCACTAGCGGCGTTCCAGAGATTGATTACATATTAGTAGGTGAAGAAGTTGGAATAGATAATTTACAGCCTTACTATTCAGAAACAATATATCACAAAAAAGGGATCATCATTGCCACACCCATATCTGATCATTTTCCGCCCGTGTCACCCCCTCCTTTTTTAAAAAACGGATATATCACTTTTGGCAGTTTTGGACAAGCACACAAAGTCTCGCACAAACAAATACAGTTGTGGTGCGAAGTTCTAAAGAAAGTCAGCAATAGTAGATTTTACATGAAAGCGAATGCTTTGGATTGTGAGGTTGTTCGCAGTGTTTTCATGAATCACTTTATAAACTCCGGAATCGACTCACACCGCATAATTCTAGAAGGGGGCTCCGACTATGAGACACTATTAAACTGCTATTCAAAGCTTGATATTACTCTTGATACTTATCCATTTGGTGGCGGTACAACACCTATAGAATCAATTATACAAGGTGTTCCAGTAATTACTCTCGTTGGAGAGAGATTCTGTTCTTGGCATGGTTATAACAACATGCACAATATTGGCCATGATGAATTTATTGCCCAGTCATCTGAAGAATTTGTAAATAAAGCAGTTAATCTGGCAAATGACAAGAATAAACTTGCAGATTATAGACGCACACTTAGAAGCAGCTTAGCTAATTCGCCACGAGGAGACATGAAACGATTTATTAATGAACTTGAAGAAGCATATACAGATATGTGGAATACTTATATAGAGTCTGTAAAAACTTCTATGTGACTTAAATTTAATGTCAAAGACAATTTGGCACGACGCAGTCATTTAATTTAAGCACTACCAACATGCATCTTGGATACATCAAGCTCATAAAAATCATGCTTAATGCTCCTCCCACCAAAGCCTTCTTTAAATTCAATAAGTCCTAAATTGAGATATTGGCCATTATTTTCATTAGAAATTCCGAAATCTATATAGCGCTTACAACTATATACATGTCCAATCAAATAGGAAAATAAAAAATCAAGTGCACCTATTTTTCTCCCACAATCGCTAGATGCAATATATTGGAAATGAGCTACCATATCAGTTTCGTAAACCAACACCCCCGCCAATAATTTATTTTCTTCGTATGCCCCAAAAAGTCTCAAATGAGAAGGGAATCGAGAAGATAATAATTTTATTTCATCTATACTATGCACAGGTTTTACTTTATACTTTGCAGCCAAGTTAGCCTCTAATATATTCCAAAACGCCTCATAATCATTAATTTCGTAAGCACATACATTATGCATTTTGGCTTTTTTTACCTGTCTAATTCTTCTGTTTTGAAATGGTATAGGGTTTTTTGAATCAATTACAGTTAAAATATCTCTTCTGTATAAATTTGCCCCATACGCAAATAAAGAATAATGATCTTCTTCAGAAGGACACTTATGATAAATACTCGGGATAGTTTTATATTGTAAATATTTAAAATTCTGATTCTGCATGGCCTGGAATAACATAACAAATATTCTATTCATCAGTGATTGAGTCATATCAGCACTTACAATGAAACCACCATATGTTAACCCCTCGTGAGATATTAATTTCTCATCTCTTCGATTAGCTGGAAACAATGCTAAGATATCATTTTTATTGTCATCAAAGATTAAAAAAGAGTTATCTTCATAGCGATCATTATGATATTCCATATATTCTCGCATCAACAAAAATGTTCCATTTTTACTTACTCTAACAAAATCATTCCATAATTCCAGATAATCTCTTGTATAGCGAACAAAATACATTCTTATTAATCTCCTAATAATGCATAACCCAACCCTGTTCGCCCAAAATCATTCCCGTTATAAAATAAATACGTTTTATTTTCGTAATCGATCACAGATGAATAACAAATCATCTCACTATCCCACCCATATGATGAAACATCTAGATTTAGCTCATCATCCTTTCGCTGCCAATGCGTGCCATCCAATGATTCAGCATAACCAAGCCTATATCCTTTCCCCTTGATTCTGATTGAATAAAACATCTTAAATATTCCATCTCTCTTGATCACATATGGCCTACCAAATCCATATTCATTTTCTCGCGAAATCGGTAAACATTCGAAACCACAGTCTCCCCAAGCGATGCCATCAATAGATTCAAGGTAATGTATAGAGTATTTAGGAACCATTTTATTCTCTAATTGTAGCCACTCACGGCCCGCCACATACCAACACTTAAATTTTCCTTCATCTTGCAAAACGCATGGTCCGCAACGAAAAAACAACTCACTATTACTTCTCTCTAACACAGGGGTACTTTTAAATTTTCTGAATGAGAGCCCATTGTTATCGCTAACTGCCAAACCTGTTAGCAACCGGTAACGTATTTTAGTGCATAACTCAAACCCAACATAATACAAATATTTTGTTTCGTTAGATAGCGTAACTATACTAGTACAAATTGCACCATTATCATCAAATGAACCTGGCATACCAACATCAACCAATGGCGACTCACCAATTTCCAAAATTTCTTTAGGATTTTCAGCTGATACAATTATATATCCAGTTCTACCAACTCCATTTTCATCACAACAACTTAGATAGATCCGAATTTTATGATCAATGATTTCGGGTGTAGGAATCATAGCATGCGACCTAGCCCAAGAAAGATTGCCATTGGGAAAGTATATTAGCCCTTGTTTAATCCACTTCATCATTCAAATCTACATTTTCAATGTCAAATATTTTATAGCTACTTACAAGTGCAGACTTTGAAACCACTCCCTTATATACGCAGCCAGGCTCCAAAATATCACGCATCACCACTGCTGATGCTCCAACAACAGAATCATCAGAAATTGAAATATTATTAGAAACAGTACTATTTACACCAAAGAAACAATTATTTCCAACCTTACAGTGGCCTGAAATCACTACATGCGAAGCAACGAAGCAGTTATCACCAATAGTCGTATGATGGCCAATGTGATTTCCACTCCAAAACACATTATTATTTCCAATAGATACAAACGGTTGTATGACGTTATTTTCAAAAATAAAACAGTGTTCGCCCAATCTAACATTAGGCCATACAAATGCTTTCGAACTTATATAAGATGCAATTTCATAGCCATATTTTTTGACTCGCGCATACAATCGAGAACGCAGACGATTCAATTGCGCATAAACCACAGCAACATAAACCGCATGTTCATTTGGATTATACAAATCAGGTAAATTTTCAAAAGGCACAACTGGCAATCCAAATAATTCTTTCTGATTTAAATATTTTTTTTCTACGGAAAATGCAACAACGCTATAATTAGAATCATGTGTAAAATACTCATATGCAATTTGCGCAAATGAGCTATCGCCAACAATTATTAGTTTACATTGCTTATTCATGCACGCCTTCTATGGCTTAATTATTAGTAAATCTTCACGACGGTTTGACATAGGTAAAGCAGCATCCTGTGGAATCAAATAGGTGTCATATCCAGCATTTCGATAGCGCATTAATAAACCCAACAAAACGCCATCATCAATTTGTTTTAAGTCTAATTGCATGTGATTTACTTCAGGCACAGTACTTGGATTATAATACTCTTTGTGATACTGAACACCTCTTTCTGTACTAAGAAATCGCCTCCTCTTCGATGCATTTGGAATATCTCCTATCAAAAATTGGCCGCCGGGCATTAGCAGTCCAAGTGCTACGTCAATAAAATCGAAAATATTTGCCTCAGTAAATACATATTGCAAAACACTATATGAAATTATTACATCGAATTTCTGGTGGAAGCTTAATATAAAATCCTTGCACATCTCAGGAAATGGGCCTTCTAATTTGGTAATAAATGAATCACTTGGCAAGTGAGTTAACATTTCGCAAGAATCTATAAAATATAATTTATGGTTTTTATTGCGACAAAAATCAGAAAGAATCAATGGTAATTGACTACAACCAGCACCAATATCTAAAATCATTTTATTAGCATCATTTAAATTGGAAAGCTTTCTAAGTATATCCGTAAAAATTGCCTCTTCTTTTCCCTGTCGATATACACTGGGGAAGCCAATTTTTTCATAACATGACAACGAATTATTTGTTGCCAATCTTTTAAAATCAGAATATGTTAAATTTTTAAAACGGTCATACTCAAATACAATATTATCACTCATGCCATTCTCACTGGTTAATATGATAGCCACTCATCACATAAGTCAGCCAAAATTTCAGCCTGCCTCATAAAACGCATATTTCCATTTCGTCTCACTATTTTGTTATTTCAAATAATAACATAATGTATAATCGCAGTTTTGGCATTATTGTAACTCTTTTGCGCAATAATTCAACAATCACTTGCTTTTTAAATAAATTTATTTATAAATTAGAATGTTTCAGGGCAAGATATGACCATCAAAAACTGCAAGCTCATTCACTTCAATAAAATTGAAGACCCTCGCGGCAGCTTGACACCCATCGAGGCCGGGAAAGATATCCCTTTCTCCATTAAACGCGCTTACTACCTATATGATGTCCCCAGCGGAGCTGCTCGAGCAGGCCATGCACATAAGGCATTGGAACAAATTGTACTGGCTATCAGCGGTAGTTTCGATGTGGTGGTTAAAGACGGCAATGAAAGTTATCGATACCATCTGAACCGTCCCTATATCGGCCTCTACCTCCCCAATATGGTATGGCGCGAGGTTGATAATTTTTCTGCAGGCGCCGTATGCTTCGTACTTGCTTCCCAACATTATGACGAGAGTGATTATTACCGTGACTATGAAAGCTACCTCAAGGCCTTTAACGCAAACCATCCCGTTTAATGATCTGCAATTACAACACCAGATAATCACAAATGAACTGGAAAGTGCTTTTGCGACAGTATTGAGATCAGGCTGGTTCATTCTAGGCAAAGAACTCAAAAAATTTGAAAATGAATTTGCCAATTATTGCGGAACGAAACATTGCATTGGTGTAGGCAACGGCCTGGATGCACTAGTACTCATTCTTAAAGCACTTGATATTGGTCCGGGTGATGAGGTCATCGTACCTGCTCATACCTTTATCGCTACATGGCTAGCAGTTACTCATGTTGGAGCTCGGCCTGTTCCTGTACTGACAGGTAAATTTCATACAATTGATCCAACAATGATCGAAAGCGCCATCACAACGAAGACAAAAGCAATTATTGCTGTCCACCTGTACGGCCACACCGCGGACATGAACGCTATTACAGCATCGTTAAAAAACCGCAATATTCATATTATTGAAGATGCCGCACAAGCTCATGGTGCAGCATATAAAGAAAAAAGGGCCGGTAATCTTGGAATAGCCGCGGGTTTCAGTTTCTATCCTGGAAAAAACCTGGGAGCTTTAGGCGATGCAGGCGGAATCACCACAAATGATGATGGCTTGGCAAAACATATCCGGGAGTTAAGAAATTATGGCTCAAGCACTAAATATCAACATAACATGCTTGGAGTCAATTCCAGGCTGGATGAAATACAAGCGGCATTATTATGTGTAAAATTAAAATATCTTGATAAGTGGAATCAAAGAAAAAACGAAATTGCCTCTCTATACCTGGATTCTCTCAAAAATTGTAAAACAGTCCGATTACCAATCAAGGCTGAATGGTCAACACATGCCTGGCACCAGTTCGTCATAGAATGTGACCAGCGAGATGCTTTACAAGCCTATCTTTCTGAGAAAGGCATCCAAACTCTAATTCATTATCCCAAAGCCAATCATTTACAAAACGCATATTACGCTCAATATGATGAATCCGCTTATATTTCCTATCAGAAACTTACCGAACGAATATTAAGTCTGCCCATATGTCCTACACTAACGAATGAGGCCATCGAATATGTTTGCACAGCTATAAAAAATTTCAATTCTTGAGCTGCCAACATATGTGTTTTATTTCTTATTAATATCGAGTCCAAAATCCCGCATATAATCACATTAAGAAAGATTGAAATGACTATATCTGGTATAGCTACCCCCTACTTATTCGCAAAATTCACTCTATCCTGATATGATTGCGCCTCAATTCAGTCATCATGATATACAAGCTACTGTTCAAATATTACACAGGATCAAACCATGAGCTTTTACACAGGCAAAAACGTTTTAGTCACTGGCGGCACGGGTCTTATCGGGCGCCCCCTCGTTGAAATGCTGCTCGCGCAAGGGGCAAAAGTCACTGTTGTTTCCCTGGATGACCCGTCCCGCGCTCCGCAAGGCGTGGTTTTCAAGCGCGCAGACTTGCGTGAATTCAGTAACTGCCTGGACATCTGCCAGGGTCAGGAAATCGTTTTTCAGCTCGCGGGCGTCAAAGGTTCTCCCGCCATGACCGCGAAGCGTCCAGCCAGTTTTTTTGTACCGACTATTACCTTTAGCATCAACATGATGGAAGCCGCCCGCCGCGCCGGCGCCGAACGCTTTCTGTTCACCAGCTCGGTGGGAGTTTATTCGCCCGCTGAAGTCTTTTATGAAGACGATGTCTGGAAGACGTTCCCTTCCCCCAATGACCGCTTCGCCGGCTGGGCCAAGCGCATGGGAGAATTACAGGCGGAAGCTTACAAAATCGAATATAACTGGGACAAGATTTCCATCGTCCGCCCGGCCAATGTTTACGGCCCTTATGACAATTTCGACCCTGCCAACGCCATGGTTATCCCTTCGCTGATCAAACGCGCCATGGATGGTGAAACACCGTTGACCGTCTGGGGAGACGGCTCGCCCATACGCGATTTTATCCACGCCCGCGACGTGGCCCGCGGCATGCTGCTGGCCGTGGAAAAAGGCATTAATGAACCCATTAACCTGGGCAGCGGAACCGGGGTGACCATCAAACAAATAGCTGAAATCGTGGCTGCCAGCATCCCCGGCGGCCCTGTTGAACTGGTTTGGGATATTACCAAGCCTAAAGGCGACGCCAAACGCCTGATGGACATGACCCGCGCGCACTCTTACGGATTCGCGCCGGAAGTTTCCATAGAACAAGGCATACAGGAAACCATCGCGTGGTATGCGCAAAACCGCAGCGCGGCGGATAACCGTTACAATGCCTTTACTGAAAAAGCCCATTTACCTGCTGAACAGGCCAGAGCATGAAGAAGATCGCCATAGTCACCGGCGCCAGCCGCGGAATCGGAGCCGCCACCGCCAGACACCTGGCGGAACAAGGCTATGCTGTATGCGTGAATTATCACAGTGCAAAAGACAAGGCGGATGAATTGGTCCAGTCAATCCGGGACAAGAACGGCGAAGCCATTGCCGTGAAAGCCGACATGGGCAGCGAAGCCGATATCCTGCAATTATTCGCCGCCGTGGATCAAGAATGGGGGCCGCTCACCGCACTGGTCAATAATGCGGGAACCAACGGCGGCATTTGCGAGGTGGAAAATATCACCGCGGAATGTTTGCACACCGTGTTTGCCACGAATGTTTATGGAACATTTCTTGCCTGCCGCGAAGCGGTCAAGCGCATGAAAGCGCACGGCGGCGCCATTGTGAATGTTTCATCCGAAGCCGCGAAGTTCGGCGGCAACAAGCTGGCACACTATGCCGCGTCAAAAGCCGCGATCAACACATTCACCGTCGGTTTTGCGCGCGAAGTCGCGCCTTATGGCATTCGCGTCAACACCGTCAGCCCGGGCGTCATTGATACCGAAATACATCATGCCTCCCCGCCTGATCGCATTGCCAATTTACTGAAGACCCTGCCCATGGGCAGAATGGGTTCGCCGGAAGAAGTCGCGGAAATGATCGCCTGGCTGCTATCGGAAAAAGCCTCATATGTCAGCGGCGCCGTCTTGCCGGTCACGGGGTCGAGATAACAGGTCAACCGTATTCAATAATATGAATGGATTCAAATCATGATGGATCATGTCAAATCACTTATCGCTCGCTACACACAAAAAAAACGTTATTTCATCATTGCGTCGCACGGACAAACCGCCACACTCTGGCTGGCCAGCGCCTTAAACCAACATCAAAAGATTTTTTGCACACATGGTTATTCCTATCCGGTGGAATCCGCAGATGGACGTGACCACACACCGGAACAGGAGCAAAGACGCATTCAGGCGACCAATGATCGCTTCTGGGATCTTTCTGTCCATGCCTATTTAAAAGAATTGGAAGAAGCCGCCTCCAAGCCCGTCATAGGCAATGTCCATGCTTTCACTATCGGCCGTCTACTGGATCTGCTGCCAGCCTGCCCCAAAGAAACACGCCGGCACCTGACTCTCATGAACATGGTACGCCACCCGGTTTCACGAACAGTTTCGACTTACAAATGCTGGACTAATGAACATGATGAAACTGTCATCGCGCCATTCGTGGAAAAGGATTTCAATACACGCTGCAATCATATCATTGATTATCTGACCAGCCGGCACGCCATTGATTTCAACAACAACCGGAATAAGAATTTCGTTGCTTGTCTGCTGGTCATGGAAGACATTACCCGCGACGCCAGACTGGCTGAGAAAAAGAAGATTCACAATATCAAATATGAAGATATCACCTCCGATATGGATTATCTGGGTAAAATTACGCGCCAGCTGTTAGGCTGGCGGCATAAACTTAGCGCTTCCGAATTGGAACAAATGTTCAGCCAGAACAGGATAAACCGCCACAATAAACAACAGGCTGCCACGCCGGATCAATATTTTGAAAACTGGAATGACTGGCAGCGGGACGGTTTCAAATTCATTGCTCAACGCAATGACATGAAGAACGTCTATTCCCGGCAAGGCTATGATTTTTCATTTTTAAATTCGCTCTAGACCCGAGATCAAGACACAATTTTGTGTTTTAAATGAGCGGTTTCAACCTCGTTACACCTCTTTGCTGCCAGACAATAAGGTATACTATCTATAATAATAAAATCTCACTGATCAGGATTTTCTCATGGAATCATCCCGCGACGAGATAAAAGCAGAGTCCAGTCAACAAGGTAAAAGCCGGACCTTATACCTGGATATCATGGGCAACCCCATACCCGATCCCAGGGAAAGAATACGCGCGCTTAATAAACCCATAGTGGATGCCGGTGAATTGGTGTCGCAACTGAATGACCGATATGGCAGCTGGACACGGGAAGAAAAACGTCTTTTTGATCAGGCAGCCGTTTTGTCGCAGAAATCGCCCGTGGAAAAAGTGGATTACCTGGCCATGGATTCCGAATCCGGCATAGGCATCACGGAATTATGGGGCATACGCAACACGCAGGAAGACCGCGTCGCGTTCGGCAGACTTGCCGAATTGCAGGGACTATCTCCCAAGGATGTTGAAGCGGTGTTATGCAACACCCCGCTGATCATTCAAAAACTGGTCACAGCCAATGAGCTGGGCCTGCATCAAGGTTCTACACTGTGCACGTCCGTGGTCCAAGGCAACCAGGTATTCACGGCAAATATCGGCGACAGCACCGCGTTTGCCTGTGTCATTGACAAAAACGGCAAAGTCACGCTGACACAGTTAAACAAAGTCATTCATCATCCGGAAAACGGCCGGCTGCGAAGCAAAAAATCAGGTACCACCTTGTCTGTGTCGCGCGCCATCGGCGACCGCCAGTTTGAAGAAGAAGGGCTGATGCATGAATCCGATTTTTATGCCGACACGATAGCCATTCCCAATGGCGGCAGAGCGTTTATCATTACCGCCTGCGACGGATTGATGGATCCGGCCTGGAATATGTCCAGGGAAGAAATTGAAAAATTCATAGAATCAATTTATAGCAAGAATCCTGGTATTTCAGCCATACTGCTCTCCCAGTTACTGGCGGAAGAAGCCTTGCGCCGGGGAAGCACGGATAATATTTCCGTCATGGCGGTGGAAATGAAACCGGAAAAAAAGACGCCCGTCTTTATGAGCGTCTTTGACGGACACGGCGGCGATGAAATATCGGAAGCGCTCAGCCAGCTGTATGAACCCGTTCTGAAAAGCCAGATAGGGTTAGCCAATATCATGGCCGTTGCGCCAGGAATGAAAGACGCCGTGGAAGCCATGTGGATGGAAACGCTGCATGGCAAGGACATTCATGGCATACGGGAAATCCTGGAATTTTTTAATGATGACATCTTGCCTGCGCTGCTGTTTATCAGCTCGCGTCAGCCCAATATGACTGATGAACAAATCAAAGCCGTTATTGGCGCGGCGAAACAACTGGTTTTAATGAAAGAAGCCAGCACTGCTATCATCAATATGATTGAAAAATCATTCAGGCTATATTTTTCGGGTGTGGAATTTGATCTTCTCAAGACACCGCTTGACCGTGCACGCGAGATGATGCAATCCTCCCTGCGGGATGCGCAAGCCATGTTCAAACAAGGCGCTTCCGCTGATGAGATCAGAAACTTCAGAAGGGATATGTTTTCCTCCATTCAGGAATTGGAACCGTTATGCAAGGTCGGCGCGATTATTCTGTCCATACGCAAACAATATGATAAGAATATGCCGGCCAGCTTCGATCCCGCATTTGATGCCCACAAGGGAAATGAAAAGCGCAAAGCAGAGATAAAATCCATTGAGAACGCCTTGATTTCAGCTTTCAAGACTTATCCTGAAAAAAAACCCTCTGAAATCATCAAAACCTTGCTGGAGCAGCTGCAACATTCAAAGGATAAAACCATTCAGGACCATGGAAAAAGCTTGTTCAAGAGTGATTTGGCTCAAGCTTTGATAAAAGCCGTCGCGTCAATCGAAAGAATTCAACAGAATATCACACACGCTGAAACCAGACGGAGTGAGTTCAAAACATAGGAGAACCAGACAAATGAACAACCGTCATTTTGTCTTGAAAAAAAACACGCAGCGCACACTTCTGCGGTGCGGATATCTTTCCCTGATTTATCTCTTTGCCTCCGGCTGCCTGGCGGGAGCGTCCACGCCGGCATTTGACGATCAGATCAACCAGACTCTGGCTTCTCATTATGAAAAATACAAACAGGACGAATATTTTTCCGGCATTGCCTTGTCCATTTATTTGCCGGATAAAACGAAGCCGTCAGAAATCCGGAATTATTTCATCGGCAATGTTTCTCACGAACCGGGAAGCGCGAAAATTTCCCGTGATACTTTGTTTCAAATCGGCAGCATCACCAAATCGTTCACCGCTGCACTGGTCTTGCAGCTAGAAAAACCGGGGAAACTGAGCCTGAAGGACACAATCAAAAAATGGCTGCCGGATTATCCCAAATGGTCGTCCGTCAACCTCCACAGCATGTTAAATATGACCAGCGGATTGCCCAATTATTCCGACACTCCGTTATGGAATGCCGCGGTTTATAATAATCTCTCACGCGAATGGAGCGATGCCGAACTCCTGGCTTTTGTCTACCCGAAAAATCAGTTTAATCCGCCTCTGAAAGACGGGTATTTTTACACCAACACCGGATATATCCTTGCCAGTCTGATCGCGGAAAAAGCGGCGGGCATGTCTATCAAACAAATGTATGAAAATCAGTTGTTCAAGCCCGCCGGGCTCTCTCACACTTTTTATCCCGTTCCCAGAGTGGATCCTGACCAGCAGCGCAGACTGGCGCACGGATATAATTACAATCAATATGATAATCCGGCGCTGGTGGGCAAGGATGTCACCGCAAACAGCATGACCTGGGCGAGAGCCGCCGGCGGCCTCATCTCCACCAGTGAAGACGTGATCAAATGGGTGAAAGCCTTGTTTGTTGATAACACGATTCTGGATGCAACGCAGAAATCCAAGTTAATGGAACTGGTTTCCACACAAACCGGAAAGCCCATCAAACAAACCACAAAAGATGATCCGCGCGGTTTTGGTCTGGGTGTCATTCAGGGATTCGATGCGGATACAGTGAATGGTCATTACTGGTTTTATGAAGGACAAACGCTAGGCTTTCGGGCATTGTATTTATATAAAGCCTGCAACGGCATCATCATCTCCACGATTTTCAACAGCTCGACCAACAGTGAAAATGATCAGGGCGGCAAGCTGTTAATTCAGACTTACAAGCAGATCATGACAGCTTATCCTGAGTATCAATGCAAGGATTAATCGCCTGTCTTGAATATATGCCTGACATTGCAGGGGTTCCCGCTTGCGCGGGAATGACAAAAAGGGTGTGGGAATGAGAGAGATGAACAGCCCTTCGACAGGCTTAGGACAGGCCCTTCGAGACGGCACTACGTGCCTCCTCAGGGCGAACGGGTTTAGTATTTTCCGTTCGTGGTAAGGAGCGGCACGCAGTGCCGCATCTCGAACCATGAACTGCTTTAGTTCCGATCTAACCTGACACTTAAGTGATTATTATTTCTTGCTTCCTTTTCTGACAAAACCATCCCAAAGTTCGGGATTTTCCACCCACGGCGCCTGGACTTTCTGGCCTTTGCGCCAGAATGTCACATGGCTGGAGAGTAAATGCTGATTGATGACCTTGTCCTTGTTTTTATAAACATGTCGTAATTCTTTGGCCGTGATCAGATTGCCCGCGACGCCTTCCTTCTTGACCACAGCCTCCATTTCCCAGCCGTGATTGCCGTCATCCAGAACGAAATGGATTTGATTTCCTTTTGAAACGGTTTCTTCAATCTTAGCCTTGCATGAGCGCGTGATATATTTTGTTCTTTTATGCTTGGCTTTCATGTCATTCGACGCAATACGTTCTCGGTATTGTGCCAGGCTACGGTATTTTTCACTTTCGTGCGTACTCAGGAAATCATGATACTCTTTCACTTTCCCATCGGTCATGGACAAATCTGTTTTTGCGTCGATCGGGTTTTCCGGAACAATATAACGGTTTTGCATATCCACGGTTGGAACACCGGACAGCGCCAGCGCTTCACCGCCCAACGCCTTGCGAATATACTCCGCGCGCGGCCGGCTCATACCATACACGAAATCCAGACCACGATGAAACTCTGTTCGAAACATATCATAAGCGGAATCATGTTCCCCAATGCTGGCGCCCGTCATGATTGCGTCATCGCCGCGCTTGGGCTTTTCCACATCCAGTTTGGCATCCACTGCAATCTTTTGCGCAATTGAATCGGGGCATACCGCCGTATTGGGTGAACGATTTTCTGCAGCCGGTTCATCTACATTGCCTTTTCCAGCCAAAGCCATTTCCTGCTCTTGCATACGACGTTGTAATTGCGCTGCCGCCAGTTTTTTACGTAACATGTTGCCACCTCGTTTGATTGTGTTATCTTGCTGATTTTTCTATAATTGTGATTATTATACACACATCAGATTAAGGCTGGATTAACTGCCCGGCTGGCGCCTCATGAGATGGATAAAATCCTTAATTAATCTTATGCCTGTTCATGACATCTTCCCTTGCTTCCTGTATCAGTTTTTCAGGGTGATTGACTATGGTATCCAGCAAATCCCGGGTACGGGTGGTTTTCATGCTGCGCATGACGCGTGAATCTGACAACATGTAGGTGGATGCCTGCATTTGCAATCCCTTCAAATTTTTTTCATTGGTCAAACTCATCAAGGCATCACGCTTTTTGGTTTTAGTGGTGATTTCATAACTGTGGAAAAATGAAAAACATCCGCTGCTTAATTCCAGAATTTCCGCATTCAAGTCAATAATCAGCGCGTTGATTTTTTCCTTGGCCTTGATGACTTTCAGCATATCGCTCAACGATTCCTTGTTGTCGTTTACCGTCACAGGCGCATCATCCTCTGCCACCTGCTTGCGTTTAGAACGATGATCAAATAAACGCGGAGAGGAGTCCGGCAGCGGCAGCTGCGAAACTTCTTCTCTTTTTCTTGTATGGCTGGTGACATCCCGGTGCTGCTTTTCGGTTTTATCCTTACGTTTCTGATGTTTCTTGTCCAGCTTCTGCCCGTCTATAAGGTGTTGCGCCTGGTCAAACTGTCCCAGGCCGAGATGCGTGAGCAGCTTGAGAGTATTGCTCTTCTTGTTAAGCAAAAGCCCGGCGAATTTGATTTCCAGATACGATTTATACTGGCTCAGCAAACCTTGCCATTCCTGAGGCTGCGCCCTGCTGATTTGCGTGATAATAAAGTCCAGTTTCCTGACCAGCGATTTCTTGTTCTTGTCACACTCATAATCCCGGCGCGCCCGCAGCAATGCAATCGCCCGCATTTGCTCCACAGACATTTGTGTTTGCGGGTTTTCAGTAATGCGCTGCAAACGCGTACGCGGCGATTCGCGAGGAAGAAAAATATTATGCGGCTTATTCAATTCTTCAACCGGATTCGCGGCCTTGAGAAAAACAAAAGCATGCTCTTCCTTGAACCTGTCGATTGCGGCAGCATTTTTTCGCTTGTCTTTCAATAATTCAAAAAAGTGATCTCCGTCTTGCTGGCTGAAAAGATAGGCGTTGAGATAACCTTCCTTGACCTGGTCCAGCGTTCTCAGCACGCCGGCGCGCGTAATCACCTCCACATACATGGATTCGCCTATGGCGCCTTCAGGCTGAGCGACAGAATGCACCTGGACGTGCGGAAACCCGCTGCGCTCAAGCTCGTCCGCGATAGATTGCGCAAGCGACCGGCCGTCTTCCTGTATCACCCCCATGTCGCAGCCGATCAGATAGACGTGCTTGACCAGCTGTTTTTTATCTTTCATGTGCCGGAATTGTCTTTCCAGCTGTTTCGCGAATCCCTTGGCGTCATAATCGCCGTATTCGTGCAGATTGGCATGGCCCAGAAATACCAGTGATTCCAGCTCATCATCATGCAGACCATCGAAACATTTTTCCCGGCTGACATTGACGGCCTGAGTATGTTGCATGGGATAAAATACCTGACCCAGCTTTTCAGCACTGGCTGCCATGCCGGCATCATCACCCACGGTATAGACACGTCTTGTACGCATCTTGTTCTCCTTTCATTTTGATATTTTCACACCATACTAACGTTTCTTCACACATTATGGAACTTGCTGACGCGAGGGCAAACCCGCTCTAACGAATCTCCAAAAAACAATCCCTTCCATCACCATCCAGGCATGAAATCAAGAGTGCAATTAGCGTGAAGTTTAGTATAGAATTGCACCAGTTTGCGGCGTAAGCATCACAGACAAGACTAACCCACACAAGCAAGGTCGCCCGGAGAAGCAGAGATGATTGAACGAAATATGCAAGTATTTGATACTTCTAGATATTCATTTTTATCCGATCCTCAGAAAGCCCTGGATGATTACTTTGAGCTGGGTTATCACATTGAACCCGCTGTTTATTCAGATGAAGAATGCGCCGACCTCATTAAGGCCGGCCACGAACTGGAAGATGCTAAAAACGATATTTTCCGGCCCTGCATGATGCCGCATAGGCAAAACCCTTTGTATATCAAAGCCATGAAAAAACCGCTGATAGTCGAAATCATTTCCGCCATGGTGGGCGGACAGGCGGCAGGACTGCAAAGTGAATTTTTTTACTGCAAGCCCGGCACACGCGGATTTTCACTGCACCAGGACAACTTTTATGTGGAAGCGGAATACGGCGTGTTTGCTTCCGCCTGGGCCGCGTTGACCGATACCTATTATGAAAAAGGCGGCTTGATCATTTATCCCGAAAGCCACAAGGAAGGCGCCCTGCCCGTGAGAAAATTAAACCTGGGAAGCGACAGCGCGCAAGACCCCAACGCAAACAATGAAGAAACCGTTGTCCCGCCGCATTATTCAGCCTATAACGTGGCAATACCCAAAGGCGCCGTGTTATTCATTCACGGCCATCTGGTACATGGTTCCAATCCCAACCAGACCAGTGAATGGCGGCATGTGCTGTTAAACACATACATCAAATCCGGTGAAAAATTCCGCGCCGGGTTTTACGCAAAGCGCGAAGAAGTCCCGCTGGCAGACTAAAGGATTATCGTCAATCAAGGTAGGTAAATATCATGTCCACTGACTCAACCCCCAAAGTCTGGAACACTATCACTGTCAAGAATGAAGCGTATGTATACGATGAACGCTATCCGCTAGTCTCCATACATCTCGCCTCTAACCGGCCTGACCAATTCACGCAGCTGGTGGAAAATGTTCATTCTACTGTCACGAATAAAAATGCTTACGAAATCATAGTCAAGATCGACACTGAAGATGCGCGCATGATTGAATGCGTGAAACAGCTCGCCGACACTTACGGCACAGACCGGATCAAGGCATTGATAGGTCCCCGCAAAGACGGCCCGTGGAGCACCTGGGAATTTTACAACGCCATGTTTCACATGACGCATGAAAAAGTGTATTTCATGTGGAACCCTTCCGATGAAGTGCGCTTCGTTACTCCCGGCTGGGACAAGATCTTGCAAAAATACATAGGTTTTTACCAGGACAATATTTTCCGGCTCAAGCTGTCCGACAACCGCCTGCGCAACTTTTATCAGTTCCATGAAGTATTGGGTTCACCGGATAACTTTCCTTTCATGACCAAGAAATGGATGGATCTCTGCGGTCTTTGGGGTGACTGCCACAGTCCGGATTTATTTCATCAGGCTGTTTCCTATTATCTGGGCCTGGATAATATATTCCGTGACATTCCGATTTTTGATATCGAGCTGGGCGGCATTGAAGCAGGCCTGCTGATTCCGCCGGAAAAAATGTATAGCCGCACGCAAAATATCCGCCGCTTGTGGCTGATCGCCTTATCCAAGCAAATGCGCAGCCGCTATATGGCTCATGCAAAAAAAATCCGCTTCTTCATTCAATCGTGTGAAAAAGGCGCGCACGTCGTCACAATTAAAGAAACAGCCCGCTATCCTTCCACTGTGGTCTGCAGTAATGACATTGGCATGCGGGAAACCGTGAAATGCCTCATACGCGGCAAAATCGTTTATGGCATGCGGTTAATGGCCCGTTACACGCTGAGCAAAATGTATGGCGCTCTCAAGAAGTTTTTCAACATGCCGGTATCGGTGACGTTCAGCCCCCTGACACTCACCTTCCTGCTGATTGCAAACCTGTTATTAATCTCAGACACTCATTCCACGATCGTGCGGTTAATCAGCCTGCTTACCATTTACCTGATCATCTGGCTGATGGGAAAAACCCACAAAAGAATAAAAGCCGCGCAAAACTTGAAGTAATGCAAATCGTTTCCAGGATTAACTCTTCCTCTCTCTTCATGCTGAATGAAAGAGAGAGGAAGAAAGCAGGTTGAAAATCAGAACGGTCCCTTGAAAGCATCAATTTCGGTTCTGGCATCCGCCGGCGGTTCCCAGCGGTTGCCCTTGCCTTTCACCATTTCATACGCTTGCGCGGAAATGGTGCGGCTGTTGGGATAGAAAACGTTTTCCAGCGGTTTGGTGGTGGGGCAAGTGGTGAAGGCAAATCCCATGCGCGCCAGTTCCGGCAGGTTTTCACCAGTCCTGCGGCAGGTTTCATAGACTTGTGTGAGGATTTCACTGCTCGCGCCGCATGTCAGCCAGGCGTTATCCACCACCAGCAGTTTTCCGGTCTTGCGCACGGATTGCATGATGGTATCCATATCCAGCGGCCACAAGGAAATGGGGTCAATAATTTCCGCTTTGATGCCCACTGTTTCCAGGTGTTTTCTGGCACGCAGTGCTTCCATGACCATATGCGACACTGCCACGATAGTCACATCCTCGCCTTCCTGCAGCACACGCGCCTTGCCTAAAGGCACTTCGAAAGATTTATAGGGTACATAACCGTCCACCGCATACAGCAGACGATGCTCAATGAATATGACCGGATTATTGTCGCGGATAGCGGCAATCATGCATCCTTTGGCGTCATTGGCATTGGAAGGCGCCACGACTTTCAGCCCGGGAATGTGCATGAACAGGGAATGCAAAGCCTGGGAATGCTGGCCGCCCTGTCCCCAGGAGCGCCCTATCATGGTGCGTACGACCAGCGGAACCTGAACCTGACCGTTGTACATGTAATGTGCCTTGGCCGCCATGTTCACCAGCTGGTTCATGCACAACAGCATGAAATCCATACGGATATGCACATGGATCGGGCGCAGGCCCGCCATCGCGGCGCCTATGGCAACGCCTGTCATCGCATCTTCGGAAAGCGGCGTGCAAAACACCCGGTCTTTGCCAAACCGCTCTTGCAAGCCCAGGGTAGAACCTTGTATCCCCTTGTGGTCATCCACATCCAGTCCAAACAGGAATACACGAGGATCTCTTTCCATCTCTTGTTCAAAAGCTTCTCGCAGCGCGTCGACATATCGGATTAAACGTACACCCTCTTGCTCTGGTGCGGTGTGGGTGGTCATTTTGTCGGCTTGCGTCAGCATGTTAATCGGGCTCCTCAGCAGAAAATAAAGGCAGATGCCTTAGGAATCATTGACATCAATTTATGCACTGTCGTTCACAATTTTTCTAACGGCTAAAAATATAGCAAACCACACCCAATATCAAGTAAAATACGCTGCCGTCCGAAGAGGCCTGATTTGCAAGCGTATGAATTTTAATGATTTTTAAGAACCCTTATGACTCAATCCGCCGCAGCGCCCCTAGATGTATCCGAAACCTCAACGCAGGAAGAACCCAAGCCCGCGGCAGTCAAGGCACAACCATTCAGTCATTTTTTTTCTCCCTTCAGAGACAAAGCGTTTCTCGTCATCCTGTTTTTCTATTTGTCTTCCTTCTGGTTTTTTTCTTTCTGGGTGCTGAAAAACCACGGCGTCGTCTGGTCACCGCCCTCAAACATGAATCACCATCCCTTCGATTTGCATGCACTGGATACACAATTTACTGAAACGCTCTTGTATCTCTTTTCCCAAAATCCGTTTTACACCGTCATCACCTGGCTTTTGCTCAAAACCGATCCCGCCAGCGATGGCTTTGCCGGTTTCATGGTCTTGCATTATCTGCTGGGATTTCTCGCGCTCATTTCATTGTACAAACTGCTGCATGATATATTCCGCGTCCCGAACATGCTCAGTGGATTCGCGCTTTCCGCCTTTGTTTTCAACGCCGGTTTTTACCGTGCCTTCACCAGCGGCTGGTATGACTTTCCCACCCTGTGTCTGGTCTGCATACTGACTTATTGTTTCGCGAATCTGGTTTACCGCTTTAATCGCCTGAATCTTTTATGGTTCATCTTCACATTGACGATATTGGTGATGTACCGAAATTCCTTTCACCCCCTTCTATTTTTTATTCCGACCATTGTCTTGCTTGCCTCAGGCATCAAATCCAGGTGGAAAATCATTTTCGCGGCGGCGGTCATTCCCTTTCTGATCACCATCCTGCCCAATGTCAAAAACTATGTGATCTTCGGGACATTTCAAAACAGCATCAATTCGCTCGCACTGAATATCAAAACCATCAGTTTTGAATTTCTGGACCGGGAATCCCTGCTGGACGAGATTGATGCCGGGCATATCAATCCCATCGCATTGTGTTACAGCCGGGCATTGGAATCCGGCGCCATTATTTACCATGGCACTGCTTATACTCGCGAAAATTGCGACGCCCGGCTGCTGCGGGATTTCGCGCAGCCAGAGCGCACCAGATTACTGTCTCAAAACCCCCGTTTCAATTCGCCGCTGATACTCCGGGAAGATATCGTGTCTTTTGGACAAAACGTCATTCCAAACACGTTGTCAGGCTTCATCGTGGCAAACCAGATCATTCGCGACAGTCAGTCTTATCTCACGCATCACCCGGAGTATTACGGCAGAAAGGTCTTGTTAAATTCCATTTCACGATTATTCAGATCAACACAGCTGCATGAATTCTTGATCGCCAACAATGAAAGAAATTATCCGGAATGGTTTGGCAGCCGCCTGTTTGATCTGGACATTTTCAAGGTCAATGCGCCGGGAGCGCGCTTCGACACTGTTTTCAGGCCCGTGATCCTCATGGGTATTCTATGTTCACTGACTTACGCGCTCTTGTTTGCCGCCGGCGTACGCAAAAGAAATCTGTTCTCCCTGATTCACTTTGCCGGCCTGTTCCTGCTGTTATCTCCCCTCTTGTTTGGTTCCCATCTTTTCACTCACTTGTACAGCCGATTTTTACTGCCGTCACTGTTCTGGACCCTGTTATTCATGCTGCCCGCGCTGGCGCTGACGATGGCAAATCTGTTGTTCCGGAAGTTTGACGATGCGGAAGCACGCATGCAATTACTCCTCACGTTTATCGCCTGGGTTTGTATTTATGTGATGGGACTGCATATTCTCATCGCGGGATCGGAGCTAGAGAGATACCGCTTCTCCGTTGACGGTCTGCTTTTGGTATTGTTTTTGTTCTGGATCAATTCCATGTATTGCACCATCGCGCGCTGGTATAAGTTGAGCAGGTTTAATTTTACGGCCTAGTGATCGCTGGATTCCCGCTTGCGCGCAGAAGTGTACGGTAAAACGGAAATCCAGAACCAGAGTTCATGGTTCGAGACGCCGCTGACGCGGCTCCTCACCACGAACGGGAATCAAATACGCCGCTGACGCGGCTCCTCACCACGGACGGAAAACACTCAACCCGTTCGCCCTGAGGCTGAACGCTCCCCTCAAAATTTCTCATAAAAACCATAAAAACAAAGAGTAGAAAAATTGCATAGTGAAGTTAAAATCCAAATTCGACCAAGAATATGGAAACCTCACTATGCAAGGGAAAAAATTATTACATAAATTTATGCAAGAATCTTCATTCTTGCATAAAAAAGTACTAGATACGTTAACCATCACCTGTGATGGTTTGCTTAAAGCAAAAAAGTTAAGTGTGACAGCGTTAGGTAGGGCAATTGCTAGCAAAACACCGGACAAGCACGCTATCAAACGTGTTGACCGGTTAGTTTCCAATCCAACCCTAGAAGAACATAGAGGTTGTTTCTATAAAGCGTTAGCGGAAAAAGTTGTGCCTAAAACAGGGTGGTGCCCCATTCTTGTTGATACTAGTTGTTTAACTGCGGATAGTGAATTTCAACTCATAAGGGCATCGCTTGCACTTGATGGCCGAGGATTTACTTTATTTGAAATGGCTTATAGGAACGGGACGTTAAGTCAGATATATGAGATATTTTTAGAGAAATTGAATGAGGTTTTACCTGAAGAGAAAGGACATGTCATCCTTATTAGTGATGCTGGGTTTCATAATAAATGGTTCCATTTGGTAAAGAAGCAAAAGTGGGATTTTATTGGCAGAATTCGTCAAGATAAGCATTATACTACCGCCGATGGAAAAAGTTTCCCTTGTAAGTCCCTACACAAAATAGCCACTTTAAAGCCTACACATCATGGAACTGTTTTCTTATGCAAAAAGAGTCATAACAAAGCAATTATATGTGATTTGTATAGCATAAGGAAAAAGATCAAAGGCAGGAAAATGAAAACAAAAAAGGGGGCTATTAAGCGGGGAAGTTATAGCAAGGCGTTTGCTAAAGGCCAAAAAGAACCCTGGGTGTTGGCAAGCTCACTACCTAAAAACAGCTTTAATCCTGAGCAGATTGTTCGATTATATTCCTTTAGGATGCAAATTGAAGAATCTTTCCGGGACATGAAAAATAACAAATATGGTTTTAGCTTTAAAAACACATTAACCAGAAGTGTTCGGCGATTAAACGCACTCATGCTAATCGCTGCCATTGTAAATTTCATTGTGTGGTCGGTAGGGGTGATGGCGGAACAAAAAAAATGGCATTTAAAATGCCAATCCAACACCTCTAAAAAACGAACATTGTCATTATCTTACTTAGGGGCAATCATCCTGAAGTCGACATATTTCCAAATTAAAACCTCAGAAATAGAGAATGCAATTAAAAATATCATTATCCCCTCAGACCTCAATATAATGGAACGGCAATTTTGAGGGGAGCGTTCAGGCCCTGAGGAGGCACGCAGTGCCGTCTCGAAGGGCCTGTCCTGAGGAGGACACATCGGTGTCCGTCTCGAAGGGCCTGTCCTGAGCCTGTCGAAGGGCTGTTCATCTCGTCATTCCCGCTTGCGCGGGAATGGCAAGGAGGGCGAGAATGACAGACATACGGGAATATTCGGTAAAGTAACTTCTGTCACCGCCAAATCAAGGAATCGATGCACAGGCCCGCCATGGTATTAGCATACTGCCTCATTACAGTGACACTCAGCTCATTTTTGCTGTTCCTGATTCAGCCGCTGGCTGCCAAGGCTTTATTGCCCTTGTTCGGCGGCGTTCCCTCGGTATGGAATGTCTGCATGGTGTTTTTCCAGGGCATGTTACTGCTGGGTTATTTTTATGTATACCTTACGGAGCGTTTTTTCACATTTCAACGCCAGCGATTATTTCATTTTGTTATCGGTGCGCTCAGTCTTTCCATGCTGCCTATACTCTGGAAAGATATTCAACCGCCCGCCGGCATCCATCCCGCCCTGGATGTGTTGTGGCTGCTGCTCACGAAACTGGCGCTGCCGCTTTTTATCATCAGCACGACGGCTCCGCTGATCCAATCCTGGTTTGCAAAAACTTCACATCCCCATGCGCGGGATCCCTATTTTCTTTACAGTGCCAGCAACCTGGGCAGTCTGCTGGCCTTGCTGGGATTTCCCTTTCTATTCGAACCTCTATTCGGCTTGCAGCATTTATCCCGTTTCTGGTCTGCCACTTACATGGTGTTCACAGCCGCCTTATTGTTCTCCGCCATCCAGTGCAAAGGAATTGCCTTCAGCACGCCTGCGACTGCAGCACCGCAAACCCGGGTACACTGGCGTCAGCGCATGCACTGGACCTTATTGAGTTTTGCACCCGCCAGCCTGTTGATGGCTGTCACACAGTATCTCACCACGGATATCATGGCAGTTCCTCTGTTGTGGGTCCTGCCTCTCGCCATTTACCTGCTCGCTTTCATCATCGCTTTTTCCCGTCATCCCGTGATTCGCCACACATGGATGACCAAAGAGCAGGCGTTATTTTTAATTTTTCCGCTGATTTGTCTGAGCCGGGAAATCTTCACCTTACCCGCCTGGCTGCTGATCATGTTCCACTTGTCCGGATTTTTTGCCCTCAGCATGGTGTGCCTGGGAGAATTGTCAGCCAGGCGGCCAGACAAATCCCATCTCACTGAATTTTACTTATGGCTGTCCATAGGCGGATTTCTTGGCGGCTTGTTCAACGGACTGCTGGCGCCGCAGATTTTTAACGGTATTTATGAATATCATCTGGCATTCTGTTTGTGCATCTTGCTGCGTCCTGCCGGAACAGGCCAACCCTTGTGGCGACGGTCCGATTATTGGATGCCGCTGGCAATTGGCATGATACTAATCCTGAATTATTTTTTAATCGTCAAAAACTATTCCCTGTATCCCGCATATGACCGTTTCGGGTTTACCCGCTGGATAGATTTACTGGTCATGATCAGTGTTGTCCTGGTGATTCTGGATCATGATCAGCGTCCATTGCGCTTTGCGGCAAACGTGGCTGTCCTGTTTATTTACGCCCAATTTCTGCCTGCAGTCAGCCACAACACCTTGTTGTGGCAATCGCGCAATTTCTTTGGTGTGTCCAGGGTATATAATAATCCCGAATTCAATTTACACTTTCTCATGAGCGGTACGACCCTGCACGGCGCCCAGAGAATCAATCTGCAGCCGCGCTTCACCCGCGCCGCCACGTATTATCAACCCGTTCAACCTATCGCCCGCCTGCTGGGGCAAGAAAAACCTTCGCTGCGCATAGGCATTGCGGGACTGGGCACAGGCGGCATCAGCTGCCAGTTCCGGGCCCGGGATCAAGTATATTTTTACGAAATCGATCCGGTTGTGGTGCAGATCGCCCGGACTCCTTCCTTGTTTACTTACCTGAGAGACTGTCCTCCGCAAGGCGGAATTACCTTGGGCGACGCGCGTTTAAACCTGGCTAAAACCCCCGCGCGTTATTTCGACGCGATCATCATTGATGTCTTCAGCTCGGACGCCATTCCTGCCCATCTTTTCACACGCGAAGCAATCTCTCTTTATTTGCAAAAGATTACTCCGGATGGATTGGTCATGTTTAATATTAGCAGCCGTCACATTAACCTGTACGCGGTGCTGGCCACACTGGCGCAAGAGTTAAATCTGCAGGCTTATTCCTATCACTCCACCCCTGCGGATGACGCATTTCAGGCTCCTTCGGACTGGGTCATACTGGCTTATCCCGACGCGCGTCTGCAGCAATGGATGGCAAACCTGCACTGGAAAAAAATGGACGCGCCGCGGCCGCCGCTGTCCTGGACCGATGATTATTCAAATATTCTGCAAGCATTGAAATGACAACAGATCCGCAGTGCCGCCGGCACCTTCAGCGTTTTTGAGGATCAGAGTAGCTCTGCATGACCAGATTCAGGAAAAAAGAAGCAAAGATGATTTGCGAACCCACTATCATCAATGTCACGGAAGGAATGGCGATACGCATCATTTCACCTGGCACCAGGCTGCCGAATTGCGCTTTCATCCACAAATAAACCGACAGCAGCGATCCCCCCACTCCCAGCAGGGCGAGAATGAATCCCAGAATGATCCCTTTTTCCAGCGTGAATTTCTCCAGCAGCCGATCCATTTTTTTTCTTAGCGGAATTCCCATGCTGGCGCTGCCTATGATTCGCCCCACAATATAAAAAAAGATGGATTGCAAGCCTATCACCAGAAACGCGCCCGCGAACAACAGGGAGTGAATATCCAGCGCGTAAGGCCCGATTTTCAGGGGCGTCACACTGAGTATGCTGATCAGCAGCAAGCCTAGCGCCGCCAGGAAAATGCCGGGATATAAAAACAGCCAGCGCGGACTGAACATTAACATAAGGCGCAAATGCCGCCAGCCGTCACGCCATTTTCTTAAATGCGGCAGCCGGCTTCTGCCGTCAGGTGCCAGTGTGGTGGGCACTTCCGTGGTCTTTAACTGTTTCAGCGCGGATTTGATCACCATTTCACTGGCAAATTCCATGCCCGGCGCCTGGAGCTGAATGCGGCGCATGGAGTCGCGGTTAAACCCGCGTAATCCGCAGTGAAAATCACCTATAGGAACGTTGAAAAACAGCCGGCCTATGAATGACAACACCGGATTGCCGAGATATTTATTTAAAAAAGGCATCGCGCCGGGCTGGATGCCTCCCTTGAAGCGGTTGCCCATCACCAGCTCGTAGCCGCTGCGCAATTTTTCCAGAAACGGGGACAGATTGATGAAATCATAACTGTCGTCCGCGTCACCCATAATAATGTATTTCCCTTTCGCCGCGTGTATGCCCGCGATCAGCGCCGCGCCATAACCGCGCACGGGAACATGAATCACACTGGCGCCGTGTTTTTCCGCCAATGCCTGCGACCCGTCTGTGCTGCCGTTATCGGAAATGAGAATTTCACCATGAACATTTTCGCGGATTAAAAACGATTTGGCTTTTTCAATGCATTGAACAATGGTTTCCGCTTCATTCAGGCACGGCATCAAGATTGTCAGCTCAAATTCGCTTCCCATTATTTCACACCTGCCGGTTCAGACTGCGTAAACGTGTTTATACAATTCTTCATCCGCTGGATAAGGACTTTTTTCGGCAAATTCTTCGGCTGTGCGAATTTCCGCGGTAATTTCATTTTCCAGCCGCGCTACTGTTTCCGCATCCAGCATCTTCGCAAGCCTTGCGATCTGATCATGCTCTTTCCAGCGGCGGTATTCATCCAGATCACGGTAATTATCTTCGTGATCGTCCCGCGGCCCGACGTGTTCCAGCCAGCGGTAGGTTGAACATTCTATAAAAATCGGTCCGCAGCGATGGGCGCGGATTTTCGCCGCCGCCCTGGCGATGGTGTCGCGCACAGTGAAGACATCCGCGTGATCCAGTTTATGGGTTTCTATGCCGTAAGTCGCCACGCGTTCGCACAATTTTTCTGTTGCCCAGCGTTTTTCAATCGGCGTATGAATAGCGAGACGGTTGTTTTCACAAACATAAATGATAGGCAGCTTACGCAGCGCGGCGAAATTAATGGACTCATAGAAACAGCCTTCTTCAGTACCGCCGTCGCCGAAAACTGATACCGTCATGCGCTGATGGCCGGTTTTTTCCGCTTCCATCTGCATGGCGAGAGCATAACCCGTCGCGACAGGAATCGTGGTCCCCACGACCGCCGATGCGCCCAACACGCCGTTTTTCATGTCAACCAGATGCATGGAACCGGCTTTGCCGCCCGCGCAGCCCGTGCTTTTACCATACAACTCCGCCATCATTTCATTCAAATCGCCGCCCTTGGCGATATAAGTGGCATGGCATCTATAAGTATTTGACACTATATCATTTTTTTCTAATGGGTCACAAATGCCCACCGCAATGGATTCCTGCCCGACAGAAAGATGGACCGGGCTCTTGATCGCATCGGTATGATAGATTTCCGCGAGCCTGAGTTCGAAACGGCGGATAAGAGACATTTTCTTGTAAAGACGAGCAACGAGTTCTGGAGTGTGCATAGAATAATCCCATTTTGAGTCTAGCGAATCTATTAAAAAATTGGCTTAATATCAAGCAAATTATTAAGAAAGCTCCTCGTCAGGGGCCGTTGTGGTTCGAGACGCGGCACTGCGTGCCGCTCCTCACCACGAACGAAGATTAAATGCAGCACTGCGCGCCGTCCCTCATCACGAATGGCGCTGTCAACATGACCGCTCGTCCTGAGGTCGAAGGACCGTCTCGCACCTCGAAACGCCGCTCCCCGGCAGGAACGGAATAAGGAATATGACAAGCCGGTGCAAAAAGAAGTAACGCCTCAGTTTTTTATCGCCTCATAAACTTTCTCATTCATCCGCATGCTGTTGATATCCAGCTGCTGCAGGATCTGCAGGGAAAGTTCCGCATGATTCAGGGTATAAAAATGCAAGCCCGGCGCGCCGCCCACTATCAGCCGCTGACAAAGATGATGCACCACTTCAATTCCATACTGCCGAATGGATTCCACATCATCGCCATAAGCCTCAAGCCGTTTATACAGCCAGCGCGGAATTTCCGCACCGCAGGTTTCGGAAAAGCGCATCAGTTTGGAGAAGTGCATGATGGGCATGATGCCTGGCACGATGGGAATAAAAATCTGTTCGCGCGCGCACTCTTCCAGAAAATAAAAATACGCGTCAGGATTGAAGAAATACTGCGTGATCGCTCCGTTAGCGCCGGCCTCGATTTTACGCTTCAGATTCAAGACATCTGACAGCGCGTGTTTCGCCTGTGGATGGTATTCCGGGTAAGCCGCGACTTCGATGTGAAAATAATCCCCTGTTTCTTCGCGTATCAATTTGACCAGTTCACTCGCATATTTAAACTCTCCAATGGAGCCCATCCCCGACGGCAGGTCGCCGCGCAGCGCGACGATACGCTTCACCCCCAGCGATTTGTACTGACGCAGAACGCTGACCAGTCCTTCGCGGTTAAAACCGATGCAGGAAATGTGCGGCGCGACGGCTGTGCGCGTTTTTTCCTGAAGCGTTTTAACGATATCGATGGTTCCCTCGCGTGTGGAACCGCCCGCGCCGAACGTGACAGAAAAAAAATCCGGTGTCATCGCATCCAGCGCCAAGGCTGACTGTTGTAAATTCACCGCGCCTTCCCGGGATTTGGGTGGATAGAATTCAAAGCTGATGACCAATGGTGATTGATTTTTCATGTTGCTCCTTATCCGCATAAATGCGTTGCCAGCCAGCGCTGGATCACTGCCAAATCCATTTGTTTTCGTACTGCGTAATCTTCAAGCTGATCATCGCCGATTTTGCCAATTCCAAAATAGTGGGACTGTGGATGCGAGAAATAAAATCCGCTGACGGAAGATGCGGGCAGCATCGCGTAATTTTCCGTCAGGCGAATAGACGCGCGCGCCTCGGCTTGCAAGAGAGAGAATAACAACGGCTTTTCGGTGTGATCGGGACAGGCAGGATAGCCCGGCGCCGGGCGGATCCCGCGATAACGGATCTGTATCAATTCTTCATTGGTGAGGTTTTCTTCCGCGTGATAACACCAGTACTCCTTTCTGACTCTTTCGTGCAGCCGCTCGGCAAATGCTTCCGCCAATCTGTCCGCCAGCGCCTTTAGCATAATGACACTGTAATCATCGTGGCTTTCTTCAAAACTTTTGACCATGGACTCCAGGCCGATACCGGAAGTCACGGCAAAACCTCCCAGATAATCCGCGACCCCGGAATCCCTGGGTGCGATAAAATCCGCGAGCGAAACATTCGCACGGTCGGACGGCTTGCGTGTCTGCTGCCTTAACATGTGAAATCTCGCCAATATCTTGTCGCGGTTTTCATCCGTGTATATTTCAATATCATCACCTACGCTGTTGGCAGGGAAAAATCCCAGCACAGCGTTTGCCTGCAGCCAATTTTCCGAAACCAGGCGCGACAACATGGCTTGCGCATCATCAAACAACTGCTTGGCGCTCGCACCGATTAATTCGTCTTCAAAAATGCGCGGAAAACGGCCGGCGAGTTCCCAGGTGTGGAAAAACGGCGTCCAGTCGATATACCTGGCGATTTCAGCCAGCGAATAATTCGAGAGGGCGTGCACGCCAAGAAATGTGGGACGGGGAGGACAGTATCCAGACCAGTCGATAGCAAATTTATTCATGCGCGCCGCATCCAGACTGATAATTTCATTTTCAGATTTCTTGTTCTTATGCAGCTGACGCACTTTCCTGTATTCTTCACGCGTCGCTTCAACAAATGCCGTGCTCGCAGATCCGCTCAGCAACTGACTGACAACGCCCACGGCCCGGGACGCATCGACGACATGCACGGTCGCTCCGGAATAATGTGGTTCAATCTTGATGGCGGTATGCGCGCGCGACGTGGTCGCGCCGCCTATCAACAGCGGCAGTGAAAATTCCAGGCGCTGCATTTCCCGCGCGACGTGCGACATTTCTTCCAGGGACGGCGTGATCAATCCGCTCAAACCTATGACGTCCGCTTGTTGTTTTTGCGCTGTTTCCAGGATTTTTTCACACGGCACCATGACACCGAGATCAATCACTTCGTAATTATTACAGCGTAACACCACCCCTACGATGTTTTTGCCGATGTCGTGCACATCACCCTTGACGGTCGCCAGCAGAATTTTCCCCTTGGCGCGCTGAGAAGTTTCTGCGTCAACCTCCAGATATGGCGTGAGATAAGCCACGGCCTGTTTCATGACACGCGCGCTCTTCACCACCTGGGGCAGAAACATCTTGCCCGCGCCGAACAAATCGCCGACGATATTCATGCCATCCATAAGAGGCCCTTCAATCACCCGCAGCGGGCTGCCCAGTAATTGCCGCGCTGCTTCCGTGTCTTCGACAATATACTGATTGATGCCGTTCACCAGCGCGTGAGTAAGACGTTCGGTCACACTCTTTTCCCGCCAGCCTGAATCCTCCGTCTTGTTCTGTATCCGTGACCGGCATGAATCCGCCATTTCCAGCAGCCGGTCCGTCGCATCGGGGCGGCGGTTAAAAAGGACATCTTCCACCGCCGTCAATAAATCGCCGGGAAGATCCGCATAAACCGCCAGGCTGCCCGCGTTCACGATGCCCATATCCATGCCGGCCTGGATGGCATGATAGAGAAACGCCGAATGAATGGCTTCGCGAATCGGGTTATTTCCGCGAAATGAAAAAGAAACATTGCTGACGCCGCCGCTGACCAGCGCCCAGGGCAGGCTTTGCTTGATACGCCGCGTCGCGTTGATAAACGCGATCGTATAAGAGTTATGCTCTTCTATGCCTGTTCCGACAGCAAAAATATTCGGATCAAAAATGATGTCTTCCGGAGGAAACCCGCAGTGGTTAACCAGCAAATCATACGACCGTTTGCAAATTTCCACTTTGCGCTCTTCCGTGTCCGCCTGTCCTTGTTCATCAAAAGCCATCACGATGACTGCCGCGCCATAACATTGCACCAGGCCCGCTTTTTCGAGAAACGCCGCTTCACCGTCTTTCAGGCTGATGGAATTGACAATGCCCTTGCCCTGAATGCACTTTAATCCGGCTTCAATCACAGACCATCTGGAAGAATCAATCATCACAGGAACACGGGCAATGTCCGGTTCCGCGGCGATCAGGTTCAGGAATTTGACCATTGCCGCTTCCGCATCCAGCATGCCTTCATCCATGTTCACATCAATGATTTGCGCGCCGTTCGCCACCTGATCCCGCGCCACTTCCAGCGCGGCCGTGTAATTTTCACTGCGTATTAATTCCGCGAAGCGCAAGGACCCGGTGACATTCGTGCGTTCACCAACATTCACGAACAGTGAATCATCATCTATGATCAAGCCTTCAAGACCGCTCAGGCGGCAGGCTTTAGGAATTGAAGGTCGCATACGCGGCTTCACGTCTTTTACCGCTTCGGCAATGGCTTTGATATGCGCCGGCGTGGTGCCGCAGCAACCGCCCACGATGTTGATCAGCCCGGCCTGTGCCATTTCCCTGATATCAGCCGCCATGATTTCCGGGGTTTCTTCATATTCGCCAAACGCGTTTGGCAGGCCGGCATTGGGATGAAGGCTGACAAACGCATTCGTCAGCCGCGACAAATCCTGGGTATGCGGACGCAGGGCTTTCGCGCCCAGCGCGCAATTCAATCCCACACTGAACGGCCGCGCGTGCGCCACCGAATGCCAGAATGCCTGCACTGTCTGTCCTGACAAAGTCCTGCCGCTCGCGTCCGTAATCGTGCCCGAGATCATGACAGGCAAGCGCATGCGGTGATGGAAAAAAAACTGTTCGATCGCAAAGATCGCCGCCTTGCAATTCAACGTGTCAAAAATCGTTTCAATCATCAGGCAATCCACGTTGCCGTCTATCAGGCCGCGCAGGGAGTCCGTATAGGCGCGCACCAGTTGATCGAAATGTATATTCCTGAAACCGGGATCATTCACATCCGGCGACATGGAAGCCGTGCGGTTGGTCGGCCCCAGAATGCCGATCACAAATCGGGGCTGATCGGGCGTGCGCCGGGTGGCGCGGTCAGCGGCTGCCCGGGCGAGCCTGGCCGCGGCGAGGTTGATTTCATAGGCGAGATCAGACATCTGATAATCCGCCAGCGAAACAGCTGTCGCGTTAAAGCTGTTGGTTTCAATGAAATCCGCGCCCGCGTCCAGATAAGCCGTATGGATTTCAGAAACGACTTGCGGCTGGGTCAAACACAATAAATCGTTATTGCCTTTTAAATCATGAGGAAAATCCCGAAAGCGTATCCCGCGGTAATCCTGTTCCTGCAGGCCATAGCCCTGTATCATGGTCCCCATGCCGCCATCGAGGATCATGATTCTTTCAAGTAATTGATGACACCAATAGTCTTGTGAATTCATTGTGCTAAATTTTATAGTCCTGATAAAATGGGCGCGCTCTATTGATCAGGCGCAATTAATCCAGTGAATCTGTGATTCATGGTTTGAGGTTAGCTATAACTATATTATTTTATTCAGCCGGATAGCAAACACTATGATTAAAAATTCAAAAGTATTGATTACAGGCGGCACGGGCATGGTGGGCAGCGCTTTGCTTCGCCGCCTGCGGGAAGAAGATTATCAGATTTTGCATCCCGCCCGCGCGGAACTGGATTTGCGCGACCAGCTGCAAGTGACACAGTATTTTTCGCATCACAAGCCAGCTTATGTTTTCCATCTCGCCGCTATCGTGGGCGGGATACACGCAAACAATACCTACCCGGCCAAATTCATTTATGACAATACCCAAATGCATTGCAATGTCATTCATGCCGCTCATCAGTACGGCGTGAAAAAGCTGTTATTTCCCGGCTCGGCGTGCACTTATCCCAAGCTGGCGCCGCAGCCCATACGGGAAGCTTCTTTTCTCGATGGATACATCGAGCCCACAAACATTGCTTACGCCGCCGCCAAAATCAACGGCATCATCATGTGTCAGGCTTACGCACGCCAGCACCAGATGAATACCGTCATTCCCATGCCGACCAATGCCTATGGCATCAACGACAATTTTGATCCCAATGCTTCTCATGTGATTCCCGCCCTGATGAAGCGTTTCCACGAAGCAAAAGTGCAAGGCTTGCCTGAAGTCGTGCTCTGGGGCAGCGGCACGCCGCTGCGGGAGTTCATTTATGTGGATGATTTTGCTGACGCGCTGCTCTTTCTGATGCGGCATTATCATTCCGCGGATATCATCAACCTGGGCACCATGCAGGAAATTACCATTGCGGACCTGGCAAATGAAATCGCCTGCGTGGTGGGCTACCCGGGACGCATCACTCTGGACAAGACCAAACCGGATGGCGCTCCCCGTAAATGCCTGGATTCAAGCGTCTTGTTCGAGATGGGCTGGAAACCGTCGGTTTCCCTGCAGGAGGGATTATTCCGGATGTATCAGCATCACTTCGGCAGCGAGACTGAATGCGCTGACACGACCAAGGCGTGCGGGTCTTTACCACACACGCCGTAACAGGCACGCCGCAGTATACGAAAACACTTTCTGAGCATGATCTTGCCGGCAGTCAGGCAAAACGCCGCCGCCCAGCGCCATCCAGACTGCTTTATGGCGTACCGCGCGACATTTCGCGCGGCACGCCACTGCCTATCCAGCAAATGATACATGACCAGCCTCGCGGCTTGATCGTTATACCAGTATCTGAATAAAATCCGTAACCTGCTGTCAAGCGCAGGCTGACGCAAAAATCGCTCAGCCAGTGTCATATGTTCATGGCAAAGCCTTAGTATGTTTTCCTGATGATTGCCAAACGTGGAAGATTCCTTGCTGGCCAGATAATTATGGCCCACATAATCAACGTAAACATTTTTTGCCCGATGCAGAAGAGCCCGCAATAAAAACTCCTTGTCATTGCTGAACATGTGCCTGCCCTGCGCGTCAAACGGCTGGAAGGAGCCGATTTTCTGAAACAGTGATTTCTTCACAAAGCGGCAGCAAATCGCCGCGGCAACATCAAAACAGATATTGGTGACCGCAAGCTCCATGCGCCGCGCGCCGGAGTAAACATGCCTGGCTTTATAACATTGTGACTTTTCATCCCAATAGACAATACGGCCGCCGCAAGTAAACATATCCGCATCGGGACAGCGCTGGTATGCCTGGCCGATTTTATGCAGTGTCTCCGCCTCATACCAGTCATCCGCCATCAGTAATGCGACCAATTCGCCAGAAGCCATTTCTATGCCCAGATTGGCCGCCACCGCATTACTGCCGTCGGGTTTGCTATGCCAGTAGGCAATCTGTTTTTCATAGCGCTTGATGATATCCAGTGTTTTATCGCTGGAACCGCCGTCAATGATAACCAGTTCAATATCAGGATATTGCTGGTCCAGCACGCTGAGTATGGCTTTTTCAATGGTGTTTTCGCGGTTCAGCACCGGCATCACAATGGAAATTTTTGGCAGTCTGACAGATGGCATGACTATGTCTCAAGCGCGGGAAGTTCCGAAACAGCGCGCGCGTAATCTTCGGGAATCCCGATATCAATAAAATAATCATTGGCGACAAAGGCCCGGGGCTTGAGCTGGTTGAGATGAGGCAGCAGAAAATCATGTTCAAATGAAAACGAAGACGGCAATTCAAATGGCGTGAATAATCCCGGGTGAATCAGATATACCCCGGCATTGATCAACCCCGGTCCGGCTTCGCCTTTTTCCCGAAATGCCGCAATATAACGGCCGTTCGTCATGACTTTCCCGTATCTGGCGCAATCTTCAACCGACCGCAGCGCCATTGTCAGCACGCTCTTTTCCGCTTCATGCTGTTCATACATGGCCTGATAATCCAGTTTGAGAAACGTATCGCCATTGAGGATAAAAACCGGCTCATGTGCATCCCGCAGCAGCGGCAAGGCATTCACCATGGCCCCGCCTGTTCCCAATGGGGATTCTTCCTGGGCATAGAAAATTTCCATACCGGCATATTGAGATTGAAAATAAGCGCGTATGGTTTCACCCATGTAATGAATCGGAAAAATCACACGGGTAATTCCCTGTCGTTTCAGATATTGCAGCAAATGCGCGAGAAAAGGTTCGCCTTGTATGGGCGCCATGGGCTTGGGCACATCCGCGACCACCTGCCGCAGCCGCGTACCCAATCCGCCCGCCAGTATGATGGCCTGCATCAGGCGACTTCCGCCCTGGCTTGCCGCCGGGGATCATACTCGGCGCCAAACATGGCGTCTTCGATCAAGGCGCAGATAATATGCCCAAACATGATGTGGCATTCCTGAATCTTGGGTGTTTCCCGTGACGGAATATTGACTACCCAATCGCACCGTTCGGCAAGCAGGGGCGCATGCATGCCCGACATACCGACCGTCTTCATCTGCCTGCCGCGCGCGGCTTCCAGCGCGCGGAGAATATTGGGCGACTTGCCCGAAGTGGAGATGCCTATGAGCACATCTCCCGCCTGACCCAATGATTCCACCTGACGCGAAAAAATATTTTCAAACGCATAATCGTTGCCTATGGCCGTCAGCGCGGATGTATCGGTGGTCAATGCAATGGCTGCCAGACCCGGGCGGTTATAGTTCAAGCGGCTGACCAGTTCCGCGGCCAGATGCTGGGAATCCGCGGCACTGCCCCCGTTGCCGGCGAAGAATATCTTGTTGCCCCTCTTCAAGGCTTGCGTGCATTGATCCGCAATGGTTTCTATGACTGAAAGCAGTGCGTTATCCTGCTGGATTTGCTGCAAAAGTGAAGCCAGTTTTTGAATTTCAGTTTGAATGAGATTTCGCATGTTCACTCCCTTAGCGCGTTAAAAACGCAGCAGACTGATTAATTCTTTCCCGCCAATAATCCAGTAAATCCTTCATAGTTTGTTCGAAGGATATCTCCGGCTTCCAGCCCGTATGTTTTTCGAATTTCGCCGTGTCTGGCACTTGTAAGTCAGCGTCTATGGGACGCAGCCGTTCCGGATCCACTTCAATCCTGATTTCATTCTTCCTGGGTGAAAGTGAAATCAGGTAATTCAAGAGGCTTTCAATCGTGCAGCTATAGGTTCCGCCGATATTGTAAAACTCGCCCGGAATCGGATGATGTGTCACGAGCAGGTAATAAGCCCGTACGGCATCGCGGACGTCAGCGACAGTGCGCAGGGAATTCAGGTTGCCGACCTTGACGACGGGAGGAATCAATTCCTTTTCTATCATTGCAATCTGCTTGGCAAAAGTGGATTCAGCGAATACGTCACCGCGGCGCGGCCCGGTATGGGTAAACATGCGGGTTGTCATAATCGTCATTTGGTAGGCTTCGGCGTAAAACCGTCCCACCAGGTCAGTCCCTACTTTTGAAATGGCGTAGGGCGACGCGGGATGAAACGTGCAATCTTCATTAATAGGTAATTTTTCCTTGGGAACACGGCCAAACACTTCCGAAGAGGCGCAGACGTGGATGACGGCATCCCTGCGGTGCTGTCTCAATGCCTCAAGAATCCTGGACGTGCCCTGGATATTGGTTTCATAAGTATCCAGCGGACTGGTGAAGCTGGTTTGAGGAAAACTCTGGGCAGCCAGATGAAACACATAATCCGGTTTGCTTTCTTTTACTACATGGTCAATAGAATCGGAATCACGCAAATCTCCGTAAACCAGCCGCAGGCGTTCCTTGCGGTTGATGAGCGGCACCAGATGGGCGATGTTATCAAGCGGACTGCGCCAGCGGCACATACCGACAATGTCCCAATCTGTATTAGCCAGTAGAAAATCAGCCAGGTGCGAGCCTACCATCCCGGTAATGCCAGTTATGAATGCGCATTTTTTAGTCATAAAATCCCCGAATCACCTTTAATTTCTTTAAACAAACACTGGAGGATGGCTGTCCGGCTAGCCATGGAAGGCCACTTACTGTATCGTAATGCGCGATAAAGTCAATTGCAGACAAAGGGATAAATGCGTTCGGCTAACCCTGCTCCGGGCAAATTCCATAGGTTTGATAATGACTTGTGCATTTTCACTGGCCTGATAACACATGCGAATACTATTAATTACCGACAATCATTCTCGCTCAGGCGGCGCTGAACACTACTTTTTTGATCTCAAATCGCGGTTAAAAAATGTACCCGGCATGGAAGTGTATTCGCTGGGCTTTGGAAACACACCCGAATCAGGCAAGGATTACCGGGTATTCAAAGGATTGAAAAGCAAATTAGCCAAACTGGTATGGCAAATCCTGCCTCACCCCGTGATGTATTACCGGCTGCGCAAGCAGATAGAAAGCATCCGCCCCGATGTCATTCATCTTCACAATATCAAACAATACACCGCCTCCCTGCTTAGCGCCGTCAAACCTTACCCGGTAGTGCAAACGGTTCACGATTATGGCGCCGTCTGCCCTACAGCCCATAATCTTCATAAAGATCATCAACCCTGCCCCACCGGACTGCGCCTCGCCTGTTTCTGGGAGCATCAGGTGAAATACAATCTTCCGGCGTATCTCGCTCTGGCTTTCGCGTTTTACAAAACACAACACCAGCTGCGAAAAATCGTCAGGAAATTCTTTGCTCCCTCACCGCAGCTGGTTGAGTACCTGCACAGGAACCGGTTCAAGCATTGCACCTATATTCCCCCGTTCAAAAAGACAGTCCCCGCAGTCTCTTTTCACAAGATGAATCCTCACCATTTCTTGTTCGCGGGCAATCTGGGCACGCACAAGGGGATATATCCCATGCTGGAAGAGTTTGCTATTGCCCGGCAAAAAGATCCCGCCCTGACCTTAACCATAGCCGGCACCGGACCTGAAGAAAAACGCATGCGCCAGCGGTCCGATGAGTTAGGGTTGAAGCAGTCGGTCTTTTTTCCAGGCTGGCAACTCCAGCTCGAACAGGAATACGAGAAATGCGCCGCTGTCATCTTTCCCAGCCTTTGGGTAGAAGCATTTGGACTGGTCATCACAGAAGCCATGAGCCACGGCCGCCCGGTAATAGGCACCAACCGCGGGTCTCCGCCATGGCTGATTGACGACCAGAAAACCGGGATCATCTTTGATCCGCTCAAAAAAGGTGATTTGTCGGATAAAATTCTTGCTCTTGCGGGTCGCCCGGAACAGATTAAAACCCTGGGAATGCAGGCCCATGCGAAACTGCGGGAATTGATCGATAATGAAAAAGTGCTAAGCCAGATCATCCATTTATACCATCAAGCCCTGGTACCTGCCTCTGAGTGAAACCGCTGATTGATCCGTTATACCCACGCCCTTGTCATTGACGCATGCCTGTCATTCCTGCGCATGGCAGTAATGTCCGGTGAAGCGGGAATCCAGAACCAGGGTTCATGGTTCGAGACGCCGCTGACGCGGCTCCTCACCACGAACGGGAAAATCCAAATCCGTTCGCCCTGAGGAGGCACGCAGTGCCGTCTCGAAGGGCGGCAATGACGAGGCGCGCAGGAGCCCTAATACTCTGCCCCTATCAAAAAAATGCCCTGCCGGGATGGCAGGGCATTGGAAAAACAAGGCCGACAATCCTGATCAAGACAGACTTAATTGATCCTGGATAATCTTAAGATCATCCGCTTTCAATTTTGTCATGCCTTTAACTTTTGCCAATTCATCCAGAGACTGAAAGCTGCCATGCTTTTTGCGGTATGCAACGATAGCCTTGGCTTTGGAAGCATTCAGTCCTTTCACTTTCAAAAGTTCTTTTGCAGTCGCCTTGTTAACATTCAGCTTTTCCGCAGCCGGCACAGCTTGTTCAGCAGACGCGGTTTGCTGGGCAACACTGTTTTGAGCGGCAGACGCCGGCGCAGCCGTTTCCTGAGCTGTCTGTTTGACGGCATCATCGGCGAATACCGGGCTGACAATCACAGCGGCTGCAACAGCAGCAATAATGGTTCGATAGAAAGACATGGTGTGACTCCTTTTTATTTTAGTAAGTTTTCAAAAAAATATACGACTCAACCACGCCGTCACTAGGCAGTGCGGCGTCCAGGTCAAGAATGGTTACTTGGTAAAATTTCAATCCCGGAACCGGGATTGACTACGGACGATCATTTGCATTTATCATCAAGCAAACGTAAAAAACATCTTTATTGATAAACCATGATGAGTGCTGAAACCTGTTTCGATGAAAAAACCGGTTTCTTTCCGTCGCAGAAAAAAATATTACTTTTTCGGTAAAAAAAAATCTACACCTAACTGTAGCCGGTACAGGATTTTTTTTGCTAAACTCTGGGCATCATTAAATGCACAGTTTGCCACTTCAAGAGGGATACACGTCAATGTACGCAAAAATTTCATCCAGACGCATGCTGCAGCTAGCTGTGGTTTTCATCTCCTTTCTTCTAAGCGCGCCGCTTTTGGCAAACCCCATCATACCCGTTCCCACCCAGCCGCAGCACCCCACCTACACGCCCGGCGCACCCAATATCCAGGGTACCGGATTCATCCTGATGGATGCCACCAGCGGCAAAATCCTGGCAGAACAGAATTCCAATGAGCGCATGCCCCCTGCCAGCCTGACCAAGCTGATGTCCATGTACATCATTTCCGGCGCTCTCAAAAACGGCCAGATCAAACTGGATGACAAGGTCCACATCAGCACCAAGGCCTGGAAAACCGAAGGATCCCGCATGTTTGTCAAGGCTGGCGATGACGTGCCAGTACATGACTTGATCCAGGGCATCATCGTTGCCTCAGGCAACGATGCGACTGTCGCTCTCGCTGAACACATTGCCGGAACAGAAGAAGCCTTCGCCGAGATGATGAACCAACAGGCAAAAATACTGGGGATGAATAACAGCCATTTCATTGACAGCACAGGTTTGCCAAATCCGGGGCATTACTCCACGGCACACGACCTCGCCATACTGACCCAGGCATACATCAAAAACTTTCCGGAAGACTACAGTTATTATTCTGAAAAATGGTTTATGTATAACGGAATCAAACAGCCCAACCGTAACCGGCTCCTGTGGCGTTTCCAGTACGCGGACGGCCTGAAAACCGGCCATACCAATGAAGCGGGATACTGCCTGGTGGCCTCGGCGAAAAAAGACGGCATGCGTCTGATCAGTGTTGTTCTGGGCGAACCCAATGACTCCGCCCGCACGGAAGACTCCATGCGCCTGCTCACCTATGGATTTCGCTTTTTTGAAACACACAAACTCTACAGTGCGCACTCTCCCGTGATCAAGGCACGCGTATGGCAAGGCGTCAGCACTGAAATTCCCCTGGGAGTGAATGAAGATTTATATGTGACGGTTCCCAGCGGCCAATACAAAAAACTGCTTGCTTCGCTGGTTATAGCCAACCCGTTAAAAGCCCCTATCACGAAAGGCCAGCATTACGGTACACTGAACGTCACCCTGAACAATCAGGTCATCGCATCCAAGCCTTTGGTCGCCCTGGAAAATAATCCCAAAGGGAATATGTGGAGACGCGCGACCGACGCAATCAAATTCAATATTAATAAGTACTTTTCCAAAACCGAGGAAAAAGCAAACACAGGCTAGCATGACAGATAAGACTATTCCCCCTGAGGAATCGCTGCTGAAGTTTCCCTGCGATTTTACTCTGAAAGTATTTGGCTTGAGCACTGATGAATTCGAGAGCGCCGTGCTGACTATTGTGCATAAACACGCGCCCAACCTGTCCGGCCGGGCTATCCAGTCCAGAGCCAGTCAAAACGGTAAATACCTGGCTCTGACAATCACGGTCCATGTTGAATCCAGAGAACAGCTGGATAATATATATCGGGATTTATCTTCTTCACCGCACGTTATTATGGCCTTATGACTGCACAATCATTAATTGTACGCTGGCTGGGCCGGCTGGATTATGTATCCTGCTGGAAAGCCATGCAAGAATTCACCAACCATCGTCACGATGAAACTCTGGATGAAATCTGGCTGCTTGAACACGACCCCGTTTTTACGCAGGGGCAAAATGGCAAAGCCGAACATGTTCTCAACCCTGGCATCATCCCTGTTATCCAGACCGACCGCGGCGGACAGGTCACTTACCACGGGCCTGGGCAATTAATGATCTACACTTTACTGGATATCCGGCGCAAGCAATTGAATATCCGACAATATGTCACCCTGCTGGAACAATCGGTAATCGACTTGCTGGCAGAGTTTGGCATCTCGGCCGCAGCCAAGCGTGAAGCACCCGGTGTTTATGTGGATGGAAAAAAAATCGCTTCCATCGGCTTGCGGATAAGGCGGGGCTTCGCATACCATGGCATCGCATTCAATATCTCCATGGACCTGGAACCGTTCAGACGCATTAATCCCTGCGGTTTTTCTGCTCTGGAAATGACCCAGTTTGCGGCGCTGGGCGGCCCTGACAGCACGCTGGAAGCCGGAAACAAATTAGTCAATTATTTAAGAAAAAATTTAGTGTATACTCACGCCACCTTTTATAATTTGCCAGGAGTTTCCGAATCAGAAATTCCCGGCACCCATTTGGAACACACAGATGGATACCAAAACAACAGTCAAGACAGATGCTAAACAACGCGGCGCTGACAAATTATCGCGTATTCCTGTAAAAATCATGCCAACAGATGCGCCGTTACGGAAACCGGACTGGATACGGGTGAAAATTCCTGCTTCACCGGCAGTCAGCGACCTCAAAAAACTCTTGCGGGAAAACAAACTGGTTACAGTCTGTGAAGAAGCTGCCTGTCCCAATCTGCCGGAATGTTTTACTCATGGAACCGCAACCTTCATGATCATGGGGGACAAGTGCACCAGACGGTGCAGCTTCTGTGATGTCGCGCACGGCCGTCCGGATCCCCTGGACCCGGATGAACCCGCCCATCTCGCCAGCACCATTGCGCAAATGGGCTTGCGTTATGTGGTCGTGACTTCGGTTGACCGTGATGACTTGCGTGATGGCGGTGCCGGTCATTTTACCGCGTGTATTCGGGCCATCCGCGAAAAAAATCCCACTATCAAGATAGAAATTCTCGTGCCGGATTACCGCGGACGCATGGATATCGCCCTGGCTGTCTCAGGCGAAGCCTTGCCCGATGTATTCAATCACAACATTGAAACCGTGCCGCGGCTATACCGTCAGGCCAGGCCAGGATCCGATTACGATCATTCGCTGCGCCTGCTTCAGGAGTTCAAAAAGCGTTACCCTGACATACCCACCAAATCCGGCATCATGCTGGGGCTGGGCGAAACCAATGAGGAAGTCATTCAAACGCTGACAGATTTGCGCAAACATGACGTAGACATGGTAACATTAGGGCAATATTTGCAGCCCAGCCGCTATCACATGCCGGTTGCAAGATATGTCACACCCGATGAATTCAAACAGTTTGGCGCCGCCGCCAAAGAGATGGGATTTAAAAACATTGCCAGCGGTCCGCTGGTGCGGTCTTCTTATCATGCTGATAAGCAGGCCGCTGGAGAAGAGGTGACTTAATGTCGGACATTGTGAGTCCATTACTGCAATGGCTAAATGCCCACCCTGAGTTAGCAGGCCTAGTCACATTCATCATATCAGCCAGCGAATCTGTCGCCATCATAGGAACCATCGTCCCAGGCTCCATCACCATGACTGCTTTAGGCACCCTGGCGGGCGCGGGCGTGATCCCCTTGTGGGAAACCCTGTTCTGGGCCACCCTGGGCGCCATTGTCGGCGATGGAATCAGCTACTGGATAGGCCATTATTTCAAACACAGGCTGAACAAGGCCTGGCCGTTCCGCAATTATCCGGGATTGCTGGAATCCGGCGAAGCCTTCGTGCACAAGTATGGCGTCATGAGTGTTTTTATAGGCCGGTTTGTCGGCCCTGTCAGAGCACTGGTACCGCTGGTCGCCGGCATGCTGGGCATGAAGCCTCTGCAATTCACCATTGCCAACGTTGCCTCGGCCATAGGCTGGGCGCCTGCATACATGCTGCCCGGCATCCTGCTGGGTGCCGCGTCACTGGAATTGCCCCCCGATATTGCCGTGCACGTCATGCTGGTGTTGCTGCTGATCACCTTGTTCATACTGCTATGCCTGTGGATGGCCTATAAATTACTCAAGCTTTTCCACACTCAAACAGATCAGATGCAAAACTGGATCTGGCAGCGATTAAAAAAATCCCGTACTCTCTCTCCCATTACGGTGCTGTTAAAACATCATGATCCCTCCAAGACGCACGGACAGTTGAACCTGGCCTTTTATCTTCTTTTCACCGCCTTCCTGTTTGTTATTCTCGCCGTGATCGTCAAATCCTATGGATCGTCCGCCCTCATGGTGAATGACGCCTTGTATCATTTGTTCCGGGGAGTGCG
The DNA here is from genome assembly GCF_902459485.1 of Aquicella siphonis. Classification (NCBI taxonomy): domain Bacteria; kingdom Pseudomonadati; phylum Pseudomonadota; class Gammaproteobacteria; order Legionellales; family Coxiellaceae; genus Aquicella; species Aquicella siphonis. The sequence goes on from NZ_LR699119.1 coordinate 1,930,448, forward strand.
CACCAAGGGCCTGGATACCGTCATGTTAGATATCACCTTGCTGGGCCAGAAGCAGGTCGTCCTGCCGGTTGTCGTCGTCATATTCGGCTGGCTGGTTCTATGGAAGCGCTGGCGTGCCGCTTTTCATGCTCTGGCGCTAGGCATTCTGGTTTCAGGCAGCGTGTACGTGCTGAAACACTTGCTCAAGTCGCCGCGCCCATGGGGTGTATTCCTCAATCCTGAAACCTATTCCCTGCCCAGCGGCCACACCGCGATTGCCACCACCGTATTCATGGGACTCGCGTTTCTCATCGCGAGCGCAATCCGGCCCAAATTCCGCTGGCCGATTTATACGCTGGGTATTTTTATCGCGTTTATTGTCGGCGTGTCACGGATGTATCTGGGCGCGCACTGGTTTACCGATGTCCTGGCATCATGGCTGCTGGGTTCCGCCATTTTAATGGCCGTGATCATTTCTTACGAACGCAGCCTGGAGACGCGCATCAACCCCGTCGGTATCCTGCTGGTAACGCTGATATCACTTTCCGTTACCTATGGCTTTTATCATTACAGACATTTTGCCCAGCTAAAAATCAACTATGCGCAAGTCAACTGGCCCGTTGAACGCATCGCCATGAATGAGTGGTGGGAAAAGAACGATGCCTTGCCCGCCTATCAAGTCAGTCTCTTCGGCTTTCCATCCCAGTCCATCAATGTTGTCTGGGCCGGCGACATCCAGGCCATCAGGGAGACATTGTTGAAAGAAGGATGGAGCGCACCTCCCGCACGGGACTGGATCAGCACTCTGCACCGGATTGCCGATATCAAGAGCACGCAGTATCTCTCCATGGTCTCGCCGCAATACCTGGATAAACGACCTGAACTCATTCTTGCGCGTCACGCTGCCGGTGTGAAAGGATTAATGGTTTTACGCTTGTGGAACTCAAACCGCATTATCAACGAAACCAACGCGACCCTGTGGGTGGGGATCATCGGCGTGATACCGCGTTCCTACAGCTGGCTGTTCCGGTCGTCCCGCCCCGGTGAAATTGATATTGATCCCGGTTATCTGTTCCCGGCTAAAACCGGACTGGGTTCCTGGCAGTGGACCATTATTCACATGCACCAGCCCACTGGCACCAAACGGATTATCAATCAAAAGATCATGTTGATCAGGGAAAACAACACGGTACACAAGAAATAACAGGAATGTGATATGTCTGATATGTTCATGCAATTGGGATTGTTCGCGGCAAAATCCATCATCATTGTTTTAATGGTCCTGACAGTCATGATTGTTTTTTTCATTCTGCTGGCCAAAAGCAAGGAAAAAACAAAAGGCAGGCTGGTCATTAAAAACCTGAACCACAAATTTAATGAAACGAAAGAAGCCATCCTGGCGGAAACACTGCCCAAAAAACAATTCAAACAGTTTTTAAAAGACAGGAAAGCCGAAGAAAAGGCACGGCAAAAAGCGGGCCAAAGTGAAAAAAACATTTTTGTCCTGCGTTTTCACGGCGACATGAAGGCATCCGCCGTGTCTTCTCTCAGCGAAGAAATCAGCGCCATTTTAAACATCGCCACGCCTGCCGATGAGGTGATGCTATGCCTGGAAAGCGCCGGCGGCGTAGTGCATGGATACGGTCTCGCAGCCGCTCAGCTAATGCGAATTCGCGCCCGGAACATTCCCCTGGTGGTCGCGGTAGACAAAATCGCGGCCAGCGGCGGATACATGATGGCATGCGTGGCCAACAAAATCCTTTCCGCTCCTTTCGCGATCATCGGCTCCATTGGCGTTGTTGTTCAGCTTCCCAATTTCAACCGGCTTCTCAAGGACAAACACGTTGATTATGAATTGCATACCGCCGGGGAATTCAAGCGCACTATCACGCTGTTTGGTGAAAATACGGATGAAGGCCGGGAAAAGCTACAACATGAAATCGAAGATATACACAAGCTCTTTAAAGAGTTGATACGCGAGCACAGAAAACAGATAGACATTCAAAAAGTCGCGACGGGTGAACACTGGCTTGGCCTGCAGGCGCTCACGCTTAATCTGGTGGATGAAATCAGGACCAGCGACGACTATCTGCTACAGCAAAGTAAAAATTCAAAACTGTTTGAAGTCAGCTACGAAACCAAAAAACCGCTGCTTGCCAGATTATCCGGCGGCGCCAGCATGCTGCGCGAAAAACTGTTTGGTTTTTCCATGCTGTAAACATTGTATCGAGACACGATGAATGATGACTGTGCTCGGCAGGCGCTGTCATCATCCTGTCATGATTTTCATATAAATTATGTTTTGCCTTGACGCGGTTATTTCGATAGAGTGATTTGAACAAATCGCTCATCAGAACCATTTGATCTGTCTATAAAAGGAAATCAATATGAAAATAACATGGCGATCCATTTTGCCCGTCTGTTTATCAGCGATCATGATCCAGCCTGTTTTCACCTATGCTTCCACCACCGGGACTTCTTTTGCTTCCGGCGAGCACGTTACCCTTGGTGACAGAATCAATCTCTACTTTTCAGATGATGATCCGGGCAAAATCGCCTCGCCGCTGCATCTTCCAAACGGCCTGGCCCTGACTTACGGAGAAATCCTTTCCCTGGGTGACTTTTATGAAATCCCCGATCAACCCATCTCACAAGGACAATCAGAAGCCGAACAGCGCGCGCTGTTTCTCGCGTCATTCAGTTCCTTCTCTTACAATCCCTCATCACTCAATGAAACCCTGGCCATCCTGGCGGTGATTCATGATGAAATAAAAACCGTGGATGACGGCATGAAAAACGGAGAAAAACCCGAAGACATCTTTAAAAAAATCGGACATGAGAATGACCGGCGCTTCAACTGCATCACCGGAGGCGGCTGTTCACCTTCAACCTGGTGGCTGGAACCAGGGCGCTATCTGAATCTCGCGAACGTCGATTACGATCATTTTGGCGATGCGGCAGTTTCCACATATAAGATCGGGCATCAAATCGCGCTTGAACAAGCGGTTACCGCTCATCAGACTGGCGATCCGGCCAAACTGGAAATCGCCTACGCCATGAATGCCTTCGCCTCGCATTTTCTTTCCGACCGTTTCGCGGCAGGGCACATCCGCACTCCCCGCCTGGAATTGTCCGAGCAAGTCACAACCGGAACAATCGGTTCGCTTTTGAGTAACTATATGCATGGAGAGGAAAATGCCTATGGCCTGCACGTGCATAATGGCCGGGGCGACCGCTGGATAGCTTATGGAGATAAGTCCTACTTCAGCCCGCAATCCGCGGAACACCGCAGAATCATTCATGAAACCCTGCAGGCTTCGGCAGATGAGGTGTTTTCCGCCTATCAAACGGGTTCCATACCGACCGACAGCCGGGTGGATGATCTCATTCCGCTGCCGGATGAAACCGCAAACGCGGCTAACCTGGATATTTCTGCGCTTTTTTACTGGGACCCGTATACAAAATCCCTGATGCGCAGAGAAACCATGTCCAACTTTTATGACCGTCACTGGACAAACAACTGGTGGGGATGGAGCACATTGCTTGAATTGCAACGTGAGCGCGGCCTGACTGACGATATGCAAGCGATATTGGCAAAATCGGAACTGCGCAAGCAGGCTTTGAATGACGGCTTGATCACCAATAAAGTATTTATCGATTACATCAGAAAACACTGATCTTCCGGGCGAACACCGTCAAGGCAAAACACAAGACGCCGTCTCCTTCAGGGACGGCGTTTTTCTTGAAAACAGACGGCAATGCCGGATGCTTTCAGCTTAGGAAAGTCAGCTCGCTCACACTGCTATATTTTCCTTTCGCATCCTGACTGACATGCGACATGGCAACGACAGGGTCATGCGTATAATAAAGATACGCTTGATGCTTGAGAGCATAATCAAGCATGGCTTGCTTTTCATCTATCAATAATTCAGCCAGGCGATCATATCCCATTCCCACGGGCAAGTGCACCCAGGGCGTTCCGGGAATCAGATCAGAGGCAAAAATAACCAGGCCATATTGTTCAGTCCGGATCACGGTATGCATTAAACCGGGAGTATGGCCGTGAGAATACCGGAATGAATAGTTCTCTCCCAGCCACCCGCTTTTTTCCGTGTCTATCAGATCCAGCCGGCCGGAAGCAGCCAGCAGCGTTTGCAATTGCGGAATGAATGACGCCCGATCGCGCACATGCGGCTGACATGCTCTTTCCCATGCCGTCTTGCCAATCAGATACCGGGCTTTGGGAAACAATAGCGCGGGGTCACGGCCCGGCTCCCATGCCGAAAGCAGCCCTCCCGCATGATCGAAGTGCAAATGAGAAATAATAACGGCATCAATGTCATCCATGGCGAGACCGGCGGCAGATAAAGATTCCAAAAGCACATGCCGGGATTCAACGACGCCATAACGCTCTTTAAGCGCCGGATCAAAGAACGCGCCAATCCCCGTTTCCAGCAAAATATTCCGGCCGGCATCCTGCACCAGCAGCGCGCGGCACGCGAGATGAATGCGGTTTTTCTCGTCGGGCTGTAGCCATTGGCTCCAGAGCGCTTTAGGCACATGGCCGAACATCGCTCCGCCATCCAGTTTTTGAGTGTTTCCCTGAATTGTCAATAATCGAATATTTCCCGGCACGTTTGTGACTCTCCAATTTGGATTTTAATTAATAATATCTTAAGGTAACAATCCTATGATACTCGCGATTGCAAACGGAGTTGAACTGTCCCTTTTGAAGGAGCCCAACCTCTTGAACGGTCGCGACGCCCAACCTGCTCAGGATGAAGCCATTCCTCTGCTTCCGCCCCGGCAGCCAGAAATCATTAATGAAAAATCCAATTGGTTAATCCTCGCTTCTCAGATAACTCTTGGCACCATCGGCTTGGGCGCGGGTATTTTATATTACGGACCAGCGCAAACGTGTTCCGTCACACCACAATGCGGAAAATGGCTGGCCGATCTGACTTCAGAAAATACCGCCGTTATTATTTTTACCTCCGGCGGCCTGGATTTCTCCGCAGGCGCCATGTTCATGGGAGCGCAAAGCGCCCAGGCGACAATAAACTATATCAAACAACAGCCCACGCCGTGCGCCAAACTGGGTAAAAGCGCGATTGTCATACTGGTCGCAGGCACGCAAAGCATTCCTTTGCTGCTTGCCTCTCTCAATACCAGCCCGGCACTCTGGCAAACCCTATTGACCGTAGGCGGTTCGGTGCCCGCGTCATTTTACGGCGCGATCAACCTGATCCAGACTGAAATTCCATATTGGATGTCGAAAGCAGGTGTGCTGTCATCCAGTCTGCATCACCGCATCGTGGACCGCTGCTGCCCGATCGGCGAAGCGGAACGGCAACAATGGGCCATGATTGCGCATTATCGCAGGCAACACGCCGTCTTTCTCAAACAGCTGGATATTCAATGGCACTATATTGTCTCTCAAATGCGCGCGCTTGATCCGCGCGATGTACAAGATCCTTTATTATTTTTATTCCAGTCCGCAGCGCCCGCGCAAAACCATTCCTGGCTGGCCAGCGGAGTTCATCATGCGGGTACGTTATCAGGTTTTCTGCTGGCCGCGAATTTCAGCTCTGCGTTTATCTCGAACACCTTCAGCACCTTAAAAAAATTTCTTCCCGGTCTGCCTTTGCAGATCGCCGCCAGTGCGCTTTTAAGTCTTTCACAAACCTATGCCAACATGAAACTGACGATTGACGGCATTCATTCCATTTTTGATTCATTGATGGATATTTTTCGCGGAAAACCTGTCAATTCTGTCGCGTTCCAATTGCGTCCCAAGACCACCTTGCTGATCGGCGGTCTCAGTCTTGCTGCGTCAGCTCTTTCTTACGCGGTCATCGCGGTGATCTTCATGAATGAATTCAAGGACCCGGAATCAACCAACACCACCCGGCTTGATGGAGCGCGCGAGGGCTTGCTCTATGGCGCGATAACAGGCATGGATATTTACCACTTTGCCAGCCTGTTCCATTTATACCGCTTGCTTTTCAGCGCCTTGACGCGTGATCAGAAAGAACAATTTTTTTTCGCCCTGGAAAAAGAAATCAGCCGGCTCAAAAAAATGACTGAGCGAGAATTTATCGATTTTATCAATCAAAATCATCCCGACAGAAACAGACAACTGGGATTACATCCATTCAATGTGCCGGATGATATAGAAAATGCGCACGGCCAGAATGAAATCCTTCCCTCTCCCGATGAGGCGGTACCGCAGCACAACATTCAGGCGCCTCCGCAAGCACCATCCTCCTGCTTCAGAAGATGGTGCTGCTGGTTTTCTTCATACGGCAAGGAAAACGGCGGGCCCTTGCGGGAGGAGCACGGACAGGCCAAAGACCGCCAGAGAGCACCTATGACCATCATGTAATCCTGATTGAATAAATACTCTTTCTTCGTCGGTCATGCGGATAAACTTTGCAGCAAAATCATCTTATTTATATTCCAGAATGTCGCCCGGCTGACAAGACAGATATTCGCAAATCGCATCCAGTGTTGCCAGGCGTACGGCTTTTGCCTTGCCAGTCTTCAATATTGACAAGTTTTGTTCCGTGATGCCTATCGCTTCAGCCAGTTCTTTTGAACGCACTTTGCGCTTCGCCAGCATCACATCCAGGTTTACAATAATCGCCATGGCCTCACCTATACGGTTAACTGTTGCTCTTCACGCAAATGATAGCCTTCCGCCATGATCCAGGAAACGAGTATCATCAACAGGGAAACCAGCAGAATGCCTATATTCGTCTGATCCAGCGTGATAGCGGCAAATCGATGGCCCGGCGGGTTTTGCAAGGTCAGGACTATGCCCATCGCAAATTGATAAAACGGCTCCAGAATTTGTCCCGCCAGCAGGGCGTAGGCGATGCTGCGCAGATACCGCACATGCCGCAGCGAAAAAATGCTTCCACTTTCATATAACCGAAACAGTTGGATAAGCGAGTACAACACAAACAATTCAATCATCATGGGCACCATGCTGACCGCCAATCCCAGCCATTTTTCTGTCTGGCTTAACGTATGCAGGATTGCGCTTTCAGGAACACCGGTCTTGGCAAAAACATGCGTCGTTGCATACGGCTCGGGGATCACGTTCACCTTGATAAAGCCCATAAGCAAGCGCATGGGCTCAGGCGCATAAACCCATCCTATGACTAGCAGTACGGGCATCACAGCAAAGATAATCTGAAAAACGATTCTAAAAAATAAACTCACACGCTGGATTTTGTTCATTCCTCTTCTCCTGAATAATCTGTTTGGCGGGACACTGCGCGCAAGTGTCCCGGACCATTTGTCGACAGGCAAGGAATATACCTATTAAATTATCGTTTTTCAATAATTAATTATTATAAATTAACTACTGCCATGCATCTCTTCTCCCGCTTCTTTTTTCAGAAGATAAAGCTTCATTCAGTCAAGCCTGCGTGCTTCGTGTTAATGTCATGAGACTATAAAGTCTTCGCCTACGCCTGGCACAGTCTTCCACTCGCATATCGCTCCGTTAAAACTGGAAGCACGAATGTCCGGCCTGGCAGGCCCTGACGCCGTCACCACATAAACACACGCTTTGGATGAGAAATGCATTCGGTCAGAGGAGCGCTGCGTCAACGTTAAGGTATATGCAACATCAAAGTCCGCGTTTTTCGCAAAACTGAACCCGTATTCTTGCGGTTTGCCAGGGCTGATTGTGAATGCGGACAATGCCGATCCGTCTCGGGCTTCAAATCCGCCGTCCTGATTAATCATTTGCAGACGCGCATCCCAGACTCCCTCATCCGAAGTCACTGTATGCCAGGTATGCGGCGCTGTTGCCGCCCATGCGCTGGCACACAGACAGATGGCAGTCAAACTGGCAGTTAATTGCTTTCGCATAAATACTCCTTAGTATTAGTTTGAATTCAAATGCTAATGATAATCATTACTATTAATATTGGCAGTATATTAAGGCGAAAAAGAAGAAAAGACAATTTTAATTAATAACTTAGAATATAAAAGTGGAAGCTGGGCAAAAGCAGTCCCTATCTCTTCTTTTTAAGCATTTGCTAATAATAACCGTTTATAATGTGACCATTTTTAATGTTTCAGAATAATAATTGAAAATATTATCACATAAAACGAGGTGGTTACCCCATGTATAGTCGTCCAAGAGAGAAAGGCTCCCGTTATTCAGGTTCGGAGAAATCCAGATCGCATTCTTCCCACAGTGATTCGCACTCAAGAAAGCGCAAGCAGAGTGATTACAGTGACGGAAAGCGCCCGGAATACAGCCTGTCGCCTGGCCACGAAAAAGAAACATACTCCGAGAAGGAGAATCGTCATTCCAGCCATGATTCCTTCATGCATGACGGTGAAAGCCGCCGCGAATCCGAAAAAAAGAAGGGCAAAGAGGTTGTCAGTAAAAAACGCAAGAAATTGCACGATAGTCACGAGAATGAAGATCAACCCGTATTATCCGATCATGATTATTCAACAAGCAGATCAGATCGACATGGTCACCGCGCTGCTTCCTCAGCATCAAAACAGACTGATACCAAGCGACGCCGGACAGAAACAGGATATGATAGCGCTCGAAACAATGGCAGCCACGATGAAGCAGATAAAACATCCGGCGGCGAACGTTATCGCGCATCCGAGCGGCAGGCTACTCAACTGGTATTGCCCGTTCGCAGCGCGGCTCGCAATACTGTCAGGGCCCAAACCAACCCTGCCCAGCTTTTTGTCGGCCCATACAGGGATAATTATGCCCGCCTTCTTGATCACTCGGCCGACCGTCGCTTTCAGGAAGAAGACTTCAGAACGTTAGGCCGCGTCTCATCAAATGAAAAATATTACTTTGATGAATCAGGAGCAAGCATCAGGAATGCCAATGCTTTTCTGGAAACATTCTGGAGCAGCGCGGAAAACCGTCTTGCCACCAGGGAATTTCATCAGGAAAAATATGACAAAACCGACCGCAGCAAACCATTACATCCAGGCTGCATCTCTTTTGTCATGGCCGACATAAATGGGAAACAGCATTGCTTCGTCACCATTTCCGGTTTCCATAATGCTTCCAACAATCTCCGCCGGCGTATGCAAGAATTCATAGAAGATTATAATCAGTCCGGTAAAAACCGTGATGGCATTGAATTTTCACTGGTATACAGCGACACGCGCAATTTCAGCCGTATGATAGGAAATATTGCCGTAGCAGCAAGAAACGAAAAATCCATAATGAAGAATTGTTCTGAAAAGTATTATGCTTCCGCACTGACCAAGTTATATGCGGAATACGGGACTAATATCTCTGTTACCGGCGTGGCCAATTATGACTTTTATCCGTTCAGGTCCAGAGGTTTATACGGCGATCAACATGACACGGATGACGCATCCGTCGTGCATCCGCGCGCCAATTATCGCGACAAGGACGTATTAAAAAATGATTTGCTTGTCAGAAGAAAACCTTGTTGTAATGATTGTCAGGCGAACAAAGAACAAGTGTTAACCGTGTTCAAGACCGCACAAAGAGACGGCGACGAGCTGATGGAAAGAAGGCGTATCATTACATCGCCCCTGAGAAACAGCTTTTCAACCGGCACTTCTCTGCTGCCGACAGTTTCCCTGTTTGCTCCCCCGGTCAGCATGCCATCAACGTCCGGCTATCGTGACACGCAGTTAACTCCGCCTGTCGCCAGAAGAACCAGCATCAAGGTAACCAATTAAGGAAAGCGGTAAATCATGGCCTTTATTAAAAGGCCATGATTATTTATAATCGATGCATACTGATAATAACCTGATTATAAATAACACGAGCAAACATCATGCACGGTCAATCCTTTCTCAATGAACCATCGCTAACCGATTCTCATACTGCATTGAAAAATCTTCAAAAAGGCATACAGTACAACGCCAGCAAAAAGTTTGAGAAGGCAGCCAGGATTTTGCTTCCTGTCTATCAGTTTTTCTCTCATTACCGTGAAGAATGCCCTGAAACCCTGGCTCAAGCCGCTTATTTTCTGGGGTGCAGCCTGATGGAGCTGGATGAACCGCGCAAAGCCTGTCCCTATCTTTTGAACGCTTATCGGTTGTATTACCATCTCTGCAAACAGGAACTCCATCCTGATCTGACAAATCTGCGAATCCTGTTAATCAACAGCGCATATGATCTCACTCAGTGCCGCATGGCATTGAACAAGACCGATGAAGCCGCGACTGATCTCGCAGACCTGGAAACCTTATTCCAGCAAATTTTGCCTCCCGTTCCCGACGATAATCTGAAATTGACCCTAGGAAACATTTATCTTCTGCTGGCTGAATACGGCGCGAGCAATGCTCCCAAAAAATTATACTATCTCAAACTGGCCATGGAGCTTGCCCCCAGTCTTGCGACCGACATCAAATACGGCATCGTGCTCATGCAAACAGGAGAATATGCTAGCGCCGCGCACCACCTGACTCGTCTGATTTCCAATACTGCCTGGAGCGCGGACACTCAATCTCTTTTAGCCGATGCCTTGCATCATCTGGGAAAATGCAAATTACATCTGAACAGTCTGGATCAGGCAATAGTGTTTTTAAAAAAAGCCGCCGGCATTTATCACCATCTAAACGACACATTAGCGGAAATGTCTACTAATCTGGGATTGGCGTTATGCTATAACAAGACCGATTCGATTTTTGCCAGTGAAGCTCTTCTCGAACGCATACTGGTTTACGTAAAAAAACTGGACCATGCCAGTTCGCTTCAAGCGGCGTTTAACATCATTTCAGACTGGTGCAAGACTGCCAACCTGCCTGAGGGGTATAATCTGAATGCGGAGCGAATGAGACAGCTATCCGATTTATTCATCAGACAGGAACAACAATTACGTTCCGAAAACTCAAACGGCTATTGACCGGATTTCCGCTTTCAAATCCGGCATATCATTGCCGGATTGGGTAAACTGCATACGATTACTGGCGCAAGCCGCGCTTCTCGCCAGAGTTTCCAGAATTTCCAGGGCATCGTCATAACATCCGCTAGCATAGGATTTTTTATCATTGGTGTATTTTACAATCCGGGAGATGACTTCATTTTCCAGTAAACGCAACTCGGCGCGCGACGCCAAGCTTTGCCTTATATACCAACCCAGTTTGTTTCTTGCCTCCCGGAGCGAATGAAATCCCATTTGAGCACAGACAATATTTTTTAATGTCTTCCCGTCATGGGCCGCGAGTAGAGCATAAGCGATGACACCTTGTTCAAAAGCGGTTTTGGCGTTATTCAACAGGGACAAATAGGCTTGCGCCCGCGCTTTCCCTCTGTCCCTGTCAAAATGGCGCGCGAAAAATCCCAAATGTGAATCCGTTACTTTTGACATGTCCAAATATTTTTTGATTCCCTCGTCGCATTGCGTAAATCTCGACTGCATAGACTCCGTGGACCGCCGAGACCACTGAGGATTGAACAGTGAAAGACAGGGTGCAGAACGGCACCGCTTCATTCCTTCCGCGGGAACAGCCAGATTCGCGGGAGATTGTTCCATTCCAGCCGGATTGCGGAATCCTGGCGCGTCATCGCATTTCACTGAAAGAGATGCGCGGACCGCCTGTCCTGAAGACGACATGAGCGGCATTTGTTCCCGCTGTTTTTGCGCAGCGCGGCTATATTTTCTGAATAAATCAAAAATGGTTTTATTATTTGTAAGCGCATCGATTGACCGGCCTATGTAAGAACAAGCGGAACCAAAGGCGCCAATTGTCAATGGAATAAACGGCAAGATGACTTCCCATGCGGCCACGGCGGCATGTTCTGCTATAAATCCCACCCCAAAGGAATGCAAAGGTATGGCGAGAACAGACACAATCAACCCGACAAGACAGCCGGCAACCGTCGCGATTTTTTCATTTGTGGGTTTTTCGTTACTGATCAGCGTATCGATAGACATCCCTATATATTTTCCCGCTGATCCGAAACTGCCGGTAACCAGAACGATAAAAAAAATCATGCCCAGCCAGGCCGGCATCAGAGACGCGCCTCCGGTAAAAGGAATGGCTGCAATCCCGCCGGCAATCAACCCTATTGAAAGCACCGCACCAGTCATGCAACCCAGGACAGTCAGCGCTTTCTGCCAGGAATTCAAACGTGATTTAAAAAATGTTTTAATTGATTTTAATATCGGCCACATGCACACCACTTATCGTTTTTCATTATCCGATAGTATGTGTGTGTTACATGACAGATTGATGACACCATCCAGGCAAATTTCCATTTGCCCGGCCGGATAACGCGCATTTAGCGGCGCGGAGCATAATAAACAATAGGCGCCGGTGCGGGCGGAGCATAGTGGTACTGGCTGGCGCCAATCTCTGATATCCGCTTGCCTTTGCTATCCACAGCCCACACATGCAATACCGCGCCTTGAGGACTGCTGACAAAACGGTAGCTCGCGTTAGGTTGCAGGTTTGCGCGTACTTCAGTGAGACTGTCGTAAGGCCCTGTTCCAAAACCTCTGTTAAATGTGGATGAAATCACAAACAGGTGCGGTCCAGGCACAACATTGATTTTGGAATTTTCAGACCAAACCATGCCTACGGGCTTATTGTCAATTGAGCTGACAATATTGTTGCTCCATTCGAAGAGACCGCTTCGTGTAGAAGAACCGCTGACCGTTGCTAAAGACCGGGTGCCCGTTCGAGGCTCTTGATAGCCATTCACCGAAGCGCAGCTAACCAGTAAAAAAGGAAAAAATAAAGCCAATAGTTTGGTATACATGATTATTATCTCGTTTTGTATTTGACCTGAACGCGATATTAATTATAATTTTTGATCAATTCAAGCTGAAATATTACCCGACAGCAGCTCTCATCCACCAGAGACAACAAACAATACCAATAAAAAAGCCCTGCAAGCAGGGCTTTTTTCTACCATGCACCCTACGGGGATTCACTCGCACCATCCCTGGCGCTCGCCCTCCTGGCGCACAATAATCGTGCGTGCAAAATCGGCAATCCTGCCGATTTTTCGAACCCGACAGCAGCTCTCATCCACCAGAGACAACAAACAATACCAATAAAAAAGCCCTGCAAGCAGGGCTTTTTTATTGGTATTGTTTGGCGTCCCCACGGGGATTCGAACCCCGGTTACCGCCGTGAAAGGGCGATGTCCTAGGCCTCTAGACGATGGGGACGTTGAGACGTCATTTTGGAGCTAGCCGGGATCGAACCGGCGACCTCTTGCATGCCATGCAAGCGCTCTCCCAGCTGAGCTATAGCCCCGTTAACCTCTGAGAGAGACGCGATTCTATGAAGCAGGGAGTCGTTTGTCAACACAAGAAAGCTATCAAATGCCAAATTTACCGACCCAGCGGCATTTTGCCTTATTTTTATGGCCTTACAAGGCATTTCCTTCACCTTCCACACCATCAGGCATATTCGCCTGGCTACGCAGGATTTCCAGCCTTTCCAGCACACGTTTCTGTCCTATCAGCACCATGGTGATGTCGATAGGCGGCGATACCGTGCCGCCTGTCACGGCTATGCGGACGGGCTGAGCCAGTTTACCCAGCTTGAGCCCATGAATTTCCGCCGTACTGGCCAACACTTCATGTACAGATTCCCTGGTCCAGACATCCAGTTGTGCCAGTCTTTCCCTGAGCATCATCAAAGCCGGAATCAATTCTGGCGTGAAATGAGATTTCATCTCATCACTCACCTGTACCGGCTCATAAAAATACCGGCTGCGTTCAGCCATTTCACGCAGGGTTTTGGTTCGTTCCGCCTGTGCCTTGATCACTTCAGTCAACTCCGGCCCATTTCGGGTATCGATGCCCAGTTTTTCCATATGCCAGGCAAATTCTTTCGCGACATGTTCCGGGTCGCCTGTCTTCATGTAATGCTGGTTAAGCCATACCAGCTTGTCCTGGTTGAATGCCGCGGGGGCGCGGTTAATATCCTTGATATCGAAATACTCAATCAACTCACTCATAGAAAAAATTTCCTGGTCGCCGTGCGACCAGCCCAGTCTGGCCAGATAATTCAGCAAGGCCTCGGGTAAAAAACCCTCTTCACGGTATTGCAGCACACTGACCGCTCCATGACGCTTGGACAAGCGCTTGCCGTCTCCTCCCAGAATCATGGGAACATGCGCGTAAAGCGGCGGTGTCGCGCCCAGAGCGCGCAAGATGTTGATCTGCCGGGGGGTATTGTTGATGTGGTCATCGCCGCGAATCACATGGGTGATATTCATGTCCCAGTCATCGACCACCACAGTAAAATTATAAGTCGGCGTGCCGTCGCTGCGAGCAATAATCAAGTCATCCAGTTCCGCATTGGAAAACGCCAGCCGGCCGCGCACCTGGTCATCAAACTCAACCACCCCTTCCAGGGGATTCTTGAAACGCACGACATAAGAGCCTTCGCCTGCGATACCGCGGTTTCTGCATAAACCATCATAGCGCGGCTTTTCCTTGCGGGCCATTTGTTCTTCACGCAGCAACTCCAGCCGTTCCTTGGAACAATAACAGCGATAAGCCGTACCGCTTTCAAGCATTTGCGCGATCACTTCTCTATAGCGGTCAAAGCGCCGGGTTTGATAGAACGGGCCTTCATCATAATTCAGGTTCAGCCAATCCATTCCATCCAATATAGCTTGCACCGATTCCGGTGTGGAACGCTCAAGATCCGTGTCTTCAATGCGCAAGATAAAGGTTCCCCGAGTCTTGCGGGCATATAGCCAGCAATATAAAGCCGTTCTCGCACCGCCAATGTGCAGATACCCTGTAGGGCTGGGCGCGAACCGAGTGCGTACAATAGTCATGGCATATACCTTAATCAGCAGTCAAAACGGGGTATTGTAGCAGTGTCCCGGATGAAATCGAATCGCGCGGCGGGGAAAATTTGCGGTTCGAACCGCGCTCCGCGGAAGCTGGTGTTTCGTGTTCAGCGGTCTCTCTCAATTACGTACGTGTTAATACCAGCGGTTGCCCGAATTCTTCCAGGTACAGCTTTTTTGTTTCAAGAAAATTACTGATTAAAGCCTGGCCATCATCGGTCGGAGATGCAGGCTCGTGGTGCAGATAATGCCCGAATATTTTTTCGCAATCATGAAAATAGTTACGGGTATAAAGAATATGATTATGCCAGAATTCATCAATTTCGCGCGTGGGAACCAAGGGCATAGGCAAATATTTTTTCAGCAGGAACAAAAAATTCTTGTAGAGCTGGCAGCATTGCACCGCATCGGCATGAGTCCAGCGCGGCAACGGATAATGCGGCGCGCACATTGATTCAGCGATATACGTCAAATCAAGCGCATCGATATAGCAGCGCGCCTCTTCAAGACTAACGCTGCCGTATCGCTGCAAATCCGCTTCGGAATGAAAGACGGCCAGTGCCATAAGAACTAGGGATTACATCCGGCCGTGACAAAATCCGTTGCATTTACCGCTGCAATCCGCAGCAGATGCTTGATTTTCAGGAGAAAAACGTTCCGCCTTCACTTCCCGGGACGGCGACATGAAAATTTCATTCAGCAAATCAGTATGGTCTTGGGTGGTCATTAAATTTGTCATGATAAAATACTCCTGCAATTTTGTCTGGAATCTACTCCACAGCCGGGGTGATTTCAAGCTAATTCAAACACCACATCGATGCTGAATTCGCGCGCGGAATCCAGATATTGTTTTACTTGTGCAAAAGGCGCGGCATCCCGCACTGCCGCGAGCGCGGCGCCGTCCAGACTGTCCGTACCGGAAGAATTGACAATTCTCAGGCTGCTGATGGAACCATCGGTGAACAAGGTGAACTTAACCGTGGCCCGGCCTTCACGCTCCATCTGCACCGCGCTCACGGGATAGCGCTGTTGTTTCTGGATCGCCGCGTGCAGCATGGCCAACAAGGCTTCTGTCCGCGCACCCTGACTGATCCCTGAAGCAGACGGCCTGATTTCAGACTGATGCGCAGCCTCCACAGGCTCGGTTTTTTTTTGCCGGATGACCAGCGCGCGTTCGGCCGGCTTTTCTGCCGTGACAGTTTCCCTCTCTTTCAAGACGGGAGGCCTCACATCGCGAGCGGCCTGTGACGGATTCCTGGAAACAGCTTGAACATCACGCTCATTCATCACATAGGAATTCACGGTATTGACCGCCGTATTACCCAGCAGCGGCATTTCTTTTGCCGCATCAAAAACGGCCACCATCAGGAAAAACACCAATGCGTGTGTCACAATGGACGCGGTGTAATGAAATGATTTGCTGTTCTTTAATGTCTTCATTACTCAATATTTGCCTTGAAGGTCACCAGGAAACTTCTACCCGATCCAGGATAATACAAATAGGATTGTGCGGGGGCGTTATAGAGTGCATATGCCGGATACCGCGTGTCAAAGAGGTTGGCCACCTCAAAGCTGATCTCATAGGATTTGCGCAGATATTGCAGAGACACTGTATCCAGCCAGTAACCAGACTGCTTTTTCCCGGTATTGCCCAGATCCAGCGACGCAAACCGGCTGCCCGTATAAAGCGTGGAAACTTTCGCGCGCCAATTCTCCAAGAAATCATAACCCAGTCCCGCATTGGCAGTGATCGCCGGAACAGCCGGAATATGATGACCTGAATCGGGGCCTGAAGCCAGTCTTGCATCCACATAATTGAATTGCGCATCCAGCGCGAGCCTGGGCGTCAGCCGGTAATATTCGGTGAGGGTAATGCCGCGCCTGCGGGTTGAGGTAAAATTACTGAATGTCCCGAACGGCTCATCAGGCGTTTCCGTGGGATCAAAAGCAATTTCATCGTGTAACTGCAGCTGATACAAATTCAACTGGGTCTTCTGACGCTCGGTTGTCCGAACCAGTCCCGCCTCATAGGACACACCGGTTTGCGGCTGCAACACAGACACACCCGCAGGCATCCACGTTTCTTCGTTGGCTTTGGGAAAGCGAAAATTGCCGTCTCTTCTCACAAAGAACTGCCATTCGGAAGAAGGACGCCAGGATATTCCCTGTTCAGTGACAAACACCCGGTTGGTGGAATTGACCGGCTGCCCAATAACACGCTCAGCGGAATTGTATTGCCATGCATCGCGCGCTCCCACTGTCACATCGACCGTTTCAATGACTGGTATGACCATTTGCGCATAAAGATTATTTTGCTGCGCATCAGCCCGCTCCTCAATCATGGCATTCATGAACTGGTAACGGCTTTTTTCTCCATCGTATCCAAGCGTGATTTTATTATTCCAGAGCGAACCTATCAAACGCGGACTGAGTCTTGTTTCCCACTCCTTGCGATTAAACGCAGAACCAATCACACCGTCACCTGTCAGCACCTGATGAGATAGCCGTGTTTCCAGAATCCAGTCTGCGCCAAATTCCTGTTTGTTCAGCAGTTGCAAGACTTGTGTCTTGTAATGACTGAAATTACTGAAGTTAACAGCCTGCCGCGCGTTCGCATCAAACTGCGCCTGTGTCAATCCCCCGGGAAAAAGGACTGTATTGTCCGTGGACTGCAGTCCCAAGCGCGTGGTGCCGCGCGCGTAATCCATACCTGCCTGCGCGTAAAGCGATTCATTTTTTTGCCGATTATGATCACGGTAATTATCCGACTTGCCGGAAAACCCGAATGCCTTGAAAAAGAGGCCGTTCGCAAACTTGTTTCCAGCGAGCGCGCTGTAAAATATCGTATTAAAATTTCCCAATCCGGCGTAAGCATCAGCGAGAAATTTCTCCGGGTGGCGGGTCACGATATTCACGACGCCGCCCACCGCCTGATCGCCCCAAAGCGTTCCCTGACTACCTTGTATGATATCAATGCGTTCGATATCCGCGAGCGCGATAGAGTTAAAATTCGGCGCCAGCAGACTGACATTGGTCAGCGGAAATCCATCAACCAGTATCAGCGAGTTTGCCGCGGCGTTATCGCCAAAGCCACGGATGCTGAGCGCTGTCTGGCTGTTATCCATGGAATTATTCGTCAAGCGCACAATGCTTTGTGTCTGAGCGAGCAGTTCTGAGAGATCAAGTACCGGGCTCGTTTTTATTTGTTCCCGGGAAATATGCGTGGTCTGTACCTGGGCATCCTGCCTGGAGCGCAGCGACTGCCCGGAATGCAAATTGACTTCAGGAATGACAGCCGGCTTTTCTGCCGCCGCGGCTGAGCCAGCCAGACCAGAGACCAGGATCAAAGCCGCTGCGCGCTTCCAGAGAAATGAGCCGCGCGCCGCTATAAATGAAAACATGACAGTCAATGACATCTCGGTATGTAAATGCCTGGCATCCGCTTTGATGGTTCACCGGCACTGTAACAGATTGCAGCTTGATTCTGTCCTTGCAGGCGGGATGTTGCGCATTGTCCTCGCATCTATATGGCATTATTATTTTTGACTCGCGAATTGTATAGCCAATTAACCCGGGCTTCCAGTCAAAACGCGCGGCAACCACTGACCGGTTCCTTCGCTGAAAATAATAAGCGAATGAATACAAGAAGATGCCGCAAATACGCCGGCAAAAGATCATGGCGGGACGGCTGTTGTTCTCTGGACGGCGCAGTTGTGCCGGTTTTCACCAAACAAATTGACGTTTGCATCCCATCGCCATAAAATTGCGGCTCTATATTTAAGGTGTCGGGCGATTAGCTCAGCGGGAGAGCACTACCTTCACACGGTAGGGGTCAGTGGTTCGAAACCACTATCGCCCACCATATCACCACGCCCTTGCGGCGGCGCCGCATCGTTGCCCAATGATTAGGAGCAGGTCAGAAATGCCATACGCTTTTTGGGAAGCCGTTGCTGAAACACCCTGGTGGATCTACCTGCTGATCTTCGGCATTTTTTACATTGCTTACCGGTCCACCAAGCCGCGGTTCGCCGCCGTCAGACCCATCATGATCAACAACGGGCTGATGATCAGTTTTCTATTTGCCGGCTGGGCAACCATGGTTGAAATCAACGCCCGCCAAATCGGAATTCTCTCGGGCGCAGCCGTCGCCGGGATATTAATCGGCTGGCTGCATTTCCGGTTCAGTGGAATCAAGGCGGTCAAAAACAAATCCCTTATTCGCATGCCTGGATCATGGATACTGTTTGCGGTCATCCTCTTGATGGTGGCCGCAAAATATTATTATTTTGGCTATACCTATACATTGGACATGGAAGTGATCAAACAAGGCAAATACCACTCCCTCATCTCGGGAGCGGTAGGACTGATCTTCGGAATGTTCATGGGTAGAATGTATTACCTGCTCCAATGCCTGAAATACGGTCCCTATACAGATGAAAAATAACCGCCAGGATCCGCTCCCGGCACTGTAGCGGCATTACGCATGGCTTTTTGATTCTTCAGGCTTGAATACCAGGGCATTGACGTGAGCCGGCACACACTGCGCCAGGGCGTCAAGATTATACCCGCCTTCCAGCGCAGACACGATCCTCCCGTCACAATGCACTTTGGCGATCTTGGCAATCTGCCTTGTTACCCAGACGTAATCCTCGCGGGTCAACTCCAGGTCCGCCAGTGGATCTTCCGCATGCGCGTCAAAACCCGCGGAGAAAAAAATGAATTGCGGCTGAAACGCGGCGATTTTATCAAACCAAGCAGCCTGGACTTTTTCACGAAATTCTTCCCCCCGCGTACCCGGAGCAAGCGGCACGGAAAGTATGTGTTCATTATCCATCTCGGGTTCATAACCCGGATAAAATGGGTGCTCAAAGCTGGAACAGTACATGACATTTTTATCATTCTGAAAAATATCCTGGGTACCGTTCCCGTGATGCACATCAAAATCAATAATGGCGACACGCTCCAGACCATATGTCGTGAGCGCGTGTTTGACGCCAATTGCGACATTATTAAAAAGACAAAACCCCATTGCCTGTTCTCGCTCGGCGTGATGGCCTGGGGGACGCACATTGCAAAACGCCGCCTCAGCCTCCCCGCGCATGACCAGATCCACTGCAAAAGGAACCGCGCCCGCCGCGCGCAAGGCGGCGTTTAACGTGTAGGGATTCATCCAGGTATCGGCGTCAATCTGAATAAATCCGCTTTTAGGCGCAATTGATAAAATCCAGTTAACATAATTTTGCCCATGCGCGATCATGAGTTGCTCCGGCGTTGCGCGAGGCGCCTCGTAAAACCTGACAGGAACCGAGAAGGGATAATGCTCCAACGCCCCCTGTATCACTTGAACGCGCGCGGGCTGCTCGGGATGCTGCTCGCCTGCCTCATGCAGAATGCAGTCAGGATGACTGACCAAGGCAATTGTCATATGACCTCCGAGCCTTTTACTGCATCCATGATCGCGAGATTGACCGCTTCCGCCGCCATGGTCCCCATGGTCAGTTCAGATATCTGCTTATCTCCTGCAGAAATGCAAAACAGAATGTCGCCGTCAAACTGGGTAAAAACCGGAGTAATGGCACGGGAAATCCCTGCCGCCGCCATTTTGGCAATCCGTTTTAATTCGCTTTTATGGAATCTGGCATTGGTGATGACGACGACGAGAGTGGTGTTGGCATGCCTGAACAAATCAATTTCTGCCTGGCCAGACAATAGATACCGCTCACAATTTGCAAAACTGCCGTCGGAATAACGCGCACCAGCGATAATCCCGCGTGCTGAATCCCGCACATCGCCGACAGCATTGACGACGGCATAAGCCCTTGCGATCACACCGTCAGGCAGCCGGACTTCCGCTGTACCCAAACCTCCGCTCATGCTGAGTGTTTGCGGCACAAGCTTGCCTACCGTTGCGCCAGTCCCCGCGCCTATCCTTCCTGACTGCATCCTGCCGGACTCCGCCGCGAGGCACGCCTGGTAAGCCTCTTCAGCGGTAGGCGCAACTGCAAGCTGATAACTCAGGTCGTAAATGGCTGCGGCAGGCACAATCGGCACCACGCCATGCGGAGTCGGATGTCCGATGCGGCGTTCCCCCAGATAAGTCATGACACCCAGTGCTGCATGCAATCCGTAGGCACTCCCGCCAGCCAGGACCAGACCATAAAGATGCGGCACACTGTTATCGGGATCGAGAACCGCCAGTTCATGCGTGGCAGGGGCCGAGCCGCAGATCCAGTAAGATCCAGTCGCTCCGTTTTCAAACAAGAAAACCGATACGCCGGTTCCTGCCTTCTGATTGGTGTAATGACCTGTTTTATAACCGTCCATAGCCTCTCCAGCATCCTGCGCCTGATTGAACCCTCATCACCAAAGCCTGCCCGTGAATGCAGGCTTGCGTCGGTTGAGCAACCGCCTGCCTAAACGTTTAGTATATCCCTTTACCAGCTGACGGTGGAACAGTCTATGCCTGTTTCTGTCAGCGCCGCGCTTCCGCGCGGGCTGGAGCCATATGTCATTTTCCTCAAAAATGCTATGATACCGCTCATTACATTACTTCAAACGGAAGAGACACATGATACACATGACGCTAGCTCAAACGGCCAGAATTCTCGGGCTTGACGCCGCGCCCGCCGCGACGGAATTTCATGGTATGAGCATCGACTCCCGCACCTTGCAGCCTGGAAATTTATTCGTCGCCATCCAGGGAGAACGGGTTGACGGACATGATTATCTTGAAGAAGCCTATAAAAAAGGAGCCGCCGCCGCGGTGGTCAGCAGACAAGTTGATTCGCCCCTGCCCCAGTTAATCGTGAATGACACCACGGCCGCCCTGGGCAAGCTGGGCACAGCCTGGCGAAACCAGTTTGACACGACCATCATCGCCGTCACAGGAAGCAACGGCAAAACCACTTTAAAAAACATGATCGCACTCATCATGGTCGCCGCCTGCCAGGGAAATGAAAAACAAGTCCTCGCCACGCAAGGCACTCTGAACAATCACTGGGGCCTGCCAATGACGCTTGCGCGTCTTGATAGCGAGCATCGCTATGCCGCCATCGAAATGGGTATGAATCATTTTGGTGAAATCGAATACTTGACCAACATGACCCGGCCGCAAGTGGCTGTCATCACCAATGCCGCCGCTTCCCACCTTGAAGGATTAGGCGACGTTGCCGGGGTGGCGCGCGCGAAAGCGGAGATTTTTTCCGGACTGCCTCAAAACGGTATCGCCGTACTGAATCGGGACGATGCATTTTTCCCGTTCTGGCACAATCTGATTGATGGCCGCCCCTACATCAGCTTTGGTTTTCATCCCGACGCGCATGTTACCGCAGTCATCCATCAGGCAGAACAAACGCAAGACATTACCATCCAGACTCCCAAAGGCAGCGTGGAAGTGACCCTGCCTTTGCTAGGCAGGCATAACGTGCAAAACGCGCTGGCCGCTGCCGCCGCGACCCTGGCTGCCGGCATCGGCCTGGGCTCGATCAAGGCAGGCCTGGAACGCATTCAGCCCGCGCCAGGAAGATTACAGCTGCATACGCTGGCGAACGGAGTAAAAATCATTGACGACACCTACAATGCCAATCCCTTTTCCCTGCAGGCAGCGGTAAATATTTTGTCGACATTCAACGGCAAGAAAATTCTGGTGCTGGGCGACATGAAAGAACTGGGTTCCGAAGCAAAAATGCTGCATCAGGAAGCGGGAGAATCCATACGAAAAGCCGGTATTGATTATCTATTCACCTACGGAGAATTAAGCGCGAACACCGCCCAGGCATTTGGCGAAGGCGCTTATCATTTTAATGAAAAAGAAAAGCTGGTGAATGCACTGAAGCCTTTTTTACACAACACAACCACCATTCTGGTGAAGGGATCACGTTCCATGCGCATGGAAAAAGTGATCGCGGAGTTGGTGCCCTGAATCAATAAAGCCAGACAAACAAGGATCGCCGGATGGATAACCGGAACGACATATACACTATTGCCTATAACGACTTGTTCACTTACCAAGGCCGCGAAGAATTCGCGAAAAGCCTGGCCAGGCTCAGCAGTGACGAACTCAGGGAAGTTCTGCTGGACCAGCATAGCCTGCACCACGACAACCTGGTGCACATGCTGCGTCATGTCCAGAGAATAGCGGCAACGCAACCGAATCCTTTCAATTTCATACGCCAGCAGATACAAGAAATCCTGGCGTTTGATTCCTTCGAGGGTTCTTATATTGATGCGCCGCCAAACACGCAGAAACTTTTCCTACTGGTCTTGTTAAAGCATAATGCCTCTCGTCGCAAGCAGATATTAGAAAACCAGGCCTATATCGATTCTGCCAACCTGTCCACCATACTGACACATCTGATCGAAACCTGGCCTCACCTGTATAGCCATCTGCCCAATTATACTATTACGCTGAACAATGTATTGAATCTGAAAGAGACACTCATTCCGGTTCCGTCTGAACATTCACAGGAACAATCTTCCGATTCCCTGGTCCGCATGCCCGAGACAATCAGCAGCAACAAGGACAAATTATTCGCGGATATCATCACGTTTGAATTCATCACCAGTCCATGGATCGCGCCTCAAGGCACGACTTATCAATATGAAAGCATCACTCAGTGGCTTCATGACAGCCCGACGGATCCGCTAAACCGGTCTCCGCTAAACCATGCGGATTTAATACAAAACAAGCTCTATTCTTCGCTGGTTCAATGCCTGTTTGATGCGAAAAACACGCTCAGGAAATTCATGGATCCCGAGCTTGTCTATCAAACCCTTTGCTGCCCCTTGTCAGGCGAGCGGCTCAAGGATCCTGTCGTCGCCGAAGACGGCGTGACTTATGAGCGCGCTTATCTTGAAGCATATCTGTCAGCACATGATTTCTTCACGCCCTGCCACGTGCTGCAGCAAAAACCGCTTTATACCAACCGCTTTCTCACCAGCCTTTATGAACAGACCCGGCTGGATTTACTCCTGGATGAATATGCCGCAGCCAAACTGCCGCTCGCGAAAGAAAACGCCCACCTGATCAAACCGCTGCGCGACTACCTCGGCATAAGAGCCGGAGAAGGTCATTTCGCCGGCTGGAGTTTCGGCTACAATAAATGGGATAAAATGATTTCGTCCGTTCACCTGATTCATGCGTTGTCAGGCACCCTCTCACCTCAGACTTTCTTCGGGCGTTACCCCTATGAAGTGAAAGTGTTAAAACAAGGCCGCCTCAAAACCGCGGCCCAGCCTGCGCTGAACCACCTGGAATCAAACCTGATGAAATAACGCGGGGATTGCCGGGATGAGTGATCACACGATCCGAAACAATAATCATCGCAGCGTCCAGGGATAATAAATTTCAGGGAATTATACGTTATAATATCGAGTATCATCGAGGAGTGTTGACTTATGGCAATCAAAACCCCAATCACCGTGGCGTATGGCGACGGAATCGGCCCTGAAATCATGCAGGCCACCATGAAACTGCTGGATGCGGCGCAAGCACAAGTCGCGCCGGAAATCATAGAAGTGGGAGAGAAAATTTATCTGTCGGGCAACACAACCGGCATTCCTGACAAGGCATGGGAATCCATCAAGCGGACCAAGGTGCTGCTTAAAAGCCCCATTACGACACCCCAGGGCGGCGGGTATAAAAGCCTGAACGTAACCATGCGCAAGACGCTGGGATTATTCGCGAATGTACGACCCTGCGTATCTTACGCACCCTTTGTGTCTTCGAATTTTTCCAATATCGATCTGGTCATCGTGCGGGAAAATGAAGAAGATTTATATTCCGGCATAGAGCATCGCGGCACGGAGGAAGTCTATCAATGCCTGAAAATTGTCACCCGCCCGGGATGTGAGCGCATCATTCAATACGCGTTTGAATATGCCCGTAAATTCAACCGCAAAAAAGTCACCTGCCTCAGCAAGGACAATATCATGAAAATGACCGATGGTTTATTCCATCGCGTTTTCAATGAAATTGCCGCGCAATATCCTGACATCCAGAATGAGCATTTGATTGTCGATATCGGCACCGCGCTGATAGCAAGCAATCCGGAACGTTTTGACGTCATCGTCACACTGAATCTCTACGGCGACATTATTTCCGATGTCGCCGCGCAAGTAGCCGGGTCTGTCGGACTCGCCGGTTCCGCAAACATAGGCAATCAGGTCGCGATGTTCGAAGCCATTCATGGGTCCGCTCCGGATATTGCCGGAAAAGACATCGCAAACCCCTCAGGATTGATGCACGCGGCCATACAGATGCTGGTGCATATCAATCAGCCGGAAATCGCCACCTTGATTGAAAACGCCTGGTTAAAGACGCTGGAAGACGGCATTCACACCGGCGACATTTATTCGCCCGAGCACAGCAAGAAGAAGGTCGGGACCCGGGAATTTGCTGACGCGGTCATCGCGAGGCTGGGCCAGCTTCCCTCGCATTTCAAGGCGGCTCACTATAAGCCCGGAGCCTATGCCAAGATAGAGTGCTATGGCGCCCAGCCCAAGGCGGAAAGTCGCAAGGAACTGGTAGGCGTTGATGTGTTTCTTGATAATCCCCAGGATTTAACCGCGCAGGAATTATCCGGAAAAATAGCTGGCCTGGGCGGCCCGATGAGCCTGATTGTCATCACCAGCCGCGGCCTGAAAATCTGGCCCGACAGCAGTATAGAAACACCCTATTTGCGGCATTGCTGCTGCCGCTTTCAATCCTCCAGGGATATCAAGCAGCTGCAAGCCGTTTCTCACTCCGACATTATCAATCTGCTGGCGCGGATGAATGAAATCGGTCTTGATACCATCAAGACCGAAAATTTATATACCTTCGACGGCGAACTGGGGTATACCCTGGCGCAAGGACAATAATCTGCTCATCCCTCGGCCTGCCTTGCGCGCGCAAGGCAGGCACAACCAGTCAGTGATCGCGGCATTACGCCATCTTCCCTGTTGTATCTCGTGACAATATCAGTTACCTTTTCCCTGGAAAAATGGAGTATTGCTCGTGACTAAAAAGCCCAACAAACTTCCCAATCTGGAAGATTCATTATCTGAAATTACCCAGCTTATCGACAGAATGGAACATAGTGAACAAACGCTGGAACAATCTCTCGATAGCTTTGAGCGCGGCATCACCCTGGTAAGACACTGCCAGAAAATACTCGACCAGGCCGAGCAAAAAGTCCAGATTCTTATGCAGAATAACAATCAAGAAGAATTAATACCCTACGATAACAATGACCAGCAACAAGGGCCTGAAATCGATGAAGCAAACAACGACTGATACTACCCTGGATGAACTGTTTCAGCTTTGCTCAGACCGGCTGAAGCAGATCTATCCGCCTCTTCTGGAAGAGATCCCTTCACTTGATCTCAAAACGGCCATGGAATACACCTTGCTGAATGGCGGCAAACACATCAGACCGTTACTGATTTACGCGACCGGCATGATTTTCAACGCCCCTCTCGAAAACCTGGATGCTCCGGCTGGTTCAGTTGAACTTATCCACACGTATTCCCTGATTCATGATGACTTGCCGAGCATGGATGACGCTGACATGCGTCGGGGCAAGCTTGCATGCCATAAGGTCCACGGAGAAGGGATTGCCATTCTGACAGGCGACGCAATGCATACACTGGCGATACAGGTTATCGCCAGCCACCCCTCGCAGCTAAAAGCGGACCGCAGGCTGCAAATGATCCAGATACTCACCCACGCATGCGGCCCTTATGGCATGGCGGCAGGTCAGGCGCTAGACATCACTGTCATGAATGACAACACTATCTCTGAAGATCTGCTTCTGGATATTTACCGCCTGAAAACCGGCGCCTTGTTCGCCGCCTGCATTGAATTGGGCTGGCTTGCCTCTCGCGATGATGATGAAGTCAACCAGCAAGCCTTGCGGGAATTTGGTCATTGCATAGGTCTGGCTTTTCAGATCCAGGATGATCTTCTTGATATTGAATCCTCTTCTGAAATCACAGGCAAATCTGTGGGACTGGACGCCAAGCATCACAAGATCACTTATCCCAAACTCGTCGGACGGCTCAAAGCACGAGATAAAATCCAGTCCTTGTACCAGCAGGCATTGGAAGCCATCAACTATATGGGCCAGCAGGCGCAATTATTACGTGATTTGACCAGTCACATGCTGGAACGAAGCCGTTAACGCAAATCACCGCTCTGATGGCATGGGTTAGCTGCGGCCGGCATCCGGCCGCTGTCGCACTGTCCGCCTGATCAGAGCCGTTAGACGGATAGCGTCGCCACCGTTGAATATTCTTGCAAAATCGCATTTTTCACCAAAAATTTAAATATTTAACTACCTTTTTTCATTAGAACAGGATAAACTTTGCACATTATAAAGTTTTAAAAACTTGAATAACGATGTACTGCCCATTCTGTAATGCAGGTGACACGAAAGTAATTGATTCGCGTTTGATCCGGGAAGGTAATCAGACCCGAAGACGGCGCGAGTGCCCTGATTGCAAAGAGCGATTCACGACTTATGAAGCAGCGGAATTATCTCTTCCCCGCATCATCAAGCGTGACGGCCGGCGGTCACCATTTAACGAGGACAAACTGCGGGCAGGAATGTTGCGCGCAATGGAAAAACGCCCTGTCAGCGTAGAGCAGATCGAGACTGCGATTGTGAGGATCATCCGCAAAGCCATGACTAGCGGCGAGCGGGAAATACCCTCTTCACAAGTCGGTGAGTGGGTCATGGAAGAACTGCATCAACTCGACCAGGTGGCTTACGTCCGGTTTGCATCGGTGTATCGTTGTTTTCAAGATATTGATGAATTCCGTAGAGAAATTAGCAGATTGACACGATATGCCAAACGAACCAAAGCAAGGCCAAGCCACTCCAGAAAATAACGCCATCAATCCGGTTGCTCGGCATAATGCGCGGCGTTACGCGCTGCAGGCCATGTACCAATGGCAGCTTTCAGGAACTTCGATCACCGATATTGAATCCGAGTTTTTGCATTATCACATTGATAAAAAACTGGACCTGGATTACTTCAAGGAACTCATACACGGTGTTCCCCGTTACCAGCACAAGATAGACGAAGAAATGCAGCCTTATCTTGGCCGCCCCCTGCATGAGATTGACCCGATAGAACTGGGCGTGCTGCGCCTCGCCATTTATGAACTAATGAAGCGGCCAGATGTGCCTTACCGCGTCATTATCAATGAAGCCCTGGAACTGACAAAAAAATTCGGATCCATAGAGGGGCATAAATTTGTGAATGATATTCTGGACAGGATTGCGAAAAAAAACCGCATCACCGAAATCAAGATGGGCAGAGACAAATAATCCTGCCTTGCGGAGAGCGTTACTGAACCGTGCCAATATCTCCTTGCCCCTGGGCTTACAAATGCTCAGAAACCTCCTGGTGAGGCTTTATTCACAGCCTCGGCCTGATGTTCGGCTTCTTCTGATGCTTCTTTTTTAGCGTCATCGAGGTTGAGCAACTCTGCCACCTGATCAGCCAG
The DNA here is from genome assembly GCF_902459485.1 of Aquicella siphonis. NCBI lineage: Bacteria > Pseudomonadati > Pseudomonadota > Gammaproteobacteria > Legionellales > Coxiellaceae > Aquicella > Aquicella siphonis. Next base: position 1,958,722 of record NZ_LR699119.1, read on the forward strand.
GTTTAATCCGGAGTAAAACCTGAGATTCTGATACCGTAACGTTCCAGTGCCTCTTGACGGTCTGACAGCTACTTCAACGGTTTCCGTTGCCACTTCAAATACTCTGCTGCGCATGCCACACCTCGTTTAATAAATTATGTGATTATATTTATATTCAATACTCTTAAAAACGGTCAATATATTACCATTATGCGCGGCGTAAGCAAGCAATTAAGATATGTAACAAACAGAAAATCTTAGACTTGGCGGCATGATTAGCAGGCGCATTTTTATAACCGGATTCAAAGAAAATGCGTTTTGAATTGAAGATATTCAAAACGTCTTGACCACTTTGCGCAGAAAATCTTCACATAAAGCCAGCTGATCCAGCGTGACAAATTCATTCGCGCGGTGAGCCTGCTCGATACTGCCCGGGCCGCATACCAGTACCGGAATATGCGCCTGTTGAAACAGTCCCGCCTCGGTAGCGTACGCCACCTTGCGTATTTCGTTTTCAAGACCAGCCGCGCGCGCGAGCCAGGATACCACCGCGTCGTCTCCAGCCTCAAAACCCGGCACGGCAGCGACCGCGTCTATTTCTATGCCCGCATCCCCGTATTCCTTCTGCATTTGTGGTTGTATCGCTTCCTGAACATACGCAGTAATCCTGTCAATCACACTGCGAGGCTGGATGCCGGGCAGATGACGAAATTCAAAAAAGAATTCGCACTGCTCCGGTATAATGTTGCGGGCATGGCCGCCTTGTATCATGTTGGTGGAGACAGTGGTAAAAGGGACATCAAAATGCCGGTCAAACGGCCCTTCCCGGTTAAATTCATCCGCGAGACTTCGTATGTGACAAATCAGTTTCGCAGCATATTCAATTGCGTTGCAGCCTTGCGGCGTCAGGGAAGAGTGAGCCGCCCGCCCCCTGATCCGGCAGCGAAAAACCTGTACCCCTTTATGAGCCACAACCGGCCGCATGCTCGTAGGCTCACCCACAATACAGGCGGCCGGTTTAATCCCCGCGTGCTGCAAGTCTGTAATCATGACAGACGCCCCCAGGCAGCCTACTTCTTCGTCATAGGAAAAAGCAAAATGCACGGGATGGGATAATTTCAGCCTGACAAACTCCGGAACGAGCGCCAGCAGAACCGCCAAAAAACCTTTCATGTCACAGGCGCCGCGGCCGTATACTTTATCATCCCTCAAAACAGCGGTGAAAGGAGGCGTATCCCACTGCTGGCCGTCAACAGGAACCACATCCGTATGCCCGGATAGAATCACGCCGCCGTCTACCGAACCGTTTTGCGCCGGCAAGGTGGCAAACAAATTCGCTTTCGCCTGGCGGGGGTCACGGGTAATCCGGGTCTGTAAATGATGGCGTTCAAACCATGCCTGCGCACAGGAAATAAGTTCCAGGTTGGAATTGCGGGAAGTCGTGTCAAATTCGATTAGGCGTTTAAGCCATTCCAGTGTGCTCATATGGATTACCTGTAACAGAACCGTTCAAAAACCCGTATACTATACCCCATGTCAGAATTCGATATCATAAACAAATACTTCGCGGCGCGAGCAAAAAACCGTCCCGATGTGCGCGTGGGAATCGGTGACGATGCAGCCGTGGTCCAGCCTGCGCCGGGCAGTGAGCTGGTCATCACCACTGACACCTTGATCGCTGGCGTGCACTTTCCTGAAACAACTCTTCCTTATGATATCGGCCACAAGGCGCTGGCCGTCAATTTAAGCGATCTCGCAGCGATGGGCGCTACGCCAGCCTGGGTCACACTGGCGCTGACCCTCCCGCAAGAAAGTGCAGACTGGATAAAATCCTTTTGCGACGGATTTTTCACTCTCGCCGACCGGTATTCAGTCCAGTTGATAGGCGGAGACCTGACGCGCGGCCCGCTTTCCATTACCGTACAGGCTTTAGGTTACGCTCCCATAGGCAAAGCCTTGCTGCGATCGGGCGCAAAACCGACCGACCTCATTTATGTCACCGGCACACTGGGTGATGCAGGCCTGGGATTAAGGTTTTTGCAGCAAGGAATCACCCTGGATGTCTCTTATCAACCCTGGATACTGGAGCGGTTGAACAGACCCGAACCACGCATCATGGCGGGTGAAATCTTGCGTTTCCTGGCCAGTGCTGCGATTGATATTTCTGACGGATTGGCTGCGGATCTTGGCCATATACTGGAATCCAGTCATGCCGGCGCCTTGATATACCCTGATCAATTACCTTTATCAGAAGCGTCTACCTGCACTCTTGCACCGGCGGAAGCCATTACACTCGCGCTAACGGCGGGCGATGATTATGAATTATGCTTTACCCTGCCCGCGGAATTGCGCGGCACTCTTGAACGACTACCCTCCTTTCCCTGCCGTCTGACATGCATTGGTGAAATCACCCGTCAGCCAGGACTGGAATTACGCTATCAAAATGGAAACCCTTACCATGGCCCGATTTTCGGTTACCAGCATTTTTGACAAACTTAAATCCCGTTCCCGCGTTTCACCTCCCATTCCGGAAAAAGTGTGGCGCGACCCGCTTTATTTTGCCGCCTTCGGATTTGGCAGCGGAACCGTGCCGGTCGCGCCGGGAACATTTGGCACCCTGCTAGCCATCCCGTTTTACCTGATCTTGCAGCCGCTGCCGCAAACAGCTTTTCTGATCTTCGTCATTCTGTTCGCCGCAGCGAGTTCCTGGATTTGCGACCGCGTCAGCCGTGAAATTCACTCACACGACCATCCCGGTATGTGCATAGATGAGTTTGCAGGATTCTTCGTCACCATGATCCATGCGCCGCCTGGACCGCTCTGGATCGTTCTGGGGTTTTTACTCTTCAGGCTGTTTGACATCTGGAAACCCTGGCCTATCCATCTCCTGGACCAAAAAGTCCATGGTGGCTTTGGCATGGTGTTGGATGATATAGTCGCGGGATTGTTCGCTTTCGCTGTGATTCAACTTTGTTCCTTCATTTTTTGAGGTATTTGCAATGACGCAATGGTTGCCGCCGGCAATTCTCGCCCTGTTCAGCTTTGGCTTGTGGGGATTATTTTCCAAGCTTGCGATCGCACACATTGATTCCAAAAGCGCGCTCATTTTTCAAACGGCTGGCGTGCTGCTGGTCGGCCTCATCACCCTGGGCATGCTGGATTTCAAACCCGCGACAGACATGAAAGGCCTTAGCTTCGGCTTGCTCACCGGCGTTGCATACGGCGTGGGCTGCCTTTTTTATCTTATTGCCGCAGACAAAGGAAAACTTATCACCGTCGTGACCCTGACCGCGCTGTATCCGCTGGTGACGATTGTGCTTTCCTATTTTCTTTTGCGCGAAGGCATCAACGCCAAACAGTTTATTGGCATATTGCTCGCGCTGGCCGCCATTTTCCTGATGTCACAATGAACCACCATGGCAAAACCCTACCGTCTCGCCCTGCATATTTTTCGACGCGACTTGCGGTTGGATGACAATACCAGTCTTGCTCACGCTCTGGATTTGTCAGACCAGGTCATTCCCTGTTTCATATTTGACAAGAGACAGATAGAACTGAATGACTATAAGAGCGATAACAGCATCCAGTTCATGGCGCAGTCCCTGAAAGAACTGGATGCGCGGCTGCGCGACAAACACACCCGTCTGTTTTGTTTTTACGGCATCGCGGAACAAGTGATACAGCAGTTAATCGCGTCTGAAGACATTCAGGCGGTGTTTATCAATCGTGATTACACGCCCTTCAGCAAGGCAAGAGACCATCAGATTGAAAAAACCTGCGCCGCCCATGGCGTTGCCTATCACTGCTTTGCCGATGTCTTGCTGCATGAACCGGAAGAAATACAAAAACCCGATGGCGGCGCCTACACCGTCTTCACTCACTTTCTTAACAAAGCCGCGCCCATGTCTGTGCAGCCGCCGCGGAAAAACAAGCGCGACAACTATTATCAAGGCAAACTGACCGCGGAAGATAAAAGCACGCTGGAAAAACTTTCACGCAAACAGAATCCCGTCCTCGCGGTCAAAGGCGGCCGGAAAGAAGCATTGACGCTGCTGCAAAAAGCCTGCGCGCTCACGGACTACACGCTGACGCGTGATATTCCATCCCTGAACGGCACTTCAAGATTATCCGCGCACAACAAATTCGGGACCTTGTCCATCCGGGAATTTTATTTTGCGCTGGCAAATCAGTCGGACAAAGATCATGCCCTGATCAGGGAATTATTCTGGCGGGACTTTTTCACTTACATCGCGTTTCACTTTCCTCGTGTCTTCGGACATGCCTTCCAGGAAAAGTTCGCGCATATCGAGTGGAGCCGCAATGAAAAACATTTTCGCGCCTGGTGTGAAGGACGCACCGGATTTCCCATTGTCGATGCCGGCATGCGGGAACTCAACGCCACCGGTTACATGCATAACCGCGCGCGGATGATCACTGCGTCATTCCTTGTGAAAGACTTGCATATAGACTGGCGCTGGGGAGAAAAATATTTTGCACAAAAGCTGGTCGACTACGACCCCGCCGTCAATAACGGCAATTGGCAATGGGCCGCTTCAACCGGATGCGACGCCCAGCCATACTTTCGGATTTTCAACCCCTGGCTGCAGCAAAAGAAATTTGACCCGGATTGCCTGTATATCAAACGATGGATCCCTGAACTCGCCGCGCAGCCTCCCGATGTGATTCATACCTTGTACAGACAATCAGGCGCTCTAATGACCAATTACCCCCACCCCCTGGTCGATCACGCCATTGAAAGTGGAAAAGCCAAGGCCGTCTATCAGCTAAGCCGCTCACGTTAACCGCCGCGGGTGAATGCATTCATGAACAATCCGGGAACCACCTGACAGACCCACATAAGATTTTCTTAATCTTTGCTTGCTAAGGTGAAAGAAAGCATGGTGGAGAATACAGGATGTCTCTCAGCCGTATCCCCAACAGCACGGATGATATTCGCGGCACGACCGGAGTTTTGAGACAGCTTCTCTCTGATAACGGCACAGCCCGGACTGCCGCCGTCAGCGCGGATGACAGCCACGATCATGACCGGAAGACATCCATTTCCTCAATCCCGCATATTCCTGTGATGAAATTACCACTGCCTCCCATCCCTTTAAAAAACCGCTGCATTTCAGATTATGCCGCCGCATCCGTGAATCTTTCGCGTTCATTTCACGATATATTCATGATGAAAAAAAAGATCAGAAAGAAATTGAATGCCCTGAAAAACCAGGCTTATTTTTTCAAACAAAACAAATGCGGCCCGTTAGACAACTTCATGTATGAGATAGAAGCCGCGAGCTGCGGGTTTTATCATTTGATCGCGCCGCATCACAGTCCGTCCGCCCGGGCCATTTATAATGATAAATTCGAGTATATCGGCGTCCTGTCAAAAGCCGTTCCGGGATTTGTTTCGGCGCTTGACGACCCGCTCAGGGAGGAAGACCTGCCGATCGAAGCGTTAAACCACATCAGCATTGAAGACATGGATGCGCTGGATGAAAGAGCCAGACTGGAAAATCTCGACCTGGACAACAAACCGGGCCCGCATGTTATCTTTGAATACATTCTTCCGGACCCGGGAGGCACAGGGCTCAGCCTGCAAGGGAGCGGAGGAAAAACCAGACGCGTCATCCCGGTGACAGCGAAAGACTTGCGCAATTACCGCACCATCAAAGGCCTCGCCATCGGACTGACGACCAGTTATATCTTTGAAGAAGACGACTGCCACACCGGCAACATGTCCAAGGATGGAAAGCGAATCGACTTTGACATGTCTCCCTGGCCGATTACTTACAAATTTAAAAAAACGGGACCGATTGACTGGACGTTCAGGGATCCCGCCGCGAGGTTCCCGGTCACGGCCTGCGATATCCTTAATTTTCCCAATCTCAAAGACGCCGCACCATTTTACTGGCCCACCATACCAGTCAGGTTTATTCCTGAAGCCTTCATTTCGGCGGCGTCAAAATTTTTCAAAACCTCCAATAACGCCTTCCCGTCCCAGGATAATTCGTTATATCAGCGCCTGGCGAAACACCCGGTATTCATTCATCATAAATTCTCCACCTTGCTGAAATTCCTGCTGACGAATGATGAAACCTACCGCAGCATTTGCACGCTGCATATACGCCCGGAATCACAGCATGAAAATCAAAGCACTGTTGACATGCTGGTTCAGCATCAGGCTGAACGTCTGCGCGCGTTCAAGTCAGAAATAACAAAACTTCCACAGTTTCGTGACTGGCTTTCGCTTAATGGCGACACAGTATTAAAAAACATTCTCTACGAGTTTACCGAATACAACCAGAGATTCGCGCGCAAGCTGAGCGTCCAGCCGCTCTATCAGCCGCACATCATTAACCTTGATCACGCCGTCAAGGAATATGTGGATATCTGCGAGAAATCACAAATAGTCAAAAGCGCGGGCACGCTGGAGAAAGAACCGGAAGTAGGTGAATGGCTGGCGGAGTATCGTAAAATCCAGCGCGTCTCATATTGATAACGAAATGATTTCCGCCTCGGGAAACCGTTCCACGATTCTGTCTGTATCTTTTTCCAGGAACAATAATTTCAGATTGGGTCCGGCGTCCTGGGTAAAATATATCTCTTCGCCCTCACGGCGCATATCCCAGATCTTGTGCATGGCCGCGATGGTTTCCGGCAAGTGATAGCAAACCGGCGGCCAGCTGCTTAACAGGGTCGCGTGCATGGTGAGCGCGTTGGATTCCGCGGTGCGTCCCAGTAATGAAAAGTTTTTATCTTGCAGCGCACTCTTCAGCAACAACATGTCACGCGCGACTGTCTCAGGCCAGCGCGCGTACAACAGACTGGTTTCAACCGTCTGCCGCATCGCTTCGCGGGATGATACCGGTTTCTCGCGAGTGGCGATGGAAAGTATGCCGACACGCATGTCGCGCCATTCCGCTTTCAGCGGTTCCGCGTAACTATCCATGCCGTCGGGGCGCGCGCCGGCATGCCACATCACAAACCCGTTCCACAATGATCTTGACGCGCTGCCGCTGCCAAGCCGCGCAAGTATCGACAGCTCGCGCGCGGGCAGCGCCCACCCAAACAAGTCATTCAAGGCTGAAACCAGCGAGGCAAAGCCACAGGCCGAAGAAGCGAGCCCGGCGGCGACGGGAATATTCATGGTAATGTCAACTTGCAGATGCCATGATTTTTTTTCGCGGAACAAATCCAGGAAATCACACAGACGTTTCACGAACGCGCTATCCGCGGGCAATGTTTTTCCATTCAAAATGACTCTGTCATCGTTTGCACCCCTGAGAGTGAGGACAGTATGCGAACCCTTGCCGGGCAAGGCGACGGAAAGAGAAGACGTCATTGGCAAATTCAATTCCGTGTCACGCTTGCCCCAGTATTTACACAAGGCAATATTCGTGGGCGCAAACGCCGCCCCTCGCGCCTGGACAGGTTCACGCAGCGCTCGGGCATTGATAATTTGGCCAACGATATCAGATTTTTTCACAATACAGCCCTTGTGGTGTCATGGAAACAGGAATGCGCCGCACGCCGGGATATTGTGCCGAACCTGAATACAGATAACTGTCAGGCAACTCTCCCCATCCAATCACACAATCGCCCAGTCCGGAACCTGATATTTTGGCGCCGGCAATGCCTTCCTGGCCGCGCAATTCAGTAATCATGTCATGCAAAAGCGGAGTGTTCACACCCAGCGCGTCCATGAATCCCTGTTGTGTATTCATCAGCATCCCCAAGCCCGTCCAATCTTCCCTTCTGACCAGCCGCACGCCTTCTGCGGCGCACCGTCCGATGCCCTGACAAAGATGCCTGTAAAGTCTGGGGAAGGCGGAAAAATGAGTATGCACACGCTGTATGACTTCCACTGTGGGCGTTTTAAATCCTGCATATAGCGCAGTGACAGGATGAGTGACAGAAAATTTTTCGATTTTCAATGGCTGAGGATGATAAGCGATCATTCCGCCATAGACTGACGCCGCTATATCCGCACCTGACCCCGTTCCCTGAATCCGCCGGATCACACTGCGGCCGCGCCGCACCAGTTCAAGCGGTGTGATACGCATGTCCAGCCAGGCAGACAGCACCGCAAGCACCGCCGCCGTGACCGCGGCCGAAGATCCCAGTCCCACCCGGTCAGAAAACTCCGTTTCAATCTGCAGGTCAAAACCGCGTTTGAGATATCGGCGATAATGCCGGATGGCTCCGAGAACAAAATGAAACGGTTTTTCGATATAAACATCTTGCAGCTGCGCGGCGTAATGTCCGTGCAGGGATGAATGAATGCGGATTTCGGTATCGGGCCTTGCTGTCAGAGTAACGGAAATCCTTTTGTTCACAGCGCAGACCAGCGCAGGCTTGCCATGCAGCACCGCAAACTCGCCCAACAGCATCATGGAACCTGGCGCGGATGCCTTAATCTGCATGGTATCCCTCGCGCTCAGGCAGCATAAACGCCTCTGGGCTCGCATGAAATGGGAATCACATTGTAGCCGAAACGCGAGCTAAGCGAGGCCAGTGATTGCTGATCATCAGACACGACCAACACCGCGCCAGCCTTGTCACCTGTCACCGATCCCGCGCCGCAAATCTTCGCTGCGCCGCCGGCCGCTTCCACCAACGAAACAAATTTCCGTACCCGTTCCGGCACAACGCCTATGTCTGTCAGCAACCGATGATTGCCGCGTATGGCTTCCTGCATGCCGCGCCAGGCTTGCTGTTTCAAGGCGGTGTCCATGGCTGTTGTCACAGCAGTGAACTCCTCCCCCAGACGGCCAGATTTGAAATAAGGCGCGACGCTTTCAACGCAATGCCCCGTGGACGATTCCGGCGAACCTGTATTAATGAGATACATGGGAAGCGACGGAATGGAACGCGGTTCCAGTGTTTGTCCGCGCATGTAAATGCATCCGCCCTGCATGGCCACTCGTAAATCCAGGCCGCTTGAATATCCGTGCTGCATGTTTTCAACTTCCAGGGCGAGTTTGAACAACTGCTCTTGCGGAACCGGTAATTCCATATAACTCGAAATCGCCTGCATCACGCTGACGATGGTCGCAGCGGATGACCCCATGCCGCAGCCAATGGGAAGATCAGACTGCACCTGTATTTTCACGCCATGCGGCAAAGTGAGATTGAGTGATTCCGTCAACATGCCGATAGCAAACTGGGCCAGCTCGAAGGGTTTTTGCAAAACATCGCGTATGCTGAAATCACCGCGTATGAATCGATAATATTTCTGCTTGATCTTGTTCTTCAGATGGTGGAGAGCGTCAACACTCAAGCGGCTGCGATGAGACAAGTCCGACAAATCGAACAACACCTGGGGCACTTGCTCGCGCGTCACCGTCGCGGTCACATAGCGGTTGACTGCCATGGCCAGCGCGGGACTGCCATAGACTACAGCATGTTCGCCAGACAAAATCAGCTTCCCCGGCGCGATCACCCTGATGGTGTTTCTTTCATCTCGGGACACCGCCGCGCGCGCGCGGCGCAGTGTCCTGCCAACCGTCAAAACACTTTCCGCCGATTCACTGGCGTCACTGGATGCGCACCTTTCAGTCTGCTGGCTGCGCGCTTGCGTCTCTTCCACGACTTCATAGACACGTTTGTGATCCCGCATCCGGGCCAGCCGGAACCCGCCGGTATCATACAAGGGGATTTCCTGCTCACAGCCATCCTCGGCATAGCTAAACCTGAAAAACTGTTCATATTCCTCATAATTCAGGCGTTTGCGGTTTGCCAGCAATTCCGCATGGTACACGCTGTGCAGCGCGCCACGATATCCCGGACGCACCGTCCCGCTAAAATATTCCGCCACACAGCCTGAGCCATAGCTGTAAAAACCAATGCGCTTGCCGCCAAGATCTTCTTCCGCATGATCCAGCAGGGAAGCCAGGCCGAGATAAAGTGACGCTGAATAACTGTTTCCGGTTTTGCGCCCGTACTCCAGCGCGTATTGGATCTGCCGCTGCGTGTCTTCCACAGGCAGATTCTGCTGATGATTGATTTTCAGTAAATGCTGATGCGCTTTTTCCACCAGGCGCGGAACCGGCGTGTGATAGCAGAAATATGCATGGTCCGAAAATTCCCGCCGGGATTCCGACTGATAGTGCTGCCAGCTTTTTTCAAGCATGACAAGATACAGCTTGCTGGAATATTTGCCGTCAACCAGGGCTTCGTGCAGATAGTTGGGACGCCAGAAATCCATGACATTTTCCGCGGCGACACCGTATTCCGGCTCAACCGCCAATACGCGCGGGTCCGCTGACAATACCAGAGCGACCGCTGCGCTGCCTTGTGATGATTCGCCGGATGTGGCCAGCCCGTAGCGGGCAATGTCCGAAGCCACCACCAATACTTTTTTTTCCGGATGGTCGCGCAGGAAAGACAGACCCAATTGTATGGCGGCTGTTCCACTGTAACAGGCTTGTTTCAACTCAACCACACGGCAGCGGGACGGCAGCCCCAGCAAGCCGTGGACAAACAACCCCGCCGCCTTGGATTGATCGATGCCAGACTCCGTCGCGAATAAAAACAGGGCAATATCATTGATCTCCACACCTTGCAGCGCCTGGCGCGCTGCGTTTGCCCCCATTGTGACAATGTCCTCGCCCGGCGGAGAAACAGACATGACGTATTGACCCAGTCCGGTATGGTATTTTTCGACATCCGTGCCGCGCGCCCGGGCAAGCTCCGCCAGCTCAAACGCATACCGAGAAGTATATATGGCCAAGGTATCAATGCCGACTGTCACATTTCCCCTGTTAGCTGACATCGCGTTCCCTCATCTGGTTTTACGTTCTAGTTTCACATGACTGCGCATCAATTCACCCTGGTTGGTTTGCGCCGCAAGCAGGGATAATTCACCGCACAGAACCACGGCGGCCGCAATCACGGCCAGGCGTCTGGCGTTGTGTCCCGGCTCGCGGGATTCGGAACATCCCAGCAGCGCCAGGTTTTCCCGTACGAAATCCAGGGTCTTGCCGCTTCCTACCGCGCCGATAATGACATTGGGCAGCGTCACGGAAAAATACAAATCATCGCCGCGCAATTCCGCATGCACGAACCCTTGCGAGCCTTCTATGATATTCGCGGCATCCTGCCCGGTAGCGAGATAAAATCCCAGCAGCATATTGGCAAAATGAGCATTGGCTGTGCGCAAGCCGCCTGCCGCTATGTTTCCCAGCAAGTTTTTCTTGATATTAAGGTCAATGATTTTTTCCGGTGTCGTTTTCAGGAAGCGGCGGCACAATAGTCTGGAGAGGGTGACTTCCGCCACCACATTTTTACCCCGTCCCAGGATACCGTTCACGGCGGACACTTTCTTGTCACTGCAATAATTGCCGGAAATGCTGACATAGCGCAATGCGGGATACTGATTCAATATCCATTCCAGCATGCGGTCTGAAGCCAGGGTCACCATGTTATGCCCGGCTGCGTCCCCCGTTAACAATTCAAATCTCAGGAACAGCAGTGAGCCTATGATCTGGGCGTGCATGCCAATCAGCCTGGCATAGCGGCTGGTTTCACGCACCAGCGCCTGCAGGCTGTCTTTATGTTTTTGAACATCCAGATAAACCTGATGGAGTTCCGCAGCCGAATCTGCTTCCACCAGAATGGAGCGCGTCATGCGTTCATCCACGATGACTGCCCGAATGCCCCCGGCCTGTGTGCACACCCGCGCTCCGCGATGCGTGGACGGCCATAGAGGGGATTCCAGCGTTGCAAGAGGGACCGGAACTGCTTCATCGATTTCAGCGCTGACAATCCGGACCGGACCAACCACGCGCATGGGTATCGCAGCTGTGTACTCCGCCTCGTCCCGCTTATTGTATATATCTCGCCAGCGCATATTTTTCTTGAAATCAGTAAGCCCTGAGGCTATAAAAGGCCACCATTCTACTGGAAAAGACATAATGACGGCAACCGAATGCGTACCTTCTGAATATGTCATCCTGGTCGACGAACAGGATAATGAAATCGGCCTGGCTGAAAAACTGGAGGCGCATGAAAAAAGCCTGCTTCACAGGGCTTTTTCCGTGTTCATATTCCGTCGCACCCCCCGCGTTGAAATTCTGTTGCAACAACGGGCATTGCACAAATACCACTCACCAGGGCTCTGGACCAACACTTGCTGCTCTCACCCCCGCGAAGGTGAAACAGTGCTTGCCGCCGCCAGCCGGCGCTTGCAGGAAGAGCTGGGCGTCACCGCCACTTTGCGGGATCTGGGCTGGTTTAAATACCATGCCCGTTTTCCTAACGGCTTGTCCGAACATGAAATCGACCATGTGGTGATAGGCGAACTCTCTCCCGCACAATCGGTCGCGCCCAACCCGGATGAAGTACACGCCTGCCGCTGGGTCACCATACCTGAGCTGGAGTCTGAAATGACCACCGCGCCGGAAAGATTCACCCCATGGCTGCACCAAGCCCTGAGCTTTGTGAAGCCGCACATCAGCCGGCTCTGAAAGCCCGGAATGAGCACTGTCACGCCGTCATTTCACTGCGGCCGTAGACAGGATAATTTCTGCATAATTCAATCACTTCATTTTTGATTCGCGCAATGACCGCTTCATTCTGCAAATCATCAAGAATGTCACAAATCCAGTTCGCGATCTGTTCGCACTCCGGCTCCTTGAAGCCGCGCGTTGTCACAGCGGGCGAACCAATACGGATGCCGCTAGTGATAAAAGGCGACTGAGGATCGTTGGGAACCGCGTTTTTATTTGTCGTAATGTATGCTCGTCCTAATGCGGCTTCCGCATCTTTTCCAGTGAGGCTCTTGTCTATCAAATCAATCAGCATGAGATGATCATCCGTACCGCCGCTGACAATCTTGTATCCGCGCTTTATCAGGGTCTTCGCCATCACGCGTGCATTATTCAGCACCTGCTGCTGATAACTCTTGAATTCAGGCTGCAAAGCTTCCTGAAAAGACACTGCCTTGGCCGCAATCACATGTTCCAGCGGACCGCCCTGACCGCCGGGAAAAACCGCGGAATTCAATTTCTTTTCCAGCTCAGGGTTGGCCCTCGCCATGATCATGCCGCCGCGCGGGCCGCGCAAGGTCTTGTGCGTGGTCGTTGTAGTCACATCAGCGATTTTAACCGGCGAAGGATACAATCCCACCGCAACCAGGCCTGCGATATGCGCAATATCGGATAAAAGATAAGCACCCACGCTGTCCGCGATTTCGCGAAACCGCTGCCAGTCTACAATGCGCGAATAAGCGGAAAATCCCGTCACGATCAGTTTGGGTTTATGCTCACTGGCAAGTCTGGCTGCTTCTTCATAGTCAATTTCTCCCGTATCCGGGTGAATGCCGTATGAAAAAAACTTGTATAGCTTGCCGGAAAAATTGACCGGCGATCCGTGCGTCAAATGCCCGCCATGCGCAAGACTCATGCCCAGCACCACATCGCCGGGACTGATCATGGCAGCGTAAGCAGCCGCATTGGCCTGGGAACCCGAGTGCGGTTGAACATTCACATAATCCGCACCGAACAATTTTTTGGCACGTTCAATAGCGAGGTTTTCTGCCACGTCTATGTATTCACAGCCGCCATAATAACGTTTGCCGGGATAGCCTTCCGCATACTTATTTGTCAATACCGACCCCTGAACAGCCAGCACGTTGGGGCTGACATAGTTTTCTGAGGCTATCAGTTCGATATGATCTTCCTGGCGCTGTTTTTCATTTTCTATGGCTTGCCAGATGGCGGGATCAAATTCACGCAGTGACTCATAGGGAAACATAAACTTATCCTTTCAGTTGTGCGTTTTCTAAAACCGTTTGAGCCTGTTTTTCACGCTGCATGCGCACCGCATCGCGATATTCAGGATATTTGTTGCCAAGAATCCCGGCTGCGAGAATGGCCGCATTAACAGCACCCGCCTTGCCTACCGCCAGTGTGCCGACCGGAATACCAGCGGGCATTTGCACTATCGACAATAACGCATCCAGCCCATTGGCGAACGTCGAAGAAGGCATGGGCACACCCAATACCGGAACCAGTGTTTTCGCCGCCACCACCCCGGGAAGATGCGCCGCTCCGCCCGCCGCAGCTATGAACACTTCCACTCCGCGCTGCTCGGCGGATTTCAGGTAATCAAACAAAGCATCCGGCGTGCGATGCGCGGACAAAGCCCGTGCCTCATGAGGAATTTGTAATTTATCAAGCATTAAGCTGGCTTCTTCCATGATGCCCCAGTCCGATTTGGATCCCATGATGATAGATACGAGTACTTTAGACATAATTCATTCCTGGCTGATTAAATTAAAAGGGGTGCCGCCACACCATGCCGGATGCCAACAAGAGCAGGTGAGGCTTGTCGCGCTCAATATGTGTATAAAAACCGCCTCATCTTCCTCTTTTTTATCTCGGTTGTGTTTGACGGCAAACCCGGAAGGGTTAATATTAACGAGCCGGCATGATACCAGATTTTTCCTGCAAACGGCAAAGCAGAACTACAAATATCAATGCCTGAAACAGCGCTTGCCGGTAAACACCATGGCGATATCGAATTCATTACATGCGGCGATCACTTCTTCATCCCGCACGGATCCGCCAGGCTGTATAATCGCGCGCACTCCGGTTTTTGCAATCCGGTCTATGCTGTCCCGGAACGGAAAAAACGCATCCGATGCCAGAACGCTATCCTGGATTTTTTCACCCGCCTTGCGCACAGCCAGATCCACGGCATCGATACGGGAAACCTGCCCGGCGCCGATGCCGACGGTCGCGTTGTTTTTCGCGATCAATATGCCGTTGGACTTGATATGTTTCAAGACACGCCAGGCAAACAACATGGCATCCATCTCCTGCAGGCTGGGAGGGGTTCTTGTCACCACTTTCAGATCTTCGGGCCGTATGACCTGGGCATCTTTTTCCTGCATCAACAGACCGCCGCTGATAAACTTCATTTCCCATGCCGGGCGCAAATGAACAGGCATTTCCAGAACGCGCAGATTCGGCTTGGCGGCAAGAACAGTCAGGGCCTCCTGGGTGAATGCCGGCGCGATGATCACTTCCATGAAAATGCCCGTGACCGCTTCGGCTATCATTTTCGTGCAGGGACGATTAAGCGCGATAATTCCGCCAAACGCGGACAGCGGATCGGCTTCATAGGCGCGCGTGTACGCTTCCTCAATATTATTTCCGGTTGCCGCACCGCAGGGATTCGCATGCTTGACAATAACGCAAGCGGGATCGGTGAATTCACTCACGCAGGAGAGCGCTGCGTCAGCATCCAGAATATTATTATAGGAGAGCGGCTTGCCCTGGATTTGCACCGAGGAAAGTATGCCGGGCGTTTCCTGCCTGAACCGATAGGCGCTGGCTTTTTGATGGGGATTTTCTCCGTAGCGGAGCTCGGTGAGTTTCTCCAGCTGCAAATCCAGGTGCGGCGGGCATTCAGCGGGATGTTGATCACGCTCGAGAAAATAATGATGAATCATGGCGTCATAATGCGAAGTAAGAACAAATGCCTTTTGCGCGAGATTCCTGCGCGTTTCAAACTCCAGCCCGCCGGAATAACGCAATTCGCTAATAAGCTGAGGATAATCAGACGGATCCGTCACCACGCCCACCCAGGCGAAATTCTTTGCCGCGGCACGAACCATGGTCGGCCCGCCGATATCGATATATTCAACCGCCTCATCCCAGGACATGTTTTTATTTTTACTGACAGCCTGTTCAAACGGATAAAAATTGACGACGACCAGATCAATCCAGTGAATTTGATGCTGGGCGGCTTCCACAGCATGCTCATCGCGCCGTCCCAATATGCCGCCGTGGATTTTAGGATGCAGCGTCTTGACGCGCCCATCCAGCATCTCGGGCAATCCCGTGATTTCGTCCACTTGCTGATGGGGCACATCGGCATCCTTGAGCATTTTGCTGGTGCCGCCCGTGGAAATGATCTCTACTCCCAGATGAACTAATTGCTTGGCAAGTTCCACTATGCCCGTTTTGTTGGAAACTGACAGTAAAGCGCGTTTTATTGGAGTAATAGACATATGAGGCTCTGATCGACAGTGTTATTGGATTGGCATATTATAGCGGCTCGCGAGATTTTAGAAAGTAAAACGGTCGGTTTACAACGGCATTACCCTTTGAAAGATAATATTTTTCACTGCCGGTATGCGCTTAACATACAAGGCCATAAGCATGAAAAATATTAACTTTCGCATTTTCGGTCTGTTTGTCTTTATCATTCTCAGCTGGGGCATGGCATGGCCCGTGAATAAAATCGGCCTGGCTTACATGACACCGGCCTGGTACACAGCGGTCCGGCTGATCGTGGGAACTGTCACCATGATGGCACTGGTCATCGCCATCGGAAAGTTCTCCCTGCCCAAACGCAGGGATTTCCCGCTGATTATCATTATTGGCCTTTTGCAGATCAGCGTGTATATCCTCCTCGCCAACATCGGGCTTGCCTACCTTCCCGCGGGACGCTCTTCATTGCTCGCCTATACCACACCGCTCTGGGTCATGCCTGCGGCAACCCTCTTTTTCAATGAAGAAGCCGGCATCCTGCGCTGGGCCGGATTTTTTCTGGGCATAGCCGGGCTGATTATTCTGCTCAGCCCCTGGGAACTGGACTGGGCGGATAAAAATATTTTGTTTGGAGCCGCCATGCTGCTGCTCGCCTCCCTGTGCTGGGCTGTTTCCATGATTTGCGCGCGCTATATGCACTGGTCCAAATCACCTCTGGAACTGATCCCCTGGCAGTTGCTGACAGGCACTGTCCCCATCGTGGCTTATGCTTTCATGCAGGAACCTTTAACTGCCATTCACTGGAACCTGCCTCTGGTGTTGTCACTGGTATATACCGGCATTCTGGTCACCGGATTGTCATACTGGAGCGGACTGGTTGTGAATCGGGAGCTCCCTACTATCATGGTATCGCTGGGATTTTTAATGGTGCCGGTCGTCAGTCTGATCGTGTCTTCTGTTTATATGCAGGAAGCGATCTCCCTGCCCACGATCGCAGCCATGATACTGATCATCTCCGGTATCTGTTGTGTCGTGGCAAAAGAATAATTTCCTCTGACTGTCCCATTCAGCGCCCAGGGAACCGGCAAGCCTCCCCCCTAGTAAACCGGAAAATTTATTCCAGTAAACTATTCTTAAGTTTAACTTAAGAATTAAATAATACAATCAAATCAAAACCTACCGTATATACATCGTGGCGCCGCAGCAAGATTCCGCGCCATTGAGCGGATACGGTAAAACCCGGAATTTAATCCTCTAAATAGCTGGCGGAAGGAAGGGATGAATAATACGGATGACCATTTGACGCCGTTTTGCTGACGCAAAAAACAACGAACAATAACGACTGTGCGAGAAACAAGAAACGGGGAGAAATCGATTATGTTTAGAAGTATCGCCTCTTACTTCTTCGGTCAGGGAGAAAATAACCAGGCTTCAGCTTCATCCTCCAGGCCGCTAACGTTTGCGGAGCGTCTGCAAGCCTTGCATTACCCGGAAGACAAGATTCCAAACCATTTCCTCTGCCCCGTGCATCTTGTCATCATGGAAGAACCGGTCATGGTGAATAGTTTGCAAAGCAACACCTATGAAAGAAGCTCTCTGGAAGAATGGATCAAACTGGGAACGGAGGTGAACATTCTCGACCCGGTGGCACTCGCAACGGCTTTGACAATCACTCCCAAGATAGATATCAAACGAACCCCCATCTCAACTATCACCCTGAATACCCTCCGCAAACAGGAAATCGAAGAATTTGTGTCTTCACTTGAACGCATAGACTGCCTGCAGAAAAAATTGCGTGATACTGTCGAAATATCAATTGAATGCTTGCAAACCGCCGCCGAGGGCACCGATGTATCCAGAGAAGAACTGATGTCCATGCTCGCAGATCAGCAGCGCGAGCAGAAACGGATAACAACGCAGTTAAAAATATCATTGATCGAAGCCTTGCAATGTTTTATCACGCTTACCGAAGCCGTCATCATGAAAGAAGACACCATGCTGGAAGAGAAAACAGCAGAAATAAAAAAAATCAACGAAGACAAAATGGAACTGCTGGACGTGCTGCGTCATGACCTGGAAAACACCCATCCTGAATTGTTTAACCTGCCATCACGCTCGAGTCAGCCTTCGTTCACCCCCTTCCTGTTTTCGTCTTACTCACACTTGAGGCATCAAAGAGCTTTCGGGGTTCTCGGGGGAAATTACGCGCTGATGTCATCTTCGACATTACTGCTCTATCAATCACTGTTCCTGGCCGGTGCTTACTCGCAGCGCCAGCCAGACAGAGTGGATCTCTCGCGGTTATCAAGAGATGAGGGTGAAAGTGCAAGTCATGAAGACGGTATGCGCCCCCCTGTCCGGACAGTTATCAGAGATGATGACCCCAGCAGCCAGAACCCGGATAATGACACCAGCCATTCTGCCGCGACAGAACCCGGCTCTTCAAATACCATGCAAAGAAAAAACTTAATGTGACATCAAGGCGGACAAATCCTGAATCGCTGCCACGAGTGCTTCGCCCTCCAGCTGCTGGACACGGTTCTTCAGGATTTCTGGCGTATCGTGCGCGTTGACCAGGCACGTTTTCTGCAGAATAACCGGCCCGCCGTCAACCTGTTCGGTAACATGATGCACGGTACATCCGGTGACTTTTTCGCCGGATGCCAGCACGGCGCGGTGCACATCCATATCCATCAGACCGGCGTGGGCCGGCAGCAGGGAGGGATGCACATTAATCACCCTGTTTTTCCAAGCCGCAATAAAGCCCGCGGACAAGATACGCATATAGCCGATCAAGACCACGAGGTCTACCGCATAATGACTGAGTATCTCTGAAGTTTTCCTGTCAAATGCCTCCCGCGTAAGTCCGGCGGGATCGATATATTCTGTTTTCAGGCCGAAGGCGGCCGCGCGTTCGAGCACAGGCGCATCAGCCTTGTTGCTGATCACGATTTCGATACTTGCGGAGAGCCGTCGGGCACGGATGGCGGCAACCACCGCATCCAGATTTGTCCCGCGCGTCGATGCGAGTATTCCCAGGCGTATCATGATTCTCTCAACCTGCGCATTTCATCAATACGCCGCTGCACCAGCCGCTCTGTTCCGATATCCTCGCGATGAAAGAGCTGCCCGACTATCCCGGATACTTCCTTTTCAGCAATTTCTTCCGCGGCGGAAATGGAGTCCGCCACGCCG
This sequence comes from Aquicella siphonis, assembly GCF_902459485.1. Classification (NCBI taxonomy): domain Bacteria; kingdom Pseudomonadati; phylum Pseudomonadota; class Gammaproteobacteria; order Legionellales; family Coxiellaceae; genus Aquicella; species Aquicella siphonis. Next base: position 1,977,903 of record NZ_LR699119.1, read on the forward strand.
ACATAGGCGGCCGCGCGCGATCCGGTCGCATAAATCTTGCCCTCAGCGGCATGGACAGACGCGAGATACAATTGAGATTTATTCTTCACCGCACTGATATCGATGACGCCATTTTTAACCGGTGTTTCCGGATATCCCAGCGGAACCGCATATTTGCACACAGTCGCCAGCGGATAAAAGCATACTTGATCACGCGTGAGATTTCCGGTGACCAGCGCTTCGCATACCTTGACAAAATCGGATTCCAGTATGGTCAACACGTTGAGCGCTTCGGGATCGCCAAACCGCGAATTGAATTCGATGACATAAACACCGCGGCGGGTCGCGATGAAACTGCCGTACAATATCCCGATATATTTTTCACCCGTTTCCTTCGTCAAGGCGCGAACCACCGCTTCATTGATATGAAACGCGCTGACAACCTCATGTTCCGTCAGAAACGGCAGGCTGTGACTGGCATCCGAGTAACTGCCCATACCGCCGGTGTTCGGCCCTTTGTCATCGACAAACGCGCGCTTGTGATCCTGGACAATAGGCATGGGAACCACGTGTTCGCCATCACAAAAACACATGAATGAAAATTCCTGGCCGATCAGTTTTTCTTCTATCACGAATGTCTGGCCCGCGGCGAGAATTTCCCGGCAAAAATGCCGCGCTTCCTCAAATGAACGCAGGTGGTCACCCGCCACTTTCACGCCTTTGCCGCCCATGAGCCCGTTGGCCTTGACGACATAATTTCCCTCACCGAGCTGATGCAAAAATTTATCCACGCCGGAGATATCCTGAAAAACCTGATAGCGCGGCAAGCCCGGTATGTTGTATTTCTGCATCAATGTGCGCGCGTAACCCTTGCTGGTTTCAATCTGTGCGAGTTGTTTTTTAGGTCCGATAGTGGGAATGGACATTTTCCACAAGGCATCCGCCAATCCTTTTTCCAACGGCGCTTCCGGACCAATAATGGCAAGACTGATCTGCCACTCCCGCGCCATTTTCGTTACCTGATCGATATCACAGATATCGCCGGTCCAATAGCGCAGTGTCATTTGCCGGATACCGGGATTAAGAGAGGTGCCGCAGCAAAAAATATTCTTGCTTTGAGGTGAACGGTGTAATGCCGCCGCGATCGCGTGCTCACGCGCGCCCGAACCAATAATCAAGACATTCATTATTTGCCGTCTCCCTGTTTTTCCGCGGCGGAACGGCGGTCGGTTTCACGCTGCCGCTCCAGTATTGCAATTTTCTGCTCCGTAATATTGCCGCATATATAATCTCCATCCATACAAGCCATGCAAGGCTGTTTGATATGGTGCTGCCCGCGGCGCGTGACTGCTTCGACCAGGTCTTCCTGGTTTTGATACATTAAAATATCCACGCCCAGATATTTGCGTATCTGTTCTTCGGTATGATTGGCGGCAATCAGTTCCGCGCGCGACGGAATGTCTATTCCATAAAAACAGGGATTCTTGATCGGAGGACAGGTTGACACGAAATAAATGGCTTTTGCGCCGAATTCACGCACCATTTTTACAATTTCCCGCGATGTAGTGCCGCGCACAATACTGTCATCCACAATCAGCACGATTTTATTTTCAATTTCAGTGCGCTGCGGCGTCAGCTTATACCGCACACTGCGAGACCGCGCTTTCTGATTAGGCATGATAAACGTTCGACCGATGAACGGATTTTTATACAAGCCTTCGGAATAGCGCACACCCAGTTCATGGGCGAAAGAAAGCGCGGCAGTGTTTGCGGTAAACGGAGCAGGAATCACCACGTCGGGAATATGGCCAGGGTGGATTTCCTTCCAGCGCCGCGCGAGGTTCTGGCCCATGCGCAGACGCGAGCGGTAGACACTGACGCCGTCCAGAGTGGAGTCAGGGCGGGCGAAATAGACATATTCAAATACGCAAGGCCTGAATTCGCGCGCTTCAACCACCTGCCGGAACAATTTTCCTGATCGGCTGACATAAGCCACTTCACCCGGCTGCAAATCCCCTTTGGGTTCGAATCCAAGCGCATAAAATGCCGTGGTCTCGGATGCAAAAATATAGTCACTCGCACCATCCTTGCGCTTGCGCTCTCCCCAAACCAGCGGCCTTATGCCGTGAGGATCGCGAAACGCGACCAGACCTTTGCCAATGACCACGCTGACGATGGAATAAGAACCTTCCATGCGGCGATATATATGTTTCACCGCCTTGCACAACTGCCTGAAAAAATCCTCATCGTCATTATCGGCATAAGACCCGGTGGCGAGCTTGTCAGCAAGCATAAGCAGCAAAGCTTCGGAATCCAGTGACGAATTCAAATGACGATGCTGCTTCAGCCGTATTTCATCAGCCAGCTCAGGGTAATTGACAATATTGCCATTGTGCGCAAGCGCGATGCCGCGCGGACTGCCTATCCAGAGAGGCTGTATGTCCGATTCGCTGTAACCGCCTGCGGTAGGGTAGCGTGTGTGTGCGATGCCGATATTACCTTTCAGCGGCAGCACATCTCCCGGCGTGAAAATTTCACGCACCAGCCCCAGACCATGCCGGGAATAGAATCGCTCATCGCAAGTGAGTATCCCCGCCGCATCCTGTCCTCTATGCTGGAGATGGATGAGGCTGTCATACAACTCTGCCGCTACTGGTTCGTGACTATAAATGCCTACAATGCCGCACATGGTTACACCACAATAAAAGTGAGTTTATACAGGCCACGGGGCGCGAGACCTCGTGGGGAAAGAAATAATATATCAGAATCCGGCCTGTCAGCTTTCCTGGATCCGCGCTGCGCGCGGCATCGCATGTGTAGAAGCGGCACCCCTGATTTAGCCCAGGTATCCCGCTACATTGCGCAAAATTCTTTTATCAATCGGGCGGCCCGGCTGCTGCGCGAAAGAAAAGGGTTTGCCTGTGATCATTTCATACAACTGAATATAACGGGCAGCCAGGGTCTCGACTAACTCCTGTGGCGCCTGAGGCAGGGTTTTATCCTGGTAGGGATCACAGTGTTTGGCGAACCAGATGCGTAAAAATTCCTTGTCTATGTTTTCAGGTTCCAGGCCCTGGTCAAGACGCTCCTGATAACTGTTCGCCAGCCAATACCGGCTTGAATCCGGCGTATGGATTTCATCCACGACAACAATACGGCCTTGCGGATCACGGCCGAATTCATATTTGGTGTCCACCAGAATCAATCCATGCTTCGCCGCAATTTCCACACCCGCCTGATAAAGGGTTAAAGCCATGCGGCTGGTCTCATCCCAGTCAGCCTGCGTCATCCAGCCCTCGGAAACAATCTGTTCCGGAGAAATGGGACGATCATGTTCCGTTTCCTTGGTGGTAGGGGTCAGGACCGGGCGGGCCAGCTTCTGGTTTTTCTTCAATCCTTCCGGAAAAGTGATGCCGCAATATTCGCGTACGCCTTTCTGATATTGAGTCCAGAGCGAGGTTCCCGTGGTGCCGGTGATATACCCGCGGACGACAAATTCGATAGGGAATACCTGGCATTTTTTTGCAATGACCACATTCGGATCAGGCACGGCAATCAGGTGGTTGGGAACCAGATCAGCGGTTTGCTCAAACCACCAGGCGCTGGTGAGGTTCAAGACCTGGCCTTTGTAAGGAATCAACGCCAGCTGGCGGTCAAAAGCCGTCAGACGGTCTGTGGTCACCAGCATCAATTTATCGCCAAGGTCGTAAGCATCCCGAACCTTGCCCTGATATTTACGGCCGAAATTAAAAGACGTCTCGGTCAGGCAGTATGGCAGCGCGGAGCGAATAAGCTCGCGGTATGAATCAGTTATATTGGAAGCAGTCATGGGCGTATGGGTTAAATATAATGTTTGTTTGTAATATGTTGTCTATCCAGTCCGGCATTTTAGCGTCTTCAACGGTAAATTGCCATAAAACACCGTGTTGAATCGCGTTCACTCCCTGGACGGAAAAGTGATCTTTCAGCGTCTGCAGTTTTTGCCGGCCCAGCAAATCCTCTCTGGGACGCACAAGAAACCGCGCGGACAAGGCGGATTGCAGCGGCTCCGGTGAAATTTCAACTTCCTTGCGTTCATTGAACAATACGCCGCTCGCCTTGATCTGGTCGAGCACGGCGGGCGCGTCGCATTGAATTTCCCAGTGCATCCGGCGTGTGACCGTCACGGGCATCCCTTTCTGCCGCAAGGTGTTTTGCACCGTCAGCGCATGGTTGTCCGTGATAATCAGCTCAACGACACATTCATGGCTAGCCGCAGGTTTTTGATAAACAGGGTTTTGCACACGGCGCGGATAATAATACAGGGGAACGGTATGTTCTGTCTGGCCTTCCGCGATATAGTCCCGCATGGACTGAAAAATGGGGTCTCCATTTACGGTACGTTCAGGGTGCGGCATCATGGCCATCACATTTCCGGCCTTGTTGGAGACCGCGGCGATATTTCGCATGGATCCGTTAGGATTGACCGGAAAACTGTCCGTCACGACGCCTTCGGCATCGCAATACTGGAATACATTCAAACCCTGGTGTTCGATTTCATCAAGCAAGGCCTGGGTCATGACAAAACGCCCTTCTCCATGCGCCACAGGCACATGCAGGATGCTGGCCGCATTCAAGTGACGCGTAAAAGCATTGCGCTGATACTGGCTGGATAAACGCATATGAACCCAGGCATTGTAATAACCTGTGCCAAGAATCTTTCCGTTGGCAATGCGTTTGTTTTCCGTCAATACCATCCCGATTTTATTATTTTCAAGCCCCGGCACCAGCCCTGTTTCCACCAGAATCTGCGCGCCATTGCAAATGCCCAGCACCGGTTTGCCGCTCTCGCTCTGCGCCTTGATTTCCTGCATGACGGGATCCAGTGCTGCGATAATACCCGCGCGCGAACGGTCTTCGTAAGAAAATCCGCCCACAATGATATACCCCGCCATCTCGCGCAATTTTTCGCGCGGTTCATTCCATAAAAATTCAACCGGCTCCATTCCCGCTCTTTTTACCGCGAGCATGGTCTCGCGTTCACAGTTGGAACCGGGAAACTGGACGATAGCGATACGCATCAGATTAACCTCACGTCTTGCTGGCCGTTCACAACGCGGCCGATTTCATAAACAGGATAGGAAGGAAAATCGCTTAGCGCTGCGCGCATTGCTGCGACCGCCGCTGACGGCACAATCATGATGAGCCCTATGCCCATGTTGAAGGTGCGGTACATTTCATTATCGTCCAGGCGTCCCAGCTCGCGCAAAACCTGGAATATGGGCAGCACAGGACAGGCTTCCCGGTGAATTTCCACCGCACAGCCCTTGGGAAGAATACGCGGAATGTTTTCCAGTACACCGCCCCCGGTAATATGCGCCATGCCTTTAACGGGTATCTTGTTTGCAAGCAGGTGCAAAACCGGCCGGGTATAATTCAGGTGCGGCGTGAGCAGAACTTCTCCTAGCGAATGTGCGAGACCAGGGTGGCGGGTCTGCACATTGTAACCTGCCACGTCAAAAAGCAGTTTGCGCGCAAGAGAATAGCCGTTGGTATGCAGTCCGCTGGATGGAAAAGCGGCGATCACATCCCCTTCCGTAATTCCTTTCCCAAGGACTGCTTCATCTTTTTCCACCACGCCCGTGATAATGCCAACCAGATCATGTTCGCCAGGCAAATAGGTACCGGGCATTTCCGCCGTCTCTCCGCCCACGAGCGAAATATCATTTTCACGGCAGGCCGCGACCATGCCGTTGATGATCTGCTCAATGATTTCCGGGTTCAATTTGTCGTTAGCGATGTAATCCAGCAGGGTCAGCGGTTTGGCGCCCAGCACAATGATGTCATTGGCCGTGGCGCTGACAAGATCCATACCGATGGTATCGAATTTTTGCATCAGTTTGGCAACCATCATTTTGGTGCCGACACCATCAATGCTCTGCACCAGCACCGGGTGGCGGTATTGCTGCATGAGCGGCTTAAGATCATACATGGCGCCGAAACTGCCAATTCCGGTCAGCACATGCGGCGAAAAAGTGCTTTCTACCGCTTGCTTGATGCGGCGCACAGCTTCGTTGCCCGCTTCAATATCAACACCTGCGGCCTTGTAGTCAATGCTGCTCATTATAACAATCTCTCCCGTAAACCGTTTTCCCACGCCGACCTTGCTGCGCTGACCGGCAAGTCTATGACCGCGTTCATTTTCAGCCGCGGTTCTTTCGTGGTTTCACCAATAATAAAAGCGTTGACCCGGCGCTGTTCAAAAAGCTGCCTGATATCTTTCTGACTGTCGCGGGGAATTTCCAGAATAAATCCGCCTGTTTCCGCAAACAGTTTTTTGTCAGCAGCCAGCTCGCCGGGAATGTCGATTTGCACGCCTATGCGGTTTTTAAAACTCATTTCCGCCAACGCCGCGGCAGCGCCGCCTTCTGAAATATCATGGGCTGCCAGTACCCAGCCATTTTGTATGGCTTCATGCACCGCGTGAATTTCATCAGAAAAGGTTTTCAAGTCCGGCTTGGGAACCCGGCTTCCCAATTCATTATAAAGTTGATAGTAAACACTGCCGCCGCATTCATCCTTACGCTCACCTACCATGACCAGCAGTGAATCCGTCCGCTTCAGATCATACGTCATCGCCCTGGAAACGTCTGGCAGCGAGCCCAGGCAGGCAATCATGGGACTGGGTGGAATCGCACCCTGCGATGATTCATTATAAAGCGAGACATTCCCGGAAATAATCGGCAAGGTTGCCTGGGGATAGTCTTTCAGCGACACGGCCTGGCATGCATCAGCAATGCCGCGCACCGATTCAATGAATTCATTCATTTGTTCAGGTTTTTCGGGATTGCCAAAGCACAGGCAGTCCGAAAGCGAAAGCGGGGTTGCGCCGGCTGCGGTGATATTACGCACGGACTCGACCACGGCGTTAACCGCCCCCCAGTAGGCATCGATCTTGTTATAACGCGGATTCTGGTCCAGCGAAAGAGCAATGCCGACCTGGCGGATTTCTTCAGGATATCTGTCATCATTAAACGGTGCCATGACTCCGGCGTCAGCCCAGCCCGCCTCCACCACAGTACGGCCTTGTACCTGTTTATCATAGGTTTCGTATATAGGCGCGCGCGAAGCGATATTCTCGTGCGCAAGCAGTCTGAGCAGCACGTCATTAAAATTTTCCGGCGCGGGCAGCGAGGGTTCTGCCGCCGCCGCAGGCCGCGCTGCATGAGCCCGGTCATAATGGATGCCCTTGGTGACATCGTGCGCCTGTGCGCGCACCAACTCCCTGCCGTGGTACTTCACTACATAGAGGCCGTCCGTGCGAATCTTGCCAATCACTGCCGCACGCGCGCCCTCGGACACCTGAGGGAGGGCAAAGGTTTCATTGTAATGTCCGAGAATCAGTTCAACGAGATTTTCAGGCACAACCCACATGAACCGCTCCTGGGTCTCTGAACACAAGATCACGGCCGGAAGCAAATCCGGCATGCCGGTAGGAACCTGTTCCAGGTCTACTTCAGCGCCATAACCGCCGGCTTCCGCCAATTCCACGCTGGCGCAGGCGACGCCACCCGCCCCCAGGTCTTTAAATCCGACTTTATCAATCAAGCCTTTTTCACGAAGAATTTTGAATAAGGCATAATTGGCCTTCAGGATATGCCTCTGTAAAAATGCATTGGGTTCCTGCACCGCGCCTTTGTTGCGTTCCTGATGTTCTTCCTTCAGGGTAGCCGAGGCGAATGCCGCCCCGCCAAAACCACTGTTATCCGTGGGTTTGCCGACCAGAATAAAAACATAGCCATCCGCATCCGGCGGGGCGTAAGAATGGATAACGTGATCTTCACGCACCACCCCCAGCGTCACGACCGTGACCAGGCAGTTTTCATTATAAGCGGTATCGTAATAAACATCCCCGGCAAGATTCGGGATGCCCAGCGGGTTGCCATAACCCGCGATTCCACTCACAACACCTTCATGGATCCAGTGTGTTTTGGGACGGTGTATGTCCCCGAAACGCAAACTGTCCGCAACGGCGATAACTTCCGCGCCCATGCAGCAAACATCGCGCACATTCCCGCCCACGCCGGTCGCCGCACCTTCATAAGGCACAATTTGTGAAGGATGGTTGTGTGATTCGTGGCTCACCACCACACCGTAACGCACGCCCAGATTATCGGCCGCGACCGCCACAATACCCGCATCTTCGCGCGGCCCGAGAATGACATGCGGCCCATCAGTGACAAACTGTTTAAGATACTTGCGGCTGCTTTTATAGGAACAATGTTCCGAGCCCTGTATGGACCACAGGACACATTCGGCAAAAGTGGGAGGACGCTTAAGCAGGGCATTTTGAATGGTCAGCGCTTCATCAACAGTCAGGCCGAGGTGGTATTGGCGTAAAGTCTGCTCAATTGCCTCTCTGGATAGCTGGGAAAAATCAAGAACGTCAGGTGTCTGCTGCATTTACAGGCCCTAATCTAATGGTCAATCGTGGGCATAAGATAGCGGTGTTTGGGAGTAAAATCAAATGATGCCGTGGAGAAACGGTCATTTTAACAGACATTGAGCGCTGCCATCCCCGTTCAGAGAATGCTCGTTTAGCTGCCAGTCTTTGATTCTGTCAGCTTCGCTCCGAACCCCGCGTCCCTATGAGTATCGTCGTCAGCCGAAATGCAGCGCCATGGCAAGCAAGACCAGATCCATGCTGCCCAGTTGGTGCGAGTTACCCACTCGCTGGATACGCGTATAAGAAAGATCCATGGATATGTCCGGCCTGAAGTCATAACCCAGGCCTATACCGCCGGTGGGATAGAGCCGGTTAGTGATATCACTGTCATCCGCGGTTGCCACCAGGCCGGTTTCAGATACATTGACAGACATGTTTGACCGCCCGGTGAGATAAGCAAGACCCAGCTTTCCATAGAGATTGAAGCAGCAAGGCAAAGGATAGATATATTTTCCGACCAGATCAAAGGCGCTGGTTTTGAATGTGCCTGAAGTACCCGCCTGATAGGGAAGACCTGTCGTGTGGTCATCACCAGAGGCGTAAGCATCGATAGGTAGGCGCGGGAACAAGGTCCAGCCGATTTCAGCCGCCCAATGATAGCCTATCTGATATCCGCCGAAGACACGCCAGGCAAATCCGGTTTCATCCGTTGTCCCCTTGAAGTTGGTTACGGTAAAGTTCCCATACCCCAGGGCTTCATTGATCATCTGGCCCATGTCACCTCTTGACACACCGCTCTCGGTGACATTGCCCCAGCCCAGTTGACCGCCAAGATACAAACCCGGCTGGGCGGCATGAGACTGTGTGCCCGACATGAGCAAGGCGCCCGACATGATCGCTGCCGCCGCCATTTGTTTCCAGTCAGCCATATCAAAAGTCCTTTTTCTTTTTTTAATGCCAGCTATGAGCTTAATCGGAATTGATAAAAAAAACTATGGGAGGGAAAAACAACGAAGGGCGGAAAAAGAAAGGGCGCTGTGTTTGCAGCGCCCTTCAGACATCTTAGCCAATATAATTAGCCAATGTAGTAGGTCAAACCAACGCTGACCAGGTCGGTGCTGCCGATGTTGCTTGAGCTGCCGACTTTCTGGATACGGTTGTAAGACAAATCCGCCGCCACGTTGCTGGTGAAATCATAGCTTGCGCCCACACCAACGGTCGGGAAAATCTTGTGCGAATTTTTGCTGCCGCTGCCGGAAACGGTCACGCCGGCTTCGGAGGCAGAAGCAGAAGCGTGCGCACGGCTCATGATGTACGCAGCACCGACTTTACCGTATACGCTGACATTGTTTTGCAGCGGATAAATGCCCTTGGCAACCAGATCCACAGCATCGGTCTTGATATTGCCGCGAGCGTTTGCGGTCACGGTTGAACCACCAGGATTGTTATCGGTGGCAGTGGCGGAAGCCTTGGTGTTCATGGTGCTGAACTTGCTCCAGCCCAATTCACCCGCCCAGTTGGAATTCACCTGATAACCTGCGAACAGACGTCCGGCAAGTCCCGTGTCTTTGCCGCTGTTGTTGAAAGAATTGACTGTAAATTTATTGTTGCCCACTGCAGAGCCGATTAAATCGTTCATGTCCGTGCGGGAAATATCAGATTGATGGACGTTGCCATAACCTAATTGACCACCGACATAAAATCCTGGTGCGGCAGCGAAAGCATTCGCTGTGACCAAACTTGAAAGACCCAGTGCAGCTACTCCTAACATTATTTTTTTAGTTAACATGTTTAAGCTCCTGTGTGTAATTTACGTGGCTATATTAATTATGAAAGCAAAAATAATCAACTTTACATTTGATGGGCATTTTTTACTCTAACCGGGATGCGCAGTATTTTTTCAGGGTGACTGCGTCTCACAATATGGCGTGGTAAAATACACTTGTAAAAAACTGGACATCAGATCACATTAGACACATAATCTGCGCCTTTTTTCTGATTCTACTTTTGCCTGACAAAAGTTAAGGGATGGTGGTGGCCAAAAACGTTGTTGAACTGCGAGGTATATACAAGTCAATCCATGATCATGAGATCTTGCATGATATCAACCTCGAAGTACAAGAAGGTGAATTTTTAACTCTGCTAGGACCATCAGGGTGCGGCAAAACCACCCTGCTGCGTCTCATTTCCGGTTTCGAAGAACCTACGCAAGGCAACATATTCATAGACGGCAAAGATGTAAGCGGACTGCCGCCGCATCAGCGTCATGTCCACACCGTTTTTCAAAGCTACGCCCTCTTCCCGCACATGACTGTTTTTGAAAACATCGCCTTCGGCTTGCGCTGCCAGAAAGTGCCGCAAATTGAAATCAGTGAACGCGTCGCAGACGTGTTAAAGATGGTGAAACTCGAACGTTTCGCGGAGAGAAAGCCCAGCCAGTTAAGCGGCGGCCAGCAGCAGCGGGTTGCCATCGCGCGCGCCGCGGTCAACCGCCCGCGCGTTCTCCTGCTGGATGAACCCCTGTCTTCTCTCGATTACCGGCTGCGAAAAACCATGCAGATAGAACTCAAGCAGCTGCAGCGCACGCTGGAAATCACATTCATCTTCGTCACGCACGACCAGGAAGAAGCTCTTTCCATGTCCGACCGTGTTGTGGTGATGCAGGAAGGCTATATCGAACAAATTGGCACCCCGCGCCAGGTCTATGAAGAACCCAGCACATTGAAAGTCGCAACCTTCATAGGTGAAGTCAATATTTTTGAAGGCGAAATTCTCAGCACGGACGGCAACCGGCAAATCATGGTCAGCATTCTTGACAAACAGCGCATGGCTAAAAGCACGCGTCTGTGCCTGCCGGGTGAAAAAGTGCATGTGCTCATACGTCCTGAAGATGTGCGTGTCTGGAATCAGCATGAAGTGACCGATACCGCAGACATGTTTGCAGGCACCGTGGAAGAAGTCATTTATAAGGGCACGACGGTCGACCTGATCGTACGGCTCGCCAACAATAAAATTGTCGCCGCCACGGAATTTTTCGATGAAGATGACGACCGGCTGGAGTACAAGATGGGAGAACAAGTCTGGGTAAACTGGACACCGGGGTGGGAGGTCATCTTGCCGCATGAGACATGACGACCGTTTCAAACAGTTTTCCCTGATACTGGTGTGGGTATGGATGTTTCTGTTCGCCCTGCTGCCCTTCTGTCTCGTCATCGCGTCCAGTTTTTTAAGCCATGATGAAAATAATCTCATTGAACTGCCGGTCACACTAGGGAATTATGCACAGTTAAACAACTTCACGTATATACGAATTTTTGAAAAGTCTTTCATCATTGCGGGGACTTGCACATTACTGTGCCTTGTCATTGGCTACCCTTTCGCCTATCTCATCGCACGCATGCAAAGCCAATGGAAAAACTTTCTATTACTGCTGGTCATCATACCCTTCTGGACCAGTTCGCTGATCCGCAGTTACGCGCTCATCGCCATCATTAAAGCCAAGGGCATTCTCAACTCCCTGCTGATCGCCCTGGGCGCCATAGACCATCCTCTCCCCATTCTATTCACTAATTACGCCGTCATGATCGGTCTCGTGTATAACCTCCTGCCATTCATGATCCTGCCCATCATGACCAATGTGGAAAGACTGGATAACCGTCTGATTGACGCGGCGCGTGATCTGGGAGCAAACCGTTTTACCACTTTCCGGAAAATCATTGTTCCCCTGACCATCCCCGGCATCATCTCGGGTTCCATTTTGGTGTTTCTGCCTGCGATGACCATCTTTTATATCCCTGATATTCTGGGCGGAGCAAAATCCGTCCTGCTCGGCAACCTGATCCAGAACCAGTTTCTCATCGCCCAGAACTGGCCAATGGGATCAGCCTTCAGCGCCGTGCTCACACTGGTACTCGCGACACTCATCCTGGTTTATGTCTGGGTAACCCGCGGCGGCAAAAAACGGGAGTGGATATGAAAAATCATTCCTGCCGCCGCGCCGCTATCGGGAGAAAATTCTGATGAACATGAGGCCGCTGCAGCAAATGTCGTACCTGACGCTCATCTATTTGTTCTTTTATATTCCGATTATTATCCTGATCGTTTATTCATTTAATGATTCGCAATATTCACTCTTATGGCACGGGTTTACCTGGCGATGGTATGCGGAATTGTTTTCCGACAGCGACTTATGGATTTCAACCTGGCACTCGTTTCTGCTGGGATTATCCTCAGCCTCCGTTGCCACTCTGATCGGCATGATCGCCGCCGTCAGTCTGTATCGCTATCGTTTCATGGGTAGAAATTTTTTAAACGGTCTTGTTTTCATCCTCATTCTGTCACCTGAGATTGTGACCGGAGCATCCCTGCTGATACTCTTTACCTTCCTGCGCCTTGAGCTTGGTTTCACGAGTCTGTTACTCGCGCACATCAGCTTTTGCATCCCTTTTGTCATTGTGACCGCGTACAGCCGGCTGATCAGCTTCGACAAAAACATATTTGAAGCGGCCAAGGACCTGGGCGCCAATGATTTGCTCATACTGAGAAGCATTATTTTACCGCTCTTGTGGCCCGCGCTGTTCGCAGGCTGGCTGCTCAGCTTCACACTCTCGCTGGACGATGTGATCATCAGTTATTTCGTTGCCGGTCCGGAATTTCAGATTTTACCGCTGCAAATTTTTTCCATGGTCCGTTCCGGCATCAAGCCGGAAATTAACGCGCTCTGCAGCGTTTTGTTCTGCGTGACCCTGACATTCATTGTTTTATCCCAACTGGCTCTGAGGAAAAAAGCATGAGACGTTTCCTCTTTTTCATCCTGATCCTGATCATCCCGCTGGCCGCGTCAGGAAAAAACAGAGTCGTCAATATCTACGCTTGGACTGGAGAAATACCTGATTTTGTCGTGCGAATGTTTGAAAAGGAAACCGGCATCAAAGTCAATATTTCAACCTATGAAAACAATGAAATCATGTATGCCAAAATCCGCGCCGCCAAAAATCCCGGTTATGACCTGATCATGCCGTCCAGTTACTATGTCGACCGCATGTCCAGACAAGGCCTGCTGCAAAAACTGGACAAATCCCGGCTCACAAACTGGAAAAACCTGAGCCCGGATTTCCTGCATCCCGCTTACGACCCTGGCACGGAATACAGTGTTCCTTTCATCTGGGGCATTACGGGAATTTTTTATAACAGTGACTATTTTCCCGTGAACAGCATCAATAAATGGTCGGATTTCTGGGATGCGCGCTTTTATAACAAACTCATGCTGCTGGACGATACCCGGGAAGTATTTTCCATGGCCTTGATGACATTGGGTTACTCCGCCAATGACAAGGATCCGGCGCACATCAAGGAGGCATTTTTAAAACTGAAAGAATTAATGAAGAATGTAAAGGTTTTTTCAACGGACACGGTTGTATCCATCATTATTGATGAAGACGCCACTGTCGGCATGGCCTGGAACGGCGATACCTACAAAGCCTCGCTGGACAACAAGCGTGTGAAGTTTGTGTTTCCCCGGGAAGGTTTTGTGATCTGGGTGGATAATTTTGCCATTCCTGTTTCCGCGCCTCACAAGGACACAGCCTATACATTCATCAACTTTATTCTGCGCCCCGAAATCGCCAAGGAAATCGCTCTTTATACACACTTCCCCATTACCAATCTCGCGGGAAAAAAAATGCTGCCCGAGAACATACGCAACAACCCGGTCGTCTATCCTACCCGGGAAATCATGAAACAGGGGCACTTCCAGACAGATGTGGGGGATGATACGCTCGCGCTCTTTGAAAAATACTGGGAAGAATTGAAAATCAGCGGCTGACGGCCCCGGCATCACCTTGAGAAACGGTTTCGCGCCCTGTCATCCCTGAACATGCCTCAAGATCACATGATGGGCCCGCGGCAAGCCGCGGGAATTGATTTTAACTCAGATTCACTTTCATCATGATATAGGGATTATAAATTTCCGTCTTGAAGTCAAACTTTTGGTAAAGACCGTGGGCGTCTTCAGTCATCAGGAACCAGCGGAAAATCCCTCTCAGCCGGGTATGCTCGAAGATATACTTGAGCAAAGCCTGGCCAACCCCCTTGCCGCGGTGAGGCTCATCTATAAAGACATCCCACAATGACGCAAATTCAGAGTGATCACTGATAACACGTGAAAATCCTATTTGCCTGCCTTGGTAGAAAACAGAAAAACAGAGTGAGTTTTCAATCACCAGGGGAAACCGCTCCGGCGGGAGGCCGGTAGAATACCGCGACGGGATGCATAAGAGGTTATAAAGATATTCGAGATCTATGCGCTTTTTGTCCGCTGTAAAAACATACTCACCAAACGCGCCATCAGGATAAACCGCTCTAAGTGTCATGATTCATACGCTCTTTTTTGTTATGATCACCCGCACTTCAGGATGCGTCCCGTCATGAGGGAACTTCTTTGACGATAGAAAATTTGGCATAGTCATTTTGTCAGTATAGAATAGCCCAGCGATTCTCAAGAATCACTATTTGAGGAGTTATTCCATGAAAAAAATGTTTACAGCGTTTGTTGTGTTGCTTTGTTCCATCAGCCTGTTAGGGTGTCAAAACATGTCCAAACAGGATGTGGGCGTGCTGTCAGGCGGTGTGGCCGGCGGCTTGATCGGCAGCACGGTTGGCAAGGGAAGCGGACAGATATTAGCGATCGCGGCTGGCACTATCGCCGGCGCCATTATCGGCGGCTCCATAGGTAAAAGCATGGATGATACCGACAGATTAAAGATGAACAGGGCACTGGATAATAACCCGGTCGGCAAACCCGCCTACTGGCATAATGCGGACTCTGGCGCAGCTTATGAAGTCGTTCCCACCAAGAATGTGACTGTGGGCGGCAACGAGTATTGCCGTGAATACCGCACCGTTGCAAATATCGCAGGCAAGAAACAGCAAATGTACGGCACGGCCTGCCGTCAGCCGGACGGCACCTGGCAAGCTGTCAGCTAACCTCCTGACTTGAAAATCCCGGGGCGCAGTCCCGGGATTTTTCACCCTCCCCGCACGCCACCCCCAAGCTTTCCGTTTATACATTCTTCCCAGTCCTCCCAGCTGCTTCCTTTGCACGCTTTTCGGGGATTGTTGAATGCTTTTCGTTTAAACTATGTCACAACAGGATATAAAGGCCCACATCGCCATGTCAAAAAACAAACTGACGTTTTGCTGCCAAACCTGCGGCACGCTATACCCCAAATGGTCAGGTCAATGCACCGGCTGCAATGAATGGAACACTATCGTGGAGGAAATGAATACGCCCGCGCCGGCATCACGCTATCAGGGATACGCAGGCGCCCACCAGCCTGTCATGACACGCATGGCTGATGTCACGCTGCATGAAGCAATCCGGCTGTCAACCGGCTCACAGGAACTGGACCGCGTATTAGGGGGAGGGATCATCATGGGTTCAGCCATCCTGATAGGCGGCGACCCGGGAATAGGCAAATCCACACTCTTGTTACAGACGGTAGCGCATCTCGGCCAGCAGATGAAAGTTTTATATGTCACAGGCGAAGAATCTCCCCAGCAAGTCACCTTGAGAGCGCGGCGTCTGGGCTTGCCGGAAAATCAACTGTGGTTGATGGCTGATACTCAGGTAGAAAGCATTCTGGGTCACGTGCAAAAGGAAAAACCGCGTATTTTGGTGATTGACTCCATTCAGACCATGCATACGTCGCTATTAGCTTCCGCGCCTGGCTCAGTGGGACAGGTGCGCGAAAGCGCCATGCAGCTGGTACACTACGCCAAACAGTCAGACACCGCCTTGTTTCTGGTAGGTCATGTCACCAAGGAAGGCAGCCTGGCCGGCCCGCGCGTGCTGGAACACATGGTTGATACCGTCCTCTATTTTGAAGGCGAGCAGGATAACCGTTACCGCATGATTCGGGCGGTCAAAAACCGCTTTGGCGCCGTCAACGAGTTAGGCATTTTCGCCATGACGGAAAAAGGCTTGCGCGAAGTCAGCCACCCATCTGCCATTTTCCTTTCGCGCAGCGCTCAAGCCGTTTCCGGAAGCATCATTACCGCTACCAAGGAAGGATCCCGTCCCTTGCTGGTTGAAGTACAAGCTCTGGTAGATCAAAGCCATATGGCGAATCCGCGACGGTTATCCGTCGGCCTGGAAAACCAGCGTCTTTCCATGCTGCTCGCCGTGCTGCATAGACACACAGGCATTTCCACACACAGCCTGGACGTTTTTCTGAATGTCGTGGGCGGACTACAAATCTTCGAGCCCGCGGCTGATCTGCCCGCTGTTTTTGCCATTTTGTCCAGTTTGCGAAACCGCGCCCTTCCGCATGATTTGCTCGCCTTTGGAGAACTGGGATTGTCTGGCGAAATCCGCCCGGTCCCCGGCGGACAGGAGCGATTAAAAGAAGCGGCCAAACATGGGTTTAAAACTGCGATTGTTCCCCAGGCAAACACCGCGAAAAAAACGCTGGATGGCATGAAAATCATGCCGGTTCAAACACTGAAGGAAGCTGTAGAGTGTCTTGAATCTTTCAACTGAAATCCGTTTTCTCTCCCGTCTTGCCGGCCAATTTATTGATATATCATGCGTATATCTTGTGTTCCGGACAGGGGCGTCTGTAACCGTGCCGGCATCCTCCTTCCTAAGCTTCTGAATCCTCTAGTTAAATCCGCCACGCCTGTCCGCACTTCACCTCTGCCGCATTGTCTGAGCACGCAGACAAGGTGATCAAATTATGTTGGTAATCAAAGAATTAATCCGCGCATGCCGGCATGGCTCCATCAGATTCAGAGTGGCCGCAAACATCCCGCCATATTCTTCTATACTTAATTTATGGTTTCAAGCCATACAGAAAACAGAAAAGCCGTTGGGAAATGGCAAATAACATAAAATGAGGGGTTTCTGCATGTCAATCACCAGACAGAGTGATGAAGGTTCAAATGATCTATTGAGAAACGCAAAACTGATTTATATTGGGCTGATGATGAAGCAGTATGAAAAGCTTCTCATCAGCGCAGAACTTTTCCAGAGAAAAAATTCCGAAAATCCTGACGCGCGCCTAGATGAAGAAAAGCTGCACGCGGCAATCATGGAATTCCGGCAATTAAAATCCCGATGGCGAGATTTGTCCAGAAAGACAAACGACGATCCTGTGACCACACAGGAACTCAGTCTGTTCACGGATAACGATCTGGTGAAAGTCCGGGGGGCCATTAAAGATGCTATTGTCACTAACAACGACGAAGTTAAAATCGAAATATTTTCCCGCGGCCTGCTCACCATCGACTCCTTGACAATAGGCAATGTGAAAACTCTGGTAACCAGCCTGGAAAAGCAAAAAGAATTACTGCAGGGTGATATCGACCAGGCACGGCATTTCCTGGATACCCTGGCAGTCATTCATGACACAGCCGTGACGCGCGAGAACCGCGAACGCCGGGACAGGCTGAACCAATCCCTGGAAGAGTTGAAAAAACGTGTCAGCGCTCACCCCCATCTGATGGAAAATGACTTCGCTGTTTACGAGAAAGACCTCAAACACTGCCAGACGCTCATGCAAGACATAAAAAAACAAATCGTCGACATGGCAATCGAGGATATGCGCATTATTGAAAGTTTATTAAAGAATCCTGTACGCGATGAAAACGTCCTGGATACATTATGGCAATCCTATTTTGACAAATCCAACAATTACGCATTAAGCAGACTTTTCACCAATAACCTGCACGCAGGATCCGCCATTGATCCAGACAACCAAGACCGTGATTATCGTCTTGCATATAACCAACTGCTTGAAACCGCGGAAATCACACGTTCCCTGCTGATAAAACATAAAAAAATCGTCTTGTCCGAAAAGACACAAATCACTTCCAGGGAAAGTATAGGAGATCACATTAAGGAATTAACCTGGATAGCCGACCATGCCGATCAATATAGCGCAGGCATCATCAGAGACCGGTTTGGAAAGTATTATGATCCTGAAACCGGAAACATGCAGGTCATGTATGAATCCCTGTCAGGAAAAGATGTCATGAAATTGAAAAGCGAAATGCACGCTCGCTTTGAGACAGCCCGTTCCGAACTGATACAGCGCGGGATTATCGGAAACACACGGCTCAAACAGCAGACGACGGAAGCGCAGGCAAGAAAACAGTTTAAAGAATTGCAAAAACAGACATCCAGATTCGAGGAGTCAGTAAAGAAAGCCTATAAAAAATCAGCCTATTCTCCAAAGCAGGCGGGCGCGCTCAAAGCACAGTATCAACTGATTTGCAGATTATCACATGAGATGGAAGCGAATGGCGCTTACAAGATTATCCAATCCCGGGAAGCCAGAGAAAAAAAATCCGGCAAGAAAACAGAAACCGCTGGCCATGTTCAATCGGTCATCCGCGCTTTTGACCGTGTCAACTTCGATAATCGGATAACATTCTTTGAATCTCATCCTTTCGTCCGGGAAATACAAAGCGCCGAATTGAAAGCCAAGGAATTGAGTGACTGGTTATATGATTATCTGCGCGGCAATCCCGAATTTATCTCCGGTCAGCAAGCCAAAATGACCGTGGCGGAAATCAACCGTATCAACCACCAAATCCAGGAAATGCTTGCCAACGGCAAGGATACAGCAAAGAAATACAAGGGCGGCGAATTTAAACAGTTTTTGCAAGATTATATCCGCGACAAACCAGCCGCAGTAGAAAAAGCAAACCAGCAAATTAACCAGTTTTACGCAGACAGGCTGACAGAAGTCATTGAAGGATTGCTCAGGAGGATTGACGCTTATCTGCAAAGCATCAACAAAGACCAGGACAATATTGAAAAACTGAAAGAATACAAAGCTTATTTGCAATCCATTCAAAAAGAGCACGCCCGTTCTCAATACAGGAATTTCACCCAGGCTGGCAAGGTATATGATATCCAACGCGACATGGGTTTGATTGAATCCCTGATGAACCGGCAGCTGAATATCGCAAAACAGGCTGGCCACATCGAATCAACCATTAATGAGAAGTTACGCGACATCAGCGCACGCTTGCCAACCGCTGAAACCGGTTTTGAATCCTACCAGAAAGACCGGCTCGCCGGCATACGCGAGAGAAACCAGGAAGTTAACGTCCGCATGGCTGCACGCATTGCAAACATGGATCTCACGCCGTTACACGAACCGCAGGCCAGAATAAAAGATCGTCTCGATAAACTCGGCAGTATGCTTGCCGTGTCATCCAGACAAATCAAATGGGACCAGCTGGAAGCCGCCCAATCAGATGAAATCAGAAAATCAATCCGGGGAAAAATCGGAGATACAAAAGACGCTCTCGCCATGCTGGCTTCCGAATATGCCGAGGCATTCAAATACGGTCATTCCTCTATCGCGGACATGCAGGCACTGCTTGGCAAACTAGAGCCCGTACGCAAAAAAATACCTTCCGTAAAAACACCCGCTGACATTGATAAAATAATGAGTACTATTGTTGCGTTACTGCATTCCGAGCTGAAAGCTATCAAGGCAAAGAAGATTAACGCCAAAGCGGCGCTGGCCAGCCAGATCAACCAGGAGATAGAGGCGGCTTCTTCCAAAACAACCACCGCCGCACCCGAAAAAAGCGCATACGAACCCCAGCGCGCCGCTCATGCGGCACTTGCCCGTTTGCATGACCATGCCGTCCGGATCAGGGATATGCGCCACGGCCTGACAGAATCACTGGTGAGAAAAAACGAGGGTGATTTGCTTGAAATAGAGGCGCTGGCTCCCAAAATGGAAAACTATGCCAGTTCCATCAGCGCCTTGTTGACCATTCTGGGACATCACGCCCGGCATGATGCCGACTTCAAAGAGTTTTATGACGCCGCCGTCGACGTGTCCGGAATGCCGCTTGAACATCCCGAAATCGAAGACAGAATTGTTCAGATTATTCAGCGTTACACCGAAATGATCGCACAAAAACTCGACGCCCTGAAGGCGGCGCCTTCTTCCGGGCAATACTGGGAAGAATTTCGGTTTTTATCTCAATTATTGAAAGAATTTGATGTTACCCATCCTGTCCGCTACGCAATTGACCAGACACTGGAGCGATATGAAGAAGATCACGCCGAGCGGATCCGGTTTGAGCAAGAGCGTGAAAAAGTGCTGCTCAGGCTTGATAAAATTACCCGCAGCAACAGTGAAGCAATCCTGACTCCTCTGAATCAATGGGATATCTTCCGGCAAAAAACGCAGGCTTCCAGCAACAAGAACCAGACCATGGAACATGTCTCAACCGCCTACAAAGGAGATCTGGCCAAGCATCAACTCTTCATCAAGGAACAAGGAAAAATACTTGCGCAAAATATTAAAATGGCCGCAGAACTGACAGAGGATATTCAATCCCTAAAGCATGACGCGTCTAATGCCAGCGATCTTCTCGACAGAATGTCCTCACTCATAACACGCATGGAAAACCGAATCGAGCGTGTTAATCTCTTCCGTGAAACCCTGGATGAACAAATTGTTGCCGCCCAGGAAGATCTCAAGGCGGTCAAACAATTGAAGTCACAGTTATCCAGAATTATCAATCATCCTGATTTTCAGAAAATAGATGCAGCCATTGAACAATTCAAGCAGAAAAAACAATTGATGGAAGAATTGAAACAAGCCCGCCACACGTTTTCCGAGTTTTCCGGCGACCTGGGCAAGGCGGACGCCCGCGCTGAATTAAACCAAAAACTAAAACAAGCGGCCATATTGTGTTCTTCATGCCAAACAGATGAAGCCCAACCAGCCCTGCGGTCGATCAAATCAATGCAGGATACTCTCGCCAGCCTGGATTCCATTTCTCATTTGACTCAAGCACTCCATTCCAAAGCATTCTTCAACAATCTCGGCCATTCCGAGAACCAGAAATTACTGCGTCAATTTCTTGAATCCATTCCCGAAAAATTCTGGCTGCGCAACAAAAACGTGGATACTGTCATGAAAGCCTGCCTGTCGCCCAACGCTGACATCAAT
Source organism: Aquicella siphonis (assembly GCF_902459485.1). NCBI lineage: Bacteria > Pseudomonadati > Pseudomonadota > Gammaproteobacteria > Legionellales > Coxiellaceae > Aquicella > Aquicella siphonis. Next base: position 1,999,293 of record NZ_LR699119.1, read on the forward strand.
AATATAACCGGATACATAGAACTGGATACTTACATAGAAAAAATCCAGTCTCAGGCGCGCGAGAAACTGGAAACTCTAAGCCAGGATATCAGCACGCTGGAAGCAAGCCTGGGCCGCTCCCTGGATGGATCCAGTGAAAAACTACTCCATGACCAGCAACTGATAAGCGATTATCAAGCCGCCAGGAGTCTGCTGGGCGAAGTAAACGCCATGTCATTGCAAACCGAAAGGCAACTGGAGATTGCCCGTCTTTGTCCACATCCGGGACACGTAAAAGCCATGTTGGGCACACATCAGAATGTGCTTGAAGCATTACCCGCGATACAACAGCAAGCAGTCCAGCTATCTGAAAAATACAAACAGCAAAAAACACAAAAACTTGTTGTCAAACCAGAAATTGCGGAAAAGCACCAACAACTTAGCAGCGTGGGAATGTTTGCACATCATCAGGCACCGAAGAAGCCGCGCAGCAAGCCGGATATCAGCCCCCATCCCGGCTCTGGGCCTAAAAATCAATAAAGCTCCATACTATCCCGTCGTGGTTCGAGACGCCGCTAGCGCGGCTCCTCACCACAAACGGGAATCAAATACGCCGCTGACGCGGCTCCTCGCCGCGAACGGAAAAATCCAAGTCCGTTCGCTCCTTCGACAAGCTCAGGACAGGCCTGAGGAGGCACGCAGTGCCGTCTCGAAGGGCGCGCTGCCCCTCACCATAAGCAGACAGATTGTCATGCCAGCATGTTTTTAGCTGGCATTCATAGGCACTGCATTTAATTTTTATCGCCAACAGAAATAATCGAGTTAAGAATTTTTGCAAGCCGATAACCCGCGAGTGCGGCTTCTTTTTCAGAAATCCGCCGGCCTTCTTCTACATACGCGGCAGAAAGTGCCTGGTTGGGAGCAGTGTTATAAACATATTTTTTGGCATTTTCCAGACCTTCATTTGCCCAGTTTGCCGGTGTGATGTCATTGACCTGCGCTCCAAACCCGCTTTCCGGATAAAGAGCCATGATATTGGACGCCGTTTCATGCGCCCGGGTTTGTGAACCCTCGCCTTCGAACACACCCACACCGCCATCCCATAACCTGTGCAGTTTAACGCGCTCGTTATTGTATCGGACGTAAAAATCGTTTCCACCCTTGTCGCCATTGGGCGTTGCGGCCGAGATATACGAAACCGTATGCAGCGGCTGGTGCAAATCACCGACAATATGTGTCAGGAATGCGAGAAAGCGCGCGCGCTCATAGGCATTGGCGCGCGTGTTTTTAACTACCGGTTCGATATTGTTGACAGCCCACACCGCATTATCATCATCAACCAGATCTTGCAGCGGCGTTCCATCGGTACTAAATGCGATATCAATGTAATGCCAGTGAGTATAGGTTTCAATTTTCTGCCCGCGCAGCGCATCAGGCCAATAAGAAATATTCGCGAATGACTTCATCTCGGGATATTGTTGATGCAGGTTTTCTACCAGCGCATCCACTTTTTCACGCACATCCGGTTTCAAATTTTGATAGGCAATTTCGGCGATCACCATGTGACCCAGCGCATTCCACGCAAACGAGACCGCAGGAAGGAGAAACATCAGACAGAACAGAGAGAGGAATCGGCCAAGGGTTTTCATCATTATGATTCTCTTAACTGGATTTTGCATGGCACTCTATCCTGTCAAAGAAGAATTATCAAGATTATATGCTTGTTTTGCGCTGTATCGCCGCAGCACGGACAATCGTCACATACTGACTTCAATCTTTGGTCTGGGAGTCATACGGGTCAAAATCTCATAAGCGGAGGTGTGGCTGGATTCAGCAATATATTCAACCGGCAAATCCTCGCCCCATAGTGTAACAGGGTCGCCAATTTTCGCTTGGGGCTGATTACGCAAGTCCACTGTCAGCATGTCCATGGAAACCCGGCCTACCAGCGGACAACGCGCGCCATTTACCAATATCGGCGTGCCCACGCCAGCAAATTGAGGATAGCCATCCCCGTAACCCACGCCCACCACACCGACTTGCATATCTTCCGGCGCTTCCCAAGTCCCGCCGTAACCTATTTTTCCGCCTTTTTTTACCTTGGTGATGGCTATGAGCCTGGACCATAAAGTCATGACCGGTTTCAAATCGTAATCCAGGCCGGTTTTACCAGAAAACGGCGATCCGCCGTATAACATGAGTCCCGGCCGCACCCAATCGCCATGTGTTTCAGGCCAGGCAAGAATGGCCGCGGAATTCGCCATGCTGCGCGGGCCGCCAAAATGCCCGGTGACCTGATTGAATACGGCGAGCTGTTGTGCGGTAGCCCGACCGTCTGCCGCGTCTGCCTCTGCAAAATGTGTCATCAAACCTATAGGCTTTTGCACGGATTCGGCCGCCGTCAGACGAGTGTACACTTCCTGAAAATCCACAGGATCAATCCCCAGCCTGTGCATGCCGGTATTGACTTTCAGCCAGACTTTGAATGGATGTTTGACCCTGGCCTTTTCCAGCATTTCCACATGCGGCAAATGATGAACCACCAGGGTAAAATGATGTCTGGAGGCTTCCTGGACTTCATCCTGATAAAACAAGCCTTCTGCCAGCACAATCGACTGAGTAATCCCGTCATCACGCAGCATCAACCCTTCTTCCATGGAGGCGACACCCAGTGCGTCAGCGCCAGGCAAGGCATGGGCGATGCGTGTGATTCCGTGTCCATAGGCATTCGCTTTTACCATGGCAATGATCGAACGGCCGGATGCCAGTGCGCGAACCCGTTCAAGGTTATGCTGCAACGAGGCAAGATTGATTTTCATGTAAGTTGGACGGCTCATCTGAAATCACCCATACTGAATCAGGAATAATTTGACTGACGCGTGAAGTTTTCGAAACAGGTATACTGCCCCATGAAGGTTAACCTGACTTTCCCAATCGGACCATTACGCTGCTTGGCGATAATGATTTCAGCGGTTCCCTTGTCAGGACTGTTTTCATTATAAACTTCATCCCGATATATAAAGGCAATCACGTCAGCATCCTGCTCAATCGCGCCGGACTCACGCAAATCCGACATGACCGGCCGTTTGTCCGAGCGCTGCTCCAGTCCGCGGTTAAGCTGGGACAGCGCGACAACGGGTACTTTTAGCTCTTTCGCCAGCCCTTTTAGCGAACGGGATATTTCAGAAATTTCCGCTGTACGGTTTTCACTATAACCTGGCACTTGCATCAATTGTAAATAATCAACCAATATCATTCCCAACTGGCCGTGTTCTTTCGCGAGCCGGCGCGCGCGCGCGCGCATTTCTGCCGGGCTGAGCCCGGGCGTATCGTCAATAAACAGCGGCGTATCCGAGAGCATGCTTACTGTGGCGCTAATGCGCGGCCAGTCTTCGTCAGCCAGTTTTCCAGTACGTATACGCAGCTGATCGATGCGGCACAAAGAAGACAGCAAGCGCATGACAATGGCTTCACCAGGCATTTCCATGCTGAAAATCAACACCGGAAAACGGCTCTTAATGGCCACATGTTCGGCTATATTCATTCCAAGCATCGTCTTACCCATGGAGGGACGTCCCGCAATAATGACCAGATCAGAGGGCTGCAGCCCCGAGGTCATTTCATCCAGGTCATGATACCCGGTTGGCACGCCGGTGATTGACGTGCCCGCATGAAACAAGGTATCGATCTTATCCATGGTTTTAGCGAGAAAGTCCTTAACATTAACGGGGCCGTCTCCGCGCGATCCCTGCTCGGAGATAGAAAAAACCCGCTGCTCCGCGGCATCCAGTAATTCCACTATGCTGCGGCCTTGTGAATTGAACGCACTGTCTGCGATATCACCGGCAGCCGCGATCATTTGCCGCAAAACAGAGCGTTCGCGAACAATGTCTGCATAGGCTGAAATATTGGCGGCGCTAGGTGTATTGTTCGCCAGTTCAAACAAGTAGACTTCCCCGCCCACCTGTTCCAATTCATGCATTTCGCGCAAGGCGTCAGAAACAGTCAGTACATCTATGGGCTTGCCTTGCTCTTGCAGCCGCGACATCACGCGGAAAATCAGCCGGTGTTCGTTACGGTAAAAATCTTCTTCACGCAGGCGCTCCACCACCTGGTCCCAGGCGCGGTTATCCAGCATTAACCCGCCCAATACGGATTGTTCGGCTTCAATGGAGTGCGGCGGGACTTTGACCGAATGAGAATTCATGACCCGATTTGCGGGTGACCGTCTGTTTAGCAATGCTTCAGTCATAACAAATTTCGCCGTCCTGGATTAAGAGAGTCACAGCGAATTTTCGCATTAATGAGGTAAATTGTCCAAAGAAGAGAGCAGACAGAAGGGGCCGCCATCTCCCATCCTGCCTGTTTATTTATTATCAGAGAAGTGATTAACCTTCCGCAACCACGCTCACTTTCACAGTTGCGGTCACATCACTGCCCAGATCGACAGCAATATCATATTCACCCACCAGGCGTATCGCTCCTTCAGGCAAATACACTTCCCGCTTTTCAACCTTGACACCGGCTTTCATGATCGCATCAGCAATGTCACGCGTGCCTATAGAGCCGAACAGCTTGCCTTCCTCTCCCGCCTTGACAGTGATAACGATAGTCGGCAGGGCCGCCAGACTCTGTTGCCTGGCTGTAGCGTCTTTCATACGTTCAGCTGCCAGCTTTTCAAGTTCAGCGCGGCGCAGTTCGAATTTTGCAAGATTATCTTTGGTTGCATAAACAGCCTTGCCTTGCGGAATCAGAAAGTTTCGCGCATAGCCTGATTTCACTTTTACTTTTTCACCCAGCGCACCCAAGTTGCGCATTTTTTCAAGTAAGATAACTTCCACCTTCTTACCCCCTCCGCTAATGTTTCTTAATGATTAATTCTCAAACCTTTCGAATCCGCTTCCGCATGTTAAACCAGACATCAAACAAACCCAACACCACGAAAGCAAAAATACTTGCTGATAAAATCATGACTGCGATCACGACCGGCAATATCAGGTTCAGGGCCGAAAACAATGGCAGCATGGCAATCATTGTCAGCGAATACATGAGTGCGATATACAACAGGGACAGCCAGAAACGGCCCTTGGACGGCTCCATCAGCCCGAAAATATAGTGCACCAGACTCAGTCCCGCCGCGCTAAACAGCAGGCAAAGGACAGGCAGTATATCTAAAACAACGCTATTTTCCAAATAATAGAGCACCAGAGCAAGCATGAACAAACCGCCCGCCAAGCGGCTCAAGTGTATTCCTTGCAGTTCCCTGCCCAAACGGCCGGTATGAGAAACCGTGATTTGCCACCAGCGCGCCACCATCACCTGAATCACCGCCGTGAATAATACAAACACAGCGAGAATGCCCGTTGCGAAGTTCTTGATTATATTGATAGTGTCAACTTGTGACTCGCCTATCGCCGGTAAGGTCTCACCCTGGGCCGCACCCGCCAGCGCAGCGGACTGGTTGTAAAATGATTGCAGCTGGGCTGCCCACCAGTCGCCGATACCCGGATATGCCAGATGTATGACGCTAATCGCCAATACTCCTGTCAAAGCCGCGACCTGAAGAATGAAACTCCATGAGCAGTGACGCCGCAACATTACAGCAAATACCCAGGTCAATACATTACCCAGCACGGTCAGCGTGACCGTAGCCCAGACCACCATGGGGATAGCCTCCCGAGTTCCTGATGCAAAAACCAGAACATAGGGAAGTGTCGCCGCCAGGGTGAACATGGCGCCTTCCACAACGCCCACACACAAGGTTACCAGACAGGCAATCAGGATACTGGCCATGCCTATCACCGGAATATAGGTGATAATAAAAGTCAGTATGATTGCCTGCCAGCGGTGGCGAAGCAAATATTCAGTAAGACGTTGCAGCCGCATGTGATGAAATTAATGTCTGTCGCAATAAGGCAACAAGGCAATAAAACGAGCCAGTTTCACCGCCTTTGCAAGCTGGCGCTGATATCCCGCTTTCGTCCCCGTAATACGACTGGGCACGATTTTGCCGTTTTCCATAATGAATTTTCTTAATAAATTGACATCTTTATAATCTATATGCTTGATTTTATTGGCAGTAAAATAGCACATCTTTTTACGACGAAAATAGGTAGACATGATTTAATGCTCCAGTCAATGAGTTATTTGCCGCGCGCTTCTTCAGTTTCTTCAGCTTCTTCCTTTTTGTCGCGGGAAGATGCCCCGGCAGCCTCGTGTCTGCTGCGCTCAGACGCATCCGAACCTGACATGTCCATTTCACTGCGTCCGTCTTTTTCCTTGGAAACAGGAGAGGGTTCGGTCACTGCGCGATTGACGCGTAAAATCATGTTACGGATAACAGCATCGTTATAACGGAAATTATCACCCAGCTCATCTACCGTTGCCTGATCACATTCAATATTCATCAACACATAGTGTGCTTTCATGATCTTGTTAATGGGATAAGCAAGCGGTCTGCGGCCCCAGTCTTCCAGGCGGTGAATTTTGCCCTTATGGCCGGTAATCAGGTTGCTATAGCGTTCGATCATTGCAGGCACTTGTTCGCTCTGATCAGGGTGGACCAGAAATACGACTTCGTAGTGCCGCATGTTGTCTGTATTGCGTTTCATGAAATGCTCCTCTCGGATTATTAAGCTTTTACCACCATTGGCAAAAGCAAGGAGTTAACCTTTTTAAGGGTGCCAATTGTAAGGGAGAGCGGGGCTGTATGCAACTGATACCCTCCTCAAAATGGAGAATGTAAACTGTGTCAGTCCCTTGCCATGACAGATAAGCGTCTGGATTTCCCCGCACCGGGTGCGGGAATGAAAGGCGCGCTAGAGATTCTCAGTGAGCGCAAGCCCTTTGATGACGGCCGGACGCTTGGCGATGCGCCGGTGCCAGGCTTTAAGGTTAGGATAATCATCAAGGTCAATGCGCTGCCGTTCGTGCAGGTTAACCCAGGGAAAAATGGCAATATCAGCAATGGAATAATCCGCGGCAAAAAACGGTTCGTTTTCCAGATGCTCATCCATGACCCGGTACAACCGTTTGGCTTCATTGGTATAACGCTCAACTGCGTAGGGAATTCTTTCCGCGGCGTAATGAAGAAAATGATGTAACTGCCCCAGCATGGGGCCAATACCGCTCATCTGAAACATTAACCACTGTATCGTCAGAATGCGGCAGCGCGGATCCAGAGACAAGAGCTTGCCGGTTTTTTCTGCGAGATAAATTAAAATGGCACCGGACTCAAATAGATTCAGGGCATGATGGCGGGGGCCGTCGTGGTCTACAATGGCAGGGATTTTATTATTTGGATTGATTTTCAGAAATTCCGGCCTGAATTGCTCTTGCTTGCTGATGTCTACAAAGTGCGTTTTATAGGCCAGCCCGCTTTCTTCCAGCATAATTGCAATTTTCTGCCCGTTTGGGGTCTTCCACGTGTAAAAATCTATCATGCCCGCCTCCCAGAATACGCTTTTGGCAATATAATATTTTTGTCTGAAAAAAACATCCTTTCCTTGACAAAGACCTCCCAAAACTTCGAGAATATGCGCCTCACGAGCTGCCTTGATCACTAACGGAAGCTCGATTCAGGCTATGTAGCTCAGCTGGTTAGAGCGCGGCACTCATAATGCTGAGGTCGGTGGTTCGAGTCCACCCATAGCCAGATGAATTCGCATCAGCCAGCTTGTATGTCACCGCACATAATCCGCTTTGGTTTCAAATCCGCTTCAAGTCAGGTCAGGTAAAAGAAAGGGTCTTTTCCATTTGCGAGAAGGCGCGGTTTCAAACAGGGGTTAAAGAAAAATTTAAAGACCTGCCGCGCCTGAATCGATAGCAGCCCTGGCAACGGCGGCAGACACAACATCTTTCAGGCGCGGATCGACAGGTTTGGGGATTAAATAAGCCGGGCCAAACGAGATGCCGCGCTCAATTCCATAAGCAGCAAGCACTTCATCCGGCACCGGCTCTTTTGCTAAAGCCTGTATCGCGTATACCGCGGCCAGGTACATTTCTTCATTGATGGTTCTCGCGCGCACATCCAGCGCACCGCGAAAGAGATAAGGAAAACACAATACGTTATTCACCTGATTAGGATAATCACTCCGGCCTGTCGCGAGAATGATATCGCTGCGCACATTCATGGCTTCTTCAGGCATGATTTCCGGAACCGGATTGGAAAGGGCAAAAATGACAGGATTTTTTGCCATGGTTTTTACCAATTCCGGCGCAAGTAATTTGGGACCAGAAACGCCGATGAAGACGTTTGCATCATGCATAGCATCTGCCAGCGAACGTTTACTGGTCATATTCGCAAATTCCTGTTTCTGGGCATTGAGACCGGCCCTGCCAGCATGGACGACACCTTCCCTGTCAACAAGATAAATATTTTCTTTCACCGCACCCAACTTCACCAACAGGCGCATCGTGGCAATTCCGGCAGCGCCGGCGCCCAAGCAGACAATATTCATGTCTGATAATTTTTTTCCCTGGAGTTCCAGGGCATTCAACAAGGCTGCTGATACAACAATTGCCGTGCCCTGCTGGTCATCATGAAAGACCGGGATACTCAAGCGTTTTTTGAGTTCCGCTTCAACAAAAAAACATTCCGGAGCCTTAATGTCTTCAAGGTTGATCCCGCCAAACGTCGGCGCGATGCGCACAATGGTGTCTACCAGTTCTTGCGGATTATCACAGTCTATTTCGATATCAAAAACATCTATATCAGCAAAGCGCTTGAACAAGGCAGCCTTGCCTTCCATGACCGGTTTTCCCGCGAGCGCACCCACATTACCCAGGCCTAATACCGCGGTTCCATTGGTGATGACAGCAACCAGGTTGCCTTTATTGGTATAACGGTATGCGGAACGGGGATCGAGAACGATTTCTTTTACAGGTTCGGCAACGCCCGGGGTATAGGCTAGTGACAAATCATATTGCGTCCCGGCAGGCTTGCTGAGCGCGATACGAACTTTTCCGGGAACAGGCTGCGAATGGTAGTCGAGCGCAGCCTGCCGCAATGCATCTGACATGGAATAGGTACTTATTATTAGAGTTTATTATTTTTCGTCAGCTTTTTTGGTATCTTTGCCTTTCAAGCCGTATTTCTGCCGGAAACGATCAACACGGCCAGCGGTATCAACAATTTTTTGCGTACCTGTATAGAAAGGATGGCACATAGAGCACACTTCAAGAAGCAGTTGTTCCTTTCCCATGGTCGATCTGGTGACAAACGTACTGCCACAGCTGCAAACAACTTTAATGTCTTTGTATTCTGGATGGATATTTGGCTTCATTCCGACGAACCCCTATAAATTAGGGGGGCAATAATAACCAACTCTCGCCCCTTAATCAAGATGACACCTGTTTGTATTTCACTCCCTGGAAATGGAATTCCTTATTTTCCAGTATAGTCCGGCGTGGACAAAAAGCAGGCCGCCATGGGAAAGAGGAGAGGCGCATTAATTATATTTATTATTTTTCAATAACTTGATGACGACAAAAAGGTTCTCCGCGGTTATCGGGTGAAAAAAACAGACTCGCCTCCGGCATTAAACGCGGACATACCGGGATTCCATACGTGTGCTTTTCTGCGGATAATAGTTTTCCACATCGCGTATTGTGATCTTCATATTTAGCGTATCCACAAAAGCCAGCAATCTATCCGCGCCGCCGGCCGGGGGATTCCATAGCGAGAAATACGATTTATTCGGCGCGGCGTTCAATTCCGGCAGCATGTGCTTTAATAGATAGAGTATCCGGCTTCTTGTATCCGGCTGGATTGTCTCCAGTTCTTTTCTGAGCTTCTCAAGTTTGCGGGATGCATTGAGCCGCATGCGGCGGTTGGTGGAAAAAGCCGTTTCAATCTGTTTCTGTATCTGGACTATTACACAATGGATAACTGCCTGATTTAGACAGGCTTGCAATGAATGATTTTCCGGGTTGTCTGCCACCGCCTTTTTCAACGTCCGCAGTTCTTCTGCCGAAACTTGCAGCCCTCCCCTTTCCAGCAATAACATTAATATATTCGCATTCCGCTGCTGCACCGCTTCCAGAAATGGCGTGCTGCCACTGTGGTTTTTAACATTGACCGGAGCGAAATAAGCCAGCAATAGTTTCGTCATTGCCGTATCGTTGTTGCGAACAGCCAGATGCAAGGCCGTATCGCCATGGTTTGTCTGCATATTCACACTGGCTTTATGCTTGAGCAAGATAGTTGCCGTACTCAAAAACCTGTGTTCCACCGCCAGGCATAATGGTGTCTTTCCCATGTTATTGACGGCATCCGGATCAGCGCCTGCAAGTAACAAGTCCGTAGTCACGCTGGCGGCACCTTCCCGAGCTGCGACATGAAGCGGAGTATAATGATGTAAACTCGCCTTGTTAACATAAGTGGATAACGGCTCTGGAGGATGACTAAGATAATAGCGCACTGAATTGCGGCATCGCACATCAGCCGCCATGTATAAAGCGCTGGTCTTGTCCTTGTCGTCTCCGTAAGCAAGCCCGGAAGCGCCTATTGCCTTCAGCAATCGATCCTGGGAAAGATAAGATACGGGTGACGCTTGATTTGTTGACAACACATTCACATTCAGGGGTAGATGGCGATGCAGATCAGAATCAAAATGCGCGGCAAATACCGCTTCTATCAGCTCCCTGACTGAATCGCCGGAATAAATGCCCCATCCATGTTCGTTATTGGAATTGTAAAAATAATATGAATTTTCATGTTTGATAATTCCAACGATATGATCCAGACAGGAAATAAAAACCAGGCGGTGGTCTTTTATAATCTCATCAACCAGTGTTGTCACTCTTGCGAGTCCGCCGCTCTCCTTAATGGTAATGCGTCTGGAAAAATCTTCGGGCTTGAACAGGCCGGCTAATGTATATTCCTGGAAAAACACTTTTCCGCGGGTATCATAAATAACATTATGAAGCTGCATTTGCGTCACAGGTTCTAATGTATCAGGGTCCTGAAACTGCCGAATCAGTGCGATCAGACGTTCCGTGTCGCGCCTCAACCGCCTGCCTGCCTGGGTTTTTTTATTCAGACTGGCTTCCGTGCCATCCCAGCTGGCCAGTCGGACCAGCGCGCTGCGCAGCCAGTGCCAATCATCCCGGCAAGTCTGGCGCTTCGCACCCGACACCGCAGGCTCGGTCAACAGCAGATGCAAAGAATACAACGCCAACCCTGTAAAACCCACACAATAACCGCCGGTTGTGAACATTTCATCAACCAGTGACTGGTCGCGGTGTTTGATTTTCAGGTATTGGGCGATTTTATCGAGTATAACGGTTTGTGAAATATCGACATCCGTTGTGAGATTCCAGTTTCTTTGCATACCCATATCCGTCTGCAATTAAGTTTTTTCCATTGACCTCTTTCTCTTCACCGCTTGCACATCCAAACCGCAGAATGTGGTCACTCATATTAAAACGACCTCCGACTATGTGAGTAAGTTTCTTAACCTGCGTCAGCTTAATGAACTTACTTAATTATGTCAGACGAAACTCAGCAACAACTGGCGCATGATCAGACGGGCGCTCCAGCCCGCGCTGGGATTTATCGATGTAACATTTGACACATTGCGATGCCAGCGGGACGCTTGCAAGAATATGGTCAATGCGCAGTCCCATGCCGCGCCGGAATGCATTCATACGATAATCCCACCAGGAATAACTTTTTTCCTGCGGGTTAATCTGCCTGAAACAATCAGCAAACCCCAGCTGCAATAAACTCTTGAAAGCTTTTCTCTCAGGCACGCTAAACAACACTTGCCCTTCCCAAAGAGCAGGATCGTGCACATCTATGTCTTCCGGGGCAATATTAAAATCTCCCAACACGATCATTCTGGGGTGTTTTTGCAGTTCCCGTTTTAAAAACAAGTCCAGTTTTTTAAGCCAGTTCAATTTGTATTGGTATTTTTCAGAATTGACACTTTCACCATTGGGCACATACAAATCCAGGACGCGAATATCGCCAGCAACCATGCCCAAAACCCTGCGCTGCGGATCTTCAAGTCCTGGCAAGTCCGTCAGAATATCCGTTGGCTTTGTCCGGCTGATAACAGCGACGCCATTGTATGTGCGCTGGCCAGAAAATACCGCGTCATAACCCGCATCAATAAATGCCGCAGAAGGAAAATCCGCGTCTGGCAATTTGGTTTCCTGCAGAGCAAGCACGTCAGGCTTTGCCTCTTTTAGCCACGCAAGCACATGTGGAAGACGAACACGTAATGAATTGACATTCCAGGTTGCAATCTTAAATAGTCGCATGGCATTTTCACTTTACATCATCTTTGACGCCATCAGCTGACAGCGCCAAAGACAGGAGTGACAAAGACAAATTACAAACTGTAGTACAAATCAAATTCCACAGGATGGGTAGTCATGTTGACACGCGTGACTTCTTCCCGCTTCACGGAAATGTAAGCATCGATCAATTCTTTGGTAAACACCCCGCCTTCCAGCAAGAAGGCATGGTCTTTCTCCAGGCTGTCCAAGGCTTGCTCGAGAGACGATGCGAGGCTGGGGAATGATTTGACTTTTTTCTCTGGCAAATCATACAGGTTTTCATCAACCGCCTTGCCAGGATTAATCTTGTTTTTAATGCCGTCCAGTCCCGCCATAAGCAAAGCGGTAAAAGCGAGATAAGGGTTAGCCATCGCATCCGGGAAACGCACCTCAATACGTTTTTCCTTATCACTGAAAACGCGCGGAATGCGGATTCCTGCTGAGCGGTTGCCTTCAGAATAGACCATAGTGACGGGAGCTTCGAATCCGGGAACAAGGCGTTTGTAGCTATTGGTGGTCGGATTGGTAAACGCATTTAACGCGCGCGCATGCTTGATAATGCCCCCGATATAATAAAGCGCCATTTCAGACAAACCGGCGTATTCATTACCTGCAAAGAGGTTTTTGCCGTCCTTGCTCAATGACTGATGGCAGTGCAGTCCGCTCCCGTTATCACCGACCAGCGGCTTGGGCATAAATGTCACGGTCTTGTTATGAGCATGAGCAATATTCTGGATGACATATTTGAACACCAGTTGTTCGTCGCATTTATGCAGCAAGGTACTATAGCGGGTAGTGATTTCGTTCTGCCCGCACGTTGCCACTTCATGATGATGCACTTCCGGCACCAGGCCCATTGCCATTAAAGCAGTACACATGGCACTGCGCAAATCATGGGAAGAATCTACAGGCGGAACAGGGAAATAACCGCCTTTGATACGGGGGCGATGACCCATGTTGCCATTTTCCATCTCGGTACCCGTATTCCAGCTTGCTTCTTCCGAATCCACGTCATAAAAACAACCATTCATTCTGATGTCCCAACGCACGTCATCGAATATGAAAAATTCGACTTCCTGACCGAAATTACAGACATCAGCTATGCCGCTTTTAGCCAGATACTGTTCGGCGCGTATTGCAACCCCTCTGGGGTCACGTGCATACGGTGCCTGGGTAATGGGGTCAAACACATCGCAACGAATAATCAGGGTGGGAACTTCCGTGAAAATATCCATAATGGCGGTGGAAGCATCTGGAATCAGCAATAAATCTGACTCATTGATATCCTGCCAGCCGCAAAGGGAAGATCCATCGAATGCCTTGCCATAAGTGAAGAAATTATCATCAATTTTTGCCTGTGGAAGGGTGACATGATGTTCCTTGCCGCGTAAATCCGTAAACCTCAGGTCTACAAATTCTACTTCATGTTCTTTAATCAACTCCCTGACACGGTCTATACCAGTGGCATCAACGCGATGCGCGCTGGCCAGATTAGCCGCTTTGGTTTTAGTCATATTTGCAACGAGTTCATTCATGGCAGGCCCCTTTAATTTTAGTTGCGGTATTCTATCCGAATATCGATGCGGGTTCGAAGCGATTTTTTTTGTTATTTTATAAAGCAAATACTAACATTTTGGGAATAAATTTATTATCATTAATACCCCTCTTAATAAATGGACCTCCGTGGGTTTCGTATGTTAAGCCTGATCCAGTTAGTTACCCACGCCCGTGTCGACATTGCCGGTGCCACGGCAGCAGCCATTTCCAAAGGTATTACGGCCTTGGTTGGCATAGAGAAATCCGATACTGAAATTGAAGCCCGGAAGATGGTTGAACGCATACTTCAATACCGCATTTTTCCTGATAACCAGGGCAGGATGAATCTCAGCCTCCGGGATGTGCAAGGTGATTTGCTGATCGTTCCGCAGCTCACTCTGGTTGCAGAGACAAATAAAGGCACCCGGCCCGGGTTTTCAGCCGGAATGGCGCCTGAGGCTGGAAAAAAGCTATTTGAATATTTGGTCACGCACGCCCGACAGCAATACGCCAGGGTTGAAGCCGGCGTCTTTGGCGCTTATATGCAAGTCAGTCTATGCAATGACGGGCCAGTCACTTTCCTTCTGAAAGCGGAAAGCCGGCACGCCGGATAACTCTTTATAACTCATTGTAATTAATGCAAACAAACAGGTTTTCAGCCAGTTTTGCGTGAAATGACCACGCAGAAAAAGCCACAAAAAAACGTAGACTATGCAAACATGATAGTCTAATAATATTACCAATTGTATTATTCTTACACTCTAGAAAAGGCGTAAAGGGATTGTGATTGCAAAAGAATACCAAGGTAGACGTTGAGCCGGAAATACTAGAAATCAGATCATCAGGAATAAGCGGCAAAGGAAGTTTTGCTGCAAGATACATCAAGCGCGGTGAGTTTATCATTGCTCTCGCCGGTGAAGCCATCGTAACACAGGATGTGGAGCCACATTGTGCCGGGCTCGGAATATCTGGGGATGATCCGCTGCAAATCGGCGACAAAGTATTCCTGATTCTTGACTATAAATCCAAAACTATTAATCACTCCTGCCAGCCTAATGCAGGCATACGCTACAAAAGCGAGTTGTATGCTGTCAGAGATATCCAGGCAGGCGAGGAAATCACTTACGATTATTCCACCACTAGCGGAATTCTGGACAAATGGACCATGAATTGCGGCTGTCATGCTAACGGATGCCGTCAAACTATAGGTAACGTCCTGAGCATTCCATCAGAAACCCTGGACCATTACCTGAATCTGAACGTATTGCCGGATTATATCAAACTGCAATTAAAACTCTCTGGGCGTTTATAAAACTGGGTTTTCACAAACGACAGCATCGATTCTTCCTGACACAAGAAAATACTGAAAAGCCGGCAAAGATCGCTTAATATAGGCGAAAAATAATCATAGAAGATGCCCTCACTTCCTGAATGAGCCTGTTTTCAGCCAATTATCAGAGGTTTAGAGATGTTTAGCGGAAAAAAAAATGAAAAAATCGAGCTGAAAGAATTGACCAGAGAAGGCACGTATAAGTCAGTTGAAAGTGAAGCCCAGAGCGGCATTACATTCTGGGGTGAGCATCCCGATGATAATCAGGGACTTTTATCACTGTTTTTCAGATCCTCCACACCTGCAATTTTTGATGGACAAAGGGCAGAAATAAATAGTCAAGGAGAAGGACCACAAGATAATACATCGAAACAGCAAGCATTACCCGCACCGCCGCGATACAGCAAATAGAGATTCCTATCCCTATCCCGTCATCAAAAGCATTTAAATCCATCATTGTCTAAATAACCAGTTTTGACGCTTTAGCATTTGTCAAATCAGAAAAACAAAAAGCCCCTGCAAGGATTAATTGCAGGGGCTTTAGGAAAAAGAGCCTGGCGATGACCGACTTTGGCATGGATAAACCCACACTATCATAGGCGCTAAATGGTTTCACTTCTGAGTTCGAGATGGGATCAGGTGGTACCCACTTGCTCTGGTCGCCAGGCAGTAACTGGTTGAAACGGCACAGGTTGAACTGCCGTCCTGAAGCTTTGTGCGGCGTAAGGTTCCTCTGCTTCCAGGGGATTTCCCGCACCGCGTGCTCAGGATAATTGCGAAGTACACTTTCATCAAACGACTTGGGTGTTATATGGTCAAGTCGCACGGTCAATTAGTACTGGTTAGCTAAATACATTACTGTACGTTCACACCCAGCCTATCAACGTTGTGGTCTCCAACGGACCTACAGGAGCTTACGCTCGTGAGATCTCATCTTGGGGCGAGCTTCCCGCTTAGATGCTTTCAGCGGTTATCTCTTCCGTACATAGCTACCCGGCAATGCCACTGGCGTGACAACCGGAACACCAGAGGTACGTTCACTCCGGTCCTCTCGTACTAGGAGCAACTCCCCTCAAATCTCAAACGCCCACGGCAGATAGGGACCGAACTGTCTCACGACGTTCTAAACCCAGCTCGCGTACCACTTTAAATGGCGAACAGCCATACCCTTGGGACCGGCTTCAGCCCCAGGATGTGATGAGCCGACATCGAGGTGCCAAACACCGCCGTCGATATGAACTCTTGGGCGGTATCAGCCTGTTATCCCCGGCGTACCTTTTATCCGTTGAGCGATGGCCCTTCCATACAGAACCACCGGATCACTAGAACCTACTTTCGTACCTGCTCGACCCGTCAGTCTCGCAGTCAAGCCCACTTTTGCTCTTATACGCACTGCGCGATGTCCGACCGCGCTGAGTGGACCTTCGTACTCCTCCGTTACTCTTTGGGAGGAGACCGCCCCAGTCAAACTACCCACCATGCACTGTCCCCATCCCGGATTACGAGATTAGGTTAGAGCCCCAAGCATTTCAGGGTGGTATTTCAAGGTCGGCTCCACCTGAGCTAGCGCCCAGGTTTCAAAGCCTCCCACCTATCCTACACAGAAACGCTCAAAGTCCAGTGCAAAGCTATAGTAAAGGTGCACGGGGTCTTTCCGTCTTGCCGCGGGTACACTGCATCTTCACAGCAAATTCAACTTCACTGAGTCTCGGGTGGAGACAGTGTGGCTATCGTTACGCCTTTCGTGCAGGTCGGAACTTACCCGACAAGGAATTTCGCTACCTTAGGACCGTTATAGTTACGGCCGCCGTTTACCGGGGCTTCGATCAAGAGCTTCGCTTGCGCTAACCCCATCACTTAACCTTCCGGCACCGGGCAGGCGTCACACCCTATACTTCCTCTTTCGAGTTTGCAGAGTGCTGTGTTTTTAATAAACAGTCGCAGCCACCGATTCTTTGCAACCTCTCTCAGCTTAAGCCGCAGGGCTCTCACCTAACAGAGGCACACCTTCTCCCGAAGTTACGGTGTCAATTTGCCTAGTTCCTTCACCCGAGTTCTCTCAAGCGCCTTAGTATTCTCAACTTGTCCACCTGTGTCGGTTTGCGGTACGGTTCAATGACTTTCAACACTTAGAGGATTTTCCTGGAAGCTTAGCATCAACTACTTCCCCCGCAACGTGTGCGGGGTCGTCATCACACCTCAGAATAGGAATGAGCGGATTTGCCTACTCATTCTTCCTACATGCTTAAACTGGGACAACCAACACCCAGCTAGCCTAGCTTTCTCCGTCCCCCCTTCGCTCCAGTCACCAAGTGCAGGAATATTAACCTGCTTCCCATCAGCTACGCTTCTCAGCCTCACCTTAGGGGCCGACTCACCCTGCGTCGATTACCGTCGCGCAGGAAACCTTGGACTTTCGGCGTGCGAGTTTTTCTCTCGCATTATCGTTACTCATGTCAGCATTCGCACTTCTGATATCTCCAGCATCCCTCTCAGGACACCTTCACAGACTTACAGAACGCTCCTCTACCACCCGTACTAATGTACGGATCCGTAGCTTCGGTGGATAGTTTTAGCCCCGTTACATCTTCCGCGCAAGCCGACTCGACCAGTGAGCTATTACGCTTTCTTTAAAAGATGGCTGCTTCTAAGCCAACTTCCTGGCTGTCTCGGCCTTCTCACATCGTTTACCACTTAACTATCTCTTGGGGACCTTAGCTGACGGTCTGGGCTTTTTCCCTCTTCACGACGGACCTTATCACCCGCCGTGTGTCTCCTGTGATATGGCTTTGCGGTATTCGGAGTTTGCATCGGTTTGGTAGGACTATCACGTCCCCCTAGCCGGCACAGTGCTCTACCCCCGCAAAGAACCTCACAAGGCACTACCTAAATAGCTTTCGAGGAGAACCAGCTATCTCCGGGCTTGTTTAGCCTTTCACTCCTAGCCACAACTCATCTCCTACTTTTTCAACAGTAGTGAGTTCGGGCCTCCAGAACGTGTTACCGTCCCTTCACCCTGGTCATGGCTAGATCGCCCGGCTTCGGGTCTAATAATGCCGACTTAACGCCCATTTCGGACTCGGTTTCCCTTCGCCTCCCCTATTCGGTTAAGCTCGCCAACACTATTAACTCGCTGACCCATTATACAAAAGGTACGCAGTCACCAGATTACTCCGGCTTCCACTGCTTGTACGCACACGGTTTCAGGTTCTATTTCACTCCCCTCTCCGGGGTTCTTTTCGCCTTTCCCTCACGGTACTTGTTCACTATCGGTCAGTAAGGAGTATTTAGCCTTGGAGGATGGTCCCCCCATCTTCAAACAGGATTTCACGTGTCCCGTCCTACTTTTCGAACGCTTGCACATCCACTACTTTTCACATACGGGGCTATCACCCTCTACGGCTGGCCTTTCCAAACCATTCTGCTAAGTAGTCAATGCTTTCCACGTTCAGGCTGCTTCCCGTTCGCTCGCCACTACTAGGGAAATCTCGGTTGATTTCTTTTCCTATAGGTACTTAGATGTTTCAGTTCCCTACGTTCGCTTCTCTGGACCTATGTATTCAGTCCAGGATGACAGGATCTCTCCTGTCGGGTTTCCCCATTCAGATATCCTCGGATCAAAGCTTGTTGCCAGCTCCCCGGGGCTTTTCGCAGGCTGCCACGTCTTTCTTCGCCTCTTACTGCCAAGGCATTCACCCTGTGCGCTTAATTTCTTGACCATATAACCCCAAATCGTCTCCGCTCCATATCACGCTCGCGCGCAATATCCAGCAGCAACCACCAGGATCATATGCATTTTACTAAAGTTAACTTGAGTAAATACACCCAGTGTACTTCGCTTTATTTCAACCAAATTGTTAAAGAACTTTCTGTCCCGTCTAGAGATCAGAAGATAACTCTCTTAAACACCGAATCCTATCTTCTGTTCTCTTCTTTCCTGGAGCCAGTCGGGATCGAACCGACGACCCCCTGCTTGCAAAGCAGATGCTCTCCCAGCTGAGCTATGGCCCCGATGTTCCTATCGCTTCGCTCGGGCAAAGCCCTCGCTTGCGACTTAAGGGTAGAACTGCGTTTCTCCCCTTAAGAAACCCCATTGCTTTACCACTATCAATGCGGCTCTAACTCAAATCATCCAGCGCAACTTCAAACCCTTACCTCTTTAGCCTTGATCCAGCCAAAGAGCTAAACGCTTTGTGCTCCTTCACCTATCGCTTCGCTCGGGCAAAGCCCTCGCTTGCGACTTAAGGGTAGAACTGCGTTTCTCCCCTTAAGAAACCCCATTGCTTTACCACTATCAATGCGGCTCTAACTCAAAAACAGCCCGCCCTCACACTCTCGTTGGTGGGCCTGGGTGGACTTGAACCACCGACCCCACGCTTATCAAGCGTGTGCTCTAACCAACTGAGCTACAGGCCCCGCAGGGTCTCTTCTCAATCTCTTCTCTTACACAAGCCTCAAGAGTGATTTATGTGCGCGCCTTCCCAAGTGTGCGATCTATCTTTACTTCAGCCTCGCGGCTGATCGGCACTTCCCGCCACCGGCGGTCAGTACCTTCAATATAGTAAGGAGGTGATCCAGCCACAGGTTCCCCTACGGCTACCTTGTTACGACTTCGTCCCAGTCATGAATCATACCGTGGTAAGCGTCTCCCTTTCGGTTCAACTACCCACTTCTGGTACCATCCACTCCCATGACGTGACGGGCGGTGTGTACAAGGCCCGGGAACGTATTCACCGCGACGTTGCTGATTCGCGATTACTAGCGATTCCAACTTCATGGAGTCGAGTTGCAGACTCCAATCCGGACTACGAGACGCTTTATGAGATTAGCTCCCCCTCGCGGGTTCGCGACCCTCTGTACGCCCCATTGTAGCACGTGTGTAGCCCTACCCATAAAGGCCATGATGACTTGACGTCGTCCCCGCCTTCCTCCGGTTCCTCACCGGCAGTCTCCTTAGAGTCCCCAACTAAATGCTGGCAACTAAGGACAAGGGTTGCGCTCGTTACGGGACTTAACCCAACATCTCACAACACGAGCTGACGACAGCCATGCAGCACCTGTCTCTGCGTTCCTTTCGGCACTCCCAACTCTCATCGGGATTCGCAGGATGTCAAGGGTAGG
Organism: Aquicella siphonis; assembly: GCF_902459485.1. Lineage (NCBI taxonomy): Bacteria > Pseudomonadati > Pseudomonadota > Gammaproteobacteria > Legionellales > Coxiellaceae > Aquicella > Aquicella siphonis. Next base: position 2,019,544 of record NZ_LR699119.1, read on the forward strand.
TAAGGTTCTTCGCGTTGCATCGAATTAAACCACATGCTCCACCGCTTGTGCGGGCCCCCGTCAATTCATTTGAGTTTCAACCTTGCGGCCGTACTTCCCAGGCGGAAGACTTATCGCGTTAGCTTCAATACTGATAGGTTCCCCTACCAACATTTAGTCCTCATCGTTTACAGCGTGGACTACCAGGGTATCTAATCCTGTTCGCTCCCCACGCTTTCGCGCCTCAGCGTCAGTATTATGCCAGGTGGCTGCCTTCGCCATTGACGTTCCTTCCGATCTCTACGCATTTCACCGCTACACCGGAAATTCCGCCACCCTCTCATATACTCCAGTTAGATAGTTTGCGATGCACTTCCCAGGTTAAGCCCGGGGCTTTCACACCACACACATCTTACCGCCTACGCGCCCTTTACGCCCAGTAACTCCGATTAACGCTCGCACCCTCTGTATTACCGCGGCTGCTGGCACAGAGTTTGCCGGTGCTTATTCTGTCGGTACCGTCAACATACCCGGATATTCACCGGGCACACTTCTTCCCAACCTAAAGAGCTTTACGACCCGAGGGCCTTCTTCACTCACGCGGCATCGCTGGATCAGGGTTGCCCCCATTGTCCAATATTCCCCACTGCTGCCTCCCGTAGGAGTCTGGGCCGTGTCTCAGTCCCAGTGTGACTGGTCGTCCTCTCAGACCAGTTACCGATCACCGCCTTGGTGAGCCTTTACCTCACCAACTAGCTAATCGGACGCAGGCCCCTCCTCAAGTGCCACCCTCGCGGGCAGCTTTACTCTCTCGAGATTATGCGGTATTAGCCAAAGTTTCCCTTGGTTATCCCCCGCTTGAGGGCAGGTTCCTACGTATTCCTCACCCGTCCGCCGCTCGTCAGCAGCTAGTATTGCTACTAGCCCTGCTACCGCTCGACTTGCATGTGTTAGGCGTGCCGCCAGCGTTCAATCTGAGCCATGATCAAACTCTCCACTTCTTTAAAACTCGTATGCTCCTATAGACTCTCATCCATAGTCGCAAATTCTCCTTCGCACTGAATTGCTCAGGTAAGCGCGCACATATATCACTCTTTCAACTTGTTAAAGAACTTTTACCGCTTGAGAGGGCGCATTCTACCCGTTCCCGCTCTCTTGTCAACACTGATTTCGCATTTTTTTTCAAAAACTTTTTTTAGTTCGCATCACCTTGCGTAAAAAGGTCCCGGTATAGGATCCCGCATGCTGCGCCACAGCCTCCGGGGTGCCGGAAACAATCAGCCTGCCGCCTTTTTCCCCTCCCTCAGGACCCAGGTCAATCACCCAGTCAGCGGTTTTGATCACATCCAGATTGTGTTCGATGATAACAATGGTATTACCATGGTCTCGCAGTCTGTGCAATACGCGCAGGAGTTGCTCGATATCGTAAAAATGCAAGCCGGTGGTCGGCTCATCTAGCAAGTATAACACACGCCCCGTATCTTTTCTGGATAATTCTTTCGCCAGTTTGATACGCTGCGCTTCCCCGCCGGACAGAGTCGTGGCGCTCTGACCCAGCGAGATATAGGACAGCCCCACATCCAGCAAGGTCTGCAGCTTTCTGGCAACCGCGGGAATAGGGTCAAAAAACGCCCGCGCCTCTTCCACCGTCATTTCCAGAATCTGATGAATATTCTTGCCCTTATAAAGAATTTCCAGTGTCTCGCGGTTATACCGCCGGCCCTGGCAAACATCACAGGTCACATAGACATCGGCGAGGAAATGCATTTCCACTTTAATCAGCCCTTCGCCCTGACAGGCTTCACAACGTCCGCCTTTGACATTAAAGCTAAACCGCCCGGGCTGATAACCGCGGGAACGCGATTCCTGGGTGCCGGCAAAAAGATCCCGGATCGCTGTAAACAACCCGGTATAAGTCGCAGGGTTGGATCGTGGTGTGCGGCCGATAGGACTTTGGTCCACCACCACGACTTTATCCAGATATTCCAGTCCCTCCACACTTTCATGCGCAGCCGGTTCAGGCCCCAGAGCATCATTAAGGGCACGGCTCGCGACCGGAGCCAGTGTATCGTTGATTAAAGTGGACTTACCCGATCCCGACACGCCTGTGATGCACGTCATCAAGCCTATGGGAATATCCACATTGATGGATTTCAGATTATTTCCGGAAGCGCCGCGCAGCTGAATCTGCTTCTCCGGGTTGACTGGGACCCGCGACGCCGGAATTTCAATTTTTCGCTTGCCTGACAAATACTGTCCCGTCAGCGACTTGGCTGTTTTCATGATTTCGGCGGGACACCCCTGCGCGACCACTTCTCCGCCATGCACGCCAGCGCCCGGACCGAGATCCAGCACATAATCCGCACTCATAATGGCGTCTTCATCATGCTCGACAACAATCACGGAGTTTCCTAAATCGCGCAAATGATGCAGCGTTCGCAATAACCTCTCATTATCACGCTGGTGCAGGCCAATGGACGGCTCATCCAAAATATACATCACACCCACCAGTCCCGAACCTATCTGGCTAGCCAGACGAATGCGCTGCGCCTCTCCGCCCGACAGTGTTTCCGCACTGCGATCCAGGCTGATATAATCCAGGCCCACATCCACCAGAAAACTCAACCGGCTGGTCAGCTCCTTCACGATTTTCACCGCGATTTCACCGCGATACCCTGGCAAATGCAGCTTATCGAAAAAAGCCTTGGTTTTATCCACCGCCCATGACGCGATTTCCGGCAGCGACTTGCCCGCGACAAACACATGCCGCGCAGACTGGTTCAAACGCGTACCCCCGCAGCTTTCGCAGACACGCACGGCGATGTATTTACGCAGTTCCTCGCGTACAAACTCGGACTCCGTTTCATGATAGCGGCGGTTAAGATTAGGCAAAACGCCTTCAAAGGGATTGGTCTTTGTGAAAGAATAACCATCTTCATCCTTATACTGAAACCGAACGGGTTCGGTACCGCCATGCAGCAGAATCTTCTGGATTTTTTTTGACAGACGCGCGAACGGCGCCTCCAGATCAAACTTATAATGCTTGGCCAGTGAAGTGAGTATCTGAAAATAATAAAGATTGCGTCGGTCCCAGCCGCGAATCGCACCGTCAGCCAGACTTAAATCGGCATTGACCACCAGCGCGGGATCAAATATTTCCTTGATGCCCAACCCGTCACATTCAGCACAGGCGCCTACCGGACTGTTAAATGAAAACAACCTGGGCGATAATTCCGGCAAACTGTAGCCGCAGTCGGGACAGGAAAATTTCGATGAAAACACGCGCGGCGCTTTACGCGGCTCGTCCATCAAGCCGATACCCGCAACACCGTCACTTAACCGCAGCGCAGTTTCAAATGACTCCGCCAGGCGCAGGCGGATATCCTCTCGTACTTTGACACGGTCAATCACCACTTCAATCGTGTGCTTTTTACGTAAATCCAGTTTTGGCGGCTGGTCCAGCTCCGCCATTTCACCGTCTATGCGCGCCCGCACAAAACCCTGTCCGCGCAATTCCTGCAGTAATTCCACATGTTCACCCTTGCGCTCACGCACGACCGGCGCAAGCACCATGACTTTGGTATCCACAGGCAGCGCGAGCACCATGTCCACCATCTGGCTGATGGTTTGCGCTTCAAGAATATTTCCATGCAAGGGACAGCGCGGCTGTCCAACTTTAGCGAACAACAGGCGCAAATAATCATGGATTTCCGTGATAGTGCCGACGGTGGAGCGCGGGTTATGCGAAGTGGATTTCTGTTCGATGGAAATCGCCGGCGAAAGACCTTCAATATGATCCACATCCGGCTTTTCCATCATAGACAAAAATTGCCGCGCATAGGATGATAGCGATTCCACATACCGCCGCTGGCCTTCTGCGTACAACGTGTCGAACGCCAGCGATGACTTGCCGGAACCCGACAAGCCGGTGATGACTATCAGCTTGTCTCGAGGCAAATCCACATTCAGGTTTTTTAAATTATGGGTTCGTGCACCACGGATACGAATATATTTCATAGTCGGTTTATGCGGCATCCAGAAAAAGGGAAACATTATAATCACATTTCCCCGCCCAGGTCAGCCTTGGCGTATGCCGGATAAAGCCGGCACAACAGCCCGGCTCATAAGTTGTTGATAAAGCGGTTACCCTCTTCCGTTCGGATGGCAAGACCATCTGGCTTAGGCGCAAAACATCCGCCAGAGAAAAAAAGCTATCCGGCCCGAAAAACCTCGAAAACACAGATCACAAAAACCGGGAAACGATATGATCCGTGACGTGGTTTTCCTGATCACTCTGCCCGGAGGCCGAACCAGCCCGGCCACCCGCCCTCTGCGGCGGCGCCGAAAACAGACTGGAGGTTGTCACCGGAAAACATGACTTGACCGCCTGATAAAGATGCGGATATTGCTGCAATGCTTGAGGAAACGCAGGATTCCTGACCGCTTCCGCGCGCAAAGCGGCGGCCGTTGCCTCAGAAACCTGAGGCGCGCGTGGAGAAGTGTATCGAATGGCTTGCTCCAGCGCTTCCGCAACCTGAAGCAGTCTGCCGGACGTAATGCATGGCGCCGTCAACGAACCGAGAGAAATTCTGGGCGTGTGAAAAATGCGGCCCAAGAATGTTTGTTTGCACAGCGACTGCATCATCGCATTCATTTTAAGGTTATCATCTGTGACAAGACTCATGACATGGATCAGGTGATCTTTGGTCTCACCCAGATCGGAAAACGGGATTTCGGCCGCATCCTCAGCAGGCCAGGCTTTCGCCTCTGTCAAAACTGAAAAAATTCTAATGCGCTGATAGGGAGCAATATCAAGCGGCGAGTGAGTCGTAAACAGGCTGCGAAGCGCGATGTGAAGACTGCGATCTGCTTCCGGCGTATTCTCGAGCGCCAGCTTTCTGATATCCTCAACCAGCACCTCGCTGACAGGATTGGTCTGACGCAGACTGAGATTTGGAACTGTCAAGAAACGTAAAAACATGGACTTCCCTCCCTGATGAGCAATTAATAACGGCATCATACCCAGAGCAGGCTTAACAAAATCTTATATGGCTTCCTGTTAACACCCTCGAATAAATCAGCCGGGGCCAGCACGGCCCGCAAACTCTGCGCGTTCGTGCAGGAAGGCTAAAAATCACAAGTGCGTGATAAAACGGTTGCCATCATCTCCCTGTATGGAAGGGAAATCCGGTGTAAGCGGCGCGGGCGGAACAGGGGACCGCGAAAACAAGCGAAAAACCTGCCGGCTTTGCCGGCTTAAACCGGCCGCAGCCATTATCATCCCATGCAAACGTGGAAATTCAGCGTTTATCGATTTTGCGAAATCCGCGTTGATTCGCGCCTCTTCTCGCAGCGCCTGCCTTGTCGTTTCTGATATATCCTCAGGATGGAAACTCACCAGTTTTTTTTCCAGCCACTCCGCGAGCATCCTCAGCCTCCCGGCAGCGATAGAGGGGCTGGACAGACTATGACGTTTAACGTAAAAAATGCTGCCCAGAAAGGTATTGCTGCACAACGCCTGCAGCGCGGCATTCACACCCCATTCCGGATGACTCAGAATCATGTCTTTTAACTGATCTTTTAAAGCCGGAACATCCTGACCCACGGCGGCACACTCCGGCCATCCCGCGCCCGGCGGCAGCTGTGCCAACATCCTGATAAAATCACGCTGGAGATAGAGCGGGAGAGCACAGAGAAGAAATGAACCCAAAAGTGACTGACATGTTTGCCGGCAGGCTTCTTCCTGTCCTGTCACTTGCTGCGCCAAAGCCAGAATGCAGTCCGCTTCTGCCCGCTTCACCGGTCTGGCAGCAATCTGATCGCGAAAATTGATGATTCCACCCAACAGCTGCGTCCGCTCTTCATCTGGCGTCAAATAAAAAAGACGAATACTCACGCATAAACGCAGAAGATCATTCCCGGCAGACTGTTGCAGAAACGTTTTATAATTTCCCCTGGCTTCGTCCGCTCTTCCCTCCTCTTCTGACAACATGCCAAGAAACAAATGCGCGGCATGCCCGGGGCCAGGTAAACACAACGCCTTCTCGAGATCCCGGCGCGACTTAATTCGCTGACCCTGGTATAAATAAGCAAGCGCACGCTGAATATAATAAGCCGGTTCATTTGGATTCAAGCCGATTAGCAGGGTAAAATCTTCCGCCGCCGGAGCCAGCGAGCGCCGGTGCAGTTCCGCGTTGCCACGCAGTGAAAGCAGCCGCGCACGTTGCTGCGCGGAAGCGTTTTGAAGCGCAAGATTACAATCAGCCACTGTCAATTCAGGATATCCAAGCCGCAAGTGAACCATGCTTCTTTCCAGACGGACAGTGCGCAGCTCGGCGTCAGACACACTATTCCTGTCCAGCGCACGCAAGGACAAAATGTCGTCGAAAGCTTGTTGGGCAACCCGATACTCCTCCATGACACGATAAAGAATTGCGCGGTTGATCAATGCCTTGATATTGCCATTATTTATTGCCAGCGCCGCCTGCAAATCAGCAAGGGCCTCCTGAAACCGGCGCTTTTCACGATACAGGGTCGCGCGGTTCACATACGCCACTTCCGCGATCTGACTTTCAGCGCGATTTTTCCGGTTCCGGCATAATTCTATGGCTTTGCAATAATCCGCAAACGCAAGATCCGGCTGCCGCAGGCTTGCGTATATATTTCCTCTGGCCAGGTAGGCTTCACCCTGCTGCGGAGACAGCGTGACGGCACGGTCAAAATCAATGAATGCTTCCAGCGTGCGCTTGCAGGTTCGATAGGAAGAGCCACGCCACAGCAATGCGCGGATGAACAAAGGATCCACCGCCAGCGCCTGCGTGAAACTTTCTATCGCCCCTTCATGATTCCCTTCAAGCTGCTGCGCACAACCTCTTTCAAAATAAAACTCAGCACTGATCGCTTTTTGTTTTCTCAACATGGCAAATCCTTCCTCGTAAACCAGACTGACGAACCCTATCCATATCTACAAGCAAACCACCTCTTATACTGGATAATATCTCCATTTGCCAGACAGGACATAAGCTCTTGCATTCTGAATACTGATTAAATCAAACACTGTCCGCGCGCGGACAGATTCCCAAGCGAAGTTTCTTATTTAATTGATATTACGAATTGATATTACGATTATGCGGAGAATTGACCGGCTCGGTCACCGCAGACTTTTGTGATTTCTGAGGTTTCTTCTTGAACATATGCAAAAAACCGGGAATGCTGATTTTTTTACTTTTGTTCTCGCTAATATATTGCTCGTGAGAAAAGGCGGTTGGCCGGGGATGACGGCATCCGCGCTCCAGCAATGAAGAAGCTTTCTGCTCGTACGACGTTTCCTGACGATAGGCCAGACCCTGGGTTTCACGATCGGACGAACCCGGGATTCCGGTGATCATCTCGCACATATTGTGCTTATGCTGGGTATTGACGTAATCAGTCAGAAATCTCTGTTTTTCTTCCATGGAATCGTGATAATTGACAATTCTCCCCTCGGCCTGAAATTGCCGGTACATGGCATTGGTTAACTCCGCCACTTCCTGCTCCCTGTCCAGCGCGCTCTTGCACCCGCCCATGCGCACCCCCAGCATTTCCGCCAGAATACGCTCATAACAGGCTTTGTATGTCGCGTCATTGATATCAGCCGATTTGGCCACGGGATTCATCATCATCGCGCCGTCGCTCACAAAACCCACCACGCTGGTACCAATATCATTAGACAAAAACGATGCCAGATTAGCCGCCGCCTGTATCAATAGCGCCAGATTTTTCTGTGTCGAGGGATTCGCGATGGTATTATATTTTCCCTCAAGCAAATCATCACAAATTTTCTTTAATGAATGCGCTTCATCATCTTCCATTCTGCGCGGTTGCTCAGAATTGACTGATGAGAGAAAGCCTATCACCTTATGAAAATCATCGAACCCGATCACAGACGGCCCTTCCATTTCCTGTTTTAACCGTATATGAAGCAGCTGAAGCTTGTCTTTCGCCATGAAAACCAAATCCCGCGCACACGAATAATCCTGCAAAGACTTGTCCGTCATTTTCTCATACACATTGACGCCGTTATTAGTTTCTTTCACCACGAACTTAATCCTGATGAGATCATCAGAAAGCATGGGGGGATCCATCACAACCGCCCCGGTTAACTTGTCATAATAAATATTTTTATGCTGCAAATATTCCTGCAACTCTTTATTGGCCAAATGCTTGCGCCAGATCATGTCACGGGGATTTTCCCCTGTGCGGCAGGCGAGATAACGTGGCGAGCCGGGATCCACCAGAGTCTGGTGCAGAATAGGAATGGTGATTTCATTCGCAGGATGCAGTCCTTTCCACACTTCCATGTGTCGGTTCGCGTGCTCCAGCAGGCGCGAATCCGTAAACATGAGCAAATGATTGCGGTTGGCCAGCCGCTGACGCTCTTCCTTTTCCCTGACCTGATAAGGAGAACTAATACCCATGCGCACGCCGGTAATAATCTGGTCGACCGCATCATTTCCACTCCCATCCTTTCCAATCAGTATCGTGGCTTCTTCCCAGGCATTCGCCGGGTTAGGCAAGCTGCGCTGCATGGGCGTTGCGGACAAAGTCAGCGCCTCGGGATGGCTGGCAAAAAAAGCCTTTGCCCATGGATGCGCGCCATGGAATTGCTCAAACCAGGGCTGATTTTCATAATCACGCATGTCTTCTGCGGGAAAATTCATGCGCCTTGCGAAAGACAAGGCGGCAGGATGCCCACTGTTATCATGGCGCACTGTACAAACCGATTCGTCTTTTCTGCTCATTATCCATATAAGATCGCGCGCCTCCATCATGCCGTGCGTCGCCGTTTTATAATCCGGATAACATCCCGCTTCCACCAGCAGACTAGACAAGGCGCCATTGAATTTTTTATATTCTTCCCGTGCCTGTTCCAATTGAACCAGCTTCATTTCATCTGTATTGCATCTTCTCTTTTCCAGCAGCGCCATTCTTCGCTGAAAAACATTCAATGTTACCTGAAGCTTGGCCAAGATTTTCTTTTTTTCATCCAAATGGACTTCGCCATGCTGCAAAATCATTAACGCGCCGCGGGCACTGTCTATCCCTGAGGCAAAAAAGTCGTTCGCCCCTGTATTCACATTGCCTGGCTTGTGCGGATAAATCCTGACTTTCAAACCCGGGTTTGATCGCGGATATTCCACAAATGACTTGGTGTCCAGGTGTTTCTCGCGGATACCGCTCAGATACCGATCCATCCCTTCAACCGTGCCCTGAGCTGACACATCAGCTGCAAACCTGCGCATCGCCGCAGCCCATTGATTGCGTCCCGCCTCCAGCTTTTGCCGGGACGTTTCCTCTCCGCTTGCGATCAACAGATGCTGCGCATCTTGCTTCGATAGCGCCGCCGAAGCACCGGACGTCAGCGCGCCCTGAACAGGCCGTACCTCAGGCAGGGCCTGGGCCTGCAAACCTTTTTCCTTTTCATATTTATCCAGTGTACGCGAAAAAACCAGCAGGGTTTTGATTGCTTTTTGCGTGGGTTGCCTGAGTTTATTTGTAAACCGTTTGTGAACCAGCGAGACTTTCACAATCGCACTGTGAAATATCATGGAGCGAAACGCATGCCCTTGCTTGAGCGACTTGACTATCCCTCTTTCCAGGACTTTCCAGTTGCGCATGGCTGCGGGATTTTCCTGCATGACCTTGACCGCGCAGGCAAATACTCCCGTGCGGTCGCGGGCACTCTTGCATCCGGCAAGAGTATATGACTGGCTTCCCATGGCAAGGTGTTCCAGCGCCGCCATCATGATATTGCGCTGGTATCGCCGCAGTTTATCAAAAGGCGGCTGGCCATCCAGTAATAAGCGCAAGCTTTGACAAGCCTCTTCTCGCCGGACCAATTCATTGACCAGTTTTTTGTTATAACCGGCTTCGAGCATGGGCTGTCTCAATTGTGAAAACCTCACCTGCTCCAGATCAATGTCTGGCGAGAGCAGTGTTTTCGCAACGTTCTTTTTGATTTGGTCTAATTCCGCGATTTTTTCACGCCGCGCTCTTTCATCCTGACTCCATTCATTGGTCAGATGCGCATTCCTGTTCACCGCTGAATTGGTATGCGTGATATGCAGGTTCGCTCCATATCGGGTTTTATATTCCTGTTTAAAAGCTTCGTCACCCGCGAGCTCAGACATCACTTCTTTCACTAGCTTCACAAATCTTGCGTTATTATCCACATGACCAAAGCGCGCTTCTCCAATCAGGGGTGATAACAGGGTTTGATAATTGACATAAAAATTGAAATTGGCCGGATCAATCACATCGCCATACACTGCTTTGTATCCCTGTATTTGCCTGCCCAGTTGACTGGTAATCAATTCCCTCAAGATTTTTCTGGCGATTTTCTTTTGTTCTTCGGTCGGTCTCCTGAAGGGCTGGATCACCTTATCGATTAGTTTCTCATGTACGCCTCTCGGTCCGGGTTCTGGCACAGTCACACCCGGAATTCTTCTGACATCATAAGCAATGGCAACGCCGGTGCGCATGAATTGAGTATGTGAAAACTCCATTTCCGCACTGTTTTCCCTGCGCTGAGCCACTTCCATTTCAACAATTTGATTATTTGCTGGCACGGGCAGCCAGCGCGCGGAGGGCGGCGCCGTCACGCCGCGCCTCTTTAATTCATCGAGGTTTTGCGCGAAGAAACGTTCCAGCCAGGTGCCGGCCTCATCCATGCCCAAACCTGCGAGGCTTTTCGCGCTTTTAAACCAGTTTTGCTCCGCAAGATTTCCGAACAGCTCCGGATCGGCGTAATAGGATTCACTGATTTTATAAGGCGTGGATTTTTCAATGGTAACCCGGTCTTTTTCTTCTGATATGGTGCAGACAGACGGGTGGTCTTCGAGCATGATACCCAGGTCTCTCGCCATGGTGAGTTGTTTGCCGGCTTTCTCATATCCAATCTGCAAGACAGCCGCCAGAGACTGTGTGAACTCATCCGCCAGCCTTAATGTCAGATCTGCCGGGTCGTGGCCTGCCTGCTTGTTTTGCTCATATCGCTCATATATCTCTCTGGCGGCGCTCAATACCGTCGCCTTACGCGCATCATCCTCAAGATGTTTTACAATCAGGAGCATGCCGCGCAAGTAGCGCTGCGCCTGTACTTCGGCTTCATGTATATGAATCGGATTGAGTTTATAGGTATGCGCATTCTTGTCTGCATCATGATATTTGACTAAGATACGGGCGCCGTTCCTGTCGATGATATAGCCGTCAAAATCCTGTTCGCGCAACTGACGAATATGTTTTGCCAGCCCGTCTATCTGCTGATCCAGCTGGCTTGACTCGAAAGTCAAATGAATATCGTCGACCGGTTCGATTTTCTGCAAATAATCATTTTCATTCCTTACCGCGGCATAAATATCATTCGCTGAATACCGCTCATCCTCTTTTTTTCTCGACGTAGCCATGCCCACGCCCTCGTTGTTTGATCAAGATATTGTTCTGGATGCCAATATTTATAGTATAAGCGATGGATATTATTTAACCGGAAAATCACAAGTTATTGTTTTTTTAAAATATATTGACATTCCCACCCATTTGCCGCTCCCGGCAGCAAGCAGCGGTTTTTATAAATAGGCGCATACAATCAAAAAGCTGCAGTGCCGCGATCAGGATGGCTAGCATGTGCGCAGGCCGGATCTGTGAATATGAATTTTTAATAAAGAGGTTTAAACTTCGCACTCTTTCTGCTTTTTTTATAAAATAGGCTCTTACACCAGCCAATAACAATTATGAGTGACTCATGCTTTCTGCCAATAAAATGACTTCTCTTGAGCGCCGCGCCATCGCAGGCCTTTCATCCATCATGAGCTTGCGCATGATAGGATTATTCATGGTGCTGCCCGTTTTCAGTTTGTACGCACATCAATTAAAAGGCTCCACCCCCACACTTGTAGGCCTTGCCATGGGCATATACGGATTATCCCAGGCATTGTTCCAGATTCCGTTTGGCGCCCTGTCTGACCGTTACGGCCGCAAGCCCGTGATTGTGGCGGGTCTTCTCATTTTCTCAATCGGCAGCCTCGTTGCCGGGTTTGCCCACTCCATTTTTTTCATGATCTTGGGACGCGCACTTCAGGGAATCGGCGCGGTCGGCAGCACCATTATGGCGCTCCTGGCTGACCTGACGCGCGAAAACCAGCGCACCAAGGCCATGGCTGTTACCGGCATGACCATAGGATTTTCATTTTCAACCGCCATGCTCCTCGGCCCCTTGTTGACCCGCTGGCTGCCTGTCAGCAGCCTGTTTTTCCTGGCGGTGTTATTCGGCCTGGCTGGCATATTTGTCCTTTTTACTTCTGTCCCCGCGCCGCTCAACACCCACTGGCACCGCGACACCGAACCGGAATTGCATTCATTCTTCAAGTTATTGGTCGCACCCGAACTCGCAAAACTCAACTGCGGCATTTTCATTCTGCACGCCATTTTCACCGCCAGTTTTGTTGCGCTGCCCGTCAGCCTGAAGCAATTTGCCGGCCTGGAATCCAGCCGGCAGTGGGAAATCTATCTTCCTGCCCTTCTGGGAGCATTTATCGTCAGCCTCGTCTGCATAGGCATGGCAGAGCGAAAACAACAGGTGAAACCCTATTTCATTGGCGGCATCACGACACTTGCGCTGGCTGAACTCCTGATCTGGCTGACACCTTACAGCCTGGCACTGGCTGTAACAGGCATTTGTCTCTTTTTTACCGGCTTCTCGCTGCTGGAAGCCTTCCTGCCATCACTGATTTCCCGCGCGGCGCCCGCCGCGCGCAAAGGAAGTGCATTAGGCATCTATTCATGCGCCCAATTTTTAGGTATCTTTACAGGCGGTGTTCTAGGCGGATGGCTATTCGGCCATTTCGGTTTTTCGGGTGTTTACTTCTTCTGCACCGCTCTCGCGCTCTTCTGGCTGCTGCCAGCTTTCTTTATGCAGCCGCCGCGCTACCTTGTCACGCAAATGTGGCGCATTTATCCTCCCATGCAGCCTCATTGGGACACGATAGCCGCAAAACTGCAAGGTATTCCCGGCATGGTGGAAACCACTTACATTGCTGAAGACAGCACGGCGTATCTGAAGATGGAGCGGAAAACGCTGCAACATCCTGATTTCATTCGCCTCAAAGAACAACTACAATCGGAATAGGGTCTGTCATCATGACTGCTCGCAGCGAAAAACGAGCGGTTTGAGATGAACTTTGCAAAGTTGATCCGGGACCCATATTAAATTAGGAGCACAATTATGGCACGTGGTGTAAATAAAGTTATCTTGATAGGAAACCTGGGCAAAGACCCTGAAATTCGCTATACCCCAAGCGGCGCAGCAATCGCGAATATCACTGTCGCAACCAGTGAAACATGGAAAGACAAGCAAAGCGGCGAAAATGTGGAACGCACGGAATGGCATCGTGTCGTGTTTTACCAGCGCCTGGCTGAAATCGTAGGCGAATACTTGCGCAAGGGTTCGAAAGTCTATATCGAAGGCCGCCTGCAAACACGCAAATGGCAGGATAAAACCAGCGGCCAGGACCGCTATACCACTGAAATCATCGCTGAAAACATGCAAATGCTGGACAGCAAGGGCGGCGCTTCCGGTGGGTCAGCGTCTTATGAAAAACCGTCTGCAGCCAGCGCCGCTCCTGAAGCAGCGCCGTCACTGGATAACTTCGACGATGATATTCCCTTCTGATATTGCGGATAATCTGCTTGCAGCATAATCACCTGAAAAATAACCAATCAGACGAGGATATCTTCCGGTATCCTCGCCTGCCTGCTTGAGCATCCATCACAAAGCCATTCAAACAAGGAGGATACTCTATGGAAACGAAATTCGCCGCTGGACTCATCCTCTTGATCACTGTTCTCAGCGCATCCACGATCAGCCTGGCGGAAATCACGGCACCCCCCGCAGCCCGGCAAAATGCTCCCGTGCAGGCAGCCGGAAGCCGCGCGCTATCACAAGTCGAAAAAGAATTCGCTTTCAACTGGAATGACTACTCAACCATTCCCGCCGCCAAGGCCCGCATTGCAAAAACCGAAGGATTCCTGAACGCCATACAGGATTTTTCACATTTAAATGCCCAGGATACAGCCGCCCTGGGAAAACTGTATTACAAACTGGGCACTTATTACACGCACGTGACGCGCGAATCCGATCTCGCCATCCATAAACTGCAGCTGGCCGACGCTTTCCTCACCACCAAACAGGACAAGGCGTGGAATAACAATCATCTTGCGTATGCTTATGAGCAGAAATACGCTGCCAGCGGAAACGCGTCTGACAGGGAAAATGCCCTGCGGTATGCCAACAAGGTCATCACGCAGCTTTACTCCAACGCCAAAAACCGGGAAGTGGCTTTCGCCTATTGTGTGAAAGGATTGGTAATGAACGATGCTAGGGAATTCCCCTTGGCGGAAATGCATTTCAAAACCGCCCTGGACATTTATGAATCCATGCCCGGCGGAAAAGATGATCAATATGCCCGTGCGAAAAACCGGCTGGCCCATATTATTCTGGACCAGAACGGGCGCGATAAACTCGCGGTCGCCATGCTTGAACAACTGAAACAGTATTGGATGGACAAAAAAAATATCGGCTCAGACCCTTATGCAGCCAGGAATTTTATCTCCCTGGGCCAGGCCTACCTGAAAACCGGCCGCATTAAAGCGGCACAAAATGAATTTGACCGTGCTGTCCGCATATATGAAAAAGTCTACGGCGCGAACAATCCATTACTGGCCAAACCCTATCAGCTGCTCGCTGAAACTTATAAAAATCAGGGCCGGCTTAAACAGGCTGCGCTTTATGAAAAGCGCGCGGCGGCACTCTGACCCTAAAATGAACCAGCTCATGACAGTAAGGAATCTGACAATATGAAACGATTGCAAGACAAGGTTGCCGTCATTACCGGCGGCAACAGCGGCATAGGCAAGGGTATTGCCAAACGATTCGCTGAAGAAGGCGCAAAAGTGGTTATCTTTGGCCGCAATCCGGAGACGTTGCTCCAGGCGAAAAATGAAATCGGCGGAATGATCTTGACAGTCCAGGGCGATGTCACTCAAACCGAAGATTTGCAAAATCTTTATGCGCAAAGCATCTCACATTTTGGAAAAATTGATATTGTAGTAGCGAACTCAGGCGTGGGTGAGCGCATTCACGCTGCAAATGTCACGGAAAAAAATTTCGACTATATGGTGAATATCAATTACCGCGGCGTTTACTTCACTGTGAGGCATGCGCTTGAGCATTTAAATCCGAACGCCTCCATCATACTGATCGCCTCCTGCGCCGCCACCGTCACCTTGAAGCGGCACAGTGTTTATGCCTCGACAAAAGCCGCGGTTGTCAAGCTCGCGCAAAACTTTGCTTATGACTTGTCTGATTTATCCATTCGGGTCAACAGCATTTCTCCCGGCTATATCAGAACGCCCATATTCGATGAGCGGCTTAAACAAGACCCTGAATACCTTGCGCGCCGGGAAGCAAATATCCCTTTAAAACGCATAGGCGAACCTCAAGATATTGCTAACGCCGCGCTCTTTCTCGCCAGCAGCGAATCGTCATACATCACCGGCGTAGACTTGCTGGTGGACGGCGGATACTCCGCGTCATTCCTGGAAGGGTGAGAAGACCTGAAACAACCGGGAAAATCAAAAACAGAGACGACAAGCATGGACACACGCACACAAGATAATTCCAATAACATCGCATTACAACGGCTTGAAACGATATTGTCATTCGACTTCAATACTGTCATTGCCGTCACAGAAAACAAGACTGTCTACCAGGCCGTGCTGAGCGCGAAAGCCGTCCTCGACGCCTGGCTTGATCAATCAGGATTACTCCCTGTTTCACTAAAAAATCTATGCAGGCAAGTCACTATTTACTACCTGCTCTGTCTAAATGATCAAAAAACCGCAGAAAAATATGCATCAGCTTATCTTGCATTAACCGCGCCGGACAGCCTGGAACATGCCGAGGCACTCACATTTAAAGGTTACGCGGATGTCCTGGATCCGCGCCAGTCCGCTTCCGACCATTTGATCACAGCCCTGAAAATTTACTCCCGGCTCGGCCTCCGTACTCCCGGTCATCAAGATATACTTGCCGGACAGGCGTTTGCCTGCCGCTGCCTCGCCTTGATACAGCTGCGGTCATCCGATGGAAAATCCGCGCTTGAATCCATTCAAAACGCCGTCCTAATCGACCAGAAACTCTGCGAATCCCATCCCGGCATGCGCGGCGCACTTGCGATTTCATTTCATATCCAGGGCGACATTTACACTGTCTTGCACAAGAAACACTTCGCATTCCTGGCTTATCTTCATGCGCTGGAAATCAGGAAAAATCTTTATGAAGAAGAAAATGATATTGTAGTCGTGACACGCGATGCCGCCGAACAAACCCTGCGGGCTATTGTTGACACCGGTTCACTGGGCGGCCTGATCGGGTTTTTCAACCGCGATTTCACGTTTGACTGGAATGCCTGCGACACCATTACACCCTCCGGAATAAATATCGATAAAGCTGTTTTATTTGCCTCACTCACCTCCAGATATATTGATAGACTTGCTCCGGCTGATCAGATGACTTTTGCGCAGTTATTATTAAAACTGGGTTCGTATTGCATACACATCAAGCGCGATCCCGATCTTGCGCTTTCACTATTGTACCTGGCTGAAAAACTGGCGGCCGGACAAGAACAAGCCTGGATATGGAATCACATCGCTTTCTGTTACCAGCAGCAACTGGCGAATTCCGCGTCAGTCAATCCTAGCGAAAGCGAAATGAAGCATCTTTACAAACAGGTTTATCGCCTTGTTCACTCCATACTCATCACCTATTCCGACCAGTCTTCGCCATCAGAAATCCGGATCCTTGCTTTCGCAAGATGCGTTGAAGCGCTGATTTATTATGAAGCGTCCCGTTTTTATGCCCGCCTGCCTGATCAAAGCACTGTGAACATTAATGAAGTCATCTCTGGTTACCTGTCCGCGGCGGGTAGTTTTCAACATGCTCTGGCACTCTATGCGCGGATAGATGCAAAAGATACCCAATACATGCGGGCATTAAATCGTCTGGCCATGATACAAGTGGAAACAGCCGGGCTCATGGCCAGACATGGCATGAATGAACAGGCTGTCTCAGTCAGACAGGAAGCCATGGCTGCATTTGACGAACTGGAAACATTCTGGTCCGTAAGCAGCGCGGAAAAGTCCATTTACGCAGCAAGATTTTATATGAATTATGGAGAGTTTCTCGCATGCAGCAGCGATATTGACGAACTTTCGCACGCGGCAACACTCTACCGAATGGCTATAGCAGGGTTTGCCAGCCAGGAGGGAGAAAAGAAACGCCTGGCCGATGCAACCGCAAAAGCGGTCAATCTGCAGGATAAAATAGCATTGTTACAGACACACACACGGCGGACCCATGTTTTTTTTAAGGCATGCGAAACAAACCATCCACCGCGGATGCCGCCTCCTGTCAGCACTCTTGCTTACCAGCCTTAAGCAGCGGGGTGATTGAGAGCTGCATGAACACGGTTTTAGCTATTGACGAACGCCTCAACCTGTTTCAATCTGAATTTCACTCTCATGTTTATATACAAACAAAAGGATCATTAACATGGAACTTTCCAGCTCTGCCTTTGAGCACGCCAGCTCGATTCCTGCAAAATACACTTGTGACGGCGACAATATCAATCCTCCATTAAGCATCAGCAATGTTCCTCACGGCGCCAAATGCCTGGTGCTAATCATGGATGACCCCGATGTGCCGCGAAATTTACGTCCTGACGGCATGTATGATCACTGGATTATTTTCAATATGCCGCCTGACTTGAAAGAAATCCCGGAAGGACATGAACCGCCCGGCATACATGGAAAAACCACCGCTGGAGGCACCCGTTATGTCGGTCCTTGTCCGCCTGACAGAGAGCATCGTTATTTTTTTAAGTTATACGCCCTGGACACACTGTTAACCCTGCCAGCCAAAGCCAGCAAACTGGAAGTCCAAAAAAACATGGAAGGACATATTCTTGCACAAGCGGAACTTATGGGATTGTATGCGCGCTCATAGTCGCGAAGATGATTAAAACAAGCGGCATCCCTTCAGGGTGCCGCTTGTCCATTCGGGTTTCCCCGCATTCCTCAGGAACGCGCTGGAAGATTGGTGAGCGGACAGCTCATATAGCCTGTTGTGCAAGTATAAAAATCTTTGAACTTGGTCCATGAACCCGCGGTAAAACTGGGCTTGATGGAAGTGTTGACTGTTTTCAGTCTTACATTTCTTGAATCAGGATCTTTGTAAGTGTAAAACACACTCCATTCATTCTGGTCAGTAGAGAATGCCGTACCCGAAGCAAAGACGAATACCAGATCTTTTCCTGTTGGCAGATTGGCCGTATGGGTGCTTTCAACCAGATACTGCCGGTTAAAATCGGTGCAAACCACTTTGCCCATTGCGTCAGCCTTGCAGTGAAGACGCTCTGGCGGATAATAATCTCCCGCTGCAAAAGCCGTTCCACCCATTCCTAGCATCAATGCAAACACACCGCCAATGATGGTTTTTAATTTCATTATAAAATCCTCCCTGTTAATGGAAATAAAAAATCCGCACGAAGCGTAGCTGGGCGGTGCTATGATGTCAACAACTGTCATCCGTACAAAGACGATGCCGCCGGAACAGAGAAAAACCCGGCATGGGTTAGCCGTTCGCGTCCCTGATTGATAAAAATCATGTTTTTTTATTTTTCCACTTGTTATTATTGCGAAATCTGTCAAAAATGATTAAATATGAAAATTATTTAACAACAAAAGGGACCGGGCATGAATACCGCATTACTTATGCTAGAACTTCAGAACGATTATTTCCCAAACGGAAGGATACCATTAGAGAAAAGTCTTGAAGCATGTTCCAGGGCAGAAACCGTATTGCTTGCCTGCCGGGAAAAAAAGCTTCCTGTTATCCATGTTCAGCATATCTCCACCCACCCTGACGCGGCTTATTTCCTGCCTTGCACAAAAGGGGCCGATTTTTACAACACCGTACAGCCGGCCAAAAATGAAACGGTCATCAAGAAACATTACCCTAACAGTTTTAAAGACACGATTCTGCTAAACCACCTGATCAAAAACCAGATCAACCACCTCGTCATCTGCGGCATGATGACCCAATCGTCCATAGACGCAACGGTGCGCGCGGCTTTTGACCTGGGCTTTAGCTGCACCGTATTGCATGACGCCTGCGCTGCCCGCCAGCTGGAGTTTAACCATAGCGCCATCAGTGCGCAAAATGTTCATTATGCTTTTCTGGCCGCCATGCAGCCTTCTTATGCCACTGTCATGAGCTGTGATGATTTCCTGCAAAAATCCGGCAGCCGGATTGCAGCAGTTGCCTAAGCACAAAGCAGCTTAAGACAATGACCTGGGAATCCCGTTATATACCGCCGGATCCAACCCTTTGGCAGGGACGACACGACCTGCCTGATGACTCCTGTTTTTATCAGCATATGCAATTGCTGAACCTGCTCGAGCAAGAACCCGTCAAGTCCGCGGAAATCACTTTTGCGCTGGTCGGATTCAAATGTGACGAAGGAGTACAGCGCGACCTGGGACGCACAGGCGCTTTTGAAGGGCCTACCGCCATTCGCCAGCGATTGGGCAGACTGCCGATTCAAAAACCGAGCATTCATTGCTATGACGCCGGGAACATCATCTGCACCGACCACGATCTGGAGACAAGCCAGGCGGCCCTGGCTGAAGTCATAGCGAGGCTGCTGAAAAAAGGGATACGCCCCATTGTCATTGGAGGCGGCCACGAAGTGGCGTGGGGCCATTTTCAGGGGATTGCCCGCGTGATTTCCCCGCAAGAGCGCCTGGGCATTATCAATTTTGACGCACATTTTGACATGCACCCCATGCATCCCAGCCATCGCAGCAGCGCATCAACGACGTTTTATCAGATCGCCCGCGCTCACGAGGCCGAACAGCGTCATTTTGATTATAATTGCATAGGCATCCAGCATGCGGGAGACATCCGGCAATCGTTTGATTTCGCGAAACAGTTTCATGTCAAACATATTCTTGCTGATGATTTGCATCAAGGCTTGCAAGAAAAGTGCTTCGATTTCATTGACCGCGTCATTGACGAAAACCACGCCATCTACCTGAGTTTGTCATTGGATGTTTTTTCTCCGGCGTTCGCTCCCGGCGTTAGCTCGGTGCAGCCACTGGGCCTGAACCCCTGGCATATCATACCCATGCTGAGACAGGCCGCCGCTTCCGCCAAAATGATCAGTTATGATATTGCTGAACATGTGCCGCGTTATGATATCGATCACCGCACAGCCAAACTGGCAGCGGTATTAATTTATGAAATCATACATCATCACATTGAACCCGCCGCTCAGCGGGTCAAAACTTGAATATGCGTCCGTTACAATTTCAGAAGACAATATTGAACTGGTTTGACCAGCACGGCCGCAAGCATTTGCCCTGGCAGCAAGACAAGACACCCTACCGTGTCTGGATATCTGAAATCATGTTGCAGCAAACACAAGTCAATACGGTTATTCCCTATTATGAACAATTCATGCAGCGGTTTCCCAGTTTGAAAGCGCTTGCACAAGCGTCAGTGGACGATGTTTTGCATAGCTGGGCAGGATTGGGTTATTACAGCCGCGCCCGCAACCTGCATCGCGCCGCCAAATGGATTTTAGAGGAAGTTAACGGCATATTTCCGGACAATATTGCAGATTTGATGCAGCTTCCCGGAATTGGCCGGTCCACGGCCGGCGCCATACTATCTATCGCCTTCGGGAAAAAAGCGCCTATTCTGGACGGTAATGTAAAGCGCGTGCTGTCACGTTTCGCCGGCATTGATGAACCCGTCAATGACAAAACCACGGAAAATAAACTCTGGGCCCTGGCGGAACGTTATACCCCCGAAAAGCGCGTGGATCATTATACCCAAGCCATCATGGACCTGGGCGCCACGCTTTGCACGCGCAGCAAACCGCAATGCGGGACATGCCCGTTGGGCAAAAACTGTTACGCATACCGGATGGGCATGGCAGACTTATTACCCAAAAAAAAATCGGCTCGCACCTTGCCAGTCCGCGCCGCCGCCTTTCTGATACTGCGAAACAAGGGGCGCATCCTGCTACACAAACGCCCGGAAACAGGCATCTGGGGCGGCTTATGGAGCCTCCCTGAGATTCCAGGCAAACCCGATGAGGGCAAAATACGAGAATATTGCCGCCGGCAGCTCCGTCATCCCATTGCATGTTATCAGCCACTGGAACCCTTCAGGCATACTTTCAGCCATTATCATCTGGATATTCATCCGGTCATTGTCACGATACGGCCATCACACCGGCCCGCGCTGGACACAGAGATGGAAGCAGGCATGCAAATTTGGTATAACCCTAGGGAAGCGAAAGCCGTCGGCCTGCCCAAACCGATACAATTATTGCTGCGAGGGTTAGATGACCAGAATCATACAATGCGCAAAACTGCACAAAGAAGCGGAAGGACTCGCCCAGCCTCCGCTTCCCGGCGAGCTGGGTAAAAAGATATACGAACACATATCGAAAGAAGCCTGGCAATTGTGGCTTGCACATCAAACCATGTTGATCAATGAATACCGTCTGAGCATGATAGATCCCAAATCCCGGGCGTTTCTCATGCAGGAAATGGAAAAATTTCTTTTTGGCGCCGGCAGTGAAAAACCCGCCGGGTATGTGCCCAAACATACTGACTAAAGCCCCGCATCAGGGTCAACGGCATTCTCTCCGCCGCGCGAAACGCGGCGGAGAGAATGTGATGCCTGGGCCCTGCCTGGAAAAATCAGAGCGCGCCTACATTGACCGCATGCTTGGGTCCGCGGGATTCCGAAAAAGGAACTTCCACATCACTCTGGCTGGACGATGACGAACTCCTGGCCGCCATCCGCGGCTGATCATACGAACCTTCATCCTGACCGCCGCTGCTGCTGTATGCATATTGATCGCCATATTCCGGCGGCATCTGATCATCCGGCGTCATGGGCCTGCCGCTTTCCGCTGCCGCCATCCTGTCATCAAACGTTGAATAAGGCTCATATTCTTCAATGCGGTTTCGGCATCCTGTCAAAATTACAATCAATGCTGCAGCTGCCAATATCAAGTAACGCGATTTCATTTAAAGCTCCTATTGTTTATAGCCCTCGGATTTTCCCTGGTGCCGCGTTTACAATCAATAACCTACCCAGAGAACAATTACCGCAGATAATCCCATGAATCAAGGAAAATCTGCTTGACTCATCCCCCCTGTATCGGTTTAATAGGCATCTCGATTTTTGAGATGGCCAGATAGCTCAGTTGGTAGAGCAGAGGACTGAAAATCCTCGTGTCGACGGTTCGATTCCGCCTCTGGCCATTGTCAGATCAAGGGTCTTTCCCATTTCAGGGGGCGCTCACCTATGAGCACAGTACTCTAACCCGAAGCCGATAGTTTTCAAAGTTTCGAAACCCATAAGCCCGCCGCTGTATCAGTTTCAGTTTACAAATACCTATCGAAGTGGCGCACTAAAAATGGAAGGCTTACCATAGGAAGATATCCAAGTTAATCCGTAAATAAACAGCGCAATCAGATAAAGGAATGAAAATCCATATTGCATGGCGTTATATTCCAATAATCCTCCAAGCATGGCTCCTATCAAGTTATAAGCCATTGCACCAGCAATATTGTTCACTTTTGCAAGAAGAATAGAAAAAATTAATCCGGAAAAGAACAAAGGACCAGTGAGCAAGATTACTGTGAAAAATTTCGCAATGACACCATGATGAAAAATCCCGCCCCGCATGGAAATGAGGTACCCGGCACCTATAATTAGGATAAGAGACAAATAAGCCCAATGCAAATTGCGAACGGGAAATCTACTCGATAGCAGGTTCGCAAAAAACGCCATGAGTAACACACTTATAATAGTTATGCCTATAACATACCAGGTATTACCGTATAGCAGACCAAGCTCGGTAATAGCTTTGGTTTCGATTAACATAAATCCGCTTCCGAGAAAGAAGAACGGCAAGAGCGACGGCTCCCACTGATGCCCGGGAAGAAATGCGCGAAGCAAAACAATAGATAGCAGAAAAATCAAACCCAGAGAAACCACATAAGATGCCGGATACATTTTGGAATCCATATAAAAGAAAGGCCAATCATCCGTTGGGAGATCAAGCATATTAAAGTTACTATTAATATAACGAGATGTGACATCTTTCAGTCCGTATTGCTTCATAAAATTTTCTGGCAACTTAATTTCTGCATTTTTTCTCACCATAAAAGTGGTGGTTTCAGCGGAATCATAACCCGTGAGTATAGCTGCCGGTTTGCCCGCCTGCGGCATTTCCTTTAAAATACGAAAAATCTTTTCTCCCATGCGGGAACTTGACAAAGCAAACGATACGCTCAACAAACCTCCGGGATTCAAATGTTCAAATGCCTCATGCAATCCCTCTGTGGTATAAACAAATGAATCAAGACGTACATTACTGCCGTGAGAAAGTAAAATATGTGAATCCAGAACACCATATACGATGGCGTCAAAGCTTTCAGTGGTATTTCGGAAGAATGTGCGCGCATCGTCGATGACAGAATGCACGCGCTGATCACTGTAAGGATGCTCAGGATGATTCATACGCCCCAGGTCATGAATCACCGGATCTATTTCAACGGCATATATTTCACGCGCGCCGCTTCTAAGTGCCGCAGCAACATCATTGCCGCTCCCCGCACCCATAATCGCAACTTTATTTAGAGAAGCAGAGGCACGAAAAGGCAACTCATAATAACCGACTATTTTTTTCAAAGGATCAGTATCGCGGTTAGTATTAGCCAGCGACAGATCGTATACTTTCTGATAGTAGCTTCCTGATGCAAGAATCTGCATAAACCCGTCAGGTTTAGTGATTTTTTGAATAAGCTGATAGGGGGAGTAAATGTTTTGCACCAGCGGTTCTAGCGGCCAAGCTGTAAGCAAAATACATATTGCCACAGACAATAACCCTATGCCTCTTGCATGCAGCGAGGGCATTTGATACCAGAGTAAAATGGTCGCACTGATGCCAAACCATACAACGGGACCGATCCAGAAACAGCTAAGAATAAATAATGCAATAACACCCAGTATGCTGCCCAGCAAATTACATCCATAACTAATTAATGGCCTGTCATTTTCCATTAAAAATCCACAGAATTGTCCGATTGGCATAAGAACAAGCACATTCAAAATGAATGTGCCAATTAATAATATATAGACAGGAACATAAACCACAATACGTGATACAAAATCTGCGTGATTAACAAAATTACCGAATACAGCTGACTCCTCTTGCACCGGAACCACGTAGAGAAGCTCAAGAATAAATTTTGGAGCCGCATACCGCAACAACGTTAGCAATAATATCGTTAACGCCAACATTGGCAGAGCCGTTGTTATTAATAAGGGAAACTTACGCGCCAGCGCATATCCGATACCCAATCCGCAAAAACACGCCAAGAGAGTGAAATTCTTATACAATGCAAACAAGGGAAATAAGCTTGCTTGCCAGCGGATTAACACCAACTCAAGAAATAAAGTCAGGGCAGCAATAACAATGACGGCAAGATATCTGGATTTAGGCGGCGTATAACGCACCCACTCCTCTATCTGAACAGACGATTGTTTGATCCATTGCTCTAAAATCAGCGAAGCCCGGCGTTGAAAAGTTTGCGCCCATAGATAAACCAGCGCAACGGACGCAATATAGAATACACATAGAATAATGTAATATTGGACAGGTTGAATTTCCAATGGAAAGACAAGCGAAATCAATTGCGGCAACAAAAGAAACATCAATAATACTAATGCACATATCGCCAGCAACATCGCTACCCGGATATAAGCCATAATTTAATATATCCTATATTAAACCATTAGAATTTCCACACCCCGATCAATACACTGACTGACAAATTGTATTGAGGGAATACATGTCCCTATCGCATTGCTCCCAGTCTAGCGCAATACCAGGCGCGTGAACAAGCCATCATTAGCTGCACTATTTCTAGCCGCAGATAATGCTCATCCTACAGCTTGCATAAAGAAAGAAAGCCACAGAATCACTGTCTTCATTATTGAAAATCCTCGTATTGACGGTTTAATTCCGCCTCTGGCCATTGTCAGCATAAGCAAAAAGCCGGTAAAATCCGCTTGACCTTATTGTTGCTATATACCTTACCTTTGCGTGCAAGGAGGGCAAACCTATGACCCAGTGGTATGTTAAAGACTTGAGTAAATTGACGCACGTATCGGTGCAAACACTGCATCATTACGATCGCATCGGTCTGCTCAAGCCCTCAGTCAGACTACCCAACGGTTATCGATTGTACTCCGAGAAGGACTTGTTGAAGTTACAGCAGATTATTGCGCTTAAATTTTTTGGCTTTGAGCTTGCCCAAATCAAACAATTGCTGGATGCAGATATTGATATTATCGAGCATTTTTCCGCGCAATTGCAGTTTCTGCAAGACAGGGCCAAACAATTATTCAATGCCAGCAATGCATTAAAAGACATTATTTCTGACTGTCAACGCCATCAAGTTATTCCCTGGAAAAATGTGATTAAATTAATAGAGGTATATCGTATGACGCAGCAATTAGAAAAAACATGGGCGGGTAAGGTATTCAACGACAAGGAACTGAAAGAATACGCAAAGTTCGAGCAGGAATTATCGGCCAGATTTACTGAAAGCGAAGAAATGAAATGCCGGCAAGCCTGGTTTGACTTGGCGAAAGAAGTAGAAGCCAATTTAAATATGGATCCTGCAAGCGAGACCGGAATTGCGCTTGGCAAACGCTGTATGGACTGGGTCAATAATCTGTATGGAAAACAATATATACACCTGCGTAACGCCATCTGGGAAAAAGGTTTTATGAGCGGCCACGGTGCCGAGGAACATGGATTAACCCCGGCAAGTGTTGCCTGGTTAGATAAAGCGGTGGATGAATACTACAAGAGCAGGATTTATAACATCCTGAACCAGGTGAACGACAAACCCTCCGCCCAGCTATTAAAACAATGGAATGACTTGCTAAATGACATGTATGGCGATGATCAAGCTGGCAAAATGGAGTTGATCAAAACAGCCTTGCTGGATAAAAAAGTAAGCCAGGCCGCAAAAAAATGGCTTAAACAATCAGCCAAGTAAATTGACAAGCGGGCGCATCGCCCGCTTTTTTTCGTTCAGGAAAGCCGGAAACAGACAAGTGCGATAACTGAACGGGCACAAGATTGGAAACGATAGATACAGCCAAAGTTCAAGCCTGCGCTACACCGCATCAGCTTTCTGATCCTGCACAGAATAATCAAGAATGGGTCATAAAAATAGCTGGCTTAATTATAGGATTCACTTATTGAACAATTGACCCTGCATCGCAGGTAGCTTATTTTAGAGTCAATATGATATAAAATTAAAGATAAGGATCTATAATAATTTTATAAAAGCGAAGGAGGTGTGTATGAACGGCTCAATCCTTCTACAAAACATCAATCAACCCAGTGAAAAAAGAACACTACCCAAAACCGATATTGATATAGTTAATTTGGGCGACACAACACTCATGCGTGTCACATTTCAACCAGGCTGGAAATGGTCAGAATGCGTGAAACCAACTGTCGGCACTGATACTTGTCAGGCAGCGCATATCAATTATATTCTTTCAGGCCGTTTGAAAGTCGTCATGGATGATGGCACAGAAAAAGAAATGCGACCGGGTGATTGTGCCGTAATCGCACCAGGTCATGATGCATGGGTGATTGGCGATGAACCCTGCATAGCATTGGATTTTTCTGCAGGTAAAATGTATGGAAAGAAATAGCCTTGCATTCAAATATATGCTGATGCTGTTAGCCGATAAGGCATATGATGCGAATGAATAACAAAAATACTTGCCATAGTGGAATCAATTTACCGGCTCCATGATTTTAAACTCGCCCGCATAAAAATATTTACCAAACAGCGGATGCACCATTTCCATTTTCATCCGGAATGACTCATCGGACACTGCAAACTCTTCTGCGTATACCCGGCCCAGAAACACAGTGAGCGGCAAGGGCAGCACCATGCCAAATACTTTCCAGACATAACCGAGATGATTGAGTGTGATTTTATGTCCGTCATATAAATATCTGAATCGCCAGCCCAGTCCCCATGCCGTGAACTCGGTCACCACTTCATCCTTCACAGGCAGCATGCAGGAACGAAAATGCCAGGGTGTTTTTCCAGGAAAGTAAAAAATGCGGTCCAGATAAAACGCGCGGGAGTGCTCATCACTCAGGTAGCGAACGGTAACAGGAATATCACTGCCGGAATACGGCACCAGCATATTCAACGCTCTGAAGACGGGTGATAACAGCCTGAATAATCCGGTACTGCCAACTTCCATTTTTCCCTGTGCCGTCACCACATCCTGACTAAACGGCCGGTTGGCATAATGCTTGCGCATCACGGGAGGCAATTGTTCCCAGGCTTTGGCAAACACGGGTTTGAATATCGGTTCATCCTGATTCATGACTGCCGCCAAGATTTTTTATCTTTGGCACGCCATTCCACCAGAGCAAGCCGTTTCGCACATATTTAAAAAGAGGATAAAAAAGCCTGGAAATAATTTTCGAACGAAACAGAAGCGCATTGAAACAATTAAACCAGTCATGATCTGAACTCATCAGACCGAGTATATGCATGGCATCCGGTCCATGATAAAAATGATTGTTATACTTGACCACCACGCCTTGATCGAGATCAAGCTTTTTAGCATTGATTTCATCCAGCACCGGGTGAGGCTGACGCGCATTGATCATTTCAAAATGTCCGACTGATTCGCGAATTTTTATCATTTTTGCAAATGAGTCGCATAACGGACAATCACCATCATAGATTAACAAAACTGACTGTTGTGCCTGGGACATAAAACGCTTAAAGCTCCTCGGCTCTTTTAGCCGTCTCAAGGTTGGAATGACCCGTCCATATTAACAGAATATAGGGGTTAAAGTCTTAACACATAAGAATGCTTATTGAACCGCATCAATCACACAAACAGCCTGATCCATCAAGAGGATTCCATTTTTTTTCGCGCCGCGATGAGATCATCCACAACACCGGGATTGGCCAATGTGGAAGTATCACCCAGGCTGTTCAATTCATTGCTGGCAATTTTGCGCAAAATTCTCCGCATGATTTTTCCGGACCGGGTTTTAGGCAAATCATCAGCCCACTGAATCTCCTCAGGCGTGGCAATCGGGCCGATTAAACTGCGCACATGCTGGATTAACTCGTTGTTTAATTGGTCAGTTTGTTGAACGCCTTCCTTGGTGGTGATATACGCATAAATCGCCTGGCCTTTTATCTCATGCGGAATACCCACTACCGCCGCTTCTGAAACAGACGGATGCGCGATAAAAGCGCTTTCCAGCTCTTCCGTCCCGAGACGGTGCCCGGAAACCTTAATCACATCGTCATCACGACCGCTAATCCAGTAATATCCATCTTTATCACGCCGCGCGCCGTCACCCGTGAGATAATTCCCGGGTGACTCCTTGAAATAAGCATCAATGAAACGCTGATGATCGCGATAAATTGTGTGCATAAGCCCAGGCCAGGGCTGCCTGATGACCAAATGCCCGGTTCTGTCATCCTCGATCGTTTCGCCTCGCTCATCAACAATCGCAGGTTCGATTCCCAAAAACGGCCATGACGCTGACCCGGGTTTTAACAATGTCGCTCCAGGCAGAGGCGTGATCAACACACCGCCTGTTTCTGTCTGCCACCACGTATCCACAATAGGACATCGCCCCTCACCCACAACCTGGTAATACCACTCCCAGACATCCGGATTGATAGGCTCGCCCACCGTACCCAATAATGTCAGGCTTTTTCGGCTGGTACGCGTGACCCATTCATCTCCCTCCCGGCGCAAAGCACGAATCGCAGTCGGAGCGGTATAAAAAATATTGACCTGGTGCCGGTCAATGATTTCCCAAAAACGAGAAAACGTCGGGTAGTTCGGCGCACCTTCAAACATGAGCGTAGTCGCGCCGTTTGCCAGTGGTCCATAGATGATATAGGAATGGCCGGTGATCCATCCTACATCTGCCGTGCACCAGTAAATGTCGCCCTCGTGATAATCAAAAATATAATGGTGCGTGACCGCGGCATAAACCAGATAACCGCCCGTGACATGCAGCACACCTTTTGGTTTTCCCGTTGACCCGGAAGTATAGAGGATAAACAAGGGATCCATCGCATCCATGATTTCCACAGGGCAGTCATCACCCGCTTTCCTTATTTTTTCGTGATACCACACATCGCGGCTTTCATCCCAGGAAACCGGAGCGCCTGTCCGCTTTACCACGATAACGCATTTGACGCCCGGACATGACATCAAGGCCGTGTCGGCATTTTTTTTGATTGGAATTGTTTTCCCGCCTCGAATGCCCTCATCGGCGGTGATTAATAAAGTCGCCTCCGCATCCAGAATCCGCGCCTTGAGCGCATCAGAAGAAAATCCAGCAAACACCACGGAATGAATGGCGCCAATGCGCGCGCAAGCCAGCATCGCAACCGCCGCTTCAGGTATCATGGGCAGATAAATACAAACCCGGTCTCCCTTTTTTACGCCCTGGTTTTTTAACACGTTTGCAAAGCGGCAGACTTCCCGATGAAGTTCACTGTATGTGATATGCCGCACTTCGTCGGGATTATCTCCCTCCCAGATAATGGCGGTTTGATCCTTTCGCTGGTCAAGGTGGCGGTCAAGGCAATTGTGACAGGCATTGAGCTTGCCTCCGGTAAACCAGGCCATATCAAGCTTTTCAAACCCCCCGGATTTAACAGAATCCCACCTGGCAAACCAGGAAATAAATTCCTCCGCCTGCTCACCCCAAAATCCCGCTGGATCCTCAATCGAGCGCTTATAAAGCGCTTGATAACCCGCCTTGTCCAAATAAGCCTTTTTCACAAATGAAGCAGAAACCTCATGTTGCTTGTTCTCAGTCATAAGTTGATATCCTTGATCGACATCTTTAAATAAATTCAATATTGTTTAACACTACAAAGCGCTTGCTTAAATTAAGTAATTGATTTTGTAACCATGATAATCGAGGGATCTTCCATTCTGGAAAGCGAAAACCCCAAGTGTTTCACCAGCTCCAGCATAAGAATATTGCTGGACAATATCTCGCCCATCATGGTCTTCACACCATGGGTCCTGGCAACGCCCATCAACTCACTCATGAGGCGGGTCCCTATGCCTTTGTTCTGCCATTCATCCGCCACCACCAACGCGAACTCGCAGGTATCCTGATCCGGATTGATAATATAACGGGCGACACCGATATGGATTTCTTCGCCATTTTTTTTGTAGGTAGAAATCAGCGCCATTTCGCGATCGTAATCAATTTGCGTGAAGCGCACCAGCATGGCGGGAGTCAATTCCTGCAAATGCTCCATGAAACGGAAATATCTGGATTGAGGAGACAAGTTGCGGACAAAATCCTGTTCAATCTTGGCGTCTTCCGGACGTATAGGCCGAATAGTGATATTGGTGCCATCAGAAAGCTGCCAGGTTGAAATCAGATGACTTGGATAAGGGCAAATCGCCATATGAGAATAAGCAATAGGAGAGAGGGGCGGGGCATCTATCACAATGCGGGCATCAACCGCAACGGCTTCCCTGTCATTCACTATCAAGGGATTAATATCCATTTCCTGGATATAAGGCAGTTCGCACACCATTTCTGAAACACGGAGAAGAATATTGATCAACGTCTCCATATTAACAGGTTTCATATTGCGAAACTGGCCCAGCAATTTTGACACGCGTGTTTTTTCAATCAAATGCCTGGCGATCACCTGGTTAAGCGGCGGCAGGGCAATGGCGCGGTCATGGATGATCTCGACCAGGGACCCGCCCGCTCCAAACGTAATAACAGGCCCGAAAACCTTGTCCCTGACAACTCCAATCATTAACTCACGATTATTGGGATCCTTATACATGTTTTCCACTGTCACACCAGAGATTCTGGCGTCCGGCCGGCTTTGTCTGGCACTATCCATCAACCTGGCAAATGCCCCTCTTACCGCTTCTGCATTTTCAATATTCAGTTGCACACCGCCCACATCCTGCTTGTGTGTGATATCGGGCGAATTGATTTTCATGACGAGAGGGAATTGAATTGATTCGGCCGCAATCAGAGCCTCATTCGCACTACGCGCTTCTATGGTCTGTGTAATGGGAATACCAAACGCCTTTAGAATCGCTTTTGATTCGGTTGTGGTCAATATTTTACGGCGTTCTGACAATACTCCTTCTATGATCAGACGCGACCCGCTGATATCAGGTTTTGGCTGCGGAGATAACGGTGCCGGGACCTGCAGCAGCAATTGCTGATTACGTTGATATTCGGCAAGATAGGAAAAAGCTTCCACCCCTTTTTCAGGCGTGTCGAAACAAGGAATTTGATGCTCAGAAAATAATGCCCAGGATGATTTGACATGACTTTCACCCATCCAGCAGGCTATTGTAGGTTTACCAAATTCTTTGGCATCAGCCACGATTTGTTCAGCCACTTTAAGCGGCTTTGACATCGCTACCGGAATCAGGATCGTTAGCAGTCCGTCGATGTTTGTATCTTTGGAGCAAATATCCAGCGCGTTATGATAACGCTCCGGTGTGGCATCGCCAATAATATCGACCGGATTCTGGTGCGACCATTCGTTTGGCAGAACAGCATTAAGCCGTGCCATCGTTTCTTCACTCAATTTGGGCAAAGCAATATTCAATTCCGCCGCGCGGTCCGCCGCCATCACCCCCGCACCACCGCCATTCGTAATGATCGCAAGCCGCCCTCCCTTGGCCCGGTAATTGCTAGACAAGACTTCAGCGGCAGAAAACAACTGCTCAATTGTCAACACACGCACCGCGCCCGCCCTGCGCAAGGCCGCATCAAATGCGTCATCATCGCCAACCAGCGCGCCGGTATGGGAACGCGCGGCGCCTGATCCCTGCGCATTTCGCCCGCCCTTGATCACGATAACCGGCTTCATGCGCGCCGCCGAACGAAGGCCGCTCATAAAACGGCGCGCGTCATGAATTCCCTCGATATAAAGCAATATACTTTTTGTTTCTGTGTCAACCGCCAAAAAATCCAGTATCTCGCCAAAATCCAGATCAGCGGCATTGCCCAGTGAAACTATGGTTGAAAATCCTATCTTTTTATTAAAAGCCCAGTCCAGGATAGCGGCAACAATCGCGCCTGACTGGGAAACGAGAGCAATATGTCCCGTCGCAGCAATGTTGTTATCAAATGTGGCATTCAGTTTGATATGAGGACGCATGATGCCCAGACAGTTAGGGCCGATAAGACGCATGCGGTATTCATGAGAAGATTTCAAAAAGGACTGTTCCAGCTCTTTACCTTTGCTGCCTGTTTCGCTAAAACCGGCTGAAATCACGACGGCAGCCCTCACGCCTTTTTCGCCGCACTCTGAAATAATATGCGGAACAGTGTGCGCCGGTGTCGTAATGACGGCAAGATCTATGGATCCCGGAATGTCCTTGACACTGGAAAAGGCTTTCACACCCTGAACCTGACCATGTCTGGGATTAACCGGAAACAGCTTACCGGGAAAATCGCCTTTTAGCAGGTTGCTGAACAACTTCATGCCCACCGAATCAGGACGGTCACTCGCACCTATGACGGCAATGGAAGACGGATTGAACAGCTTGTCCAGATAATGCGTTCCCACGGTATAAACTCCTTGCCAAATTGTATCGCGTTATCGATGACGGTTTGGACCATGAACCTGATAAGCCTTTTGTATAACAGGATTTAACACCTGTCGCCAGCCCGGGCAATCAGTAATTGTAATATGACGGCGCTGCTCCGGCCAGAGCCGGCAGCCTCAATAAATATAAATAAAGTGAGTTACACAGTATAACCCGGTTGTCCCAGATCTGTCTGACCGATTTCAAGATTCGATGTTGAGGAAGACGAACAGGATGAAGAGGTTGGAGAAGATAAAACGAATTGACTCGTCCCGGTTTTCATTTTCATGACCTGCTGCGTAAAGACATCAATAACCCGAATCAGACCATCAATGTCCACCGAGTTACACATACTCTGTTCCTTGAATATCGACTTGCATCGCAGCCAGGCGTACTGGATCTCTGACTGATCAAAATAGCGGTCGAAATAGTCAAACTCTCTGGCCAGCGTCAGAAAATCATTCTCCATCTGAAACGGCTTGGCATCAAGAAAGGCCGAACCAAAATCAATCACTGTACACTCATAAGTCTCCACTGCGATGATAAAGTTTTTTAACTGGGCATCATTATGTGCAATTTTTCTTTCATGAATGGCCATGAGCGCGCGCATGCAGGATTGAATGATTCTGGAAAATGTTTCAACTTGTTGTGAAACAGGCATACCTGAAAAATTCGTATTGACAAATTTAAGCAGCTGCATCCCTTCAATGTGTTTCAAAAGAATATATTTTTTGTTCTTGACAAGAAAGTGATCCACATACATACCACACCGCTTCAGGGATCCCACCTCATCCGCAACATACTCCGCTTTTTCTTCGCCAAATATATCCGTGACCACATCTCTATGCTGCGGTCCGGACGGACGCGGACCCGCTTGCCCGGAAAATGAAAATATATCATCAAACAATGATAATTGCCGCGGCTGTTGTTCAGGTTTTTTCTTGGCGCATACATTTTCAATTTTCACACCGATTATATTATCCGCAAGCGTAAAATGCCCAGACGTATTTCGTTTCAAGGGAAACAATCTCCTGTATTTGCCTTGATTGCCTTTGGCTTCAGCGGAATGCGTGACCTTGGAATCATTATCGATGAAATAATAATTTCCACTGGAATCTTTCAGAATTGAGAATGGAATTTCGACAGGCTTGCTGATGGGGAAACCGTCGGAAAATCCTGTTTTTTTACTATACTTACGCTGACCAAGAGCATCAGACTCCCACAGGAAAATGATCTGCTCCGCCTTTTCGATAACTTCTTGCGTCTGGATTTCATTTAGATTTGGCAGCAACATGGCGTGTCGTTGTTGTAATAATAATGAAAATATATTTTATACGTTTCGAATTAAGGCAACATTAATGCCCCAGCGGAAACAACACACTATCTATCAGCTTTATTCCTCGATTAAAATCAAACCCTTACCAAATGCGCATTCTTGTCCGTTCGCAACATTGCCGCGCTTGAGATACTATAAATATAGGAAATGCCTCGCTAACAGGAGCAAGAAGATGCAATACATATTGATTACTTCGATTATAGGCGAAGACAAAAGCCCGATTGACACCGAGGAATTCTCCCGAGCCGTCACGGACAAATTATTGGAAGGTTATGAATTATCAGGAAGCGCAGGCGCCGTCCTGGATCCCAAGTACGGTCTGATTTATACACAGGCCATGATAAAACGTGAATAGTCGCTGGAATTGCAGTCAGCCTTGCAAGACAGGTGTAATCCGCGCCTGCCTGATGCAAAATCAATGAATTATTGAAACACCTTCAAACGTTCCGAATCCGGCGCGAGATGCTGGGCAACCCGCACAGCCGATGCAATTGCACTTTCATGTGAATCATTATCATACGTCCACATACCGACAAACCAGATATTGTTATTTCCCTGCAGTTTTCTTATCTCATCCTGCACCATGAAAAAATTATAATCCGTAACAGGATGCCTGTAATTTATCAATGCGTATAACTTGTCTGGAACCGGACTGCCTGTATCCTTGGGGCTGCGCACATCATAAGTGACCCATGATTTGAAAATCGGCGTTTTGGATTTCCACGCCTTATACATGGTTAACGCCGACTTGGATCCATTAAAACGAACATTCGCAACACGCCAGTCATCCTTTTTGGGCGGCATAAAGCGCGCGTCACCATGTATCGCAATTTTGGTATCGATATACCTGATTTTACCCAGCAATTGAGCCAGGTCCGCCGTCTCATTCAATGTGCCGAGGATATGACTGGCAACGCTGGCATCCGTGGCAAAAACCAGATGGTCGTATTCCTTCACATCACCTTGTTCAGTCATAACCGTGTAGCGCGTATTCATCTTGCCTACCTCTTTCACGCGTGAATTCAGACGGATCTCGGTATGCCGCAGCGAATCACGTACGGATTCGATATATTTTTTCAAGCCCCCGGTTACTTCATACCATCGATATTTTTCCGTATCATATCCTTCGATCAGATATTTCAGAGCGTTATACGCTGAATAATCCTGAACATCCTCCGGCGTCACTCCCCATGCCGCAGCCAATAGCGGATAAAGAAATTCAACCTTAAAAGACTTGCTCACACTCAAGCCATCCACAAACGCATGCAGCGTGGTGACTGTATCATGTTTTTTGATCAGCTTGCGGCCGTTATCAATCACGGTTTTCAATTGCAGGGAACGATAGAGATTGGCCGGCGTCAATGATCCCCACTCCACCTTGCCGTCATGGTAGGGAGGCAAAATGATTTGATCACTGCCATTGGTTTTATAAAACGTCGAAACCAAAGTGAATGATTTCAGAGGGATATCCAAATAACGCAGCAGCTTCATGAAATTGGGATAAAAGGCTTCATTAAAAAATTCGGCCCCCGCCTCAACGACCACAGGCGCGCCGTCGACCATCACCTCTATGGAATTGGCGTGACCACCCAGCCGGTCTTGGGCTTCATAGACTGTGACATCATGCTTTTGCTCAAGCAGCCATGCTGCCACCAGGCCGGACGCGCCGCCGCCGATCACAGCGATTTTATCCGCATAACTTGTTTTTACAGTAAAAATGCAGGACAAGATCAGGATAGTAAATAGCTTTTTCATAAAATCTTCCTTCAGCCAGACGAATGATAATCCTGTTTGAATAAGGCGGTTTTGAAGTGAATAACAGGTAAGATACTCATTAATCACGATGGTGACAAGCTGTGTTCTGGCGGGATGAAATCAATCATTTCACAGAGCAGATCTCATTATTCATATAACGGACAAGCATGATACAATGACCCAGCTATCAAGAGCGTTCATTGACACACAGCAATGAACTGTTCTTTAAACACCCGCCGCCCTCGGACAATCTGACACAACAGGAACATTGAATGGATATCCAATCTGGAAAAATCACATCGCTCGTAGATGTGGAACGCATGGAAACAACGCCCGTTTCGGCGCACCATCTGGCACCGCATACTTATGCGATATTTGAACAAAGCGCCCGTCAATTTGGCAATAAGACCGCCTTGCGTTTTTTATATACCGGAAAACCGGAAGAAATCCCGGTTAATTATTCCTATCAGGAATTGTTTTCCCGGATCACACAAACAGCAAATGCTTTGCATGATCTGGGTGTCACCCGAACGGATACTGTTTCACTGTTAATGCCCAATTTACCGCAGCATCATTTTGCCTTGTGGGGAGCGCAGGCAGCAGGCATAGCCAACCCCATTAATCCCATGCTGGCAGCAGAACATATCAGACAGATCATGAAGAAAGGACAAACAAAGGTTTTGATCACGCTGTCCGGCCATCAGAATAGCGCGCTATGGGAAAAAGTCCAAAAAATCGTGCCGGATGTTCACAGTCTGCAGCATATTCTGACAGTCAATCCCGAACAATTTGCCGTGCCCCGCGCACAATTGCAGACAGCGTTATCCGGGATCAGTCATATTCACAGAGATGACTTCGATGACTTGATATCCCGCTATCCCGGCGCCAGATTGGATTTCGAACAAGCTGTTCGCTCTGATATGACTGCCTGTTACTTCCATACCGGAGGCACGACCGGCTCCCCCAAACTGGCCATCCAGTCGCATTTTAACCAGGTTTTCAGCGCCTGGATGGTAGGTCGGCAATTGCAGTGGGACAGCAGCGATGTCATGCATTGCGGCCTGCCCCTGTTTCACGTCAATGCTCCTCTTATTTCCGGTCTCGCTCCCTTCACAGTGGGCGGTGAAGTCTTGCTTACCTCGCCCCACGGATTTCGCAGCGAAGCAGTCATCGCAAATTTCTGGAAATGGGTTGAACAATACCGCATCAGCTTTTTCATGGCAGTCCCCACTGTTTACCTTGCACTCAATAAGACCTGGTCGCCAGAAATCAACACTTCCTCCCTGAAGTTTGCCGCCTGCGGAGCCGCGCCCATGCCGACTGCGCTAATCAAAGAGTTTGAATCACGCACCGGCATTTCCATTCTGGAAGGATATGGCTTGACAGAAGGCACTGTTTTCAGCAGCGTCAATCCTCCATTCGGGAAGCGCAAGACAGGATCCATAGGAATACGGATTCCCTACCAAAACATGAAAGCGGTGTGCCTGGATGAAAATCAGCGTTACTTGCGTGACTGCGAACCGGACGAAATCGGTGCACTGGCTGTGAAAGGACCTAATGTTTTTCAAGGCTATCTGGGCGAGGAAAATTCTCATGAATTATGGATTGCCGACGGCTGGCTCAATACAGGAGACCTGGGCAGACAAGACGAGGAAGGTTACTTCTGGCTGACCGGCCGCAGCAAAGACCTGATTATTCGCGGGGGACATAACATCGACCCGCGCGTCATTGAAGAAGCGCTCAACAAGCATCCCGCCGTTGCCATGGCTGCAGCCGTAGGCAAACCGGACGGCAGAATGGGAGAAATTCCAGCCGCCTATGTGACACTGCACACAGGCATGACAGCAACCAGTTCTGAGCTGGAAAAATTTGCAGCCCGGCATATCACTGAACATGTGGCGACGCCAAAAGCGATTTACATCATCAGTGACATGCCGCTCACAGCCGTCGG
This sequence comes from Aquicella siphonis, assembly GCF_902459485.1. NCBI lineage: Bacteria > Pseudomonadati > Pseudomonadota > Gammaproteobacteria > Legionellales > Coxiellaceae > Aquicella > Aquicella siphonis. The sequence goes on from NZ_LR699119.1 coordinate 2,057,434, forward strand.
CAAGATATACAAACCCGCCCTGCGCCTGGATATTGTCAAACGCGCGGTTGAGGAAAGATTGCTTTCCCTCGCCAGTACCGGCGCTCATATCACGGTGGACGTCAAACCGCACACTGCATCAGGATTACTGACGACGGTACGTTTGTCAGGCAGCGAAACGGCATCCTGCCTGATACCAGAAATTGAAAAAATTCTTGCGGCCTTCAAGATGGAATTCATAATACAACCACAACCGCGCCCAGGATACCCGGCTGCGGATCCGCCATCATAAAAAATCCGGCCCAGCAATGCCGGGCTCAAGCGTCATCACGTCTGAAGTCAAAACAGGCCGACAGCGGAAAGTGATCGGACAAGTCAAATTTGGGCCACATTTTTTCATTTTCCAGATCACGCAAAATGAAAACCCTGTTAAATGCCTTGCCGGGTTTCGCATGCAAGTTACTATAAAACAAATAATCAATCCGGCTGCGATCCTTATTAATGGACATGGTATTCACCACGCCGTCAGCCGAGTAAGGATAGCCGGTATTTTCAAGCAAACTGACATTCAGGATTCCCAGCAGATTTTCCAGCTCCTTATCAAACTGGTTAACATTAAAATCGCCCCCTATCAAAAGCGGCTCATCGTCTGGAATAGGCAGACTATCAATAAAAAGAGCCAATTCCTGCAGCTGCTTCTGACGAACACTGATATCGTCCGGCCTGTTACCAGCCTGCATATGCGTGCCGACGAGATGGTAAGTTTTATTATTTTTATCAATCCGGGCATAGATCGCTCCTTTCGCTGCAAGCGCATTCATCCCCGCACCTGCCTGATATACAATCTGACCCTCATCTTTTATAGGCCATTTGCTGAAAATCATCACACCGCCCGTCAGCACCTTGGAACCCTCTTGCCCTACCACCTTGGTATGGTAGGGATAATTCTTTGTCATCGACTGGACCATGGCACTCCTTAAGTCGCGATCAAACAATTCTTCCATGATAACTGCATCGTATTGGGATATCCTGGCAGGAATATCTGCCGCGCGAATTTCCGGATGGTTCAGGTCATCAACCGCGCCAGCATAAAAAGGCATTAATTGTGTGTTATAGGTTAAGATATTAATGGATTGATTAGAGGAACTGTCCCCGCCCTGATGATCCGGTTTATCAATGACAAGGTGAAAATTATTGAATATGCGTCCCGCTGGCAGCCAGTTTCTGGCATGAATGCGGTATTCCCCGCCCCATATATTCACCGGAAACTGTTCCAGGCCTTTATCAGCGAGAATGGATTTAGCCGGCTGTCCTGGCAAGACCAGCCCAGCCTTCACATCCGATCCAAACACGCGCTTTCCTTTTTCGTGAAATTGAATGTCGATCTGCTCACCTGAACCATTACTCCGGCTCACCTTGACGGAAAATTGATAACTCTTGTCTGTCTTGACTCCGGTATTTCGGCTGAACCAGAGAATCTGCCTGGTTTCGTAAGGCAACAGCGTGACCGAACTACCCTCCCAATTTTTGCCCGAGGTAAAATCGGCGTCATCAGTATCAAGCGCGGTCTGAAATGACAAATTTTCGCTGGTATTATTTGTGACAAGAACATAGCTGTACCCAAAAACAGGTGCCGCTGCCGCGTCACGCCCAGCCGTCTTGGGTATGACGCCCGCCACAGAGAAAGAAGGCAGACAAAAGCCTAACATGAAGAACATGATGAGTTTAAACATATCGTCCCCGTTGCTTCTCACGCCTGTCAAGACGCAAGTTATCCGTCATAATCAACCCATGAAATAATAAATATCCAGCGCTGGCGGTTCACTGCCTGCTTGAGACAGCATGGCGTGCACCTGCCCGCGATGATGCGTATGATGATTGAACAAGTGCCCCAGCAGCCAGCGCAAACCCATAGCGCTTTCCTTGCCGGCGAGGGTTTTGAATTTCAGCAAGCCATTTAGTGCTGATTCGGTCATCCCGTCAATCAATTCAATAATTCTTTCATCTTCTGCTTGTCGCGCACTCCACAATGATTTGAAATCCGCATATAACATCTGATCCAGCGACGTAATGCCTGATTCGCGAAATTTCAGCCGCCCCAGCCATAATCTGTCGCAAACCAGCAAATGATTCAGCGTTCCGTGAATAGAATGAAAAAACGCCTTGCGATCCAGCAGATATTCGTTTTCCGGCAATTTGCCGCAAGCATCATACAAGCGGATATTTGCCCAGCGGTTATATCGCGCGAGAGTTTGAAAATACTCTTTCATACCAGCCTCTTGTTACCTGGTTATCCATGGTTTCAAATCAGCGCATCATCGCACGCACGACACTCGTCCCGCAACATGCAAATAATAGCCAGGCTTGACAAATACCTTCAACCTGACAACATATCCTGCTCATTCTCACCTGTCACTGTTTACATGATCTCATCACTGCAAACAGTCACAAGCAGGATTGAACTTTGCAGTCTTCATGTCCGGGGCAGCCACGCACAACAGCCCTGGCAATTATCCTTAACCATAACCATTCCGGAGAAAACCCTTATGAGTGTCGCAAATAAAATTGATTACGTCCTGATCGGCTACGGCATAGTAGGCGCAGGCGTGCTTCACTACCTGAACGGCAACATCGTGGTGATAGACAAAACACGAAAAGACATACCTCTCTCCCCCCGTCGCAACATCCTCTTCATAGAACAAGCTATTTCAGACTCCAATTATCGGGATTTGCTTGCCGCTCATTCACATCCAGGCACGATAGTCATAGAGACGGCTGTAGAAACAGACACGCGGGCATTATCATCCTGGTGCCATCGGAACGGACGCCACTTTATCAACACGGTAGGCGATGCCTGGCTGCCTGAAACATTACGGCTAACCAATCATTATCAGAATATTGATGGCATCATGAATGTCTACATTGACCGCCTGATTCCTGCGCTCACGGACAACGGGCCGACTTGTCTGCTTACGCACGGCGCCAATCCAGGCATGGTGAATCACTATTTAAATGCGGCAATACAGGAGCTGGCCGCGGCCAGACAACAGAGTTTTGCCCAAATCGTCGACCAGATCCAGGAAATCCATATCCTGGAAAAAGACACGCTCATGTTCAAAAAGAATTTTGTTCCGGAAAGCCACATTTTTTACAACACCTGGAACATCTTGGAATTTTTCCTGGAATCCATTGCCCATACCGATTACCCCGACCATAACGGCATTAAAGCGTATCAAAACGCCAAATCCAGGCTGGTGGTACTGGATCATACCGCCATTCATGGAAGAATTGTTTCACATGAAGAAACCTTCTCCATGCGCCATTACCTTGCCAGCCAGTATAACAAGACTTGCAAAATCCAGTTTCTTTACGAATGTTCGCCCATTGGCGAACTGTCCCGCACCAAATGGAAATTCGGTGAATCGTATCAGGCAAAATGCGCAACCGATGAACTCGATCATGAACATGGATTTGATCTGGTTGGCACCCTGGTCGTGCTCCGTGACCAATCCAACTGGTTTTGTGGATACAGCATGGAACAATCGGAAGCTTTGCACGCATACCCGCATACCAATGCGACCGCCTGGTATGTTTCGGCATCCGTGCTGGCAGCCATAGACTGGTTAAAAGATAATCCAGGACGCGGCCTTGTTTTTCCTGAAATGACAGGCGCAGATGACAGCCTCAGGATCATAGAGCATTTTAGAAAACACTGCAGCGGCATGAATTATTTCTCCACGCCCGTGCGGAATCTTTTCATATCGGATGAATACGATAGCTATGAATGTGTGAATCTGAAGAAACAAGCCATGACCAGAGGAAAATCCACGCCGGAAACAGTAACCTCTTAATAATCAGCCGTATCCATGCTTGCGGATCAATTTATTTATCCGCAAGCCGATATGGCTAATCCGCTGGTTTGGGCCTGCTAACCAGATAAGATACCCGCATAAACAATCCCGCGTTCTCCTCGCCTTTTGCAATAATTTCTTCAAAAAACGCGATGATGATTTTTGCTGAAGTTTCCTTATCCAGCTTGGTATCAGCAGGATTCTGCAAGGTTTCCACCACTGTTTTCGCGCCATATTTTTTAGATAAGTCATCCACCACTTTGCGAAAAGTCACCATGGCTTGCTTTTGCTCATCGTCACTTGGCATTTTTTGTGGGCTTTCCACTCCGGATTTAATGACCGGCTCCACAGCATTAAACGACTCCATGATATATTCATCGCGATCGAGCTTGTCGAAATTGATGTCAGAACGGATAAATTTATCAGGAAATTCGTGATACAAGACATATACTGGATCAATCTTTATCAGCTTTTTGTCATACTCCACATTCTGTTTGAGATAATCATACAAGCTCTTGTGACTGGCAACAGGGCCATATTTTAGCAGCAAAGTATTTAATAATTCGGATTGATAATAGATTTCATTGTTTAGGTTTTTGTTCTTTTTGACGTTATCCCGTATCTGGCTCATATAGGCGCCAAAATCCACAGGAGACTGTGTTTCCAGATAAGACACGAACGGGTATTGGGTTCGTATATATCTTTCATGCTGCCACGCCATAAAATGAGGCTTGAGAAAAACAGCTGACAACAGGATAACCGCTGCCACTGCCGCGACGGTAATCAGGAAAGATGCGAATCGATTGATTGAGCTGATACGCAAGAAAGGGTATACGATGACAATAGTCCAGATGCTCAGTACCAGATAGACCCATATCATAAACTGTCTCCGGTAAAATCTGTATGCCTCCTATTATTTTAGCCTAGAGACGGCGCCAGCGGGTAAAAAAGCATTGGCCGCTGTTAGTATTTGATTTTTCAAAAAATATGCCGGTACATGTGCGAATTTCGAAACCAGAGGGAATTTCATCGGCAAATTCCTCCCTGTATCAAAAAAGCGTGAATTGGTCTTATTGCCGGTCACGCCCTGTTAAACACAGGGAGACTTGCTTATGAATCACACTGATGTAACATGACTGAACCGGGTTAATACCAGTGAATCCATTGCATGAAATTTCGTCATATTATCGGGCTGCTGATTCTGATCACATCCGCCGCCGCTGCAACACCCGTCATACAGATCAGTGAATCCGCTTATGCTATACATGGCAGGCTTGCCTCCGAATTGCGCGCGCAGATGAACGCTTTTGGCCCGATGGAATCTGGCAGGCATTTCGACGCCTATACTCATTGGAATGTGAAATGGCATTTCAGGTATCAGGAAGAAAACCGGATTTGCCGCATTACTCAAGTCACAGTCAGCGCAGACATCCAGTCTGCTTTCCCTCAGTGGGCTGATTACAGTCTCGCGGATAAAGTCCTGCAAAATCAATGGAACCAATACACTCAGCGGCTGAGAATGCATGAAAAAAATCATTCCGCCAATGGAGCAGACGCTGCGGTTGAAGTGGAAAACAAACTGATCAGCTTGCCGCCGCTCAGAGACTGTCAACAGCTGGAAACTCTCGCGAACAACCAGGCACAACAAATCCTGTCAAAATATAACGCCCGTGACCGGCAATACGACATTGTAACCATGCACGGACAAACTGAAGGCGTCATTTTTCCCTAGCTTCCCTAGCACGCCATTCCCGCTCCTGTTAACGTCAGTGTTATTTGGGATGCACTGAAGACTCAGGCTTCTTGTCTTCTTCTTCCACCATATCTTGTATGGCTTTCTCCGCGGCTTCAGCATCAGCCTCCCGATGAAACATGGAATGAAATGCCAGCCCCAGCCCTTCCCTTCTCGCCGATGCAGCCTCATCCGCGGCTGCATGCTCAGATTCCGGTAGTGTAGGCGGCACATATCCACTGCGATCATAAAGCGTCATTCCCGCGAAAAGATCAGGAAGATCCAGATCTTCCCAGGCAAGCGTCGCGACATAACTCACGGGTTTTCGCATATCAACATTTTCTATGATGGTATTGGCAAGCCCTGTGAAACTCACTTCCTGTCCTTTCTCGGCTTGAGTTTTGCGAAATTGCTCCAACTCGGTTTGCGCAAGCAAGACCATTTCATCTCGCTGTTTTTTTGTTTGCTCGGCTGTGACAGTCAGCAGATCGGCGGATGAAAACTCCAGCGCACGAAATTTGTCTATCAGTGAAGCAATAAATCCTGCCTCATCCGCGCTAAACGCCAGCACCGCATCTGTATTAGATAACTTGATTGCACCCACTGTTCCGCGCGCGCTTAAATAATCTTCAATTTGCGCTTTCAAATCAGGATTTTCATCCAGTAATGCTGAAAAACAAATACCGCGTATGATCATTTTACCGGAGTCATTTGGACCAATTTCATCATGTGGATGTATTTTAGGCATGACCCAGTCTCCTTTTGATTGACCCGTTCGCATAACGCAACCTGTTGACCGGGAGCGCTGACTGAACTGTGCCAATCAGCCCTCCTCCGCCTCCTTTCCTGCTCATTGACATTATAAAGTGGATAAGCGCATAAAATATTATTTAGATGATTCATGACCCTGCCCCGCTGAAGCGGAACAAATGATTAAACATACAAGATTGCTGAATATGACCGCAGCAAGGGAACGGGTAAGATTCTGCTACCGTGAACAGGCGCCATTTAACGATTGTGCAAAATTAATCCATATTTTAAAATTTGCAAATTAATTGGCGTTCAGGCCGCGGGACAGCAGTTCATCGCAAAGGAGAGAAAACAAAAAAACATGCTCGAGCACAAGAAACACCCAAAATCAGTAAATTATTCCATTACCGTTATGGAAAATCGTTATACTGAATGAAGCCGAGTAAAAATCCAGTGCGGTCTGTAACAGTAAGGCTGAAACGCTGCCAGTCCTGATTATAGCGCACTAAAATGATTTATTTGAAAGTATGATCACTTTCACCATGGACGATAATGTTATGGACACCATCAAAACCCTGACTGCTTTTTTGCTATCAGCATTTATCTTCCTGTTCCCCACTGATATTTTTAGTGCACAGAAACCAAAAACGGAAACAGCCGTTTTTGCCGGCGGATGTTTCTGGACCATGCAGTTCGATTTTGACCAAGTCCCCGGTGTTGTCAATACCACCGTCGGCTATAGCGGCGGCACCACGCCTCATCCAACTTACGAACAGGTTGAAAGCGGCGACAGCGGGCATTATGAATCCATTGAAGTGGTTTACAATCCTGCAAAAGTGACTTATCAGCAATTGCTGGAGATATACTGGCACAATATTGATCCCACCAATGCGAATGGACAATTCTGTGACAGTGGAAACCAATACCGGCCTGTTATTTTTTATTCCAGCCCTGAACAGAAAAAATTAGCTTCTGAAAGCAAGCAACAATTGATAAAATCAGGACGGTTTACTAAAGTTGTCACGCAAATATTGCCCATGAAGGCTTTTTATCCGGCCGAAGCGTATCATCAAAAATTTTATCGCAATCATGCCTCGCGATATGATTTGTACCGAAAAGGGTGCGGAAGAGACTATCAACTGCAAAAACTGTGGGGCACGCAATAATAATATTCAGAAGGAAGTTTAACATGACTCAAGTTTACCAGTTTATACGGCGTTTGTTCCTGGCAGCCTGTGTGTGCTTCATTTTACTGGGCTGCTCCAAATTATCGCAGGAAAATTTCGATAAAATTCAAACCAACATGACCATGAAAGAAGTGATAGCCATTCTGGGCGAACCGACTTCATCCGAGAGCATCAATATCGCGGGGATATCGGGAACCTCGGCTGTGTGGAAAGACAGCAACGCCGAAATAGACATTCAGTTTTTAAATGACCGCGTTACGGTAAAAGCCTACAGCAAAACCCACGCCCAGCCGGACAGCTCCTCTTCGCAAGAAAGAGACAAAAAAAATTAAGCAACCTCTCGCGGCGGTAGAAGGATGATCCTTCTACCGCCCGCTCGAGGATATCAATCAGGTTCATCCTACCGTAAAGACAGCTGAGTAGCCTGCATAGGGAGTGATTTTTCCACCCCACCAAGATTTTGCATCCCCATGATGAACAATGCGATATTGTCCAGGCTGCACATCCACAGGCATTCTCCAGACTATCGTCACCAGCGAATTGGCCAAACCGCTGCGCTGCCAGTGATATTCCGTATCCCAGTCCCTGTCTTGCCGAACGGTCTTCCATTGACCGTTTTCAAGATGCTGAACTTCCAGGAATGTGTTCTGCAACCGGTAATTGTTTTTGGGATGCGCCCCCCAAAATATCGCTTGCACACTGTCACCCGGCTTATAACTGGATTCAACATTTTTATAAACATCGCCAAACTGCCGGTTAGACGGCGTCGAATCCCATAAAACCCCTGGCTGGAAATTCGTTTGCGCATCCAGTAAGTCTGGCGGTGTCGGGCCGGAATCCACCGTCTCGCCGCTTAAAAGCGAGCGCGTCAATTGCGCGTATTGTTGCCGCAGCGCGGATAATGTCCAGGGACCAAACAGATTGGAAGCACCTTCGTAGCGTTGTAACTGATATTCTTCAGGGGTAGTGACATATTGCGCGTATGCATTGGCAAGGGTCGACAAGACCACATGGTTATTTTCCACCTTGGGTAATTGCTCCTGGACAGCGGTCTTGATCCGGCGGCCGCTCATGGTGGTCAACTCAAAAGGAGCCGCGACAATCACGAGCTGCCCCAGCTTGAATTCCTGGAAAGGAAGAATCAAGGGCACCCATGGGTAAGGCTTTTTGTTCCCCAATTGCAATGCGATAGGCTTGACTCCCTGACAGGATGTCGTCAGGTTTTCACACAGAAATGCCGGAATGACGCTGCTGATGTTGGCACAGGACAACCCCTGCCTGCCAACGCCTTCGCCGTCTGCCGTTCCTGCGAGCATGGAAACGCCAATAGCCGGTGGACAAGTCATGCGCATCTGTCCGTCCGTGTAACGCGGATCAATATTCACCTTGTCCATTTCCACAAATACATGGCGAAAGTCGATACCGCCCCTGATAACTTCAGACGCGCTCTCAAAAAGATTTCTGGCAAGTTCATATTGAGGACGGCCAGCCCGCTCGACCGCTTTCATTCCCTCCATGCCCTGACCGCCCTCATGCCCATATTCATTGGGAGACACATCACCTGCATTGGCTTGGGCGAAGGCTGCGACAAAAGCATGCGGACCATAGTCTGAATTGAAATCCCTTTCGAACAGATATTCAGCGTAGCCCTTGTTATCACCATTGATTAAATGGTTTTTATTATTCATGGACACGCCATGAACCGGAAACCAGTTGATCATGCCTATGGGTTTGCCTTCCAGACTGTCGAAACGGATTAATGTCATCTCCGTATCCACGTCGCGCCGATAAAGCGCGCGTTCACTCTCAGGATTCAGCGCATAGGATTGCGGCGAGCGATTGAAACTGACTCCCGATAACTGGCCTTTTGCCATTTTGATGGTCGCGGGAGCCATGTTCATCTGGGCGCGGTCTATCGCTGTGACAATACCGTTAACAATGGCATTGAAATTCTTTTCGCTGAATCCCAGGATGGTAAGATTATAAAGTGTGTAGGTTGAATAACCGCCGGGTCCGCTGTGCTGGTGCGTGGCGGTAATCAACACGTTCCGCTCGTCATACAGATTGCCGTATTTTTCTTTCAGTCTGCGCACTACCTGCTGTTTGACCGCCTGAAATAACTGACCCAGGTCTGCGTTGACAAAGACAACCCGTTTGCCGTTGCAAGGCGATTCCAGAACAAACGCTCTGGCCCATAGGCGCGAGTAAAGGCCGGATGTAGACTGGTTCAACATGGCATATCCCATCATGCGCTGTTCCGCAGCCGGTCCAGTAATGTCATAAATACCCGCGCCGATATTGAAAGTCGAATTATTTTCGCAACTCTTCATTCCCTGGTTCGCAGCCAACGCTGCGCTGCTGGTCAAGAGCAATAAAAGTGAAAACATTTTTCTGTGCATTACTATCCTCTCCCGTGGCACCCATGATGGCTGAACATTCGTCGAGTCAGGCCGGACAACGTCCGCTGACGGCAAACACTATACCGCGAAGCCGGCATTCCTGTCATGAGACCAGCAACAGGGAAAGACGCATCAGAGTGATTATTGTTTAAAATCTAATGGTGGCGGTGATGGTAATGATATTGACCATCGCGCGCGGGATACAAATAATAACCTGGATGATAAATATAGTCATATCCCGGATAAACGTAGTAATACGGATAAGGTCCGGAAGTGACATAGCTGATATCGTAATCGTAATGATATTCTTCGTAGACAGGGTAGGCGGGAACACGTACGGATGCGACCGGCGCGCATCCGGTCAACACCCCGGCAAGCAAAACCGTGAAGACAGCCTTTAATATATTGATTTCTATTTTCATCAGACTGCTCCTTGTTATCCCGGCCTCTTGATTTAAGTATAGATTCAAACCTTGGCAGCTGAATTAAGATGCGGCAAGTAATTGTAAATTATAAATTTATATCGCTCGCCGCCTGGCCGGCTCCTGCCGGTCTCACCGAATTCAGCTATGATAATAAGAAGAGCGCATCGACTGGGAAACGTCCCATTGACTCAGCCTCGCCGCTGCCGGCAATCCGCAATCTCATACGCGAAGATAAAATCGCCCAGATGTACTCCGCCTTGCAAACCAGCAAGGAAGCCGGCATGCAAACCATGGAAAAATCCATACAGGAACTGATCAAAAAGAAAATTATCCGCGAGGAAGACGCGCTGCTCAGCAGTTTTCAGCGTGAATTTTTCGAATCATTCTGATATCCCGGCCAGGATCCGGAAATCATCGCGAAGAGATCCGCATTCACACCGGCTTCGGATGCAACAATGCCGTCCACCAACACACGCTCTCGATTAAATGACAGGCTCTCCCTCTGCGCATTCGTGACAATCCCGCCTGCTTCGGATACCAGCAAGACTCCCGCGGCAATATCCCACTCATTTTTCGGCCCCAGACTGAATGTCGCATGGGCCGCGCCGGCAGCGACCAACGCCAGCTTGTAAGCGATAGAACCCACTGGCCGAACATGACAGCATGACAAAAAGCGGTCCCACTCGCCCCGCCGGTATTCCGAACGGCTCGCAAGCACCACTATTTCCCGCAGCGACACGGGCGGCATGCAATGAATCCGCCTGCCATTGAGCCAGGCACCGCCATTTTTGAGCGCATGAAACAATTCATCTGTTGCGGGATTATATACACAAGCAGCAACCGGTTCACCGTGATCCACCAGCGCGGCAGAGATTGCAAATTCCGGTACGCCTGTTGCGAACTCCCGGGTGCCATCAATCGGATCAACCACCCACACCTTGTTTCGAAGCAGGCGCGCCGAATTGTCGCTGCTTTCTTCGGACAGCCAGCCATAATCCGGAAAACGCCCGATGAGTTCTGCTTTTAAAATATCATTCGCCAATACGTCTGCCCTGGTCACGATGTCGGCGTTTACTTTTTCTTCTATAACAAAACCTGATTTTTGCACTTCCAATATGCTTGCGCCTGCTTTGCGAACCACATTGACCAGAGCACTCAATTCCCGATTTTCCACTTGTTTTATCACGCGATGTATCCCAGCATCCTGATTTTTTCCAACAATGCATCCACCATTTCTTCCGTGCCGCCGCGGGAAGTGTCTATCGTGATTTCAGGAGAGACCGGCGGTTCGTATGGATCGCTGATGCCGGTAAACTGTTTAATCCTGCCTGCGCGCGCCAACTTGTACATCCCTTTGCGATCGCGTGTTTGGCATACTTCCACAGAGGTGGAAACATAAACCTCAATAAATCCGCCCACCTCACCTATCATGCCCCTGACCAGGTTGCGTGATTCCATGAAGGGAGCGACCAGGGCGCAAATTGCAATGCCGCCGTGCCTGGTGATTTCCCTGGCAACATAACCCACCCGGGCAACATTGATTTCCCTGTCCTTTTTGTCGAATCCAAGACCTTGGGATAAATGCGTGCGGATTTCATCCCCATCCAGCAGGCTGACTTGACGACCGGTCATTTCCCTCAACTTGAGCATCAATCCGTTTGCCAGCGTTGATTTTCCCGAACTTGGCAATCCTGTAAAAAACACCGTGAAACCCTGACGGTGTTTGAGCGGATATACTTTGCGCAATTCGTTAATCACTTCTGGAAATGAAAACCACCCAGGAATATCCTGGTTTTTTTGCAGGCGCTCACGCAGTTCCGTGCCCGAAATAGTCGAAGGCGTGTCATTTTTTGGAAATTCATTGACAGGAAAATACCGCGATTCTTTCTTGCTGTATGCCATCTCATGAAACGGCACGATTTCAATGCCGATATCGGCCTGGTGCTGCAGCACCAGAGTCTGCGCATCATATGGAGAATAAAAATCCTGGCCGTTGCGGTTTTTTCCGGGACCGGCGTGATCCCGGCCGACAATAAAGTGCGTGCATCCGTAATTTTTGCGTATGATCGCATGCCATAATGCTTCGCGCGGTCCCGCCATGCGCATGGCCAGCGGCAATAAACTCAAGTGCACCGAGTGCGCGGGATACGCCGGCAGCACATGTTCATAACAACGCACCCGCAAATAATAATCGATGTCACCAGGCTTGGTCTCGCCCGCCACCGGATGCAACAACAATTTCGCGCCAGTATGCTGCATGGCGCGCATGGTCAGCTCCTGGTGCGCTCTATGCATGGGATTACGCGTCTGAAACGCCACGATCTTATTCCAGCCGCGCTGCCTGAAAATCTCACGCAACTCCGCAGGTGTCTGACGCAAATGCTTAAAATCATAATGATTGGGCAGCGCGACAGGTATCAAGCCTCCGCCGACATAATAATCCTTTGTCTTCTGCAGAAGATGCGCGACACCCGCATGGCTGTCATCCAGTGTCTTGAATACTGCCAGGGCTTCACTTTTTTTATCCGCCTTCCAGACATCACTCACTTCCAATATCGCAAGCAGCAACCCTTCGGTATCCCTGAGAGCGATTTTCTGTCCGGGCATGATGTCTTTTGCGAATTTTTCATCCACATCCAGCGTGACAGGCATGGGCCACAGCGTGCCGTCAGTGAGCCGCATGGAATGCAGCACGCTTTCAAAATCCGCTTTATTCATGAAACCTTTCAGCGGCGCGAATCCGCCGTTCATGATCAGTTCGATATCACAAACATTGCGCCGCGACAATGTCAGTGAAGGCAGATCCAGCGCTAGTATTTTGCATTCTTCCGTGGCAACGGCGGGAGCCAGATGCAAGGGGGCAGCGATTGATGCCCGGCTTGCTTCCGCGGTGGTCGAATCCATAATAATTTTCTCCTTTGATTTCCAGTCAATTCAAAAAACAGGTGAGTGCTTTTCCAGCAGGGACTTTGCCAGATTCATGCCAAGCCTGCGTATTTCGGGCACGGAACCGCATTCCCAGATCATGCCTTTCGCGGGCGGACCCAGCGTATAAATCTGTTCCGAGGCACGGCCTTCCGCGTCTATCAGCGCGCCGGATGGACTGGTGACAAAGCCAAGCTGGAGGGGATCCTGAACCGCGAGGCCGCGGGATAATAAATTATGCGCCAGCGAACCTGTTTCAGGCTGTGAAGTCAAAGACGGCCCCATACAGTTAATCAACCACTGGAATGCAATATCTCTCAACTCTCCTGTTTGCCGCATTTTGATATGAACCATTTCCTTTTCCGCCGCAAGCACACGTCCAGATAAAATATGCAGCTGTTTCCTCGCTATCAAATTTTTAAGAATTTCCGCCACACTCACAGGAACCCTGTGCCTGTGAATATTCCAGTAGGGGAGCAAATGCCTGATGAATTGTTTTTTGTCCGCCCAGCTCATTTCACTCCACAGATCGGGTATCTGCAAGCGCATGGCATTCACCACCGAACGCCAGTCAGGCGCAGCCTCTCCGCGCCTGAGCCACATCGCGCGCGTATTCCTTGTCAATTGCCTGAGATTATTGTGAGGAGCGCACGGCAGGGAAATCACCGGCACACTGGACGCCGCGTGCGGCAACGGCAGCAATCCGCGGCGAGAAAGCGCATATATCTCGCCCTCATGGCCCCGATGATATAAGGTCAGGACAGTATCGATCATACTCAGTCCTGTGCCCAGAATCACGACTGTGTCGCGAGAGGAAATTTTTTCCGGCGCGCGAAAATCCCATGGATTATTGATGCATTGCACGCCGGGTGACACCGGAAAGGGAAATTTCGCGGGAGCAGGATTTCCCAGCGCAAGAACCGCCTTGTCAACAGAACACACTTTGCCATCATCCATCACCAGTGTTGTCTGCCCGACAGTCGGAACGATATCTTTTACTTCCGATTTTTCCAGTCTGAGACTGATATTTTCTGAACGGCCCGCCTGTATCTGCTGCAACAAGGCCTCCAGATAGTGGCCGTATAAAAAACGCGGCACAAAACATTCATCAACATCATGATCAGCTGACGGTTTCGGCTGCTTATCACGGGAGTTCAACCATTCAACAAAATGCGCCGGGAGATCTTCAAACAGGCTCATGTCCCGAGCACGGACATTGAGCAAATGAAATGGGTAAGGTGTGCTGTACGCTGCGCCGCGCGCAAAACAGCCGCCTTTGTCAAACAGCAGGATTTCAACGGGCGCGCGCGCGTAACGTGACAAATTCGCAGCCAGCGCAGTTCCGGAAAAACCCGCTCCTATGATTCCGATTTTAAGCGGTGAAGTGTGCGCCATCCCTGTCGTATTCCAACTCCTGTACAAGCGCAATGACTTGCGCGATGCTCAAACATGAAAATGGGACTGATAAATTAGCATAACTGCGAGAGACTGTCATTTTGTAATAATGTAACCGGACGATGAAAAACAAGGCATGTCATAATGAGCCGGCCAAGACAAACACTGCCGCATATCCGTTTGCCGCCATCGGCGCCACGCTAATGAACCAAGCCGGCAATGAGGCAGAGCATAGGGATTGTACCAGCCCGCACTGGGCACAGACCGGATTTAAGGGAACATTTGTTGAACTATATTCCCGGATTTCACAGTCTTACTCAGCGGTAAAAGAAGATCCGCAGCCGCAAGTGGTTTTTGCGTTGGGATTGCGTATGATGAATTGCTCGCCTTCTATATCAACCTTATAATCAATTTCCGCACCGGCGAGATACTGAAAACTCATGGGATCCACCAGCAGCTGCACGGTAGATGACTCGACCGGGCGCGACACCACCGTATCGTCCGGCTGTATGTCTTCATCAAAGGTAAAACCGTATTGAAACCCTGAGCAGCCCCCGCCAGTCACATAAACACGCAGTTTCAGGGCCGGATTCCCTTCTTCCTGGATGAGTTCCCACACTTTCGCCGCCGCACTCTGGGTAAATACCAAAGGATCTGTCATTTCCGCCATCTTGTACCTCGTTTCGTTGCCAGGCTTATTCACGAAGAAGCATTATACCAGAATGGCCAGCGCCTGACAGAGGATTGCGCGTCAGGCGCCGGCGCCCCAATCAATAGATATAATTTATCAATCCCATAAAAATCATTAATTGGAACAATAAGACAGGGTTTCTTATAGTCTAGCTATTCAATACACAATTTAACTCACAAGGGGAATCCATCCATGTTAAATACCGGCGATCTTTTGCCATCTTTCACATTAAAAGGCGTGGTTTCAGCCGACATTCAAACCGCGTTTGCAGATTTTACGGACAAGACATACAAAAATAAATGGCTGGTTCTTTTTTTCTGGCCCAAAGATTTTACCTTTGTCTGCCCGACCGAAATAGCTGAATTCGGCAAGCTGAATCAGGAGTTTGCCGATCGCGACGCACAACTGCTAGGTGTCAGCACGGATTCGGAATTCGTCCACCTGGCCTGGAAACAGCAAAAAGATGAATTACGTGCGCTGCCTTTTCCCATGCTGGCTGATTTGAAGCGCGAATTATCCGGTGAACTGGGAATCCTAGACAAACAGGAAGGCGTTGCCAAAAGAGCAGTCTACATCATTGATCCGCAAGGCGTCATTCGCTTCGCCATGGTCACCGACATGAAAGTCGGCAGAAATCCTGGTGAAGTATTACGCGTACTAGACGCGCTGCAGACTGACGAATTATGCCCATGCAATTGGCGCAAAGGCGAGGAAACCCTGGCGGTTGCCTAACTCAAGAGGAGTCAAACTCCCACTGAAAACGCTACGGGAAGCCTTACCCACACTTTTCGGAGCCGCTTCAGACATCACATAAACAACAAGAGGTTACACCACATGAATCTGGAAAATCTGAAAAATGAACTGCCTGATTTCGCAAAAGACATCAAACTCAATCTGAGCTCCGTCCTGAGCGAAACAGGATCCCCCGACCTGAATCAAAAACAGATCGACAGTATCGCACTCGCTTCCGCTTACGCGACACGCAACACGGATGTTATCGCCGCCGCCACCGCGCATGGCAGCGCCGGCCTGACGGCGGAAGATATCTACGCAGCCAAGGCCGCCGCCACCATCATGGCGATGAATAATGTTTACTACCGATTCACCCATACCATGTCTGATCCGGATTACGCCGCTATGCCGGCCAAATTACGCATGAATGTGATGGCAACTCCCGGCATGGACAAAATCCTGTTTGAACTGAACAGCCTCGCCGTCTCCGCGATCAATGGCTGCGGAAAATGCATGAATGCGCACGCGGAACAGCTGGAAAAATCCGGAACCTCCAAACAAGCCATCCAGTCTGCCATACGCATAGCCAGCGTCATTCATGCCGCCGCGCTGGCGAGAGAAATCCGTTAACATACATACAACGGCGTACAAGTCTCGCTTTACCTCATACATGCATTTATAATGACCCCACTTGAATAAGAGGGGTCATTATGCTCTGGGTAAAAGCATTTCACATTGTTTTCATGGTTACGTGGTTCAGTGGATTATTTTATCTGCCGCGGCTTTTCGTCTATCACACCATGGCGACAGATACCATCAGCATTGAGCGGTTCAAAATCATGGAGCGTAAATTATATTTCGGGATCACGACCCCTGGAGCGGTGTTGACCATCTTGTTCGGATTAATTTTAATCAGCTATGATCCGCGCGGCTATATGCATCCAGCCTGGATGCACGCCAAACTGGGACTGGTTGCGCTGCTGGTATTGTTCCATCTCTATCTGGGCAAACTTTATTTTTCATTCAGGGCAAACCGCAATCATCATGGACATGTGTTTTACCGCATCATCAATGAAGTCCCGGTTTTATTTCTTATCGCCATCGTCGTACTGGTAGTTGTCAAACCGTTCGGCCTGATCGGGCATTAAAGAGCTATTGCGATTGCCGCAATCCTGTTGACTCGTTGCTATCGCTCGCACTGACCCTGGTCTGCAAGCTGTCCAGAGGATGCGAGCCCTGGCTTCCATTCCCATTCCCGTTCCGCACGCGCGCCGCAGGTCTTTCCTGACCACTGACCGGCATGGCAACACGAAGACGGGAGGGAACCGAACCTGAGTCCATATAATCTTCAATAATAAAATCCCGCATTTCCTTTTTCTCTTTCCGGGCCGGCTGCTGGCCAGACAATACCGTGGCAGCGGAAGATGAATGCGCCTTCGTCGTAAACAGGCTGAGCGAAGATGACACCGCTCCCATAGGCTGGCTCGCAGAATGGGACGCCAAAGGCGAGGAACGGCTTAATATTTCGGTCGCAGCATGACGACTGGCGTCCGTTTTTTCTGACAGCACAGAATGTCTTCGGTGCTCCGGATTGACTTCCTCACCAACACATGGCCCTTCTCCGGGATGAATCATCACGAAATCATCCGCGATCGTTTTCGCAGACTCCACCGAACCTTCTCTGAGTCCGGGCTCAGGCGACCGCAGGGACAAAGGCACGGGCTTCGCTTCCAATGAAGAATCCCGCGTTCCGCTCTGGCTGGCCACTTCCAACGCCTTGCGCAGCGCCAGGCGGTCATGACAGATCACCTTGATTTTCGCATTTTCCTTTTTGCTGATTTGTCTGTGCCGCACATCTTCCAGTATTTGCTGTGTGCTCTTCAATGGATCTTCCAGCCATTGATCAAATATGATCTTGATAAGATTACGATAGCTGTCTGTCATGAAAAAATTGGTGATGCGCTTGGGAATGACTGGCACCATGGGCGCAACAATCGCGAGGGGAAGCTCGGTCAGACGCCGCTGATGCAAGGGTTTGTCTCTTAAATCAATCACCATGCCCAGCTGTTTCATGATCATGGCATAATATTCATCGAAAAACAGCATGGTGGACGGACTGGTTTCCAAGCCTTCCAGTGATTTCCAGTCGCCATATAAATCATACGACACCAGCTTCCTGCTCCAGCGAACCGGAGCCATTTCGCTGACTTCCTGCAGCTTCTTCTTCCAGTCAATCGCTTTCGCGTTACTCTTTAGCATGGGAAGAATTTGTTTGCCTATATTATCCATCATATGCTGCAAAACATAGCGGTGATAATAAAATATCTCCACGCCCGGACTATCATCTCCCGGAACCGGACGGTTTCTCAACAAGACAGCCGTGACAAAATAAGGATAAATTGCAGCGTATACCGCGTTGCTGATGAAAAAACTGTTGACGCCCGTCTGAGAAGAAATCAGACAGGAAATCAACTCCCCCGATGCATACAGCATTGCGCCAATGCCAAACGAATAAGCCTTATGTTTCGAAAGCTCCTTCGCCCTATGATCTGTGCACTGGCCGGCGGCACTATACGTATATTCTGCAAGACTTTCGCCGTAAGCATACATATATGCAAGCGGTGTCACGTATTTGACAACAGGCAGAAAGGATGCGGCCCAGATAGAAAACAGTTTTCCCGACAGATTGATTGAGCTGAACAAACCAGCAGAAATCAACGCACCATCATCACAACCGCACGGGCGGAAATGCTGGCTGGTAGGGTTCTCATCCACCACCTGCTTGCTGATGGCGAGATTGATCATTATGTTGTCGTAGACACGATGCAACATGATTCCACCCAGACCGATCATGATAAACGTGTTCATGGCCAGGTAAGCGGATGACTCCAGATAGGAATCGTCTTCGTCGGAAAAGCGGTACATGATGGCCTGGCGCCCCGCCTCAAGCAGCATGGCAAGACTCAGGTAATACACGACATTTGCCTTGAAGGATTCTTTTAACCCCGAGCGGGTTTTGGGAGAATTGGCGATTCGGGTGACATTGGATGGCTCCATGACAACCGTGCCGCCTTCCCAGGCTTTCAAGGAAGCCGAGTTGGCATAATTTCTGACCGTGGGTGAGGAAACAAAGGAGCTGACCAATCCTGACAATGCTTGATAGGTTTGACTAATCCCCGACCCTATCCATGAAACACTTTCTTTTGCCCATGCCCAAAATCCTTTCATGCGACATCCCTCAGGCTGTGTGTTATCTTTTTGAACTTAACACTCATGTCTTAAGAGAATATTAAGGACCGCGGGCGTTACAGCGCATCAAATGCTGTGTATCTCACTGCGCGGGCCGGAGGACATTCATGGAACACTCTTGCAGGCCGGGCGATTCACTCCGGCCGGCGCTAACGCAGCACATGATTTAATGCAGATTCAAGATCGGGATAAAGAAAACTGAAACCCATGGACTGTAATCGCTTGGGAGAAACATGCTGCCCTTCCAGCACCAGATCCCGGGCCATTTCCGCGCCCAATATCAGTTTTAACAAAAACGCCGGCGTTTTCATGAAAGCCGGCCGGGCAAGCACCCGGCTTAATGTGCGCGCGAATTCATGCTGACTGACACAGCCAGGCGAGACAATATTCACTGCGCCGGTGATTTCCGGTTTTTCCACCAGAAAATCAATCGCACGCACCACATCATCCAGCGCAACCCAGCTAAAAGGCTGAGCTCCCGAGCCGACGGCGCCTCCCAGATACCATTTGAAAGGTTTGACCAGCATGGGAAGCGCACCCCCCTCCCCGGATAGAACGACGCCAAAACGCATGAAAACCACAGGGACTCCGCCCTCGACCGCCGCTGCCGCCGCTTTTTCCCATTCACAGCCTACTTTGGAAAGAAAATCTTTGGGATGTGCGCAGTCAACAACCGTGTCTTCATCCAGAGCTGGCGGCAATTTATCCGGAAACTGCGGCTGCAAGCCATATATCCCGACCGCGCTCGCGTTAAAAAACCTTGGAACCGGCTGACTGAGTTTACAAAGGTGAGCCGCTATGGCTCGTGTGCTGCCTGTACGACTGTTGATGATTTCCTTTTTGTGCCCGGCATTCCATCTTGCCGCGCCTATATTTTCACCGGTAAGATTCACCACGAGTTCAGCAGATTGAAAAACGTCCGTGTTCAACCCGGCCCATGACACCGCTTTCACGCGGTTTCCAAAAACAGATTCCACATGTTTGACCGAACGACTGATGACTGTAATGGTGTGATTCAAGCGCAGCCAGTGTTCGATCAGCCGTTTTCCAATCAGCCCTGTACCCCCTGCGACAACTCTATGCATGAAGGTTTTTCCTCAAGTATGGTTGCGAATACCTTTTCCGCGGCCTTTAGTGTTTTTTCGATTTCAGCATTGCCATGGGCAGAAGAAACAAAACCCGCTTCAAATGCTGAAGGCGCGAAGTACACGCCTTCATCAAGCATGCCATGAAAAAACCGTTTGAACAATGAAACATCACAGCGTTTAACATCGCTTTCTGACACTATTTTATCCTGATCTGTAAAGAATATTCCAAACATACTGCCTATGGCATTGGCATAAAACGGCACTCCTGCCGCGCGGGCACATTCAGCCAGTCCCCGGGTCAGCTTGAGAGTTTGCTCTGCGAGTTTCGGATAAAAATCTGTTTGTGTGATTAACTCCATCATTGCGAGACCGCCTGTCATCGCAACGGGATTGCCAGACAAGGTGCCAGCCTGATAAACCGGCCCTAACGGCGCAATCGTGCGCATGATATCTGCACGGCCTCCAAACGCTCCCACCGGAAAACCGCCGCCTATGACTTTTCCCAGAACTGTTATATCCGGCTTGACTCCGAAACACGCCTGGGCACCCCCAAGTCCTACGCGAAAACCCGTCATGACCTCATCAAATATCAACACACTGCCATGTTTAGAACATAAATCCCTCAGCCCTTCCAGAAATCCGGGCACAGGCAACACACAATTCATATTGCCAGCCACTGGCTCAACAATCACACAGGCAATATCATTTCCAAATTTTGCAAACAATGCCGCCACTTCTTCCAAATGGTTGAACTCCGCCACGAGCGTATGCTGGGCAATACTCTCCGGAACACCGGCTGAACTGGGCACGCCCAGTGTCAACGCACCGGATCCTGCCGCGACCAGCAAACTGTCTGCGTGGCCGTGATAACAACCCGCGAACTTGATGATCTTGCTGCGCTGCGTGTATCCTCTGGCGAGGCGGATCGCGCTCATACTGGCTTCGGTACCGGAATTCACAAAGCGGATCATTTCCATGGATGGCATGATCTGACACACTTTCATCGCCAGCCTGACTTCAACTTCCGTAGGCGCGCCAAAGCTTAATCCGTTGTGTAATGCCTCCGTCACCTTCTGAATCACATAGGGATGAGTATGGCCCGCGATAAGAGGCCCCCAGGAACAAACATAATCAATATATTCATTCCCGTCCGCGTCAACCAGATAAGCCCCGTGCCCTTTTTGAATAAACACAGGCACCCCGCCCACACCGCGAAACGCGCGTACCGGTGAATTAACACCGCCAGGAATATACTGCAAAGCCAGATCATATAATTGTTTGGAATTTGTCATGGTAAGCCCGAATTTTTGATTGGTTTAAAATTGCCCGCAATCATACGTGGTTTTTTAGCGCAAGACCAGAACACCTCTGCGGCACCTGACGCGGCTCGATAAAAATCCTCATAATTTGGCGCGGTATACAGGATGATCAGGCGTTTCCCTTCCCCTGTAATCTGGTTCAGTTAAACTCTTATCAAGAGTAAAATCTTTACTGTAAGCATCCAGCGTGTAAGCGGAATAGCGCCGGGTCACGCCAGGCCTGACTTCCACCGGATCGGACGTATTGAATTCCCTCAAGGTACCCGATGCCGATTCCTTTCTTATCCATGCCTGCAAATCTTCCAGCCTGGAAAAGGCCGCCTCTCCCCGCTGTGATTCGAAGAATTTCCAGACATGTCCGTCATGTGCTATCACAAAAGCATGAGCGCCTTCATACTGCCTTCCCTGACTCCAGCCCTCACAATAGCCGGTCAGGAAAAAAATATTCCCATCCGAGGGATTGAGCCTGGCTAGCATTTTCTCCAGATTCCATTGTTTGGGGTAAGCATCTGCCGACAGTAACTGACAACGGATTTTGCCGCTGGGATCAGTCATGGCAGCCCGCCCTGCCAGAGTACTGCTGTGCCTGGCCTGGTAATTCACTGCTTTTGCAAGCGATGAGGGGTGAATAGTTTGTCTATCAGGATTCGCGGTTGAAATACCTCGCATGGAACAGCCATTCTCTATATACAACAAGGCAATCCCCTGACACGCCGCCGCATCCGTCACCAGATGAGGCAGATGGTGTTTTTTCTGCAGCGTTTTAAACAAGGTCAGTATCCCCACGTATCCCGCCTCGGTTTGACTAAACGGCGTCCAGATTCCGTTGAACTCCGTCACGAACTGATAATCAGAATATCCCGCCAAATTATAAGTTGTGGATGGAAGCATTCGCTGCATTACACTGCCCTCAATAATCCAGAAATTAAACAGACATGATCAATCCAGATTGAAAACGATTCCGCCCTGGCGCCAGCAATCATGTGGCGAATGCTGGACAGGTGAAGTGGGTCTCGTTAAACTGGCACCCCATTATTTGTCTAATTATTTTACACAACTGGAGCGGTATTAGAAATGCTTTCATTAGAAGAGGAGCCTACCATGGCAAATCAGTATAAGCGTTATATGTGTCTGCTTTGCGGCTTTATTTACGATGAAGAAAAAGGCTGGCCTCATGATGGTATTGCGCCCGGCACCCGTTGGGAAGATGTACCGCCCGCCTGGCAATGTCCGGAATGCGGCGCCACCAAAGATGATTTTGAAATGATTGAAATAGAAAAATAAAGCCGCCTGCCGCCAGTTTCCCGGCATGACGGAAGAGTTACAAGGTTTCAAAACCCTGCAAGTCCTGCCAGGGCAGTTCTTCATGAGTCACTTCCGTGACACTTGCCAGCTGAGGGCCTCGCTTGAGCCATTCGAATAATTGCATGAGGTTCTCCCGGCTGCCACAGGCGAGAACTTCCACCCTGCCATCAGGAAGATTGCGCGCCCAGCCCGTGATATGCAACCGCTCAGCCTGTTCTTTGGCTGAAGCCCGATACCAGACACCCTGAACTTTTCCCGAAACATAACAATGAAGACAAATGCGGCTATCCATCATTCCAAACCCTCCCGGTTGGTGAAAACGACCACAGGAACATGTCCCAGGCGGTTTTTGGCAATAATACGAAAACGGGCCGCCACAGGAACAGGCAACGCATCATAATACGCCTGACTGGTCACAAAAAATGCCGCCGGCGCAAAACGCATGAGCGCTGATTCATTATCAATGAATTCGGGCTGATCCAGGCTGTTCATATTGATCAGGTATTTAATCGGGAGACCGTCTGGTTTTTCCCGGTAAAAGACCAGCCGCGCGCTGCGCAGATTTCTTTTTGCCTCCACAGCCTGAACAAAATCCCTGGCCTTGTCGAAGTATAACTGTATGGGCTCAATGCAATAAAGAAATGTGAAAATAAAACTGAGCGCAGAGACACACAACAGCCCCGGCTCACGCACGCTCCGGAACTGCCCGGCATAAAACAGAATCAGACTGATTACCTGCAGTACTGACAACAGGACAAGAATGACCGTGTAACGTATTCCCAGTGACAAGGAGTGCGCGTGTTCATCATAACGAATAAACAGGACACCCAGGAAAAACAGCAGCGGCAAAACCAGAAACACCCGGGCCAGGGCTTTACGCAATAACACAAAATAGCGCTGCCTGGCGGGCGCGATGAACGGATAAGACGCGATCAACGCGGCCGCGGGCAGCATGGGTAAAATATATCGGACTTTTTTGTCATCGGGGATACTCATTCCGGCCAATATGATTGCCATCCAGCCGAATAAAAGATAAACCAGCTTCATTTCAGACGATGATTCGCGTGAAAAATAATATGCCACGCCCGGCAACACCAGGCAGGCGACCGGATACGCAAGCGCATAACTACCGAAACTATCAGTAAAATAAAAATAAACCGGCAAATAAGGGTTGTCCATTCTTCCCAGGACTTCCATGCGCATGACTTCCCGCATAAAAATATCCCCGCCCGTATGCCTAGCCAGAACCAGCAGGGCTGCCGTGCAGACGAACAGCAGCAACAGCGCGGCAAAACCGCTCAGAAGCAGTTTTCTGATATTTTTAGTCTGGAGATAGTACGCGCAAATCACTCCGGCCGGCATGACCAACCCAATGGGGCCGCGAAATGCAAAACCCAGAAACAGCAATGGATAAACCCATAACCCACGATTTGGATGATTCGCCCTGTCCGCGGAATAAATCAGATAAAACACCCCGGCGCAAATCACGGTAGGATACATATCCAAAGCAATGGAACGCGCGCTTTTGATAAATGTAAGCGTCAGCAGCAGAAAAAAAACCGCGCACCATCCGAAACGCCGGCTGTGCTGGCTTCCAATCCGATATGTTAAAACCAGTGTGGCCGCGGCAAGCACTGCCGAGGGAAGCACAGCTGACAGCTTGCTGACGCCCCCTAATAGCCTGGCTGACAGGTAAATGAGCAAAGTGGAAGCCGCGGGGTAATCCGGATAGGGAAGATGATAAGTCATGGGAAACCAGCTTGTTCCGTATCGCCACATTTCCAGAGCAAACAGATAAAAGCGTGAATCAAATCCCAGAATTTCCCGTGAACCTGACCCGATGACAAACAGGATCAGGCCCAGGCAGAAAATTATCAGACTTTCCAGTGTGTTGCGGTATGCTGCCAGCATGGTGTGCGTGAATGCGACAAATTGACTTGGGCGATAGTATCATTAACCGTACAGCAGGGCAAAGCCTGTCATCCTATAGAAAGTCGCAGAAATACACGCTACTATGACAGCCAATCCAAACCAAGAGTACTAATAGGCTGCTTATGCAAGATTACCTGATTCTTCCTTCCCTGTTGTCCGCCGATTTCGCCCGCCTGGGCGAAGAAGCCGAAGCAGTGATCGATGCCGGTGCCGATATGCTGCATCTGGATGTCATGGATAACCACTATGTCCCTAATCTGACAGTCGGACCTCTGGTATGTGAAGCCTTGCGCAGCTATGGAATCAAAGCCCCCATAGATGTGCATCTCATGACCAAGCCGGTGGACCGCCTAATCATCGATTTTGCAAAAGCCGGTGCTACAAATATTACCTTCCACCCCGAAGCCTCGGATCATGTAGACCGCAGTCTGGCTCTGATTCGTCAGCATGGCTGCAAGGCGGGACTCGCCCTGAACCCGGCGACATCGCTGCATTGCCTGGAATACGTCATGGACAAGCTGGACCTGATTTTAATCATGTCTGTCAATCCGGGATTCGGCGGTCAGACGTTCATTCCTTCCGCGCTGGATAAAATTTCACGCGTCAGAGAACTGGTAACTTCCCACGATCTGACAGTCCGCATAGCGGTAGACGGCGGTGTCAAGACAGAAAACATCGGGCAAATTGCCCAGGCCGGTGCAGATATGTTTATTGCAGGCTCGGCGATTTTCAATCAACCCGATTACGCGGAAGTCATTTCAACCATGCGCAAACAGTTATTGTGCGCACGATAAACGACTGCGATCACCAGTGTACCCGCGGCAAGAGAGGATCAGGAAGACTGTCCGCGACGCTTGCGGACAATCATGTTGAGCGATTCCACAAACAATGAAAAACCCATGGAGAAGTAGATATATCCTCTGGGAATATGGAATTCAAAACCGTCAGCGATCAACACCATGCCGATCAGAATCAAAAAGCTCAAGGCCAGCATTTTTATGGTCGGGTGCTTTTCCACAAAACGGCTCAGAGGTTCGCTGGCAAACAACATGGCGATAATGGCTATGGTAATCGCCGCGGCCATCAGCCAAAACCGCTGCGTTAAACCAATGGCGGTCAACACGCTGTCCAATGAAAAAATAATATCCAGGAGAGCGATCTGAACAACGACCATTTTGAATCCCGCTGATTTTTTCGTTACCTCGTGTTTCTGAGGCTCAGGCTCAATTTCCGCATGAATTTCCTGCGTCGATTTTGCCAGTAAAAATAATCCCCCCAGGATCAGGAAAATATCCCGTCCGGAAAAAGGCATCCCGGACAGAGTAAATAATGGCCGGGTGAGCTTGGTAAGCCAGATCGCACTGGCAAGCAATAACAGCCGGGTCACCCATGCGAAAGTAAGCCCCAGCCGGCGCGCTTTCGCCTGCTGATCCTTGGGAAGGCGCTGGGAAATAATGGCGAGAAAAACCAGATTATCGATTCCCAGCACAACTTCAAGAATTGTCAGGGTTACAAAACTCAAGAGGATATCAAAAAATTCCATCGCGAGATTTCTTGTTTATGTTGATGAGTAAACTCTTCTTATTAAAATAATAACCATAAAACGCAGGCCCGTACAGAAAAACCCGTTAAATTCTGACTTAAAAAAGCATAAACCGCTTTTTCCAGCCTGCGCCAGGTTATATGATGTTACTGACATTCTTTGGATAACTATCAGGTATACGCATGAACAAACCCGCACCTCACGCCGGTTTACGGCACGTCGCCCTCTATGTTCACCATCTTGCAGAATGCGCACATTTCTATTCTGCATTACTGGGCAT
Organism: Aquicella siphonis; assembly: GCF_902459485.1. Lineage (NCBI taxonomy): Bacteria > Pseudomonadati > Pseudomonadota > Gammaproteobacteria > Legionellales > Coxiellaceae > Aquicella > Aquicella siphonis. The sequence goes on from NZ_LR699119.1 coordinate 2,084,216, forward strand.
GAAACTGGTCTGGCAGCCTGACGAAAATAATTATTATTTCAGCTCCGGAAGTGACAATCTCGCTCTGCATAAGGCGCCGGCTGATTTCAATCCCGCAAAACACCAGCGGCTGGATCACATCGGTTTTTTTTTGACAAGCCGTGATGAGGTAGACCAATGGCATGATTATCTACGCCGGAACCAGGTCAAAATCATGGCCGCGCCCAAAGACCACCGCGATGGAACGCGCAGCTTTTATTGTGCAGACCCGGATGGAAACGTGGTGCAGATGATTTATTATCCACTCTGACAAGACCTGCTACGCAGCGCTTGCATCAGAAGATCCTTCAGCGCAACAAACCTGCCCCGCATCAAATGCGGGGATGACAAGGCTGGCTCAAAGTTTTTTCACCCCTGTTTCTGCTCCCAGCAGCAATACATCCGCTGTACGTTTTGCAAACACGCCATTTTCAACCACCCCTACGATATTTTTCAACTTTTCTTCGATTGCTTTAGGATCAAGAAGTTTCATATTGAATACATCAAGGATGACATTGCCATTGTCCGTGACAAATCCTTCCCTATAGACTGGATCGCCGCCCATCAGCACAATCTGCCGCGCCACATAACTGCGCGCCATGGGAATCACTTCCACTGACACAGGAAAATCCCCCAGCAAGTCTACGTATTTGCTTTCATCCGCTATGCATACAAACTTTTTTGCGACCATCGCGATGATTTTTTCACGCGTAAGCGCGCCGCCGCCGCCCTTGATCATTTGCCTGGCGGGATTGATTTCATCCGCTCCATCCACGTACAAAGGCAATTCCGATACTGAGTTCAAGTCAACAAGAGGTATGGAAAGCGCTTTTAATTTGCTGGCGGTCGCTGCAGAACTTGCCACCGCACCTTCCAGCTTTTGTTTTACAGAGCGCAAGGCTTCAATAAAATATTCAACCGTGCTGCCTGTGCCGACTCCAATAATCATGTCATTTTCAATATACTCGACTGCGGCCTGTGCGGCAGCCTGTTTTCCAGCTTCTTTGTCAACAGTCACTTTCATGGCGAATTCCTTTTGATCAGGTGTATGAATTCATGGATTAATGCCTGGTCGCGAATCCAGCATATCACAGGATGTAACTGGTCAAATCTTCATCCTTGACCAGCTGCTGCAAGCGGTTGTTAACATAATCCGCGTCAATTTCAATGGTTTTATTGTCCAGTTCGGATGCAGAATAAGAAACTTCTTCAAGCAGCCGCTCCATAACTGTATGCAAACGACGCGCGCCAATATTTTCCACACGTTCGTTGACATGCCAGGCAATTTCCGCGATACGCCTTACCCCATCGGGCAGAAAGTTGATGATCACGCCTTCTGTGCCCAACAAGGCCGTATACTGTTCGGTCAACGCCGCTTCTGGCTCTGTCAGGATGCGCACGAAATCATCCGTGGACAACGATTTCAATTCCACGCGTATTGGCAGCCGCCCCTGGAGTTCAGGGATCAGATCAGAGGGCTTGGCGAAATGAAAAGCGCCGGATGCGATAAAAAGAATATGATCCGTGCGCACCATGCCGTATTTGGTGGAGACAGTCGAACCTTCAATCAATGGCAGCAAATCACGCTGCACACCCTCGCGAGATACGTCTGCTCCGGCATATTCTGAACGTTTGGCGATTTTGTCAATTTCATCAACAAACACAATCCCGCTTTGCTCGACACTCTCAATCGCCTTGGCCTTCATTTCATCATCATCAATCAGCTTGGCCGCTTCTTCCTCGCGCAAAATCTTTCTGGCGTCCGCGATCTTGAATTTGCGCATTTTTTTACGATCGGATCCGAGGTTTTGAAACATGTTCTGCAGCTGGTTGGTCATTTCCTCCATTCCGGGGGGCGCCATGATTTCCACGCCCATCGCCGACATGGAAACTTCGATTTCAATTTCCTTGTCATCCAGTTCACCTGCGCGCAATTTACTTCTGAACAACTGCCGGGTTGCGGAATCTTCCTTGGCCGGCTCATGCGGCTCGCCTGCAAACGGTGCTCGCGGCTGAGGCAGCAAGGCGTTAAGTATACGCTCTTCGGCTGCTTCTTCAGCGATGGAACGCACTTTTGCCATCTCTTTTTCACGCATCATTTTGATCGCCATATCCACCAGGTCGCGTATGATGGATTCAACGTCACGGCCAACGTAACCCACTTCGGTGAACTTGGTCGCTTCCACCTTGATAAACGGCGCATCCGCGAGCTTGGCCAGCCGGCGGGCGATTTCCGTTTTTCCCACGCCGGTCGGCCCTATCATGAGAATATTTTTAGGCATGATTTCATCACGCATGGGGGAAGGCAACTGCATTCTCCGCCAGCGATTACGCAATGCGACAGCAACGGCGCGCTTGGCATCCGCCTGGCCAATAATATGTTTATCCAGTTCGCTTACGATTTCCTTGGGCGTGGGTGTTGTTGGGATTGTCATGGCCATATTTGCTTACTCACTCATCTGACAGTTTGGATTATTGTAGGTCTAGTTATTAACCGAGAGTTTCTATTGTGAAATGGGTATTGGTATAGATACAGATTGACGCGGCGATTGCCAGCGCTTTTTCAGTCACTGTACGTGCATCCAGCTCACTGTTTTCCAGCAGCGCCTGCGCGGCGGCTTTAGCATAAGGCCCGCCCGAACCGATGGCAATCAAACTGTTTTCAGGTTCAATCACATCACCGTTACCGGAGATGATCAGCGATGCCTTGGTGTCCGCGACAACCAGCATTGCTTCCAGACGGCGCAGCATGCGGTCGGTACGCCAGTCTTTCGCGAGTTCCACCGCTGCGCGGACCAGGTTGCCCTGATGGGTTTCCAGCTTGGACTCAAATCTTTCAAACAAGGTGAACGCATCCGCTGTGCCGCCCGCGAACCCCGCCAATACTTTATTATTGTATAAACGGCGCACTTTTCGGGCATTGGATTTCATCACTGTATGCCCCAGCGTGACCTGACCATCGCCGCCGACTGCGACCATCCCGTTACGCCGCACGGAAACAATTGTTGTACCATGCATTTCAGCCAAAATACTGCACTCCTATTCAGATTACTTATATCGTCTACGCGGCCTGAACTCGCGCAAGCGTTCAATTTCTATATATGGGCGGTTATACACTTTACAACCCTCGATAAAATGCGCTTATAATAATGCCCAATTTCTCAGGAGTGTCAACGAAATGCGGCCCAGCCATAGAGCCCCCAATCAATTGCGCGCCATCCGTATGACCCGAAATTACACCAAACATGCGGAAGGCTCCGTATTAATCGAATTCGGTGACACGAAAGTTCTCTGTACAGCAAGCGCCACGCCCGGTGTACCGCCTTTTCTCAAGGATTCCGGCCGGGGCTGGGTGACCGCCGAATACGGCATGCTTCCCCGCTCCACACATGAACGCATGCAGCGGGAAGCCGCGAAAGGCAAACAAGCGGGGCGCACTCAGGAAATCCAGCGCCTCATAGGCCGCTCCCTGCGCGCGGCGGTGGATTTGACCGCTCTTGCTGATTTCACTATTGTCGTCGACTGCGATGTCATTCAGGCGGATGGCGGCACACGCACCGCTTCCATTACTGGCGGGTGTGTTGCGCTTTATGACGCGATAGAACGCCTGAAACAGCAAAACCGGATTACCACCAGCCCTTTTTTACAATATGTGGCTTCCATTTCGGTCGGCATTTACCAGGGCGAAGCCATACTGGATCTCGACTATGCGGAAGATTCCAGTGCTGACACCGACATGAATATCGTCATGACTGAAAAAGGCGGATTCATTGAAATTCAGGGCACAGCGGAAAAAGATACTTTCCAGCAGTCAGACCTGGACAAGATGCTGACTTTGGCGAAAGAAGGCATTTCAGAGTTGATTCAAGTGCAAAAACAGCGCTAGGCGCCGTCGCCGCATACTTGCCTGCGCGCCTTGCCGTCAATTAAAATCAGTAAATACAATCACTTGAATAGCAGACGCCAGCCAGGCTGCACTTTTGCCACCCCCTTAATATTCTGGTAATCTTGAAACCCTATAATATTGATAATTTATTGATAACAGAAAAAAACCATGTTCAGGTCTCCCGTCGCTTTCACACATCCGCTGTCGCAGGAAACCATTCTGTCGAATGGGGAGATTATCGCTGATTTATTCACCAGCGAAATTTGCAACCGTGACAGCACCTCGCGATTCAGCGACATACTTGGCGCTCAAATCAAAAGAGACAGTGACGACGAACTCCAATTCCAGTCGGTCATGGCGGAAAACGCCCAAAAACTGGGCATTGATCCTGTTTTTGTCAAAATCTCCAAAGAGCATTTTCTGCAGACACTTTCCGATGTTCTGACACATCACGGCATAGCGCTTGACCCCAATGTAGTAAAAAATAACCCTGAGGCGCAGGAGCAGAGGAAATTATTATTCCCCTACTTCAGAGCCATTCTGTTTGTAGATGCAAATGAACGGGATGCGGCCGTCATCGAAAGCTCAGACCTGAGCCCAACCACAAAAGAATATGCCCGCGAACTGGCGGAAAAGCGCATGCGTTCACCCGTCAACGACCAGGCGGCGTTTATTCAAAAAATACAAGTCATGCAATATATGATTTCTATCAAGGCTTTTGGCGATGGAGACTGTTTTTATCACTCAGTCATGCTGGACATTGTCCACGATATCTTGACCGGGTCGCTGGAAGATGAATCCCTGACCGGAAAGCAAATCAAGGCACAACTGCTGCCTGCTATCGCAGCCCAAATCGCCAGTCGTGGCGGACCGCAGCTGGATTTTTCTGATCAAACCCTGCATGCATCCATTCTTGATTTACTACGCGCCGCGCCTGTCGCGTCACTGCCGCACAACCTGTCGGCAACGCTGACGCTTCCCGCCGCTTCCGATGAGAGTGAAGAATTGATCGCCGTCAAAAACTGTGATTTTTATCACCTGTTACGCGATACTTGCGCCCCCGCGTTGCGGCAAATAATGCTGAATGGCGCTCTCGCGCGCCAGGATGCGATTGAGGATGATATCCGGAACATCTTGAAAAACAACTTCATCGCCTACACTATTCGCAACCACGGCGGTGAATTAAATTTTGACCCTTCCATCGTAGAGACCGCGAAGCTGCAATGGGCCAGCAGTGAGTTCAGCGACATTCCGGAAGCGCAGAGCCGAAACATGCTTGCATCCTGGAACAATGTTTACCTCAACATCAAGTTACAATCCGAATTTACCGCACTCACCTTGTCTGATGACGATGCCAAAAAGGATTTTCTAGGCAGACAGTTTGACAACTGGTGGGATCAATATCATGACCATGCCTACAAGGATTATTTCAATTTTCATGCGCATTCACATATCAAGGCTGGCACACCGCAGCAGCTGGCCTTATCCAGCCAGCTGCAATGCAATCTGGATATTGTGGATCGCAGATGCGGGAATCTCGCCCCAATCACGCCCGAAATTCATCAGGCGCATACGTTACACCTGGATAACCGTCCTGATCATTTTGACGCCATCGTGGGCGACCCCCGTCTGGAAGCACCCACTCAAATTGCCGTCGCATTGAATGAACGCACACGCACACTGAATGAATGCAAAAGCACTCTTCAGATCACGGCTTACAACTGGCCCGCAAAAGTGCCGGACACGGATTTGGACCCCATACATTCATTAGCTGCTTCTGCCGAACGCCCTCTTTCAGAATCTGTCGGCGCAAGCCAGGCTGTCACCCTTGAAGCTGTGGTTGAGTCAACCAGAAAGGCACAGGAAACCATCGCCTCGCATGCCAAAGAATTGTCTGAGACACTGGGATTGAATGTGGACAGCATCCCGCAAATCAACATTGATGATGTCAGTCTCACTGAGACAGACACGAGTGACAAGCTCGCCAAAAATCTGCTCATCGCGGCCAGCACCGGTTATAAAGCCGCGCTGAAGCACACCACATTTGGAAACTCTCTTGAGAGATTAAACACCAGCTTACTGGATGTGCGCAGCAAACAGGAAGCGGATGACTTGCTGCTCGCTATCGAATTGCAGAACCAGGAAATCCAGAAATACTTCAAGCGTTAAACAAATCGTCGCCTTATTTGCGTCTTGTACGCGGAGATTTTGCAGTTTTATCGTCTTGTTCTTGCAGCCGCTTCGCCAGTTCTTCATCAAGCCTCAACTGTTCCTGACCCTCAATAAATCCCTGATATTCTTCCTCCTGCAGTTTTTTCGCGAGTTCTTCATCCAAGTCTTTTTGCATGGTCACGGTGACAGTAACAGACTTGAAACCTTTTTCAGCCGGCAGATGATAAGTCACAGTCTGCTCGACAACTGGCTGGGCCGTGGCCGGCTGTAATTGATCGGCTTTTAATTTCCTGTCCTGCTCCTCAGCTTGCCGCAGCAATAATTCCCATTTTTCCTGTATTGGCTTGATTGTCCCCTCACCCAGTCGTTTTAAGGTTTCTATCTGAAACTTGTGCCAGGCCAGCGCCGGCTGGATAGTCAATTCAGAGGCGGGCACCATGTTTTCCCAGTGCAGCGCGTACGGATTGGTGAGTGTGACAGTAGGCGATTCCTTATGTGCCTGGTCCCAGGCGGCGAGAATCCGGTCTTTCTGTTCCATTTCGCGAATACGATTCATGGCATCGTGATGGGATACGACAAATTCATATCCCAGCAGCCCTGTTTCATAACGGACCCGGTTGATCACATTCCGTTTCAACAATTGTTCAATGCATTTGTCACTCCAGGCATCGGGAACCGGAACTTTTTTTAATGATTCGCCGTTTTTATAGCTATTAATGAATTTTATTACGATATTAATATCGGGCACCGCGCTCAGCCGCGCTTCCACGCTGGCATGATCCAGCGGCAGCAACTGCAGGGATTCCCCCGCTTCTTTGTCTGAAGGATTATTAACAATATCACGCGATACCAGCTGTTCAACAGCTGGCGCGGCGAGAGCGTAACCGAACTCCCGGCTGGCTGCCGGAATCGCGCCATAATCAATATGCATATGATGCGGCGCATCATAATCCGGACGGTCGACATCGAGATTCACGTTGAAATAGCGCGCCAGCTCGGCCAGCTCCAGATCACCTGCCCATTGACCATCCTGCTTCATAGCCGCAAGAAACGTCTCATATCCGCTTGGCTGCCTGGGGGCGGCTGTACTGCTGGACGCGAGTGATTGTTCCCACCACTGCATTAATTCGTGTTGCGCCGGTCCCATCGCAATATCAAGCTGTAATTCCAGCGATTCCAAGCGCTCCTTTTCAACCGGACCAAGCGAACGCCTGCTTTTAAGATCATTATATTCAATCGCATCAAAGTCACTCTCCTCACTGGAAAATAATTCTTGTGGAATTTTATCTGCAAGCTCCTCAAACTTGCGAACAATGAACGGATGTTTGATATAAATATCGTCCTTGACTCTGCCTGCACTGATATTCAACGCTCTGCAAGCAAAATCATGAAAAGCAGCCAACAACGACTGCCGGGTGCGCTCAAAGTGCTCACGATTGATTTCCGCATGCTCGATCGCGATCTGGCGCATGATCGCAGCCAACTGCTGCTGCAGTAACACTTTATTGGTCTGTTTTAGCCGGAGTATTTCATCACGCACTGCCGCCCAGTTTTTCCCTGTTCTCAGCACAAATGCCGCGCGCTCAATAAAATCCTCAAAAATTTCATCGGGAACCAAGCCAGATCCTGTCAGCCCACGCTCAATTCCGGAAAAAATTTCCGGACGACACAAACCGAGAACAAAAGCGTTAAACGCGCAATTGCCCGCGCCCAGCGTCGATTCAGGTTTTAATACCGTTTGCAGCAAATCATCTCGTGAAGTATTCATGGCCACTCCCCTACAGTCAAACAGGAACGGATCTATATATTAATGATAGATCATATTAATTAGCCTATTATTAAGCCGCCGGACGGCGGCCGTAAGATGATGTAAATGAGGCAGATACTGCTACTCTGTCAGCCGCGATTATTCATGCCTGTGCTTTGTTTGTTTTCGGCTTTTTGTTCCTGTTCGGCTTTTTGTTCCTTTTTGGCGCCTGGTTGAGGCGTAGAGGTTGGATTTCGCGCAAACAAGCCAAACCAACGCGTTGATATTTTATCAGAAGCGGATTCCAGGATTGGCTGCGGCACGGTTTCAATCGCCGCCGATTTGTCCGGAGGCGTGAAGGCATTAAGTGGCGCGCGATGTGCAGAACTCAGAACAGCATCCATGGTAGCCAGCGGAGGATTGACACCCGGCGCCAAGTCATCCACCAGTAGCGATGCCACTCTAGAGAGATTGGTTATATGAGTTTTCTTGCTCTTATCCCACCAACTTTCATCATAATTCTTCATTGCTGCTCTCCCTGAACCGCATTTTGTAAATAGCGCTCCCTTTCGCCGCCTTTATCCCATAAAAAATCCGCAATCGTTTCTTCAACCTTTTTTGTCATGGGTCGTCCCAGCAAGTCATAATACCAGAACTGAAACGGCGCTTGACTCATATCCACTTTCATTAATGATTTCTGGCCGCCCAGCTGATACAAAATGTAATGTTCTTGCGCGGCGAACTCCCGATCACTTTTGCATTTTTCCAAAAGCTCTTCCAGCACACGTTTAAGGCCGTCGGGCCCTTGTGCGGGTATGTATTTCTGCAAAATTTCCAGTTCTTCACGCTGCATCGCCATCGCTGCCTTTTTTACGCTCTTAACTTTAGTCTATGCCAAATGTCTTAAGAAACCCTTAATTTGACTTTTGTTAATATTAGCGCCCTAGTCCTGGGTTACCCGGAACCAGGTTGGAATCCCGTTAATATTCATGAAATTCAAAGCATGATATCATAATCCATCATCAGGGGTGCGTGATCTGAAAAGCGCTGTTCCTTATAGATCTTGGCTGATTTTATTGTAGGCTTTAAACCCGGGGTGACGACTTGGTAATCAATTCTCCATCCTACATTTTTTGTCCATGCCTGACCTCGGTTAGACCACCAGGTATATTGATCCGGTTCCTGATTAATCTCCCTGAAAGCATCCACAAAGCCCATTTCACTGAACAGCCTGTCCATCCAGGCACGCTCTTCCGGAAGAAAACCTGAATTTTTCTGATTTGAACGCCAGTTTTTCAAGTCAATTTTTTTATGCGCGATATTCCAGTCGCCGCATATAATATATTCTTCTTTTGCATCTCTGGCCGCTGCCTGCTGGTTTCGCAGACAAGCCGCATACTTGTCGAGAAAATCATACTTGACTTGCTGCCTGTCTTCACCTGATGTGCCGGAGGGTAGATATAGCGAAGCTATCCACAATCCCTTGATTTTAACTGCGACATAGCGGCCTTCCAGGTCCGCCGCATCCCAACCCAGTCCGGAAACGACTTGGTCAGGCTGGTGCCTGGTATAGATACCCACCCCGCTATAGCCCTTTTTTTCGGCAAAGTGGAAAAATCCATGGTACCCTTCGAGATGTAATTCAGGATTTTGCATATCCTGTTCCTGGGCTTTTAATTCCTGCACACAAACAAGATCTGCATTCTGTGTTTTCAGCCAATTAAAAAATCCTTTTCGCGCCGCGGAACGGACACCGTTGAGATTGATGGTTATGATTCTCGCCATGCGGCTAACTACCTCAAAAGATTTTGCAGGAACTCGCCTGTTTTGCCCGGAACATGTTTTTTTATTTCTTTAGCAGCCTTGCTTTTGAGTTTGTCAATTTCCTGGGCGGTGAGAATTTTTTGAATTTCCATGGTATCCAGACGCACATCAGGATGGCTCACATCGCCCGTAATAAGCACGGGGATTTCCCATTTGGTGCGCGCAGATTCGCCGGGCTTGACTTGCAGCTGCAAGTCAAGTTCACGTGATTTCAATACAATAGTGCCCTGAGCGTTTGCCGTAAACGCGGGCGCTGTCAGAAAAATATCTTTTGACTCCGCCACTCCCTGGCTGATTAATGCCGTACCGGTCAAACGATTAAATTCCGTCTGATTAAGATTTTCGGGCGGATTAACTGCCTCCTTATTCAACAGCGCGTCTGCATTCTTCAGCAGATAATTAAGGTCTACCCCTTCCATCGCACCGTTGCTCAGATTAAAAGACACAGAACCGTTCAAATTATCAGTCATGCGTTCACGGGTTTTGCCGCTTGTTTCAGCCTGCATTTTCATTTGACCTGTACCCGACAGGTTTAAACGGGTCTTCTTGCCATTGATATCTTCAAGTAAAGGTTTGATTTGAATATTGCTTGCCTGCACGTCCCAGTTCCACACTGGTTCCGATGTGAACCGGCGTCCCGACGCCTCACCCTCCAGCCGTCCCTGGTAGAGATGAGCTGTAATAGGCGAGATAGTTAGAATATTGCTTTTCCATTGTAAACGGGCATTGACTTTTTCAGCCTGAATATTCATCAAGCGGAGGCTTGCGATACTCACGCCGCCTTGCAGTTTTTCCTTTGAACGCAGTAACTCCATCAGGTCGGCCGCCATGCGCACATCATGCGCATCCACAAAAGCAGAAGTCTGACCGGGAGCGCTTAGCAGCACATGCTCCATTTTGACCGCGAGTCCCGGATAAAACGACCAAGACAATTTCCCTTCAATGATCAGTTGATACCCCGTCGTTTTTTTGACTTCTTCCACCAGAACAGGTTTGAGCTTATTGGGATCCGCAAAAAATACCAGCATTCCTATGGCCAATATGCAGATAATTAAAATCAAGGCAGTAATCGACAAGAGTGTTTTCAGGATTTTCATCATCATATCTCTCATTCAACCAAATTTTTAGACAGGATCTGTCTGTCATTGCTATGCAAGACTGGCCGTCAGTTTGCATCACGCAAACTCTCGAGTACATCTTGTGATAATATTATTTTTCACTATAAAAAATCTTTCTTTTATGCCGCGGCTGCACTGGCCTTGCGTTTTCACCGCCAGCTGCATTTCTGAATAAAAGAATCTGGGCTGAAGACGCGGTAATAGGCTCTGGCATGACAATCCACTGCAGTCCTTCTGTGCAAGGAGGGGTAGTAAGTGAGCCGCTGAAATAAAAAAATGCCCGCCGTTCAGGAAGCAAATCCACAGGATTGATTTGCACACCCTGCAATGAATGCTCAATCCCCTCATCACTTGGGAAATGGTCGATCAGGTTTTGTAAAACCGGATTGGCTTTGCCAGCCTTCACAAAAACGCCTATCACTGCAACTTTTCCGTCATCACCTTGATGAACAAAATGAATTTCCATGGGAAATGCCTGGCCATTCAAAGTATTTTCACTGGGGGAATGCATGTGAAACTGCTCAAGATGATAATCCACCCCGCCAAACCGTATGGTTTCCCTCGCTCCATTCCTGGGAAAGTTTAATTGTATTCCATGACCATCATTAATAACGGTCTGTGTGGATTTGATCAAAAGCTGCGTAATTCCGTCGTCAACAATACGCATCATCGCGGGTTGATAATGAATTTCCAGGTCACTGTCCATTTTTTTGAATTTCTTATCAATATTGATAGGGGATTGTGACTGCCCTTTCGAACAGAGGGCAAACGCAGGATTCAACTGTCCCCATCTTACCGGCCCATTATTTCCTATATAGCCCCACTTTACTTTTACACTACTATCATTCATATCTGCGCGCGCTTCAAAAGCGGCAAAGCACAAACCAGCCATGGCTAAAATTAATACAAATACTCTGGATATCCTTTTCATGGTTACCTCTTCGATGAGAATGAGTTGCGAATATAACTCTCTTGATTCTATACCTGATTCCCTTGAAAGCGGGTGATGGGAATCGAACCCACACTAAGAGCTTGGGAAGCTCCCGTTCTACCATTGAACTACACCCGCGTGTCAATTCAACGTATTCTATGGAATTCCACACGAATATCAAATCAAATGAGCAAATATAAGCCCGGCGTTTTGTGTTTTGTCATTGCCCCGCCAGGTCCGCATGGATGCGCCATTAAGGAAAGCCCGGCAGCTTACCCGCCGGGCTTTTATCAAGCCAAGCTGATTAACAGGCGGAAGTATCCACACTAACGGCAGAAAACGCATTCACCACAGCTGTTGTATTATAGCTTAAGTCTTGAGCTGCCTGAATGACGCCACAAGCGGCACTGTCAAATGTAGAAGCAGGAGTCCAATAATTCGAGTTGGCCTGCACCATGACATCAAACGCCTTTCTGGCATCCCAGCCGCTGCTTGTTGATAACAAATAAAAGAAACGATTATAAACGCCGCTGCTATAATGAACATCCAATCCATCATAATACTGGCCGGCGTTATCGATAGAGCATTCATTTCCCGGTGTGCCGCCTCCGCAGTCCTTGCTTGGCTGATCCATATACCGCAGCGAACCCTCACCCCTATACACCTCACCGCCTATCTGCCATGAACTGCTGCCCAGGGAGTAATATTCCACCGCCATCGCAGCCATGTCTGAGAAAGATTCATTCATCCCGCCTGACTGGCCTTCATAATTCAGATTGGAATGCTGCTCCGTAAAACCATGACTGACTTCGTGGCCCGCGATACCCAAGGATGTGAGCGGATAAAACGCCTGCACCCCGTCGCCAAAATTCATTTTTTCACCATCCCAATAAGCATTATCCATTTTAAGATGAACCACCATGGTCAACAGCATGGGAGAACCATCCGGCTTCTTGAGAACAGGAACGTGATACCAATCCTGGTACATACGCTTGATCACATCACCCGCATACATGGCGTCATTTGCCGGTGAGTAGCCACCATGGGCAGAATCAAAAGCACCATCCCAGTAAACATTATTATGGAGCCTGTCGGGCTTGGGACAATAGAAGCTGGAAACCTGACTGGCACGCCGCTTGTCACGCACGACCACATCATTATTTTGCATGTAACAGTTCGGAAGAAAAGAGTGGCGCTGAATGCTCAATTTTGCCAGATGATTCGCCAGACCATCATATGTCAATTTGCCCATCTTGGTATTGCCGCCATACCCGCCGCCGAAAACATTAACCATCTTGGCCGTCTTGATTTCATCCCATTGCTTGTATATATGCAATGTCACAGCATCCATGATATAAACCGGTTTTGCCGGCAAGGCAGTTTCCTGAAGCGGCTCAGCGTAAAAACTTACCTTGTATGCCCAATGCGCCTTATTACTTCCGTCCACGTAAACCATCAAATCACTATGCTGGTCTTTTAGCGCGGGCTTCCCTCCCACCTTGTGCTGATAGGTTTCCACCGCCGTGTTTAATGCTTTTTGTGCTTGTGCTGCTGAAAACACCAAGGCTGGCGCATCTTTCAAATCAACGGCAAGATCTTTATATAGAATGCCGTTCATGGATCCGTGATTTTTTGCAGCGGCCTGTGAAACTCCAGTCAATGTCATTTCCGTCTTTTTTCCATTCGGAACATGAATAATGGCATCGCCGCCCCAGACCGGATAACCCATATATGTTTCCCTGATTCTGACATGCATGGTGTTATTAAAATCCAGGTTACGATTGACTTCTTCGAGTTTGATATCCGCCGTTTCAGATAAAAATGGTGTTAACGCGGATAATGAATTATGCTGCATGTCAACAGGCGTGGCCGCATACGCCGGCATTATCGACAGCAATGAAACAGACAACAGACTCAGTTTAAAAAAGGGGTTCTTCATATCGACTCCTTGTCAATATCCTGCAAGAGAATGGTAATTTCCTTACGAAGCTTATGTATTCAGACGCCGAATATGCCAGTTAAAAAAGAGTTGCTCATGATCCAAACCGGTGAACCAACATCATGCCTGATTTCTCAAGAATTTTGATTTAGTTAGTCGCCCGGTCTGACAAACCACCAGAAACACTACTGTTTGACTCTGGCCGTCCAGAATGACACTGTATCATTCTACACAATGATGCTCATGATTGAACAGTCCCATGTGTGTAATCAGATTTTGGGTTAAACGCTGTAAGCCGTATGAAAACCCATTCAGGATTCAGAAAACAATTCTGTCTTCCCCGCACAGCGGGGAAGACAGAACCCTCCTAACTAGCAAGCACTGTAATCAACTTTGACGACATCAAATGCCGCTTTAACCGCAGCAACATCATATTTCAGATCGCTTGCGGCACTGATCACGCCGCAGGCGGCTTCACTAAATGTTGCGGATGATGTCCAATAACTGCTGTTAGCATGAACCATCACATCAAAAGCCTTTTTTGCATCCCATCCTTGGCTCGTTCCTAGTGTATAAAAGAATCGGTTATAAACGCCGCTGCTATAATGCACATCAATCCAATCCGTATACTGGCTGGCATCATCAATAGAACAGCGTGTACCAGGTTTTTTACCCTTGCAATCCTTGCTGGGTTTATCCATGTAACGAAGCGCTTCATTTTCAGCCTTGAAAATTTCAGGGCCAATCTGCCAGCTGTTGTTATTCGGACCGTAAGCATACACTTCAGCAGCCTGAGCAGCCATATCCGAGAATGCTTCGTTCATGCCGCCTGATTGACCGTAGTACATTAGACCGGAGTGCTGCTCGGTAAATCCATGGCTGATTTCGTGAGCCGCAACACCCAGCGACGTCAATGGATAAAACATGGTGTATCCGTCACCAAATGTCATCTGGCGCCCATCCCAATAAGCATTATCATAATTGCGTTGATGCACAACCATGTTAAGCATCATGGGTGTTCCATCCGGATTGGTCAAGACCGGCATACCATACCAATCCTTATACATGTGCTTGATCACCTGACCGCCAAAAAATGCGTCATTGCCTGGTGAATATCCATCATTCACAGCATCAAAATCAGCATCCCAATATACATTGTTATGTTCATTGCTTGTAACAGCACATGGGAATGTCATGACCTTGCGACCGTTATAATCCTTGACTGTCACATCCGAATTTTGCAGAAAGCAAGTATTGGCATCGGTATCGCGGGTAATCATAAGCTTGGCCAAATGATTCTGCGTTCCATCGTAAATCAATTTGCCCATTTTTTTATTACCGCCAAAGCCGCCGCCATCGACATCCATTTTTTCAAGTGTCTTGATGTCATCCCAGCTTGCATAAACCTGGAATGTGGTTGCATCCATAATGGAAACAGGTTTAGACGGCTTTTCGTCAGATCTCGCAGCTTCAGCGCGAAAACTGACTTTATAAGCCCAGCGCGCCTTGTTATCACTTCCGACAAAAACCATCAAGCTGCTTTCCTGTTCGGACACATTCGCTTTGTTGCCGATTTTATGCTGATAGTTTTCAATCGCTTTCTGCAAGGCAGTTTGCGCATGCGTCTGCGTAAATATTTCAGCAGGCGCTCCGGCCAAATCGACATTCAAATCCTGGTAAACCGTACCATTCATTGTGCCGTTATTTTTCGCCGCAGATGCGACACCACTTAATGTCCTGGATGTTTTCTCGCCGTTAGGGATATGAACTACAGCATCCGCACCCCATACATTGTAACCAGAATATGTTTGCTGAATACGCACATGCAGTGTATTTTTGAAATCCACGTGCCGGCTGATTTCCTTGATTGCCGCAGCGCCTCTCGCAGCGGTAGGTGTAGAGATTAATGATTGAAGAGCGGTAATATTTTGATGTCTGAGATCAACAGGCTTGGCTGCGTAAGCAGAAACCCCACAAAAAAGCGGCAAGCCAAGCAATAGCATTCCTGACAGTACTAATCTTCTCTGATTGTTTTCCATAACGATCTCCTTGAATGATTGTGTACAACTGATACAACTTTCGTTTCGGTAATCAAATAATAAACCCAAACGATGAAAGTCCTGATAAATACGAGAGGCTGACTGAAGAAACGGCTAAGAATTTGAATGAGCGTGGTCTTGAGGTATCAAATTAATGTAAACTCCGAACTTCTGAAAGTAAAGTGAATTTCAAGGTGATTTTCATATGTATAAAATTTGCTTCTATGTTCCTGCCTCACATGTTGAAGAAGTGAAAAACAGCATGTTCTCAAAAGGTGCTGGAAAAATTGGCAACTACGCATGTTGCGCATGGCAAACACTGGGAGAAGGGCAATTCATGCCGCTGGAAGGCAGCCATGCATTTCTGGGACAACCTGATCAATTGGAAAAAGTCGATGAATACAAAGTTGAAATGGTTTGCACTGATCTGCTTCTTCATGACGCAATAGCAGCCCTAAAGGCGGCGCACCCTTATGAAGAACCTGCTTATCAAGTATGGCGGCTGGAAAATATTTGAATAATGAAAAATACACACCACCGCCGCCTGATAAGGTTATAATCAGAGTATGCCTCTGACAGGGAAAGGCATGACATGCCATTGCATAACAGGGAAATTGCGGACACTTTCATCAAACTGGCCAATCTCCTGGAAATAGAAGGAGCCAATCCGTTTCGTGTGCGGGCATACCGCAATGCCGCTCGCGTCATCAGCAGCCTGGCGCCCCGTGTTTCCGACCTGGTGGCACAAGACAAGGATTTAAGCGAACTTCCCGGAATCGGCGACGACCTGGCTGATAAAATCAGGACTCTCATCAAGACCGGCGAGCTCCCTCTGCTAAAGCAGGTCGAAGCCCGCACACCCCCTATCCTGCACGAGCTGATGAAGATTGAAGGCCTGGGCCCCAAGCGGGTCAAAATTCTTTATCAGAAACTTGGCATCCGGCATGTCAAAGATCTGCAAACCGCAATAAAACAAGGACGCTTGAAAAAATTGAGCGGCTTTGGTGAAAAAACCGAACAAAAAATCCTGAGCGGCATCCAGCACCTGAATCAATACACAAAACGCATGAAGCTGGCTGATGCCGCGCCTGTCGTTGATTCACTGCTGCGATACATGAGGAACATTGACGGCGTCGAACAGGTTGAATGCGCCGGCAGTTATCGCCGAAAAAAAGAAACAGTCGGCGATCTCGATATTCTGGCGGCAGCAAAAGACAGTGAAAAAATCATTAACGCTTTCATCAAGTTTGATGAAATCGCGGCAGTCATCACACAAGGCACCACCCGCGCATCCGCTCATCTGCATTCCGGCTTTCAAGTTGATTTGCGCGTTGTCTCAGAAAAGAGCTACGGAGCAGCGCTCTTATACTTTACAGGATCAAAAGAACATAATATTGCAATACGTAAAATTGCCGTGCAAAAAAAATTGAAACTCAACGAATACGGAATCTATCGCGGCGAACGGCAAATCGGCGGACGAACGGAAGAAGAACTCTATAAACAACTGGGACTGGCATATATTGAACCGGAATTACGGGAAGACCGGGGTGAAATAATCGCATCTCGCAAACATCGCCTGCCAAAACTGATCTCCCTGAAGGATATTCGTGGTGACTTGCACTGCCACACACATGCGACTGATGGCAGCGCCAGCCTGGAACAGATGGCCAAAGCCGCCGAACAGCTGGGGTATGAATATCTTGCTATCACAGACCATTCACAACATTTGACGGTTGCTCATGGCCTGGATAAAAAAGCCTTGATTGCGCAAATCAAAAAAATCGACAGATTGAATGCCAAATTGCAAAATCTTGTTGTCTTGAAATCCATGGAAGTTGATATTCTGGAAGATGGCTCTCTGGATATGCCCAGAGATATCCTTAATGAACTGGATCTGACAGTCTGCTCAATCCATTCAAAATTCTCCCTGCCTCAAAAAAAACAAACGGAACGCATACTGAAGGCCATGGATAATGTCTGCTTCAACATATTGGCTCATCCTACAGGGCGTTTAATTAATCATCGCGAACCTTATTCCATAGACATGGAGCGCATTCTTCATGGAGCGAAGGAACGAGGCTGTATTCTTGAGCTGAATGCGCAGCCAGACCGCCTGGATCTCAATGACATTCATTGCAAAATGGCCAAAGATATAGGCGCTCCTATTGTAATATCCACAGATGCTCACAGCCCTTCTCAATTTTCATACATGTGTTACGGCATTAACCAGGCACGGCGGGGATGGCTTGAAAAAGAGAATGTCATTAACACACGGCCATTGAAAGATTTAAAAAAATTACTCAATCGCAAATAAAGTGAGCAAGCGCCGGCCGGTTTTTCATTCCCGATATTGATTGTTTTCACGCAAGACTCGCTTTGTCAGGCAAACAAGCACTACAATAGGCGCATCAAGCCATATTGGTATCATCAGGAAGCAGCATCCATTCCGGAGATATCAGGGTATTTACTCAAAATGAAACCCAGGGTCATGTCATGCTTCACCAGCTTCGTAAAAAAATTGTTCAAACTTTATGGGAATCCTATCGCACCGCCTCTCCTGACATGCGGCTTATTGACGCCGCATTGAAACCAAAGGGGATAGATCAGCCGCCGCTGGATCATTTCGCCGTTATTGATTTACCTGGCCCGCACACAGGCATTCCCATTCTGAAAGAAATTTTTGCTGCGACAGGATATGTCTCGCAAGGCCAGGGCTATTTACCTGACAAACAAAATGACTTTCATTGGCTGGCTGAATCCGGCTGCCAGGAACAGCGCGCACTGGATGTGCTGCCTCAGGTGGTTGTCGCTGATTTCCGTCTGGATGAAATGCCTGCAGACATCCGGGTCATCATTGAGCAATACTCCAGCCAGGCAGCTCCCGCCCCGCTGGACCAGATTCGGCGCTTGTCCCGCCAGGCAGCATCGGGCGACCTATCTGCGGTATCTTCCTGCGCCGATCTTGTTCTGAACTATCTGACTGGCAGAAGCTGGACATTTCCGACGATCCGGGAGTTTCACATGGTACGTGAATTCAACGAACTGCTCGCCTGGGTCCTGGTTTTTGGCCGCCGTCCCAATCACTTTACATTATCAGTCCATTTGATGAGTGTATTCCCTGATCTGGCTGAATTTCATCGCTTCATTCATGAAGAAGTTTCCCTACCGCTTAATCACGAGGGCGGCGTCATGAAAGGGGGCAGGACTTCCGGAATTGCCCAAGGCTCAACCACAGGGCTTGCCCGCACCATACGGCTGGCGGATGGGGAGGTATCCATACCTGCCGGGTTTGTGGAATTTGTGTGGCGGTATCCAGTCTCTTCTGGTCGGGCTCCCGTCTTATGGGGTGATTATTTCACGGGCTTTATCGCCCAGCATGCTGACAGGGTGATTGAATCACTCTATCTGCTCCCTGACCACGCTTGATACTGCCTGTTAAATCCCTGTCCAGACTTGCACATGGGAACAGCACACAGGAAAGCGGGGGCAAGCTCAAGATGCGCCTAGACACCGCCCAGCCAGGCAAGAATTTCCTCACAGACGTCATGTACAGAACGGTTATCTGTTATCACGGTAAAATCAGCGATATTTTCATAATACGGCTCACGCTCTTCCCAGAGCCTGATCAAAACCTCCTGAGGATTGTCACCTTGCAGCAAAGGACGTTTTTTATCCTTTTTTAAGCGATTCAATTGCGTTTGCAGTGAAACCTCCATATAAATGACCGTACCACGCCGACGTAAAAACTCTCGCACCTCAGGCGTTTCCACACAACCTCCGCCTGTGGATAACACGATGTTGGAAAGCGAGCTTAATTCGTCTATGGCTTTCATTTCGCGCTGCCGAAATCCAGACAGCCCTTCCAGATCATAAATCCAGGTTAAACTGACGCCCGTTGATTTTTCAATTTCCTGGTCAGAATCATAAAAGTCCTTGTTTAAATGCTTGGCCAGATACCGTCCCACGCTGGTCTTTCCAGCGCCCATAGGTCCGATAAGAAAAATATTTGTTTGTCCGTTTTTCATGTCATTTGCAATTGAATATGATAAATGCGGATTTTAACACACCCCCGACCGCTTGGCATTTGCTTGCTAAATTATTTGGAAGTTTCTCATCTGCCATGGCCAAGGATTGACACAGCTCAATAAACCTCTTCGCCAGACAGGATTCTGGGTGTGACAAAAATCAGCAGTTCCCGTTTGCTGTCATGATGATTGCGCATTCTGAATAGCCCGCCCAGGATAGGTAAATCGTGAATAAATGGAACGCCTGACTGCAGGTTTTCACGGTTTTCTTCGAAAATGCCGCCCAGCACGATAGTCTGCCCGCTTTTGACCAGTACACGTGTCATCATCTTGTGGGTATTGATAGTGGGAACGCCTTGCACCTGCTTGCCGCCCGGACGATCCTGACTAATCTGCAAATTCAGCAGCACCTGGTTCCCAGGCAGGATTTGCGGTGTCACTTTTAATCCCAATACCGCCTTTTTAAACACAGTCGCCGTTCCTCCTCCTTCGCTGACTTCCTGATATGGCACTTCCTCACCCGCTTCTATCCAGGCTTCCTGCTGATTCGCGGTGAACAGACTGGGACTGGAAATGAGCTTGGCATGTCCGGCGCTCTCCAATGCGGACAAATGCATGTCCAGCAGGGCGCTCTCGACAATAGACGCACCGCCCGGGCGATGACGATCCGGCATTATCCCGCCGCTCCCGGCAAGATCATAACCGGATTTTTCGGTCACTGCCGGGCTAGCTGAAAATTTCACTCCCAGCTCCCTTTCGAAATCACTGTCAACACTGACAATGCGCGCCTTGATAGAGACTTGGCGCACAGGCACATCAAAACGATCAATCAACTTCTGCATATTTCTCAGGCGGCTTTCCGCGTCCTGGATACAAATCCGGTTTGTGCGTGTATCAATCCGCACGCGTCCGCGTCTTGATAAGAGTGATGCATGCTCATCCTGAAGCAATCGTCCTATGTCCTGCGCATTGGCATACTTTATTTGCCATATACGCAGCGATAAAGGCTCAGCCTCATCCTCTTGCTCTATCCATTTGAATTCATCCTGTCTGCGCCTGATCAAATCCCCGCGCGGCGCGATCAGCCAAACCCGGCCTATGCGCCACTTCGCAAGATCATGAGATAACAGCAGAGCAGACAAGATATCCTCAGGAGAAACATTCGACAACGCCAATGTCACCATGCCGGTCACTGCGGGACTGATGATCACATTCATATCAAGCATTCTTGCCATCATCCGTATGGAATCTGCCAGACGCACTTGCCGCAAGTTGATTGTCATGCCCGGCTTTTTTTGCTGTACGTGCGCAGCCTGAGCAGCTGACACACAGATCATCACAATGATACAACGCATGATAATGTGTAATGACATGTAGTATTATCCTTTCATATGGCTATTTCTGACAATAAAACCTGTTAGAACATTTTCAGGATGTATCGCCTCCCGTCTGTCAGCTTGAGAATGACATGGTCACGTGAAATCTCCGTGACTATCCCGCGCTCCTTACCCAATATCACACCCGTCTCAATAACAGACACCTTATCTCCCGGCATGGCCACAATGGCCTGACCCCACCTTCCCCGCCGCACATAACCTGTCATCCTGATTTGATTCAACGGCACGGCCGCTCCTGCACGCAAATAACTTGTTTCCAGAACATTATTTTCGCTTGCGCTGCAAAAAGGATCGCGCGCATTTTCCGCGTAAAGTGGCGGTATCAAGCGACTGGCATGGGATATCACCGTACCCAGAGATAAAATATCCAGCACCAGCATTAACCTGCCATCCCTCCCGGGCTGGGAGGTAAAATCCTCAATCACAGCCAGAAAATCCAACCCATTGATCTCAGCCAGAAAGGAATACAACGCGCGAAACCCGCCCAGGACAGACACATGGGTATGCAGCCTCTCCACTTTTCCGGCCTGATGTAATGTGTTCATTCGGATTTTCTGCAATTGCAATCCGTGTTTGCGCACCAGCATTAAATACGCATGAATCTGGTTTAACTCACTGGTCAACCTGATTTCAGACAAATCCTTATGCAAAGATCTGCGCGGCTGAAATTCACGCAAGTATGTCCGTTTTTCAGTCATCTGCTTTTCCCTTGCGCGCAACTCCCGCAACCGGCCAAGACAGGGATGCAAATCCCAGACATAACCCGCGCACAAGATGACAAACGCCATCCCAGCCGCATACCACCATCGAAATTGATAGTGCATCCTCAGACACCTTTTTTATAATTCATACCGGTTATATTCATATGCGGACCGAACGCCGGCTTCTCCGCCTGAAATATAAAACGCATGCGTCCATTTCTCTCCTGTTCCAGCGAATTAATATGTATCTCACTAAATAGTCCTGACATTCGCCAATGAAGAAGGAAAGCGGTCAGATCAGCAGAAGAATCTGCTTGCCCCTGGAAGCGTGTCACATTATTGACACGTTGAATTTTCATAAAACATATCCCTGCGGGTTCCATCTCGCCCAGACCGCTGAAAAAAAGTCTGTTAAAACCGCGCTGATCCAGCAGCAAACCTGGAATTGTTACAGCAGCACCGCCACTTTTTATGACATGGGGTACAGGGAAAAAATCACGCCGGAATTTATTCAATTCATCTTCAATCACAGCAAGCCGAATCCGGGCCCGGTGTTCCTCTCGAGATAAGCAGACATGGATTGCCAGCAGGCTTGCCAGAGCCAGCAAGCAGGTAATGAATAAAATTCTTTTCAACAGCTTGCGCTGGTATACCCGTTCATATTCTCTCCAGGGCAATAAATTCATGGTTGCCATGGAGGAATCTCCCGCATTGCGCTACCGCACGCGACAAAAAATTCAGTCATATATTCCTGGTCCCATTTTTCATTCAGGCTTGCTCCGGGCAGCAAACGGCTAAACGGTTTCAAACAGCGAACCTGCGGTTTCCATTTTTCTTGCAGCGCACAAAGCCGGGACTCAAGATGACCGTCAGGGCTGTAGCAGCCCAACACACTGATAGATTTTCCAGGAAACGCTGCATGAAACAGATGAATGCGGCTGGATAACTGTGCGAGATTTTCATCTGCTTCAGCTCTTGCCCAGTGTTGATGAAACAGGATTTCATCATTCCAGAAAATCAGTAGTGATACAGCTTCCCGGATCACATACACGATAGCATGAGCTTCCCTGTTCAAACCCGGACCATAAGCCGCCATGTCCAGTACACGTTCAAGGGCATGAATATCGATATCCACAATTTTCAAGTTCAGCCCGGCTGCATTCACAGCATTCATGTATTGCGTGACATATTCCCGGCGCGCCGCGACAAAAAACACATCCGGGTCTCCGGCAGAGGATTCCGGTCCAATTTTAAAATCCACGCATAAGGCATCACGCATGCCGGGAAAATCTTTCTGCACCTGGGCGTGTATCTCGGATTCAATGGCGGCTTGCGGCATGCCGCAAGGAAGTGCGACATACTGCATGCGAACCAGACTGACGGGCAATGAAACAGCCGCAGCCAAGCCCCTCAGGCCGTAGGTATGCACCAGCTTCGACAAAACTTCGGTAATACAGCTCCAGTCTCGTACTCTGTCATCCGTCATGACACCTTCGGGCAAATCAGCTGCGCCAGCCTGTTCCACCAGATAACCGCCGGCAATTTTTTTTAATTGCGCAATCCGGATTGCAGATGATTGAATATCAATCCCTATCAACGGAGGAGAAGTGAAAAAATATCGCATAAGATATCTCCATCGCTTTAATGCGAGAATTTATTTGGAACCCGCTTCAAAAATATGCTTGCATTGACACCGCATGGCGGGAAGTTCTGTGTCTTGTCTGAATGCGGGTTCACAGCAGGTATGGAATACAGCATCGCGCCCTCTCCTCATGGCTTGAAGGACTGCTGAAATACCTGCAGAATGCGTAAAAGCAAGCCGACTGGAAGGGAAGCCAACCATCGAGAAAAGATCACAATTTTTACAAAAGCTGGTACAATGAGGGGTCAAGAAAGATTGGTTGCGCAGACAAACAACATGCTAATATACTTTAACCTCTTTGAAATGCAAGATATTTTATAACATATGAATCACTTTTTCCGCCTTGTTCGACGAATCATCATACTGTTTCTAGTACTGTGCACCCTATCGGTTGCCGGAATTCTTTACTATATGGAATTCGAGCTTCCTGACATTGATGCTTTAAACACGGTTCAACTGCAAGTTCCTCTGCAAATCTTTTCACACGATGGAAAACTGATCGCAACATTCGGTGAAAAACGCCGAATACCCATCCCCTACGATCAAATTCCCAAACCTCTTATTGAAGCGGTGCTGGCCACAGAAGACCAACGCTACTTCCAGCATTCCGGCGTTGATATTCAAGGACTGGGACGCGCGGCGCTCGCGCTTATCCTGACCGGCCGCAAACTCCAGGGCGGCAGCACCATCACCATGCAGGTCGCACGCAGTTTTTACCTGACCCGTCACAAGACATTCGGCCGCAAATTGCGCGAAATATTATTGGCAATCAAGATAGAACACCGCCTGACAAAGGAAAAAATTCTCGAGTTGTATCTGAACAAGGTCTTTCTGGGCAACCGCGCTTATGGGGTGGGCGCCGCCGCGGAAGTCTACTACGGCAAGCATCTCAACCAATTGACACTGGATCAATACGCCATGCTGGCAGGTCTGCCCAAAGCGCCGTCCACTCTCAATCCGATTGCCAATCCCCAGGCTGCGCAAAAACGCCGCGATCATGTGCTCTGGCGCATGCGCGACCAAGGTTATATTAGCGAGGAAGAATATTCCAGCGCTACCCAGGCGCCGTTAAACGCGAGCTACCATGATCTTCAAACTGAAATCAAGGCGCCGTATGTCGCCGAACTGGTCCGCGAACAATTGGAACAAATGTATGGTGACAGTATCTACACAGATGGTTTCAAGGTTTATTCAACCATAGACAGTCAATTGCAGGTGGCAGCCAACCAGTCCGTCCGCGAACAGCTGCTCGCTTATGACCAGCGTCATGGCTACCGCGGACCCATGGAAAACCTGGGCACACCCTCGATTGAAAACATGGAAGAATGGGAGCAGGCTCTGCGCAAAAAGCCCGTGATTAACAGTCTTGAGCCTGCCGCAGTGGTTGAAATGACCAAACAAACCGTCACCGTACTGCGTTCCAATGGTGAGCTGACCACCCTGTCCTGGCCAGGCTTATCCTGGGCACGCAGACAGATTAACGCGGATTATCTGGGGCCCAAGCCCAGAAGCGCGTCCCAAATTCTCAAGCTGGGCGATGTCGTACTCATCAACCCTTCACCGAATGGTTACCAACTGGCGCAAATACCGAAAGCCGAGGCAGGACTGGTCGCCCTGAACCCCCGGAACGGAGCGATTCTGGCAATGACTGGCGGATTCGATTATCAATACAGCAAGTTCAACCGCATCACCAGCGCGCAACGGCAGCCCGGCTCCAGCTTCAAGCCATTTGTATACTCGGCTGCGCTTGAAAAAGGTTTCACCCTCGCGACAGTCATCAATGATGCGCCTATCATTATTGAAAACACCGCCGATAACAGTTTGTGGCGGCCGCAAAACGATACACACAAATTCTATGGCCCCACCCGCCTGCGTACCGCCATCATAGAATCCCGCAACCTGGTTTCCATTCGCCTGCTGGCACTCATGGGCATGTCATATACAGTGGATTATCTGAAACGATTTGGCTTCATACCCTCACAACTGCCGCCCGGATTATCGCTCGCCCTGGGTACAGCCATGGTCACTCCCCTGCAAATGGCACAGGCTTATGCGGTATTCGCGAACGGCGGATTAAAGGTGGTGCCATTCGCCATTGATACCATACGCAATTCCCAGGATGAAGTGATTTATCAGGCAAAACCGCTGGTCGCCTGCAACAACGACTGTTCGCCTAGCGAAGCAGCCGCTCCGCGGGTACTCTCGTCTGAAAACACCTTTTTGATTTCTTCCGCACTGCATGATGTCATTCAACGCGGAACCGCCAAACAAGCCAAAAACCTCGGACGCAATGATCTGGCCGGTAAAACAGGCACCACACAAAACCAGGTCGATGCATGGTTTGCCGGCTATAATCCGGATCTGGTCGCCATTTCCTGGGTAGGGTTTGACCAGCCGCAATCCTTGCATGAATATGGCTCTACCGCCGCATTACCCATGTGGATGCAGTTCATGCAATCCGCCTTGAAAGGCAAGCCGGAAAATATTCCGTCGCAGCCGCCTGGCATCATCAGCATCCGGATTGATCCCAAGACCGGCAAGCGTATTTCTGCGAACAGCGCCAGCGGGATGTTTGAATTTTTCATGGAACCCTATCTGCCCGAATCCGATCTGATCAGCGACACCTCACAGACCGGGGAAAACACCGATGAAGACGCCGACGGCAATACTGACGAAAATACCGATGCCGATGTCGTTCCAGGCCCGGACAATAACAATACTTCGGACAGTAATCATGCGCCGGAAACCTCATCAGACCCGCAAAATGAAATGTCCCTGTACTAATGGAGGAATAGCTCACTCAAGCGTCAAGCCGAGTTTTTCCAGCAAACGCCTGTCAAACGATGAAAACGCCGTATCCACAATGTGTGTATAGCCGAATTCATGGCGGTAGTTGAACTGGTTTCGCATTTTATCAAACAATGCCCCGTACTCTTCCGCAGGCATCAGAATGGTGCGGGTCATTTCAGTAACAACCAGAGGATTGAATATTCCCAGAACGACATCACGCCAATGATGCTGCTCGCCCGCAAAAGTCAATGTTTGTTTGGGCATTTCAATAGGAGAAATCACCTGGGGAATGATGATGCCAAGCTCGCAGGCGATGCGGTATATCATGTCAATACCACGGATTTTACTTTGCACCGAATAACCCGCGATATGCGGAGTTGCGATGAAAGACTGCTCAAGCACTGATTTATCAATTTTCGGCTCATGCTCCCAGACGTCAAAACACCAGTGCATATGCCTGCCATGCTGTAAAAGCTCACCGGAATTCACCACAGCGCCGCGGCTGGCGTTCAACAGCACACAACCCGGTTTCTGTCTCAGCAGAAACTCTTTTCCCACAAAATGATGGGTAGGAAATTGTCCGCTTCTGACCAAAGGCACATGTAATGAAATCATATCCAAGCCGCACAATTCCTCCATGGGAACAGAAGAAAAATCCGGTTCCTGCTGCGCGCGGACGGGATCGCACAAGATAATTTCACAGTCCAGCAATCCAAGCCGTTCCACGACCTGGCGCCCTACATTTCCCACGCCGATAACTGCCGCTTTCAGATTTTTCTCCCCCAGCAGCTTTTTTTTCTGCAGAGCCGCCACCACGCTCATGACGTAATCGGCAACAGGGGGCGCGTTGAATCCCGCCGCGACGCTCCAGCTGATACCCGCATCATCCAGCCACCTGGTATCCAGATGATCAGCGCCAGCCGTGACACTGCCAACAAATTTTACCCGCGATCCATCCAGCAATTTCTGATCCACATGAGTGATAGATCTTACCAGCAGCACGTCTGCGTTTTTCACATCATCGCGCGTGATTTCACGACCCGGACAAAGGACCAGTTCTCCGTAGGCTCCAAAATAATCTCTTATAAAGGGAATATGCGAATCAGCAACAATTTTCATTGCAGGTAACTCAAAAAGATTCCGCCAAAAATCACCAGGCCGACCCAGTTGTTATTCAGAAAAGCCTGAAAACACTGTTTCGGATCCCTGTTTCTGATCAGCCATTGCTGATAGGCGAACAAGACCGTAACCAGCGGCGCACTCAAATAATAGACCGAACGCAGATCAAAGATGAGTCCGACAATGACGAGCATCAGCACAAACAAAGCCTGTAACAAGCCGATGACCATTGTATCCATGGCACTGAACAAGATTGCGCTCGATTTCACGCCTATATTCAGATCATCTTCCCGGTCTATCATGGCATACATGGTGTCATAGATCACCGGCCAGATGGCACTGATAATAAATAAAATCCACGCCGATATGTCAACCATGCCGGTCTCCGCGGCAAACGCCATGGGCACACCCCAGCTAAACGCAATACCCAGCCCGAGCTGCGGCAGATGCGTCACGCGCTTCAGATAAGGATAAATCAGCATCCAGCCCGCGCCTACAAAAGCCAGCACGATGGTAAGCAGATTACATTGCAAAACCAGCAGCAGCGCGCCCAGGCATAAAATCCCTGCGATCAATATCGCTTCATAAACGGTAACCTTGCCGCTCGCGAGAGGGCGCGCGCGGGTCCGCCGCACATGACAATCGACATGACGGTCAGCAAAATCATTCAACACACATCCTGCTGAGCGAGTCAGTATGACACCCAGTACAAATATCAGCAGTATCTTGCCGTTCGGGCGGCCGCCGGCGGCCAGCCATAACGCCCACAGCGTCGGCCACAACAAAAGCAGGATGCCAATCGGCCTGTCCAGCCTCATCAGATAAGCATATTGTGATAATCGTTCACGTATTAACATGGGAATGAAGTATACATCAGCACCCGCCGGTGAAAAAGGAATCGATTGAGCGTGTGAACGAAGACATTTCCTGAACTGTCAAGTACACACCATGCGCCGCCCATGGCGTAAATATCTGTTTTAAGTTATATATTCCAAATGTCGGCTGGCAGGATGGAAAAAACATGGCAGTAGTCACAAAACAGATGGCCTATGGGCCGGAACACTCCCCCAACAGGATAAGGGCGAACGATCTTGCCGCCCTGCCAGACCGCTGCCATACCCCCATAGACACGCTCTCGCTTGATTGTTTTGATACTTTGCTCTGGCGCAAATACGCTTCACCGCACGATGTGTTTTATCAATTACAGCATGCAGCGTCATTTCAATCCCTTGGCATGACCGCCGCCATGCGTATTCAGGCGGAAGACAGGGCGCGCCGTCTCATGCTTCTAAATCAGCAGCATAGTGAAGTCAGACTGCGGGATATTTATCTGGCGAATCATCCGGAGCTTGATAAAAGACAGCTGGACGCGCTGTCAGAAGAAGAAATTGCGGCAGAAATGGAAGCCTGCTTTGCCTATCCCCCCATGGTCCAGCTGATACGCGACGCGCAAAGCCGCGGCATGAAGATCATCATAGTGAGTGACACCTATTTTGAAGAGCCGCAACTGCGCCGGCTTCTCACTGCCGCGCTGCCTGCGGACGTCATGGCTGCGATTGACAGCATTTACTGTTCCTGCGATTACGGAAAATCCAAAGCAACCGGCTTGTTTGAAAAAATCGTCAGGTCCAGAGGCAATACACCTGAAAATTATCTGCATATCGGTGATCATGCCGCATCTGATTACGCCGCGCCGCGCGCCTTTCGTCTTAATGCCCTGCAATTTCAGCGTGAAGATGAATACATGACAAATCTGCTGCGGCTGCAAGCCATTGCCGCAGGCATGATGGATACCGGCACTCGCAGCACCCGGCCTGTGCCCAGCCCGTTTCTGGGTGTTTTTGCCATGGAAAAAACAGCGGAAAACAAACCTGAATCACTGATAGGATACGCTTCACTGGGACCTATCATGTACACCTTCGCCCGATATATATGCGATGAAATAGAACAGATGAGACGCGAAGGCAAACAACCCAAAGCGCTGTTCCTCATGCGGGACGCCTATCTGCCATCGCTCGCCTGCTCCGCTCTCACCCGGTCTACCTTGGGCGCATGCGTCAGTATCAGCCGTTTCGCCGCCTATGCGGCTTCTTTTCGCAGCCAGCGTGAAATTGACCGCTATCTCGCCGAATCCGCCCACTCTCAACGGTTTCGTGACATGGCGCGGCAGTTATTATTGCCGGATAAAGTCGCGGAACCCTTGATCAGAACCGCACACAGACACGCTCAACCCGAAATCGAATTCGCCCGCCTTGTTCGCCGCCGCGACATATTACGCATGATTCTCGATAAATCAGCGCAATACCGTTCACGGTTATTGCGTCACCTGCAAAAAACTGCCGGGATCGCTGCAAAAGACACACTGGTTTTTATTGATCTCGGTTATCATGGCACCGTGCAAGACTTGCTGACACCGGTCTTCGCCGATATGAACATTGAAGTCACCGGACGTTACCTCATCACTCTGCGCACACCCGGATGGGAATCCCGCCGCCGCGGACTGTTGGATCCCTCCTGGTGCGATGACAAAGCCCTGCAAACACTGGTTTCATATATCGCCCTCCTCGAGCAGCTTTGCACTTCAAACCAGGGCAGCGTCGTCGATTACGACCGGGAAGGCAGTGCGGTACACGCCGTCGCCGCCATTAGCGCACAACAGCACGCAAAACTGTTTCAGATACAATCCGAATGCCTTCGCTTCATACATGACGCGCAGCGCTATTTTCAAGACATTAAACCGCACATTTCCCCATTCCTGCTGCGAGAAACCGTGCGCGCCGAACTTTGCCGCATGATTTTTTTCCCAACCGCGCCGGAATTACAATATTTACGTTCATTCCAGTTCGACTGGAATCTTGGCACGCAAGATGTGTCAACCGTGTTCGACCCGGAGCAAGGACTAAAAGGGCTGCATCGCCGCGGCCTCTTTTTTATAGAAAAAAATTCCAAGACCATGCGCATGAATTATCCCGCGGAATTACGCGCGGCCGGATTTGAATTAACACTCGCGTTACTGTCGCAGCAACGCTTTGGACTTGATATCAAATTAAAAGACATGTTGCCGCGGCAATCGCATCTTCCCGCCACCCTGGCGCGCGGCCATGAAACCCACCAGACTATTCTGGATGCGCAAATGACTTATGACGGGTATTACACTGCATGGACACCCGTAGGAGAGGGTGATATCCAGGTTTCAGTCTTATGGGGAAAAAAGCATGAATGGATACAGATAGAAAGCGCGGAACTCATTCAAATGGATGCATTCATCGCCCAGAATGAATCACAGCACACCCACGACGCCTGGCCGTGTCTTGCGTTTGATCAAATGACGGAACACCGTGGCAGACTGTTCCATTGCACATCCGGTACGAGCAGCATGACCCTGAAACCCTCGCTGCAGCCGGAACCCGGCCGGCAGTATGTCTTCCGGATTGTATACCGTCCTCTCGCTCCGCCTGCTCCCGAACCCGCAGCAGTGATGCAAGGCCCGAAGATCACTTTCACCTTCTGATCCGCTGCACGGCTTTTTGCCTGCAGCCAACAGGCAACCCCCGGCATCTCTTGTCTGCATGAGAGCCAACAGACCGGAGTGCTTTCCAACATATTGCCGACTTGTTAAAATCAGCTTCTGATAAATAATTTCGGCCATACGATGACCTTATACTCCGCCACGATCACGCTCATACTCGTCATGGATCCCTTGGGGAACATTCCGCTCTTTCTGTCGACCCTGAACAATGTTGATCCCAAAAGGCGCCAGCGTATCATCCTGCGCGAGACATTTATCGCTTTCATTCTTCTGACGCTTTTTTTATTTTTTGGTCAATATATCCTGGAAGGCATGCATATTTCCGAACCGGCCCTGCAGATTGCAGGCGGCATCATTCTCTTTCTCATCGCGATACGCATGATTTTTCCGCAGAATGGCCAGGAAGACAAATCCTCGTTTTCAGGTGAACCCCTCATCGTTCCTCTGGCCGTCCCCTTGATTGCCGGGCCCTCCACCATGACCATGGTCATGCTGCTGGCTAATCAGGCGCCTTATGACATGTTCCGCTGGTTTATCGCTCTCACGATCGCCTGGTTTATCACGACTGTCATTCTTGTTTTTGCTGATTTTCTGCGGAAAATCCTTGGCGAACGCGGGCTGACCGCCATCGAAAGACTGATGGGCATGATACTGACCACCATGGCTGTTCAGATGTTTCTCTCGGGGTTCGAACAGTTTTTGCATGCCTGACAGCATCATTGTAAACCCTGGCATAAATAGGGCAATTTTAGTACAATACCTTCGCGTTCTAGCCATTCAAATATATATTATTCGCGATAGCAGCAAGCCCGCGCTGTGTATAGAGAAATACCCGAGACCGACATCATGCATCATCTTATTGCAGTCACAACGGCATCCCCTGCACGGCGGGATGAAGCCTTGAAACTGGCATCGAACCTGGGGCTGGAGCACCTTGAGAACCAGGATACCATCGCTGCAGCCAGATTTGATTATCTGCTTATCTTTACTCCAGGGTATCTGGGCTTGATCGACACGCGGGCAAAAGACACCAGGCCGTTCTGCGTGGATTTTCTTTCAGACAAGCTGTTGTATCGCTGCAAACAAGCCAGTCTGCGCAAGGAACTGCTGGGAAGAGCTGCGGGCAGGCACCCGCGCGAGCTGCCGGTCATGGTCGATGCCACCGCCGGACTGGGCAGAGACAGTTTTATTTTGGCAGCATTAGGATATGAGATCACCCTGCTGGAACGTTCTCCTGTTGTTCATGCCTTGCTGGCCGATGCCTGCCAGCGCGCAAAAAATGACGCGCGCACCGCTGCCATTGTGGAACGCATGCGGCTGATCAATGCCGACTCCCGAGTCTGGCTGACTGAAAATACCAGCGATATCATTTACCTGGATCCCATGTTCCCGGCACGACAAAAGTCCGCATCGGTCAAGAAAGATATGGTTATAATGCAGCAACTTCTCGGAAAAGATGAGAATGCGGATGAATTGTTCCATACGGCGTCCCGCTGCGCCAACTATCGCATCATTGTAAAAAGGCCGCGATTGGCAGAGAATATCGCCAACAAAAAACCAGATTTTTCCCTGACGGGAAAGAATAGCCGATTTGACGTATATTCAAGTCAACGCCATTTGAAAGGGTAGAATAGGCAGCTAATGGAAACCATACAACTCTTCTTGCAATATATTTTACATATCGACACCTACCTTATTTCATTTGTCTCCACCTATGGCGCCCTGACCTACCTCATCTTGTTTGCCATTATTTTCTGCGAAACAGGTCTGGTCGTTACCCCGTTTCTCCCGGGCGACTCCCTGCTATTCGCCGCTGGCAGCATAGCCGCCAGCGCAAGCCACGCATTAGATATCCAGATTCTCTTTATCCTGCTCACGGCTGCATCCATACTCGGCAACAAAGTGAATTATCTCGTCGGCAGAAGCATAGGCCCCAAGGTTTTTACCGCTGAAAAATCCTGGCTGCTGAATAAAAAGCACTTACAGGAAGCGCATCAATTTCACGAGAAACATGGCGGCAAAACCATCATTCTTGCCCGCTATCTTCCCATTATCCGGACTTTTGCACCGTTTGTTGCCGGCGTGGGTTATATGAATCCCAAAGAATTTGCCTTGTATAACATCCTGAGCGCCATTCTCTGGGTAGGCAGCCTGCTGGCTGCCGGCTACTTCTTTGGCTCACTTCCCATTATCCGGGATAATTTTTCCATTGTGGTATATGGGATTATTATTTTATCTATCCTTCCCCCATTTGCTGCATTTTTATACCGCAAAACCTGCCGGTGATCACAACCAAACCTGAAAGGAACAGGCAATAAAATCCGGTAACTTGCTTGCTTCTGGACAAATCTGGCTTGTTCGTGCAGAATGCTTGCCTTTATCATGAGAACCTACCTTAATCGATAAATAGAGGAGCTGAGCCATCCCATGGACATGCGTAAAATCAAAAAGCTGATTGAGCTCATCCAAAGCACGGGCGTTGCTGAAATTGAGATACGTGAAGGCGAAGAATCTGTGCGCATTACCCGGGAAGTCCATACTGCCGCCCCGGTCATGATGGCCCCTCCCGTGATGCCCGCTGCCGCCGTCCCGCCGCCGGCACTAGCCGCCCCCGAACCAGCCCCGGCCAAGGCAGCCGAAGCCCCCGCCGTGCAGGACAAACACATGTTAAAAGCCCCCATGGTCGGCACAGTCTATTTATCCTCCACGCCCGGAGCAAAGCCTTTTGTGGAAATCGGGCAATCCGTCAAGGCAGGAGACGTTATCTGCCTCATAGAAGCCATGAAAATGTTCAACCAGATTGAAGCCGACAAGACGGGAACCATTACTGCAAGACTGGTGGATAATGGAACGCCGGTTGAATTCAACCAGCCCCTCTTTGTAATCGAATGACACCTCACGGACCAGAGCACAGGATTACGCATCATGTTAGATAAAATTCTAATCGCAAACCGGGGTGAAATCGCATTGCGCATTTTGCGCGCCTGCAAGGAACTGGGCATCAAGACCGTGGCGGCACATTCCACCGTTGACCGCGACCTTCTGCATGTACGCCTGGCCGATGAATCCGTTTGCATAGGGCCGCATCAGGCTGGTCTCAGCTATCTCAACATTCCCGCCATCATCAGCGCCGCCGAAATCACCGATGCGGTAGCCATTCACCCGGGCTATGGATTTCTTTCGGAAAACGCCGATTTTGCTGAACAGGTGGAAAAAAGCGGATTTACCTTTATCGGTCCGCATCCTGACACTATTCGCCAAATGGGTGACAAGGTTGCCGCAATCAAGTTCATGAAGCAGATTGGCATTCCCTGTGTGCCCGGCTCAAACGAACCAATTGGAGAAGATGATCCCGCAACCCTCGCTCTGGCGCGTCAGATAGGATATCCCGTGATCATCAAGGCGGCAGGAGGAGGCGGAGGGCGCGGCATGCGCGTTGTGCATACTGAATCCCACCTGATTAACGCCATCACCTTGACGCGCAGCGAAGCCAAGGCAGCGTTTAATAATGACAAGGTCTACCTGGAAAAATACCTGCAAAATCCTCGCCATATTGAAATACAAGTGCTAGGAGACGGCCAGGGCAACGCCATTTACCTGGGTGAGCGCGACTGTTCCATACAACGCCGCCATCAAAAAATCATTGAAGAAGCGCCCGCACCA
Source organism: Aquicella siphonis (assembly GCF_902459485.1). NCBI lineage: Bacteria > Pseudomonadati > Pseudomonadota > Gammaproteobacteria > Legionellales > Coxiellaceae > Aquicella > Aquicella siphonis. The sequence continues at coordinate 2,118,756 of NZ_LR699119.1, forward strand.
GGCATCTCTCATAAACAGCGGGAGGAAATCGGTGAATTATGCGCCCAGGCCTGCCGCGACATGAAATACCGTGGCGCCGGCACGATGGAGTTTCTCTACGAAGATGGAAAATTTTATTTCATTGAAATGAATACCCGCATACAAGTAGAGCATCCCGTCACTGAAATGGTAACGGGTATCGACCTGGTCAAGGAACAATTGTATGTGGCTTCGGGCAAAAAGCTATCCCTGACACAGAAAGACGTGCGCATCGTCGGACACGCGATAGAATGCCGTATCAATGCCGAAGATCCGCGGACATTTTCACCTTCTCCGGGCACTGTCTCCTATTTCCACGCCCCCGGCGGTCCCGGCATACGCGTGGATTCACACATCTATGGGAGTTACAAGGTACCCCCTTACTATGACTCTCTCATCGCCAAAGTGATTGCGCATGGCGAAACCCGCGAAATTGCCCTGGCGCGTATGCGTAATGCACTGGATGAAACAGTCATTGAAGGCATACGGACCAATGTCCCCCTCCACCAGGACATTCTCCGCGGCAACAGCTTCCAGAAGGGGCTGGTTAACATTCATTATCTGGAAAAATGGATGAACATGTAATCTCGCCTTGAAGTTTGCGCACATAGCCGGGATTTGCCGCGGGCGGGAACGGCATTTTCACAGCCCTGAATGCCAACCAGCGGTTTTCAATACAGTTTTTCATCCTGACAAACAAAAAACCCAGCCTTGTCCTCACTTTTCACCAAGGGCTGCTATAGTTAAGTTATCACGCGAGATCAGGAGGGCGCCGTTACGGCAGAAAAAATACCCAAGCTTATTCATTTCATCTGGGCCGGTGGAGAAAAGATCATGCCGGAACAAGGCATGAAAAATGTGGTCAATTGGGCCAGAGCCAACCCTGAATTCAAAGTCAAAATCTGGATAGACGCTCAATCTGATCCGGATTACGCCGCAAAATACGACAGACTGAAATCAGAATTGTTTCCTCATGAATGGCCAGACAATATTGAATTTGCCGATATTAACCAGACAGGGATTATTTCTGATGAAATCCGCTATGAGATAAACAGTCTCGCTCCCAATTACGGCGCCTCCAGTGATATGCTTCGTTATAACATATTGTTCCAGGAAGGCGGCGCGTATTTCGACTGCATGGATGTCAACCCAAGCGAGAAAAACCGGCTGGGCGATGTCAAATTTCCAGCTTCCGATGACCTGGACCCCGATAAAAACGTATTCGACACTCCCCTGCAAGATCATCGGTTTCTCATGCATATCACCAGCCACTCCATCCTGACCGGGCGCAGAGAAGCGCCTGGCAGCGAAGCCATGGTCTGCACGCCTGGCAACCCCAAAATGCAGATGCTGGCAGAAAAAGCCAGGGAAGCGTATCATCATAATTCAGCCTGGACGTACAAAAATTTGCGCTATGGAGACAGTGGCGCAGCTTCGGCGGTTTCTCCGGCTTCACCATCCACTCTTCCGTCTTCCCCGGCCCTGTTTTCGCGCACAAGCGCCGCGCCAGGGCCTCTGCGGCAACCCGCAATGAAAAATCCCCTGCTAAGCAGAGTCAAGCGCAGCGCAGTAGAAACCGTGCGCAAAGAAGAAGGCCCGGAAATACAAAGACAAAAAGCTGAAGAAATCCGCGCCAAAAATACATTGTCCGCAACCGGGCCGGGCATGGTGATTTCCGCGCTGGAAACCGGCACGCCGGGCAGAGTTCCCCCTGAATATTTGATGCCGCACGACCCTATGAGATCCCAGGACTGGGTCTCCCTGCCCAAACATCATGCCGGATCCTGGGGCGCGATACGCATCACCCCCCACATTCGCGACGAAGCCATGCACATCGCGCTTGAAAGCATTTATTATGAAGCCAAGGAAATGCGGATATTTAATCTCTCCTGGCATGTGGAACAAATTTATCAGTCTTGCAAAAAATTTCTTCCACCCTTAAGTGATGAAAAAACCATACGGGAAGAAATCCGGCAGGAACTCTCCACCAATATTCGCAGTGACAACCGGTTTGACCGCCTCATTGAAGCACAGATGAACGGGACATTGTCACTACGCGCCCAGCCGCAGGATGAGCCGCATCCTAAAGGGCTGTCAACATAGCGGCAAATATCCATTAACACCCTGTCAAAACGAGAATGTTAAAACAGGCGCCTGGCCCGATCTTGCACTGGCGAAGCGGTGAGAACGCTCTCGGTTATTTCGCCAAGACCAAGCGCCAGCGCAGCATCTTCCGCCTCCAGCGAACTCCAGATTGAAGTCAAATGCGAGCCTATCGTTTTCTTGATATATTTGCCGACATCCTTTGATGTTAAATAACTGCTTAAAAGGCGGTTATGTTTGTGAACTTTCTCTTTTTCATCCGGCAGATTGTCGTCAACCCCCTCACAGTCCATTATAACCTCATCTTCCTCAGACACTTCCATCATCGATCTCTCATCAGGGTGGTCATCATACAAATTGACATACATGATGATAAACTTTTCGGATTCACGCCGCGCATAATTCCAGGCCTGCAAAAAGAAATCATGCGCCGTTCTAAAATGCTCACCGCAACGCGCACCATTTTTGCCAGCTTCCTTCGCATCCACTTTATACATTTCAAGATAACATTCGCCCAGATAAAGCAGCTTCAAGGCCGGATTGACGGTACTCCGCAAAATATATTTTTTTAAATCCGCGATCACATCCAGAACAGCCCGATATTTCGGCTCGTGTTTATCTTGCGAGGCCACATTGGTATCCGTTTTTCGGGAGACTTCCAGTTCTTGCTCATAAGCAAGAATCAACCTTGCCAAAGCCCGTGTTTTTTGCGATTCCGATTCGGAACAGACTACCGCCGCCCGGAATAAAACACCCGCCCTGCCCGGATTGGGAAGACACCCTTCTCCCTTATAAAACATTTTCCCTGCTTTCATCAGACTGGCGAAATGAAACTCTTTTGCGCTCGCCAGATAGAAAAGCAGCGCTGGTTCAAATTGACCTTGCATATGACACTCACGACCCTTCTGATACGCGTCGTAAATGGAAGCGCGAACGCCCGCCAGCAGTTTCAAGCGCGCTTCTTGCTCATGTTTAAGCCTGACCCGGAAAGCTTCCCGCGCGCGTGCCCTGGCCTGCCGCATATCTTGCTTCTCAAGCTTTGAAAGAGGCTGCGGCAGCCTGTCTTTGCGCTCAAGCAGATACTGCTGAAATTTGCCATGAATCCTATCCAGGTCCGCCAGGCTGCCCTCCAGGAACTTCAGAAGCCCTGGATGATATCCCAGGATCTGCTCCATTTTTTCAGTGCTTTCATTCAGCATCATCTGGCTGACAGCAGCCTGATACTGATGCAGTCTCTGCTGATTCATCGCAGCGGTTTCAGCTTCATTCTGCACAGCGGCAAACTCTTTGAAGCGGCCGTGAAGGCCGCGTATTGAACTTCCGAGCTCCGGTTTAAGATCTCGATTCCGCCCGATGCAGATCAAGAGAGATAAAAATAAATCATTAATTGATTTCGCATTCGCATCCAGGACTTCAATCTGACTGGACGGCAGAGGCTTATCACTGCAGGTCAGCTGGTCACGTTCGTTAAATAATTTTTCCAGTTCGAGAAATTGGGATTTTAAAATCCTGGAAACTTCCGTCTGTTCACTGGTAAACAGCATGGGATCATCCAACATACTCGCAAGCGCGATACGGGAATCCCGGATAGCTTTTCTCATATCGAATGCCTGCTTGAGCCGGGCATCCACCGCGCCAGTCCCCCATACAGGCCCGGAAAAATAATGAGCCTGAAAACCGCGGGAAAACGCAGCCATCACCTCTCGCTCTTCCTGGCTGGCAAACAGTTCAGACCATTCCGAAAACTCCTCCGGCCGGCAGACCGAAAAATATAGCAAATCCCTTATTCGGTAAAGACGCCGCCCCGTCTCAGCAATACCCAGCTTACCCTGCGTTTCTCTTGAAGATTTCATGAGGTCCTTCACAAACTAGATCAAGGTGATCTGATGACAGTTAACACAAATGAAGTGTATGCTCAACCCGGCCCTGGTGCCAGACCTGTAAAACCCCGTCAAAAAGAGAGCGTTCACTGAACTGTGTCAGTCCTTACCCATGACAGGTGAGCGACTGGATTTCAGGATGAAATCCTTAGTCACAAGGATGTGACGTTTGGAGCGAAGCAGTCATGGGTAAGGACTGACACAGTTCAGTGAACGCTCTCGTCAAAAACAGCATAACCTTTTGTTTTAAAATAAAATAAAAACCAAGACCACACTGCCAATACCCAGTAAGGCACGCAAAAGCGCCGTCAGGATATGGTTATATTTTATCCTGCAGCTACAAAAGAAAAAAAATGTGCAAAAAAATGATTGCTCTAACAAAGAACAATGGATAAAATACTTGCTGTATTATGAACGATCCCGGTAAATCGAGGGAAATTATGACTACTGAAACGTTAGAAAGATTACAATCGTCATTTGAGCTGACTCAAAAAAACCAGCCGTTGCATGACAGCGTCCGGCAATCACTCGAGAATTATATTTCTCAACTGAAAGGCCAACTGCCAAGCAACTTATACGAATTGATCCTGGCTGAAGTCGAAGCTCCATTAATGGAAGCTGTGATGGAATATACCAAGGGCAACCAATCTCGTGCGGCTATTGTTTTAGGCTTAAGCCGCGGTACATTGAGAAAGAAACTCAAAATGTACGGTTTGCTTGATTAATCCGCCTCTTGAATTCAGTAGTCCTGCGCAATCTGACAGGACTACTGAATTCATCATTACCCCCCCGCCCCGCGTGAGCAATACCGGCTGCACCCTCACCGATCAACCCTGTTTTTGACAATATAGACATCCCCGCTTCTTTGGGTATATTTGTTTGTGTATAATGACGCAACACAGCGGTTTCCGCCGCCTCAGGCGATGGAGGTGTGTAATGGACAAGCCAAAAAGGATGCGCGAATGAATGCAACAATTAACCCGCAGCAAACCACGACAGAAGGTCAATCGCTCAGCCTTGCGTTAGAGACAGCCGGACAACAGCTTCATTACGACAATGATACAGCGCTCAACAAAATCCAGAACCTCAATGCTTCTTCTCAGCTATTGCTTCCCAGCCGCATCGTCAGTCACAACCCCAAAGCCGGATTAAACCCCATTGTGGATGCAGCCGGTTATCTTTTCTCGGTCATTGGCAAGCTCAAACAAATCAAGACCTATAGACAGCTAAACAAGCTGCAAAGCGAATTGATCCAGGAAATCAACGCATTCCAGGAGTCAGTCAAGACACAAGGATACAGCGCAGAATACGTTATTGTTTGCAAATATATATTATGCGCCACCCTGGATGAAATTATCTGCAACACTCCGTGGGGCGGGCAAGGACAGTGGGATGCTTATTGTCTTCTGGCGGCATACAACCAGGATACACATCATCAGGACAAGTTTTTTACCATTATGGAACGCGCCATCAAGGAGCCGGCGCTCTATATTGATTTAATGGAATTGATGTATTTATGTTTAAGCATGGGATATAAAGGCCAGTATCGCGCCACAGAACACAGCCAATATCAGCTTGAGCAAGTCACCAACAGTCTCTATAAACACATCCGAGCTTACCGAGGCAGTTTTAGTAAAATACTTTCGCCTACGCCTTTTAAAACGCCTAAACCCGCCGCGAAATCAGCATCCCGGCAGCCGATTTCTCTCACGTTTGTCGCCATCATCACCGCCTGTGTCATTATGACCATCTTCGTAAGCTTGGGCTATTTAATGGATGTTATATCAAATGAAGCTTATAAAAATATTGCGCGATTTGGAAACCAGGTTATATACGAAACTCCAAAGTCATGACGCTGTCTATAAAGCACTCGCGCCCGTCGGCGTGTTGTGCCTGACAGCTGAAATGATCTGGCTGGCAGGGCCTTATCTTGCATGGGAAAATTACGCCCCGCTCGCCCAACCTGAAAAGCGCATCTACATTATTCTTTTTATCTTTCTCGCCTGGCTGCTCAAATTCCTGATTATTGATCTCGATGCTCCCAATCCGTTTCAATATAAAAACACCGCCATCCGCAACAAATTAATAGACTTGCAAAACAGGTTCAAAGGCGCGGTTCAATTTTTGAATAAAACCAATGTGACAAAACACGGCAAGCTTGTTAATTTAAGCGATCTGCCCTGGTATTTATTCATAGGTCCGTCACAAGCCGGCAAGACCACCCTGCTGGCCACCTCAGACATCCATTTCATTCTTCAACGTCAATTCCAGAATCAGGACTTGCAAAACATGAGCCCGTCGGAAAGCTGCGATTGGTGGGTGACCCGCGATGCGAGCATCATTGATGTTCCGGGAAAATATCTTTCCGTCAGTCAGGCAGGCGGGAGTCCGGACGCCGGCAGGCAAAGTCACGTCTTGTTATGGCAGTTTTTTTTGCGCATGATCCGGAAACAGCGCGGCAAAAACGGTATCAATGGTATCATTATCGCCTTGCCTGCGCCGGAAATCATGAAGCTCAACGATACCAAGCAATATCATGCCGTGCTGCGCGAACTTTTCCAGCAAATTCATTCCATTCAAAAACAGTTTCCGCAACCCATGCCATGCCAGATCATCATTACAAAATGTGATTTGCTTACAGGTTTCAAAGAGTTTTTCGCCGAATCCAGCAAGGAGGAGCTCACGCAAGCGTGGGGCATCACGCTGTCTTCGTCAAGACACGATGAAAAAATCACAGAATTATTCTCGGTCAGATTCAATGCGCTCATCAAGAAAATCAATCAACAACTGCTTTTCCGCCTGCATCAAGAGCGCAATCCCATGGCCAGGCCTTATATCAAGGATTTTCCTCTTCAGGTGGAGCGCCTGAAGGAATTCATGACGGATTTCATGAAAAAAATCTCCCATGTTCACCGTCAATTACAGGTACAAGGCGTTTATCTAACCAGTGCGATACAACCCGCAGCTGAATCCGACGACAAGATTGTGGACCAGACAGTCAATACGTCCGCACGCGCAGTTCAGATTTTCAAAGAACCCTCCCCATCTTCGCGGGCATATTTTGTCAAACAGTTTCTTGCCCACGGACTGGGGAATGCGCATATGGAACAGGCGCCGCAGCGCCGCAAGACTGAATGGAAGCGCCGGTCCGCATACGCCGTATCCATCATTGCCATTGCCGCGGCCGGGGCATTGCTGGGCAAAAACTTTCAGCAGGGCGTCAGACAGACATATGCCCTTCAGAAAAATCTCTCTGATTATCAACTAAAAATGGCCCAGCTTCATGACCCGGATGAGCATCTGGATGAAACTGTAAAAATGCTGGACTCCCTGCATCAATCCACTGACCAGTCCCGGTTCAAACTGGACTTATCCTATCTGCTGTCATTTTACACCCACAAATCACAACAAAAGGCGAATGCAGTTTACCAGCATGCGCTGGCTACCATTTTCATTCCCGAAATCAGGAATTATTTTGAAGAATATTTACAGATTCCCATCAACAAGGACGCTGACGATGTTTATGCCGTTCTAAAGGCCTACCTGATGATGGGTGACGCAACCTATTTCAATCCTGAGCACATTTCCACAACGCTGTTAAAAATACTGCCCAAGTCCATGCAGAAAAATGAAATGAGTCAATTATCCGATCATCTTCAAACCGCGCTGGGATCAGCCTGGAGTCCCAGCCCGCTCAACACCAAAACGATACAAGGCACGCGAAAATATTTAATCACGCTCCCCAGCCTGAAACTGAGTTATATCATCCTGAAAAACCTGGACAGCAATTACGCCGCGAGCGAAATCAATATCGGCACCAACACCGGCGATAACCAGATTTTCACATTGCAGCAAATTTCGAACCAGATTCCCGCCATGTTCACGGCAAAATCCTTTGCCTCAATTATCTCCCAGGAATCCATTCTCGCGGCGCAAGAAGCTACCGCGGGCAACTGGGTGCTGGGGCACAGTCCCGAAATCAATAAAAACCTCGCCCTGGCCACTCCTTTAATCGAACAACTGCGCACCACTTACATCAATAATTACGTGGATGTGTGGGAAAGCCTGCTGGCGAACATCCATCTGGCCTCGCCGTCTGATCTTGGCCAGACGGACGCCATGATTGTCAATCTGATCAGTAACGATTCTCCATTGCTGCAATTGCTGCAGACCTTGCACGATAACACGTATTTTGAGCCCATTGTTTCTTCCAGTCCCAAATTGCAGAATCTGGGTTTGCTGGTGGAAAAAAACACCGCGTCACAAAATCTGCTTTACGAAATATTCGCGGGCCTGCAATCCCTGCACCACTACCTGCAAGCCGTGCTGGGCGCTGAAAACGAGAAAAAGGCCGCATTCGATGCGGTATCAAGCCGGATGTTGAGCCGCGGCACGCCGGATGCGATTACGCAACTCCGTATCATCGCTGAAAAAAGCCCTGAGCCTGTAAAGTTCTGGCTGGCGCAAATCGCAAACGACAGCTGGACATTTCTCATGCAGGACGCCGGCAAATACCTGGACACCTCCTGGCAGAATAAAGTCATGCATTTTTATCGAACCGATATCGCAAACAGGTATCCCTTCAGCACCACGACAGATCAGGAAGTTGAAGTAAGTCAATTCGCGCGTTTCTTTGGCAAATCCGGGGTTGTTTTAAGCTTTTATAATCAATATCTGCAGCCATTCGTCGACACCTCTACCCAGGATTGGCACTGGAAAAAAATTGATGGCAACACGCTGCCTTTTTCGGAGGATACCTTGCGCCAAATTCAGCACGCGATGCGCATCCACCGCACTTTCTTTCCCAATGGAGACAATCAAATACATGTCCAGTTTGACTTGCAGCCATATAAATTCGGCAAGCTGGTTAAAACCGTCAAATTGAACATTAACAACAAGCAATTCGTTGATAACAGCGACAACCTGAAAAATACACATAGCATCGCCTGGCCCGCTGAAAGCCGGCGCAATATGACCTCGATTCAACTGATACTGACCAATAATGAAACCATTACCCGCAAATACCCCGGCAGCTGGGGATGGTTCAAACTGATCAATCAATCGTTTGAAAACATGATTTCCAAAAAGGAACTTTTGATAAACCTGTCCTTGAACGAACATACTGCAAAATATATTTTATCGACCGAAGGCCAGAACAATCCGTTCCTCTCTCTCAATTTGCGGCATTTCCGCTTGCCGCAGCAATTGACGAATGAGAAAGCCTAGATAATACCGGCGGATTTTTTGTCCGCCGCAGTCCCTGATATCGAATCCTTCAAGATGGAGAGTTGCAATGTTACAAAAACTAAAAATTGACTACCTGGACGGCGATGTTTTACTGGAAGGTTATTATGCCTATGATGATTCAATTAAGGAAAGACGTCCTGTGGTATTGGTTGCCCATGACTGGTCAGGGAAGAATGAATTTTCCTGTCACAAGGCGGATCAACTCGCGGAACTGGGTTATGTGGGATTTGCCCTGGATATGTACGGCAAGGGAAAAGCCGGGAATACCAAAGACGAAAAAGCCGCTCTCATGGCACCGCTGATAGAAGACCGGGTAAAGTTACAGCGCCGGATTCTCGCAGCGCTTGAAACAGTGAAAAAGCTGGATCATACCGCCAGCGGCCAGATTGGGGCCATAGGATTTTGTTTCGGTGGATTATGCGTACTGGATCTCGCACGAAGCGGCGCTGATGTAAAAGGGGTGGTCAGTTTTCATGGACTGCTGCATGCGCCTGAACATACGGCGGAACATCGGATACGCGCGAAAGTTCTGGCACTGCACGGTTTTGACGATCCCATGGTGACGCCAGACAAAGTACTCGCGTTTGGACAAGAGATGACTTATGCAAAAGTCGACTGGCAATTGCATGTTTATGGAAACGCCATGCATGCGTTTACCAATCCACAAGCCAATGATCCGGATTTTGGCACTGTTTATGAAAAAAATGCTGACATGCGATCCTGGACAGCCATGCGGTCATTTTTTAAAGAAGTATTTGGAAGCGAGCCTGATTCCATCTGACGCGATTTAATCATTATCTCGTGGCAAGCTACCGCGAACGCAAAAGGCATTGCGCCTCCCATTAGCACAGGCGGCACAATAAGGAAATAAGAGAGCGTTCAATGAACGCTCTCGGAAATAAGGCATGCGCCTGGTTTACGCTGACTTCCACTGTTCCGCCAGATCATTCAAGGCTTCGCCAGTGACGCGATAAACCGTCCATTCATTCATGGCCTGTGCGCCTAGGCGTTGATAAAAATGTATCGCCGGTTCATTCCAGTCGAGAACCCACCACTCCAGCCTTCCGCAGCCGCGCTCTTTCGCCAGGCAGGCAAGATACGCCAGCATTTTCTGGCCTATTCCGCTGCCGCGTTTCTCTGGCAACACGAATAAATCCTCCAGATATAGGCCAGGCTTTCCGAGAAACGTGGAAAAGTTATGAAAAAACAGGGCAAAACCGACCGGAACATTGTCCAGATAACTGAGGATCACTTCAGCATACGGTTTGCTTCCAAACAAATGTTTGCGCAGACTGTCTTCCGTGGCTATCACTTCATGAGCCAATTTCTCATAATCCGCGAGCTGCCGAATGAAAGACAGGATGACAGGCACATCTTCCAGCGTGGCAGACTTGATTTGCATATGCGTATCCAAGGCAAGACTCATACGAAATTATTTGGGAAGACTTTTCACATCAGGATTTTTGGAGTAAGCATCCAGGATTTCTTCCAGCAACTGGTCTGCTATGCTCAAGTTAGAGCCTTCTTCTATCACACCTTGCGCCTCCTTAAGCAGCGCGAGACGAGATTCAATCAGATTCTTGACCGACCCTGACGGGAACAAGTTGGCAAGCACACGCCGCGCCTCCTTGGGCCCAAGCTTGGTGTACAGTTTGTTGCGCAATCTCGCATCTTCAGCGGTAGTACTGAAAGCCCATAATTCTATGGGTCCCAAGGTATTGGTTAACAGCTGGGTATTCATGCCTTGTTTGGTAGCGAATTGAGCCAGGAACGTGGCTCCGCCTTCACGGGGACCATGCACACGGGTTTTTAGCGCAACCCGTGCTGTTTCAGACAAGCCAAAAATTTCCGTCGAACGCTTGATGGCCTGCTCGGGACCGGCATCCATAATGAAAATCGAAGTACCAAATTCCACCATGACCGGGTCGAAGTCATCCAGCGACTGGGATATCAGCGCAATCTGCACGTTCCACTTTCTTCCTTCACGCATGTCCAGAACGACTTGATCACGAACCGCACGCGCCTTGGAAGTACGATGAAATTCGTCATACACAATTCGCTTGGAATCTTCGCGTATTTCAGCAATGCGCTGTCTATGGAAATCACGATAGGCATCGGGAATATCGGTCAGGGAATCTTCCGTCAGATAATAATGACGCGCCAGTGAATAACGCGCGAGCATATACATCACGGCTGTCTGACGCTCAGCCGCGTCACCACCGCTCTTTGCGACTTCATCCAGGTCGAGCGAAACCACGCGGGCGTCGCCAATGTCAAACTTGGTGATGTTGGAAAGAATGGGGTATTCACGTACCGCGCTTGATATCATGCGGCTGAACGCCTGAATCAGGGGCTCGCCGGTAGGAGCACGCACCTGGCCATACAAATCCTCAATGACCTGAGTCCGGCAGATTGCTGCAGCATCCGCGAGCAAAGGCATGGCATAACGCTGCGCGAGCATGGCTTCATGGTGAAATCCCGCCAGAAACAATGCATCGGTGACTTCCCACCAGGTTGTCCGATCATCGAAAACAAAGCCGATTTCACTCAGGATATCATCGACTATCGGTTCAATTCCGTGCGTATAAGGGTGAGCCTTGCCCTCGTCAGACAAGTACTTGAACATTTCATCAACCACCAGACCGGCCATGTCGGATACACCGTCATAAGGACGCTCCGCACCTAGCGGCGTTGCCAGCAAGGTCACGAAATTCACCAAAAAGCCGCGCTCCTGGGGTGAGGGCTTGCGGCAGCCAAGCTGAGTGTCAAACGGATTGATGGAATAATCCGGCGTCATGCGTAACCGGTGATAGGCCGCATAATGTCTAATATCCGGGGGCAGTGATTCTTTTAACAGTGATATCAGACCGCTGCTTGAAGGCCCGATATCGATAATGGCAATACGCGGCAGCCGGGTGATACCCCCTGACAGACAGAGCGCGAGGTTGATCGCGTTAGATAAAACGGACTTACCCGAACCAGGGCGCGCGTACATGAGATCAATCCAGGTAGTCTGCTGCGCAGACCCGGGCTGATACGGCCACGGCTTGCCGTCAGGCGAGCGCAGCAACAGCGCGCCGTGCGCCCATGCAGAAGCAGGACGAGTAAAGGGAAGCATGTACACCACATCAGAGAGGGGAGCAACCGAAGGCGTAGCCACGCTGTTTGCGGTAAACCCCAACAGGCTGGACGCGACACCGGCAAACACATCGCCCGATACTTCAGAAACCTCGCAAGTGCCCCAGCCTTCAACCGCTTTTGCCAGTTCGGCGGCCCGCGTACGCAACAAGCGCACGTTACCTTCCGGAGCCCAGGTTGCCAGGCTGACTTGTAACTTAACCACTGCGTCGTCGGTATTGACATCGATATCGCGCAAAAGCTTGACGGCATCATGTACCAGCCCGTTTTGCGCGGAACTGAAACTCAAAATGGACGCCATCGCTGATTTGAAACTGAGGGTTGCCAAGCCGCCGCTTTCTATCAGGTATGACATTCTCCATGGCACACGCGTAGGCAGTGTGCGGGCAAAAAGAGCCATGAAGGATTTTAAATCCTGAGGAAACAGATCAATGAACATAGGCGTGTATATTCGGTCACCGACCCGGACTGTGCGCAAATCCATAGTTTTTGCATCGCGCGGAAATACTTGCCGGGCCAAGGGAGGATACATCAAACCGGAAATCTCCCCGGCCGCCGGGCTCGCTTCATGAATGGGGATTTTGTCCCCTGGTAATACAGGGCGCCAGTCTTTGGAGGTATAATCGGGATCACTGCAATAACGCATGGCGTAAACAGACTCATGCACTTCCAGCAAACCGCAATAAACATTGAGAGCATTCAAATCAGTGACTATCGACCGTACAAATGACGAGTGCGCTTCACGCAAATCCGGAATTCCGGCTATCAGGTTTTGACCATTCTTGAAAGGAGGGATCTTGTTTTCACGTATGAAGTTCAACTTGTCCTTGGTTGAGCGCTTTAACTGTTCTGCGCTTAAGGAATAAGGCCTGGTCCATAAGACAAAATATAATTCTTCATGCGCGCAATATTTGGAAATATAATTAACACGCTCGGCAAACAAATCATCCAGTTCGAGGTTCAGACGTTTGGAAGTAGCTTTCGCCGGAGACAATATTTCTTCAATTTCAGGTTTGACCGCTTCTCTGTCATAGCCAAAATAAACCTGTACGACATGTCCCGGCCGTTTCAGCGTGGCTTGCAGGCTTTGTGTCAGTCCCTGGTGTATCATATCGAACTCTTCCTGTCCGATCAGTCTTGTCACCCCATAGACACGAACGACGGAAAGCAGCGATCCATCACGCGCAACCAGTGTATTCGGATCATCAGCTGTTTCAAGATCACAGTATGACTCAACCGTTTGTTTGAGCTCAGTGCTAAACCATGCCAGAATCGCATCGATGCTATCCAGAAATGGGTCTATAAAGGTGCGGTCGCGCATTCCCTTATCCTTGTATTATCCTTTTTCGGCTGCTTTTTGTTCCGCTTCCAGTTCTTGCAGAGCAGCAACAGCCCAGGCATCCAACTGTACCTTGAATTTGGTGTGTGACGGCAATAAGCGCATATCTTTCAAAATATCGACTTTCTCCTTGGGAGACTGGCTTTTGTACTCGATCATGATCTGCCCCATGACCGCCGGATTACTCGTGCCGGAACCAAATTTGTTTTCAACAAGCTGGCTGCGGAATTTCAGACTGCGATAAATAGACTGGGCGCTGTCCTGGTAACCCGTATTATTTTCCATAGCACAAAAAAGCACATGACAAAAACTATTGAGGTCAGCCTGACTGATTTCGGGCAAATAAATCAACTGTCCCCCGCCCATTTCATCCACACCTACCGACTGTAGAAAAAGACACTGAGAGCAAAAGCAACATGCTGTTATCATGTTGCTTGATTGATTATTTGCATAATTACCATCAAGATTGACCACTTCTTGATATTCCCTGGCCTGGAACCCGCAATACTGGCATGTGTAATAATCACGAGCAAAAACCCGCTTCTGGACCGGCTGGAACGCCTTGTCATTCTTGCGTCTGACAAAAGCCCTCCAGCCCGATAAATTCACCGCCAGTTTGAGTTCATGCATATTGTCTTTTCATGCATTCAGAGTTTGAATAACACTGCCTCTACTAAAATTATCCGCCAGCCTTTTGCACACCAAATGAGACTACACCCGAAACGCCGGCAACTTCACCGCTTCCGCCAAACAGTGTCGCGCCAGAGACTTTGAACACAGTGGGGATGAATATAAGAGCAGCACCTACGAACAATAACGCAATAGGCGTACCGATTGGGATTTGTGTCGGGTTGTCCTTGTGCGCTTTAAACTTCACAATGGCACCCACAGCAAAAGCCATACCTGCGACGTAAGAAGCAGCGGTAATCAATCTAGCGATATTTGCAACGTTGGATGTTACCTTGGCCGCAACCGAGCCTACGCCCGAAACCTGGGCCAGAGCAGCTGTTCCTATGCCAAGACAAACAAGCGCCAGCAATCCTAATGTCACTTTCTTCATTTCTATCTCCTTTTAAATATTAAAACCTTTATAGCTTCCTATGAACTTACCAATCTATTATGTAACGATTATGATTGAATTCCTATCGTATTCAACACTACTTGTAGAAATTGATAGATATTGATACATAATATACCGCCAATGACATGCGTCAAACCTCTGCTAAGTGAATTCTGGTGCCCTCCTTGCCCTCCCAAATGACTAAGCATCACCAATCCCCGAATAAATGCGACAATGCCGATAAACTGCACCACCACAAAGCAGACATTAATAAATTGCTCCCATTGGTCTTGCTGAATGACATAACCATAAGGATTAGGATCAGTCCAGAAAGTACTCATGCCCACTTGCACGGAGGTGGGCAGATATAAAAGCAGTGCGCCGACTGAAATCTGGACAATTGGTTTTGCAATACTATGCTCATATGACATTTGGGTACGCATTTCACCCACATGCTTGAGTTTGACCACACCGGAAATAATCATGTACATGCCCATCACATAGGCTATCGCGGTCACCATTCGCGTCAGATTGGGAATAGTACGCTGGATATTGGCGAGAATAGCTTCGGGGGTCAAGCTGGTCAGCTCAGACCCGATTCCCGATAGCTGAGCATGAGCGGGTATGGCCACAAACACCAGCAATACGCACAAGCCTAAGCCGAAAGCCTTTGATGCAGATTTAAATTGAAAATATCTTGGCAACATTCAGGTTACCTCTCTCTGTCATATCATTGCTTCCGTGCTGTTGTTAACTGCGTCAGGTGCTAGCCTCCATTTCCATAAGATAAAGATACAGCCTTGCTACCGGTATTGATTTCAACAATGCCATCGTAAGGATCGATTTTTGTGACACGGCCAACGTCCTTGATCATGTCTCCTTCCGCCACGGTCAGCGTTTCGCCATTATCAGACTTAAGCCAGGCGCGGCCAGGAATAATCGCTTGTACATTATACGCGATTTTCATATCAGCTGCCGCAGG
Organism: Aquicella siphonis; assembly: GCF_902459485.1. Classification (NCBI taxonomy): domain Bacteria; kingdom Pseudomonadati; phylum Pseudomonadota; class Gammaproteobacteria; order Legionellales; family Coxiellaceae; genus Aquicella; species Aquicella siphonis. The sequence goes on from NZ_LR699119.1 coordinate 2,134,523, forward strand.
CAGCTGAGCAGGCGCCACAGGATTCGCCTGGCTGCTGCCGCCCTGAGTCCTGCGCGTAAGTACTTGAACTAATTGATTAAGCTGGTTTTCCATCACAGAAACCCGCGCGGTGAGGGATTGAAGCTGATCCTGCAATGCCTTGTTTTTACTGTCAAAATCACTCATTTGCCGCGAATACTGATTTTGCAGCTGGTTCATTAACTGGTCGCTTTGCGCGGCAAGCATGGCGGTTTTGGCATCCACGCCGCCGCTGGCAGCCGGAGTGGTAGCCGGCTGCATGCCGGTAGGAACAGCATTATAACCCGTTGCCTGCGCTGGGGATGACTGTACAGGTATGACTCCGGGTAAATTGGCGACTATAGGCACGTTTTGCTGCAATTGCTGTATGATGCCACCAGGCTGTTGAATGGCCTGCTGTTGAGCCATGGTTTGCGGCTGCGCCGCTTGTTGGAGACTGCCTGGCTGCGGCGTCACAGGGACATTCTGAAAGCTTGGCGCTGTGACGGACGGCTGAACCATCGCAGCCTGTGTGACTTGCTCTGATGCTGGCACTTGCCCTGCGGGAGCTATTCCGGGCTGACCGGCTGGAGCAGACAGGATTGCAGCAGGTGCTTGCGCCGCTGTATTCGCCGCTACGGAAGCAGGCTGATTTTGCACTGCAGCCGCACCTGGCGCCTGTGCGCCTGTAGCAGGCATCGCATTCTGCTGGCTCGCCATGACTGGCGCGGAAGTAATGTCTGTTGACGGAACAGAAGTGGTCGGCGCAACCATCTTGTACACAACAACCACCAATACCAGAAAAACACCCAGGCTGATCAGCATGCGCTTAGAGCGGGTCAAACGGTTAATGATGCTTTCCTTTGCTTCTCCGCCTCCGCCTTCAGCCGGCTGTTTCGCCGCTTCATGTTCCGGTTCGACTTCGTAGCTTACTTCCTCATCAGAAAAGTGATACTCGCTTTCATCCTGACCTTCAAATTTGTCATCACGATCATTAACCATCTTTTTTGCCTCTCTCATTTATCCCTAAATTCAATCATGGTCTTCATACTATTAAGTATAGTTCATCTACACTTGTGAATCCGTGAAGCAACTGGCACAACTTAGTCAAAAAAATCCTTAGGTTACATCAGACATAAATAATATACCCAGACTCACACCGGAATCCACTCTTACTGTCGGCGGTCTGTTTATATAATTCTGAGTAGCTGTACCCAGTGACTGACCTACCTGACCCAGCCCCACCAAAAGCTTGTTAGACGGGCTCAACTCCGGATGGGTGGTGCTGGTACCAAAAATGCCGGTTGTTGAAGTGCCGGCGTTTGTGATGGAAGAAGCATACCCCTGCAGGAAAGAAGTGGCTATCATAGCCCCATAGCGCATCATGTAGTGATAATCCACGCTGCTCGCCAGCACTGTGCGCGCCGTGTCAGGATCAATCGCATAAGCGGTGATGCTTTTTGATTTGGGCCAGCTGTCTTCATTCATCAAGGTAAAATTCAAGGTAACCCTGTCCAGTTGTCCCGATACGCCTTTGGTCGTCACGATTTTTCCAAGCAGTTTCGCTCCCTTGTACTTCCCGTCCACGATGGTGACCAATACCGGACTATCCGGATAATCGCTGTTAATCGCCGTGTCCAGAACACCAAACAGAATCGTGCCTCCCTTGATGAGCGGCGTGCCGGAAAATTGATCGGAACTGCTGCCTGTGCTGCTGGCAGAAGCGGTTCCGGTTCCCCCGGTCGCGGATGATTCTTTTGAACCCGCGCCTTCTCCTTCCTTCTTTGCAGTTGTGGATTCAGGCGTGCCTTCCCTGTGCATCATGCTGGGCGGAGCCCATGAAGCAATCAATTGCGAAGCCTGTCCCGTCATAGCTGTCGTCAACGCATCCAGGCGCGCCTGGCGTTCCTGCGCTGTTTCCTGCACCGCCTGTGTTTGCGCGGCTTCGAATTCTCCTTCCACGGCGCCTGGCTGCACAGCTGCGCCGCCCGCCACTTTTTGCTGCAACGCTCCAAAGGCACCCGATGCCGCCTGCTGGGCTGCGGCCGTTCTGCTTGCCAGGGCTTGATATTCCTGCAGCAGCTGCGCAGCTTGCTCAGGAGTAATCACTCCGGCTGCAACCAGGCGCTTCAATGCTTCCGCATATTCCTCCGGCGTCGCATTGTTAGCCTGCAAATCGGCAAGTAACTGCTGCGCATCTCTCAGTTGTTTCACTTTTTCATAATCGCCTATCTTGAGTTGTCCAATCTGCGGCGTCAGCCGTTTATCTTGCACCATCTGATTGACCGTTGCTTTGTATTCATCCATAGACACATTGTTTTGAATCATGCTGGTCAATTGCGCGGCTGTCTCGGGTGAGATTTTTCCTGCTGCCAGCAAGTCGCTTAATTCCTGGAAAGCTTCATTTTCTGCCTGCTGCAGTAACTCATTGAGTGTTCCTGCCGATCCGCAGGCTGCTTTTCCCTTGCGATACGCGTCAAGCAAAGTGCCCGCTGCCGCAGGGGTCAGCTTGCCCTGCGCGACCAGATTATTCATGTCAGCGCCATACACATCGGCAGGTGAGTTATTTTTTGTGAGGTCAATCAGCTTGTTCCCCACATCCTGCGTCACTGTTCCGCTACCCTGCATTTGCTTGATCATTACGATATGCTTGTTTGTCGCTTCAGACAGACATTGCTTGCTGTATTGCTGAAGCAGACGCTGGGCCGCGGCCGGGGACAATTTCCCTTCCCGCACCAGTTTTTGCAGCAACGCTGCGTACTCAGTCGTAGACATGCCTTTTTTCTGGGCATCCAGCAACTGATTCGCGACATCCAGAGGCAGTTCGCCCGATTTGATCATATCGTCCATCGTTTTTTCGCTATCGCCAAGCAAGGCATTAGCATGCTGTTTCTTGTATTCTTCAAGAAGGGCCCGCGCTTGCTCAGGCGTTAGCTTGCCTTCCTTGACCAGCTTATCCAGCGCAGCCGCATATTCATCTACCGATACATTCTTGCTCGCCAGATCTTCCAGCATATCAGCCACATCCGGACTAACCTTGCCTTCCCTGACCCATTGATCCAGCAGATTTTTCACATTCGCGCTTTTATCCGAACAAATGATGCATGATCCCTGCCCAAAACTTCCCGCGCCTGTATTAATCTGGGTCGGAATTGCGCTCGCGCCTGTCATCTTGGCGGCTTCGGCAATTTGGACATTCGCCTGTGCGACAGCCCGCTGGTAAGAAGCAGTCGGTGAAACGCCGCCGGGAACAGACTCCATGCCGGCCGGCGCATTCGCGACACGCGACGGACCAATCGTGCTCGCACCGCCAGTCAGATATTTGGTGCCCAGATAAACCAGAAAAATCAGGCCGATGACAGCCAGGAACAGCATGAATACCCTTGCTCTCGCATCCAGATTTTTAAAAAAATTTAATTTAGAAAAATCGAATGCCATCAGAATCCCTCAATCTTAAGTTCAGCAGGCTCCCCGTAGCGGGAAATCAGTACCGAGGAGGTCTTTGGAAGCTCGTAAGCCTGCATTCCATCGGGGCTTACCATTTTGCCTATCCATCCCGGCGACAACACGGTCAGACGTGTGCGCAGATACATCTTTTCTCCCAGCTGCCAAGCCTGACAATCCGCTCCTCTCACATTCAACAGCTTGCTGCCCGCCGGCGCAACGCCATCCAGCACGCCTAACAACAATTGATTTGCACTATTGGGAAGTGACGTGCCCATTGGCAGGTCTTTTGCATTGGGGCCGATTCCGGATATATGCAAATCCACCCGGTAATCCACAACACGCTGGCCAGAAACCAGCTCCAGCGTCACGGGTGTGGGCAATCCGACCAGACGCACGACAATATCCCCATTGCTATAGGGTGAAACCGCCTGGATCAGGAGGATATTGCTTTTACCATCCCACTGAATATTGACTGCCTTGGGATTGCCTATGTCAAATGCGGCGATAGGCCAAGGGGAACCCGTGGAATCCACAAACACCAGCGAGGAAACATAACCTTGCGCCAGTCTCACTGCAGGAGGCGTGGTTCCCGGCGCCAGATTCACCATCAAGGTGGTGGAAACCGGCTTGGGAGGAATATTCGCAGGAATCGCGGCTGCCCGCTGAGCAACATCAATCTGCTGGTGCAGCTGCACTACCTGCTGGGGAGCCAGAGGCATATTTTGCTGCAGCATGGAATTAAAAGCGGCGGTCGAATCCGAGCCGGGGGGCGTCTTGACCGGAGGGGCACTGTCTATCATAGCCTGCTGGTTTTCTTCAAAAGACATGGCTGCTGAAGCAAATTTTGAATTGCTGGCCATGCTGGAACCGGCAAAAGAACTGGTGCTGCCAGCTGAAGGCGCGCCTTGCGAAGCCGAAGCAGCGGCCATTTGTTCCTGGGTATAGCCGTTTGTTTGCAGCCATTGCTGAAATTCGGCGGGCGACATAAGCTTGGATCCCGTCGAAGCAGCCTCCTGGGCCGCCGCAAATGGTACCATGCCTATCGAAATTAGGAATAATAGAGCTGCCTTGAAGAAGCGTTTAGCCATGCATGTCATCCGTTCCCGCCCGCCTGATTCCCTGTTGTTATGGGTGCCTGTATTACATTATCAATTCCCACGCCGGTCAAATTATTCAGGGTTGAAACCCTAACCACCAGGAATTGCAGTGTCAACGTTGTTCCTGACGGCGGTTTATAACCTGCATAATTAATTGTGACGGGCATTTGCACCCACCATCCATATTTCCCTGATTCGGGTATAACTCCCTCTCGCATAATAAACGGGGCCGCTGACGGCGTACCCGTGACAAATAGCTTATATGCTTGAACATTATTATAGTTTGCATAGATATTCAATTGGTTTAAAAATGTTTTCCAGCCATCGGAAGTAAAATACTGGGTGTAGTCTTTAAGCTGGTCGTTATAATGATTGAAGTCCAGGACGAAAGACCGGGGCACCACATCCGCGACCCACTGCAATAAATCCGGCGTGGAAAGATAAGGCTGGTTGAGAGGCACCGGCTTTTGTACACGCATCTCGTTGTCTACCGGAAAAATAACCGGCGGCGGTTTATCAAGGTAAAAATAGAGGGATAGCGCTGCCAGCGTTACAATACACACGCCGACGCTCACAATCACAAAGATAACTCTACCGAAACTGTCTCGATAAAAGCTGTCCCGCAATTCGCTGACGTTTACTTCTTCTCCAGCCATGCTCCCTCACTTCCAAAATTTCAATATATTCGCTGAATCAGATTGTTGAACTATATACCAGGTCTGAAAAATTTTCACCCCGCAGATGTCGTATCCAGCTGGTCCTGACCCGTACCTGATGTGGCAAGTTGAGGAAGAAGCTGCACGACACCCAGTCCTTTATAACCTTTAAGAACTTGCTGCCGCTGTACAATAACACTGACAATCAAAGCGTTTGAGAATTGAGATGCACTGTCGTAGGGAGGCATGGTGTATGTCACCAGCAGCGGCATTTGAAATTTCCAGGCATAGGCACCGCTCAACAGTCCCGCGCCCAGTATCTTTGGCGGCTCTATCACCTGGGCGAGAACAATCTGTTTTCTCACAGTCAGGGCCCGGAGGTTGCCGGACAGGGACAAGGCGCTCATATACTTTGACCATCCATAATCCGTAAAATATTTTTGCGCGCTTTGCAACTGGGAACGATAGTTGATGTAATCGTATGAAAATGCCGCTTCTACTGCTTCCTGCGCCCACGCCGTGACATCTTCGGTTGACATGTTGGGTGTATTGACCGGAACAATCTGTATCAGCCTGCCCACATCATCCGCAGCGAAGTAAAGCGGTTTAGCGGGATTTTTAAGCAGATAGACGAGTGTCGCCACCAGTATGCAGATGACAACAATACTTAACGCCAGCGCTCCCAGCGCCAAAAAATGCAGGCGCTTGTAAAAGCTGTTTCGTGAAAAAATCAGCACTAATGCGTCTTTGGAATTCATTTTACACCATTACAAATTGATCAATACCGATGCCTTGTTTATTCACGCTTGTGGGTACCTGGACAATGGATAACACCACATAAAATGAATTCTTACTGGTCGCGTTCGCACTTTGGTAGGTGACCAGGAAAGGAATTTGCACCCGCCACACATATCCCCTCCCTGGCAGCGGTCCTTGATTGGATATCACCGGGGTACCCGAGACAATGCCGTTTATAAATAATTGCCCCTGAACTATCCTGCTGATCAGTTTGCTGACGGAATTCAGATAATCCTGCCATCCGTCTTCAGTGAAATAAGGCCGCGCGGCGGCGATCTGGTTATTGTAATTGACAAAATCAAACGTGTAGGAAACCGTAGCAGCCTTGCTGGCCCAGCGCAAAATAGTGCTGGGAAGCAGGTTAGGCTGTTCGTAAGGAATCAGCAGCATGGTTTCGCCGTCAGGCTGAACCGCATTGAATTGCGGCAAAGGACGATTTAATACCTGGTATAACACCACACCCAGCGTGACCATCATCAAAACGATAGTGCCCATCAATCCCATAATGACATGATGATAGTGTTCGCGATAAAAATCGTTTTTTCGCGCTATATAAATTTCCTGTTTATCATCCAGTGCCATCGTCAGTTACGTCCTGGGTTGAGGCATATCCATAATTTTCCCATCTATGGTATTGGCATAATAATGCACCGTCGGTTGAAACAATACGACATAGATAATGGCGCCAATCAAAAAAAACATGATAAAAACAGATACAGTCAGCCAACGTAGCACTTTGCGGAATTTTTCCCTGTAAAACCCACTCTGCAACCAGGCTATTTCGTGTCGCTTTCCAAGCATGACTCCACCTCATTACACATAGAGTTTTTCTAAGGTAATTTCGATTCGGTAATTCTCATTCCCGTCCCAGGTATTGGAGTTCCTTTGGACCAAATGAGTACCGCCATATCCGGTTGCATACAATACACGCGCATTGACACCGGCAGCTGAAAGATATTTTGCGACACTCTCCGCCTGCTCCTGGGAAAGAGAAAGATTGACATCGTTGGATCCAAAAGCACCGGTATAAGCCGCCACCTTGACCAGCATTTTGGTATAGCTGTTAATATATTTGGAAACCAGGTTCAAGGTTGAATAGGCATCCGGCTTGATCTTGGAAGACATAGGATTAAATATGCGCGCCGAGGGCAGGACAATCAATATCTGGTCGCCCAATACAACGACCGTGGCACCGCGGTTTTGCAATTGATCTTCAACGCTTGCATTATTATCAATATAGCCGCCATAGCTCGCGCCTAAAACCGCCCCCACCACGGCGCCGGGAACAATACCAATGGCAGAAGACATGGCGCCGGTTACCCCCCCTGCCGCACCGCCCAGCATGGCGCCTTTCGCGCGCTGACTGGCATTCTGATAAGAATCGGCAACATTGCCGCCGGTTGTGCCGTCAATCAGGTTTCTGGCGTTATCAACACCGTCATCTATATTGGAGGTTACGTCACGGGAAACATTCGAGGAAGCACACCCGCAGAGGACAAGACTAGACATCGCGAGTATTGAGAAAAAAACAAGTTTCTCTTTGGAAAAGAGAGCGCCGACCCTGGCAAATAACCGTTTCTCCACTTTGCTATACATCCCCTTCCTGAGCATTTGTCTTTAGAGAGGTTACATAATCACATAACTCATTTGCAATAGCTACTACTTCCTCACTGGGCAAAAGCACCCCCTCAACAGGCGGCGGATACTCCGTCGCGAGGGACATGTCCTTGATGATTTCATTGGTCATGGGATTGGCTTGAGATGCGGATCTGCCCATTAGTCTCTCAAGCAATTCGATTTTATCCTTGGCAACACTCTTGTTAATCAGCGGCTCGCTAAAACGTGCAATCTGAGTTGCGCCGACTATTGCCTTAACGGTTTCATCCAGCGCCACTTTTGCAAAAATATTGAGCTTGCCTTCCGGCATTTCTTCTTCAACCGCGACTTCCGCTGTTTCAGCTGTCGCATGCCGGTTATGGAAAGCAAGCAGAGACGCCAGGGCACGCTCGATTGGATTGGCGTCCGGCTGGGAGGCGATTGAATCGGAAATAATCTGGATTTCTTCACCCTCATCACTAGGCATGGCAACGGATTCATTGTTAATGAGAATTTCCCTGAAACGGTCAATTCGCTCTTCCAGATCCATTAAAGTGCGGTTAAGAGGCGGCTCCACCTTCAGGAACTGGTTAAGCCGCATTTTCACAGGCGGCTTGGGATTGGCGAAGAACATGCGCGCGCGTATGATCTTGGATTTGAAGAAGATGTGGGCCTCGCCTTCGCGTTGTTCTTTTAAATCCAGCAAATCAATGCGCTGCCGCTTTTCTGAGGAAGCACTGCGGCTGTCCATGTAATTGTTCAGCAGACTGCCCGCGTTGGTCTGGAAGGAATCGACCTTGGTAACATAAGATTCCCCGGCTGTTTTATGAAAGAATTCCCATGTTTCCATGGGATCTTCCAGTTTCATGCATATCTTAATATTGGTGTTGGCTCCGATTGAAGCCGCCTCCTCTTTGGACGCCTTCTGGAAAGCGGGAAGATCTTGTCCGGCAAAGATCACGGAAAACCCCAGCGAACGTGCTTGCGCAGGAACAACGGCAAAACCTTTGACGGCATAATATCCGTATTCGTCCAGGATGCACATGTAAGGCGTAGGGGCGTTGGTTGGCTTGCGCGTGATCACTTCGCGATAGGAACCTTCCACTGAGTCTCCCAGGCCTGCCGCCATCATGGCTTTCAATGAGGCAATAATCACTTTGCCCAGGTTGGATAATTCATCCGGCGATTTTTCCAGAGCCGGAAGCAGCACCACCAGTATGCGGCGGTTAAGTACAACGTCTTTCAAATCCACTTCAGCCAGGTTAACACGGATGATATGTCCATAGGTATCCGCCAGCGAACCGAAGGTTTTAGTCAACTGCATGGTGATAAAGCCGTGCTGCTCCAGAACCTGAGAACCTTGTTTGCCTTTCTTTGAAACATCGTAACCCGGAAGGTTTTTGACATAGTTTCGTATCGGTTCAATAATAAGCTCAGGCGCATCCGCGAGGCTGACCGGTTCCTGATTGTCCCGAGGAAACATCTTGTCCATTGCAATGGCTTCAAGGCGGGTCAGTTCGAAATAATTACGAATCGAGTTTGCGTCAAGCAGGATCTTGCCCTTGTCACGCATGTAAACCAGCACTTTCATCAACGCTTCAACAAACACGATGGCGCGGCCTTTCCACATATCACCATCGGAACTTTGACTGCCGGAATCCATCAGGCTCACCACCAGCTGCGACAACATGCTGGATGAGCCGTTGCAAAACGGATTCATGGTATTCGACAACCGCTTTTCCTGGGCACCGATGACGTCACGGGCGCCCGTCATGAAGTTGATAAGCAAAAGATCATCTTCACGCCCCATGGTGCGGCACATGGAAAAGACATTGGCAAAAAGCGAGTTATCACCTTTACCATCCACGTATAAGAAACCGCTGCCTTGCACCAGCGCATTGAACGACAAAGACGTCAAGGCAACTGTTTTACCGCTACCGGTTGAGCCAAAAATGAGTACATGCGTACGCATGTCATCGTTATTAAACCACAATTCGTCATTGTTGGATTTGCGGTTGCCAAAAAATGAAATGCCGCGGGCAATGCGAGGCTTATTGGAACCTGGCAACGGGTCGTTGTAATCCTTTGCCTTGGAGCGCAAAGGCATGCGAAAAGGCAGGGTGCTGGTACGCGTGTAGGCATAAAGAAAAACACACGCCCCTATCAGGGCAATAAACTCGCAAATCCCCGGAAACACATACGCAGCCGAGGCAAACCCGAACATTGTGATAGCGCTGTTAGTCGGGTCCTTGAAAAAATCAACAATCTTCATGCCCAGTGTGCGTGTATCTCGCAACAGCAACTGGGGTGAAAGCTCATGCTGTTCTTCTAAACCGCGCATACCCATCATACACCTCTCTTTACGTTCCAGCCGCTTCCCGGCTAACGCAAGTCATGCCCGCATCATTCTTCCTCGGGGCGGTAAACCACTTCCTTCAACGCCAGCTCCACCGCGTTGGTTGCTTCCTCAACCATGGGCACCATTAATTTTCTTCCCGCTTCGCGTTCCGCCACCCAATGAGCAAAAATTCCCGCCACCTCGATAAAAGGTGTTTGCCTGCCCACCGTATTCAACGTGTACCAAAGCCGCCTATCCCTGGGTTTCAGCCACAGGAAATCCGCCGATGCCTGCACACCATCATCACGCGCAGCCAGGAGCATGGCAGCCATGACCGTGGTCACATAAGCGTGAGACTGTACCACTTTCTGGACCAGCTTGGTGTTTTCATGCTTCTTCAGCAATTCATCCGCACCCGCAAAATTCAACTCCTTGCTTAGCGACGAAGCCGCGATTTGCGCCAACAGTTTGGCTGCGGCTTGCGAATCCGCGTTGATACGTGCGGCAAATACTGCAAATAATGCCCTCGCATGCGGCGGCAACCTGTTGGCGCCAGCCCATAGCGGACCTAACTGCATGGAGAAAATCTTGTTCGCCTCGCCGCGCTTGAGCACAACTTCGATTTTGTCCCAGTCTTTTCTGCTCATGCCTTCACGCCGCTGTGGACGCACTTCTTCCAGCAGCTTGTAACGCTTGCAAAATTGCATGGGCGTCAGCGCCATTGCCCAGGGGCCGGTGTCAATATCGGTTTTGATCAGGTCCAGATTGAGAATGGGTGTGATTTGAGGCCAGTTTTTGCTTTCCAGCTTGGCAAATTCTTTCATGTTGTAGATACGCTTATAAACCCGGGTGGTGTTGCCTACATAGACAATCACCGCCAGTACCAGCAGCAAGACCACGAATGGAAGGCGCAGCCAGACGCCCACATTGGATCCGATAGTCACCAGGTCGTTGAAGGTAATCGTGGCAGCGTTATAACGCGCGGAAAACAAGGCCTGACGAAGCGGCTCGAAATAATAGGGATGGTGAAACAGGTTTCCCAGATAACTCAGCAAATCCAGCTCGTATATCTTGATCGTGAGATACGCCCTGACAAGACTGGTTTTAAAAACATACCAGATCACGCCGATAGCAGCGAAGATCGCGGCTATGCCCCATAATATTCCCGCCGAGTTGTCGCCCTGGCCTCCGCCCTGTGGTGCTGCTGCTGGCATATCCCCTAACCTCTCTAAGATGTTAGCTTCCCGTTTTGAAAATGCCTGTTAAAACCTTTCGGCATGGATTGGCAGCTTGACAAGCACACGCACGGCTCTAACTGTTGAAGATTTCCCGCATCCCGTCTGTCTATCCCTTTGTGCCGGTCAGACACCGCTTGAGCCTCCCGCTGCCGCCCTCCCTGTATTACCTGCTCATCCGCATCCAAACGCCGCGGACATCGATATTTATATTATAGATGATGACATAAGGTATGGATGCCGTCTTACACGTCATCATAAAACTTGATGCATGCGGACAATGCAAGACAGCAGACGCTGGCAAGATCATGAATATTAATATTCTTCTTCCTGTTTTTGCTGTTTTTCCTTGATTTCGTCCAGTGTTTTGCAATCAATACACAATGTTGCGGTCGGTCTGGCTTCTAGCCTGCGCAAGCCGATTTCCACTCCGCAAACCTCGCAATAGCCATAATCCTTTTCGCGCAACAGCTCAAGCGATTCTTCGATTTTTTTCAACAACTTTCTCTCGCGGTCACGGGTTCTCAATTCCAAGCGGAAATCTTCTTCCTGACTCGCGCGGTCATTGGGATCAGGGTAATTAATCGCTTCTTCTTTCATGTGGGTCACGATCTTATCGCCACCTTCAAGAATCCGCTGACGCAAAGCCATCAGAATACTTTTGAAGTGTTCTTGCATTTTTGAGCTCATATACTCTTCAGTCTTTTTCTGCTTGTAGGGAGAAATCCCCAAGACTTCCAAGCTGGGCTCCAAAATATCTTTTTCTTTAGCTACCATGATAAATTCTCCTACCCTGAGATTAATTGTAGTCCAAGTTTGACAGCTATACCAAAAAAAACCCTCTTACAGCAAATAAATTTAGCTCAGGGATGGTATTGGGCTATCGTCACTCGCTCCCGACCTGACAAATCGCGCACAGAATGAATCTGACTGTATCCAGAAGCTGCAAACAGTCTGCGAACTGCCGCACCCTGCAAAAAACCATGTTCTACAAGCACATACCCGGCAGGGCGCAAAAAATATTTAGCCGTATGGCTAATTGTGCGTATTGCATCCAGCCCGTCACTGCCGGAAACCAGGGCGGAGCGGGGCTCGTATTCCAGGCCTTCAGCATAGGCCGCCCATTCGGATTCGCCGATATAGGGAGGATTACTGACAATCACGTCAAAGTCTGCGCGAGGCAGGGCAGTACACCAGTTGCCGCAGGAAAAATATACATTATCCAGCCCTAATTGCTGTGCGTTTTTTCTGGCAATCTGCAATGCGCTTTCGCTGGCATCGGTTGCGTAAATCTGCCAGGACGGTCTTTCATGAGCGATTGCCAGTCCGATCGCACCGCTGCCCGTGCCCAGATCAGCGACCCTAGTCAGAGGATTATTCTCCGGCATGCTTTCTAGCACGCATTCAACCATCAACTCGGTTTCAGGGCGGGGTATCAGAGTATCGGGAGTGACCATAAGATCCAGCGACCAAAATTCTCGCCTGCCAGTGATATAAGCCAGCGGCTCACGATTGCATCGGCGCTGCAGACAAACTGAAAATTGCAGGAATTGCGCGTGATCAATACTGCTTTCTGACCATGCATGCAAATGACTGCGCGGTTTTTGCAGCACATGCGATAAAAGCACTTCCGCCTCCAGAAGAGGATATTCGGCAACCACGGCGAGCTGATTTTTCGCAGCCAACAACGCTGCGCTTACAGTCGCGCACGGCGGCAAACCCAAACAACCGGAATCGAAGGCCATGATTCTTCATTCCCCCAGTGACGCAATCAGATCAGCATGATATTCCTGGCTCAATGCCTCGATCACAGGCGACAAATCTCCTTCCATTATTTGCGGGAGCTGATAGAGCGTCAGATTGATACGATGATCTGTCAATCTGCCCTGCGGAAAATTGTAGGTGCGGATGCGTTCGGAACGATCGCCGGTTCCCACCAGGCTGCGGCGGGTTTCAGCCTGCTGTTTTTGCTGCTTTTCACGTTCGGCTGACAAAATACGCGATTTCAGCAGCGACATCGCGCGTGCGCGGTTTTTATGCTGGGAACGTTCATCCTGGCATTCGACCACCGTTCCCGTGGGTATATGTGTAATACGAATAGCGGAGTCTGTTTTTTGCACATGCTGCCCGCCCGCTCCCGACGCGCGAAAAGTATCAATACGCAAATCAGCCGGATTGATATCAATGCTTTCTATTTCTTCCATCTCGGGGAGTACCGCGACGGTACAAGTTGAGGTATGTATGCGCCCTTGCGCTTCGGTAGCGGGAATCCTCTGCACGCGATGGACACCGGACTCAAATTTAAGACGGGAATACGCGCCCTGACCGATGACACGCATGATGATCTCTTTATACCCGCCATGCTCTCCGTGACTTTCACTCAAGATTTCAACCTTGAAGTGCTGCGTTTCGGCATAGCGCATATACATTCTGCTCAGATCTCCCGCGAAGATCGCCGCTTCATCGCCGCCGGTGCCGGCACGGATCTCAAGAAAGATATTATTGTCATCATGAGGATCCCTGGGAACAAGAGCAACCAGCAGCGCCTCCTCCAGCCCGCCCAGTTTTTCTTCTATGACTTTGATTTCCTGCTTGGCCATTTGCTGCAATTCGGGATCGTCTTCCTCCAGCAGCGCCTTTGAGTCTTCCCATTGTCTCTGGTAATCCTGATACTGAAGAAACAACTGCACATTAGGCTCAATCTGGGCAAATTCCCTGGATAAATCCCGATACCGGTTCAGGTCATTCGTGACCTTGGGATCGGACAATAATTCCTTCAATTCTTCATACCGTTTGACAAGGTTTTGCAATTTATTCTGAATGGATGGCTTCATATCCTCTCGGCTTCCGGATCTGGAATAGCAAATAACTGCTTTGCATAGCGTAATAATTCAAAACGGCCTTCAACGCCCGCCTGCCGCAATTGCACGCTGGGCGCATGCAGCAGTTTCCGGATAAAAGCGTGGGCAAACATTTCCAGCACCTGTTCGGGATCATCACCCTGGCTCAGCTGCAGCTTTGCTTTCAGCAGTTCCGCCCGGCAGATTTCTTCAATCTGGCCGCGGTAGGCGCGTATGGTATTCGCGACTTTGTCCGAGGATTTCAGTGACATCATGAAGTCTGCGCTTTTCTTGCGAATCAACTCGCGAGCCTTGTCCGCCGCGTGTTCACGACCCTGGAGGTTTTTTTCAATAATCACTTTCAAGTCGTCAATGCAGAAAAGGCGCACGTTTTCTATATCAGCCACCGCGGGTTCGATATCTCTAGGGACAGCAATATCAATCAGGATCATAGTCCGGTCCTTGCGCGCCTGCATGGCTTTTTCGACCGCCGCCCGGCTGATAATGGGAGCAAGGCTTCCCGTCGCAGAAAACACGATATCCGCCTCCGCCAGCGCAAGCGCGAGTTTATCCAGGCTCAACGCCTGGCCTCCGACCGCCTGCGCGATGACTGCTGCATTTTCTGTGTTCCGGTTCACCAGTGTGAGAGGGGCGGCAAGCGAATTTTTAAGATACCTTGCCAATAATTCAGTCGTATCTCCCGCACCCACCAGAACCACCCTGGCCTGCTCAAACGTATCAGTAAGCTGTTTTGCGAAACGCGCCGCGGCGGATGCCACGGAAACAGGACAAGCCCCGATAGCGGTAGTGGTGCGAATTTCTTTCGCGATAGAAAAAACATGCTGAAAAAGCTGATGAAAAACGCCGCCAACCGCACCGGCCGCACAGCTCTCGGAAAAGGCTTCCTTCATTTGCCCCAGGATCTGGGGCTCGCCCAATACCATGGAGTCGAGGCCACAGGCGACATGGATAATGTGTTCTACCGCTGCCTCACCCTGCAAAACATAAACAGTGTGTGCCATTTCACTTGCCGGCAGGGGAACCTGCGAACAAAACCAGTCTCGTATCAGAGTGACGTCGTCTGTTTCACAATACAGTTCGGAGCGGTTGCAGGTGGATAACAACAAGACTTCCCGGGCCGCTTCGCGTCCCAGTAAATCCTGTAAATAGAGCGAAAGCTTGTCGAACGCAAAATAGACCTGCTCACGTAAATGAACGGGGGCGGTCTTGTGATTCATACCTACAACGAAAATCGACATGAGAGGTTGCCAAGTTATATTATTTTGGGCATATTTTATGCTTAAACCTTATGGAAAAACAAAGGATATTAACATTGAAGCGCATAATATGGATTTCGCTGCTCACCGCCTTACTGACCAGCTGTTCAAATATAACCCCCCCGCCTGCCGCCCCCGCCGCCCCCAAAGCCACCTGGGAAGACCGGCAAATTGCCCTAAACCGGATCCAAAGCTGGTGGTTAAACGGCAAAATCGGTGTGCAGACACGGCAGGATTCAGGAAGCGCCACGGTGGACTGGGCCCAGAACACACGCAGTTATACAATCTCGCTGACTGGCCCGCTGGGCTCAAGCGGCATGCGGCTGTCAGGACATCCAGGCCGGGTCACCCTGCAAACCTCCGATGGGAAAAGTTACAGCGCAGCCTCGCCGGAACAATTGCTTGCGTCTCGCTGGGGTTTCCACCTGCCTGTTTCAAACATGAAATACTGGGTCCGGGGTCTGCCTGTTCCCGGTCTGGCCTCAAGCACACATTTTGATAAATACGGACGATTGACCGCACTGGCACAGCAGGGATGGAATGTGGAATATCTAGGCTACACCAATGCCGGCGGCGTTGACTTGCCTGAGCGCATGTCAATTACCTCATCCGCGCTGCGTGTAAAAATTGTCATTTATCAATGGAAACTGCGCGCCTGATACTCACCAGGCCCGGCACCCGCGTATTGGGCGGCGAAAATATTATTCGCACATGCTCCTTGAAGAACTGCGCCATCATCAACAATGGCGCAGTTCAATGAGCGCACCCCATCTTCCGCAGGGGATTTTGCATTTCCAGTAAAGATGGCCATTCTCCCATTGACACTCATGTGCTCTCTCAGCAAAATAGCGCTTCCGTAAATTTTCGATGTCATGTTGCCAAGACGTTGGGGTGTAGCCAAGCGGTAAGGCACCGGGTTTTGATCCCGGCATTCCTAGGTTCGAATCCTAGCACCCCAGCCAAATTCAGAAAATAAAACACGCTCTTCGCAAAAGATCGATTTGTCTAAGGATAACACTGTGCCAGAAATAATGATTTTTAGCGGTAACGCAAGCCAGGAATTAACAGCCCGGGTTGCAGCTCATCTAAACCTGTCTATCGGCAAAGCCTATGTCGGCAGCTTTAGCGACGGCGAAACCATGGTTGAAATCCAGGAAAACGTGCGCGGCCGCGATGTCTTTGTTATCCAGTCAACCTGCGCTCCTTCCAATGACAACCTGATGGAGCTGATTCTGCTTTCAGATGCCTTGCGCAGAGCTTCTGCAGCCAAAATTACCGCCGTGGTTCCCTATTTTGGATACGCCCGGCAAGACCGGCGTGTACGCTCGGCCCGTGTGCCTATTACGGCAAAAATTGTTGCCGACATGATGGCTGCCGTCGGCATCAGCCGCCTGGTAACCGTCGATTTGCATGCCGACCAAATCCAGGGCTTTTTCTATATGCCGGTCGACAACCTTTACAGCACCCCCATCATGATAGAAGACATGCACCAGCAATATAATAACGATAATGTCATGGTCGTTTCACCGGATGTGGGAGGCGTTGTGCGCGCCCGCGCCATCGCCAAGCATTTCGCCAACGGAGCGGATCTGGCGATTATAGACAAACGCCGCCCGCGCGCAAACGAAGCGCAAGTCATGCATATCATTGGCGATGTAAAAAACCGGGATTGCATCATTGTGGATGACATAGTCGACACAGCCAGCACTTTGTGCCGCGCCGTTGAAGCCTTGAAAAACCATGGCGCTTCAAAGGTTGCCGCCTATGTGACCCACCCGGTCCTTTCCGGACAGGCTATTGAAAATATTAATAATTCCATGCTGGACGAACTAGTGGTGACTGACACGATTCCGCTGGGTAAAGATGCCCGAGAATGTTCGCGAATACGCTGCATCAGCCTAAGCCATACCATTGCCGAAGCCATACGCCGGATCAGCGGCGCGGGATCATTAAGCCGTATGTTTCTGGATTAATCCGGGAGAAAGCCTGCACTGCTAATTTTTTTTTAATCTTTCTCGTGTATGATCTAGAGGAAATCCGCTCAAAGTCAAAGAGAAACCCGAAGCGGCTGCTGGATCTACTGAAACCGGATAGCGCCTGCTGGACTTTTGCTACGCTCCCGTTCTTCTCACTTTGGATAGCTATTTAATCTTAATCATCTTGGTATTAAACATTTTTTTTCAGAGACTCTTGGCATGATGAACCATCAGATTCACACTCAACGCAGCCGTTTCTTTCTTGCGGCCGCGCCATTGTTTCTCGTGCTCTTTATTGACAGCATGGGACTAGGCCTGGTTTTCCCTATCATGAACGCGCTGGTCGTTGACCCTAATGCACACTTCGTATCCGGGCAAATTAGCGCCAGCATGCGTAATATCATTTTTGGCCTGACCATAGCGATTTACATGTTTTGTTGGTTTTTTGGCGCAGCCATCCTGGGCGACCTGTCCGACCAGATGGGCCGAAAGAGAGCGCTCATGATATGCCTGATCGGCGCTGTATTCGGATACCTGCTTTCCGCCCTGTCCGTAATCTTCCAAAGCCTTACGCTGTTAATCGTGGGCCGCATCATTGCCGGCTTCACCGCAGGCAGTCAATCGATTGCGCAAGCTGCCATCGTTGATATCAGTTCCAGCGAACATAAAGCCAGGAACCTGGGCTTGATGCTGTTCGTCATTTCCATGGGCTTTGTGTTCGGGCCTCTCGCCGGAGGCGTCCTGTCCGATCAGGACTTGTCATCTTCTTTCAACTATGCCACACCGTTTTATTTCGCAGCCGCCATCTCGCTCATCAACGCTGTTTTGCTGCAGCTTTTTTTCAGGGAAACCTTCACGCGAACAGAAAAACTCCGGTTCAAATTGAGCCACTCCCTGGAAATTTTTGTCTCCGCCTTCACTCATGAAAAAGTCAGGGAATTATCCATCATCCTGTTAGTCATGATTTTCGGCTGGAGCAGTTTTTACTCCTTCATTCCCATGTTTTTATTACATGTTTATCACTTTAATTCCCTGCAAACCGGTATCTATATGGGGGTGATGGGCGCAGGCTTTGGAATCGGCACCGGCCTGCTGGTCGAGCGCTGCACACGTTATTTTTCACTCAGACAGTGCACCATGGGCGGCGCGCTGATTGCCGCGATCGCCAGCGCGCTGACACTGGCCGCACCAGACATTCATTTCGTCTGGTTTTATATTATCCCCCTTGCCATCGCCATGGCTATCGCCTATTCCACTATCCTCACCCTGTTTTCCAACCAGGTCGATGAAAAATCCCAAGGCTGGGTCATGGGAATTACCGGCTCCATCATGGCATTTGCATTCGGGATAAACGGGATTCTCGTTGCCATGCTGGCCAACCTGGACATCCGCATCCCCCTTGTGCTATCTGCGGCAGGACTCACCCTGTCCGCCCTGTTGATGAAACTGCTTTTCAAAGGCAGCGAAAAGAACACGATACCTGCGGATGCCAGCCAGGAATTCCTGCCATAGTCAGTATCCCGGCAAGTCAACCTCAGCCAGAAAACCCGGATTGCGTCTGCACGCGAACGACTGAATAAGCCACCTGAACAAGACCAAAATTGATGCGGAAATAAATATTCTGCATAATATTGCCATATAACTATTATTAAACGAGGGTGGTTTATGTTACGTCTGGTAAACAATCCTGATGTCCACAACAATTCTGTTAAGAATGACGAGGACAATCACGAAGAAGAGGGGCACGAATCATTACTTATCAGAGCTTCCTGTGTAACACTCTCCTCTGCCCGGACAACGCTCCCCATTTTTGACATCCGCTGGGCCGCTGCGCCTGTGCAAGTGAAAATATTGGTCTCCCGCGAAACTGCCTGGCCGCCATTTTCAATCATCCATTATACCTTCAAATTACCCAATGACCCCAAGGCAGCGCAAATCCTGATGGATGCCCAGCCTGCTTATGTCAACCGCAGCATAGCCTTGACGAAATTGAGCCCCGAAACCGCAGCAATTGTGACAAACAGTCTGCGCTGGTGGCAAAACACGGTGAACCTGCAGTTCAGACAAGGCGAAGGAACTCACCCTCTTCCCATTTTCGGGTTTACTCATGCGGACAATCACACTCCTGTCGTGGCGGGTTATGGCCAGATGGGCCATAGTCAGGGCAGTTACACAACAGGCATTGGTTTCAACCAGAATTATCTGGATTCTCTGGCACGCAGTAACTGGACCTCACCGGTGCACCATCTGGTATTTCATGAAACCGGCCACACCATGATCAGCCTGACGCATCCCTTTGATCCTCCTCATATTGCCCCCTGCGCCTATCAGAATACCACCAGTTACACAGTCATGGCGTATGAGAATGAAATCGAACCCCTGGGCAACAAGACATTGATTTCCGTCACTCCCATGCCTGCGGATATGGATGCCGCACAATATCTTTATGGGAAAAACATGGCAGCCCGCACAGGCAACGATGTTTACCTGCTAAAAGACTATATTCCTGCTGAATCCGCAAGCGCCATGTACAAGACCATTGCAAGCCTGCCCTGGGATGCCGGCGGAAGAGACAGGTTAAGCGCGAGTTCCATTTGTGCGGATGTGACCCTTGATATCAGACGCTATGGGCGATCCATCCTGCCTGACGGCTATGTCATGACACCCAATATTCAAATCGAGGATGTAACAGGCGGGCATGGCAGAAACATTATTTTTCTGAATGAACTGGACAATCACGTTGATGTCACTTCATCACAGCATACCACGCTGATAATCGATCCCTTGCACAGCGGCAGAGACACAGTCTCCGGTTTTAATCCTCAGCGTGATCAGATTGTGCTTGCAGCACAACCGGGGCAGACACTTGCATGGAAACCGGTGGAAATGCCCCACCTTGACGGGACCTCCCTTTCATGCCGTCAGAATGCCACCCGGCTGGATTTCGACAGTCACAACTCCATCACGCTGTTCAATGTATCTGCCGATCAGATGCGCAATGACACCGTGCAGGTAGATAAACAGATTATTCCTGCCGGTTCACCCGGCCAGGAATCCGCAACCGCCCTGCCGTCCAGTCAATCCATGATGCGTGATATTCTGGCCGTCCTGCCTGGGCAATTATGTTCAGATTTCTTTGACGCCTTTCAGGCCGGCGCGGCTCTCGCATTCATTGAATCCCTTTCGGAAGAAGCGATGCGCTATTATCGCTGCAGTGACTTCTCGATTTATCTTGCCAAGCGGCTGCTCTATTCACTATACATCATCTATAACTGTGCCATCCTGACCAATGGGCCCGGAATATTAACAACAGAACTATTAAAATCTCTCAGTTTCGATGACACGTTTGCTCAATACGCAGGCTTGGCGGTAACAGGCGGCATCGCTCTGTTTCAAAACATGACGCCGCTGGGGCTGGCACGCACAGCCGTTTCCTTCGCGGGAGGATTTGCCGGCAGTCTGTTTACGATGTGGGCCGGAAACATGATCAAGTCGTCCATTGAAAACTCTTGCCGTCAGCAAAAAATCAACACCCCCAGTCAGCCGGTCAGTACCGATAAAACCCTCTGCGCCTAGCCTGCCGGAAGATAGCCAGGCGACGCGAAAGCATTCAATGAACATCCCCGGCCATGCGGGCTCATTGAACATTCCTGCAGACTGTGTAAAATATGCGATCCCTTTCCTGGTCGCGGGAACGGGTCTGTTCTTATTATCAATTACTTATAAAGTGGAGTTTAAACAATGGCATCGAAGAAGCAAAAGTTTGAAATCGAAGCTACTGTTCGCCACGATATGGGGAAAGGTGCGAGCCGCCGCCTGCGTCGTGAACAAAAAGTTCCTGGCGTTATTTATGGTGGTGGAAAAGCTCCCGTTGCCCTGACGTTCGAACATAAGCATGTCGCCAAGTCTCTTGAAAATGAAGCATTTTATTCTCATATCCTGACCTTGAAAACCGGTTCCGAATCGGAACGCGTCATTTTGAAAGATGTTCAGCGCCATCCCTACAAACCCCGCGTTACCCATGTGGATTTTCAGCGCGTGCGCGCGGATGAAAAGCTGCACATGCATATTCCCTTGCACTTTGTCGGCGCCGACAAGGCCCCGGGCGTAAAAGACGCGGGCGGCCTGGTATCCCACATCATGAGTGATGTTGAAATCGCCTGCCTGCCGGATGACTTGCCGGAATTCATTGAAGTAGACATCTCAGAAATGCAGCTGAACCAGATTCTGCACCTGTCTGATATCAAGTTGCCAAAAGGGGTAGAAATTGTCGCGCTCAGCCATGATGATGACAAGCCGGTCGTTTCCGTGCACATGCCGCGCGTGGAAGAAGAACCCGTCGTTGAAGAAACCGAAGCTCCAGCGCCTTCTGAAGTGCCTGCGATAGCGCAGAAAGGTGAAGAAGCCGAAGGTGAAGAAAAATAAATATAAAAATCTCCGCGGTCTGCCGCGGAGAATAAAATTTAACTTTCAACTGCAAGGCGGTCATGAAAACCGCCTTGTCTGATCTTGCGACTTCCAGGAGATCCCGTGACGCAGCCCATTCAATTAATCGTTGGATTAGCGAATCCGGGAAAAGAATATGAGCAAACCCGCCATAACGCTGGCGCCTGGTTCATAGAAGCCATCGCAAACCAGTTGAATACGTCACTGCGTATGGAAGCCAAATACCACGGGCTGCACGGCTTGGTACAGCTGCATGGCCAAACCTGTCATCTGCTCATTCCCTCCACCTTCATGAACCTGAGCGGCCAATCGGTGCGCGCCTGCATGAGTTATCACAAGATCCCTGCCGATACTGTGCTGATCGCACATGATGAAATTGATTTACCTGCAGGCGTCATCAAACTGAAGTTTGACGGCGGCGACGGCGGTCATAACGGTTTGAAAGACATTATCAGGCATTTGAGCACGAAACAGTTTTACCGCTTGCGCATAGGCGTAGGGCGTCCCTCCCATGGTAAGGACGTGGCAGATTATGTGCTGGATCCGCCGTCAAAAGCGGAGAGGCATAAAATTGATGACGCGCTGTTGCGCGCCCAAGAGGCACTGCCGTTAATCCTGCGCGGTGACATTCAAAAAGCGATGCTAAAGTTACACACGGAAACTCCACTCTAACTCAACTCGAGGAACGTTTTTATGGGTTTAAAATGCGGGATTGTCGGATTGCCCAATGTGGGCAAGTCAACCTTGTTCAACTGCCTGACCAAAGCAGGCGTTGCCGCTTCCAACTATCCTTTCTGCACCATTGAACCCAATGTGGGTATTGTGGGCGTACCCGATCCCCGCCTGGATAAAATCGCAGAAATCGTCAAGCCTCAACGCATACTTCCCACGACCGTAGAATTTGTTGATATCGCCGGCATTGTCAAAGGCGCCTCTCAGGGAGAAGGCCTGGGAAACAAGTTTCTGTCACACATACGCGAAACCGACGCCATCGTACAAGTGGTACGCTGCTTTGAAGATTCCAATGTCACGCATGTCGCCGGCAAGGTTTCTCCGGCGCAGGATATCGAAGTCATCAATACCGAGCTTGCCCTCGCCGACCTGGAAACCGTGGACCGCGCCATCCAGCGGGTGCAAAAAGGCGTAAAATCCGGAGATAAAGCCTCCCTTATCGAGCTGGGCCTGCTTGAGCGGATCAAAAAGCAGCTGGACCAGGGGAAACCGGCGCGCGCTCTGGATTTCACCAAGGAAGAAAAACCCTTGCTGAATTCGCTGCATCTTTTGACGCTCAAACCTACCTTGTACGCTGCCAATGTTTCTGAAACCGGATTCACCAGCAACCCGCTGCTGGACGAAGTCAGAAAAATTGCCGAAAGCGAAAAAGCACAAGTCGTGGTGATATGCGCCGCCATTGAAGCCGAGATTGCCGAGCTCGATGATACAGAAAAGGAAATCTTTCTTGCCGAATTAAATCTGGAAGAACCCGGATTGAACCGCCTGATTCATAGCGCATATAAACTTTTAAATCTTGAAACGTATTTTACCGCCGGTGAAAAGGAAGTCCGCGCGTGGACGATTCACGTCGGCGATTCCGCGCCTCAGGCAGCGGGGGTCATCCATACAGATTTCGAAAAAGGTTTTATCCGTGCCGAAGTCATCTCCTATGAAGATTTTATCCGCTTTGGCGGCGAGCAAGGCGCCAAGGAGGCAGGGAAATGGCGCCTGGAGGGCAAGGAATATATCGTAAAAGACGGCGACATCATGCATTTTCGTTTTAATGTGTAATGCTCATAAAAGGCCCGCATCATGAATTCCAGCTCCAAACCCGGTTCTTCACAAACGGGTATCCAGCCCGCCAGAATTTCTTACACTGCTGGACAGTCTCATGATGGGATATTCTAATATGATCACACCGCTGCTCTCATCGCCAGACGCTAGAAGCTGTACTCATTTCATGTTATGGTATGGAGTGGCTTATTTCTACTCACTCAGAAAGGACTATAGGAATACATGAGCGGCTGGAATGGACTGGATTTTCTTATTTTCATCATATTGGTCGTCAATACTGTACTCGGGATGGTGCGCGGCGGATCAAGGGAAGCTATTTCCCTGATGTGTCTCAGCGCCGCACTGATAGTTACCATCAGATTCACTGTGCCCCTGGCCAACCTGATCAACTCATCCCCTCTGATCGAAGGCGTCGTGAATAATACATTTATGCAAAATTTCATGCAGGCTATTGATGCTGGTCCGCTGACAGTGGATTTGCTTAACCAACTAGGCTATACCATCAGCATGCTGGTGTGTTTCGTCGGAACATTTTCCGCCTGCGAGGCCGGGCTCAGCATGACAGGCTTTCTTGAAGCGTATGGCTTTGCCACCGCGGTGATCAACCGCAAACTGGGCGGGGCGCTAGGCCTGACACGCGGGTATATCATTAACCTTCTTTTCCTGTCCATACTTGCCATTCACCTGAACCCTGGTTTTGACAGCCGTCTGGTTTCCGGTTCATATTTTGCAGGCTTGTTTTCTTCACAAACCCTGTTCCTGGACAAACTGATCAGCTCGCAAGATGTTGAGAAATACCATGAACTCTATATGAAACAAAACATCAAACCGGAACAGCTTTATAAGGTCTTAAGCAAACCCGAAGACATCACCGAACCCGCGCCGGCAGGCCAAAACGGCTCAGCGATCAATCCCTCAACCCAAACCTTCCCAGGCGGACAATTCGGCCCCGGGCCGGGCAGTCCCTCAGGTGTCGCGCCGTCAAGCCCGTGAGGCATGGCTTTCAGTGATTTCATTTAACCTAATGCATCCCGAACAATCATCACTTTGTTTCGCCAATAAGGCGCTTACCCGCTCCGCTGACGCACCGCCTCAAACAAAAATACTCCAGCTGCGACGGACACATTCAAACTGGAAACGGATCCGCGCATGGGTATTTGCAGCAGCATGTCACAGTGTTCGCGGGTTAACCTGCGCAACCCTGAACCCTCCGCGCCCAAAACGATGGCAGCCGGCCCGGTCAAATCAGTTTGATACAGCGACTGAGCCGCATCACCCGACGCGCCATAAATCCAGATACCCAGTTCCTTTAATGCTTCCAGCGCCCGCACCAGGTTGGTCACCTGCACAAATGGCACAGTTTCCGCCGCTCCGCTTGCGACCTTGCTCACAATCGGTGTCACACCCACTGCTTTGTCTTTGGGCGCAATGATGACATGCACGCCTGCGGCGTCGGCGGACCGAAAACAAGCGCCCAGATTATGCGGGTCTTGCACACCATCGAGTACCAGCACCAGCGGCGGAACGCCCAGACTCTGCAGCAAGCGCTTCAAATCACTCTCCTCATAAGCGCGGGCCCGGGTGCAAAATGCGGCCACGCCCTGATGGTTTGCCTCAGAAGTCATTCTATCCAGCTCCTTGCGCGAAACCAGGTCAACCGGTACCCCCAGCCTTTTGGCAGCCGCCACCAATTCACCCAATTTTTTATCCTGACGATCCTGGTACACACACAAGCGGATCACTCGCTCAGGCTGATTTTGCAGCAAGGCTTCAACTGCATGAAGCCCGAATAGATATTGTTTGCTTGCACTCATGGCGTTTTCATTTTACTCCCAAAAGGAACCTCGCATTTCAGGTCGAACCGCATTCACCCTGATTATCCCCATTTTATTCAGAAGGCTTGATGACGCAAGAAAACCTATCATGACTTCAGACAGACTGAAAACAGCAATACAAGTGTTACGCCGGCACATTCCTGGTCAGACAACGCCAGAGGAGGATTATCTTCGTCTTCTCTTCTTTTTCTTTTTTACGCTCTCGCCCTGCTCACTTTTCTTTCTGCCGCGCGGAGCTTCGCTTCCTCTGCCGCCGCGTGGCTTTTTTTCATTTCTCCGCTTGGCAGTTTTTCCACGGCCCTTGCCTGCTGCCATTTCACGGACATCTTCCGCCAGCACAAAATCAATTTCACGCTGATCCAGATCCACGCGGGCTACCCGGATTTTAATCGGATCACCCAGGCCAAAACGCCGCCCGGAACGCTCGCCCATTAATACATGTTTGACAGGATCAAACTGATAGTAATCTTCTGGCAAGGCGCTGATATGCACCAGACCTTCCACATAAATTTCCGCGAGCTCGACAAACACCCCGAAACTCATCGCACCCGATATGACACCATCATACTCCTTGCCAACCTTGTCCATCATGAATTCGCACTTCAGCCAGTCAGTCACTTCATTCGTTGCGTCGTCTGCCCGGCGTTCGGTCATGGAACAGTGTTCGCCTGCGCGCACCAGCTCGGCCTCATTGGCGCTGGGTTTCTTGTAGGTCAGAATATGCTTGATTGCCCTGTGCACCAGCAAGTCAGGATAACGGCGGATGGGCGAGGTAAAATGCGCGTAGGCATCATACGCCAACCCGAAATGCCCCCGATTATCAGGACTGTAAATAGCCTGGCTCATCGAGCGCAGTAAAAGTGTCTGTATCATGTGAGCGTCCGGACGATCCTGGATCACACGCAAGATATGCGCATAATCGCCAGGGACGGGCTCACGATGCCCCGGCATGCTCAAGCCGATTTCATTAAGGAAACGGCGCAAATTTTCCAGTTTTTCTTCCGTGGGCCCTTGATGAACGCGATAAAGACCGGGCTGTTTATGCTTTTCCAGAAAGCGAGCCGCGCAGATATTCGCGCACAGCATACATTCTTCAATAACACGATGCGAATCAAACCGCTCATAGGGAACAATTTTTTCTATCTTGCGGTCCTTGCCAAACACGATCTTGGTCTCGGGCAGGTCAAAATCAATGGCGCCGCGCCCC
This sequence comes from Aquicella siphonis, assembly GCF_902459485.1. Classification (NCBI taxonomy): domain Bacteria; kingdom Pseudomonadati; phylum Pseudomonadota; class Gammaproteobacteria; order Legionellales; family Coxiellaceae; genus Aquicella; species Aquicella siphonis. The sequence continues at coordinate 2,161,056 of NZ_LR699119.1, forward strand.
TTTCGGGATTTTTGCAAGACACGGAACAAATCGTACAGATGCTCAAGATAGGGAACATGCTGGGTAAAACGTTCGCGCATGCGCCTGTCATTTTTTTCCATCATGGCGTGAACCTGGTTATATGTCAGCCGGGCATGAGACTTGAACACGGCATTACAAAAACGGTATTTCATGATGCGGCCTGTTGGATGAATACTCATTTCACAGACCATTGCCAAACGATCGACATCAGGCATCAAGGAACACAAATTATTGGACAAGGTTTCAGGAAGCATGGGAATAACGCGACCGGGGAAATACACCGAATTTCCGCGGTTATAAGCTTCCTTGTCCAGCGCTGTGCCGGGTTTTACATAATGACTGACATCAGCGATTGCGACATAAAGCATCCATCCGCCATTTTCGCGCGGAACACAATAAACAGCATCATCAAAATCCTTCGCATCCTCACCATCAATGGTGACAAAAGGCAGATGACGTAAATCTTCACGTCCATCCAGGGCGTCTTCCGTGACATGCGGCGCGAAACGCGATGCCTCAAGCAGCACATCATCCGGCCATATGTAAGGAAGCTCGTGGTTGCGTATCGCAACGGTAATTTCCAGGCCGGGCGCCATATGATCGCCCAGGACTTCAATAATTTTGCCCAGGGGACGCGTATACTGGGTCGGCTGATCTGTAATCGCCACGACCACAATCTGGCCATGCTTTGCGCCGTTCTGCTCATCGGGCGGTATCAATATATCCTGGGTAATGCGCTGATTTGCGGATTCCACGAAAGCAGTTCCTGATTCCGCATAAAACCGTCCCACAATCTGCTGAGTATGGCGTTCCAGCACTTCTACAATCATCGCTTCCCGGCGGCCGCGGGTATCAACATTAGACACCCTGGCAAGCACACGGTCTCCATGAAACACTGTGCGCATCTGCCTGGGACTCAGAAACAAATCTTCTCCGCCTGTGTCGGGCTCAACAAATCCGAAGCCATCTTTATGGCCTATCACCCGCCCGGCAATTAATTCCATGCTTTCCAGCGGTCCGTACGCGCTCTTGCGGTTTTTCAATAATTGCCCGTCCCGGCACATGGCAATCAGACGGCGGCGCAAGGCTTCCTGTGATTCGGAAGTTGTCAGATTCAGCTCTTGCTCAATTTGCCGCTGTGTTGCGGGGCGGCCTCTTTCGGCGAGATATTCCAGGATGAACTCCCGACTGGGAATAGGGTTCTCGTATTTTTGAGATTCCCTTTCTGCAAATGGATCTTTCTTATTGTTAATCTTTGACATCAATAAAACCTATGCTAGCCCTAAGGCTCTCCTTTTCAAACATTCCTTAATACCCGAATTGTGTTCTAAAATTTCTCACTTACTAGAGGAGAATAAGCGGTAACACAAATCATTGCAATCATTATAGAGGAAATATCCAACATTGACGGGAATATAGGTCAGCGGATGATCAATATTCAACCTATATGCGCCAATTTAAGCTTTCTTTAATTGATGACCAGCTATCCTGTATAAAACAAAACAATCAAAAAAGGTGACTTCATCCTTAGCACGCTCCGGGGAACACACCATCGCACCTTGTCCGCATTCAAGACGGACAATACAACCAGGAGGGTTTCACATGAACAGATCAATGCTGACTCACTCCCGTCACACTCAGCCTCAGGGCACGCAAAATGAAGCTGCAAATACCCAGACATGCCTGATTCATGAAGTCGAAATCAACCGGCTGGATGCGGAGCAAGTGATTCAATACGCTGAACAGTCGCAAAAAACCCGTCTTGACTATAGCCAACAGGAAGAAATCAGAAAGACTTTCGCCAAAGATCCCTTGCTCACGGAACTGGTCAGACTGCATAACCAATTCATAGACATCATGGCCCGTTTCAATATGCTTCCCGGACTGGATGAAAAACAGGTTCGCGAATTACACCGCCTGATCCAGGAAGTAAGGGAATTCAAAATGCTCAGGCAAAAGGGCGACGTCTCCATGGAAGCCATCAAAAAAGTTGTCGCCAATGAAAAAGCCCTGCTTCCTCTAAATCATGTCATAGAATGGTGGAGCGCCAACCAGGATTCATTAAAAAAGCTCGAGCTTTGGGAAAACATGACGGATATGATTGTTAATGACAGCGGAAAAAAGCACGAGGAAGATCAGGCGGCGCGAAGCAAAATTCACCATCTGATTGACATAAAAAACGACTGGATATCCCATCAGTTTTTTTGCGGCTATTCCAGTGAAAAACTGCTGGAATTCTATCAGAATTTTATCCGCAAGATAGAAGGATGGCTGAACGAGGCCCTGGATCCCCAAAATTCGCAAACCAAGAAATGGCATCCCGCTATCAGGAATTATCTGGGCTTTCTTCGTTATGAAGTTAAAAAGTTAAAAAAATCCGCCGTCCAATCCATGTATTTCAGACTGGCATGTGCGGAGTATTACCATGACATTAAAATGGATGATCTGATTACGCACGTCTGCGGCATGATCAAAGACCAATGCGGCATCAACATTCTGGGAACCGGGAAAAAGCCGGATGCCAGGCGCAGTCTCACGCCCGGATTGATGGCGGATTTTTTAAAAGTGATTAACAAATACTGTGAAGATAATCCCTCTGAAAAATCCATCTTGTATAATCTCCGACAGTTTCGCATGCAGAACATTCCCCGTCACTGGAAAAGCATGTGCGAAGATGAGAACACATTGACAGGCTTGCGCGCTTACCCGGTGTTCCTTTTCAGCGCAAACACCTTACCGCTCCTGATTGAAGAAGCCCATCAAGATGTCCGCCTGGCATCCAACGCCCTGAAACAGGGAAAGCTCGAGGATAAAGGTTTCGTTCTGAACAAACTCAAGTCGCTCATGAAATACATGGCACAGGAAGAACGACGTATTGCCGGACAAAAACCCGGCGCCCTGCGTGACCTGTTGATAAAGAGCATACAGGACCAGAATAAGGTTTATGCGCGCTTCCTGGAAGAATTAAGCATCAAATTTGAGATCGAAGTCAAAAGCCTGGTCAGCGACTTGACGGATCACATATTAAGCGGCGCCCGGCTGAATGCAGAAACCCTTTCATGCGCGCTGGATCAGATCAGGCAAGCCAGGCTGTTTTTCAGGAATTTCCCGCATGAACACTACCATTCCGGATCTGACTTGTTCCTGGCGCTCGCCAGCAGGATAAAACACCTGATTCTGTCCAATCATGACCTCACGCCCGAACAAATCAACAATATCATTGAATTCATTCCATACATTTCCCCGAAAAAAAACGATAAAGATTATTCATCTCTGAAAAAAGCGCTGGCAAAAGTTTCCGACTCTGCGAAAAAACTGCATGAGGAAAATGAAGCCGGCTTGCTGCATCTGCTGGTTAACATTCTTGAATCACCGTCGCTCACCCAGGACAGCCTGGCCACCGCGGTCAAACGGCATCAACACATCGCAGAGACCTATGGAGAAGAGTGGAGCCCTGCATTCACTATCACACCCGGAATGACCACAGAGCAAATATATTTATTTTCCATCTGCGCCTATGTCAAAAATGTGATGCTCAAAATCAGCGCGCTGTCGCCCTATATTGATTTTGGCAATTTCGACGATAACGAAATATTAACCCTGTTTAATAATATCAGACAGGATTGTGAGCGCGACATCAAACAACCGATGATACGCAAGGATGTACTGGCATCACTTAGAGCGGAACTGGAAAGATGCATTCTGGCCAGGATCAACGATTTCTTCATGATCAAGAGTTATTTGTATTTGCCCGACGCCGACAACATTAGCGTCAACAGGCTCGCCTTGCTTTTAACACGCATCAATGAATTCTTTACCAACATCGAATGCAGAAAGATCATTCTTGAATCCCTGTCCAAATCCATTCTTTCCCTGGTCAAACAATATTGCATACGGTGCGTTGAAAAAAATGAAAAGCCCGATATGGAATATTTCAGCAACATCAGCACGCTGGCAGGAGAAGACCTGATAGCCGGCCTGGGCGGGGATGAAGACATGATCAAGATACTCTCGGCCTTCGCTGACACCTACGACGGCACGACACCTTATCTTGAGCCGCTGCTTACGCGCCTCTTCGCGAAATTGAATACTCCCGCCCAAAACAGCATTATTACGCGCTTTGCAAAAAGGCGCCTGGATTACATCCTGCACTGCCAGGAGGCCGATCCGGACGACTATCTGTTTTTTTCGCAATATTCTTCACAATCAGTCATTTCGGGCATGCTTCAGTCCGCACGGCGCCAGTTCGCTCCCGTCATCCAGTCCAGCCTGGCTGATGCAGCCGCCGCCTGGAAACCGGCGGCGGCATCCATCATCGAATTATTCGGAGATGAAAAGTCGGTATACGCCTACCGGATGAAAAAAATCCTGGAATTGATTTCTCTCTCGGCACCGGGCCGCATTGATGACAGGGCAGCCAAAATTCTATTCGAAATTTTCACCTCGACTCTTAATTCCCGCATATCCATTGAAAACCACATACTGGATATCAAGACCCCCGTCGATTCTCATTTCAATCTGAAAACTTATCTCGACCATCTGATTGCCGGCCAGACATGGTCGTTCATGCTGGAACAAGTCGTCCATGTTTGCGGCTCACAGGAACAAAAACAGGAGCTTCACTTGCGCCACACCCTGCATTACCTGGATAACCCGGCCGATTTTTCCGCCGCATGGCTAGGACAGGCACTGGCGGACGCGCAGACCCGCCGACCGGACGACCGCGAAAAGGAAGTCCGATTTTACACGCAATTTTATGGTGAAAAAAACATCAAACGCCTGACTGACAGAATCAGTCTTCTGCTGAGAGATCTCATAGAGGCAAACCATCATCTTGACTCCCGGGAGATCACCCGATTTGAATATAAAAACCTGCTTACAGTCATTGCATGCGTCAAACCGCTCGCCTCGCTCTACACAATTTACGGAAACAACCGGGAGGCAAAAACCTTTTTATCCGGCATAGACGAAATGAAAAAAAAGATCCAGCTTCATTATCAGATGCACACCGTCATTAAACAGCAATCTTCACTGCTTGGCATATCAGAAAACCACGTCGAATTGCACAATCTGATTTTGTCCATCATACAGACCATTACAAAAATTGAACGTAAACAAATTCTGTCCGACCAGAACATCAACCAGTATCTGGCTTTTTTCGACAATGAAATTCTGCGCCGCGTTGACATAATCCTTTCCCGTCACGAGAGCACCCTGGATTTCCAGGTACTTTTCACGCTGGCGAATTTGATGCGCTACCTGGCGTCGGATAACATGAAACTATTGCTGCTGAATGCCAATCTGAAACATCTCGAGGACAATCCCTATTGGTATACCCTGATCAACCACCTGGATGAAAAGAACAGCGTGGCAGAGCTCGAGAAACTGTCGCGCAAACCAGACGCAGCATTCCTGTCAGAAAACGATTTCCGGCACGCGCTTTTATTCGCGAAGCACCTGACCCGGATCAAGAGCCGCACGCATCAGCTGATCAAACTGTCCTTGATCAAGGAAGCCGGCGTCGACTCCGTGAAGCCGGAATCCCGGGATTTCAACTCGATGCTGATCGATGCGCGGGTAAAAGACAAACATCTGCTCCGCCTCTGGAACGCATGCGCCGACAAACTGCTTATCGAAAACCTGAATCCGCATGTGAAAGTTCAATACGTTCACTTCATGATCAGGCTTCTCGCCAAGGTTTCTGATGCCATTCTGGCGAGAGCCAGAAATCAGCATTCACTGCTCAAATCCTATCTCAGCCGCCTGCCTCAAATCGAAAAAATCCAGTCCTCCATGCAGGCGCTGGATCAACAAATGGGAAAAGTACAGCTAGCGACGCAAAACAGGTTTTTATGGCAAGACAGAACTGAATTTGAAAAATCGGCCCAGCCGCTCATGACCAGCGTTTACAAGGCAGTCTCCCTGGAGTTGATGCATAAAATCGAAAAATACCTGCTGCATATTATCAACAAAAACCAACTGGATTCTTTCAAACAATACTGCAATGATGCGGAGTTTCATGAAAACAGGATCAATGCACTCACCACCCTGCCCGAACTCAAGAAAACATTCGCCCTCAAACATGACGCTGACGCAGCCAGAATGGCGGGGTTGATCAGCCTTTACGCGCTGCTTGGGCGCACCCTGATCGATGGAAAAAATATTTCTCTTGTCTCAACGTGCCTGGAACAACTCATGACTGAACCCAAGAGCAATCCCCGTCTTCCGAATGCCAGGCCATATATCTCACTGCTGCGGGAAATGCGCGCCGTCACAGAAAAATATTTTCATCCTGTCAATGACCGCGGTCAGAATAAAAAATCCATATTCCCTTCCAGTGAATAAGGCAATACAATGTAAGAATATGAATGGAAATCCTTTTCAAGGAGCCTGTCTGAATGAAACCTCTTTTTCGCATGGTCATCTGCGCCCTGTTATTGTCCGCCGGCTTGACTTCCTGCTCATCCATGACGCCGACCGCGGCCAAGCGCGCCTATTGCAATATGCTGAAAAGCAGCATGGTATTCAGCGGTTCCACCAGCAATACCCGCGAAGCCAATATACAGGCCAGCGAGGAACCCCTGCAGCAAAGGACTTACGACAGGGAAAACTGTGAGGAATAAATAGGCACAGGTTCCGAGAGTGGTCGTGTTTTACAGAGGGTGTTCAAAGCGCCCTTACACCGCCACCGTGCCCTTGATGTGCGGGTGCGCCTGATAGTTCAGAATCTCTATATCGTCAAAGGCATAATCAAACAGCGATGGCGGGCGGCGCACAAATCGCAGCTGAGGCAGCGGATAAGGCGCGCGGGTCAGTTGCAGCCGCACCTGTTCGAGATGATTGAGGTAAATGTGACAATCACCGCCTGTCCAGACAAAATCTCCCACCTCGAGATCGCATTGCTGCGCAATCATATGAGTCAACAAGGAATATGAGGCGATATTAAAAGGAACGCCCAGAAACGAGTCGGCGGAACGCTGATATAACTGGCAGGACAGCTCCCGGTTTGCAACATAAAACTGGAACAGGAGATGACAGGGGGGCAAAGCCATCTTATCCAGTTCACCCACATTCCAGGCGCTCACAATCAGACGCCTGGAGTCGGGATTCTGCTTGATCTGCTGCACCAATTCACTCATTTGATCAATTACGCGGCCGTCGTATGCCTGCCAGCGGCGCCATTGCTTGCCATAAACCGGCCCCAGGTCGCCATTTGCATCCGCCCATTCATTCCAGATGCTCACACCGTTTTGCCGCAAATACTCAATATTGGTGTCACCGCGCAAAAACCATAACAATTCATGGAAGATGCTTTTAGTGTGAAGTTTTTTCGTCGTGACCAAAGGGTATCCTTCTCTCAGATCAAACCGCATCTGATAGCCAAAAACACTCAGTGTCCCCACACCGGTACGATCGACCTTGCTCGTACCATGATCGAGAATATACTGCAAATATTCGAGATATTGCCTCATGTCACCATTTTTCCTTTCTTGTAAGACCACAAAAGCAGGAGTAAACCCGCCAGAATCAGCGGGATGGAAAGCAGCTGACCCTCAGTCATCCCGCCAAAAAGATAACCGATTTGCGCATCGGGCTCGCGAAAAAATTCGGCTATGCAACGGAACAAGCCATAAAACAAGGCAAACAATCCGGAAACCGCCCCCAAGGGACGCGGCTTCCAGGAATAGACAAACAGGATAAGAAACAGCAGCACTCCCTCCATGGAAAATTCGTACAACTGGGAGGGATGACGCGGCAAGGGACCGCCATGAGGGAAAATCATTCCCCACGAGACGTCCGTGATCCGGCCCCATAATTCGCCGTTGATAAAATTGCCAATGCGTCCCGCACCCAATCCGATGGGCACAACAGGAGCAATAAAGTCCGTTAGCGCCAAAAAAGGCTTCTTCGCCTTGCGGGCGAACAACATCATCGCGATCAGGACGCCGAGCAGTCCGCCATGAAATGACATGCCGCCTTTCCAGGTTTGAAAAATCAACAGCGGATCTGAAAACAAAACCTTCCAGTCATAAAAAAACATATAACCCAGGCGGCCGCCGATGATAGCGCCCAACGCGGTATAAAACGCGATATCCGAAACCTGGTCTTGTGTAAAACCTCGCGGCGAATAACGGGTACGCAGGGAAAGCAGCGCCCAGCCGGCCAGAAAACCAATCAGATACATGAGGCCGTACCAATACACAGGCCAGGAGGCGATATGAAACGCGACGGGATCGATTGCCGGATACGTCAACATGGTTATCTTCCCGCCCGAATCAGATTACCCAGTCCGGCCCGCTCCAAGGCGAGCTCCATGTGACACCGAATCATGACCGCACTCTCCATACTCAATACCTCGTGTAATAATTTCGCCGATTTTTTCTTGGTGACATGCCGGATGACCCAGCGTATGCGGCCCACCGAAGACGCATTCATGCTAAGCGAATCGAATCCGATGGCTATCAGCAGCATCACCGCCACAGGATCGCCGGCGAGCTCACCGCAAATGCTGATGTGTTTTCCTTCCTGATGCCCGCTTTCCACTATTTGTATCAAAGCTCTCAGTACGGCGGGATGCAGCGCGTCATAAAGATTTGCGACACGCGGGTTATTTCTGTCGACCGCCAGGAGATACTGGGTCAAATCATTGCTTCCCACCGAGAGAAAATCAACCCGCTTCGCGAGCGCTCTCGCCTGATACACCGCCGAAGGCACTTCAATCATCACGCCTATCTGAGGCATTTCTATATCGTAACCCTCGTCTCTCACTTCCGCATAAGCTTTCTTCAACAGGCGTAACGCCTCATCCACTTCGGTGACATCCGTGATCATGGGCAGCATGACTCGCATGTTGTTCAGACCTTCGCTGGCCCGCATCATGGCGCGGATTTGTGACAAAAAGATTTCCGGATGATCCAGGGTTATGCGTATGCCGCGCCACCCCAGGAACGGATTATCTTCCTTGATCGGGAAATAAGGCAGCGGCTTGTCTCCGCCCACATCCAGCGTCCTAAGAATCACCGGGCGCGGAGCAAACGAAGCCAGAAGCTGGCGGTAAATAATGCGCTGCTCTTCACCTGACGGGAAGCGATCGCGCATTAAAAACGGAATTTCCGTGCGGTACAAACCCACCCCTTCCGCGCCGGCAGCCAGCGATATACTGATATCCGCACCCAATCCCGTATTGACCAACAGCCCGATGCGCTGCCCGTCCTTGGTCACCGCCGGCAAATCACGGATTTCATCCAGTTCCGCGTCAAGTTTTTTTTCTTCCTGGATCAGGCGCTCAAATTCGGTGCGCAATGACAGCCCAGGAGAAACATGTACCTGGCCATAATAACCATCAACAATGATTTCCTTGCCCTGCAAGTCATGAATCTGGGCTTCGCCCACCCCCATGACTGTCGGCACTTTCATGGCGCGCGCCAGAATGGCGACATGGGAATTTCCCGAACCGCTTGCAGATACCACTCCGGCAAGACATCCTTCCGGCACTTCCGCCAAATCAGTCGGCGCAAGCGCTTCACCAATCAGAATGGTTTTTTCTGAATACTGAGGCGTAATACGATTATTTTTCTGCAGGCAGGCCAGCACCCTCAACCCCAGATCTTTAATATCCACCGCCCTCTCGCGCATATATTCATTGTCCAGACTTTCGAGACGACGCACATGCGTTTGTATGGATTGCCGCAGCGCGCCTTGCGCCCAGTTTCCCGCGCGAATGTTGTCAGCCACTTCCTTGCCCAGATCGGCACTGTCCAGAATGCGCTGATAAACGTCAAACAAGGCTCGTTCTTCTGAAGGCAGGGTGGGATACAAACGCTCGCTCAACTGCCGCAAATCTTCACGCACCGTCGCGAAAGCCGCATCCAGCAATTCGATTTCCGCTTCAATATTGTCGGGTTCACGATCAGGCACTGAATCCAGATCGTACGGCGGATAAATGACCACCCCTGTCCCCATACCGATGCCGGGAGCGCCGGGCACGCCGGAATAGACAAGATCGTGACGCTTGCCTTTTGAATTTTCCATGAGCTCAGCGAGAGCGCCCGTCGCTTCAGCGTGAGCGATGATGGCAGCCAGCTGCGTGGCGAGCGTGACGAGAAATGCTTCTTCTGATTCATCATAACGCCGGGGTTCCTCTTGCTGGACAATCAACACCCCCAGTACCTGGCGATGATAAATGACCGGCGTGCCGAGGAACGCACGGTATGCTTCTTCTCCCGCTTCAGCGACATGCAAAAAGCGGGGGTGCTTGGTGGCGTCATCGATATTGATAGGTTCTTCGCGTTCACCCACAAGACCGATCAATCCCTTGTTGATGGGAACGCGTATTTTGTTCACCGCTTTCGGATTCAACCCCTGGGTCGCAACCAGCACATACTCGCCATGATGCCTATCCAGCAAAAAGATAGAACAGGCTTGCGTCGCAAGGGCGTTAGCGATGCGCTTTACCATGATTTCAAGCGCGTCGCTGAAGCTCTGGGCGCTGGTCACCTCCTGGATAATATGGCGCAAAATCGTCAGCATTATTTCGCCTCTGTCTCGCCGCCAGCCAACCGGCTGCTGCTGTCCTGATTCCAAAACCGTTTCGATAAAACAATTTTGGCAAACTCTTTCAGCGCCATCACATAAACCCGCCGCTTGAATGTCACCACCTGACGCAACGGATACCAGTATGAGACCCAGGCCCAGGAATCAAACTCCGGATCATTGTTAGCCTGCAAATCAATTTTTGCATCCTGGTTGGACAAGCGCAGCAAAAACCATTTCTGCTTTTGCCCGATACATAAAGGTTTTGCGTAATGCCGCACCAGACGGTTTGGCAGCCGATATCGCAGCCAGCGCCTGGTCGTGGCGAGGACTTCAACATCTTCCGGATTCAGACCCACTTCTTCTTTTAACTCCCGGTACATGGTCTGCTCAGGCGTCTCGTCTTCCTTCATGCCGCCCTGGGGAAACTGCCAGGCAAGCATGCCTATGCGCTTGGCAAAAAAAACCTGACGGTTACCATTAACCAGAATGATCCCCACACCATACCTGTAGCCAGCTTTATCAATCACTTTTTGTCACCTATAATCTTTTTCGCATTGTTCCAAAATACCATCTCATGAGCAAACGAGTTCCAATATGCTATCCAGGTCCCGTCTTATTTTTTTGGTCGTCAGCTTGGTTTTATCGACGATTTTACTATCCTTATCTAAAGGTAGTACGTCTATCCCGATCTATCAACTTTTGTTTAGTGAAAACAATCAGTTTAGTACGATTTTTTTACAGCTTCGCCTCCCCAGGACCGCGGCCGCCTTTGTATGCGGCGGCCTGCTTGCCCTTTCAGGCAGCCTGATGCAATTATTACTGCAAAACCCCCTGGCCGACCCTTACGTACTGGGAATATCAGGCGGTGCCGCACTTTTCACCCTGATCATGATGTCGCTGGGCGCCGGTACTTTCGGCATACTGGGCGGCGCCTGGTTTGGCAGCCTCCTCACGATCGCCATTATTCTGCTGCTGTCCCGCAAGCACCGCTGGCAGACAAATACCTTGCTGCTTTCAGGTATTGCGATTGCCTGCGGATTTTCCGCCTGCATCAATTTCATTCTCCTCGTGAGTCCCGCGTCCCGTCTCCACAGTATGCTTTTCTGGCTGTCCGGCGATTTGAATGACGCGCGCTTTCCCTGGACCGGACTTTTGGTGTTGTCCATAGGCCTGCCCGTCTGCCTGCTGCTTGCTCCGGGACTGAATATCCTCGGCCGTGGAGAACAGCAAGCCCGCGCTCTGGGTCTTCCCAGCGAAAAATATCGCCTTGCGCTTTATCTGCTGAGTTCGCTGTTTACAGCTGCGGCAGTCACATTGGCTGGCTGTGTAGGCTTTATAGGATTGATCATCCCTCATCTGACGCGCATGATCAGTGGATATGACCATCGCATCACACTACCCGTCTCTACGCTGCTTGGGGGAAGTTTTCTCACACTCACGGACACTTGCGCGCGCACCTGGCTTGCCCCGCAGCAAATCCCGGTCGGGATTTTAATGGCGTTGCTGGGCGTGCCGCTGTTTATCTGGTTATTACAGAGACAATCATGCTGACAGCCTCGCGCCTCACCCTCACCATGGGGAACAGAAAACTTTGTCAATCGCTCAATCTTCAATTACGTGCCGGCGAGGTTTGGGGTATTTTAGGGCCTAATGGCTGCGGTAAAACCACGTTATTGCACGCGCTATGCGGCTTGCGGCCGGTTACCTGCGGAGAAATCAGACTGGGTGGTCAATTATTGAACCAGCTTCCGGTCAAAACCATTGCCCGCTCCATCGGATTGCTGTTCCAGGATATTACCGTTGTGTTCCCCCAAACAGTCTGGGATTATTGCCGCGCGGCGCGCTATCCGCATCTTCCATTCCTGAAACAGGAAAGCGCGGCAGATATTCAAATTATCAGCGAAGCACTGCGAACCATGGAGCTGCAATCCCACACTCGCCGCCGTGTTACGCAATTATCCGGCGGCGAGCAAAGACGCCTCGCCATCGCCGCCCTGCTGGCCCAGACACCCGCGATCTATTTTCTCGATGAACCCGCCAATCACCTTGACGTGCGCTATCAAGGCCTGGTCTTTGGTCATTTTCGCCGTCTGGCAGACACAAACAACGCCGTTGTCATGATGTCACTGCACGATGCCAATCTCGCCCAGCATTACTGCGACCATGTCTTGCTGATGTACCCTGACGGCGAAACCATGCAGGGAAAGATTCTTGACATGCTGACACCGGAACATTTGACTCGTCTTTACCGGCATCCAATAGACTCCATTCATCATGGGGATATGATATATTGGCAGCCCAGGCCTGGTTGCTGAGGTTTCCCGACCTGAAACATCCGCAGCCTTGAATGGATCCCGATTCTGAGCGAAGCAATACAGGACAAATTGCATGAAACCCATCAAAATACTTGTTAATGGCGCGTTCGGCCGCATGGGCCAGATGACCGTCAAAGCGATCAGCACTCATCCCCGTTTAGAACTGGTCGGCCAGACCGGCCGTGAATATGATTTAAAAAAATCGATACGTGACAGTCGCGCTCAAGTCGTGATTGACTTCACGCATCCGGAATCCGTATTCAAAAACACCAGTGACATTATAGAAACCGGCGCACGCCCGGTAATCGGCACCAGCGGCCTGACCGGCGCCCAAATCCGCGCGCTGCAAGACCAGTGCGCAAAATTGAAATTAGGCGGAATCATCGCGCCCAATTTTTCGCTGGGCGCTGTATTGATGATGAAATACGCGAAAGAAATCGTAAAGCACATTCCCCATGTTGAAATCATTGAAATGCATCATGACAACAAGGCTGACAGTCCCTCGGGAACCGCGCTACGTTCCGCCGAGATGCTGGAACAGGCGGCGATAGACGTAAACCAGCCCGTCAAGACATCACGCGAAACCGTGCCGGGAGCACGCGGCGCGCAATATCACGGCATCCCGATTCACGCCGTCAGGCTGCCCGGGTTTTTGGCGCACCAGCAAATCATTTTCGGAAACACCGGCGAAACACTGACTCTGCGTCATGACAGCCTGGACCGGCAATGTTTTATGCCCGGCGTCTGCCTTGCCTGCGAAAAAGTCATGGATATTGACCACCTGATATACGGCCTTGAAGAAATCCTTTGATGACGGCTGCTGTTCCCAGGTTACGCTGGAAGCGGCGCAGAAGCGCAGGGATGACTTAAAATAAAAAGGGCATCCTTGCGATGCCCTTTTTGACAGGTCGAATAGGTTTAGCCTTCGCCTTTCATATTCATTGGAGCGGGTTGCTGACAAGCGGTTGAATAGCATCCACCCAGTACACCCATCATCATTACTACCAGTAATAATCCAGTCACTTTCTTCATTGCTCAACTCCTTTTGTTTACTTAAGTAAAAAAAATTTAAATCAACATTTTCATTATACAGATATTTAATGCCGGGTTGCACTGGCAAACAACACCGCCGAATGCTCATGATGTGGCCAATAATTGTTTATAGGAAAAATATTTCTCATTTTACCTATGATTCTTGCCAGCCCTGTTTGTTAGTCACAATTCGAGGGCGTTTATCAACCCGAATCCACAACCATGCCGCCAATGCCGCGGCAGCTTCCCAAAACACAAGACTTTTGCCGGATCGGAACATACAATATTCTCCATGAAACCCAACCATGCATCCACGCAGCCCATAGGCATTTTTGACAGCGGCATAGGCGGACTCACCGTCGCTCACGCCATCGTCCGTTATCTGCCAAAAGAAAATATCATTTATTTTGGCGATACCGCACATTTGCCTTACGGCGACAAATCCACAGCGGCCATACAGGCTTATTCTGTCAAAATTGCGCATATGTTGCTGCAGCAGGAATGCAAGCTCATACTGATTGCCTGCAATTCGGCTTCCGCGGCCGCATATGAATTAGTCAAGGAGTACATTGGCAGCAAGGCACTGGTCACGAATGTCATAGACCCGACTGTCAGGCTGTTAAAAGAAAAATACGCATCCAGGCACATTGGCCTCATCGGTACCCGGCAGACCGTAAATTCACATATTTACAAGAAAAAAATTGATGAATTGAACCTGAACATCCGGCTGTCATCCCACGCCACCAACTTGCTGGCGTCAGCCATTGAAGAATTTGGCGATCACCAGGTGCTGGATTCACTGCTGCGCGTTTACCTGTCTCATCCCAATCTGCGGAATATTGACGCATTGGTCCTGGCCTGCACACATTATCCGGTTATTAAAAACAAGATACTGGAACAGTATGTTTCCTCCAACCACAACACCATCGATATCATCGACTCTTCCGATATTGTCGCGCAGGCGGTCAAAAAACAGCTGGAAACGCATAACCTGCTTAACGCCAACGGCGTCTGTTCAAAACATTTTTACGTCTCTGACTATACGGAATCATTCGCGGCGAATGCCCGCTTGTTTTTTGGCGAGGAAATTACCTTAGAACATTATCCGCTTTGGGATTGACAAGATGAATTATCGGCATTCTTACCATGCGGGCAGCTTCACGGATGTAGTCAAACACGTCATTCTCACCGCGCTCATCACTTCTCTCTACCGCAAGGACACGCCTTTTTGCTACATCGATACACACGCCGGCACAGGATATTATGATCTGTTTTCGGAATTTTCCAAAAAAACCAGGGAATATGAAGGCGGCATAGAAAAAGTGATACAACAGGAAAATCCACCGCCGCTGGTCAAACGCTATCTGGACTGCGTGCATCAAGTCAATAACCGTCTGACTGCCTCGCGGTTTTCTTCCCTGCGCTATTACCCAGGCTCACCCATGATCGCGCGCTGTCTCTCGCGCGCGCATGACCGCATTATCGCCTGTGAATTGCAGCCTCAGGAATATCAGGCGCTCAAGTCCGCTTTCGCGGGCGACAAACAAGTGGCTGTGCACCATACAGACGGGTTTGTCGGACTCAAGGCGTTTTTGCCTCCGCGGGAACGCCGCGGAATTGTGCTCATTGACCCTCCTTATGAAGATCCTGATGAATTTACCCGTATCGCACACTCGCTGTCTTACGCGATAAAACGCTGGGAAACCGGCATTTACGCCATCTGGTATCCGATCAAGGACAAATCCTCCATCGAACATTATTACCGCGCGCTGAAAGCCGCCGTCAGTCTGCCAATTTTTATAATAGAATTAACAATTTACCCAGATTTGCCGCAACACTTGAACGGCTGCGGCCTGACGGTCATCAATCCGCCCTGGCAATTCCCCGAATCCATGAAAGAAATTCTCCCCTGGCTATGGAAAACCTTAACAATCAACAGCCAAGGCGCATATCACACCGCAATGCTGAAATAATTGCTAGAATAATAGTGTGACTACATTAATTAATGGACGAGGTGGTTATATGAAAAAACTTACACTTTCAATGATGACAGTCATCTTGGCAGCCGGGTTGCTCTGCGCCTGTACTAACAGGGAAATGGGAACAGCTGGCGGTGCTGCATTAGGCGGTGTGGTCGGCTACGGTGTAACTGGCGGCAGTGCTGCGGGTACAGCGGTCGGCGCTGTTGGCGGCGGCCTGATTGGGCACGCAGTTACTCGCTAATGCCAATGATTAGCCGGCTTTATCACACTGTTATCCCTCCGGAATCTGAAATTTTCTTTCCGGAGGGAGTGTCATTCTTATAGCCTTTATTTCTATCTCTTATTTCCATCCTTGCACACACATCCATATCCATGCTCCCTCGCGTATTCCAGGCAGCCTCGCCAGATGAGATGACGATCTGCTAGTTAGATGATATTCTTGCCAAAATAAAAAATTATTGAGGACAATCCATGGCTCTGAAAATTGGCGATCCAGCGCCGGAATTTACGCTGGCAACAGATATTGAAGGCAAGGAAGTGACACTAGCTGACCTGCGCGGCAAAAAAGTGGTGCTCTTTTTTTATCCCAAAGACAGTACTCCCGGCTGCACAAAAGAATCCTGCGACTTTCGCGACCAGTTTGATACATTCAAGCAGCGGAAAGTGGAAGTCCTTGGCATATCCAGGGACAGCACCAAAAGCCATGCCCGGTTCAGGGAAAAGTACGCGCTGCCCTTCACACTTCTGGCTGATACCAACGGGGACGTATGCGAATCCTATGGTGTCATCAATAAAAAAAGCCTGTTTGGAAAAACCTTTTTAGGCATACAGCGATCAACGTTTCTTATTGATGAAGCGGGCATCATTCGCGCGATCTGGCGCAAGGTCAAGGTCCCCGGACATGTGGAGCAAGTATTAGATGAACTCAAATAAAGCTGTTAAAACGGCTATCACGCCTACCCGCGAACAAAATTATCCTGAATGGTATCAGCAAATCATCAAAGCCGCTGACCTGGCGGAAGTATCGCCGGTGCGCGGATGCATGATCATCAAGCCCTGGGGCTTTGCCATCTGGGAAAACATGCAGCGAGTACTGGACGACGCATTCAAGGCAACAGGGCATAAAAATTTATACTTCCCACTGATGATCCCTCTGAGCTTTATGCAAAAGGAAGCCGAGCATATCGAAGGGTTTGCGAAGGAATGCGCCGTCGTCACCCATCACCGCCTCGCGAAAGATGAAGAAGGCAAACTGATTCCCGCGAGCCCGCTGGAAGAACCCTACATCTTGCGCCCCACATCGGAAACGATCATCGGCGATGCATTTTCCCGCTGGATACAGTCTTACCGTGACCTTCCGCTGCTCATCAATCAATGGGCCAATGTGGTGCGCTGGGAGTTGCGCACCCGCATGTTTCTGCGCACCACGGAATTTCTCTGGCAGGAAGGGCACACGGTCCACGCGACCGCCGAAGAAGCCATGCAGGAGTCCCGTCTCATGCTGGATGTCTATGCGCGGTTCGCGGAAGAATACATGGCCATGCCAGTCGTAAAAGGGGAAAAAAGCGCGAGTGAACGCTTTCCGGGCGCGGTCAACACTTATTGCATAGAAGCCATGATGCAAGACAAAAAAGCCTTGCAAGCCGGCACCTCGCATTTCCTGGGCCAGCATTTTTCACGCGGCTTCAATATCAAATACCTGAGCGCCGCCGGCAAAGAAGAATTTGCCTGGACCACATCATGGGGTGTTTCCACCAGACTGATAGGCGGGCTTATCATGGCTCACAGCGATGACAACGGCTTAGTGCTTCCACCCAAGCTCGCGCCCTCCCATATTGTCATCCTGCCTGTCATACACAAAGAGGAAGACCGCGCGAACATTCTCGCCTACTGCCAGCAGCTGGCGGATGAATTGCGGGACATGCATTACCACGGACGCAGGCTGGGCGTGGAAATTGACACCCGGGAATTGCCCGGCGGTGAAAAAAGCTGGAGCTGGGTCAAGAAAGGCGTTCCCATCCGCCTTGAAATCGGCAACAAGGAATACTCCGCCAATTCAGTATTCATGGGACGGCGCGACCGCGACTATAAAGACCGAAAAACACTTTCCCGTCAGGAATTCCTGCATCTCGTCAAGGCAGAACTCGATGACATTCAGGCGCACTTGCTGCTACGTGCCCAGGAATTTCACAATGGCAATACAGTCACCATTAACAGCCGGGATGAGTTCTATGACTTCTTCTCGGGAAGCGGCGGTTTTGCGCTGGCGCACTGGAACGGGCGCGCTGAAACAGAAGCCCAGGTAAAACAGGATTTAAGCGTGACCTTGCGCTGCATCCCGTTTGACAATCATTCCGGTCCTGGTCAGTGCATATTCACTGGCGAACCCAGTCCGCAAAGAGTCATCTTTGCCAAGGCATACTAGATCTCATTTCAAAATAGCGGCAGCGAGGGGCGGCAGAAATCCTGCTGCCCCTCTTGGCTCGCATACCCTGCCCGTACCAGATCTTTTTCAAGCCTGTCCAGACTCGATCTCCCGGCAAATTTATGCTACCCTCTCACGCACTCAACCTGCTCAAAAGGACAACCCGAATGACTAACCTCATAGAATTAGAAGCAACCGTCAGCAAGCTTGCCGCCAAAGGCAAAGGCATATTGGCTGCTGATGAAAGCACCGCTACCATCAGCAAGCGGTTCCAGGCCATTGGCATTGAATCCAACGAAGATAGCCGCCGCGCTTACCGCGAACTGCTCATGACCACGCCGGGCTGCAATCAATATATTGCCGGCGTCATCCTGTTTGAAGAAACCCTGAATCAGAAAACAAGCCAGGGCATCCCGTTTCCGGAAGCCCTCAAAAACCAGGGCATTTTACCAGGCATCAAGGTTGACAAAGGGCTGGTCCATCTCGCCAACACCGTGGATGAACAAGTAACCCAGGGCCTGGATGGACTGGCGGAACGACTGACCGAATACAAAACCAAAGGCGCCTGTTTTGCAAAATGGCGCGCCGTTTACGCCATTTCCACCTCCACTCCCAGCGCACTCGCAATTGAAACCAACGCGGAAGTGCTGGCGCGTTACGCCGCCTTGTGCCAGGAACACGGCATTGTTCCGATTGTTGAACCGGAAGTCCTGATTGACGGCGACCATACCCTGGCGCGCTGCGAAGAAGTATCCGAACCTGTTTTACATGCAGTATTCAACGCCTTATACCGTCACAAGGTCAAACTGGAATACATCGTCCTCAAGCCCAGCATGGTGATTAATGGCAAGGCTTGCCCGCAAAAGGCCAGCGTGAAAGAAGTAGCCGAAGCGACACTCCGAGTGCTGAAGCGCACGGTCCCGGGCGCTGTTCCCACCATTAATTTCCTCTCCGGCGGCCAAACCCCTGAACAATCCACAGCCCATCTGAACGCCATGAACCAGTCCGGCCGTCTCCCCTGGAACCTCAGCTTTTCCTATGCGCGCGCGCTGCAGGACTACGCAATGAAAGCCTGGGCCGGTCAGCCTAAAAACATTTCCGCAGCCCAGGCCGCATTCGCAAAGCGGGCAAAGCTGAACAGCCTGGCCGCAACCGGTACCTATGCCGAGACCATGGAAAAAGAAGCTGTTTCACACGCATGACATCTGCGCGGCGGAATAACGCATCCTGTTGTCCCGAGTATGTAAAAGCCGGAACAACAGGAGAGTTTCTTACGCAGGCACTTCAACAAGGATAAGCGTATGTCAACTACGTATGTCAGCACGATAGATGCCAAGGAAGAATTTTCTGAACTGATCAACCGCGTTTCACATAACAAGGAACGCATACTGTTGACCCGCCGCGGGAAAGAAGTCGCGGCCATCGTCCCACTGGAAGATTTTCAGTATCTGCAGGAATCACAAAATAAACTGGATCTCGACGAAGCGGTAGAAGCTTTGCAGGAAGCGAGAAGCCAGGGCACCATGACGCTTGAAGACCTGAAAGCCGAAATAGGTTAGGTAACCGTGGCACAAACACCTTATCATGTAAAAATTGCTCCGGCAGCACAGCGGCATATCCGTGCCCTGCCTGCCAAAAATCAAAAAACCATCATCAAACTGATTGAAGCGCTGGCCATCAATCCCCGGCCGCCCGGGGTAACGAAAATTGAAGGCATGACGGGGCTTTATTCTGAAGATGTTAACCATCACCGTCTGATCTACAAGGTTGAAGAACAGGAAGTCCTGTTGCTCATGGTGAAATAAGCTCTTTCTCCGCAACCGCATCCATACACCATCACAATGAGGTTTGCCGCATGACTGACTCCCGGATACCCCTGCTTGTACTGAGCTCTTCTTCGCCGGCAAGACGCGCCTTGTTGAAGCGCCTGCCTTTACCACACGCCGTGTTTTCGCCGGATATTGATGAAACACCGCTGCCGGATGAAGATGTCAAAAGCATGGTACGGCGGCTGGCGGAACTCAAGGCAAGAAAAGCAGCCTCCGCTTTCCCGGGCGCGCTGGTGATTGGCTGTGATCAGGTCGGCATCCTGGAAGACACCGTATTATGCAAACCGTTGACGCACGAAACCGCTGTGCATCAACTGCGCCGCATGAGCGGGAAAGCGATCCGGTTTTACACCGCGATCTGCCTGTTTGATACCCGCAACCAACAACTTCAATCCGCGATTGAAATCTATGATGTGCATTTCCGCGAATTATCAGACGCCCGGATCAACCAATACCTTCAGCATGAAAAACCCTATCACTGCGCCGGCAGCTTTCAGGCCGAAGGATTAGGCGTTGTCCTGATCAATCAATTTCATGGCGATGATTATACCGCGCTGATAGGCCTTCCTCTTATCCGTCTGGTGGACATGCTGGAAAAAGCCGGCGTGAATCCACTGGGAGAATAACCGCTGCAACCGAACCGGAACTCGGCCGGGGATTATTTTTGCAGGGCATTTTCGCCGTCATACTGGCAGCAATGCTCTTCAGGCACTTCTATGACACTGCCAGTGACTGGATTGGGGCGAAAGACTGTGCATCCCTTTAATCCCAGCGCATAAGCCTGTGAATAGACGTCAATCAACTGTTCAAAGGGAAAATGCCGGGGGATATTGATGGTTTTTGAAATCGCATTATCGATATGCGGCTGTACCGCCGCCTGCACCTGCAGATGCGCCGCCGGCGGCAGCGTATCCGTATCCATCCAGCCCGGCGGCAGGCTGTCAGTCTCCGGGTGGTTGCTGCGCCAAAGATAATACGCATAATCCTGCACGCGGAACGAGACGGCATCACCCTTGCGCATGCGCATGTGCCGGATATATTCCGCGCGAAACACCGGCTCAATGCCATTGGAAACATTGTTTGCAAGCAGACTGATGGTGCCAGTGGGCGCAATGGTGTTGTGGTGGCTGTTGCGCACGCCAAATTTGTCCAGCCCGGCGCGCAATGACGCATCCAGCGACTGTACAAACCTGCCTTGCAGATATGATCTGGCATAAGCAGGAAACACGCCTTTTTCATGCGCAAGTTCGATGGATGTCTGCCAGGTCGCATCCGCGACCCGCTTCATCACGTCACGCGCGAACGCCAGTGATTCCGGACTTCCGTAGCGTATGCCCATCATGATCAACATATCGGCAAGGCCCGTCACACCCAGCCCGATGCGGCGCGTGGCGAACGCCTGCTGCCGCTGCGCCCTGAGCGGATAACGCGACACCTCAATCACATTGTCCAAAAAACGCGTTGCGACCCTGACTGTTTCTTCCAGGGCGTTCCAGTTGATAGCCGCACCGGCGGAAAACGGCGCTGTCACAAACTGCGTCAGGTTAACGGCACCCAAATCGCAGGCGCCGTAGGGAGGAAGTGGAATTTCACCGCAGGGGTTAGTCGCGGCTATCCGCTCGCAATACCACAGGTTATTCATGCGGTTGATGGTATCGCTGAATAATACCCCCGGCTCCGCATATTCATAGGCAGAACGAATGATTTTTTCCCACAAATCCCGTGCGCGGAGAGTACGGTAAATTCTGCAAGGGACGGGCCCAGGCGCACTTCCCCATTGACGGAACACCACCCTGCCTGCCTCACCTTCCGTTTCCACGGGAAAAACCAGCTGCCATTCCGCATCATTTTTAACAGCGGCCATGAAATCATCCGAAACCATGACAGACACATTGAAATGCCTGAGCTCACGCGGATCTTCTTTCGCGGTAATGAATGCCTCTATATCCGGATGATCACAGCGCAAAACACCCATCATGGCGCCGCGGCGCGTACCCGTTGACAGCAACACCCCGCACATCGCATCCCATATGCGCATGAATGACACCGGGCCGGAAGCCTGAATTCCCGTCTTTTTGACCGTGTCCCCGAATGGGCGCAACACGGAGAAATCATACCCCACACCCCCGCCTTGCTGCAGAGTCAAAGCGCCTTCCTCCAGGGCATCGAATATGCCCGTCAGCGAATCAGAAGCGATATTCATGACAAAGCAGTTAAACAGAGTCACCTTGTGACGCGTGCCCGCGCCCGCCAGGATGCGGCCGCCCGGCAAGAAGTGAAAATTCTCCAGTATCCGGTAAAATTGCCGCTGCCACTCACGGCGTTCAGGCTTGCGCTCTACCCCCGCCATGGCCCGGGCGACCCGCCGCCAGGTATCTTCCACAGATTGGTCAACAATTTTCCCGCCGCACTGATACCGGTATTTATTTTCCCAAACTATCATGGAGATAGGTTCATTCAGGGTTTTCATCATCCCCCCTCGGCAGCCACCTATTTATTATTTTAACACGCGCAGACGTATCCAAGCGGAATCCAGGGCGTTCTCCCTGAAAACTTCCTTGCCGCACCCCGCCGGGAACAAATTCATTAAAAATAAATAAAAAAGTGGGAACCTCCCCTTGAACTGGCTGCTATTGCCCCTATATAGCTCTTGTGCCTACCAATTGGCCTATAAATTGATGACTAATTAAATTAAATGGAGAGACTATACTATGTCCAAAAATACTCCGAAGATTCGTCCATTATCTGATCGAATCGTTGTTGAACCCAAAGAAGTGGAATCCAAAACCGCCGGCGGGATCGTGATCCCCGACACCGCTGACAAAGACAAGCCCATGCAGGGCACGGTTCTTGCCATTGGTAACGGCAAGTACATCGACGGCAAAATGCAGCCGCTGCAAGTCAAAGTGGGCGACCGCGTGCTGTTCGGCAAATATGCCGGCACCAACATCAAGCTCGAAGACAGGGAATTTCTTGTCATGCGTGAAGAAGATGTCATGGGCGTTATTGAGTAACCAATTTATCAACTAGCTACTATTCAAGAGGAAAAAAATCATGGCTGCTAAAGAATTACGATTCAGCGAAGATGCCCGCCAACTCATGCTTGCCGGCGTGAGAGAACTGGCCGATGCCGTACAAATCACCATGGGCCCGCGCGGTCGCAATGTGGTGATAGACAAATCCTTTGGTGCTCCGCTGGTCACCAAAGACGGCGTAACCGTTGCCAAAGAAATTGAATTCAAGGAAAAATTCAAAAACATGGGCGCCCAGATGGTCAAGGAAGTGGCTTCCCATACGTCTGATGAAGCTGGCGACGGCACCACCACCGCCACCGTGTTAGCCCGGCAAATCTTCGTCGAAGGTTTGAAGGCCGTTGTTGCCGGCTACAACCCCATGGATTTGAAGCGCGGCATTGATAAAGCTGTTGTCGCCGCCGTCGAGCAATTGAAAAAGCTGTCCGTGCCTTGCAAGGATGACAAAGCCATCGCGCAAGTCGGCACCATTTCCGCCAACTCCGATGAAGAAATCGGCCGCATCATTGCGGATGCCATGGCGAAAGTCGGCAAGGAAGGCGTCATCACGGTTGAAGAAGGCTCCGGCTTGAATAACGAACTCGACGTGGTTGAAGGTATGCAGTTTGACCGCGGCTACCAATCGCCATACTTCGTCACCAACCAGCAAAACATGTCTGCCGAGCTGGACAACCCACTAATCTTCATCACCGACAAGAAGATTTCCTCGATTCGCGATTTCATTCCCGTGCTCGAAGCCGTTGCCAAGTCAGGCCGCCCCTTGTTGATCATTGCTGAAGACGTGGAAGGCGAAGCGCTGGCCACTCTCGTGGTCAACCACATGCGCGGCATTGTGAAAGTCTGCGCCGTGAAAGCACCGGGCTTTGGTGACCGCCGCAAGGAAATGCTGCAAGACATCGCTATCCTGACCAAAGGCCAGGTCATTGCCGAAGAAGTGGGCCGCACGCTGGAATCCACCACCCTGCAGGATCTGGGATCCGCAAAACGCGTACACATCACCAAGGACAATACCACCATCATTGATGGCGCCGGTGACAAGAAAGACATCCAGGACCGCGTCAAGCAATTAAGAGCCCGCATGGAAGAAACCACTTCCGATTACGACCGCGAAAAACTGCAGGAACGCGTTGCCAAACTCGCTGGCGGCGTGGCTGTTATCAAGGTTGGCGCAGCTTCCGAAATCGAAATGAAGGAAAAGAAAGCCCGCGTTGAAGACGCATTGCACGCAACTCGCGCAGCAGTCGAGGAAGGCGTGGTGCCTGGCGGCGGCGTCGCATTGATACGCGTGATGCAGTCACTCAAAAACACCAAGGGTGACAATGAAGCGCAAACCGTGGGCGTACAGCTGATCTGCCGCGCTCTCGAAGCGCCTGTTCGTCAAATCGTCGGCAATGCCGGCTACGAAGCTTCCGTTGTCCTCAACAAGATTGTTGAAGGCAAAGGCAATTACGGCTTCAATGCCGCGTCCGGCGAATATGGCGACATGCTGGACATGGGCATCCTGGATCCCACCAAGGTGACACGCACCGCGCTGCAACAGGCTGCATCCGTTGCCGGCATGATGATCACCACCGAGTGCATGATCACCGAACTGCCAAAAGAAGAAGCCCCTATGGGTGGACACGGCGGCGGAATGGGCGGCATGGAAGGCATGATGTAATTCAAAAAACTGTTGCCCCCGCACTTGTTGCGGGGAAAAACCCCGCCGCGGCGGGGTTTTTTTTTGCCCTGAATCCAGGCACCGCTGCCGGGCGTGCGCATATAATTCCTGTAAAACCATAACCATGCCATTCCGTTTGATTTATCTGGTCTATAATTAAAGTAATACCGCCGGTTAAGGGTAGTTAAGGTTAATTTAATTTGAAAAGCCTATTGTTAAGATAATAAAGATAAAAAATATTCAATTTTTAGAGCATGAGGAGAAATCAGGTGCTGAGAATGCAATCACCCACATTGCAGGAGTTTTATGATGCCCTGGGAAGTGAAGAACCATTAAAAGATGTCCATCCTGATATTTTATTCGCGCAAATGAAAGCTGAAGAAGTACCGCTAGCCAAACAAATTCTGGCGAAAATATCCCCCGCTGAAAAACCAGAGTATATTCTCGGCATCTTGGGCAGCCCGAACGTCAGCCTGATTGACAAGTTCAATGAGTTTTTACTTCCCGTCATTGAACAGGATTCTCCACCCCTGGATCTGCAAACCAAAACTCAGTTATTGTATGGATTGACAAAAGACATAAAGGGAAATTCTGCGATTGCGGCATTTAACCAAATGCTCGCGCCAGACCAGCCCGCCACTTCCGCAGAACCTGAAACAGATTTACAGCCTTACTACGAAGCCGCGCTCCGCGCTTGCCGGGACACGCTGCAAAAAACCGCTGCCTCACAAACCCGCCTGGAAAGCAGCAGATCTGCGCGCAGCATACCACGGCCACTGCGCCAGACAGCCAGAGAAGCGACAAGCAAATTGGCTGTCACTAAAGCCATGCTGCAAAACATTTCACTATTGAAACAAGCACTGGACGAAACCCATGAAAATGACACCCAGAGAAAACTGGCTGAAATAGAGCGCATACTGGCTGAAGAAAAACAAAGAAAGACCCTGACTAAGAAGCAGCGTCAAGCCCTAAATAAATTATATAGATCTTATCTGGAAACTCTCTCTGTGGAACTGCGGCAAGCCAGCGCCATTTTGTTTCTGAATATTCCCAAGGAAGAATTATCCAATATCAAAGAACCGCGCCCGGAATCGATACAGCAATTAACCCGTGCTTATAACACCCTGACCAATTATATCACCGAAGAAATCACTTTTGCTGAATCCAAGGCACAGAGAGCGCTCATCATGGAACGATGGGTGGCCATCCTGCAAAGAAGCATGGAGTTAGGGAATTTCACCATCGCTTCTGCCATACAGGCATCGTTTGATGCCGTGCCTATCGCTCGTTTCAATATTACCGATGATTTATCTGACACGGCAAAACAAGTACTCGAGCATCTGCGGTATGACGGGAAAAGCGTGACTTCCTTTTTCGGCCTTCGTATCAGCCAGGACAGACAAGACCAATACATCCCTCATTACGGCTGGTATATCTCCCTGTTTACCATAAACGATGGGAAAGTAGATGAAACACAAGGCAAGGAATTGATAGAAAGGCTTAATCTTGCCGATAAAATCATTGAAAAAAAGGATTGGACAGATGCAGTCATGCTGCTGGATGGCTTGCTTGCAAAACACAAAGAATCCTTGGAAAAAAACGGGCTTCATGAAACATACACACAAGAACTTGCAAAACTGGTGCGAGAGCGAAAAGAAGCGGATGTCAAAATCGCAGAAATTGAAAAAAGAATTCTTGCTGCACACGCCGCCCCCGCGGAAGCAAAAAGATTAAGGGAACAGGAACTGGAACCATTAAAACTCCGGAAAATCGAGCAGGATGAAAAACTGGCAGAGTTAAAAAACATGATGCGGGAACATATCGCTGAAATTAACCCTCAAGATCTCGTCATCAAGGAACTTGAAAAAGCCAAGTCTCAACAAAGAACCGACCTGGAAGAAGTCAAATCCGACCTGGCCGAAATATCAAAACAATTAGGCGCGCTATCATCAGAAAAAAAACGTATTAAAGACCGTATCGCTGAAGGTAAACCCCAGGAAGGAGATCAGGAACGGCTGGAGGCTATCGGCACAGAATTCAAAGACACACTGAATAGAAACAAACGCCGCCTGGAACAGCTCAATCAATTACTGGTTGACGGCAGCGAACACATGCTTTCGGATGACAAGGATTTTTGGGCAGGCGAACTCAAAAAACTTGATGAAAAATACCAGAATGCCTACGCCGGATTCAAAAAGGCCAACGATGAAGTCATAGAGGAATTATCAAGAAAACAAAAAGCGCTGCTCCCCAAGCCCGCCGCCGCCGCACTTTCCCCCTTTACACGCAGCGTCATGGAAGGAAGATCAGATGAAGAAATACGCGTGGTCGAAAAAAGATGCGAGGAACACAGCAAACCGTACAAAGATGATGCGGTTTACAAATCTGCCAAGTGCGACATATTACAAAAGAAAAATTACAAAAAATTCATTCTGACAGAAGAGAGTTCCGCGGTTAAACAAATCACTGGCTTGCTGAACCTGGTTTTCAGGGAAAAAGATGAACTCATCAAACAATTAAAAGAAAAACAATCCCATGTTGAGCCAGCCGAATTAAAACCCCTGATCACGGGCATATATGTCACACTTGGTAACGGAAACATATCGCCGCTTGAAAAACTCGAATTTCTGCGCGAATCCATGCAAAAATTTGACGCGCAAAAACACGGAGAAATCCTCGACATTCTGGTCAAACTCGCTCGCCTGCATGAAAATATTTGCGGCATGGCTGCGCAGCAATCTTCGCATACTCTGGAAGGGTTAAGAACAGTACGAACTGAAGTCCCGATTGACGTAAACGAAGCCTATATTCGTGAACTCATTCAAGGCCACCCGGAATGGCCTCCTTCTTTGCGTGTAAAAATGATTGAAACAGCGTTTGCATATCCCGCTGTACAGGAATTTTTAAGGCATCCTGATAACCAATCCCTGTCCGGAGAATTGACACGGGCATATGCTGAAGCACAAGAAAAATCCGCCGGTGAGAAAAAAGCTGTTTCAACCGCTGCAGCGACCACCATACCCCTGGCGAAGAGAAAAAAATCAAGATTTTTTCCTCGAAGAGAAAGCCATCTGGCTACACTGGACATCAAACAGTATCTTGATGGCAGGCTGAAAAACATAGAAAGAATGATGTATGACGACCACAACCCTTGTTGTGAGGAATTGCAAAAATTACTCTCTGAAGAACCTTATGCGGCTTCTGTCAGAAAACAATTGAAACAAGACCACCAAATGTTTACCCGCTTCCAGCGGCTTTATGAACAATCTGCCGATATGATGGCAGATTCGCTGGTCGCATACGACGCACAATTGTTTTCACAATTGAACACCCATGAACTTTACCGAAATCCCGCCAAAGATGCGCAGCCCACCGTACAGCCTTGCGTGGACTTGCTTAACAGATTGAGCGGGTATGTGATAGACGATATACAAAGCCGAACCTCGCTCAATGAGCGCACCCTGGCACTGGAACACTGGATAAGAATTGCATATAAATGTCTTCATCACTCCAATATTCCCGACATGCATCTGGCGTTTTGCTTTTCAACGACGTTTTCAAACGCTGGCATCTCGCGCTTGAAAACCGCCATGCTGGGATTGTCTCCGCAAGCCAGGGAAATGCTGAATGACATTGATGCAATCACCTCCCCTTTTGGCAGCTTTAAAAATGCGAGAAGCTTTTTGACAAGCCATCCTCACGCTTGTCCCAGCATGAGTCTTGTTTTCACTGATATGGAGTTTTTCGCGCAAGGCAATCAGGATATCCATCCGCAGATCTTTCATGATACGCAAAATTATGTGGAAAAACTCAAAGCAAGAGTCTCTGAAATCCATCAGAGACAGGAAAAATGGAAGTTTGCGCCTGATCCACTACTCATACAGTCCATTCATGCTTCTCATCACACCGGATCCGAGCAGGCGGAAAAAGCCTCAAGACTGCAAGCCAGCGAAGAGTTGCAGTCTCACAGCACATTATTGACTGAATTTAATCTCTTTCCCCAGTCCCGTATGAAGTCCGAAGCGACAACGGCAGCCACCCTCGTTCAACCACCCCAGGCACCTCGATCCCGGCCAGACAAACTGATTATCATCCTCCACGAAGAGAATCATCAACAACTTTCCCGGCTGGCATTCCTGCCCGGCTGCGAGTTTGTGCTAGCCAGCGACTTGCCGCATCCGGGTCTGCCAGGCAATCCCAGACAAGTCGCACGTAGCGGCATCATCCTGGACGGCAAATCACTGGATACCCTTTTGGATGAAAAAAGGCAGTCGTACTCCGCATCACAAGAAGAAAAAATCAAATTGTATTCGCTGGTGGTGTATGGCGACGAGCGCACGATTGACCTTGACAGAATTTCACCCGCTGCCAGAGAGAGAATTGAACGCACAATCAAGGAAGGCACATTTGTTGATACCTACTTTGAACAGGCGAAGCCGCTGCTTGAGAAACATTTCACTGCTCTGTATCTGCAGGAACAGCTCAAGGTCCCGCAGCGCAACATCATCGATATCGAAGAATACGCCCGGGCTGTTGTCAATAATACCCAGCATTACCTGCTGGATACGCAAAATCTCACGGACGATGATCCTTTGAAAAAAGCCATCGCCATGCTTTATCTTGCGCTGACACAGCCAGACTTGTTCACGCCATCGATAGCCGGTGAAAATACGATCGCTGATGACGGTAAGACCAGACTGGAAAAAAAGAGCCGGTGCGATGCCATGGAAAAAATGCTGACCCGCCTGGATGAAAGCGATTTGCAAATACTCAGGGACTGGCTGCAATCGCCGCTGCCAGACGCACCAATCGGCGAACCCAGTCAAGACAGGAAACCGACAAGAACATTATTCGACAGCCTGCCTGAAACCGTCAAAGAACCGCTGGGCAACCAATATCAACGCGATATCATGCTCGCCCGGACTGTCAGTGAAACCTATCAAACCGAACATGATTTTATCCGCCAGATGCAGGCTTTTGTTAATCACTTTTGTGACGCCAGCGGCAACCTCAAGCCGGATTCCGAATTTTTGGCTGCACACGAGCGCAAGCTGAGCGCCAAGGAACGTGCCTTGCTGGCATACTTTCTTGAACCCTACAAGATACTCGCGCGCGATACGCTAGGCCAGCAACCGGCAAACAATTCCGAAGCTATACGAAATTTTTCAAAAATGCTCGCGGAAAACCCGGAGCGTAATCAGGCTTTCATTGCCGCTGCGGCCAATCAGCTTGTATTTCAAGCCTTGATCACTCACATTTCCAAAGATGCTTTCAAGCCGGTTCCTTTCGTACGCAGCGGCAACCGCGAAGCCGATGCCGACTATGTGCAAACCAATGCTTTCCTTCCCACGGCTGACTTTCCCATCATGCCCGTGCAGCGCATGCCAAGAATTGGATTATTGAGCCGGGAATTGAACAAATACGCCCCGGCAAAGCGATAGAGATGCCATCCAGGCCATTCAATCTCTCGCGGATCAGGTCGCAACAGAGTCACAGGAATATGTCTCGACAAAAACCAGCAGTGTCGGCACCCAGAATAGCGACAACATATATCGATCCCTGCAAGACAAAGTCAATGCCGGCCAAAACGATTCCATCCTTCAATCCGAACGTTTGATTCTGGACAAGCTGGAGACACTGAAGGCGCGCGACCCGAGCCAGATTCCTGCCATTCGCGACGCCATACGCGAGCTGGCGAAATACGCGACGGAGAAAAATACCGACAGCGAAATGGATGTATACCGAAAAAATCAAATCAATGACATTCTTTCCGCCTTGTCCGGAATGGATTCGCTAGAAAAAATGATACGCTATCTCAGAGAAAAACATGAAGCCGAACCCCGGTTACATGAACGCCAAGGCACACACCTCCGAAGCGGCGACGCAAAAATCGTCAGGCTTCTGAAAGCATTGCATACCGCCCTGCAAAAAGCGACCGGGCTAGAACTGTCTGAGAGACAAACGATGGACATTCCCAAGGGCAGCACGGTGCAAGCTTCCGCCAGCTTCATTCCTATGTCCGAATCCATTCCAGAACCATCGAGCACTGCCACCCTTCTTCCTGCATTCACCTCTTCTTTGCACACACACACCTCTCCTCTGCTCACGCAGAGTTTTTTTGCGCACGAACGCTCGGGCTCTTACCCTCCTCTCCAGCAACAACTGCAGGAGACTCCCCTCCGGGAACGCTCCCAGGAAGAAATTCTGAGGAGCACAGTTATGGCGCTGGATTCGCTCATACTCACACTGGGCAGCATCCACCAACAGCTGGAACACACTTCAAGCCTGTTACAGTCTGTGCAGTTTTTTGCGCCAAAAGCAGTCACAGCAAACGAGGGGGTTACCCAGGGATTTGTTATTGATCGTAAAAGTTTTCACTAAGAAATGGATATCGTTTATAGCCCGTAGAGATTGCCTATAGCGCCAATCAGGAAATAAACAAAGGGCGACATGACCACTGAAAGCAAGCCGGTAAACATCAGCAGGACAAGAATAAAAAAGCCGTATGGCTCAATCAGGCTCAGCGTGTAAGCCGCGCGGCGGGGCAATACCGCTTCCAGCACCTTGCCGCCATCCAGAGGCGGGAGCGGAATAAGATTCAACACTCCTAGGACCACATTGATCATGATACCGGCACCACCCATGTAAACCAATGGCACACCCAGCCACTCGCTTCCGCCCAGATCGGCCATTTCTCCCAATTTCGCCACCAATCCCCAGAAAAGCGCCATCAGCAAGTTGGACAAGGGGCCCGCCAGGGCGACAAAAGCCATGTCCCGTTTGGGATGGCGCATGTTGCGAGGATCTACCGGCACCGGTTTGGCCCAGCCAAAAATAAAGTTGCTGACCATGAGCATTAAAAAAGGAATGGCAATGGTTCCAATGGGGTCAATATGCTTGGCCGGGTTCAACGTGAGCCGACCGGACAGCCTGGCGGTCTGGTCGCCAAACAGGGAAGCCACATAGCCGTGCGCCACTTCATGAAGAGTAATGGCAAAAATCAGAGGCAACACCCATACTGCAATTTTCTGTACAACGGTTAAATCGGTCATAGTATGCAAAGTATCCATTATCTTATGACCGTTCTCAAGCAAGAGATGAGTAAAAAACAGATATTTTGCGATAGAATGTTCCGTCTTCGTAAAAGTGGCGCAAACTTCAATTTCCCTTTACGATTAGCACCACTTGAATGATGATCCCGTCAGGATATGTTGTGACACTGTTTGATTATAAAATTATTGCCGCTCTGATCATTTTTTTATTGAGCGCAGCCTTTGCGCTGTATCCATTAAAGAAAAAGCGCGCGCCCCGGCACACGGAATCCGTTGAACTGGGAGAAGCCCTCGCGAGCGGGATTTTTCTGGGCGCGGCGCTGTTTCACATGCTGCCTGATGCGATTGAACTGTTTGGCCGTCTTTATGACAACCTGACTTACCCCTTGCCTGAAGCCATTGCTGTGCTGGGTTATTTACTCATGTTGCTGCTTGAACGCTTTTCCAGCGGATCCATGATCACCTCTTCCCGAAACGCCGTTCCTTATGTGCTGGCCATTGTGCTGATTATCCACGCCCTGACAGAAGGCGCCGCTCTCGGCATAGGATCCACCTTGCCGGAAACCCTGATGTTATTCATTGCCATCATTGCGCACAAAGGTTCAGAAAGCTTCGCGTTATGCGTCACGCTGTTGAGACACCAGCTGCCTTACCGACGAATTTTTCTGGTAGTCATCTTCTTTTCACTCATGACACCCGTTGGAATCAGCCTGGGCGCGGCCATTCATCAATTTACTTTTTCCAGAAGCGGAGAATGGGCCGCCGCGGTGTTCAACGCGTTTGCGGCAGGAACGTTTTTATATATATCCACTCTTCATCATATTCACTTTCATCAGCATTCCAGGGACACCCAGGGCTTGCTGGAATACCTGAGCCTGGCCGCCGGCGTTGCCGCCATGGGCTTGATAGCCTTGTGGACATGATCACGGAACCGCAGGAGACAGAGACAGATTCCTGCGGCAGCCTCACCCCGGATCAGAAAAAGGTGTTAAATCAATCCCAATTCCTTGACTGCGTCGCGCTCCTTGCGTAATTCGTCCAAGGTAATCCGGATTTTCTCTTGTCCAAAATCGTTTTGCGCCAAACCGGTAATAACCTTGAGCTTTCCACCCTCGGTGCGGCAGGGCACGGAAAAAATCAAGCCTTCATCAATGTCGTATTCACCCTGGGAGCAGCGGGCAACAGAGAATGTTTCACCCTGCACGGTATCATGTGTCAGGTGATAAACCGACATTAATGCGGCGTTAGCTGCTGAGGCGGCGGATGATGCACCCCGCGCCTTGATCACAGCCGCGCCGCGTTTTTGTATCATGGGAATGAAATCGTTTTGCAGCCAGTTCAAATCGGTGATGACTTCCGGGGCCGGCTTGTCATTGATTTTTGCATGATAAAAATCAGGGTATTGAGTAGAAGAATGATTGCCCCAGATCGCCATTTGCGTCACGGCCGTGACATCCACTCCCGCCTTGATGGCGAGTTGGGTACGCGCGCGAAACTCATCCAGCATGGTCATGGCATAAAAACGGTCGCGCGGCACGTCCGGCGCATTATTCATCGCGACCAGGCAGTTGGTATTACAAGGATTGCCCACGACAAACACACGCACATCTGCCGCAGCATGATCATTAATTGCACGGCCCTGGCTAGTGAAAATTTTCCCATTGATATTCAGCAGATCCGAGCGTTCCATTCCATCCTTGCGCGGCATGGAACCGACCAGTACCGCCCAGTTCACGTCTTTCATGGCTTCATTGACATCGGCGGTGGTAGTGACTTTTTTAAGCAGCGGGAAAGCACAGTCTTCCAGCTCCATCTGCACGCCTTGCAGCGACGGGAGCACGGGCGGAACCTCCAGAAGATTCAATTCAACTTCGGTTTCCGGGCCGAACATCTGGCCTGAAGCGACACGGAATATCAGCGCATAACCAATCTGCCCGGCCGCGCCGGATATGGCTACTTTGACTCGTTTCGACATGAGAGGCTCCTTAATCATTAAATAAACAACAATGCTATAATGCCGGCTATTCTAACGTGAAAATCCTGGTTGTATATGCTAATTTTTTCCAGACCGCTTCCTCTCAGCCTCTATATCCATATTCCCTGGTGCGTGCGCAAATGCCCGTATTGTGATTTTAACTCCCATCAGGCCCAATCCTCCCTGCCTGAGGATTTGTATGTCGCCGCCCTTTTGCAGGAGCTGGACAGCCGCTTGCCCCTGATACAAAACCGGCCCCTGAAAAGCATCTTTTTTGGCGGCGGCACGCCCAGCCTGTTTTCCGCGCAAGCAATAGGAGGGATACTGGAGGGGGTTGCCAAGCGGATCGCGGTTTCCGGCAACCTGGAAGTCACCCTGGAAGCCAATCCCGGAACCATAGATCAACCCCGCTTCCGCGGTTTTCGCGCTGCCGGCATCAACCGCCTGTCCCTGGGCATTCAAAGCCTGCAGGATGAAAAACTCAGGATTCTCGGCCGCATTCACGACCGCGCCAGCGCCATACAAGCCGTTGCCCGCGCCAAAGAGGCGGGATTCCGCCATTTCAACCTCGACATCATGTACGGCCTGCCGGATCAATCTCTTGAAGATGCCCGGCAAGATATTCAAACCGCCCTGGATCTCGCGCCAACGCACTTTTCGTGGTATCAGCTGACCCTGGAACCCAATACCGCGTTTTACCGGCAACCGCCGCCGTTGCCATCCGATGACGCCGCCTGGGAAATGCAGCTGGCCGGACAGCAGATTCTGAGCGAAGCCGGTTTCCGGCAGTATGAGGTTTCAGCTTACTCCCTGCCGCGGCAGGAATGCGCGCATAACCGGAATTATTGGGAATTTGGCGATTACCTGGGCATAGGCGCCGGCGCGCACAGCAAAATCACAGACCATGAATCCGGGATCATCAGACGTTTCTCGCAAGTCCGCCACCCCAAGGATTATCTGGATGCGCGCAAACGCCTGAACCTGAATACCTCCGAACTCCGGGAGCCAGATATTATTTTCGAATTCATGCTGAATGCCTTGCGGCTCACCCAGGGCGTGCCTGCGGACTTGTTCACCCGCCATACCGGTCTGCCCTTGCAGCGAATTGAACCTCTGCTGACAGCCGCGAGACAGCGGGAACTCCTGATTGAAGATACGGAGAATTTATGCCCTACGGAGCTAGGCAAAAAATTTCTCAATAACTTGACTGAAATGTTTTTAACCGCTTCATGACAAGCTGACACGCATCAATCATCGCACAAAAACTGACCGCAATATTTATCAGTAAAGTGGTACGAAATACCCAGCGCGATCAGACTGACGGTGCTGACCCGCGTGCTGATCTGCACGGTGTTATAGGAAAGATCTGCCACCCAGCTTTGATTAATGTTATATGACGCGCCTATGCTCACCGTGGGCGAGAATTTGTTTTTGTAAGTATTCACACCGCAAGTCTGCGGCGGATTGGCTGTCAGATCAAACGTGGGATTCAGACCGCCGGATGTGGTGATATAAGAAAGAGCCATGCCCGCCTTGCCATAGATATCAAAGTAGTTTCCAAAAGGAATAATACCCTTGGCCACAATATCAACGTCTCGAACACGCAAGGAATTGCCCGAACAAGTGTCCACCCCTTTCGAGTCATACTTGATCTGGGAAAAAAAAGTCAAACCGCCTTCAATGGCTGCAAATCTGCTGAATTGGTTTCCCATAAAAACACGGGTACCAAACTGGGTAGAGCGGGGTGAAGCTGGCGTGGTCTGTAATGCGTTGGGATTGTCAACCTGCACCATCTGGTCTCCGCCGCTATTGGTCGCGGGGCCCATCATCAAGCCCATGTAAAAACCATTGCCAA
This sequence comes from Aquicella siphonis, assembly GCF_902459485.1. Taxonomy (NCBI): domain Bacteria; kingdom Pseudomonadati; phylum Pseudomonadota; class Gammaproteobacteria; order Legionellales; family Coxiellaceae; genus Aquicella; species Aquicella siphonis. Next base: position 2,196,770 of record NZ_LR699119.1, read on the forward strand.
TCGCATAAGTGTTTAGAGCCAGTCCGCAAGAGACGGCGGATATCAGAATCTGTTTATAAATTCCTTTTCTCATTTTATCTTCCCCGAGAATGCTGATTGGTTATCAGCTTAAGTGAGCAGGTAACCAAAGTCTAGTTATTGTCGCCGCAACCGGCCATGGACTGGTTTGACATTAACGCTCAATGACCTGCCCGCCGCAGGCAGAATAACAGGTATTGAAGGACGTTGTACAATCACAGGATCGGGAGTTTTTTAACTCACAGATACGCTGACAATATTTTCGGCCGTACATGCACTTGGCTATGCATTTTTTATCCGCGGCAGAATGAGGCGGCACATAAGAATATTCCTTTTGAAACAGCTTATGACACCCTGAGAGCAGCACTATCAAAATGAGCAGGGATACTATGGAGTATAAGCGGAGCATGGTGACCACCTTCCTGTGTAAGTTTGAAAATTCTAACCAAGTCACCGATGTTCAGCAATCTGTCTGCGCTAATATTTTTAACGCAGACAGTATCAGAAGAATTAAACCACGGACATACCGTCTGGCTTATTGCTTGTCACAGAACGCCACACAGACGTCCCGCTGTAAAACCTGGCCGCCGCAGGCTGAGTAACAGGCATTGTAAGTCGGACCGCAATCACAGGAACTGTTGCAGGAATAGCTGCGATCAAAATCACTGACCGTTTTCTTTACTTCCTTGCCTTGTTTCCTTCTTTCATGTTTGTATTGTTCGTATTCATAAACCGCGTCTTCTCTTGCGCGCGCCCGGCACGTTTCATTATTCATCCGGCACATTTGTTCACAGGCATTGCGGCCTTGTATACATTGCGCCGTACACATCTTGCCTACACTGGATTTGGGCGGCACGTAGGCATACTCTCTTTTGTAAACCGGTCCGCACGCAGCCAAAATACCGATTAATGCGAAAATGGATAATAGTGCAAAAACATATTTCATTTTTTCCTGTCCTCACTCATGCGTGTAAAATAAAGTGCGCAAATTCTATACTGACCCGAATGAATAGTCCAGCAAGTCGTCTGAAATCCAGCCATTCCGTCAACACAGTTGAAATTCACCTGAAGGGATCATTCATCCTGACATTTTGCAAACCGCAAGTCCCGGATTTCCCGCCCTTCGCGTATCGCTCTTGCCTCGAAGCGCGTGATAACAGGCCGCTGAGTGGAACGCATTGCGAACTCACCCGGCCCGGCCAGATTGATTAACTGCGGCTCCAGCGAAAGCACTCGCATCATATGCCGGGCATAATCTTCCCAATCTGTCGCCAGATGCAAAACCGCGCCTGCCTTGAGCCTGGCCGCGACCAGTTTGACAAAGTCCGGCTGGATCAGCCGGCGCTGATGATGCCTGCGCTTGGGCCAAGGATCAGGGAAAAATATTTGCACCCCGTCCAGACTGCCTGGGGGTATGCATTTTTCCAGCACGTCAATCACATCGCTGTAATACAGACGAAGATTGGTCAATCCGTTGGCCTGTATCCCCTGAAACACGGCGCCAATACCCGGCTGATGGGTTTCCACACCTATGTAGTCCACCTCAGGGTGTGCTTTTGCCAGGGCTAGCAGCGATTGCCCCGAACCAAATCCGATTTCGAGAAAACAAGGTGCGCTGCGGCCAAAAATGTCTTTATAGTCAATCAGACCGGCATCCGGTCTCAACCCATAGCGGGGCCAGCATTCTGCAAACGCGCGTTCCTGGGCATCCGTGCGCCGCCCGCGCGGGACATAACTGCGGATTCGAAAAATTTTGGATGGCTTATCAGGCATATATCATGAATACTTGTTTTGTTTTTCAGCTTCTTTCATCAGCTGTTGATAACTGGCATATCGTCCGGGGCTGATATTACCATTCTTCACTGCTTCCTGCACCGCACATCCAGGCTCGACCACATGCAGGCAGTCGCGAAATTTACAGCCCTTGAGAAATGCCTGGAATTCCCTGAATCCCCGCAACACCTCTTGCCGGGATACCGCCCACAGATTGAATTCTCGCACCCCGGGTGAATCAATCAGCTGGCCGCCCTGAGGCAGGTGATAAAGCCGTGTAGCCGTTGTTGTGTGCTTGCCCGCGCCTTTGGGAGACACTTCACTAGTCCGGATCGCGTGACCGCCGGCCAGCACGGATATGATAGAAGACTTCCCCACCCCCGACGGCCCCACCAGAACAGCTGTCTTGCCCTTCAGGCACCATTCCAGATCAGACAGGCCTTCACGGGTATAAGTGCTAGATAATATTGATTTGTATGGGATTTTTCGGTAAGGCTCCAGGCGTGCCGCCGCCTCTTCCCGCCGCTCCGGATCCAGCAGATCCACCTTGTTGAGGACCAGTACCGGTTGAATATCCAATAATTCCGCAGCCACCAGATAACGGTCCAGCAGGTATTCGGAAAAAATCGGCGGGGGCGCCATGACCAGCACGATAATGTCAACATTGGCGGCGACAGGCTTGCTTTTGCCGCGCGCATCCCCCCGGGCCAACAGTGAACGGCGCGGCTCAATCCCCATGATCACGCCGGATTCTTCGGTTTCAAGCTGCCAGACCACTCTGTCGCCTACGACAGGAAGCTCCTGATTACGGCGCAAATGACACTGAAAAACTTGCCCATCTTCAGCTTCCACTGCCACACTATTCCCGAAATAGGAAATCACGAGACCTTTTTGTCCGGACATCTGCTGTTGTTCAACTGGTTTTGTCATTTGCACGTTATTTACAGGTTTTATTGAGGGATACATCATACATGAAAATTTATTTGGTCGGAGGGGCAGTACGAGATAAATTACTGGGCCTGCCGATAAAAGAGCGGGACTGGGTGGTGGTAGGCGCCACCAGCAACGACATGCTGGCCCTGGGCTATCGCCAGGTAGGCAAGGAGTTTCCGGTATTTCTTCACCCCAAAACCAATGAAGAATACGCTCTCGCGCGCATGGAACGCAAAGTTTTGCCCGGATACAAGGGATTCACCTTTGACACCTCGCCGGATGTGAGCCTGGAAGCCGATTTGCTCAGGCGTGATCTCACCATTAACGCAATGGCAGAGTCCGAGGACGGCACACTCATTGATCCCTACGGCGGCCGGCAAGACCTGAAAAATAAACTGCTGCGTCATGTCTCGCCGGCTTTCGCAGAAGATCCGGTGCGCATCTTGCGTGTAGGCCGGTTTCTCGCCCGATATGCGGAACTGGGTTTTAGCGTGGCAAATGAAACCATGGAGTTGATGCGCGGGATGGTTAACGCGGGTGAAGTCAATGCGTTAGTCGCGGAACGGGTCTGGAAAGAACTGGAACGCGCCCTGGGCGAAAAAAACCCTGAAAAATTTTTTGCGGTGCTGTCCGAATGCGGCGCTCTACCCATTCTTTTCCAGGGCCTGAATATCAGCGGACACGGAATGAATGCCTTGTTTTCAGCGGCACAGCTCTCCGCACCCCCCGTAGTACGCTTCGCTGCACTGCTTCATGATTTGCCGGACGCGAAACAAAACATCACGGCCATATGCCGCCGTTACCGCGCGCCCAATGAATACCGGGAACTGGCTGGTCTGACCGCGCAGTATTACCCGGCAGCACTAAATGCCCGATCAATGACCGCGGAATCATTGCTTGGCCTGTTGGGCGCACTCGATATTTTTCGCCGTGAAAAACGCTACCATTTGTTTTTGCAAACGTGTCAGGCCATCGCGGCCGCGAGAAAAATAGATTTTGACCTCTCATGGCTGGAGGCGGCCGCCCTAGCGGCAAAAAGCGTTCCTGTGCAAACACTAATCAATGAAGGTTTCAACGGTGAAAAGCTGGCGGCAGAACTCAGAAAAAAACGCCTGGAAAGACTGGAAAAATGGCTAGCCACCTAAGCAAACGGTTTGTTATGATCGCAAGACTGTCAATCCTTCTGAATAATATATGGAGATTTAGCAATGAAGTCTTTTGTCAAAACCAAGCTCGCCGTGTGCCTGATGGGCCTCGCCGCGCTGTCTTTCAATGCCGCCGCTGCCACCCAGAATAAAACAAACGCCCCGGCCGTAAGCCCGGCTGAAAAAGCCAAGATTGAAGAAGTCGTACATCAATATCTGGTCAGCCATCCTGAAGTCCTGGTTGAAGCCATGCAAGTCCTGCAGCAAAAACAATATGAACAAGCCCAGCAAACCGTCAAGCAGACCCAGCAAACTGCTTCTTCTTTCGCAAAATCCTTATTCCATCAGGCGAATGATCCTGTCGCCGGCAACCCCGACGGCAAAGTGACTGTTGTGGAATTCTTTGACTACCAATGCCCGCATTGTGTTGATATGGCTCCCGTCATGAGTTCCATTATCAAAGCCAATCCTGATTTGCGTGTGGTTTTCAAGGATTTCCCCATACGCGGGCCGGTTTCTGAATTTGCCGCGCGCGCCGCGCTGGCAGCGAACAAGCAAGGCAAATATGACGCCTTCTCTCACGCCCTGCTTACCTCCGGACAACCGCTGACCCAGGATTCCGTCCTGCAGACTGCAAAAACCATCGGCTTGAACGTGGACAAACTGAAAAAAGACATGGAAGACCAGAGCATCAAGGACCAGCTGAAGGCAAATATCAAACTCGCTCAGGATCTGAAATTGTTTGGCACACCCGCTCTCTTCATTGGAAAAACCAACGCCAAAGGCAGCGACACCATCAGTTATGTTCCCGGTTCAACTGATCAAAAACAATTACAAAGCATGATTGATCAGGTGAAATAACCAACAGGCGGGCGAGCAGCCGTCTCATTCCAGCTCTCCCGCCCTTCATTCATCCCAAAGGAGCACCCCATGATAACAAAATGCCTGAAGTACCTGATGTTTGCGTTTGGCTTACTCTTTTCACTCAATGCCAGCGCGGACGTGGTGAAATCATTGTTTCATCACGAGCAGGATCCTGTCGCCGGCAATCCCAAAGGCAGCGTGACTGTAGTCGAATTTTTTGATTATCAATGTTCCCATTGCATTAATATGGCCCCGGTGATTTCCGCCATCATCAAAGCCAACCCGAAAGTACGCATTGTCTTCAAGGAATATCCCATTCGCGGCCCCATGTCAGAAATCGCTGCCCGCGCCGCTCTCGCCGCCAACATGCAGGGAAAATATTATGAATTCAATCATGCGCTGATGACGACCAGTCTTGCCATGAATGAAAACAATATTCTCGACATCGCCAAATCCATGGGCTTGAATGTGAAGAAGCTGAAAAAAGACATGAACAGCAGCACAGTCACCAATGTAATCCAGGCGAATTATGCGCTGGCAAGAGAATTAAACCTGACCGGCACACCTGCGTTCTTCGTGGGCAAAACCAATGCGAAAGACAGCAAAAACCTGAACTTTACGCTGGGTGAAATGTCACAGACCGAACTACAAGACGCCATCAATCACGCCATCTGATTTTTATTCCCGCAAATTTGCCGGAAACTGACTCCAGGTTTCCGGCAAATATTATTTCCTGCCCGCGCCCCTTGCTTTTGCAAATCCGCCCGCATTGCGGCTCGCACAAACAATTAATTACTCAGCTCCGCTCATTTTCCTCTTTCCTCCCATATCCATTCAGAATAAATAATGTTATAAAACTTTGATTAATGAATTTCATCTTTCATGACAAGGAGAGCACATGCGTCGATCAGGCAAATTCTTTATTTGTACTTTTGCGTTAACCTTATGTTCGGCGCTGTCAATCCCCGCGCATGCACAGACAGGCAGCCAGCACATCATTGTTGCCCCCCAGTGCCTGCTGCAAACCATGCAAGGCGATTATAAAACTCTGTCTTCCCAGGATTCACTATCACTCCTCGCCGTGGATGAGGCCGGTATAAATCAGTTAATCCGGGCAAAACACCAGCAAAAAAAATTATGCGGCGGCTTCATGGACGTCACACGTGCCTGGCAGACGCATAAAATAAAAGGCTTGTCAGCGGCAAGTACCGCGGCGGCTTTTTTAAAAACTTATTCCGGCACAACGCATTCAACACTTGCGGCAAAAAACGTGAATTACACAATCCAGCATGAGGAACAAGTCCAGCAATTATTCAAACAAATCAATCCGCAAAACATGCTGGATTACCTAACCACGCTTACCGGCTTTCAGGATCGGTATGCCAATTCGGAACATGGCGTGAAAGCGGCCGGCTGGATCAAATCCCAAGTCGAAACAATAGCGGAAGAAAACCATCGTGATGATGTCAACGTCTATACCATCGCAACCGGCACCCGTTACAAACAGCCTTCCGTCATCGCGAAAGTAGGCACCTCAACCGGGCCAGGGGTAGTCATAGGCGCGCACATGGACACACTGAACGGCAGCTTCAGCAAGAAACCAGGAGCTGATGACGACGGAAGCGGCAGCGCCACTGTGCTTGAAACAGTGCGCACTCTCTTATCCAGCGGCATGCGGTTTAAAAAACCCCTCTATTTCATCTGGTACGCGGCGGAAGAAGAAGGACTGGTCGGCTCCGATTTCGTTGTCGCTGAGTTCAAAAAAAACAATATCCCCGTGGAAGCCGTCCTGCATTTTGACCTGACTGGTTATGCATACAGAAATGAACCCACCATGTGGCTGATTGATGATTATGTCAACAAGACCCTGGTAGATTTTCTCGGTAATTTAATTTCCAACTATGTGAAACAACCTGTCAAGCATACCCGATGCGGATATGCCTGCAGCGACCACGCGAGCTGGACACAAAATGGATATGCCGCAGCCATCCCTGCTGAAGCTGCCTATGAAAACTCCAATCCTGATATTCATACCACGCGTGACACCATGGACAAATTATCCGTTTCTCACATGACTGATTATTTGAAACTGGCTACAGCTTTCGCCGTAGAAGCGGCGGAACCCGTGACGTAATTTGAGTTCCACCACTAGATCGATGTTAATTATGTTACTTAAGGAGAATGTAATGTTGAAATCCGCTAAAAAAATAGCATTGTTTTCGCTAGGACTGCTCTCTTCAATTTCTCTCGCTGTGCATGCAGGGACTACCGAAGAACAACATGTTATCGTCGCTCCACAATGTCTCATCAAGAATGTCAATGCCTCATACAAGACACTTTCATCTACTGCCACCCTGGGTTTGATACAAACTGACAGCGCCGGTATTGACGCTTTCATTGAAGCGAAACACATAAAAACCGCCACACCCTGCGGTGGATTCATGGACGTGACAGAGTCCTGGAATGCATACCATCCCAAAAACATTACCGCAGGCAGCCGCGCAAAATCCTTCCTGAATCAATATGACAAGCCGCAGAAAAAATCGTTAACCCAAACAAGCACAAATTACGCCATACAATATCCGGATCAGGTGAACCAGCTTATCAGTCAGATCAATGCACAAGAAATGTGGACAGACCTCACCGCGTTTTCCGATACCAGCAAAACCCAGTTTCCGGACCGTTATGCAAACTCTGATACAGGCGTGAAAGCAGCGGAATGGCTGAAAAATAAAATCGAAACCCTGGCCAGAGACAATAACCGCAGTGACATCAGTGTTTATACTGTAGCAACCGGCACCCGCTACAAGCAACCTTCCGTCGTGGTCAAAATCGGCGAATCCACTGCGCCAGGCATAGTCATTGGCGGACACATGGATACACTGTCAAGTTCCTGGGAATTAAAACCAGGAGCCGACGATGACGGTTCCGGCTCCATGACTGTCATGGGCGTGGCGCGGACCTTGATTTCCAGCGGCATGCATTTCAAAAAACCCATTTACATTATCTGGTATTCTGCTGAAGAAATGGGTCTGGTCGGCTCCGGTTACGTGGTCAAGGACTTCAAACAGAAAAACATTCCGGTTGAAGCCGTCCTGCAATTCGACATGACGGGATATGCTTACAAAAATGATCCGACCATGTGGCTGATCACTGACAATATCAATACCAATCTGACCAATTACCTTGAAACACTGATCAAAACCTATGTCAAAAAACCAGTCGGCCGCACACGCTGCGGATATGCGTGCAGTGATCATGCCTCATGGAGCCAGGCAGGATTCACAGCGGCATTTCCATTTGAATCCTCATTTGGCAACGATGATCCTTATATCCATACCGCTCAAGACACCATGGATGTATTGTCTCTCAGCCATATCACCGACTTCGCGAAATTAGGCGTGGCATTTGCGGTTGAATTGGCAGAGCCTGTAGCTTAAACCCGCTTGATATATAAACCGGCTCACCTAAACAGTGAGCCGGTTTTTTATTCCACACCATACTGTCTGTGCCTGGCATAATGGAAGATCATATTTTGATCACATCGGGCTTCTTTCTTTCTGTTTGAATTGTTATCAGCCACTCAAGAAGGGTAGAATATTCTGTTTCAATGATAAATTGAATAGAGCCCACGTATGTTACAAACATTTTCAACGCAACAATGGAATGAACACTTTCCTGATTCAGCACAACAGCTTGCGATCCAGTCTCTGGAAAATGGCCGGCTTTTATTTTTCCCCAAACTCGCTTTTCCTTTATCGCCCGAAGAACAGCAATTCCTTTCTCCCGAATTCGCGGACCCGCATGCCAAAAACATCAGTTATCAGTCCGAGTCCAATAAACTATGGGGGGTACGGAATTTAACCGACAGTCAGCATCAACAATTAAAATCCATGCTGAACCGTTTTTCGCAGAATGCTTTTAGTCTGATCAAGGAAATACTCCCGCATTATGCAAGACAACTGATACTTGCAAGAACCAGTTATCGCCCGGTACAAATTTCCGGGCGGGTAACATCCTATCGAAAAGACGACAAGCGTTTGCACATTGATGCATTTCCCTCAGCTCCCAATCAAGGCAAACGTATTTTACGCATTTTTTGCAATATCAATCCTCATGAGCAAGACCGGGTATGGCGCACCGGGGAATCTTTTGACAAAGTGGCAAATCGGTTCATTCCGCAAATACAAAAACCCATCCGCGGCAGCGCGACACTGCTGCGCTTACTCAAAATCACTAAAAGTTATCGCACGCTTTATGATCATTATATGCTGCAAATTCATGACCGCATGAAAGCAGACAATGATTACCAAAAAAACGCAGATCAGCGCGAAGTACGTTTTCCGCCTGGCGCAACATGGATAGTGCAGACGGATGATGTGTCCCACGCGGCAATGCAAGGACAATATGTTTTGGAGCAGACTTTTTATTTGCCAGTGAAAGCCATGCAGGATGAATCGAAATCACCCTTGCGAATACTGGAGAAAATGCTGAATCAAAAATTGGTATGAGAAGTGTAACAATTATCATGCCAATATGCTCACAAGGAGGTTATCTTGCCTGAAATGTTGACAAAATATCCGGATACCGCGCTCAAGATCCTGAAAGACGCGAAAATCCAGTGCGGCAGCGGCGCCAAACAACAAATCCTGACCTGGTGTCCAAAAGAAAAATTTTGCGCTTTTCCAACAGGTGAAATGTGTATTTACGGCATTAGGGACATGCCTTCCATGATGCAAATACACACTCTCGATATTCTGTTTTTGCCGGGGACATTTCTCCCCCTGACAGCCCTGGCTGTGATGATATTTACATTAGGAATCCTGACCGGAATAAAACTCGGCGGGAAAAATTCGACTCACGGACGATGAAATATTCATTGAGTATTCTCATTACCATTATTTCCATCCTGCTGATCCTCTCTTTATGGGGATTTTATACCGCAATTTATCCATTCAAACTCACCAGCACTCTCACGCCAAAAAAATTTGGCCTGAGCTATGAAGATGTTTCATTCAAAACAAAAGATAATGTTTTAATCCGGGGATGGTTTGTTCCCAACCCCAATCCCAAAGCGCCAGCCATCATACTCATGCACGGTTATCCCGCTGATAAAGGCGATATCCTGGCTCTCACGCACTTTCTCCATCAAAAATATCATTTGCTTTACTTCGATTTTCGTTACCTGGGAAATAGCGGCGGCAGTCATTCCACTCTGGGTAAAAATGAAGTAATGGATTTGCAGGCAGCCATCCGGTTTTTAGTGACTCGAAACATTCACACCATCGGTATCTGGGGATTCTCACTGGGCGGCGCTGTCGCCCTGATGGCCGCTCCCTCCACTCCGGAAATCAAAGCCATAGTGGCAGAATCCAGTTATGCGCGGCTGGACTGGATAGCCAATGATTTTTACCGCATTCCGGTATTGAATCATGTTCTGGGCGAACTCATGCGTCTCTGGGGATGGATATTTTTAGGTTTTGACATTAAAAAAATCTCACCGGCGCTTTATGCGGAAAAAATTCATGTCCCTGTCCTTCTCATTCATTCCAGAGACGATGATGTGATTCCGTTTAAACATGCCTTATTGCTGCAAAATGCTTTACGAGACAACCCTCACGCGAAACTGCTGATCAACGACAGCGGCGGACATGGAAAACATACACAAAGCAATGACCAGGCTATACAGGATTTTTTCGCTGCCTACCTGCATGCGCAGTAAAAATGCACTCCCTCACTGTTCCCGCTTCTACGTGCCTCCTCAGGGTGAACGGTGGTGAAAATCCCGTTCGTGGTGAGGAGCCGCGTTAGCGGCGTCTCGAACCATGAACTCTGGTTATGGGCTCCCGCTTGCGCAGGAATGACGAGAAGGTGCGGGAATCCATCAGAATGTCAGGTCCCGGTACTATCCATGGCGATATCCTGAACCGCAAGCAGGCGATGTGGTTTGACGCGCCCGTCTGGCATAACTTCACCCATGCCAAGAAAGCGGGCGTCTTCTGATATCAGTCTAACCATAGTACTGTTAAGCGGGAAATTCGCCCTGACAGGCTGTCCCATGCGTAAATAAAATGCCGCTGAAGTAGATAACTGCACTGCTGGAAATGATTGCACGGCCGTCTCAACCGGTAACAGGCATGACAACAATGCATTAATGCCGCCATTTTCCGCGATGGATTCGAGCGCCGGCATGGTATACATAAGAGAATGACCATAAGGTGAGACTGCCGCTCGACGCAAGGCCGTCACATGCGCACCACAGCCTAAAACAGCGCCAAGGTCTTCCACCAGCGTGCGAATATAAGTCCCCTTGCTGCAGTGCACGCGAAAAATGATTTCGCCGCTTTCAAAATTGTCCAGAATCAGGGAAAAAATCTTGACGCATCGGGGCTTGCGTTCAACTTCAATCCCGCGGCGCGCGAGTTCGTATAACGGCTTACCCTGAACTTTAATCGCGGAAAACATGGGGGGGATCTGTTCAATTTCACCTAGAAACTGCGACATCGCTTCTTCAATTGCCTGTCTTGTCACATTCAATACCGGCCTGGTTTCCACAATTTCACCCTCGGTATCACCTGTCGTGGTGCGAATCCCCAGCTTGGCAACGACATAATATGCCTTGTCCGAATCCAGAAGAAATTGTGAAAATTTAGTCGCTTCGCCAAAGCATAGAGGGAGCATGCCTGTTGCGATGGGATCCAAACTTCCCGTGTGCCCAGCCTTTTTGGCGCAAAACAACCGTTTGATTCGCTGCAAAGCGCCATTTGAAGTCATGCCGGAGGGCTTATCCAGCAAAAGAATACCGTGTATCTGCCTACGCATGCGTGGTCTGTCCTGTTTTGTGAATAATGCCAGATCAGCTCCTGGCTTCCCGTTTCTGATAAGTTGAAAATCGTCGCACAATGACGGGTGCTATTATGATTTTTTTTCTTTTTTGACTGCCGAATCAATCAATTGTGAAATCCGGAACCCATGCGCTGTTGATTCGTCATAAACAAATTTCAATTCCGGTACGACTCTCAAATCCACTTCGCGGGCCAGATGATAGCGCAGGGATTTTGCAGCGCGATTCAGGGCCAGCACTGTGTCCTTGATTTTGGCATTTTCATCCATTAACACGCTGACATACACTTTGGCGTAAGAGAGATCGCGAGTCACGCTGACGCCTGTCACTGTGACCAGCCTAAATCGGTCATCAGTCATGTCTTGCAGCAATAATTGTGCCAGGGCTTTCTGAAGCAGGTCCGCCACACGCTGAGTACGATCAAAGCCTCGCTTCATCTTTTAGATTTCCCGCCTGACTTCGATTTTTTCAAATACTTCTATTTGGTCGCCCGCCTTGATGTCATTGTAGTTTTTCACCGCGATACCGCACTCCATGCCATGACGAACTTCCCCGACATCATCTTTGAAGCGCCGCAGTGATTCCAGCGAGCCTTCAAAAATCACAACATTATCACGCAATACACGAATGGGATAATTACGTTTGATCACGCCTTCCGTCACCATACATCCGGCAACCGCGCCCGTCTTGGAAGACCTGAACACCTCACGCACCTGGGCAAGACCGAGAATCTTTTCATGAATTTCGGGAGCCAGCGCGCCGCTAATGGCTTTTTTGACCTGATTAATCACATCATAGATGATGTTATGGTAATGCACGTCTACACTGTTAGTTTCCATTAATTTGCGGGCTTCCGCATTCGCGCGCACGTTAAATGCGATAATGATCGCCTTGGAAGCAATGGCAAGGTTCACATCGCTTTCATTGATGCCGCCTATGCCGCTGGAAAGAATATTGACTTTGACTTCCGCGCCGGACAATTCTGTCAGAGCTTGCTTCAAGGCTTCGATAGATCCCAGCACGTCTGCTTTCAATACAATGTTAAGCGTTGTGGTAACGGTTTTTTCATCTTCGATACGCTGCAATAAATCTTCGAGCTTGGGAGCGTGCCTGGCCAGCTTGGTCTCGCGGGCCTTGGTCTGACGGAACAATGCCACTTCACGCGCGCGCTTTTCATCCGGAACAATAATAAAATCATCTCCAGCCTGAGGAACACCGGAGAGACCCAGAGTTTCAACAGGAATGGATGGCCCGGCACTGTCAATCTGCATGCCGTTTTCATCAAATAACGCGCGAATGCGTCCATATTCCAAGCCAGCCAGTATGATGTCACCCTTGCGCAGCGTGCCCTGCTGCACCAGCACACTCATCACCGCGCCGCGGCCGCGATCAAGCCGTGATTCAATCACGACACCCCGGGCCGGACAATCCACAACCGCCTTGAGTTCCAATACTTCAGCCTGTACCAGTACCGAATCCAGGAGATTATCCACACCCATTCCGGTTTTGGCGGAGATAGGCACAAACATGGCATCGCCGCCCCATTCTTCAGGCACCAGGCCGTGTTTGACCAGTTCATTCTTGACGCGATCCGGGTCTGCTCCGTGTTTATCCATCTTGTTGACGGCAACCACTATGGGTACGTTTGCGGCTTTCGCATGTTGAATAGCCTCAATGGTTTGCGGCATGACACCATCGTCCGCTGCCACCACCAGAATCACGATATCGGTTAACTTTGCGCCGCGGGCGCGCATGGCAGTAAACGCAGCATGGCCGGGGGTATCCAGAAAGGTAATCGTACCTTTGGGAGTCTGCACATGATAGGCACCGATATGCTGGGTGATGCCGCCCGCTTCGGAAGCCGCCACTTTAGTTCGGCGGATATAGTCAAGCAGCGTCGTTTTACCGTGGTCCACGTGTCCCATGATGGTAATGACGGGAGGCCTCGGCCTGGCTTCACCCTGGACTTCCACTGACTTGGCCAGTGCTTCTTCCAACGCATCCGAACTGACCGCCTTGGCTTTATGTCCCATTTCTTCAACCACAAGAATGGCGGTATCCTGGTCAATAATCTGATTAATGGTGGCGATGATCCCCATTTTCATCATAACCTTGATGACTTCCGCAGCCTTGACAGACATTCTCTGGGCCAGCTCGCCCAGATTAATAGATTCCGGAACTTCCACTTCGCGTACGACAGGCGCCGTTGGTTTGGTGAATGCCTGGACTTTAACCTTGATGTGGGTGCCGGAACGGGATTTGCCAGATTTTCTGAAAGCCGTGTCAAACGCATCCTCATCCTCAACTTTGAGCACACGGCTTAAATCAGCGCCTCGCGCCAGGAGTGATTCAAAATTTCGCTCGCTGTCGCGCGATGTATCGCGTGATTTCTTTTTCTTTTTAACTTTTTCACTTTCCGTTTCATCCATTTCATCAAGAGCACGGTGTTTTTCCTTGCGCTTGACCGCGCCCAGCTTGGATTTGTCTTCTGCGGCCTCATCCGCGGCTGCCGCTGCGGGTGGAGTTTCTTCGGTATAAGTAGCAACGGTTTCGACTAAAGCGGGCGCCGCCGGTGTTTCTTCACTTACACCCTGGACCGAAACGTTATTATCAGACCTGGATTCCACAGCTTGCGGCGAAACAGGCGCAGCGGCATTTTCAACTTCCACCACTGTCAGTGCTTCGGGCTTTTCAACGCCTTCTTCCGGTTTGGCCTTTAATTCATCTTCTGTCAGGGTGCGCTTGACATAGGTACGTTTTTTCCGCACCTGAATACTGACGGTCTTGCCCGGACCATGCGACCCGCCCAGTTTGATTTCACTGGTTTTAGCCCGTCTCAATACTATTTTTTCAGGGGCATTGTCTTGTTTTGCGCCATGGTGCTGCTGAAGATATCGAAGCAGCTTTTGCTTTTCATCTTCACTGACGGAATCGTTAATGCTCGCAAAATTGATGCCTGCATCTTTAAATTGACCCAGCAGGCGGTCAGGCTTGACGCCAATCTCATCAGCAAATTGCTTTACTGACACGCCATCTTTTTCGGTATCTTGTGCTACTTTTTTCACCACGCGAGCCTGCCTCCAACGTCAGAGGTACGAGGATAAAAGACAGAACATTGAATATATCCCGTTCCAGTCTCTCTCCTTCCCTCTTCCTAAACATCATCAAACCATATTTTACGAGCTGTCATAATCAGTTTTGCTGCATTTTCTTCATTAAACTCTCCTATTTCCAGCAAATCATCAACAGACTGTTCAGCCAGATCTTCCCGTGTCACGACGCCGTGGCTTGCCAGGATATAAGCCGTATGTTTATCCATGCCTTCCATTTCAAGAAGGTCTTGCGCAGGCTCAACTTCCAACGCCTGTTCTTCGGCAATCGCCTGGGTCAACAAGGCTGCTTTCGCGCGCTCACGTAACGCATTCACCATGGATTGATCAAAACCATCAATTTCCAGAAGTTCCTGCACTGGCACATAGGCAATTTCTTCCAGCGAAGAAAACCCTTCACTTGTCAGCACTTCAGCCACACCTTCATCCACACCCAGTTTTTCCTGAAACAGTTTTAATACCTTTTCTCCCTCCGCCGCTGATTTGGCGTGCGCCTCTTCCTCGGTCATCACATTCAGTGTCCAACCTGTCAACTCGCTGGCCAGCTTGACATTCTGGCCGTGCCGGCCAATCGCCTGGGACAGCTGGTCCGCTTTCACCGCGATATCCATTGTATGGGTATCTTCATCAACAACGATAGATGCCACTTCAGCAGGCGCCATGGCATTAATGACCAGCTGCGCCGGATTATCATCCCATAATACGATATCGATGCGCTCGCCGCCCAGCTCACCGGATACAGCTTGTACACGGGAGCCGCGCATACCGACGCAGGCACCGATAGGATCGATACGGCCATCATTGGTTTTGACCGCGATCTTGGCGCGCGATCCAGGATCCCGTGCCGCCGCCTTGATTTCAATAAGTTCCTCGCCAATTTCAGGCACTTCAATTTTAAACAATTCAATCAACATTTCCGGACGTGTGCGGCTCACCATGATCTGCGGGTTTTTTGTTCCATCCGAATGGATGTCATACAGATAGGAGCGCACGCGGTCACCCATACGCACAGCTTCATGCGGAATCATTTCAGAGCGCGGCAGCAATGCCTCGGCGTTGTTGCCAAGGTCCAGCACGATAAAGTCACGGGTCACTTTCTTAACTGTGCCCATGATAAGCTGGCCCAGTTTTTCCTTGTAGGCATTCACAATCTGGGCGCGCTCGGCTTCGAGCACCTTCTGGATAATCACCTGCTTGGCTTTTTGCGCGGCGATACGGCCGAATTCTATGGATTCCATCGGCTCGAGTATCTGTTCGCCAACCTGGGCATGCACATTCATTTTCCGGGCTTCGCTTAACGCGAGCTTGGACAGTCCCCCGTCGCCTTCTTCATCTTCCATTGCATCATCAATCACCAACCAGCGACGGAAGGTGGAATAGTCGCCCGTTTTGCGGTTGATCTCGACTTTGACATCAATTTCTTCATCCGCTTTCTTTTTCGTTGCGGTTTCCAGGGCGGCTTCAATCGCCTGAAAAATAACTTCTCTATCCACACCTTTTTCGTTGGACACAGCCTCAACGACTAATAAGATTTCTTTGTTCATAGAGCGACCCCGCACATCATCCAACACTACTTTAAATATACTGAGAAATACGCTCCCAGCCCTCCCTCTCCCGTCCCGCACCGCTTCTTTGCCGATCAGGCAAAAGCGCCCGGAAAAGGAACTTGTCCTGTTTCTTCAATCATTTAAAATGGACATCACCAATCAAATTCGCCTTGTCTATGGCAGAAAAAGGCAACACAACTTCCTGCCCGGTCTCCTGGACAAGGAGATAAATATCTTCCCCCTCAACTCTCTGCAAGACGCCTTTATACTGTTTGCGCTGGTTGACCGGCGAATGCAGCCTGATCTTCACGAGCTTGCCAACAAACTTGCGAAAGTGCTCAAGTTCAAATAACGGCCTGTCTATACCGGGCGAAGAGATTTCCAGGGAATACCGCCCCTGAATGGGATCTTCAACATCCAGCATGGCGCTGACCTGATAACTGACTTGCGAGCAATCGTCCAGCGTCACTCCGTTTTTACCGTCAATATAAATGCGAAAAACCATCTGCCGGCCTTGCGGTAACAGTTCGCACCCCACCAGTTCATAGCCCATGGAACCTATCAGTGTAGCCAACCGCTCATGCAGTACGGGATCAATCTTTCTCATGACTCGTTTCCCGATACAAAAACGGGTTTTTGACCCGCCATAAACAAAAAACCCCATAAGGGGTTCCTGTGTTTTTTGCTTTTAATTTGGTAGCGGGGGCAGGATTTGAACCTACGACCTTCGGGTTATGAGCCCGACGAGCTACCAGACTGCTCCACCCCGCAGTAACGGTCGCTATTCTATTAAACTTTTACATTTCGGGCAAGCAAATATCATCTCAATCCCGATATTTGCGCGCTTTAAGCGCCCAAAAACCTGGCATTAGCATATGTCACCCCCCGACAAATATGATATTTTGATACAAACACTCCTGGCTGGCGAGTTTAATCCGTGCTGAACAGATTCATCGATATTGAGCGACTCATACATAGCACCAAGACCGCAATCGCATGCGTGATTGGCATTTTTTTATTTAATCTGATCGGAATCCCAGCCGCCCAGTGGATAGTCATTACCGTCATTGTCGTCATGTGCGCGCAAATCTATGTAGGAAGCGTCATGCAAAAGTCCTATCTGCGGTTTCTGGGAACACTGATTGGCTGCCTGTTCGCCGCCTTCACCCTGACTGTCGCGGGCAGCAGCAAACTTGCCATCATGGTGACAGTCACTCTGTCCAGCTTCGTTTTCAGTTATATAGCAACAGGGCGCGAAAATCTGACTTATACAGGAACGCTGGGAGCGGTTACCACCGCCATCATCATGCTGAACGTACAACCCACCTTGTTCGTGGCAACCCAACGCTTCCTGGAGATCAGCGCCGGCATCCTGATCGCAGCAATCGTTTCGCAATTCATTTTACCTATTCACGCAAGCACCCATTTGCGGCGCGCGCAGGCAAAAACACTGGAACAGCTGCGAGATTACTACATCCGGTCGATGATCAACCATCAGCCAGGAGAACAAGACCAGGACTACCAGGAACTGGATGAAAACATAGTCAAATCACTGCTCAAGCAGCGCCAACTAGCCAAGGAATCCAGATCCGAACCCCTGGGATCCGACTTTGATCCCACTCATTTCATGCAGTCACTTTATTGTGAGCGTGAAATGCCGCGCGCCATCACCTTCATGCATAATGCCATCAGCCACGTGAAAAAAGCCGCTGTGATATTTCATCAGATGCCTGGCTCCCACCAGTTTAATGAAACCATTATCCAGTCATTGAATACCCTGATAGCCGTTATCGCCGCGGAAGAAGCGCCGCAAGACCACATCCATATCCCCTCCCTAGAACCGCTGAAAGAGGAATTACAAAAACATATCGAAGCCCCGACCCGGGAGGAATTGATTTACGTTGACGGCCTGTTGTTTTGCGCAGAAGTCTTATTAAACAGCCTGGCCAGGCTAGCCGCGCTTTACCATGTCAACATCTACGAAGCCGGGAATCAGGCTCCCGCCTAGGGGCTATTGATATTTCGTGGAATTCTTGCTTATTTGCTAAAAATCGATCAGAATTTACCCGCATGTACCCGCATGCTTGTCGGGGCAACGCAAGGATTTAAGGCGCCGCCCTCATTCACCATACCCCAGCCTGGAAGCTGATATAGTCCTATTCATTTCAGATTTTCGGAGGCAAAATGAAAGCCAGAGTGATTTACCTTGCATTGAGCAGTTTATGTATCGCCGGAGTCGCCGGCACCGCTCAAGCTGAAGATTATTACAGCAGCCAGAATCCGGGCGGAGGATATACATCCTCAGCATCCGCCTCTTCAGGCTATTACAGCAGCTCTTCCGATCACCATAAAGAATACAAAAAAGAACGAGACAAGGTTTCCATCTCGGTCAATCTTCCCTTCCGCCAGGACACTTACATTGTCAGCAAGCATGGCCGTCCTCATCACTACCGCGGCCCGGAATGGGTAGGAATGTATTCTGGCTTGCCGCTGCCCAGCCACGCGGTTGTAGGCGGTGGACAATCTTTTCCGCCCGCATCGCTGTTTGTCTGCCGCGGCAATTATCGCGGCGGCGTCCATCCGGGAAAACTCTACAAGGGGAGATGCAACATCGGATGGGGCGGCAACGAAATCGTACTGTCTCACTACGAGGTATTGACCAGCCGGCGGCCGTTGACCTGGGTATCCGCCAGCTTCGGAAGAATTCCGGCCGGTGCAATTCAGGGCGGCTATCAGCACGACGGCCCATTGTTTGTTTGCCAGGCTGATTATCATGGCGGCACGCATATTGGAAAAGTGGTCGGCCAAAATTGCAATTTTGGCTGGGGCGGAAGGGAAATCACCATCCCTTACTACAATGTATTGGTAGGCTAATCATTAATGAGGGACGCCAGGTTTTGACCTTATAGCGGCCGGATTGCGGAAGGCAATCAACCTGCCATGGACGGCAGGTCCGGAGCCAAGGTATAAAATATGGCATCTCTCATCTCAATAAAGCACGCCAGGCTTGGACCCCGGAACTTAGTGCGGATTCTCCAGACTCAACACCCCGGAATTGTAATCATACGCAAACAATTCCGCATAGCGCCCCCACTCAATCACCGTCCTCAACACACGCTCCGCCTCGCTTTCGGACAAGTAATCCTCCAGCAGCGAAAGATAGTTTTCTTCCAGCGCGCGGTGCCGGGGGTGGCGAATCAGCTGATCATAAATATAGCGCGCCAGCGGGACATATTTTTTGAGGTGGATAGAAAATATTTTTTTACGCTCCAGAATGTCTGCATCAACAAAGGCCTTACCTTCGTCCGTGATGGTGATATCACCCTTAGAAACCCTGGCGAACCGCAGGATTTCCAACAATTCCGTCAGGGGAAACAAATCGTCGATATCCAATGTCAAGGTATCCGCAACATCTGGCAAATCCATTTTGCCCTGATGTTCGGGAGAATTAAGCAATTCCAGCAGACCGGTCACTTCCGCGATACTGGCCTCGGGCAGCCGGTAACCAATATCGATGGCCGTGTATTTTGCAGCGCCTTCCTGGGCTTTTTCGTCCTGGGGCTGGGTTGTCATCAAGGTATAGACTCTATCGACCTGGTTCCGAAAACGCGGGTCAAGATCGTTGCGCGGGAAAGGCAGCGTCACTTTCAGGTCTGATCGAATAGTTCCCGGGTTGCTGTTAAAAACAATAATGCGGTCAGCAATGGTAATAGCTTCTTCAATACTGTGGGTGACAAACACAATTGAATTTAATCCCGTCTTCTTGCTTTGCCACAAATCAATGAGATCACTTTTCAAATTATCCGCCGTCAAGACATCCAGGGCAGAAAATGGCTCGTCCATTAGCAGCACATCCGGATTCACGACTAGTGCCCGGGCGAACCCCACACGCTGGCGCATGCCGCCGGACAATTCCTTGGGCAAGGCTGATTCAAAGCCATCCAGACCAATCATATCGATCGCCTTGATTGCCCGATCACGCCGCTCATCGCGGTCCACACCCAGAGCCTCCAGTCCTAATTCCACATTTTGCAGCACAGTGAGCCAGGGAAGCAGCGCGAAAGTCTGAAACACCATGGAGATCCCGCGCACCGGGCCCAGGACTGACCGTCCACGATAACTAACCCTGCCGTTGCTGGCGTTGATCAATCCGGCAATAATGCGCAACAAGGTGGATTTTCCTGATCCCGATTTTCCCAGAATAGCGATGATCTCACCTTCATAAACCTTGAGATTAATATCATGCAAGACCAGTAATTCCTGGCGGTCACCCTTCTTGAATGATTTTTCCACGCCAGTAATTTCAATAATGGGCCCGGACATAAACCCTACTCCAATAAAAATCGATTGACTGAATAGCTATAAAGCGGCCGCCACACCAGGCGATTAAACACCAGCACCAACAGACACATCATACCAATCCCCAGCGCAATTCTGGGAAAATTCCCCGCGGCCGTATATTGAGTAATGTAAGCTCCCAATCCGGTTGCAACCAGTGTTTCATCTCCCCAGCTGGCCACTTCAGCCACAATGCTCGCGTTCCAGGCTCCTCCGGCAGCCGTAATCGCGCCGGTAATATAAAACGGAAACACGCTGGGCAATAACAGGCGGCGCCAGCGCTGCCACCCTGTCACCCCAAAATTATCCGCAACTTGCAAAAGATCTTTGGGCATGCCGGAAGCGCCGGCAATCACGTTAAACAAAATATACCATTGCGAACCCAGGATCATGAGCGGCGTCAGCCAGATATTGGGGCTCAGATGATAGGTTACGATAAAAACAACAATAAACGGATATAACAGATTCGCGGGAAATGCCGCCAGAATTTGCGCGACCGGCTGAACAAACCGCGCCGCTTTCGGTCTTAAACCAATCCACACTCCTACCGGAACCCAGAACAGGGAACAAAGCACAATCAGCACCACCACCCGAAACGCCGTCACCAGTCCCAGGAGAAAGACATGCCTGATTTCAGGCAGCGAGATGTTATTGAAAATATAACTGGATAAAAAAACCAGGGCCCCGGCGCCGATGATAAATGTGGAAACATTGTATATCAGCGCTATCCAGCGCTCATTCAGCGGACGCCCTGAAAGCACGCCAGACTGTCCTACAGAGCTGCGGAAAATCCTGATATTGACAAACATATCGAATAACTGAGCCACTTTGCCGCCAAGATTTCTCACCATACGCGTGCGCCGGAACAAGTCAATCACCCATGACTCGGCGGCCGCATCGGTATTCGCGCTTTCGCGCTCCGCTTTAAATCTTTCCGCCCACGCCACCAGCGGTCTGAACAAAAGCTGGTCATAAATCAGGATGACGATTAACATCGCGAGAATCGCATAACTGATGGCGCGCAAATTAGCCGCCTGAATGGCCACGGCAATATACGAACCGATTCCCGGTAAAAGGATTTTCTGATTGGACACTGTGATCGCTTCCGTAGCGACAACAAAAAACCAGCCCGCTGACATTGAAGCCATGGTATTCCATAATAATCCCGGCATGGAAAAAGGCACGTCAATCCGCCAGAAACGCTGCCAGGCAGACAAGTGAAACATTCGCGCCGCCTCCTGCACTTCGGCCGGCACGGAGCGCACGGTCTGATAAAAACCCAGCGCCATGTTCCATGCCTGGGAAGTAAAAATAACAAAGATCGCGGCACATTCCGGCCCTAACAAACTGCCGGGAAACAAGCCTATGAATCCGGCTACCGTCACTGACAAAAATCCGAGAATGGGAACAGACTGCAGGACATCGATCACCGGAATGATAATTTTTTCAGCCCGGCGGCTTTTTGCCGCCCATGTCGCGAAAGTAAATGTAAACAGGATAGACACACATAACGCGATCAGCATGCGCACAACTGTGCGAGAAGCGTAAAACGGCAGGTTGGAAGGATTCAGGGAGATGGGAATCACCTGCCCCAGATGATAAGGCGTTGCCATCTGTTTTGCTGTCCAGGCGAAAAACGAAATAACAGCGAGCACAACCAGCAGTGCAAGCATGTCCCAATAATTGGGATACATCCTCGCACGATACGCGGTCATAAACGTTGTCCGTAAAAAACTCATGCTCACAACCCGCCTTTAACCGGTGAAGAGTTTGGTTTCAACCAGTTTATCAATTGCATGTTCCGCGCCCGCCGTCCACATCCAGAACCTGTCCGGTCACATACCCCGCGTCACGGATGAAAAATAATACGGCTTTCGCGATATCTTCCGGCGAACCCGCTCTTTGCAAGGCAGTCTGGTCTACAATTTTCGCCTTTTCTTCTTCAGACAAGGTGTTTTTTCCTTCCGGCCATAAAATGGCGCCTGGCGCCACGGCGTTAACACGCACTCTGGGACCCAGCTCCTTGGCCAGCAGCCGTGTCATCATAAGTAAGCCGCTTTTTGATATACAATAGACTGAATAATTTCTTAATGGGCGTTCTGCATGAATATCGGTGATATTCACTATGCAGCCCTGAACAGCCGCAAGAGCTGACGCCGCCGCCTGGCACAGAAAAAAAGGCGCCTTGAGATTACTGTTCATCAAATCGTCCCAGGCATATTCCGTCACTTCGCCAATTGGCGTACTGTAAAAGCGTGAAGCATTGTTAACCAGCGCATCGAGACGTCCCCAGGCATCCAAGGCTTGCTGAATCAGTATTTTTTCACTTTCCGCTTCCAGCAGGTCCGCGCGCAAGGTGACCGCCGAGTGTTCCCGGATATGGTTTAACTGCTGGCAAAGGCCAAGCGCCCCTTCTTCGGAAAGGTTATAATGCAGCACAATATTCATGCCTGCCTGATGGAGGGTACGGGCGATTTCCGCGCCAATACGTCTGGCCGAACCGGTTACCAGAGCGACTTTAGAGGCCAATGGGTTTTTTTGCATGGCATAATTCCTTATGATAAGCCCTCTTGAATAGAAGTAATATTATAGACCTTTATGAATACAATTTACGATCTTCCCACGCCCGGGAAAGCTGATTTAGAGCGAAGTAAAGCATTAAGCGAGCGCATACGGCAAGAAATAGATGTTCAAAACGGCAAGATTTCTTTTGAAACATTTATGAGTCTCGCGCTGTATCATCCTGTATTAGGCTATTACAATTCCGAATCCTTCCGCCTGGGCCGGCACGGAGACTTCACAACCGCGCCAGAAATCTCGCCGTTATTCGCAAAATGCTTTGCGCGGCAGATCCGGCAAATCACTGCTTCCATGGGCAGCCTCTCGCTGCTGGAAGCGGGAGCAGGGACGGGACGCTTCGCCTGCAATCTGCTGCTCGAGCTGGAGCGGCTAGACTGCCTTCCGGAACATTATTATATTTACGAACTCAGTTTGCCGCTGCGGGAAAAGCAGCGTGCCTGCCTGCAAAAAACCTGCCCTGATCTGGCACGGCGCGTCACCTGGCTCGACACGCTTCCTCTCAAATTCAAGGGAATCATGATTGCCAATGAAGTGCTGGACGCCTTGCCGGTACACTGTTTTTATGTGGATAAAAACAATATTCAGGAGCGATGCGTGGGGTGGGAGAAAAATGCTTTTGTCTGGCGTCAAACCGAACCATCGTCCAGATTGCTCGCAGAAAAAGCCCGGAGTTTACGTGACACCTGCTCGCTGACTGAGGGTTATACGTCAGAAATCAATTTGCGTATGCTGTCATTTATCGGCTCGCTCGCCGATGCGCTGGAACAGGGAGTGATCCTGCTCGCGGATTATGGTTATGGACAACGTGAATACTATCACCCTGAGCGCCGTCAGGGCACCCTGACCTGCTTTTACCAGCACCATCGTCTGGACAATCCCCTGATTCTGCCCGGCTTGCAGGACTTGACCGCTCATGTCGATTTCACCAGCGTCATAGAATGCGCGTCTGATCATGGCTGTCGTCTTTTTGGTTACACTTCTCAAGCCGCATTCCTGATGGCAAATGGATTGCTTGACCTCGCTGCCGCGGAAGAAAAACGCCTCACGCCCGCAGAAGAATTCCAGCTTCATCATGCGATCAAGGTCTTGACCCTGCCTACCGAAATGGGCGAGCTCGTCAAAATCATGGCCTTGGGCAAAGAATTGGATCTGCGTCTGTCGGGGTTTGATTTACAGGACAGGAGACGTGAATTACAGGTTTGTGTATAATCCCCCGCCTGTCATGGACAGGAAACCATTCCAGCCGGCCCGGGATCCGCCAAGCCGCCGGCATGGAATACATCCTTGTCCTCATGTTAAACAAACGAGAGAGGTGTGTGGTGCGTGTTGCGAGCCTAGAAATACACAAAGAAGAATTTTCCTTTTCGGCAGGCCATTTCACCATTTTTTCCGCAACCGAACGCGAGCAACTTCACGGCCATAATTACCATGTCAGCATCGCGTTTAAAAAAGTCATACAAAATAACGGCTTATCTTTTGATTACCGCGTTTATAAGAAAAAAATTCACGCTCTGTGCGCGCAGCTGGACAGACATTTTCTCTTGCCGGGACAATCGCAATATTTGCGTCTCGAAGAAGAGGGAGATTACTGGCTTGCGCATTTTAACAACAAAAAAATTCCGTTTCTGAAAGAAGATGTGGTAATACTGCCGTTATCAAATATTACCATCGAAGAACTCTCACACTGGTTTTTACAGAAAATTCTCGAAGACGCGCAGGAAGTCAAAAATCATGGAATTCGCGGCATCATAGTAAAAGTTTACAATGGGCCCGGACAATCCGGCGGCGCCGCCTGGGGAGAAAATTAAGGCCGCCCCGAAAAAATCCGCTCTGCATTCATATTCAAAGGATATTGAAAATGGAAAAATCACTCTCTCTTCTGATCATACTAACCTTCGTCGCATGGCTGACCGCTTGCTCACCCATTGATTCAGTCCGTCCGTTTGACCAGGAACAAGCCGCGAAACTGATTCATGAAAAACCCCTAGGAATGCCTGCGCGCAGCGTAACCAGATAAAACCCGCGAGGCTAAGGCTCTTTGCTGATAGACATGAGTTCGCGGTTTATGGAAAAGCTTAATATCGTCCTGACAAGAACGATAATCGCCAGCAGCCCCACTGCATAATAATCCGGCGTAGTCGTGGTGCCAATGAGATCCGCCGCCACAATGAACTCTAGGCCCAGTATCAGGACACGTCCCAGATTAAGACGTATGGCATTAATGTTGGATGTTTGCGATACGACATGACCGCTCACGATGGAATTCATATATTGAAACAATGCCAACAGCACACCCGAAATAATAATCAATATGCCAATCAGCGAGACTCCGTGTTGTATGAACACCAGTATGTCGTGCAAGTTTAACCAGTCCATGGCGCGCTCCGCATTCAGATGGCCTCATCCTAACACATCCTGACCGCGTCTTAAAACCCGCTCGCACTCCACAAGACATGACGCTACATTATCATTGCCTTGAAGGCGACGTCCCTATGCCGGCCAGATAAAAACCCGGCGGCTGCCCCTGCTCTACCTGATACCTCGCCTTTTGATTTGATGCAAAGTCATGCAAGGCAGCGCTCTTGGCACTTTGCGCGACGTGAGCATATAAGTTTGCTGTGGCAGCGTTATTGTAGTTGCGCTCCAGACAAAATCCCATGCACGGAAGGAACAGCAACAGAAACATGACACCATTGGTTTTTATCATATTCATGGCGCACCTCGTTTTCTGTCTGATTTAATCAAATTATACTCTCAAGACCCGCCGCGATTATTAAGCGTGCAACAGGAATAATCCGGCATATTCGAGAGCAGACGCATCAAAATAATACTCATTTCGTGGAGGCCAAAAAATATCGCAAGGTAAAAACCTTAATACTTTAAA
This sequence comes from Aquicella siphonis, assembly GCF_902459485.1. NCBI lineage: Bacteria > Pseudomonadati > Pseudomonadota > Gammaproteobacteria > Legionellales > Coxiellaceae > Aquicella > Aquicella siphonis. Next base: position 2,222,806 of record NZ_LR699119.1, read on the forward strand.
CAGGCGCTCATAATCTTGAGTAATCGCAGGATAAGCAGCAAGGTCAAAAATATCTGAGATTATAAATAAGGCGTCTTTTATCTGCATCAGTGGCAATAACCATTCATCCAAAGCCTGGACAAATTCTGGTATGTGACTTCTCCCAAGACTTTAAAGAGCCTGAAATGGTGAAGAGTGAACGGCCAGTGATAGTTTTGACTGGCGCAATAAAAGGTAGAGCTAATCTGGTAACAATAGCACCTTTGAGTACAGTGGAACCAAATCCTGTCCAGCCTTACCATTACAGAATCCCTAAGCAGTCAATGCCAATGGTGGAGATATTCCAGACTAATGACAGCTGGTTAAAAGGCGATATGATTTATACTGTTGGTTTTCATAGACTTAACTTAATTCGCCTCGGAAAAAAAGGACCGGATGGAAAAAGGCTATATTTCAAAAATAGATTAGGTATTGAGCAAATGAAGCAAATTTACCAGTGCATTTTACATGGACTAAATCTTAGTAAGTTGGCAAATTATGTATAAAAATAATGCGTTGTATTTACCTTAAAAAGCATTATAACTAACATGTAACCTGCTCTGCTAGGCATCAGGCATTCGAGACTGTACAAAGGTCCGCCCAGTACAGCCAGCCCAATGTGGAGACGACAATCCGCGTTGGTGCTGAGTTCAGGCCTCTTATGAAGCCTTTGTCGTTTTTGAGCGGATGCATATGGAGGATGAACACTAAAAATCAAATGCTGCTAATTTCCTGCCTTGCTATAATATGTCTTCGTGAGTCATTGGTAATGACTCTAATCAAAGGGAAATGGCGGTAGTTGATTTTTATCTTTAAGCCAGAATGAATGATGCCACTCATCATAAATTGAAACTGGCATGTTGCTTTGTTTAAATTCATCAAAAGATAAATCGCAAAGAAGCCATTTAAGAAATTCAGCGCATGTTTTTGGACTAATGAGTTGGCCTCGCCCATAAGCTTCATCAAATAGTTTATGTAAATGAAATGAAGTTGTTTCTCGTAAAATTTTTTGAATTTTTGTATCAACTTCACCAGGAATCACGCAAGATACACCGATGTTTTTCTCTTCTAATTCCTGTCTAAGAATGGCGGTGACTTCATCCAAACCAGCTTTACTAGCACAGTATGTTGAGCTTTCTTTAAGTTTAAGCGTTGCGGCACGTGATGTAACAAAAAGAATACGAGATTTTTCTGGCATCTCATCTGCAAGCAAAGCGCTTAATTTCATCGGTGCCAACAAATTTACCTGAAAAACTTCGTCAATACTCTCACAATTGTACTGCGTGAGTGGACGTGGCGGACTTTTCATGCCTGCATTTTGAACGGAAAGATAAAGAGGCAACCCATAGTCTTTGATAGTTTTTACAACCCGCTCAATATCATCATTTTGTGTGAAATCCGCTGATATAGGAACAAATTGAGGGAAAATTGCTTTCGTTTTTTCAAGGCTGCTGGTATTTCTTCCGGTTCCAAAGACGATCCAACCGTTATTTAATAGATTTTTAGCAAGTTCGAGACCAATCCCATTACTTGCCCCTGTCACTAAAGCAGCTTTATTGCGACTCATTATCCTTCTCCTGATAACAGGACTTCTTCCAGCGCGCTATGGTAATGAAACCCCATAGCGTGAACAAGGAAAATCCTTATAGAATAACCGATAGTCTGGCCATAATTGAATAATATTTGGCCAATTCTAATGGTTGTAAAACCTAGATTTTCTGTGGCTTTACAGTAGAATTTGAACACACTCAGTCTCAAGGAATTAACTATGTTTGCTGTCATTTATCGAGCTTTTATTAAACCTGGACTTGATTTAGATTACCAAGAAGCCTGGCGTCAAGTTGCCTCTTATTTTGTGAAAAGTCGAGGTGCAATAGGTTCTTGTCTTCATAAGACTAGTGAAGGTATGTGGGTTGCTTATTCTCGTTGGCCTGACAAAGCCACGCGAGATGCTTCTTGGTCAGGAGAGAATACACCATCAGATGTTTTGCCGGATGAAATCAAAAAAGCCATTGTTATCATTCAAAACTGCATTGATCAAACACAAAAACTACCCGACATTTGTATGGAAGTGGTGGATGATTTATTGCATACCAACCAACTTCAACAGGCTTAAATATGAATCAGACATACTGGAATTTACAAGGTAAGAAAGCACTCATTACTGGCGGCACGCGAGGAATTGGACGTGCAATTGTCGAAGAATTTCTACAGTTGGGTGCGGAAATATTTATTGTATCTAAAAATAAAAATAGCCTTGATGAGGCAATCAAAATTTGGCGTGATGCAGGCCATGTAGTGCATGGTTTTGCAGCTGATCTCAGCAAAAATGAAGCCTATTCCGAAGTAATTAACGAAATGACCAAAAGATGGGATGTGTTAGACATTCTCATTAATAATGCTGGTACCAACATTAGAAAATCTGCTCAAGATTATGATTCTTACGAGTATGATGAGATTATGCAAACCAACCTAACCTCTACTTTTAAATTATGCCAATTAACCTATCCACTATTAAAAAAATCATCTCAAGGTAATGTAGTGAATATTGCCTCCATTTCAGGACTAATCGATGATGCGTCTGGTGCGCCTTACGGAATGAGTAAGGCGGCGATAATCCAATTGGGAAAACATCTTGCTGTAGAATGGGCACGAGATAACATCAGAATTAATACCATCGCACCTTGGTATATTGAAACAGAATTAACTAAGCCTGCGCTATCAAATCAAGAAAAATTTAGCGCCATTGTTGCTCGTACACCCATGCGTCGTGTCGGCAAACCGCATGAGGTAGCAACCCTTGCAGCTTTTCTTTGCATGCCAGCGGCCTCTTATATCACAGGTCAATGTGTAGCAGTAGACGGTGGTTTTTTAGCAAATGGTTTTGCGAATCATTCTTGAGATGCATTTTTTGAAATTAAATAATTTGAGTTTAAACGAGTATTTTTTATGTTTGATTTCAGTCAATTTAGCTTTATAGACCTTACACATTCGTTGACATCAGATATCCCGCATTGGGGTAATGGTTGTGGATTTCAACATAAAGTTGAGCTTGACTATTCAAATTGCACATCGAATGTTAAATTTCGTGTGCAAAGTCTTCAAATGTCTGCCGGTATTGGCACACACATGGATGCGCCGCTTCATTGCATTCCTGATGGAGCATCAATTGCAGATATTCCGCTGCAATCATTAATTGTACCGTGCAGAGTTATTGATGTTTCTGATAGAGCAAATGAACGTTATTGTATTTCGCCTGATGATATCAGTCGATTTGAAAACGAACACGGTATGATCTCTAAAAATACCTTTGTTATTTTCTATACGGGCTGGGACAAGTGGTGGCTTCAACCTGAGAAATATCGAAATGAATTGATTTTTCCGAGCGTTTCAAAAGAAGCGGCAGCATTGCTATTAACGCGCAATATTGTAGGAATTGGTATTGATACTTTATCACCGGATGCGGGTGACTCAGGTTTTCCTGTGCATCAACTAATATTAGACGCTGGGAAATATATCATCGAAAATATTTATAACGCCAAACAATTAGGGCCCATTGCACAGATTATTGCTTTACCCATTAAAATACAGGATGGCACGGAAGCACCTGTTCGATTAGTTGGAATAAAGCATAAATAATTTTATTAAGAGAGTGTACGCTGCAGCAAAAAATCAATTCGGGCAGTTATTAGGCCATCTGGTAGAAAATTGGACCCCTTGTCAAAAGCCATCTTGCAAGGAAGATGCTGCATTTTGGAACCTATCGAAGTCAATAAGCATGCCTTCAAATTATTTGACGTGCTTGGTATTGATAATCAAGGTGAATCTTGGATTTATTTACCTTATGACCCTTTTGAAACGTTCAATGAATTTAAAGATTGGCTAGCAAAAACAATGTCAGATAACGGCACTTTGCTCTACGCTATTTTGGATGTCAAGACACAAGACCTTATTGGCATGTCTGGATATTTACGCATGAATCCAGAACATGGTGTGATCGAGATAGGACATCTTCATTTTTCTGCATTGCTAAAACAAACGTCACTTGCGACGGAAGCCATTTCCATCAAACATAATATCTCTTCTAAAACTGCGCAGTAGTTGATAGATAACTGCCATTAGACAACACGAAGATTTAAGACTGGATATAACGGAAATATTACGGAAACTGTTCTAGGCTTACACAACTCACTATATAATTCATTGATTATTATAGCGCTCCCTACGAGATTCGAACTCGTGTTACCGCCGTGAGAGGGAAGCAAAATAGACTTTAGTGTACAATCAAAGACAAATCAAGCTATTGATTAATATAAATATCAGCTTATTATACCCCATCACTGTACATATATATCCACGCCGGTTTATTACCGAAAATTTACCGAAATTTATCTTGAGGCACTTATGGGAAGAGCAGTAAAAGATTCTCGTATTGATACACGCGACGCTAGACTCAAACAAAAAATCAGCAAAGAACCTTATTGGCGGCTGATAAGCAAAGGAATTCATATCGGATATTATAAAGGCAGCAAAAAAGCAGGCATGTGGCATGCTCGTGTACGCACACCTGATGGCAAACGATATAAAAAAGAAGTCTTAGGCAAAGCTGATGATTATCATGAAGCAGATGGCAAAACTGTATTAACCTTTGCTCAAGCACAAATTTTAGCTCACAAATTTGCCGAAAAAATTTTTAAGCATGATGATCTACATATCACAATTAAAAACTACACCGTAAAAATGGCAATTGACGATTACCTAAAAGATTTCAAAGCTCATGGTAAAAAATCGCTTTATTCAACTGACAAACAAATTGAAGCGCATATCTTGCCTGCTTTTGGTGACAGACTCGTATCATCATTGACTTATAGACAACTGGATCAATGGAAGAACAAACTTGCAACATCAGATAAGCGTTCGAGAACCGGGAAATGCCAAGAACAAAAATATACACCTTACGACAACAATGATCCTGAATACTCACGCAAACGCCGCGCCACAGCCAATCGCATCATCACCATCTTTAAAGCTATTCTTAATCACGCATACAAAACAGAACAAGCCGAATCAAATGATGCATGGATTAAATTAAAACCATTTAAAAATGTTTCTGCTGCAAAAATTCGCTTTCTTAATACAGATGAAGCCAATCGTTTACTCAATGCCTGCACCTCTGATTTTCGATTACTTGTAAGAGGAGCACTTCTTACTGGCGCAAGATATGGGGAGTTAGTTTCACTTAAAGTCTCTGATTACAATCTTGAAAGCAATATCATACATATTCATCAAAGCAAGAGTGGAAAGCCTCGCCATATCCCACTAAATCAAGAAGGAATTAACTTTTTTACTCAGATTACAACAGGCAGAAACAACGAAGAATTTTTATTCACTCGAAATGATAGTCATAAATGGGGAAAATCCCATCAAGCACGCCCCATGCTAGAAGCGTGTCGAATTGCAAAAATTACACCATCCATCTCTTTTCATGAGCTTCGCCATACCTATGCCAGCGCCCTTGCAATGAAAGGCGTACCATTACAAGTAATAGCTGCTGTATTAGGACATACAGATACACGTATCACACATAAGCATTATGCTCACCTCATGCCTTCATACATTGCTGATGTCATACGTCAACATTTACCCAATTTTGGCAGCACTGAAAAAACCAATGTGCGAAAAATAAAACAAAAAGTTGTTAATGAGTGATTGACAATATTAATCGCGTTTAGATAGCATGCGACACAGGAAAATGTAACAGGACAATTTTCAATAAAAAACAAAGTAACTGCTTAGATATAAGGACAAAGCGGTTTACTGAAATTTTTAGCTCTCATCAAGCCTTTTTAGGAATAGGACATATGGAAAAAGCAAAGCATACACATGCTGCGCTTGGTGTCGTAATCCTAACCATGCGCAGCATATTACTAATCTCAATACTTGAGGTAATATGTTATGAATTTTACAAACAAACCTATTCTTGAACCAAAATCATTTAGTATTCAGAATTTTTGTCATAGCCACGGAATTTCTCGTGCAACCTTTTATAATCTTGTCAAAAAACAACTCGCTCCACGTCTCATGAAAGTTGGAAAGCGCACTTTAATCTCTGTCGAAGCGGCAGCAGAATGGCGCGCGCAAATGGAAAAGACAGCTAAGGAGGGAAAGTGAATGTTTTATTCTTCAAATAAAGTTACTCCAACTAATGCTGATCAACTATTAAAAAAACCAAAAGCTAACCCTGTTTTTATTACTATAGACCGGCAATGTTTAAACTACATTAAATCTCATAGTGGCTTATGCTTATATTGCAGCAGAAAACATCCATTATCAGAATTTGATTTTAGTCACTGTTATAAACGTGAGATGTGGGTCGTATATAGCAAACTGAATTACTATGCGGGCTCATTACAATTAGGAAGATATGTCCAATTAGCTGGCGCAAAAAAAGTATTAATCATTTCGATAATAGCTGACGCGTCCTCGGAGGTCAGCTATGTCAACTGATAATAAAATGATTACCCTTCCCTCACTCGAACAACCAGATGCCTGGGATGCACCTATTTTATTTGATGAATTTGAGACACCTGAGATTTCAGCAGATTTGTTGCCAGGAATTCTCGGAGGCTTTGCAGCAGCGCTTGCACATGCAACAGAAACGCCAGAAGCTCTCAGTGTCATGACAATACTCGGGGTTATCTCAGCAGCAATTACCAAAAAATTCGTTGTATCGCCAAAAGAAGGATGGGAAGAATCAGTCAATATATATACTATCATTGCACTTCCACCAGCTAACAATAAATCACAAGTATTAAATAGTTGTATCAAACCTTTAGTTGAATGGGAAAAAGAGCAAGTACTACTAATGGAAAGCACAATAAAGCGTCTACAGTCTGAGCGAAAAACACAGGAAAAGATTATTGAGGTATTGCGAGTAAAAGCAGGTAAATCAAAAAGCCAACTTGAGCGGGATGACTTTACCCATGAAATTACCCAGAAAGAAATCAATCTCATTGATGTTCCAGTTCTGCCAATTTTATTTACCAATGATGCAACACCAGAATCATTAACAAATCTGATGCATGAACAAAATGGACGTCTGGCAATCTTCTCCGATGAAGGCGGAATACTAGAAACACTTGCTGGCCTTTACAGTAATGGAGCTGCGAATATCGATATTTTGCTCAAAGGAATTAATGGTGGTGATGTTAGAGTGAAACGCAAAGACCGAAGTTATATGTTAAATCCATTTTTGACTATTGTTTTAACCGTGCAAAATAGCATTATACAAAACATGGGAGAGAAGCGAGCGTATCTCGGCAATGGTTGTTTAGAACGATTTTTGTATGTGTTACCAAAAAGCAAATTGGGTTATCGCACGCATAATACTGCGCCCCTATCCGAAACAATTACACAAGATTATCATGCAAAAATAAAATCCTTGTTAGATGCTTGCGCCTGCTCTGGAAAAGACGAACAGCCGCGAATACTCACCTTGAGTGATGGCGCTATGCATTTATGGAAAGCCTTTCAAGCTGATATTGAGAAGCAATTAAGGACAGATGGGCGATTATCTGTCTGTCAAGGTTGGGCAGGAAAAATTAGTGGATTCGCTTTGCGTATTGGCGCACTACTTCACGTAGCTGCAACAGGCACATCTCATCCTGATATTCCTGATACCATCATGAGAAATGCTGTTGAAATTGCGACCTTGCTGACAACCCATGCCCTTGCTGCCTTTAATCTTATCGGCATTGATCAATCTATTGAAGATGCTAAAAGCGTCAGCCAATGGATAAGATCGCGTGGAATTTCATCGTTTACACAATCCGAAATTGTGCTCGCCATGCGTAATAAGAAAATGAGCAAACCAGAGCGATTGCAAAAAGCACTGATGATATTACATGAACGCAATATTGTTAGCGCACCAGTCAAGTTGCCAACAAAGAAGCCCACAACGCTTTATTATGTAAATCCACAACTAAAAGAGAAAACAGATGAATCGTTCTCAACCTCAGAAAAAGTGAAAAAAGAGAAAATGTGAAACGATGACAAGTTTCACTTTTTTCTCTTTTTCTCCGTGGTGAGCCTATAAATCTTCTCGACATTAACCGGAAAATCTCCGGAAAATGTCCGGAAAATGTCCGGAAATGAATTCCGAACATTTTCCGGCAAATAAATCAATATTAACAATAAGTTAACAGTAGCTCAGCCTCCGCCATCACGTTTGACCACCCACTCCCATCGTACCGATAAACATGATTGGGTGGTCAAACGTGATGGCGGTTTTAGCTGAGATGTAATTTATGCTTGACTGAAACAAGGCTGATTAAATAAAAATCAATAAATATCAATGTGTTGTTGCGTGACTGAAAAACGGAAAGATCCAGAAAATCAGTACCTCATCCCAGAAAAAGTGAAAAAAGAGAAAAGCGCCCAGCGTTCATTTTTTCCTAATACGTGCCGCCGCGATGGTTACTAAGGTAGTTGATAGGGTAGCTAATAGGGTAACTGACCGGATTAGCTACTCTGTTTTGAAGCTTTATGCATAATTTTCAAATGGTTAACTTCAAAAAACGGTGTCTGGCAACGCCTGACCACCCAACCACACCAGTTGGTGGCACATGCTTGGGTGGTCAGGCGTTGCCAGACACCTTTGCACGCTTAAGTTAGAGCATTAAATTCATAACTGCATCTAATAGTCAGTATATAATATTAAAAAAGGACTTCCTCTGCTGAATGGAATTTGATGATGCGATTCATGAAAAGATTAATCAGAATCACTCTTACAATACTTGCTTCCGTTCCTCTTTTGGCTGCCGGTTTAGGAAATTATGAGATGAACAATAAAAACTTACTTCCCATCAAACAACTTATCAATGCTTCAATATCAAAATCAGGCATCCCGGAAGCCCAACTCACTTTTTCTCCAATAAATGATGAATCTGTAATTGCCACTATTTCATACAAAGAGCGCAAGGCAGAAATAACGTTTACTTCAGCAGAAATTGAGAATGCTAAAAAAGGAATTTTTTCTAGTGAAACAAAGAAGAAAATTTCCGAATCAATCATGAGCCTTGCCCCAAGAATAGGACCGCCATTCAAACCGAGTAATTAACCATGACTGATAAACCAGAAGATGAAAACAAGAAAAAGGAACATCTTTATCACATTGTTTATGAAAATTTCGCATTAATCTATCGCGAACACACAAGAATCTTATCAAGCACTTGTAGACAGCTGGCTTTGGGCGAAGGTGGCTTATGCTGGTTATTAAAATCTTTTACTTATGGCCAGTGCATCTCATCTCAGGTAAATGTGGTTTTAATTTTATTGGTATTATTTTTCTTATTTGATGCTGCACAATATCTGATATCGAGCATTTTGTACAAGAACAAAGCAGAAGAATATTATGAAAAAATAAAGATCGGAGATGTAAAAGATGAATCAGAACTAATTGAACCACCCAGCTTGAATAAGCCAGGAAGTATATGTTTTACGATAAAATTTTCCATACTGGTATTTGCTTCGATTTATCTTATATTTTTAATTTTAAAAATTTAAGAATTTTTTTCATGAATCATACCTAAGCACATCTTCCTGAAAACGACAAAAGTGAATCGAAAGCTTAAGTATAAACATATAAAAACCGGCTTGACTCAAAGTAAACAATTTACTTTTATCTCCTGATATAAAGCATCTCAATGGCTGAGAATGAATATCATCAAGGTTAGCAATGTAGTCACCACTCAAATTACCGCCTTTTGGAAAAAATACCATGGAAGTAATTCTTTGCTGCTTTATTGATTCTATTTTTGAACTTATTCTATCTTCAGACAATCCAGCATCACGAAGTAATTTCTCATAATTATCGATTTTTACCAGAGGAACAAAAACAACATTAACATCTAAATCACGTTCGTTTTGAATATCTACATCACAGCTATTTGACAAAACTATTCCTTTTACACTTTTCCTTTCACCGCTTACAAAATCCAAAATGGTGAACCCTGCCCAACCATCGCCCTGCAACACTTCTTGATCATGCTTGTGAATATAATAATTAATCTTAGGGAAATTTCGTATTTGATTAAGTAAATCTTCTTTCTGTTCAGGAGAAAGATAAGCAGGCAGATGATTCTTTATATCTTCTGGAAATGTGTCAGTCATTATTTTTCTTAGCTTTCGTACAAGTTCCAAGCATTTTTAAAATAAATTTTACTAAAATCGCTCTCAAGTTTTTCTTGAGAAGTAAGCATTTTCTGATAAAACAAACCCATTAATTCGTCAAATGCAATATCAGAAACCAAAGAAAAATCTGTTTTTAAAATATCACTATGACTATCATAAGAACTATCCTTCATGGCAGAGTAATATTTTGTAGCAAATGGTACAGGCATTTCATTTTTAGGAACAGAAACAACAAATCCACCAATCAATATACCGGCTACAGTCGATACAGATAATAATGCTATTCCGCTATAAGTGCTCGGCTCTTGTGTGCTCGAAATAGCTTTATTCATTACCATAAATAGGCTCCAATGAATCAATAGTTTTTTCTTTAAGAAATTCAAAAAATAATTCTTTATTTGCTGTATGAATAATTTCTAAATTATCTGGCAGAGATTTCCAAAAATCAGTTGAAGGAGCATTAGCAATAGAGTCTATACTCAATAAGATTCCCATTTTTGTTTGCTTGCCATTCTCTTCTAAAATGCTATTAGTCATGATTTGAACCGCATGCAAAAATGATTCTCGTGGTAACTCTACCCTAATATTAACCGCATCCTTTTTTATTTGCTGAGCGCCAAGCTTTAGATCTAAATCAATCAACTCTAACTGCTTAGCAGTTGTCTCTGCTTCTATTAGATCAACATATTTAAGTGAATATCTTTCAATTTTCTTTAGAAAACCACAGTTTTCCAGATGTTTTGTTATTTCCAATATATTTTTCTTAAAATTAGCCCATCCTTGGTATGGAGCATTACTGGTAACCGCACATACTCTATCTCCAATTAGAATTAAATTATTATTCCATTTAAGTTGAAAGAGTGGTGAATACTTAAAAACAGGATTATGCTCTCTTAATTGTTCAGGAATATCTGCGGTAGGCAATTTTTGAACAGGCATATTGCCAAACTTAGCCATAAAATGGCCAAGCAATAGGTTTGATAGTAAAGATGTCGATGCCTCAAATCGAACCTCAAATACTGCTTCAATTAAAGGTTCTTTTTTTAATCTCATAGGTAAAGGCTTAGCCATATCATTCAATTTCCCGTTTAAGCTTATGAAGCATTATACCCATCTCAATAAATTATAATATTTTTTCATGTAAACGATTTGAAATTTGCAAACCTTGTTTATTACCGAAAATTTACCGAAATTGATTAAAATTTAATATCACAAATTGTAACCTATTGATTATTAACCGCTCCCTGCGGAATTCGAATCCGCGTTACCGCCGTGAGAGGGCGATGTCCTAACCACTAGACGAAGGGAGCACAAAGTGATGATTTCAGGTGTCAAGACTGGTTTCAACCGGGCGCTCTTCAAGACTGGTTTCGCCGGAATAGAGCTGGTCCCATCCCCATTCTGTCCACGAGCCGTCATAAAGCGCGTGTTGCTCATGATTCATCAGATCAAGTGCAAAATTTAATATCGATGCGGTAATACCCGAACCGCAGAGAGTGGTAATGGGATAATTCAAATCCACACCCACCCCGGTTAGCTGCTTACGGATTTTTTCTACCGGCTTCCAGCGTCCATCAGTTTCAAACATGGTGAAATAGGGGAAACAGAAGCTATTTGGAATATGGCCGGAGCGCAAACCTATCCTGATTTCCTGTCCTCCCGCGTATCTGACAGGGTGACGCACATCTACCACCTGCTCTGAAGGATGGTGCAGATTGTTTTTCATCTGAACCAGTGAGCGAATGTTGTGCGCCTCAAAATTCACTGCATAAGGCTTGGCTGAAACATTTCGCGGTTCGCCAGAATCAATTTTTCCTCCATATTTTTCCCAGGCGGCATAACCGCCATCCAGAATATACAGCTGGCCTGGATTATGGCCGAAGGTTTTAAACATCCAGAGCGCGCGGCAGCTTGTATGCAGACTGGAACGATCATAAAATATGACCTTATGCTCATTTGTAATACCCAGCGCGCCAATTTTTTCGCTGATAGCGCTTTCGTTGCGCGTCAACATGTTGGGAAGAGAAGTGTCCTGATCGTTAAAATCTGCAATATCAAAAAATCGCGCGCCAGAAATATGGCTAGACAAAAATTCTTCCCTGGCATGACGGTTATCAGCTGGCAAATGCCAGCTGGCATCAAGAATGGTGACATTCTTTTGGCTTTTGCGAAACTTGTCTAATTGAGACGCATTGATTAACCAGACCATATTTTTCCTGATTCACACGGTTAGTGACAGCATACCACCCGCAGCCTTGTTCAGAAAGACTGCGGGTCTAAATGCCTGAACCATGTAATTATATATACAAGTTATAACCAGTACACAAACACAAACAGGAACAACCACACCACATCAACAAAGTGCCAGTACCAAGATACGGCTTCAAATGCAAAATGATGCTCCGGCAAAAAATGCCCCTTAAGACAGCGAAACAAAATTACTGTGAGCATAATGACACCGATGCTGACATGTGCTGCGTGCAAACCCGTCAGGGTAAAAAATGTCGTGCCATAGATTCCACTGGAAAGCTTAAGACCCAACTCAGTATAAGCTTCAATATACTCATGCGCCTGAAAACCCTCAAAGATAGCGCCGAGCAAGATGGTAAGAATCAGCCCGATAATAATTTGTTTCCGATTGCCTTTTTTAAAGCCCCAATGCGCCCAGGTGACTGTAACCGCGCTGCTCAAGAGAATCAGGGTATTGAGCGCCGGGATTCCCCAGGTTGGAATCACGGCTTCAGGCCCCTTGAATAATTCCGGGTTGGGATTAGTCAAAAGCGGCCATACTCCCTGAAAATTCGGCCACAAATATTGATGTGTCGCGCCGCCTTTATACATATCAAGCGCCTTGACAAACTCAAAGGGGTCGCCGCTCAACTCGGTGACGCCAAATAACCGTGTATAAAACAAGGCCAGAAAGAATACGCCAAACAAGGCGACTTCGGAGACAATAAACCACATCATGCCCCAGCGGTATGTCTTATCCATTTGGTGGCTATGCAATCCGCTCAGGCTTTCCTTTATAACGGCGCCAAACCAGCCAAACATGGTGGTCAGAAGGATAAGGATACCGCCCGCCATTATATAAGGGCCGGCTGCTCCGCCATGCAATATCTGCACCAGCCCGATGACAGTGCAAAATATTCCGATTGTCCCCACGATAGGCCAAAAGGAGGGGTCGGCTATGAAATAATATTTGACCGGATTATATTTTTTTGTCTGCGTGCTCATCATGATCCCTTCCTTGCTTCTTTAGGGGTTGTGTCAAACAATGTGTATGCCAGCGTAATAACGTGAATTTCTTTGGGAATATCTTTGTCTATGCGAAATATCATCGGCATTTCTTTGCTTTCCTGAGCTTTCAGGCTTTGCTGGGTAAAACAAAAACATTCTATCTTGTGAAAATGGCTGAGCGCATCCGTAGGCGTCATGCTTGGGATCGCCTGGACACTCATGGTTTTTTCCGTGGTGTTTTTAGCGTGAAAAAAGATTTTATTATTTTCTCCCGGATGAACCTTGATCGATTTGGTGCGAGGAAAAAACTCCCATGGCATACCATTGTGATTGGTCGCGACAAACTGTACCGTAATGGTGCGCGAGAGATCAGGGGGTTCTTTTGTTTCAGCACTGACCGAAGTCAGCAAACCACTGTTTGCGGCAGAGGTATTGATTCCCGTTTTTTTGCAAATCAGACTGTATAACGGGACCATGGCAAAACAAAAGGCAAACATGACGGCGGCTGCGATACCGCCAATCATGAAAACCTTACGGTGAGACTTGCGCTCTGACATAAACTTACCTCACATATTTCTCTTCGACTTCATGAGAAACATCGCTGATTAATGGCGGAGTGGAAAAACTATGATAGGGAGGTGGTGAATCCAGCGTCCATTCCAACCCATGGGACCCTTCCCAAACCCTGCCGTCAGCTCTCTCACCCTTGCCGAACATGGTGGTGAGGATATTATAGAGAAAAATCAACTGTGCAAATCCGAGCAGAAACGCGCCAATCGTGCATACCATGTTAAATTCAGTAAACTGCGGTGCATAGTCTGCAATACGTCTGGGCATGCCGGCGAGACCCAGGAAATGCATAGGGAAAAAGGTCAGATTGACGCCAATGACCGTCAACCAGAAATGCCATTTGCCCAGGCTTTCATTGTAATAACGCCCGCACCATTTAGGCAGCCAGTAATAAACAGCGCAAAAGATGGATAAAAGCGCGCCTGCAACCAAAACATAATGGAAATGCGCAACTACAAAATAAGTATCCTGGTATTGATAATCTGCGGGCACAATCGCAAGCATCAATCCGGAAAAGCCGCCTATCGTGAAAAGAATGACAAATGCGATTGCAAACAACATGGGAGTCTCAAAAGACAGGGATCCACGCCACATTGTGCCAACCCAGTTGAACACCTTGATGCCGGTAGGCACGGCAATCAACATGGTGACATACATGAAGTAAAGCTGCGTTCCCACTGCCATACCAGCCGTGAACATATGATGTCCCCAGACTATATAGGACAGGAAGGCGATCGCAGCCACTGCGCCAACCATGAATTCGTACCCGAACAGTCTTTTGCGGGAGAAAGTCGGGATGACTTCAGAAATAATACCGAATGCCGGCAGAATCATGATATAGACTTCAGGATGACCGAAGAACCAGAACAAATGCTGGTACATCACAGGATCGCCGCCGCCAGCAGCATTAAAGAAGCTGGTTCCGAAATGCCGGTCAAATAAAATCATGGTGACCACGCCCGCCAATACAGGCATCGCTCCTATCAACAGAAATGCCGTGATAAACCAGGTCCAGACAAACAAGGGCACCTTCATCCAGGTCATACCCGGAGCACGCAGGTTGATGATGGTGGCAATAATATTAATTGCGCCAAGCACGGATGAAATCCCCATCATGTGGATACCCACAATCAGGTAATCCGTACTGGGCGGCCCGTAAGTGGAAGACAATGGCGCATACAAAGTCCAGCCAAAGTTAGGACCACCGCCCGCCATGAATAATGAAGCAATCAGTAGTGAAAACGCGAAGGGTAGAATCCAGAAACTCCAGTTATTCAATCTGGGAAGCGCCATGTCCGGAGCGCCTATCATCATGGGAACCATCCAGTTCGCGAGTCCGACAAACGCGGGCATGATAACGCCAAACACCATCACCAGACCGTGCACAGTCACCAGAATATTATAAAAGTTCGGGTCAAAGAACCGTGCACCCGGTTCGAATAACTGGAGGCGGATCAGGAGCGCCATACCACCGCCGACGAACAGCATCAGCAGGCTGAATAATAAATAAAGCGTGCCTATATCCTTGTGATTGGTTGTAAACAACCAGCCTGAAATCCAGGGACGAATACCATTTTTCAAGGAATGGTGCGGCGGGGGCAGGTGTCCAATATGACCATGATGATGGCCGTCATCATGGCCGTGTGCGTGATGATGTTCTTCTTGGGTCATGATTTCGCTCCCTATTATTTATTGTTTTGGCCTTGTTGCCGCGCAGCCTTGATCTGGTCTGGCGTCACCAGTGTGCCGGTATTATTGTCCCATGCGTTTCGCTCATAGGTAATAACATCAGCAAGGTCTTGATCGTTAAGTTGATCTTTGAATGCCACCATAGCGGTACCCTGCTTGCCATTCAAGACACGGTCAATATGACCATCTACAGGACCGGTGGCAATCGCACCGCCTTTTAGTGCAGGAAATGTTGGCGGAATACCCGCACCATTTTGCTGGTGGCAAGCGACACAAGTGCTTAGATAAACTTTTTCACCGCGAACCATCGCCGCCTTCAGATCATCTGCTGAAGAAGCAGCCGGTGTAGTGCCAGCCGGAGCCGCAGCCGGTGTAGTGCCAGCCGGAGCCGCAGTTGGCGTAGTGCCAGCCGGAGCCGCAGCCGGTGTAGTGCCAGCCGGAGCCGCAGTTGGCGTGGTGCCAGCCGGAGCCGCAGTTGGCGTGGTGCCAGCCGGAGCCGCAGTTGGCGTGGTGCCAGCCGGAGCCGCAGTTGGCGCGGCACCTGCTGGAGCTACCGTTGGTGTGGTAGACGGAGTTGTCGGTGGCGTGGCAGGCACCGCCGCTGCACCCGCTGCCGACGGTTTGACAGCCAATGCTTCATCCATGCTCTTGCCATCACGCAGCGCCTTGATTTGCACAGGCTGCACCAAGGAACCGGTATTATTCCCGAACGCGTTGCGTTCGTAAGTAATGACTGCCGCCAGATCAACATCAGAAAGCTGGTTCTTGAATGCCTGCATGGCGGTGCCTGACTTGCCATTCACGACAATATTCACGTGATCGGCGACCGGGCCTGTGGCAATCTTGCTGCCCTTGAGAGCAGGGAAAGTCGGCGGCATACCTACGCCGCCAGGTTGATGACAGGCTGCGCAAATACCATTATAGACGCTCTCGCCTTTATCCATTAATTCCTTCATAGTCCACTCACGAGCAATATCCGCTTCGCCGCTGGTGGCCTGACCCTTCTGTTGAGCTACCCAGTTCTTGTAACCTTCCTCGCTTAGTGCCACGACAACAATAGGCATAAAAGCGTGGTTAATCCCGCAAAGCTCAGCACACTGACCACGGTAGACACCTGGCTTGTCTATTACTGCCCAAGCTTCATTGATGATGCCGCCTATCGCATCACGTTTGACTGCAAGGTCCGGAACCCACCAGGCATGATTCACATCATTGGAAGTAATCAGGAAGCGTATCTTTTTGTGGACAGGCACAACCAACGGATGGTCAACTTCGCGCAAGTAATACTCTGACTTGGGCGCCTTGTTTTGCATCTGATCATATGGTGTAGCTAGATTACTAAAGAATTTGACGCCATCCTCTATATATTCATAATGCCACTTCCACTGATATCCTGTGATTTTGATAGTCACGTCTTCCTGATCATAATTATTCATATTCATCAATACCTTGGTGGCAGGGATTGCCATCAGGACAAGAATAATGACAGGTATGATGGTCCAGGTGATTTCCAGCCAGGTATGACTATGAAAGTTTGCCGGTTTCGCGCCCCTGGATTTACGATGATAAATCATGGAATAAAACATTACGCCAAACACCACAAGACCAATTGCTACGCAAATCCAGAAAATGGTCATGTGTAATTGATACACATCCCGGCTGATGGGTGAAACGCCCTGGGTCAGATTCAAAGTTGTATCGGCACAAGCCGCGCCACTTGCGACCAGTAAAGTAAACAAGGTAGATTGTATGCTTCGCACGCTATCTCCTTCCGTGAGTGTTACGGTTAATAATTATTTAAAAGTAAGGTTCATTGAATTGGCGAATTATAGCTACACTTTTACACGAATAAAACCATGGGAATGAAAAATATGCCTGAAACGAACAATAATGAAGCCGCCTCTATCCTGGTGTCAGAAATGCTGAAAGAAAAACGAGCAGAACGCCGCTGGAAAAATATTCGCTTTTTGTTCTGGTTCGCGCTCTCAGCCTATTCCATTATCGGGATTTTCAGCTATTTCGGCAGCCCTGCCGTCCCTGTCACACCCACGGCGAATAAATATGTTGCACTGGTCCGAATGGACGGAATGATCTCACCAGACAGTGAAATTTCTGCTGAACAAATTGTACCCATTCTGCATGACGCCTTTAAGGATAAAAACTCTAGCGGCGTTGTCATTGATATCAATTCCCCAGGCGGCACTCCCGTGCAAGCTTCAATTATCCATGACGCCATCCTGGCCTATAAGAAAAAATACCACAAGAAAGTCATTATCGTTGGCGAAGACCTTTTAACATCCGGGGCATATTTCATATCAGTCTCTGCGGACAGGATTTATGTCAACCCGAATACCATCACGGGTTCCATCGGAGTCATCATGAAAGGGTTCGGCTTTGTGGACGCAATGAAAAAAATCGGTGTTGAGCGTCGCGTATACACAGCCGGCATCGCCAAAGACCGGCTGGATCCCTTTCTGCCTCAAAACCCCGAGGACTTGAAAAAAATCCATACTGTCATGAGTGAAGTTCATCAAAATTTTGTCAAGGCAGTCGTGGATGGCCGCAAGGGCAAGCTGAAAGCAGATCCGGAAACATTGTTTAACGGGGACTTCTGGTCTGGTCAATCCGCCGTAAATCTCGGACTGGTTGACGGACTGGGCAATCTCATGGATGTCATGAATCTGGAATTCAAAACGACTGAATATAAAGAGTTTGGCGGATCTTCAAATTTCTTTCGCATGCTGGCAGGACAGCTAAACAGCGCGTTTGATTCTCTGTTTTTTGTTCGCACATCTCTTTCCGCATAACCAGCGTGATCCATGTGGATTATCCGGTGTCAAAAACCAAAAACCGGATAATCCATCCGCGGCTGCACGCACAAACCAATCAAGAGAATTTACCTCTGCCCGGAAATCATGGCCTGAGATTGAGAAACACTCCAATACCATTCAGGAGCATGCTTATGCGGTCACCCCCTCGACCGGGATGACCGTATTATTTGATATTTCGTGAAAATTAACCCGCGCCTTTCAGATAACGCTTTTGCTTCCATCTGGAATAAGGAAACCCTGACATGCGCTCACCTTTATAATTTTCGCCTTTATATGTTCCACGCACCACGCCGACAGGCCTGACCATAGGAACAATTGGGCACATGGAGCCCTTCGCAGACCAGACTGGTATCACCGTGCCATTTCCGCTTACAAACTGGGACATAATATTCGGTGAACCAAAGAAATAAACACTGCTGTTTTCCGTTGCGGCAGCGAAAATCTTGTTCCCGGCAGCGATATTGATATGCGCATTTTGATGGGCACGCACAAACGCCGTGTCTGCGCACAGGTTACGAGCCAAGACACAAGACGATTTGAAAGCATCTATATAGATATTTTTCCCTACGCCAGCCAGACCAATCCGCGCCTTGTCGTGAGCATAGGCATACATTTCGGTGCTATTCAATCTATAGGCATAGACCTGGGTAAAATCTTTCGCCTTGACTTCCCGCAGGTTAACAATTCCATAAATGCCGACTTTGCCCCTGCCGTCAGCATA
This sequence comes from Aquicella siphonis, assembly GCF_902459485.1. Taxonomy (NCBI): domain Bacteria; kingdom Pseudomonadati; phylum Pseudomonadota; class Gammaproteobacteria; order Legionellales; family Coxiellaceae; genus Aquicella; species Aquicella siphonis. The sequence goes on from NZ_LR699119.1 coordinate 2,242,063, forward strand.
GATTTTAAGGTTGTTACTGTTGGCACCTATAATGTTCACGTCTGTTCGGCCGTGATGCATGATTGATCGGACACCAACATTCCCGCTGACATTGGTCACACCCGTGCCGGCAGTTTTGATATCGAGCTCGGGCGTGTTTGCGCCAAACACACTGACACAGCCCGCACCCAGATTGACTAATGACCGCAGATTCATATTACCAGCCAGATAGACATTTCCGCTGCCCATGGAGGTAACTGTCAGATTGTCACTGCGCAGCTGAATCCCCTCAACTGTTCCCCTGCCAAGCTGGGTCAAGCTTTGCAGCCGGTTGACGCCAATCCGAACAATGACGTTACGCATGTTGCCAGTCACCTTTCTTGCCTGGTCAACGCAAAGCGTATTGCCTCGAACCTCAATGATCGTCCCTCGAACCGCCTCATTCGGGCCGTACACATAAACGCTGTTGCTGCCATAAGTACCAAATATCTGGACCTGAAAATCCCCGTTGACCTTGATATTGCTGAAATCCGGCACCCGCACACTCATGGTGCTGACCGCCGCTGAATAGGGGTATTGACTGATTGTCACTTCCTTGGCATTGGGATCACCTGTTAAAAACCAGTGGTCAGCGCCGCGTGTCCATTTGTTCGGGTTCGTATCGACTTCTCTCATCCAGGTTTCATGGCTCATGTCGGCGTTGATCATGGGATTGCGGTTGTTATAAGAACATCCCGCCAGAGTGAGAAAAGTAAGAATTGCCAAACCTATCGATAAATATCGTTTCATGACAGTCCTCTTGCCATTATCCATTTGAAAAATCTATCACACACGACTTAAGAGTGCTAGGGTGACAAGCCAAGAAATGCCAATTCACATTTAATTCTCTCCATTTACCCTCCCCTCAGCCAATCATAAGAAGCTGAGGGACGGCGCGCGGCCGTCGATTTCAGGCGGTCTTGTTCCATAGAGTTCGGCGGAACGCCCCGCAGGTCTCGCCCGCCGCAAGCACAGGCAGGAAGAATGCCTTATTCCTTTTTCAATAGATACAAGTGCCCCTGGATCGCCGCCTGGTTTTGAGTGCGCAGCGGAATAACCTTGTAATCCAGAATGGCCAGGTGATGCTGCCCGATCAGCCTGTCCAGATAAGCCTTGCTGTGGGCAAATCGCCCTGATTCCGTCATGCTGAAGCTTTCATTCAGGTTCACTTCCGCGTTGAATGCAAACAAACCGCCATTGCGCAGCACGGGGTAAACTGCGGAAAACAACTCTTCCAAATTGCCAAAATACACCAGTACATCCCCTGCGAGCACCAGATCGAATGTGTCCGCGCATTCGTCCAGAAATGAAAGAATATCCAAATGAACCAATTGGTCGTAACACTGTTTTCTGGCCGCTTCCGCCAACATCTTGTCTGACAGATCCACGCCCTTCAGCGAACGCGCCGCAGACCTGAACAATGCGCCGCACAACCCGGTTCCGCATCCAAGATCAAGCACATCCCATTTGACCTTGGACAAATCATAATAAACCCCCACCCTGTCACGCATGAATTCAGGGACCTGATAATGCAGCGTTTGAGTAATATGCGCATCGTAGTGATCCGCATAGGAATCGAAAAGAGATTGAATATATTCAGCCGGCGAGGCAGATATCTGCCTGTCTTGCGACAAGACGCTGATAATATGGCGTATTGACGCATTCTCAGGATGCATACGCAATGCCTCGCGAAATTGCTGCAACGCCCGGTCTTTCTTTTTCAATGCCAGAAAAGCGACCGCCAGATTATTGCGAGCCTCATAAAAATCAGGGTTTTCCTGGATACAACGCGAGTAATATTCAACCGCATCCCGCATGCGGCCCAACTGCACACTGATTACACCCAGGTTATACAGGATCTGGATATCGTCCGGAATGATTTCCAGCGCTTTCAAATAATGCGTTCCGGCTTTTTGCAGCCATCCCAGCTTTAAAAAACAAGTTGCCAGATTCGACTGTGTTTCAAAATGATAAGGGTATTCCTGTTCAATAAGTAGAAATTGATCGGCAGCAGCCTGGTATTCATTTTGCTTCATTAGCAAACACGCCAGCTGAAACCGCCCCCCGGCATGCGCAGGCGAGATTTCCAGCAAGGCCCGATAAGCACTCAAGGCTTCATCGTAGCGTCCGGCTTTTCCCAGCGCGAGTCCAAGATTATAGTAAGCATCCACGAAATCCGTCTGCAGATCAATTGCGGTTTTGAAAGCATCGATCGCGTCATTCCACTTTCCCAGCGCGAAATAAACCGTACCTAAATTATTAAAACCAGCGGCGAATCGAGGATATAACCTGATTAAATCATGCAGGACCCTGATGGCATGATCATATTCGCCCTTGGCCTTGCAGATATTGGCCAGATGCAGATAAAGCGCACGGTCAGCGGGATCTATGGCCAGCGCTTTTTCCAGGTAACGCTGCGCATCATCCCATTCACCCTGCTCAGCACACACCAGCGCATACAAATGCAAAACAGACGCGTCATGCGGATGATCCTCCAGCCATGAGAAATAGCCGGCCTTTGCCTCATCTAGACGGCCTGCCTTGTGCAATTCTTGTATTTCCGCAAGTGTCAGTTTTGCTTTTTTCATAATCTTTATCCACCTGATATCCAGGCCCCGCGAAAAGGGGAACCGACCCGCGATTTTACGATGAATTCAGAACAGGCAGGCATATTGATTATTCTTGCAGCCGCGCTTTGTTTCAGGCTGCCGCAAGGTCTTACGCAGCAGTCCGTCTTTCCGGTTTAATCGCACTCCCGTTTCACGAATTCCAGCGACCCATTGACCACCTTGCCTTGCACAAGCGAGTCTCCGGTCACCTGGACCACCCCCGCCTTGCCGTCAAACAATACTGAGCCCGTGATGACCGAGCTGCATTGGACTTGCAGGTAGGGATTCTTCTGAGTCGATGTCACCGTCATCAAGCCGTTCACTTTTGTATGACTTAAAATCACGCTGTCTGATTCCACCGCGACGCCTTTTTGAAATTCGACATGATCAGCGTTCAGCGAACCGGTAATATTCACTGAACCCGAAATCTGCGAATCTCTAAGATCAACCGAACCTTCTATCAAAAGCGCCCTGGCAGAAATATTTTCTGCCTGCAAGGCGCCGGTGACCTTGATGTCGCCTGTAACAGTTGTCTGTTTCAAAACAGTAGGACCATAACACACCACGGAGGGAATGGTTTCCTTTCCATAATTACAAACACCAAACCCTGTATAAGCCTGGGCTGAAGACGCGACTAACAGCAACCCCGCGCACAGCAGTAATTCTCTCATGATATCGTCTCCTGCTTCACTACATGCCTCATGACTACAGCCAGTTGCGCAATTAACAATGCTGTTAGTATGTATTGTCCATAATTTGCAATAAATGAAATCATGAATACAGTAGTATATCCTTTATTATAACAAGAAAGCCCAAATCCGTAGAACACACCAAAAGCAAAGAGCCGCGGCCATTGCGTAACATGATAAACACAAAGACCTTTCCAGAACCCTTTCCTGCGCAGCCGGATAAGCAAACGGCTAAACTCAAGCCCTTCAACAATCAGGAGAAACACCAGGGCACACCACCACAGACCGACGATGCTCCACTCTGGGTACGCCAGCGAAGACACCATTGCGAGACCGGTTATGCTCAATGCGCCGTGAATCAGTGAATTTACATTTGGCCAGCCCGCCGCGAGATGGCGAGCATGCGCGGCCAGGCTATGCCAAACCAGGGAGACCAGCCCGGCAAAAAAGAAAACGAATCCGCAGCCGATTATAAGCTGATACGCCCAGGCAGAAACGTCATCCCGAAATAATTCAGTCATTAATAACACCATTGCCTGGGTGCTTACTGCCGCCAAAAATATCATTCCGTCCGTATGCAAATGAAACCGCTTTCGCAGGCATAAAAACAGCCATCGCATAAAGATAATCAGATAAATTCCATACCAGACCGCGGATAAAAGACTGAGAAATACTATAAAGCCATGCAATGTCTGTTCAACCCTGTCAAACATCAGCGCCATCAGTATCGTGCCCGCCACCCAATATCCTGTGGAGAGCCGGTCAGCCTGATGCGCCACCAGTTTCTCCCCGCTTAGAAATATCTGCAGCAAACTAACCGATATATAAATCCAGATAATGAACAATTCCAGCGCCGCCAGCATCAGAACAGGCTGAGAAAGCCGAAACGAGGGCAGGCAGACTAATGCATATGTGTTGAGGGCCAGCACGGCGCTTCCGGTGGCGATACTGAAGCGGATGCGGTGAAAATAGCGCACATAGATAAAATGAGAAAGAAACAGCAAGAGAATGAAGGCAATGACAATAAATAAAGATCCCGCGAAAAACTTACTTTCCAGGTCAGCCGGCAGCATCATGACACCTCGTTATTACTTTAATTTAGCTCGTCTTGGCGGCGAAATGCAAAAAATTGTTATAGAATTCACGCGCCATGGCGCCGCATTATTCATTTTTCAACGCGCGGCATGATCCGATCCGGCGCCGGCAACGCCATCGCCAGCTGCAGCAATAGTTCGCGCAAATCTCTTACATCACGCACCAGGGAAGCTGCGGCCAAATGACCGGGAGAAATTTCCAGCAATTCAAGATTGAAGGCTGCCGAACGCTGCAGTGCCTTTTCCAGATCAGCCACATCCCCCGAAAAATCCGCAGAGGATACGGCTATTTTGTGGTGAAGAAAATACGCGATCAAGACATCGATTAATTCATCATTTTTCCGCATGACTTCCCTGACGGATTCCGAAAAACTGGAAACAAGACCCCCGTCCACGCCGCGGCGAACTATAAACTCCAGGGAAAACAACACCTCTGTAATTCTTTCCAGCTGGATCAGAAAAAAACGGAACCCGGATCTCAACCCGCGATTAAATCCCACTTCATAAACCCACTCGGGATAAATTCCATGGCTGATCTGCAAAGCGCGCTCAACGTCCAGCTTTTGCCTGGCAAGCTGGGCTTCATCACTATCCGCGTCCAACAGACAGTGTGTCAATGCCCGCGCATAAGCCTTGATAGAACACAAAATCGGCACTATTCCCTCGCCGAACTCCCTATCCAGCTTCGCAGGAAGCACCAAGACCACAGACCAAATCCCAATAATCGCACCTATCAATGCATCAACAGCCCGGTTCTGGACATTCTCATCCGGTCTTCCCGGAGACAAAACGGCAATCATCAATACGAATGAAAAAAGCAGGATGACATAAAGATTTTTATTGCTCATGGGTCGATTGAGGTAAACCCAGTATCCGCTGCCCGCAAGCAGCAATGCCATGACAAAATACACGATCAGAGGCTGATGCACGTAAGCCGTCAGGGCGGCGGCAAACAGTATGGCGACCTCCAGGATAGTCAAAAAAATATACCCCTGTCGCACAGGCGTGCCCATCGTCGCCTGGGATACCAGCAAAGCAGACAATACCACCCAATATTCACCGCTAAAAGAAAAATACCGGTTCACAACCCATGCGAGAAATACCGAAAATCCCACGCTTAACGCATGACGAAAAGGGTATGATCTTACTTTCAGGTTCACCGTCATGTGGGTCTCATCCGCCGTATTACCGCATATACATGGCAACTTCCTCTGTTTATCATGAGTAATGCTCGGTCGAGGGCCATTTAATGGAAAATAAAACTTCCATTGTTTTTCCAAAAGCTTGCAGACTATCCATGAAAAAAAGAAAAGGCAGCGGCTCCCGTGACGCCACCTGCAAGACATTATAATAGTTGCTTTCCAGACGGCCGATGCCACGGCTCAGCATGTCCATGCCGGGATAATATTTTTTATTGGCAAAGTGCGCCGCCACGCCCGCGATGGATTTTTCGATTTCCTGGCTGATTTCACTCAACTCACGGGAGCAGAGTGACAACGTGGTAAAATCTGACACGCGCCGTCGTAACTGTGAATAATCCAGCATGTTGTCATAAAGCAAATCCAGCGTTTGCAGAATATTCTGGTAAATAATGACGGCGCCCTGACTGGATCGGCTTTCCACAAGGCCGGTGATGTCACGTAAACGATTGATGGATTGCATGTAGCGGTTTTTAGCATTATGTATGCGCCGCTCATACAGATAAATATTGTCTGAATATTCCGCATCCAGAAAGCAGGAAAAAATTTCCCTGTTCAACCGCTCCAGACTGCGCAGCGTGATGATGACATAAGATCGTAACTCGTCGCGAATGAAATAAGGATAAAAAATAATTTGAAAAACCAGCGCGACTGCCATGCCCGCGCTAATGAAAAACAGCCGCGCTGCGTTATCGGCAAATGACGCTGGCATTGCCGAAGCCAGGACGGCGAACAAATTAACAATAAATGCCTGAAGAAAATACTCGGCATGCTGCTGGCTGATGTAAACACAGACTGCCGTAACAATCAGAATATAAAGGCCGGGCAAGAGCGGCAAATCACGGATACATCCCGCACCAAAAACCACGAAAGCTGCCGCCAGTCCAGTGATGATAATATTAATCAGACGCTGCCTGAACGAATCCCCCTGCGTCACCAGGCTGCACAACAAAACCGCCCAAACCAGCCAGTAACCTTCCTGGTGACAAAATAACCGCCAAAGCACGCAAGCCGCAAAAGCAACCAGCACAAGGTATATGAACCGTCTGATTGTTGATGTGAATATCGAATCCATATCTATGCCAGGACATTCCTTGTATAGAAAGAACACCTCTCCTGCGTCCTGCGACACATGAGAACGTTTTCACATGCATCCAGGAACCCGTTTTAAAACTTCGTCTCGCAGACTGGTTTGGCCGCCAAGACGAGTCCGGATTCAGAACTGAATTCCAGCATATCATTAAATGAAAAAGCCGTCGTCAGGAACTCATGCCAAAGGTTCTTGACGACGGCGGAAATCTACAGGCAATCAGGGCTGAAACTTATTCCTGATTTTTCTCAACATCCTTCCAGTATTCCTTCTTGAGCAAATACATGAGGACAAACAACACTACCAGAAAGCCCAGCACCCAGAATCCGATTCTTTCCTGTTCCGCTCGGAAAGGCTCAGCCGCATAGGCAAGGAAGTTTACAAGATCATTCACCGCCTGCTCAAATTCTTCAGGCTTCATGGAGCCTTGCTTGACTGGTTTGACCAGATCATACCATTGAACTTCGTGCAACAAATCGTAAACCGGCTTTTCAACCAGTACCTGCTCGCCTTGATAGGGAGCAAGAATGGCCGGCATTGCTGTGCCAGGGAATATCAGATTGTTAACGCCTGAAGGCGTTGATGGATCCTTATAGAAACTTTGCAGGTAAGTGTAGATCCAGTCAACTCCGCGCGCATCCGCTTCGAGCGACAAATCTGGCGGGGTCACCCCATTGATACTGATAGGTTTGTTATCAGTTGGAATCCCAGCCTCTTTGGCCACCTTGTCATAACGCAGATAGGTGAGAGTATGACAACTGCTGCAATTGCCCGCAAAGAATTTGGCACCGCGCTTGATAGATGCCATATCATTCACGTTGACAGGAGCGCTGGATAGCTGCAGCCCTTCGAAATTGGATCCTTCCGCCCAGAGGGATGCGGATCCGAGAACTAATAAAATGGTAAGTATATGACGCTTCATCATCCAGTGACCCGTTCCGGTAAATGTTTAGTTTTTTCTCTTGAGGAATAAAATGGCATTAGCAGGAAAAAGCCAAAATAACCGACTGTGAACACACGTGCCATTAAGGTGCGCAAGGGAGATACGCCTTCATGCCCCAGATAACCCAGACCAATGAAACATACGACAAACACCATGATGGCAATTTTGGAATACGTGCCCTTATAGCGTATAGAGCGGACTCGGCTGCGATCCAGCCAGGGCAGCACGAACATGATGGCGATACCTGCCGCCATGGTCATCAACCCGAACAATTTGTTGGGAATCGCGCGCAACATGGCGTAGAAAGGAGTCATATACCATACTGGTGCGATTTCCGGCGGCGTCACCATCGGATTGGCAGGTATGAAATTATCCGGTTCTATGAATAACCCACCCATCTTGGGAGTAAAAAAGACCACCAGGGAAAAGATAAACAGAAACACGACCACACCCACCAGGTCTTTCACTGTGTAATAGGGATGGAATGGAATGCCGTCTAACGGAATGCCTTCCTTGTTTTTCTTATCCTTGATCTCAATTCCATCAGGATTATTGGAACCAACATGATGCAGCGCGACGAGATGGACAAAAATCAGGACCGCGAGCAGCAAGGGAATGGCAATCACGTGCAGCGAGAAGAAACGATGCAGAGACACACCTGTGACACTGAAACCGCCTCGCAGCCAGGTAAGAATGAGATCGCCTATGTAAGGGATGGCGCTGGCGAAAGAAGTGATCACGGCCGCACCCCAATAAGACATTTGCCCCCAAGGAAGCACATATCCCGTGAAAGCTTCTATCAGCAGGCAGAAATAGATGACCATCCCAATCAGCCAGACCAGTTCACGCGGCTTTTTGTATGACCCGTAAATCAGCCCCCTGTACATATGCAAATAAACCACGGTGAAGAAAGCTGATGCGCCGGTCGTATGCATAAACCGCAGCAGCCAGCCGTAGCGCACTTCCCGCATGATATGCTGGACTGAAGAGAAAGAACCCTCTGCTGTGGGTGTATATTCCATTACCAGCCAGATCCCCGAAAGAATCTGCATGACAAAAACCAATAATGAAAATGATCCGAAGAAGTACCAGAAATTGAAATTACGAGGCGCGTAATATTCGCTTAAATGTTTTTTCCAAAAATCAGTCCATGGATAGCGTTTGTCGACCCACTCCATAAAACTGCTTTTTTTATTCAAATCTTTATCAGTCATTATCTTACCTCAACTCCTTCCGTGCGTTAACTTATGGAAATGGCCCCCTGGACCCCGTCTTGGTCTTCGCCAATCATGATCTCGGTGTCGCTGACGTACATGTGGCGAGGAATCTTGAGGTTGAGAGGAGCAGGTACATTTTGGTACACCCGGCCAGACAAATCATACTTGGAGCCATGGCAAGGGCAATAAAAACCACCCAGCCAATCAGGTGATACACTGGCCACATCAGGACGATAAGTTGGCACACAACCCAAGTGAGTACATATTCCAATGGATATAAAGTACTGAGGCTTAATGGAACGGTTGGTATTTTTACAATAGGCTGGCTGCTGGTCTTGTTCGCTCAGAGGATCACGCAGTTTGTCAGTCAGCTTGTCCAGACTGTTTAACATTTCATCATCCCGATAGATGACCCATATCGGCATGCCGCGCCAGGGAACAGTTAACTGTTCTCTCGGCTTGAGCGAACTGATATCGATTTTCATTGGGGCAGCGGCGGCTTCGGTATCCGCACTGGGCATCCAGTAAGAAAAAAATGGAACCGATGCTGCAGCGAGGCCTATGCCGCCCACCGCAGTCGTGGCTGCGCGTAAAAAGCAGCGCCGGTTTTTATCTATTACATCCTTCACGCTTATGTCCTTACTCGACTTTTATTGTTTTAGGATTAAGTTAAAGCTCGTAAGTTTAATCATTCAAAAATAAGATAGCTAGAGTTTTCAGATAAAAAACCCCGCTGCGTCTTGATTTTGAATTGCAAAATCCGCTTTTTTGGGAATACTCCCGCCAACACCCTCATAATGGGGGAAGATTTATACAGATTTGCACGCTGAATTTCAATCTTTTTCCGGAGCATGACTGAATGAGAGAGAACCATTGACGCATATTTATTGAACACGCTCGAAAGCCCCCGCTCACCTCACTGATTGTATGGCTTCAATGGTTTTCTCTTTCAGGCTGGTCAAAGTCTCCGCATCGATATTCAGCGGCGGAAGCCAATAAATCGTATTGCCCAGCGGTCGCAGCAAGACACCCAGTTTGAGCGCATGCTGATATACTTCAAACCCATAGCGCCTATCCGGGTTCGCGCATATCAGATCAGCGGCGGCGATTGCGCCAAGACCGCGCACATTCCGCAGGCATCCGGTCTGCTCAGCCACTTCCTGCATGTTCACTCTCAAGACTGCGCCCATTTCTTCCGCTCGCGCGCAAATTCCTTCCTCCGCCATGACATCCAGCACTTCCAGCGCAACACTAGCCGCAAGAGCGTTCCCGGAAAAAGTGTGTGAATGCAAAAAGGATTTGCCGGCTTGAAAATCGTCATAGAACAAATCGTAAATTCCCTCGCGGGTCAGCACGGCACTCATCGGCAGCCAGCCGGATGTCAAGCCCTTGGACAAACAAATAAAATCCGGAGCGATTCCGGCGTGCTCACACGCAAGCATTTTTCCTGTTCGCCCCAGCCCCGTCATGATCTCATCAGCAATCAAATGAATGCCGTGCCGACCCGTAAAAGCACGCAGCCGCGCCAGAAAATCCCTGCTGTAAATTTTCATACCGCCCGCCCCCTGGACAATCGGCTCCACGATGACCGCGGTGACGGTGTCGGCCAAAGCTTCAAGCCCGCGTTCAATGCGTTGCCAGCCGTCTTCACAATTTTCCCATAACGGATCTGCGCTGCCAGAGACATAGGGAAGCGGTGAAATAAAATCCGCCTCAAACAGCATGGCAGCATAGGGTGCGCGATACAAACCCACATCACTGACGCTTAACGCGCCCAATGTTTCGCCATGATAGCCGTTCTCCAGGGCGACAAACCGGGTTCGCTTCGCCTCTCCCGTTATACGTCGTGAATGCAGGCTCATTTTCAGCGCGACTTCTATTGCGCTTGAACCGTCACCCGCATAAAAAACCTTGTTCAAGCCGGGCGCGAGAGCCGTCAATTTCTCTGAAAGACTGACCAGGGTCTCGTTGGTGGTGTTGGCGAATATGACATGCTCGAATTTCTCCGCCTGCCTTGCAAGCGCACGCCTAAGACGAGGATGACCGTGCCCCAGCGACTTGCACCACCAGCTTGAAATCGCATCAATCACCCGCCGTCCGCACGCGAGCTCAATCCAGGCCTGATGCGCGCCGGCCACCTCAAGCGGTTTCAAAATTTCATAGTCTTTCATCTGCGAGCAAGGATGCCAGATGTGGCGCATATCACGATCCAGCAGCGAACCCAATCCATTCATTTTGTAAACCTTTATTATTTTACTGGTTGACTGTGCGCGCACCCTAACATATATTTCTGCGCCTAACAACAACACGGACAACACTGACATGACTCAGTCACAACCATTCTGGGACATCAGCCAGGTATTGCAGTTCTTTGAAATGCCATTCATTGAACTGCTCCACAAGGCTTCGTCGGCGCACTTGCAATTTCACCCTGCGGACGAAATGGAATTGTGCTCCCTGCTCAGCGTCAAGACGGGCGCATGCCCGGAAGATTGCGCATACTGTCCGCAAAGCGGGCATTACCCGACCGGCATCGCAAAGGAAAACCTGCTGCCGCTTTCCTTTGTCGTCGCAAGCGCCAAAGCGGCCAAGGCCAGAGGAGCCAAACGCTATTGCATGGGAGCAGCCTGGCGCAATCCTCCAAGAAAAGATTTTCCAAAAATCATTGAAATGATAAAGGCGGTAAAGGAAATCGGCCTGGAAACCTGCGTCACCCTGGGCATGCTTAATGATGAGCAGGCTTGCGAACTGAAAGCGGCGGGACTGGATTTCTATAATCATAATCTGGATTCCTCACCGGAATATTATGAAAAAATCATCCACACTCGCACTTATTCAGACCGCCTCGAAACCTTGAGCCGGGTACGCGCGAACGGGATACAAGTCTGCTGCGGCGGCATCATTGGAATGGGCGAAACCCGGCGTGACCGCGCCGAACTGCTGGTCCAACTGGCCAATTTACCAGCCCCTCCCAAAAGCATTCCCATCAACCGGCTTATTCCCGTGAAGGGAACGCCGCTCGCGCACGCCGAAATTATCGACAATATCGAATTCATACGCACCATCGCGGCCGCGAGAATCATGATGCCGGAATCCATCATTCGATTATCCGCCGGCCGGGAAACCATGTCAGAAGAAATGCAAACCTTATGCTTTTGCGCGGGCGCCAACTCAATCTGGCTGGGCGAAAAATTGTTGACGGCAAAAAACTCCGAACCTTCCCGCGACCAGGCGCTGCTTCAAAAACTTGGATTCAAGACACAACACCAACATGACTGATATTTTTCATGGATTACAACATGCGCTGACAGCGAATGAATCGAATCATTTGCGGCGCACCCGCCATGTCATTGAAAAACGCGATGATAATCTGGTCTTCATAACCGGCAAGACTCTCATCAATTTCTGCAGCAATGATTATCTCAGCCTGTCATCGCACCCCGACGTCAAATCCGCCTTGAAACGAGGCGCACTCTCACATGGACTGGGGAGCACGGCGTCTCCGCTAGTTTCAGGGTATACCGATTCACACCGGCAGCTGGAAGAAGAATACGCCGCTTTTTTACGGCGCGACCGCGCGCTGCTTTTCAATTCGGGATATCACGCCAATATCGGCGTAATCACCGCTCTTGCGAAGCGCCGCAGCCATATCATCGCGGACAAACACTGTCACGCTTCATTGCACGACGCGGCGTTGCTGTCACGGGCAAAATACTGCCGTTTTCGTCACAATGATTTGCAGCACGCGCGCGCTTTATTGCAGCGGCACAGCGGCAAGCATATCGTGATCGCCACCGAGAGCGTCTTCAGCATGCAAGGTGATCTTGCTCCGCTGGCGCGCCTTGCCGCAATCGCGTCAGCACATGACGCTTTGCTTGTGGTCGATGACGCGCACGGAGCCGGAATACTGGGAGAAACAGGCGCGGGCGCGTGCGAACACTTTCATCTGTCCCAATCTGACATTCCCTGCATGGTGACGCCGCTGGGAAAAGCCATGGGAAGCACTGGCGCCATCGTTTCAGGAAACGAACAAGTCATTGAAACCATTTTGCAGTTTGCGCGCTCATACCGTTACAGCACCGCCTTGCCGCCGGCTTTTTGCGATGCCGCCCGCGCGGCGCTCGAAATCGTGAAGAATGAAACCTGGCGGCGCAACAGATTGCAAAAACTCTGTGAATTTTTCCTCCTGGAGTCAAAACAACGTGAACTGCCGCTGAGCTCAACCGATCCGACGCCCGTCAAATCTTTTTTGATCGGTTCCAGCCAGTCAGCCAGAATGTTCCAGCTTCGGTTAATGGAGCATGATTTACTGACAGCCTGCATAAGACCGCCCACTGTTCCGGCAAATGCCGCCTGCATCCGCATTACGCTTAATTGCACGCATGATGAGTCGCAAATCCTTCATCTACTTGATCAACTGAAGAATCTATATGAGCAGACGCAATCAAGATCTTAAGCATGAAAAAACTCTGGTTTTCCTGCCAGGATGGGGATTCCGCGCATCCATTTGGCTGCATGCCGCGAAACAGCTGACGGAATATCCATTCATCGTGACAGATTTACCCGCAACAGACCTTCCGCCACTCACACATCGGCGCGCCTTAACAGACATCGTCTCCCGCATTGACCAGCAGATTCCGGATCACTCGATTTTGGTAGCCTGGTCAATGAGCGGAATCATGGCAGCCAGCTTATGCCGTCTCTATCCTGGCAAATACGCGAAACTCATTCTGGTCGCCAGCACGCCCCGCTTCAGCGCCGGCCGGGACTGGCCCGGGATTTCTCAAGACAGTCTGTCACGCTTTCAATCCGATGCAAAATCCGACCTGGCTTCCACGCTGCGAAGATTCCACCGCATGGTCGGCACACACGGACCTCACCCCGAAATCAAAAAAATCATGCAGCCTCACTGCATACGCTCCTCTGACAAACAAATACTCCTGTATTATCTCAAGATGCTCGCCATGTCCGATGCGCGCGCCGCACTGCATCATTGCTCCATTCCTGTCCTGCACCTCTTTGGCAGTCACGATCCGCTGATTTCACGGACATGCGCGGACAAGATCAGAATCGAATATCCGCACCATGACACCGCGATGATTACTGGCGCAGGACATGCGCCGTTTATTAGTCATACCAGCGACTTCAACCGTCATCTCCGTCTTTTTCTCAAACGGGAGCATTGAAATGGATCATAATAAATTCGTATCACGCCTCTTCAATCGCGCCGCTGATCAATACGATGACCATTGCCGCCTGCAAATCCGGACAGGCAATCAATTGATCTCCATGATCAAATCCCGGCGCCCCCAAGCTGACCATATCATGGATTTAGGCTGCGGCACGGGCATCGTCACACAACAGCTGGCATCAGAATACCCGTGCAAGACACTGCACGCGATTGACCATGCGACCGCGCTGCTTGACAAGGCGCGTACAAGACTGCCATGCGCGCAAGTATACCCTGCGGACTTTGATCATCTTTTTGATATCCCGGCGTCATTTGACATCCTGTTTTCAAATCTGGCCCTGCATTGGAGCAACAGCCTCGCAACGACATTGAGCCAGCTGCGCCGTCTCCTGAATAATCAGGGATACCTGGCTTTTTCCATTCCTCTTTCCGGCAGCCTGACAGAGCTTCAAAACCAATATGCGGTAAACGATTTCAGCCCCTTGCCGGCAATAATGGATACACTGCAGCAATGCGGCTACCATCTCACGGATTTCCGCGCGGACAACATTGTTTATCCATTCAGCTCAACGATCGAGGCACTGCGCTCCATCAAGCAGACAGGGGCAAATTACGCCTTTAAACGCCGGCACGCGGCATTGCGAGGAAAATCCTACCTGAACAGCACTGATTTGCGCGCCTTGACCTACCGCATAGGATGCTTTGTCGCCGCGAAAGAACTGCCCGCATGCAAGTGACGCTATTTATCGCCGGCACGGACACGGAAGCCGGAAAAACCTATGTCAGCTGCGGTCTGCTCCAGGCATTCAACAAAATGGGCTGGTCTACCCTTGGCATCAAGCCTGTCGCCTCGGGCTGCGCACGGTCAGGCGGCAGACTGAACAATCCGGACACCCGGCAGCTACAGCAAGCCTCATCACTGCAACTCCCACACGAAGCCGTCACACCTTTTGCGTTTGAACCCCCTGTCTCTCCCAATATAGCCGCCATGCTGGATGGGCGCGCGCTCACCGTGACGCAAATTAACCGGAAATTAAGAAATACGCTTGCCTGTCCTGCAGCCGCGCGCATCATTGAAGGCTGCGGCGGCTGGCATACGCCTTTGAATGACCGCGAAACCATGGCGGATTTTGTGATGGCGAACCGTTTTCCGGTACTTCTGGTCGTGGGCATTCGCCTGGGCTGCCTCAATCACAGCCTTCTCACGGTACGCAGCATGTTGCAAGAACAGGCGAATGTAGTGGGCTGGATAGCAAATTGTGTCACGCCTGAAATGCTTCGCCACAAAGAAAATATTGCCTATTTACAGCGCTGCCTGCCAGTCCCCTGCGCCGGCGTCATCGGTCATGGCGCCCGACCTGAAGATGCGATTGACCTGGGAACAATATTGAACCGGTTGCGCCGGACAGAATGAATGCTCGCGCGGATTTCGCGCTCACTTCTTCACGACCGAGGTGTCGCCTGACGAAAACGCGCGCGCGACACCGTTTTTCATTTGCAGAAGGAGATGACCTTGTTCATTGATCCCTGTGACCTTCCCTTCTATGCTCTCATTAACGTTCCTGACCAGGATCATTCTGTCCCTGAGATAATCCGCATGCCGCCATTCCTCCAGAAACGGCAGCAACCCTTCATTGCCAAAACGCCGCAAATAATCCAGAAGGTTGTCGATCAGTTTCGCGCACAAGTCATTTCTATCCACATAGGCGCCAATGATCTTGCGCAAAGATGTCCAGGATTGAGATATTCGGCCGTCCTCATCATCCTGCATGTTGACATTGATGCCTATCCCGATGACCGCCTGGCAGGCGCCATGCGTTTCCGCCTGGATTTCAATCAGGCTGCCAGAGAGTTTTTTATGTTCATAAATAATATCATTGGGCCACTTCACAAAGAGATGGTCTTTGATTCCAAGGTTTTTCAAAGTCTTGATCACGGCGAGGCTCATGACCAGGCTCAATCCCGACAATTCGCTGATATCCTTCTGAAACGGATAAAGGCAGGACAGATAAATATTTTTGCCAAAGGGTGAGAACCATTCGCGGTTCATTCTGCCCTTGCCGTGAACCTGCCGCTCTGCCAGGCAGATTTTTATCGATCGGCTTTTTTTGAATGTCTTAAGGTATTCGTTGGTTGAATCCACGCTTTCAAAAAGCATGAATTCAATTTTTGCACGGGAAATGTTCTTTTTGATCTTATTGATGTCCAGCAGCGCCAGCGGTTCGAGCAGCGCATAACCTCTGCCCTTGGCTGATTCGATTTTCACTCCGAAATTTTCCAGCTTTTTTATCGCTTTCCAGACGGCGCTGCGAGTCATCTTCAACTGCTCGCCCATGCTCGTGCCGTCGTGATATTCACCATCGCTCAGAATATGAACCAGTCTGACCAGGTTGGCATTGAGTTTATTATTTTTCTTGTTCATGCTGTTTTTTCTCCACCAAACGCGCGAATAACACCCCACTTTCATATAGCAACCAGATGGGAACTGCAAGCATGGTTTGGGAAAGCACATCCGGCGGGGCCAGCAGCATGCCGATAATGAACGCCCCCACGATAGCGTACGAACGCATTTTGACAAAGCGCGCGCGTGTCACCATGCCGGCTGAAACCAGCAGCACCATCACAATGGGAATTTCAAACAAACAGCCAAACATCAACAACAGCTTGCTTGTGAAATCCAAGTATTCGCCGATATCCGGACTCAACATTACCCCCTGCGGGGCGACGCCGGCCAAAAAATGAAATAACGCAGGAAAAATCACAAAATAGGCAAATGCCATGCCGCAGTAAAACAATATTGCGCTCGTAAAAAGAAACGGCCAGAGCAGCCGGCGCTCATGACCATATAAGGCAGGCGCGACAAAAGCCCAGGTCTGATACAAAAAGAAGGGCATGGCCATCACCATGGCGGCCAGAAAAGCCAGCTTGAACGGCACAAAAAACGGCGAGACAATTTGCGTGGCGATCAAATGACCCTGAGGCAAAAACTTCAGTAAAGGCAGCGCCAGCCACGAATAAAGATTATTTGCAAAATACAATAAAACAGAAAAAATAAAAAAAAGAAAAATCAGGGAATAAATCAGTCTTGAACGCAGTTCCACCAGAAAGTGTACAGCATGGGTTGAACTGCTATTACTGTTCACGCTTCCTCTCATCCAGCTGATCAACTGAATCAATGAAACCATTCACTTCATTTTTTACCCTTGAAAACATGCGCCGGATGGATTGAGCAAACCTGCCCAGCGTATGCGCCACCTCGGGAAGCTGTTCCGGCTTGATGACCAGCAGCGCGATCAGCAGAATGACGATGATTTCACTGATACTGAAATTCACTGTTTGTTTCCTTCCTTTTCATCCTGGTCTTCCTGTAATCCCTTGCGAAAACTGCGAATGGCGACAGCAAGATCATTACCCACATCACGCAAGCGCTGGGTGCCAAAAACCATCATGAGTATCAAAAAGATGAGTATCAGTGAACCAAAATTACGAAATCCCATAAAAACCTCCTCAGGATATTTGATGGGGCACGAGCCATCCCATCGCATAAGCAAAAATCAGGATTACAAAGAGCAGCAGAGACAACCCGATGCGCCATGTGAGCGCTTTCACTATCCGCTCGGAATTCTCGCGGTCGCGCATCAAAAAATATAACGCGCTGCCCAGGGAGAAAAAGATAAATCCCAAAAGAATGATCACAATCGCTTTGATAATTATTGTCATCGCACTTACAATCCTGAAACCTGCCGTTCTTGTTTGCGCCTCCGCTGTGCAGGAGGCAGACTCGGCGCATAGTATATTCAGATATGACCAGGAATGCACCATATAATGCCAATCAAACTCAGGAACTGGAAGCTCGCCCTGCTCGCGCTGGTATTCATTTGTGTATTTACCAGCCTGGGAATATGGCAGGTATCCCGAGCCCATCAAAAGAAAATTCTATTAAAATCATTTGCTCTGCGCACCGAGTATCCGCCCCTTCTGGCGGCTGATATCAGCAAGCCGGGCGACTGGCGATTTTACCGGGTTAAACTGGAAGGAAGATTCGACAATACACATACCTTATTGCTAGACAACAAGATATATGAGAATAAAATCGGATATGAAGTTTACACACCCTTTATCGCAAAAGGGCTCGCGCTGCCTATTCTGGTAGACCGCGGATTCATCCCTATCGGTAAAAGCCGCAGTGAACTGCCGGCAGTCCGCCCCGTCACAGGAGAAGTCACTATCCTGGGCATGTTGAACCTGCCGCCGACATACGTTGCTTTTGGCGGCATGACTGACTCGCCCTCCATCCGCTGGCCTCTGCGCGTTGAATACCTCAATTTCTCCGAACTCGCCATCATTCTGGCAAGCCCCGTTTACCCTTATCTGCTGACCCTCTCTCCTTCTGACCCCGGCGCGTTCGATATTAAATGGCAAGTCGTCGTGATGGGACCTGAGCGGCACATGGGTTACGCTGTGCAATGGTTTGCTTTAGCACTCACCTTATTGATATTATCTGTCGCTCTAAATCGTCCGCCTAAACGCAGGAACGATGAGAAGGTTCAATAACGGGTATCAGACAATGCATGCGTTGCCTCAACCGGGCACTGATCCGGGATTTCATATGCTTTTGCGCTCCGCGTTCTGATGCGTCTTATTGAACGTCTCTTGATGATAAACAACGAACTCTCGGACCATGGATATCCGGCGGCGTGTTCGGAAACTGCATCCAGGGAATACGCATATCCGAACGCGTCAGAAATCCAGTCCTAACATCTTGATGAGGATACGGTTTTGGCAAATTACTGGTTCATATCGCCTCAATACCGGCAGCATGGCCGCCTGGCGCTTTTTACATTCCTGCTGGCATTTGTTGTCATTTTGCTGGGCGCTTATACCCGCCTGACCGACGCCGGCTTGTCCTGCCCGGACTGGCCGCATTGTTACGGCTACATTACGGCGCCTCATACAAACGCCCAGATTCAAATGGCAACGCAAAATTATCCGCTTGCCCCCGTGGATGTGAAAAAAGCCTGGACTGAAATGACCCATCGTTATTTCGCCGGCACCGAAGGCATACTCATCCTGATTCTTGCGTTTTCCATTCTTTTTGCCCGCAAAGCCAAGGACTTGAAATCAGCCGGGATTGCACTCGGATTAATCGGGCTGCTGTTTGTCCAGGTCATGCTGGGGATGCTGACTGTCACGGAAAAACTGAAACCGGTCATCGTATTATCTCATCTGTTGACCGGGCTGTCCTTGCTAAGCCTGCTTTGGTGGGCTTATCTTGACTTGTATCTGCGCAATGACCGCTTGTTCGCCACACAACTCCCGACACGCATCACCCCCTGGATAGGCGCGGGCTTCATTATCATTGCCCTGCAAATCACACTGGGCGGCTGGGTCAGCACACATTACGCAGGCCTCGCCTGCGTAGACTTCCCTTATTGCAATGGGCAGCTGCTGCCAGCCATGCTATGGGACCGCCTGAACACTGATCTTATCACCATTCACATGCTGCACCGCCTGGGCGCCATGGTAACCGGCGTATACCTGGGCGCACTTGGACTGTATCTCGCGACCGTCAAATCGTTTCGTGTCACAGGCGCAGTAATCATCACCCTGGTCATACTGCAAATCACGCTTGGCATACTCAATATTGTCTGGCTAAGACCCGTCTGGGTCGCTCTCATTCACCAGGCTGTCGCGATTCTGTTGCTGTTAACCATTATCACAGCCTGGGTCAAAGCTTCTCTTGTTAAAGGAAATCATCATGACAGCCGGATTTCGTGACTATCTTATCCTGTGCAAGCCACGCGTTGTATTACTGATGCTGCTCACGGCATGGGCCGGCATGTATCTGGGCGCGAGCAATCCTATCCCCTGGTGGTTATGGCTTAACGCAACCGCCGGGATCGCTCTTATGTCGGGCTCCGCGGCGACACTCAACCATATCATCGATCATCGCATTGACGCACTCATGGATAGAACCAAGCACCGCCCGCTTGCATCCGGCAAACTGACCATCCAGGCGGCCTGGCAGTTCGCGGCTTTGCAAGGCGTGGGAGGCTTTTGCATTTTGTATTTTGGCGTCAACGCCTTGACCGCGATACTGACACTGCTGGCTGCCATTGGTTATTCCGCGGTCTATTCCATCTACCTCAAACGCGCAACCTCACAAAATATTGTCATCGGCGGCCTTTCAGGCGCCATGCCGCCGCTTTTGGGATGGACAGCGGTGACCGGGAAACTGGACCCCCAGGCCTGGCTTTTGGTGTTGATCATTTTCACCTGGACCCCTGCGCACTTCTGGGCTCTATGTCTGCATCGATACCATGAGTACAAGAAAACCTCTATTCCCATGCTGCCTATCACACATGGCATCTCCTTCACCAAACTGAATATCGTTCTTTACAGTCTGCTGACTATTGCCTGCAGCTTATTACCGTTCGCCATCGGCATGAGCGGCCAGCTGTACCTGATCTGCGTTCTTCTGCTTGACGCGGGATTAATCGGTTACGCCCTGAAACTTCAGTTCGCCGCCAACGATCAAGGTATCGCCTTAAAAACCTTTCAGTACTCCCTGGTGTATTTGACAGGGTTATTTCTCGTTATTCTTCTTGATCATCACTTATTGGTAAATTAAACCTATGCCCAATACTCAACAGACCATCTCAAACAGTAAAATCATTGTCTTTGTCGTCTTTGTCTGCGCCGCGCTCATGACTTCGCTTTTTGTTTATCATGCCTCCCAAAAACCCGCGCAGCCGGCACTTTCACCCGAGATAGGCATGTTATTTCCCGCGCCGCGAGACATCAAATCCTTTGAACTGGCCACCGCAAACAACCAGCCTTTCACGGAAAAGGATTTTTATCATCACTGGACGCTGCTGTTTTTTGGTTTCACGCATTGCGCCAGCGTCTGCCCGACAACACTGGATCTTATGAACCGCGCCTATTCCGGTTTGCACGAAAAATACCCCGATTTGCGCGTGGTGCTGATTTCAGTCGACCCCGAACGCGACACACCCGAGTCGCTCGCGAAATATACTCAATCCTATAATCCCGATTTCATCGGTGTAACGGGCAAAATACAGGAAATTCGCAAATTACAAAGCCAGCTTGGAATTTATGCCGCGCGTGACCCGGATGCAAACGGCGATAATTACCAGATCCAGCATACTTCTTCCATTCTGCTGATCAATCCTCAAGGAAAATGGGCCGGCTTATTCAAGTTCGGCTTGAAACCGGATGAACTGGTAAAAGGCGTATCCGCCAGCCTGGGCACACAATTATAATGGCGGCCTTTTAACACATTTCAGACCTATCATGACCAAACGAATTTCTGTCTACATCCAATACCTTCTGCCGCATCACCTGATCACAGCCATCATGGGATGGCTTGCGCGCATCCGTATAGAGTGGTTAAAAAACTGGATGATCAAGCGGTTTATCCGCAAATATCAGGTCGACATGACAACCGCCCTGATTGAAAACCCCGATGCTTATCCTGACTTCAACAGTTTTTTCACGCGGCGGTTAAAACCCGAGTTACGGCCCATTGCAGCAAGATCCGGAGAAATTGCCTGTCCGGTTGACGGATGCATCGCGCAAATCGGCCAAATCCACAAAAACCAGCTGCTGCAAGCCAAAGGGTTTTACTTCGATCTTGAAACGTTACTGGGTGAGGACTCGCGCCTGGCGAGTGCGTTCTACGATGGGACGTTTGCGACACTTTATCTTGCGCCGCGCGATTATCATCGGGTTCATTCGCCTTTTTCAGGCAGGCTGGTGCAATCCATTTATCTGCCGGGAAAATTATTTTCCGTCAACCGTATGACATCCGAACTAATCCCGCAACTGTACAGCCGCAACGAACGTCTCGTCATGTTATTTGATACTGCCGCCGGCCCCATGGCGCTCATCATGGTGGGCGCGATGATTGTCGGCAACATCCAGACCGTCTGGATGAACCAGCCCGTCAGGACCCGCCATCGTCAAATCGTTTCCCCCTCATCTGAAATTCAATTCCAGACCGGCGATGAACTGGGTCATTTCAAGCTGGGCTCCACCGTCATTCTTCTGTTTGGGAAAAACAGGGTCGCCTGGGAGCCTTTGTTACACCCCCACTCCACCGTGTTATTTGGTCAATTATTAGGAAATATGTTAAGATAAGCCTTCAAATTAAGCCTGTCTTAAGACAAGAACGATAAAATCAGACGTATGGTCGCATGTCCATTTGATTTGCGGCCAACTCAACTCATATTGTGTGGCAGCGGACATGAAGAAAATTCTATCGACAAATCTGGCTACTCTAATTTCACTGACTGTCGTCTTCTATACTTCCTATTATCTGCTGGTGCAAGACAATTTTTTGCACACATCCATCTCTTCCATCATCCACCGGGCACATCATCTGGAAATCAAATCCCATCTTATAGTGCTTGGTTTATTGCCAATATACATAGCAATGGTTATTTTCGGATCCGCCATGCTGGGTATGTATATAGGATCTGCTGTACAAAACATACTCTCCCGCAATATTAAAAGACCTTATATTGCTCAAAAAAAAGCATATTGAGATATTAGCCTTACCATCTGTGCGATATCAGCCATGAAACCATTGGGATATTAACCATATTCGACCTGGCATATTACATTTAACATAATGTATATATTATATTTTTATTTTATCTCTCTACGCCCTCTCCATTTTATGCAAAATAAAAAGATTGAGCCTTTTGAAATCGTTTTGTTAATCTAGAAATTGTTCAGGGATGACCACAAGGACAGGCATCACGGAATTGACGCATCGACACGGATGACACCGCCACGGAAGCGGCAGAATGGGCCAGGAAGCCTGGGTAGGCAAAAAGGGGCAGTTTAAGGATTAAGCTGCCCCTTTTGTCTTTCTGAAAGAATGATGCTTCAAGCGACTGTTTCTTTTTGCTGATAGCGTTTCACGCTGGCCATTATTTCCTGTTTCGCTGATTCAGCGCCTTCCCAACCATCCACCTTGGCCCACTTGCCTGTATCCAGATCCTTGTAATGGATGAAAAAATGTTCTATCGCATCAATGGTTTCCTTGCCAAGATCTTCGGGCTTTTTGACGTGCTGGTATTTCGACGTCAGCTTGTCCACCGGCACTGCCAGAATCTTCGCATCCTTGCCTGACTCATCCGTCATCCGCAGCAAACCAATGGGACGGCAGCGAATTACCGATGCCGGAATCAGGGAATACGGCGAAACAACCAGTACATCAACGGGGTCACCGTCTTCGGATAAGGTATGAGGAACAAAACCATATTCGCAGGGATAAAACATGGCGGTGCGCAAGAAACGGTCCACCATCACCATTCCGGAATCCTTGTCCACTTC
This sequence comes from Aquicella siphonis, assembly GCF_902459485.1. Classification (NCBI taxonomy): domain Bacteria; kingdom Pseudomonadati; phylum Pseudomonadota; class Gammaproteobacteria; order Legionellales; family Coxiellaceae; genus Aquicella; species Aquicella siphonis. Next base: position 2,265,476 of record NZ_LR699119.1, read on the forward strand.
ATATTTGATCGGGCTGCTTTGCGACGGTATTTCAATCACGACATTGATTTCATCCGGCACCTTATTACCAGCCTGGAGATGTTCTAAACCCATAATAAACCCCTTGTCATTGTTCGTTAATGCGCCTAGTGTACTTTCCGTTAGCAATTTTGCAAGTCGCAGTACAATCTTTTACACTAGGCACCTCAGAACAATTCAGCAAAACAGGATTACATTTCAGGGGTACTTTTATGGTAGGGAGCAGCATGAACGATTGTCTATTTTGCAAAATTGCAGGTGGAACCATACCCGCGAACATCATTTACCAGGATGATCATGTCGTCGCGTTTGATGATATCAATCCCCAGGCGCCGCATCATAAAATCATTATCCCGCGTAAACACATTCCCACGCTTAACGATGTCCAGGCAGAAGACGAAACACTGGTGGGTCATATGGCGCATACTGCCTCTATACTGGCCAGGCAATTGAATATCGCCGAACCAGGTTACAGGCTGGTCATGAATTGCAATGCCGGCGCCGGTCAAACCGTTTTCCACATCCACTTTCACCTCTTGGGCGGGCGCCGCATGAGCTGGCCGCCGGGCTAAGATAAAACACCATACAAATCAGAACGAGGCAAGCAATGAAAGACCACTTTAAAAAAATCATAGAAGCGATAGGTGAAAATCCCGATCGCGAAGGGTTGCGCGACACTCCCAAGCGCGCGGCCAAAGCCATGGAGTTCCTGACCCAGGGTTATCATCAGTCAATTGATCAAATTATCAATGGCGCCCTGTTTCAATCAGACAATGAAGAAATGGTTCTGGTCAAAAATATCGAATTATATTCTCTTTGCGAACATCATATGCTTCCATTCATAGGCAAATGCCACGTTGCCTATTTGCCAAATGGAAAAATCCTGGGCTTGTCTAAAGTTGCCCGCATCATTGATATGCATTCAAGACGCCTGCAAGTTCAGGAAAATCTCACACGGGAAATTGCCCAGACCATGTGTGATGTCACACAAGCCAAAGGGGTGGGCGTGATTATTGAGGCTCAGCATTTATGCATGATGATGCGCGGCGTTGAAAAACAGAATTCCATCATGAGCACATCCGTCATGCTGGGCGCATTCAGGGATGACATGCGGACTCGCGCTGAATTTCTGAGCCTGGTGAAAAACTGAATCCGGAATTGCCTGCCGGTTTCGCGCTTGATGCGGGAGTGAAACCCTGAGCCGCTTGTCAGAACACGGTGCCATATTCCAGCGCTGGCAGCCCGAGATGAGCGGCGATGGTTTGGCCAATATCAGCAAAGGTTTTACGCTTTCCTATTGGTCCGGGTTTTATCGCCGGCCCGAAAGCAATCACAGGAACATTCTCACGGGTATGGTCAGAACCATTCCAGGTCGGATCGCAGCCATGATCTGCTGTAATGACAGCCATGTCACCCGGCTTTAATATCTGCTCGAATGCCGGCAGCCAGGAATCAAAATCCTCCAAAGCCTTGGCATAACCCGTGATATCCCGTCTATGACCAAAGACCATATCAAAATCTACCAGATTCACAAACGTGATGCTTCGATCCGGCGCCGTTTTGGCTTCATTTATAAATGCCGAGAACAATGCTTTGTTTCCATCCGCCCTGACTTCCTTGCTAATGCCATGATGAGCATAAATATCGGCAACCTTTCCAATCGCGATAACGGTTCCGCCTTCCCGGACCAAAATATCCAGCAAGGTCGGACTGGGAGGAGGCGTTGCGTAATCATGTCGATTGCCTGTACGGTAGTAACTTCCCGGCGACCCCAGAAAAGGCCTGGCAATGACACGCCCGATATTATAGGGATCCACAAGGTGGCGGGCGATTTCGCACACTTCATAAAGCCGCTGCAAACCAAACGTTTCTTCATGGGCAGCTATTTGAAACACACTGTCTGCTGAAGTATAAACAATAGGCTGGCCGGTATCTTGATGCTCTTTCCCCAACTCAGCAATAATCTGCGTGCCAGAGGCATGCCGGTTACCCAATACGCCCGGCAAATGTGCCTGCTTGATCAATGCGTCAATCAGTTCTTGCGGAAAGCTGGGATAATCCGGAGGGAAATACCCCCACTCGAACAAGACTGGCACACCCGCCATTTCCCAATGTCCGCTCTGGGTGTCTTTACCCAGGCTGAGTTCTGATGCGCAGCCGTAAGCACCCTGGATGGCCGCTGCGGCATCCAGACCGGGAACCGGCCGGCCCTGGCTGATCTCGGCCGCGCCATTCAACCCCAGCCGAGTCAAATTGGGCAAATGAATCGGGCCTGAGCGCATTCCCGCCTTGTCGGCTCTGCCTTGCGCGCAATATTCCGCAATATGATGCAAGGTACTGGCGCCCTCATCACCATACCGGGCTGCGTCGGCCGTGGCACCCAGACCAAAAGAATCCAGCATGATAATAAAAGCTCGCGCCATTATGCTTGCGACCTGCAGAAAGTTTCCCGCATGAAAAATGTGATGATGAGCGCGGCAACAAATGCCACCGGCATGATCAACATGGCCTGATTAAAATCGGCAGCCGTATAGATTGAGACGCCATTGATCATTTCGTGTGTGCCGCTTCTTTCCATTAACCATCCGAAAAAAGGAGGAATGATAAAACCGCTGGCCATGATGCATAGCGAATCAATACTGACAGACGTGCTTGTCAGGTAAATAGGATTTAATTCCGCGATCAGGGGGTAGGTCAGGACTTGCGAACTGGTGACGAGACCAATCAGGAAAAATAGAAAAACCAGCGACCAGATGGATAACCCGGGCGCATACATGAGGATACCCATTACAACCAGTGACAGCACCGCGCCCGCAATCATGGGAATCACCCGCCTTTCAATGTGGTCCGATATCCAGCCATACAACAGGGAACCCGCGATCACGCCGACAAAAAACAGGGTCGTGGCATAAGAAGCCTGCTCATGGCTGACATGATGAACTTGTGTCAGATAAAGAATTCCCCATAATCCGCCCAGTACAAATACCGGCAGATTGATCAACGCCGTATAAAATCCACCCAGCCAGTTTTGCGGGTTCAGCGCAGCCAGCTTGATACAGCGCCACAATCCCAGTTCTTTCAATTGCAGGTGATCCGTCTTTGCCTCCTCTTGGGCATCGGGCGGACGGTCTTGAACGATTAGAATCGTTACCAGCAGGATAACGACTCCCAGTCCGGTATTGACATATAAGGCATGGCGCCAGCTGCCTAGGTACTGCGTCAGCCACTCAAAAGGGGTCTGCGCGACCAGCCCGCCCAGCATGGCCATGGTCACCACCACTCCTGTTACAAAAGCCATGCGCCTGGGGGCAAACCATCGGGATGCAATACGGATACAGCTCAGAAAACAAAAGGAAGCGCCAGCCCCGACCATAAAGCGCCCTGCGGCCGCTACCCAGTAAGTACTTGCCATAGAGAAAATAAATGTTCCCAGCGTACAAAGACTAATCGCAAAAATCAGAATCTTCCGGGTTGAAAACCGGTCCAGTAAATTCCCCGCGGGAAACAGACAAATGAAATTGGCATAAAAATACATGGAGAACAATTGCCCAAGCTGTACCGCGTCCAGGTGATAAGCTTCTCTTAGCTGCTCATTGATAGCGTTGAAAAGATTCATTTGAATAAATTCATAAAAGAAGAAAAGCGACGCCGTCAATGTCACTATCCAGGCCAAGCGGGTGTGCACTGTTTTTTCGTGTGTGTGTCTATCAGACATAGTGTGAGTTCTTGTTATAAAAAAGATGGGTAATTTTAATCATAAGTGAGACCGTTAGGCCAGAACTCCTTGTACCCTGGCCAGGATAATCCGCTTACAACGCCAAGCTCGCCAGCATTTCATCCATCAGCTTGCTCGCGCCTATCCGGAATGTCTCCGGCCGCGTCCAATCATGACCCATGATCTGATCCGCGAGCTCCAGGTACTGGCCCGCCTGTACAATGTCTCTGACACCGCCTGCTATCTTGACTCCAAGCAACCGTTTCAACTGCGGAGCCGCATGCCGTATAACCAGCAGCATGACCGCCGCCGCCTCAAGTGTCGCGCCTTCCGGAATTTTGCCGGTTGAAGTCTTGATAAAATCCGCACCGCCTGTCAGCGCGTCCAGACTCGCGTCAGCGATAATAGCCGCATCTCGCAATGCGCCGGTTTCCAGTATCACCTTGAGCGCAACATGCTGACCGCAGGCAGCCTTACAGGCCGTGACAAACTGGCGGGCATACTGTCGCTCACCGGCCAAATAGCGCTGATAAGGAAAAACAACATCTATCTCGTTCGCTCCATCTTCCAGCGCCCGGCCAATTTCCACCAGCACAGATTCCAGGGAGGTTTCACCTTCAGGAAAATTGACCACCGTCGCCGTCCTGACTGTAGTACCTGATAATTGCGCGGCCACTTGTCGTACAAACCGCGGATAAACACAGACTGCCGCGACACTGCCCAGACCAGTCCGGGCTTTTTCACAAAACAAAGCTATGGATTCTTCCGTGTCAGCGGCATTGAGACTGGTCAAATCCACCAGCGGCACAATTCGTTGAATCAATTCAGGACTGGTTTTGACCGGTCTGAGCGCCTGCAGACGTTCTTTCACCGCCTCACCCCAGTACATTACTCACCTCTTTCAAGAATTCCGGAACCAGCTTGATGAGTTTTCGCGCGCCGATTTCGCCAAAATGCAATGTGCCTTCATGCGATATTTTTTCCTTGCTCATGCCCGCGGCAAGGTTAGTGATGGCAGCCACACATGCCACGCGTATACCCGAATGCCGCGCGATGATGACTTCCGGCACCACTGACATGCCCACCGCATCCGCACCCCAGCTCTTGAATGCGCGGATTTCGGCAGGGGTTTCGAATGACGGGCCTAACGTCGATATGTAAACGCCCTTGTGTAAAGGGATATTAATCCGGTTGGAGGCACTCACCATCAAATCCTGCAGCATGGGATCATATGCGTCATCCATGCTGACAAACCGCGGCCCTATGGTTTCATCATTCGGACCCACCAGCGGATTGCCGGGATGAAAATTAATATGATCTTGAATCATCATTAATTCACCCGGCCCCACTTCGGGACGCATGGATCCGGCTGCGCAGGTGATCATCAGGACACCCGCGCCAAGCCGCTTGACGATTTGTACCAGGGTACGTATGGATTCATAAGACACCCCTTCATACAAATGCAGGCGCCCGCGCAAACATACGACAGGGATATTATTCAATTGCCCCATCACCAGCAGCGAGGCGTGACCATACACCGCACCCGCTTGCAGCCCGGGTATGGCCTGATAAGGGATGGATACCGGATTGGTAATCTGTTCAGCAAGAGAAGACAGGCCTGATCCCAATATCAACCCCGCTTTGGGAGCAAACCCCTTTGGGGTATACCGGTTGATAACTTCCATCACTTCTGCCATTTTTACAGTCACAGATCATTTCTCCTGAATATGCTTATTTATGATAAACCCGGGCTTGCTATCTGGCTTTCATCCAGACGGACGCCACATCCAACATGCGGTTAGAGAAGCCCCACTCATTGTCATACCATGCCAGGATTTTTACCAGGCTGCCTATCACCTTGGTTCCGAAGGTATCAAATATCGCAGAAGCCGGATTATGGTTAAAATCAACAGAAACCAGCTGCTCTTCATTGAATGCCAGCACACCCTTCATGGGGCCCGCTGCTGCCTTGCGGATTATCTCATTGACTTCCGCCACTGTAGTATTCCGCTTGGATTCGAAAGTCAAATCCACCAGCGACACATTAATGGTCGGGACACGCACGGCAAATCCATCCAGTTTTCCATCCAGTTCCGGCAACACCAGTCCCAACGCGGAAGCCGCCCCGGTTTTGGTGGGAATGATGGATTGTGTGGCTGAACGAGCGCGGCGCAAATCACTGTGATAAACATCAATCAGGCTTTGATCATTGGTAAAAGCGTGCACTGTATTCATCAACCCGCTGACAATCCCTATCGCTTCATGCAAAGGCTTGACCACAGTAGCGAGACAGTTGGTGGTGCAGGAAGCATTGGAGATGACGGTATCGCCCGCCTTGAGAATGTGGTCGTTCACACCATAAACAATGGTTGCATCCACTCCGGTAGCAGGCGCTGATACAATCACCTTTTTAGCACCGGCTTCAAGATGCATGGCTGCTTTTTCTTTCGTGGTAAACAAGCCGGTACATTCAAAAACGATATCCACGTTTAATTCTTTCCAGGGCAGTCTTTTGGGATCCCGCTCTGCTACGACCCGGATTTTATCTCCATTGACGATGATTTCATTTCCTGACACTGTCACTTCACCGGGAAATTTTCCATGCGTCGTGTCATATCGCGTAAGATGGGCATTGGTATTAACATCGCCCAGGTCATTGATAGCGACAATCTGGATTTCAGAGTGCAGTTTTTTCTCGTAGTGAGCACGCAAAATGTTGCGACCAATTCGGCCATAGCCATTAATCGCAATACGAATCGTCATAGTGTGTCTCCCAATAAAATGATTTTATAATCCTCTTGTAATGGCCGCGGGGTGTGTATCCTCGTAATCCGCTTAGGGGAAGACTTGTGCTTTCCCCTTAAGACACCCCAGGCACCAGTCCCGCAGCAACCCGCGGGAAGCAACCCTTACACTTCTCAAGCACATTTTTCCTTCAGGCGATGCGCGGCGTTGGCAACAGAATATATAACTTCTTTTGTCATTGCCACCACTCGATCAACCGTGATTCCGCAATCGCGGAAGACATCCTTGGCGGGAGCCGACGCCCCGAATCTGTCCAGTCCGACAATCTTCCCCTGAGGTCCAACAAACCGGTACCAACCGCCAGTGGCCGCCGCTTCAACCGCGACCCTGGCTAATATGGTATCCGGCAAAACCTGACTGCGGTAATCTTCGTCCTGAGCGAGGAATACATCCGTTGACGGCATGGAAATCACCCGCACATAAATTTCCTCATCATACAGCTGCCTGGCTGCTTCCATCGCCAGCGCCACTTCAGATCCCGTCGCAATCAATATCGCGTCAGGATGCCGGTCTTGCGCATGATCCATCAGGATATATCCGCCACGTGAAATCAGTGATAATTGCTCTGCGGTCCGCTCCTGAAACGGCAAGGCCTGGCGCGACAGCAACAAGCAAGTCGGACCCTGATATTCAATAGCCGCCCGCCACGCGGCAGCGGTTTCAACCGTGTCACACGGACGCCAGGCAGACAGGTTAGGCATAAGCCGCAGGCTGGGTATATGTTCGACAGGCTGATGTGTCGGCCCGTCTTCACCCAGTCCGATTGAGTCATGCGTGTATACAAACACAACGCGCTGGCGCATGATCGCCGCGAGGCGGATGGCATTGCGCGCATAATCAGAAAATGTCAAAAACGTTCCGCCAAACGGCAGTATGCCCTTGTAAAGCGCCAGGCCATTCATGATGGCTGACATGCCAAACTCGCGCACGCCATAATGAATATAGCTGCCCTCAGGCGTATCGGCGGTAAAAAGTTTCATGCCTTGCCAGTTAGTGCAGTTGGATTCTGTCAGATCAGCAGAACCGCCCATCATTTCCGGCAGCAGGTTTGCGAAATGATCCAGACAAAGTTGTGATGCCTTACGAGTGGCGACGGTCTGTTTTTTTTCATTCAAGGCATTCAGCAACGCGTCTGACTGTTCCTTCCAGTCGCGCGGAAGAGAAGAACGGATACGGCGCAAAAATTCCTGCGCCAGATCCGGATATCGGTCCTGATAACGGCCAAACAGCTTGACCCACTCGCCTTCCAGTACCTCGCCGGATTTGCGCATGTCCCATGAAGCATAAATTTCTTCCGGAATAACAAAGGGCTCATGTGGCCAGTTGAGGTGGGTACGCACTGCGGCGACTTCCTTTTCTCCCAGTGCCGCGCCGTGGGTGCCGGCTGTTCCGGCCAGATTAGGCGAACCCCAGCCTATGGTGGTTTTGCAGCAAATCAACGTTGGCTTGTCCGAAACAGCCTGCGCGGAGAGGATGGCGTCACGCAAGGCTTCACTATCATGTCCGTTGACCGCCTCAATCACATGCCAGCCGTAAGCCTTGAATCGCAAGGGGGTATTATCTCCAAACCACCCGCTTACGTCACCGTCAATCGATATGCCATTGTCATCATAAAAAACGATCAGCTTGCCCAATCCCAGCGTTCCCGCCAGGGAGCATACCTCATGCGAAATGCCTTCCATCAGACAGCCATCACCAACAAAGCAATAGGTAAAGTGATCCACCACTGGAAAATCGGGGCGGTTAAACTGCGCGGCCATATGGCGCTCTGCTATCGCCATCCCCACCGCGTTACCCAAGCCCTGGCCCAAAGGCCCCGTGGTCGTTTCCACGCCCGGCGTATCGCCATATTCCGGATGCCCCGGCGTCCTGGAGTGCAACTGCCGAAACTGCCTGATATCGTCCATGGATAAATCGTAGCCGGTTAGATGCAAGAGTGAATAGAGCAGCATGGCACCATGGCCATTGGACAGGACAAAGCGGTCGCGGTTCACCCATTCCGGATTGTTGGGATTATGACGCAAAAAATCATGCCATAAGACTTCGGCGATGTCCGCCATCCCCATAGGCATTCCGGGATGGCCTGAATTGGCTTTCTGAACGGCATCAATACTGAGAAAGCGGATCGCATCCGCCCTGTCTCTACGCGTAGGCTGCGGCATGGAGGTTACCCCTGGAAAAAATATTTTGCGCATCTTACCTGAATTTACCCTGCCGCACCATGCCCACCCTGAGGCATTTCATCCCCATAGAATTCCTGCAGCCGGCGCCGCAAATCATTCCCGGGGCTGGCTTTGGCAAACGGCGAAACCAGATCTGTTGTCCAGCGGCCCGTCGTCAAATCCGCCAGCACGAAATACGGCGAAACAATTTTCTTTTTGCGCACAAACTGCAATTTGTTTTTCACTTTTTCTCTCACCAGCTTGGTTTCCACCCGGGCGGGATAGTGTGCAAGCATCCACCCATTCCAGAGAACCGCCAGCTGCTTGTTACGGATGATCGATTGTTCAGCCGGAATACTCATCATCAGCAGTCCGCTTAATGGATTGATTGAATAAATGCCTATCTGGTGCTTGATGACTTTTTCCACATAAATGTGATCGGTTTCGATTTCCGTCATACTGTCGCCCGTTTCCAGGAACAAAGCTCGCGACCCGGACTCCGCCTTGACACTGCCGGTCAATTGGCCCCACAGGGAAATTCCGTCAACCTGCGCGAGGGAAGGCAGTTTGAGAAACTCAAGAATCGTGGGAGCAACATCCAGAAGAGAAGTCATTCCGCCTTTTTGCGCGGCAGGCAGCACCGAGCCAAAACGCCTGAACGCCAACAGGACGCGATATTGTGTCAGGCTTAACACATTCGTGCCCTGACCGTACGCTGTATTGATCGTGTAATCACGCCGATAATTCGTGCTGTACTGGGACGCGGAACTCAGCCGTAGAGCCGGAATGATCCTGAGACCGCCGGGATCACCGGTATAGCGCTCTTTAGAAATGATGCGATCACCGGGCAATCCTAACGCCGTGCCGTGGTCTGATAACAGCACCACCAGACTGTTTTCAAGCAGGCCGTTATTTTTTAAAATACCCATCAACTCGCCCAACTGCCTGTCAACCCCTTGCACACTGTTGCGATATTGGCCCGGCAGCGAACTTCTGCGCTGCAACCCGTCCTTGGCCCAAGTAAACGGCCAGTGGGAAAGACACAAATGGATAGAGAGAAAAAGCGGCTTGTCTGCCCGGCCGGCCAAGCCCTGACGGACCAGACGCAAAAAACTTTCCGGTTCATAAGTCACCGCAGCCGCACGGTTGCCATAGTTGAAAGGAAACAGCCACTTGCCCACAGACAGATTGACCAGCAGATTACCCAGCGGAAAATCCGTGAGACTGCCGAGCAGGAAATCATTGACCCCCATTTGCGGCCCCAGTATCCGATCAAACCCATATGCCTCCGTGATATTGCTAAAGCGTTTTTCATCTGTAGCATAGATCGTTTCATAACCAGCCTGGCGCAGACGTCTTGGCAGTGTATCATTCACAATAACCCGCCCCGGATCCACGAGGTTATTCCGCGCAAAACTGTGCTTGGGGTATTTGGCGGTCAAAATGCTGACCCAGGAAGGAAACGTGCGCGCAAGCGGCGTATAAGCCTCGCTAAATACCTGTGCTTTTTTCAGAAAATCATCAATATGCGGGGTACGGGCGGTCTTGTCGCCAAAGTATCCGGTAAAATCCGGCCGCAGGGAATCCAGCCCGATAATGATGATATCCGGCTTCGAATGCGGCGATTTCTTTTGCACCGCTAGTACAGCCCGGGCAAGCCAGGCATCATACGCTGCGGCAGCTGCGGCCACGACCACGACAGCCAAAAGAAGCCTGGCCATGAATCGGCAGTGGCCTTTCCAGAAATAGGAAACGAATCCGCTCAACGTGGCGGCGAGCAAGGGCACACTGGTCACTATTGCCCACCTGCCATTATCATCCCTGAACCCGCCCAGGTCGGCCGTCAGCCTGGCAAAAAAGGAATCCGGAAAGTAATGCAGGTTTAAAGCCAGTACGTCGACACAGGCGAGACACCATAGCACAACCCCCAGCCACAGGATTGCCGTTTTTGACAAGCCGAACAGTCTGCCGGTCGCAACCGTGATAAACCAGATCCACCCTATGAACAAGACATAAGCCGCAACCTGCAAAAGAATGTACGCAGCCATGGGCAGGAGTATGACCGGATGCAGAAGCTGAAGCACAATGGAAGCGTTGACCAGCGAATCAATGAGTTCAGTCACTTTGAAATGAATAATAAACAGGGACAGTTGCGCCGAGACAAAAAGAAAAGTCAGGCAGCACAGCATACCCAGCAGACTGGAAGGCTTGCGGTTAAATATGGATTTGAACACTTTGATACTCCGCGTTTCATGGAACCAACAGGCACTAGGATAGTAGTATCGCAAAATGAATCAAGCGAATCTGCCCGGCAGTCCTTGACCGGTTATTCACTTTGCCGGTTACCAAATCCACGTATAGCATGATATGATTGCCCAATTTTATATCATGAGAAAGGTAAGGAAACTATGCGTCAAAACGAATTCTTGTTCACATCCGAGTCCGTTTCTGAAGGCCACCCGGATAAAATAGCGGATCAAATATCAGATGCCATTCTTGATGCCATCATCGAGAAAGATAAACATGCCCGTGTCGCGTGCGAAACCCTGGTCAAAACCGGAATGGTCTTTGTGGGCGGTGAAATTTCCACCAATGCCTGGGTCGACATCGAGCATATTGCCCGCGATGTCATCAGCAGCATAGGGTATAACAGTTCTGAAATCGGCTTTGACGCCGAATCCTGCGCCATTATTACCGCAATAGGCAAACAGTCTCCCGACATAGCCGTGGGTGTCGATAAAAAATCCAAGGAAGAACAGGGAGCGGGAGACCAGGGATTAATGTTTGGTTACGCCAGCAACGAAACAGATGTTTATATGCCGGCTCCTATCACTTACGCCCACCGGCTGATGCGCCGCCAGGCTCAATTGCGCAAGGAAGATGTATTGCCATGGCTCAGACCGGATGCCAAATCACAGATCACATTCCGCTATGTAGACGGCAAACCGGAAAGCATCACCAATGTCGTGCTTTCCACCCAACATCATCCCGATATCAGCCATGCCAACCTGGTTGAAGCTGTAATTGAAGAAATCATCAAACCCACACTGCCTGAAGAATGGCTCAAGCACACGCAGTATTATGTCAACCCTACCGGCCGATTCGTCATCGGCGGCCCCCAGGGTGACTGTGGGTTGACCGGACGTAAAATCATTGTTGATTCTTACGGCGGCATGGCACGGCATGGCGGCGGCTGCTTTTCTGGAAAAGATCCCTCCAAGGTTGACCGGTCTGCTGCCTACGCAGCCCGTTATGTGGCAAAAAACATAGTCGCCGCCGGACTGGCTGAGCGCTGCGAGATCCAGATTTCCTATGCCATAGGACTGGCCGAGCCCACTTCGATACACCTTGAAACATTTGGCACCAGCAAAATCCCTGAAAAAGATATCATCAAACTGATACGAAAACACTTTGATCTGCGCCCTTACGGGATCATCAAAATGCTCGACCTTTTGCAGCCTATTTATAAACCTACCGCCGCTTATGGGCATTTCGGCCGGGATGACTTGAATGTTTCCTGGGAAATGACCAACAAGGCAGCAGACCTGCGCGACGCGGCAGGCCTTTAAAAACACGAGGAATTTCATCATGCAGGTAACCGCCATGAACAAACAGAGCACTGATTATAAAATCGCAGACATAAGCCTAGCCGAATGGGGCCGCAAAGAAATCCGCATCGCGGAAACAGAAATGCCCGGCCTCATGGCGTTACGGGATATGTACAAAGATAAATATCCGCTCAAGGGCGCACGCATTGCGGGATGTCTGCACATGACTGTACAAACCGCGGTGCTAATCGAAACCCTGATTGCTCTGGGCGCAGAAGTTCGCTGGTCATCCTGCAATATCTTCTCCACACAAGATCATGCCGCCGCGGCCATGGCACAGGCGGGCGTACCGGTGTTCGCATGGAAAGGAGAAACGGAAGAAGAGTACTGGTGGTGCGTAAAACAGACTATTTCCGGTCCCGGTAACTGGCATCCCAACCTCATCCTGGATGACGGGGGCGACTTGTCCTTGCTCATGCACAATGAATATCCGGAATTGCTTAAGCAGGTCAAAGGAATATCTGAAGAAACCACCACAGGCGTGCACCGGCTTTATGAAATGCATAAAACCGGTGAATTGAAAGTTCCCGCCATCAATGTCAATGATTCGGTGACCAAATCCAAGTTTGACAACCTCTACGGATGCAGGGAATCCCTGATAGACGGCATCAAACGGGCAACAGACGTCATGATTGCCGGAAAAATCGCTGTAGTCTGCGGATATGGGGAAGTAGGAAAAGGCTGCGCTCAAGCCTTGCGGTCCTTTGGCGCGACCGTGCTGGTTACTGAAATTGACCCAATATGCGCGCTGCAGGCAGCCATGGAAGGTTATCGGGTGGTCACGATGGACGACGCCGCGTCCATGGGAAATATTTTTGTGACCGCAACGGGTAATTTTCGCGTCATCACACATGAACACATGTTAAAAATGCAGGATGAAACTATCATCTGCAATATCGGTCACTTTGATTCGGAAATTGATATTGCCTCCCTGCGCAATTATCCGTGGGAAAACATCAAGCCCCAGGTAGATCATGTCACGCTGCCCAGCGGCAACCGATTGATTGTTCTCGCCGAAGGCCGGCTGGTCAATCTTGGCTGCGCGACAGGCCATCCCAGTTTTGTAATGTCCACTTCTTTTACCAACCAGGTCCTGGCACAAATTGAACTCTGGCAGCACAATGAAAAATACCCGCTTGGCGTATACGTTTTACCCAAAAAACTGGATGAAATGGTTGCCCGGCTGCACTTGCAAAAACTGGGCGCGAAAATTACCCGGCTCACAGAAGAACAGGCGCGGTACCTTAATATTTCCATGGACGGCCCCTTTAAGCCGGATCATTACCGCTACTGATCTTTTTGGGTTATGATATGGATATCACGGAGGGCCGTAACATGCTTGGAAAACTCTTGACGGGCTTATGTCTTGCTATGCTGTGCTCGCTTTCTTTCGCGGAAACCTGTCCCAACGTCAATGATATTAAAACCAATCACCTGAACGGCTGGAAGGCTTATGATAGTGACGATGGGGCCCCGCTTTCCACTGCCAGGGAAGTACAGTTCAAAAAAATGGTCGAGCAATTCGCCCTTGCTGAATGGGCGAACGGCAAGCGTCAAAGCGGAGCCATACATTGCTATTATCGCGACAGCTCAGGCTCCAACCTCGAAGCGTACCTCGCAAAAGATCATTTTGTCCCGAAACAGACTTCCAGCAGTTTCTGGTACTCCGTCAGCGGTTATATGCATTGCGCCGCCCGGAAAGAAAACTGTGAGTTCGAGACAAAAATGCTTGGCAATCACCAGCTGGCAAAGAAATAAGATGCCCAGTCAATTCCATCCGTCCCCGCGGATGGAATTCAATAATCTTTTCATATACAAATTGACCGGCTTCCGCACATTCGATACATTGCTGTTGCAATCTGTCAGGTGACGGGAAGTCGGTGAGCAATCAGCAAATCCGACGCTGCCCCCGCAACGGTAATCATCTCTTTCACTACCGGTCAGCATTCGCCACTGTGCAAGCCATGCATGGGAAGGCGCTGACCGGCGAGCGACGTACGCGCGCAAAGATGTAAGCCCGGAGACCGGCCTGCTGCAATTCAAATACTCATCGAAGCGGAGGGCTGACCTGAGCATGCGCGCCTGTTTTTTATTTTTATGTGTTTTGACCATGAATGCTGTCCATGCTGACAGCGAAAAGGCTGTGATACCCGACGCCAGAATCACACTGGCAAAAAAACCATCTGGAACGTCCACATCAGGGCCGCAGCAAATCATCTCCAGATCGATGCTGTCCGCAGCCGGTATGACAACGCTTTCCCAGGCATTGAAAAGCTTGGGTGGATTACAATTACATGACACTACCGGGACCAATAATCAGGTTTTGCTGAGCATGCGCGGATTCGGGGCCAACGCCGGAAACAATACCTTGTTACTTATTAATGGAATTCCCATTAACAATCCTGACATGGCGCCGCCGGATCTTAACCTCATCCCAATAAGCGAAATTGAATTCATCAGGATTATTTTTGGCAGCGAGAGCGTGCTATATGGCGACCAGGCGGTAGGAGGCGTGATCGACGTCGCCACACGCGGCCAAGCCGAACAAGCCATGATGCTTTCGTGCAACGCCGGCAGTTATGACCAGCGCGACTGTTTGGCATCAGTTCGTTATCAGGCCTTTCGTTTGAACCTGGGATCCATGCACACGGATAACTACCGGCAGCGCAACCGCGCCGATCAGCGCATTCTCAGCGGCAGCATTCATGAAGATTACTCCCGCGGCCGCCTGGATATGAATTTCCATCTGGCCAGGAACAATATGCAATATCCCGGAGCCCTGAGTGCCGCCCAAGTCAGACAAAACCGCAGACAAGCCGTCAACGACACTGACTTTTTCAATAACTCTAATGTTCTGGTTCATGCCGCGCAGCAATATGCACTGACCCCGGACTGGCTCTTTACCACGGATCTCGCAATAAGACAAATGAATGGAAACGGCACCCTGACTTCGCCTTTCACACAATTTCGCGATCTCTTTTTTCTGAAGCCCCAGACAATGGTCACGCGCGGAAACGTGACGTTCACCTCTGGAGCGGACTTGCAGAAAGACCGTTATCAACTGAACACACAATTCGGAACAACAAATGACCGCTTGCAAAAATATGGCTTGTTTTCACTTGTCAATTTCACTCCGCGCCCGCAGTTCGCCTTTTCCGCCGGCGCCCGCGCCGCCATGCAATCAAGCCGTCTCTCATCGCTGCCAGATCAGGACACTCGCAACCGTGCCGCGGCCACTACCCTGGGCGGAACCTATCAACCCGCCAGTGATCTTGCGTTTTACTTGCGGCGAGCGGAAAGTTTTCGATTTCCCAATGCGGACGAAATCGCATCGACGCCGCCCGGTGTCACAGGCCTGAAAACGCAACGCGGCACAGCATATGAAACAGGCGTGGAAATGACGAGAGAAAAATACACCGGCAAGATGGAATTTTATCTGTTGACGCTAAAAGATGAAATCATGTTTGATCCCTTTCAAACACCGCAGCAGCCTTTTGGAACAAACACAAACCTGGATCCCACCACGAGACGCGGGATGAGGCTGTCGGGCGAGTATCATTTCAATAACCGTCTCACGCTGGATGCCCAATATCATTATGTCAACGCACGCTTTCAAAGCGGTCTCTATAAAGGCAAACGGATTCCCCTCGTATCTGAAAATTTTTTTCGGACAGGCGTTCATGAAGTCCTGTCACCGCACTGGAGTGTTTATCTGGAAACAGTTTATACCGGGAATCAATATGCCGACAGTGACAATGCCAACACGGCTGGCGCAACTGGCGGATATACGCTATTAAACGCCAATCTGCGTTTTGAATACGCGCAATTTGCCGCGGCATTGCATGCCAATAATATTTTCAACAAAAATTATTATCTGTACACAATTTATCAGACCACGATGCAAACTGAATTTTTTTATCCCGCGCCTGACAGGAACCTGATCTTGACCATGAGTTATACATTTAAATAACAACAGCCTCATCTTGAAGGCATTCATTTCCCTCAACCCAGACTATGGATTAATCATACTCGACGTTTGGAAGATGTTTGCAGAGATATTCAAGCTTCATAACCACTGGCTTATTCAATGGTTGTATAGTAGATTTTCTTTCATCAAGCCAAAATAAAAGGACGCCACGCATGGCTACGGCTAACAAGGATCTCATTTTTTCTCAATATGGATATAATATTTCATATAACAAGATCAAAAAAAACACCCCCATTCCTTTCAGGGAACATGATAAATTTCACTTGATTGTCGATATTTTAAGCCGTAAAGCTTCACACCATGCGATTTTATCTGCCGACTTTCCCGCCCATCTGCATGTTTATTTTCTTACCGCGCTGGGCCTTCATCTTAACCAGGATATTATCCCTCATACGCTTCGCGGCGCAGACTTGATTTATCTGGATGTCAAAAACCTTTTGTTAATGAAGAACAATTCAAAAGCCGTTGAGCAGGATTTTCAAAGTTTCAGTCAGACACTGGACACTTGTGAAAAATGCACATTGCTTGTTTTATCCGATCTGCGGTTACTCCAGACTAACCAACAGGGGTCTGAACTTAAGTTGCTCCCGGCTCTGGATATTCTGTTAGCACACCCGAAGTGCCGGGTCATGGCGTTTCTGGACTCCCAAAATGAACATATCAGCGCGGATGTTGATCCCTCATTCGATTATGTTCGTGTAGAAGGCCCTTCAGCGGCAGATATCACCGCCATTCTCAAGATGGAACGCGCGGAACTTGAAAATTACCATCATGTTGTCATACCCGAAGAACTGCCTGGTTACGCCTACTCTCTGGCTGAACGCTATCTGAGCACCACTCACACGCTAGAAAAAACCTTATTATTATTGGACAGCAGCGCGGCTAGAGCCGCGATCACGGAACGGCCTGATTCTAATCCTCCATTAAAACCCGTCATGACCATGCTTACCCTGACTCAGGTATTGTCAGGATGGACCCGAATCCCTGCCGGTCATTTACAACTGCATAAATTCAAATACAGTGACTTCATCCAGGGAATGCAGCAAAATGTATTCGGCCAGGACGCAGCCATCGCGCTGTTAGGCCATGAATTGCAGCAATCACTGGCTCGCTTGCAGCAACACAGCGGACCCTTTTGCAGCCTTCTTTTCGCAGGATCAGA
The DNA here is from genome assembly GCF_902459485.1 of Aquicella siphonis. Lineage (NCBI taxonomy): Bacteria > Pseudomonadati > Pseudomonadota > Gammaproteobacteria > Legionellales > Coxiellaceae > Aquicella > Aquicella siphonis. The sequence goes on from NZ_LR699119.1 coordinate 2,282,934, forward strand.
ACATTCAGGCAAACACACTGCCGCCGTCGCACTCGCCAACCAGTTATTCAGACAGCCCAATGTGTTATATATCGCACAGCCTTGCGCCAGCGGTCTCTCGTCAATCATGGAATTAAAATTACAGAAGTACACGGATAAAACCAGTTTAAAATTGAAAGATCTGGTACGGCAAACGCCATACGCCATCGTTTTATATGAAAACATAGACGCTGCTTCACCGGTAACACTTGACGGATTGCAGGAAATTCTTGGCACAGGCCGTTTTCAGGATACAAATGGACAAACTTATAACTTTAGCCAGACCATCATCATTCTAACCACTGTCCTGGGCACAAATCTCTTGAATGAAATTGCCAAGACATTCGCCCCTGAGCCGGAATCCAACGACATGGATTTATTGCAGCTGGTCATGAGGGAGCAAAAACATGAAACCCTGACATCTCATCATTATTCACCGCAGGAAATTGCTGACACTGTCCGCTGCTCCATTGCCAGTTACCTGCCCGCTTCATTGTGTCAATACTTGCATGTGATTCCCTTCCTTCCCCTGAGTGATGCCTCGATAGAACAAATCATGCGCTTGAAGCTGAAAGAATTAGGCAAAACACTGGATATTCGCTACGGAGTTGAATTAGGTTATGCGCCAGAAATCACCCGTTATCTCGTCAATGAGTTACAGAAAAAAGTGTCCGCCGATAACCAGCCCGCGGATATCGATGCCGTATTAAAACAATTATATTTCGCCGTTGAGCAAGCCGTTCTCAGTCAGGCTGACAACAAAAACCGCCCCAATCAATTATTTTTACAATTGAATGAGACGGGTGAAATCATGCGGTGCGACTGGTTATCGACGGCCCCTGCTAGGCAGCATGCGACGTAAGATATCATCTCTTTTGATAAAGTGATGATAGAGTGCTGCGATAATATGTATGCTGATTAACACTATCAGTACCACCGCCAGCGGCTCATGAACATATTCAAATGCCATCTTTGCCAATGGTTTATTCAACCCGATAGGAAGTCTTATGCTGATCCCATCCAGCACGGGCGGCTTTCCTCCCGCAACCGAACCCACAAGCCCGGACAATGGCATAATAATCAATCCCAGATATAACAATACATGCATGCTGCGCTCAGCCAGACGCTGCCAGGCCGGCGTCTGAAACGGTAATACCGGCTTGACGTTATATAAAGCCCAAAGAACTCTCAACAGCATCAAAACCAGTATGAGTACGCCTGTCAATTTATGTATGTTAATCATTTCCCCACGAAGAGTCTTATCGGATACATCACCCATTACAAAACCTAATATGAGCATCCCGGCAACGAGCAGGAAAATGATCCAGTGCAAAAGCTGAGAAATACTGCCGTAGTAAGTTGTTGTATTTTTAACACCCATACCAAACCAATCCTTGTACTTTAGATATCGGTCAACCTGAGCTTGCGCCAAAACAATCATGAAACACACGTCTAGTGATTTATCACAAGATCAGCAAAGCTGTGGTATCACGATTTGAATCAATACCTGAAAGACTCCCGCATATGGCAAAAAGGCAGGACGTATGTCCTGCCTCTGCATATGGTACCTGTGCCAGATTACGGATTAGAAGTATACGTAATAACCGTTGCAGTTGCAGTTGAGCCGCAATCTGTCGGAGAAAATGGCGTTGTTCCTCCATTGGAGAAGTGATTGTTGGTTGCCAGCTTGGAATACAAGAGTGGGCAGACACCTGATGGAACGTTGCCGATATCAATTGTATAAGTTGTATCCGTAACACCGCCGATCGTGATGGCTTCACCCCACGGAGTTGTCAAGCCGCCGCCCGGAAGCAAGGGAGTAAGACCACTGTTTGAAATAATGGAAGCGGTGTAAGAACCTTTTGCCTGCGCAAGACTATCTGCGGCAGAAACGATACCTTGAACTTGCTGAAGTATGGCATTCGCCTGCTGAGAAGAACTGGCAGACTGATAGTACCGGACTGACATAACGATAATCATTGCCGCAATCGCCAATACCAGCATGACTTCAAGCAAGGTGACACCCAGCATCGATTTGTAAAATCTTTTCATAATAACTCCCTTCCCTTTTTATGTAAGCCCTGAAATACACAGAAGATGAATTTAATTCAAACTAAGTGTTTATTATGTTATTTTTCAGATCCATTAAGCAAGCGGATTTATCAAAGATGCCTATTAAAAATGAAAACACCCTGCCTTGTATTGAAATCAATCCGGCTGGAACCGCAACCCGAAGCGTGATCTGGCTGCATGGTCTTGGCGCAGATGGGAATGATTTTGTTCCTCTTGTTCCCGAATTAAATTTACCATCCAATGCAAATATGCGCTTTATTTTTCCACATGCACCCGTCATTCCAGTCACACTGAATAATGGATTTGAAATGCGGGCCTGGTATGACATTTACGGCATCAGTCTTACTGCAAAAATTGATCATCCTGGCATAAAGCAATCCATAGTATCCATTGAGCAGCTGATCGCCAGAGAAACGGATCGCGGGATCCCTGTCAATGCCATTTATCTTGCAGGGTTTTCACAAGGAGCGGCAATTGCGTTAATGACCGGTCTATCCCATGCACAACCCCTGGCCGGCATCATCGCCTTGTCAGGCTACCTGCCTTCCGCCGATGGGCTGCATCAAAGAAGCGGCGCACCCAGTCTGCAAACACCTATTTTTCTTGCTCACGGCACAAAAGACCCTATTGTTCCGTATGCGCTGGGCGAATTAACACGCGATATGCTGCTCAAGGCGGGATACATTGTTGAGTGGCACAGTTATCCCATGCAGCATTCTGTCTGCGCACAGGAAGTTGAAGATATCAGCCTGTGGTTACAAAAAACGATTAACTATTAAAAGAGTGGAGAAGCACCGCCCCGGGACACGACATACTATCCGTATCCCAGGCCCATGCGGCATCAAACAAACAGGAAGGAGATACCCAGGCTGTATAAATCTTCAGTTCCGCTGCTGCTGCTTCCCTGCGCACGCTGCCATTGAGCAACGACAGCGAGTTCGGGTGTAAAATAGATCTGGCCGCCCACACCCATGTAAACACCAGTAGAACTATGCGATCCTCCGCCTATCCCCAGAGCATCCGCCGTCGCGTTATCCGAGATATTAACGTGTGAAACGATGCGCTGCGCGCCCAGCTTGGCGAAAGCTTCCACACCCGAATCGGCGATTGGCAGTATTCCGCGCGCAGCGATGTCATAAGAATAATGATCAACATTAGCTGCCGTCGTACTGTTTTCACCAGTGATTTTAGTGCTGGGATAACGGCTATAACCTATTTCAACCGCGGCGTAAGGCATGAATTTATAGCCCAGGTTTCCATTTCCACCTATGCCAGATGAACTGGATGAACCGGGATAATTGGTATTCGATAAGTGAGCAGATCCGCCATTGACTTCAAGATACCAGCCATTGGGCGCAGACATTTCTGTGGCTGCAGCCGGCGCGGCAATGGAAACAGCCGCCAATCCGCTGAAAAGTGACAATAACAAACGTTTGCCCTGCATGAACATTCCTCCCTTGTCATATATGGGAATTAGTATAGCTATACACCCCAATTCATGGAAACAGTTTATTGCAAAAGCGCAATATCTGCTACCTGTAAAAACAGCGCGCGCAGTTTACTCAATAACAGAATTCGATTTTCACGCCTAGGCTTGTCTTCCGTCATCACCATGACTTGATCAAAAAAATCATCCACCGGTTTACGCAGTTCGGCCAGCTGCAACAAGACTTCATCATATTTGCCTGATTGTGACAGCTGCGCAACCACTTTGCTCTTGGCTTCCAATTGCCGCGCCAGTTCCTGTTCGGCGGAATTCTCGAAATATTGCGGATCAATAGCCTGAGCATCAATCATATCAACATATTTGGAGAGAATATTGCTCACGCGTTTGTTGGCAATACTCAAGGTTTCTGCTTCACTCAGTTTTTTGAACGCCTGGACCGCCTTGATGCGCTCGTGAATATCGAGCGGGTCAGCGATCCCCAGCGCGGCCACGGAAGCGAAAACATCCGCCATGATCCCCTGCTCCTGATACCAGGAACGCATTCTTTCCTGTATAAAACCCAGCACCTGAGTAACAGTATCCTTGTTTGGCAAAGGCATGGCGAATCCGGCCGTTGCGACTTCCAGCGCTTCCCTAAGATCCAGTCTGATATTTTTTTCAACCAGAATGCGGATCACACCTAGTGCCGCGCGCCGCAACCCAAAGGGATCCTTATCGCCGGTAGGAATCTGATTGATGCCAAACGCGCCCGCCAGACTGTCCAGGCGGTCAGCCAGCGCGAGCGCTTGCCCGCCCGGCGTCCCGGGCAAATCATCACCGGAAAATCTTGGCATGTATTGTTCCTTCATTGCCTCTGCGACGGCATCGGGCAAGCCGTCGTGACGCGCATAGTAATACCCCATCACACCCTGAAGCTCGGGAAACTCGCCCACCATGCTTGTCGTCAGGTCTGTTTTGGCCAGCAGTCCGGCTCGCGCCGCCATGGCAGCATCTGCATGCATTTTTTCCGCTATGAATGCCGCAAGCCTGCTTATGCGTTCAGCCTTGTCATACAGCGTACCCAATTTCGCCTGAAACACGATGCCTTTAAGGCGTTCTATACGTGACTCCAGACTCTCCTTTTTATCTGTTGAATAAAAGAACGCCGCATCAGCGAGTCGCGCGCGCAAAACGCGTTCATTTCCATGGATAACGCGTTTGGGGTCATGACTTTTGATATTGCTGATGGCGACAAAGTGCGGCAGTAATTTTTCGTCGCTGCCCGCCACTGGAAAGTAACGCTGATGGTCTTGCATGGATGAAATCAAGACTTCCGGGGGCAGAGCGAGAAATTCCTTGTCGAAACTTCCAATCAATGCCACAGGAAACTCCACCAGCCCTGTCACTTCATCCAGCAAGTCGTGATCAATCAATGCCGAGGCATGAAATGTAAACGCCAATTCCACGCTTGCGCGCGCCGCATTCAGGATTTCGCTGCGGCGGGATTCAAAATCGGCAATCACATAGGCTTCATCACGCATTAATGCCTCATATTCCGCCGCATGCAGCAGAGTAAACCAGTCAGGCGCGTGAAAACGATGCCCGCGCGTCATACGGCCGGCTGGATAACCCAAAATCGTGCCTTCTATGACCTTGTCGCCGTACAACATCATCACTGAGTGTATAGGCCGGGCAAATTGCGCATCTTTTTCACCCCAGCGCATGCGCCTGGGGATAGGCAGTGTCAGCGCAGCCTGCTCCGCAATTTCCGGCATGAGCTCAGCCACCGATTTGCCTGGCATTTTTTTTGTGTAACTAACCCACTCGCCCTGCGGAGTAACGGTTTTTGTCAATTCTTCCGGCGCCACACCGCATGAGCGCGCGAACCCCGCGCAAGCCGGAGTTGGCTTGCCATCCGCCGTAAATGCCGCGCTGACCGCGGGGCCTCTGCGCTCAACCACCTGGTCAGGCTGCGTCGCAGCCAAGTCTTTCACAAATACCGCCAGCCGCCGCGGTGTCGCAAAAAACTTAATGTCGTCGAATTCAAGGCCTGCTTTGTGCAAGCGCTCAGAAATCTGCTGGCAAAAGCCCTCACCCAGCTTCAAAATGGATTTTGAGGGTAATTCTTCAGTATGAATTTCAATGAGAAAATCTTCATGTTTTTTCATGAGGCAGGACTCTTGTTTTCTTTCAAAAGCGGAAACCCTAATGCTTCCCGCGCCAGGTAGTAGCTTTCCGCCACTGCTTTAGCCAGACGGCGTATTTTTAAAATATGGTGCTGACGCTCGGTCACAGAAATCGCGCCGCGCGCGTCAAGCAAATTAAACGTATGCGAAGCCTTTAACACCATTTCGTATGCTGGCAGCGGCAACCCTGCCTCAATCAAGCGCAGGCTTTCGTTTTCATAGAAATGAAAATGTTTGAACAAGGCATCAACATCGGCAAATTCAAAGTTATATTTTGAGAATTCCACTTCGGACTGCAGGCATACATCGCCATAAGTCACGATACCTTGCGGCCCGCTGCTCCAGATCAAGTCATAGATATTATCAATACCCTGCAATGCCATCGCCAGCCGTTCCAGTCCATATGTAATTTCCCCGGTCACCGGTTTGCACTCCAGGCCGCCAACCTGCTGAAAATAAGTGAACTGGGTCACTTCCATGCCATTCAGCCACACTTCCCAGCCCAAACCCCAGGCTCCCAGCGTGGGAGATTCCCAGTTATCTTCCACAAAGCGTATATCATCAACCAGTGTATCCACGCCCAGCATGCGCAATGAGTCCAGGTACAAATCCTGTATATCCGCAGGTGAAGGTTTCAAAATAACCTGAAATTGGTGATGGCGCTGGACGCGGTTCGGGTTTTCGCCATATCGCCCGTCAGTAGGCCGGCGACTGGGTTGAACATAAGCGGCACGCCAGGGTTCGGGGCCAATTGCGCCCAAAAAACTCGCTGTGTGAAAAGTGCCCGCTCCCACTTCCATATCCACCGGCTGCATGATCACACAACCCTGTCCGCCCCAATACGCTTGTAACGCGGCAATCAAGCCCTGAAACGTTTTGACATCAAATGTATGATTTTTTTGAGATTGATCCATGTACTTACCGCCCTCTTGAATAGCGGCTGATTATAGCACTCTTGTTCGATATTTGGAGATGGTATTCTATATATAGGGATATAGGGACATTTGGAGCAACGGGACAGGCAGGCGGCAAGGTGTTATCCAGGTCGTTAGCCTTGCCACAGAGCGACCTTTTTGATTTCTGATCACGAAAATTCACGAACAAGAGAATATCTAGCAATGATCGAATCCATTAAACAAGATATGCTGCCGCGATTTTCAGAAATCCGGCCTGAAAATATAATCACGCTGGTTCAGCAGGCCATAGATTCAAACAGACGGCAACTGACAGGATTACTCACTCAGCCAGGCCCTTTTCATTGGGAAACCCTGATGCAGCCAATGGAAGAAATGAGCGATGAGTTAAATCGAATCTGGTCCGCGATTTCACATCTGCACGCAGTCATGGAATCCGAGGATTTGCGCAAGGCGTATAATGAAGCACAGCCTCTGATTACCGCCTATCACACGGAATTATCACAAAATGAAGCGCTCTATCGCGCTATCGCTTCCATTAAAACCGGCCCGGAATTTGACAATCTGAATCCCGCCCAGCGGAAAATCATTGAAAATGATATCCGTGACTTCAAATTGGCCGGCATTCATTTGCCTGCAGATAAAAAATCCCGCGTCGCCGAATTACATCAGCAGCTTAGCCGGCTGACAACGCGGTTTTCGGAAAACTTGTTAGATGCGACACATGGCTGGATCCTGCCCGTCACAGACACTGATTTGCTCGCAGGACTGCCGGAGCAAGCCTTACAGCTGGCCGCTGATAATGCAAAACAGCGCGGATTATCGGGCTACGTTTTCACTCTGGATTATCCCTCTTATTCCACCGCGTTAAAATTTCTGCACAATCGCGACCTGCGGAAAACGTTATACGAAGCTTATGTCACGCGGGCATCAGACCGGGGCCCGGATGCGGGAAAATGGGACAATAGCGCGGTCATGGATGAAATTCTGAAAATCCGCCATGAAATGGCACAGCTTGTGGGATTTAATAATTTCGCCGAATATTCCCTCGCCACAAAAATGGCCAAAACTCCCGATGAAGTTCTCAGCTTCTTGCACGATCTCCTTAACCGCAGCAAACCCATTGCCCAGTCAGAATACCAGACTGTTCTGGCGCTTGCGCAAAAAGATGGCTTGTCCACACTGGAAACCTGGGACATGGCATATTATTCGGAAAAACTGCGGAAGTCGACATTTGACTATTCCCAGGAAGACTTACGTGTTTATTTTCCCATAGACACAGTGATGCACGGCATGTTCATACTGGTCAACAAACTTTATGGCATCACCATTAAAAAGGAAAACAACATCGATGTATGGCATCCACAAGCGCAATTTTTTTCAATTTACGATGACAAACAGACACTGCGCGGCGGATTCTACATCGACCTTTATGCGCGGCCGCATAAACGTGACGGCGCCTGGATGGATGAATGCCGGGTCAGACGTTTGAACGGCAAAGGCATTCAATATCCTGTGGCCTATCTGACCTGTAATTTCATGCCGCCCCTGGACAGCCAGCCTGCACTGCTCACGCATGATGATGTCCTGACATTGTTTCATGAATTCGGGCATTGCCTGCACCACATGCTAACCAAAGTCGATTATCCTTCCGTTTCCGGCATTAACGGCGTGCCTTGGGATGCCGTAGAATTCCCCAGTCAATTCATGGAAAATTATTGCTGGGAAAAAGAATCCCTGAACCTGATTTCGTCCCATTATCAGACTGGCGCACCCTTGCCAGACGAATTGTATCAAAAGATGATCGCGGCAAAACATTTTCAGACCGGGTTACAGATGGTCCGGCAAATTGAATTCTCATTGTTTGATTTCCGCATTCATCTTGAATACGACCCGGCCAAAGCCAATTTCATTCAAACCACCCTGAATGATGTGAGAAACAAGGCCGCCGTTGTCCGGGCTCCGGAATTCAACCGCTTTCAGCACAGTTTCGCGCATATTTTCGCCGGCGGTTACGCGGCAGGATATTACAGTTATAAATGGGCAGAAGTCCTTTCGTCCGACGCCTACGCACTGTTCGAAGAAAAAGGCATTTTTGACCGTGAGACCGGCCGCTCGTTTATGGAAAACATCCTTGAAATTGGCGGAGTGCGCGATCCGCTGGACTCCTTTATCGCATTTCGCGGACGCAAACCCCATATCGACGCCTTGTTAAGACAGAGCGGCATGACCGAGACACGATTTTAGAACGGATATCAATACCCTGGCTTGCGCCGGCTCCGTGCATTACCTTCTCCCGAATTCGGGATTCAACCTGAATTCGCCGGAAGATTCCGGGTTTTCCTGCACACGCTGCGGCTCGAACAAACGATACTTACACGCGAGCTTCACCGCTTCGGTTTTTTTATATTCTGCGTTCTCAAGCCCGCTCAAACTGGAATCCAGAAATAATCCGGCTGAACGACGGATTTTTTCTGCCTTTTGCCTGACAGACAAGTCTGCTCCCAGGATTTGCTGCAAAGCTGTCTTGAATAATTGGGAAAGGCTGGAAGAGTAAAATGACCAGTAATGATCTAAAAAACAGCTTGCCGAAATTTCCATTAATTTATCCTGGTATTGAGCGACCACATTCAAGGGCATGGATGCCGGGCGAATCAGAAAACAGCAAATCAGGCTGATGACTTCTTTTGGTAATCGGCCCAGATCAGAGTCCGGCTGGTTCGCACCCTGCACCAGTGCGACAGTTTGTTGCTGCGCTAGCAACTGGTGATATACCGCCTTCGCCTGATTGAGCCGCGCGTGCATTTTGTTATTCATAGGATGACTTAATTCGGGGTGACGCAATTCGATATCTAACCCCGCCGGACATTGTCCGCTTTCCAGCGCGTCCGCCAACTGTGGAATCCAGTATTTTAAAAATGCCTCCTTGGCATAGCGGTCACGCGCTTTACGACTTGAGAAATCAAAATAAATGATTAATTTAAAATCCGCGGGACATTTACCCGACTTAAGCGCATCCGCTATATATTTAAAATCCTGATTGGCATAATTGGAGATGTATAATTTTATAGTGGTTCTGTCAGGCAGGCGGCCGCATTCTATCAGTTTTGCGATCTGGCGCATGGCGGAATAATAAATTTTAAGATTGTTATCTACCCAGTCGTTTTCATGGTCAAACTCTTCCCTGTCAGATGGAAACAATTCGATAACCATCCCTTCCTGAGCCGCCCCGTCATAAACTGCTTGCTCAAATTCAAGAAACGCCTGATATCCGCGTACAATCATGCCTGCTCCTCGCTGCTTTTATTTATGGCCGGATTATATCCGCATATGTAATGATGGTCAATTATTGTTCACTCTCGCCGTCTGACGCCTCTCTCCATACTTGCCCCTGGTCTTTCTGAACGACATAATAACACCCCTTATTCATCATCATTGCGAAGGAAACAATATGGATGCTGCTCAGTCCCGTCATCCGAAGGTGCTGCCATTTCTATTTTTGACCGAAATGTGGGAACGCTTCGGGTTTTATGTGGCGCAAGGTTTGCTTGTCTTGTACATGACCCGTTTTTACGGTTTTTCAGATGATCTGAGCTATACCATTTCGGGTATTTTTGCAGGGCTGGTTTATATTTCACCCTTCATAGGCGGCTTCCTCGCAGACCGGATGCTGGGTTATCAAACTGCGATACTCTGGGGTGGTCTTTTTCTTGTTTTCGGGTATGCCTTGCTGGCGCTTTCTTCTCACGCAGCCCTGTTCTATCCGGCTCTTGCGACTATCATTATTGGAAACGGGCTTTTGAAACCCAACATCTCCAGCCTGCTTGGAACACAATATGCCACGGATGATCCGCGCCGTGACTCCGGATTCACCATCTTTTATATTGGCATCAATATAGGCGCGGCACTCTCCGGACTCTCGGGCTATGTAAAAAATGCGTTCGGCTGGCAAATCACATTCGCCCTGGCAAGCCTGGGCATGGTCATCGGCCTGATAACATTTCTTAATGGCATACGATTCATCAAAAACACCCAAACCTTAAAACCCGTCAGTTTCAGGCTGAAACTTCAACTGTTATTCTATTGCCTGCTCGCGATAGCCGGGGTAAGTCTGTTATTCAAGATTAATGTGCTTGCCAACTGGCTGCTGCCAGCAACCGGAATCATTCTGCTGGTTTTTCTCATTGTTCTCACCCTCCAGCAAAACGCGGAATACCGCAAGCGCATGATTGTGTTAAACACACTTATCATTTCATCCATCGTTTTCTGGATGCTGTTCCTGCAATTATTCAATTCCGCAAATCTTTACATAGACCGGCTTGTTGATAAAAACCTGTTTGGCTTGCAACTCACTACCACCGTATTTTATGCGTCTGAAAGTGTATTCATCATCCTGCTGGGTCCATTTTTCGCCTGGTCGTGGCAAACGCTGGCCCATAATAATAAAAATCCCTCGCCCATTACCAAATTCGTGTTGGGTATTTTTTGCGCCGGCCTTGGGTTTCTGGTGATGGGGATAAGCACCCATTTTTCAGATGCGGCCGGCTTGATCAATCCGCTCTGGATTTTTTTCGCTTACCTATTAATTACTATTGGTGAACTACTGCTGTCACCCATCGGCTTGTCAGCAGTTACGCTGCTTGCACCGCCCAACCTGATCGGCATGATGATGGGCATCTGGTTTGTTGCAACCGGATTTGGCGGTATATTTGCCGGATGGATTGCAAAATTGTCCAGTATTCCGGATGCCGCCGCCTCCACCGCCCAGAAACTGGCCATCTACCAGGCTGCGTTTTACGATTACGCTTATCTTGCATTCTTCATTGCAATCGCCCTTTTCTTCGTACAGATAGGCATGAAGAAAATCATGCGGACATGATTTGCCCTGCGGATAACGCGAGGTTATGATATGCCCAATATTTTAGGAGTGAATTTATGAGCTCATACGGCTTGAACGAAATAAGAAGCGGAATGAAACTTCTCATCGACGGAGATCCCTGCGTCGTTGTGGATAACGAGTTTGTCAAGCCAGGCAAAGGCCAGGCTTTTAACCGTTTAAGATACCGCAACCTCAAAACCGGCCGTGTGATTGAGCGGACTTACAAATCCGGAGACAGCATTCCTTCTGCCGATGTCGTTGAAGTCGACGCCCAGTTTTTATATGGCGACGGAACAGAATGGCACTTCATGGCGACTGAAACATTCGAACAGTATGCGGTTCATGAAACCGAAGTTTCTGAAGCCAAGATATGGCTCAAGGAGCAGGCTGAATGTAAGATCACCCTGTGGAATGGCACACCGATTCTCGTTATCCCGCCCACATTCGTCAGCCTGAAAGTGGTGGAAACAGACCCCGGGTTGAAAGGCGACACCGCAGGAAGCGGCGGCAAACCTGCAAAGCTGGAGTCTGGCGCCGTGGTGCGCGTGCCCTTGTTTGTACAGGAAGGCGAAATTATCAAGGTAGACACCCGAACCGGTGAATATGTCTCCCGTGTCAAGGAATAGCGGTTCCTGATTATGTCCGCAAGTATTAACACGCTGCATTCCACCGCAAACTGGGAACCCTCCTCCTCGCTCGCAACCTTGAGGCAGCGTGCACATATCCTGAAAATCATTCGGGATTTTTTTTTCGCGCGCGGGGTCATGGAAGTGGAAACTCCCTTGTTGTGCCGCGCTTCCGTAACCGATCCTTTCATTCAAAGCATTCCGGCATTATTTCAATCCCGCGCGGGAGCAAAGGAAGAATATTATTATCTGCAAACATCCCCGGAATATGCCATGAAACGACTGCTTGCCGCGGGAAGCGGAGCAATTTTCCAACTGACCAAGGCATTCAGGCAAGGTGAAACCGGCCGCTTTCATAATCCCGAATTCAGCATGCTGGAGTGGTATAGACCCGGATTTGATCATCATGACCTGATGAATGAAATGGATGAATTACTCCAGATTACCCTGGGAAAATCTTCTGCTGAGCGCTGCTCTTATCGCGATGTCTTTCTGCAGCATCTGAACCTCGATCCTCATCATGCCTCGCTCCAGGACCTTGAACAATGCGCGGTAAAAAACAGCCTGCAAATCGCCGGTGAAATTGATGACAAAGACACCTGGCTGCAACTGCTGATGTCCGAATACATTGAAAAGCGTGTAGGCCAGGACCGGCCATGTTTTATTTATGACTTCCCCGCCTCGCAAGCCGCTCTGGCACGGATAAAACCCGGCGATCCTCCGACAGCCTCACGTTTTGAAGTTTATTACCAGGGTATTGAACTGGCCAACGGATTTCATGAATTACAAGACGCGTCAGAACAACGGCACCGCTTCAAAAAAAACCTCCAGGAACGCGCACGGCTAGGCTTGCCCGAAATGGAAATTGATGAATTATTTCTGACCGCGCTTGAGCACGGCTTGCCAGACTGCGCGGGCGTAGCGCTGGGAATCGACCGTCTCATCATGCTGGCGGCCGGCAAAGACAGCCTCTCCGAAGTACTGGCATTCGATTTTTCACGCGCATGAATGCAAAACTCAATCACGTTTGCGCCACAACCCTTGTATATCACCTATGTAAGCCTGCCTGAAACCTGCCGCACAATAACAAAGGTAAAAACGCCACATGCGTATGAAACGCTCCGGAAATCCCTGCTCTCTGACCTTATCAACATGGTTATTAAACCGCTTCAGCCAGTCCAGCAAGGTGACGGCGTAATGCTTGCCAATGTCACGCATTTGCAATAACTGCATCCGCGTCTGGGTAGCAATGCACTGAGAAATGGTATTGACTGAAGGCAGGCAGCCGCCTGGAAATATATATTTCTTGATAAAATCCATCTGGTCTTTTGCACTTTCATAATTCTGATCATTGATGGTGATCGCCTGCAGGAAAAACAAGCCGCCGGGTTTTAGCAGTTGATTGCATTGGCGAAAAAAAACATTAAAATACTGGTCACCCACCGCTTCTATCATTTCAATAGATACCAGCTTGTCATATCGCCCGGTCAGATTCCGATAATCCTGGTTCAATAATTCGATACGGTTTTGCAATCCCAGATGCGCGATTTCATTTTTGACATAAGCATATTGTTTGTCTGAAATAGTGGTAGTGGTCACCCTGCAGCCATGCTTGCGCGCGGCATAAAATGCGAAACCACCCCACCCTGTGCCTATCTCAAGGACATGGTCACTGGGCTTTAACTGTAATTGCTGACAAATGTTTTCCAGTTTTTTCAGGGAAGCATGCTCAAGACTGATGCGCTCAGGTTCATAGAGCGCACTGGAATACATCATGTTGGGATCCAGAAATAATTTGAAAAAATCATTTCCCAAATCATAATGGGCGATAATATTCTGCTTTGCGCTGGTGATGTCATTTTTATGAAAAATTCGTCTGAAGCGCTGCAGCCAGTTCATGAATCTGATGTAGGGATTTTCTATCTTGTCCTGCACTTGAGAGTTGATAATCATGAGCTCAATCAACCTGGTTAAATCATCAGTCTCCCAGTCACCGTCCATGTAACTTTCAGCCGCGCCCAAAACACCTTGTAAAAGGATTTTTTTATAGAATTGCATATCCTTGACTTGTATTTGGACTCTGATGACATCCTGACCTTCCTGGCTTCCGAATGCATGAACACCAGATTGATCCGTGATGACAAGACTGCCCTTTTGAATACCCGAAAGCCATCGCAAGACCATTTTTTGCGACAGCCAATATGATTTGCTTGCTGCTGTATCTGTGCCTGTTTCGGTGCCTGCTTCATCTTCCATATCGAAAATAGTCCTTTATTTCGTCTGGGCATATCTAAAAAGGTACACGGTTTAAGGACGATTTAAAAGCCTCACAACATACTATCCGCTGAACAGCGGATGCCATTGATTGAACCGCGACCAATTCACAAGCATTCCAGGGTAGCAGTGCGTCTCTTTATACCAAATCTTTCTGCAAGACAGATTTTGGAACGCCGCGCACATCCCAGATTATGCCAATTTTTTCCATTAGCTTGAGCACATAATAGGTAATATCCACTTCCCACCACACAAAACCCTGCCTCGCAGTCGCGGGATAATGATGATGATTATTATGCCAGCCCTCTCCCAGCGTCAGCAAAGCAAGAAACACGTTATTACGGCTGTTATCCTTGGTGTGGAAGCGTTTTTTTCCCAGCACATGAGAAAGCGAATTGATGGTGACTGTTGTATGAAACAATGCGATGGTGGAAAGACAAAAACCCCATACCACCATTTGTCCCGCGCCAGTCCCCAGCTGCGGCGCATAGCGCTGCATTAACATACCGGAAAAAAATAAAGCGACAAACAAGATGGTCGGCATTAACACATCATACCGCTCCAGAAATACCAGTTCGGGGTAACGAGCAAGGTCACGCACACGTTCCGGATTAAAATGGTAATGACGTTTGGACATAAACCAGCCCATGTGGCTCCACCAGAATCCGTGTTGAACAGGAGAATGGGCATCTGAGGGTTCGTCAGAACACATGTGATGCTGCCGGTGATGCGCCGCCCACCATAATGGACCTCTTTGAATACAGGTGCCGGCCATCATGGCGAATACAAACTGCCAAAAGCGATTGGTTTGATAAGTCTTGTGTGAAAAATAACGATGGTAAAACGCGCCTATGAAAAAAACACGAACAACATATAAGACCAGTGCGGTAATAAATGCGACCCAGCTGAACCCGAAATAAAAAACCAGCAGACAGCCCAGGTTCAGCAGTATAAACGGCATGGTGCGCAACCAGTCAATCTCGTCACCATTCTTCATATTCGGATCATAATGATTCTGACTTGCTATCCAGTTAAATAGAATTTGCCCTAATTTCTTCATCCAGCTTTCCTCTTTGAGCATTCGTGACACTCTCACCAATGCGGCATAAAACCACGCAAACGTTCCAAGGGCAAGTGACGCTTTTCGCCTTTGGAAACATCTTATCGCCAAGTTCCCCGCAGCAAGCGGCGGGAAGGCGTCATCACGCCGGATTATACTAGGGTCTATTGACATTTCTACCCTGTAGTTCAATGAACATGTGGATAAATGGCTTGCTTTTTTGCAAAATTAATGGTCAGATAGCCTTCTTGAGATTTTTACATCATCACCAATGAGTTGTATCCCTCCTGCATTTGCTCTCATGGGTTCACCTGAAATGATTTTTGGTTAGTCTGATTGGCGATGATACACATTAACCGCCGGCTATCTAGGTCTTTTTCCTTGGGAAATACGCGACTCTACATGGCTCGCCTATTCGTTATAACGAGGATAAAACGTGAATAGCTTTTCAGATTTTAATTTTAATTCAGATATTTACAAAGCCATCTCCATTTGCGGCTATACCCGCCCCACCCCGGTGCAGTCTCAATCCATTCCTTTTGTCATGAAAGGCAAGGATGTGGTTGTTTCCGCCCAAACAGGAACGGGCAAAACCGCTTCTTTTGTACTGCCAGCCTTGCAACGGCTAAGCCAGCAGGGTCCGTCAAAAAAAACCCGGGTTCTGATCCTGACCCCGACACGCGAGTTGGCCAGCCAGATCACCAAGGCTGCAAGCCTCTATGGCAAGTTCATGCGCTTTAATATCGTCAGCCTGGTCGGCGGCATGCCTTACCATCATCAAATCAAAGACCTGGCCCGCGGCGCGGACATATTGGTTGCCACGCCAGGACGGCTGCTTGACCATCTGGAACAAAAGCGTGTCGATTTGTCTCAGGTGGAAATGCTGGTGCTCGACGAAGCAGACCGCATGCTGGATATGGGTTTTATTGATGACGTTCAATATATTGCAAAACTCACCCCGGCAAAACGCCAGACACTGCTGTTTAGCGCCACCCTGGATAATAAGCTGATGAACGCAGTGAAACATTTGTTGAAAAATCCTGAGCGCATCGATTTGTCCCATGAAAAACTGGCTGCGCCACAAATCAGACAGGAAATGTATAAAGCGAATAATCCGCAGCACAAAAACCGGCTTTTGAAACATTTTCTGAATGACGCCAATATTTTCAAGGCAATCATCTTTTCAGCGACAAAAATCAACGCCGACAAACTGGCCAATCAATTACGCGATGAAGGATTCGCGGCTGCCGCCCTTCATGGCGACTTGCGGCAAAATGTACGTAATCGCACCCTGGAACAATTGCGCCGCGGCAAAATCCAATTCCTGGTCGCCACTGACGTTGCGGCACGCGGTATTGATGTCAGTGATATCACCCACGTTTTCAATTATGACCTGCCGCGGTTTTGCGAGGATTATGTACACCGCATAGGCCGTACTGGCCGCGCAGGCAAAACCGGCGTCGCGATATCCTTTGTACTGCCTTCAGATGCCCGGCATCTGCAATCCATTGAGCGCTACCTTGGACAACGCATCAAACTGATGCAGAATATTGATGCCGGTGATTCCTCCGCGCCGAAAAAACATAGTGTGAATTCACATGAAATCCTGACCTTGCCTCATAACAAGGTTCGCGCTGAAAAGCACATGGCACCTGCCAAACAGCACCGTCAGGACAGGAATTTCCAGGCCCGGCAAGATGACGGACAGAATGAGGGATACCACTCCGGACATAAACACAAACCAGGTGTCACTTACAAAACCAGTAAAAAGGACAAGCAGAGTAAAAGCCACAAAACAGCCAGACCTTTCGCCAGCAAAAATGAAAAAAACCGCAGCAAGGCCGGCGGCAGCAAAAAAGACCCGTATGAACAATATGAACCCAGGAAAGGCTACAGCCATAAAAAACCGTATTCGCCGGGAAAGAAAGACGCCCATGATGCCGACACCCGCAAGCCTTTGAATTCTGAAATGCCTCATTCCAGAAAAAACCGTGAGGGCAAGAACGACACGTCCTCACGATTTAAAAAAAAGCCCCACGGGAAATCCCGGCGGACTTCGAATTATTCAGCAGCAGGAAATAATCAGAAGCGCTCTTGAGCGGCGTTTTAAACATATCATCCTTAAACCCTCTCCGCATTGAATGCGGAGAGGGTAATATTCCTCGATGGTCAGGGAAAGCTTCTCTGCGATTTTTCAGAAAATGCTCATTGAGCTATGTCAGTCTTTTACCACTTAACGCTTCGCAGCAAGACTTGTTATTACCTTCCATTCCTCAGATGTGACAGGGGTGATAGACAAACGATTGCCTTTGCGCAGTATCATCATGTCTTTTAGCTTGGGATGCCGCTTCATTTCCTCCAGCGTAACCAAAGCCTGGAATTTCTCTACCAGTTTCACATCCACCATATACCAGCGCGGCTGGTCCGGCGTGCTGCCAGAATCATAATGATCTGAGTTTATGTCCCAGGCTGTAAAATCCGGATAACCATTTCTGACCACTTCTACAATCCCGGCCACTCCAGGGGGATGACAACTTGAGTGATAAAAAAACCAAGGTCGCCGGTCTTCATGTCATCACGCAGCATATTGCGCGCCTGGTAATTGCGCACGCCATCCCAATACGCTGTCTGCCCCGGGCGACAGCTTAAATCATCGATACTGAAACACTCCGGCTCTGATTTCAACAACCAATAATTCATTCTGTTTCCCGTAAAATCAAAATGGAAGGCCTGGACACAATATCCAGGCAACCATATTAGAACTTTTTCATGGCATCAAAAAATTCGTCGTTTGTTTTGGTATCCTTCATCTTGTCGATAAGAAACTCAACAGCACCTTCTTCCATAGGCTGCAAGAGTTTGCGCAGAATCCAGATGCGCTGTAAAACTTCTTTTGATACAAATTTCTCGTCACGGCGTGTACCGCTGCGGTTTACGTTGATGGCAGGATAGACGCGGCGTTCTGCAATACGGCGATCCAGATGGATTTCCATATTGCCCGTTCCCTTGAATTCCTCGTAGATCACATCATCCATTTTCGACCCTGTTTCCACCAGTGCCGTTGCGATAATCGTCAGACTGCCGCCTTCTTCAATATTTCGTGCCGCGCCAAAGAAACGCTTGGGCCTTTGCAATGCATTGGAATCAACGCCGCCGGTCAACACTTTGCCGGATGCCGGCACAACAGTATTATAAGCTCGCGCAAGCCGGGTGATGGAATCCAGCAGGATGACAACATCACGCTTATGTTCAACCAGCCGCTTGGCTTTCTCAATCACCATTTCCGCCACTTGGACATGACGGTTTGCCGGTTCGTCGAAGGTGCTCGCTATCACTTCACCCTTGACGGAACGGGACATTTCCGTGACTTCTTCAGGGCGCTCGTCAATTAAAAGCACGATCAGATAACATTCAGGATGATTGTGGGCAATGGAATGGGCTATATTTTGCAGCATCATGGTCTTACCCGCTTTAGGCGGAGAAACAATCAAGCCGCGCTGGCCTTTTCCGAAAGGCGAAATGAGATCAATCACTCTCGCCGTAATATCTTCCGTGCTGCCGTTTCCCAACTCCATTTTAAGATGCTTGTCCGCAAATAGCGGCGTCAGGTTTTCAAACAAAACCTTGTTCTTGGCATTTTCAGGCGCTTCGAAATTGATTTCATCCACTTTTAACAGGGCAAAATAACGCTCGCCTTCTTTGGGAGGACGAATTTTACCAGAGATGGTATCGCCCGTGCGTAAATTGAATCGGCGGATTTGGCTGGGAGAAACATAAATATCATCAGGGCCGGCGAGATATGAACCTTCAGCTGAGCGTAAAAAACCGAAACCATCTTGAAGAATTTCCAGCACGCCGTCGCCATAAATATCTTCACCGCGTTTCGCATGCTCCTTCAGGATTGCAAAAATAATATCCTGCTTTCTTGAGCGGGCCATGTTTTCCAGCCCATATTGTTCAGCCAGTGTAACCAATTCAGCTGCACTTTTTTTCTTAAGCTCAGTTAAATTCATAATGATTTAAACCCTAAAAATAAAAAACGTTGATTGATTGTAAACACAGAAGAGACACTCTAATTAATTTACCCAATATGCCGTGCAAGTTTCATTCATGTATCAGCAGGGATCTTCCGAAAGACGACTCGCATTCCCTTTCACAACAAGCGCAAACCACTCGTGACAGGCAATTGAATCTCTATCCTAAAGTTATGCCAGACTCAGGGCCTGGACACCTGATAACCGCTAACAAGAACTATGGAGTTTACGACAGGTAAGAGGGTTATCTACCCACTAAAAATATCACTAATTTATGAGAATATCCAGTTTCCTGAAACACTATTAGCATCCGAACCGTTCGCGCGGGATAGATACCGCGCGAAGCCGGCCGTTAATTCACAAGGCGGGGCAATCGAGACAAATATCAGATGTGATTATCAATAAACTTCGCCAATTCGGCTTTGTTAATCAAGCCAACCTGAGTGGCAACAACCTGGCCTTCCTTGAAGAGGATCAAGGTAGGAATGCCACGAACACCAAATTTGGGCGGGGTAGAGGGATTATGGTCAACATCCAGCTTGACGAATTTTACTTTATCTGTGTACTGGGAAGCCACATCTTCGATGATAGGCGCCAGCGCCTTGCATGGACCACACCATTGGGCCCAGAAATCTACAATCACAGGTATATTGGATTCAATCACTTCGTTTTCAAAAGATGCGTCGCTGATTGCATGGATATGGCTGCTCATGGTAAGACCTTCTATAAGTTAGATATTTTAAGATATAAAATATATATTGAGGCATTTTAAAAGAAATCAAGGCGGTTTAGAACCCATTCCCTTGTCTATGCTGAACAGGGGAGAATTTATCCATCCCAGCTTATTCAAGACGTATCCAAAAGACGTTCGTATGACTCCCACGCCATACACCAGACTTCTGACAAGCGTGATAGAGGAAGCTTCCGCAAAATATCGGGTGGGACAAGTGATTTCGGCCACATTATATCCCGCGTAAAGAATTTGAGAAATCATTTGGTTATCAAACAGATAGTCGTCCGAACAGCGGGAATAGGGAATATTCTCCAGCACTTCCCGCGAAAATGCGCGATACCCGGTATGGTACTCCGAAAGCATTTGCCCCAAAAGCAGGTTTTGCATCATGGTCAGACCACGATTAAAAATATATTTATATAAAGGCATACCCCCTTTGAGGGCGCCTTTTCCCAAAATGCGGGAACCCAGCACCACAGGATAAACGTTTTGCGCTACAAGATAGGCCATGGAAGGTATCAAACGGGGAGTGTATTGATAATCCGGATGCAGCATGATGACGATGTCCGCCCCCAATGACAGCGCCTTGTCATAACAGGTTTTCTGATTGGCTCCATAACCCTTGTTGCGCTCATGACGAATGATATGCCCGATGCCCAGCCTCTGCGCCTCGATGATAGTTCTGTCGCTGCTCGCATCATCCACCAGCACGACTTCATCAACCATATCCAGCGGAATTTCCTTATACGTTTTTTCCAGGGTAAATTCAGCATTATAAGCAGGCAGCACAATGACGATTTTTTTATTCAGAATCATGCCTGGCCCTTTTTATTTACTTGTATGGGTAATAATAACAACGCCCCGACCGCAAAAAACACCAGCACCGTGGCCATTCCTGCGCGCTGGGTGTCGAATGCCATGGTCATCACGCCAAACAGCCAAGGTCCGATGAAAGCAGTAATACGGCCTGACAGCGCATACAATCCAAACATTTCCGTGGACACAGCCTTGTCTGCAATCAGACGCACCATCAGAGAACGGCTGGCAGACTGCACCGGGCCCACGAATAAACAAAGCAATAACGCGACCGCCCAGAATGCCGTCTTGTCGTGCAGCAATAATAACGGAACGCCTAAACACGTCAGACAAACCAGCGATAAAATGACTGTAGCTTTTGATCCTATCAAATCATCCATCCAGGCGAGAGTGACGGCCCCCAACCCCGCCGCGACATTCATGGTGATGCCAAACAAAAGCACTTCTTCAAATGTCAGGCCGTAGGTGCCGGCAGCATAAATGCCGCCAAAAATAAATAAGGTATTCAGGCCGTCCGCGTAAATCATGTGTGAAACCAGATAAAGAAAAATATTTTTTTCCGTCGGCAGTTTTTTCAATGTGCGCCATAATTCGTGCCATCCGGCACGCACTGCCTGGGGCAACGGCTTGTGCGCAGAAGACAAACCGGGGACAAGCAGGAATAATGGGATGGAAAAAACCGTGTACCATATCGCGACAAATGGGCCGCAAATACGAATTTGCGCGGCAGAAGCGGTATCGAGACCAAGCCAGTTCGAACGGACAAATACTACCAGCGCGACTGACAGCGCGAGAATGCCTCCGATATAACCGCTGCCCCAGCCCCATCCTGAAATCCGGCCCAAATAATCCTTGGGAGCAAGCTGCGGCAGGAATGCATTATAAAAAACCAGAGCGACTTCCAGCCCTATCGTCCCCAATACCAGACACGTCAGGGTCAGATACACAGAATGAGTATTCGGATAGGCGAACCAGAGCATGCCGGAACTGACAACCGCCAAGGCGGTAAAAAACAAAAGCCAACGCTTATGATGGCCGCCGTGATCTGCTATGGCCCCGAACAGCGGACTAAACAAAGCAATAATGATCCCCGCGATTGAAGTGGCATTCGCCCACTGATAAGTACCAACGATTTCATTTTCAGCCACTTTGGTCGTGAAATAGGTAGCGAAAATGAAGGTCATCACGATAATGGAATATGACGCGCTTGCCCAGTCATACAGACACCAGGCGGCAACGGTAGTGACACGTTGATCAGGTTTCAAGAATTAAACTCCCTGCAATAAATTTATCGTGTACGTTTTGGAGCAATTGCCTGTGCCGCGATAAAATCCAGCGAAGGCTCTCCGCAATATTTCGAAATTTCAGCGCGCACCACATTGCGCAGATGAGTCACATCCTGCCACTCCATTCCTTTGGCCTTGACAGGCTCACAAACCGTAACGGTCACCGCGCGCGGACACATCAGCTTTTCATCGTCCCGTAAGATAAACCGGGTGCCTTTGAGCGCAACAGGACAGATAGGGGTGCCGGTTTCCGTGGCGATCTTGAACGCTCCCAGACGGAAAGGCCGCAAGCCGCAGGCATAGCTGAATGTTCCTTCGGGAAAAATCAGAATGGAGGCGCCCGCTCTTAATACGGATTCGATGCGCCTTGTATCTTCCAGGCCTTTTGAAAAATCCATGCGGTCCACGCCGAGATAATCCAGTTTTTGCACCACCGTACGGATCAGAGGCGTATGGAACAATTCCTTTTTGGCAACAATACGTGTTTGGGGCGGCAGGATGGATATCATGACCAGCGAGTCGATATAACTCGCATGGTTAGGCGCGTAAATGACGGGCGAAACCCTTTCCAGTTTTTCTTCTCCATCCACTTTGACGGGGCAAAAGGCAAACCTCAAAATCCACTTTGCCCATACACGCACTACGCGGGCAGCAGTGTCGCGCGATGAATATTTAACGAGACAAAACACCGGGAAAAAGGTAATTCCGACTATCAGCGCGATATAAAGGGTATAAATAAATTTCCCCGTCACGCTCAGCGCGCTCAGGCATTTGCGAGCCGCGGCCTGCAGCCCCAGCCTCACTAATTGCAGCCAGGCGGGTATGGGTGACTTGTTCAGCCGCCCCTCCAGATAGTAAGCCTTGCACGCCGCGCGCTGCAATTTTCCACTCGACGTTTTCGGAACAACGTGCGGCTCGACCAAAACCACGTGATCGGGGACGATATCCAGCGATGTCGCGACGGCTTCCTTGATGTTTTCTCTGATCCTGGCTCGTCCCGATTTGCTTTTTTCACGCGTCTCGGCCACCACGATCAGCTGTTCGGTTCCATGCTGCGCATCCGAGACTTCAAATGCCGCCACGCAGCCCTGGCGCACGCCTGGCACAACACCGACCAGCTCTTCGATTTCAGCCGGATAAAGATTGCGGCCCGCCTTGATAATCAAATCCTTTCTCCGTCCGGTGATAAAAAGCTCGCCATCGGCCAGGTAAGCAAGATCTCCGCTGTCCAGCCAGCCTGCGTGATAAATCGCCTCGGTCGCTTTGGGATTGTTGTAATAGCCTTGCATGCTTGAAGGCCCGCGGAATTGCAGATTTCCCACTTCCCGTTCCGGCAGCGCTTGATTGGCATCATCCACGATACGAATTTCATGTCCCGCGATTGGCGGGCCGCAGGACACAAACTGGAGAACATTCTTTCCCTCGGCCGCGGCCGCAGGGACGGCACGGCGATTTTCTTCGAATTCCTTGCGCTGAATGGCGTCCAGCCTGAAATCCCGATTAACCGGCGGAATAGTCAGCGCGACTGTTGATTCCGCCAATCCGTATACGGGTAAAAGGGCACTGCGCCTGAAGCCATAAGGCGCAAATTTTCTGGCAAATTGCTCCAGTGTTTTCGGGTATACTTTTTCCGCGCCGTTCGCCGCCATCCGCCAGGTAGAGAGATCAAGACCCTCAATCAACGCAGGATCAATTTTACGCGCGCACAACTCATAGGCAAAGTTGGGCGCCCCGGAAAGCGTGCCGCGATGATAGTGAATGGCCCACAGCCAACGCTCGGGATGATTCAGGAATGAAAAAGGCGTCAGCAATATCAGCGGCACGCCATAATACAAGCTGCCCAGCCACATGCCTATCAACCCCATGTCATGATAAAGCGGCAGCCAGCTGACAGCGACATCATCCGGCGTCACCTGAATGGCCTGGCCGTAGGCTTTAATGTTAGTCAGCAGATTATCATGCGATAACAGCACGCCTTTGGGATCCGCTGTACTCCCCGAGGTATACTGAATGAATGCATAGTTCGCCGGGTTCGCATTGAAGGGATGGTCCAGCGCATCAGGTCTTATCAACTCCTCCACGGTGGTCACCTGTTTCAAGCTGGGAACAAACGATTTCAACAGCAGGCTGAGTTTTTCTGCCTGCTCGAACGTCACCAGTATGCGCACTTCAGCGTTACGCAGGATACGCGCTTCAGTCTGCGCGTAAGCTTCCAGCATGTGCATACGAAAAGGGGGATAAATGGGAACAGGTATCCCACCCGCGAGCAAGGTGCCAAAGAAAGTATAAAAAAACCGCGGGTGAGTGGGCTGCATGATGGCAACGGTTTCACCGGTCTGCAATCCGCGCTCACGCAATCCGGCGGCTACCCGCAGTGAGGATTGCAGCAATGCGCCATAAGTAATGACTTCTTCACTGCCTTCTTCATTCTGGAAATAAATATGCGCCTTGTCGGGAGAGCGTTCGCCATACAGGAACAAAACATCCAGCAAGGTCTTGGCGCTTGCCGGATCCACCCTGGGACGCTCCCCGTGCGATGTCACAATTTCCTTTTTGACGGGCTGCGCGAGCGCTGGCCCGGACTCCATGATGCCGGCAACAATATCAGCCAATGTTTCCGCCTCCGCCAGCAAGCGGTCAGGCAGCCTCACATCAAATGATTTTTCTATGCGCTGGAATAATTCCGCGCGGCCCAGACTATCGATTCCCAGGTGTCTCTGCAGTGAAGCGTCCAGACTGATTTCCCGTCTGTAGGGTTCGCCAGATTCATCCAGCAGCCGGGCCGTGATGGCGATCAATTCCTTTTCAACGTCATGCCGAGAGGTTTTTTTCATAGAAATCACTCAATAATAGCCCCGGTACACGTCCTGTCCGGCCCATAATGGCTTCAATAAATTTCTTTTTCACAGGCATGATCATATCCAGCCCCATCATACCAAGCTGCAAAGGCCACCCGCCCAAAAAAGAATCCGTGGAAAAAAGAGTAGAGAGACGATGGGATACCCCGATACTGGTGGCCTGCTGTTTTTGAATCAGCGCGCTGATTTCCGGCAAGTCTTCCTTGGTAAAGCATTTCTGATTCTGAAGCTTTTCCAGAATCGCCTCGGCCAGCACGGCGACTTCATAGACAGCCAGGTTGAATCCCTGCGCCGCGATAGGGTGCAGGGTATGTGCCGAGTTGCCCAGCAGAAAAACATTTTGCTCAACCATTTTTTCAGCCCTAACCAGGCGTAACGGGAATACATGTCTTTGTGTTATGCCCTGCAAGCGCCCCAGCCGATAGCCAAAAGCATCCTGCAGCCGTTTCAGAAATTCCTCATCTGAAAATGACATCAGTTCTGAAACTGCATGATTACTCGCCGTCCAGATCGTTGCGCATTCCTCTCCCGGCAAAGGCAGCATGGCAACAGCACCGTCCGCGAGAAACCGTTCATGCGCGACATGGTGATGGGAACGCTTTAGCGCGGTTCGCGTCACTATGGCGCTTTGCTCATAATCAATCACTTCCGTTTTGATGTGCAATTGCGAGCGCACAGTGGAATCAGTCCCGTCAGCCCCTATGACGACAAGCGAAGACAGCGACACTTCGCCTTCTTCGGTCAGGATTGTCAACTGTACCATCCTGTCATCCTGATCAAGCGACTGCAGTCTAGCCGGGCGGAAAAGCGTGCACGCGGGCAAAGACAACAATGTTTCATTCAAGGCCGCCTCAATATGCCGCGCCGGGATCACATGACCCAGATTACGCAAACCCACATCTTCACACCGCAGCCGCACTGAACCGAAGTGTCCATGACGGGTCACATGGACTTGCTGAATAGGGGATGCATGCGCTGAAAGCCGGGGCCAGAGATGAAGATTATCCAGAAATTGACAACTGCCGTTATTCAAGGCAAACAGGCGGGGATCGTCACTGGACGGCCGCCGGGAATCAATCACGGCAATACGCAATCCGGAATGACGAAGCGCGGCCGCGAGCCCCGCGCCAACCAAGCCTCCGCCGACTATGACCAGATCAAAACGGGGCATGATTATTTCGCCATAACAGCTTCGATTTCAACAACAGTCTTGGGTATTTTATGACTCAAAACATCACGCCCCTTGTCAGTCACCAGGACATTGTCTTCAATACGCACACCGATATGATGCCAGCGCTTATGCACCCCCGGAATATCTGACGAAATGTAAATACCCGGTTCAACCGTAAATACCATGCCGGGCTGCAAGGCCCGCCACTTGGTTTCAACGCGATACATTCCCACATCATGCACATCCAGACCCAGCCAGTGGCCAGACCGGTGCATATAGAAAGGAAGGTAAGCCTGTCTTTCGATCAGGTTATCCACATTCCCTTTTAATATGCCCAGATCAACCAGCCCTTGCGTGAGAATTTTCACAATGATGTTTTGTGCCGTTGTCCAGGATGCGCCCGGCTTGATGGATTTGATTGCAGCCAACTGGGAAGACAAAACAAGGTCATATATCGCGCGCTGCTCTCCGGTGAACCGGCCGTTGGCCGGGAAAGTCCGGGTGATATCGGCCGCGTAATTCTGATATTCCGCTCCGGCGTCAATCAAAACCAGGTCGCCATCGGCGATTTTCTGGTTATTGTTGATATAGTGCAAAATGCAGCTGTTGCGCCCCGCGCCGACGATGGAGTTATAAGCAGGGAAACGGGCCCCGTTGCGCTGAAACTCATAAAGCAGTTCTGCTTCCAGTTCGTACTCATACACGCCCGGCCGGCAGAACCGCATGGCGCGCACATGCGCTTTCTCGGTAATATCCACGGCCTTTTGCATGATTTCAATTTCAGCGGCGCTTTTGAACAACCGCATTTCATGCAATGAAGGAGCAATATCCACAAAAGCAGCCGGAGGCTGCAGACCGCCTCTAACCTTGGAGCGCACTTTATTCACGCACTGCATCAGCAGTTTATCAAACTCCCGGTTAACGCCCAGCGGGTAATGTATGGATTCACGGCCCGCCATCAAGTCCGGAAGCATTAATGCAAGCTCACTGTAAGGAAAAGCCTGGTCTGCAAGATATTCCTTCACCGCGCCTTCCTGGCCCGCGCGCGGACCATCCCATATTTCACGGTCGCGGTCACGAATACGGTTAAACAAGATGTATTCGCCTTCTTTTCTTTTGGGAGCGAGAACCAACACCGCATCCGGCTCTTCAAACCCGGTCAGGTAATAAAAATCACTGTTTTGCCTATAGGCATAGGTGGCATCGCCGTTGCGAAAGACTTCTGGAGCGGAGGGGAGTATGACTATTCCATTCTGGCCTATTGTCCGCATTAACTCTTTACGGCGTTTTGCGTATTCAGACATTTTAATCATGGCAAACTCCCTTCATTTTGATTTTAATTACCCTATGACTTAATGGAGATGGTTTGATGAGCTGGCAGTTTTCCTGCTCGCATCCTCCTCCCGCATATCCTGATAAATCAGGATGACAGCCATGCGCACATATTCAACCAGTTCGATGTAAGCCGCTTCATCCTCTTCACTTGCCACGACTTCTTCATAATTCATTTTTGCGATTTCAATGAGGTCATTGATGGCTTCCGTCATCTCGCCAGGGTCACGGTCCACAATCTGGATCTGGGCCATCTTCAGGCCCGTCAAATACCCCTGGCACCAGAGTGTCAGGGCTTCGGCGCGGATAGGCAAGGTTTCCGAATCAGGCGGCAGGACCAGCTGAAATTCAAATAAAAAATCATCTAATTGCGTCATGCTCGCTTCATATAACGCCTGCAACACTTCATGGGTTTTTGCAGGGTCCTTGCCCCCGGTCACCAATTCTTCCCAGGCGGCGCTGCTTTTGGGATTTCCGCACAGAATGCCGCTGACCAAACCATGCACCTGTGAAGGGTGCAGCTTCAATGTGGTTTTGCTGAGCGCCTGGTTAAGCTCCCGGTATTGAGGTAATGATTTTTGATTCATGACTGGCACCCGCGTAAAACTGACAATATTAGCGAAAAAGGGCCGAGATAGAAAGCTCGAAGATCTCGCCAGGGCGCGAACCCGCGCTCCTTTTCCTTCCACGTCTCCAAGGCAGGACTAGCCTTGGCGTGGTTGGCATGACGAAAAAAGCCGCCCGCATTAAGTCTATCTTAAGGTTTGCCAGGTCAAAAAAATACCCTGACTTTAAGACTAAATTAATCAAACTGTCAGCCACCTAGCGTAAAATTTTCAGCATGAACACACAACGTATAAAAAACATAAAAAAATAATCCAAACAAAACGAGAAACCGCATGAACAACAGAGTCCTGAGCAGTCTATATTCACCCGAGCTGGATGAACAAGTCCGTCTGGAAGAAATCAGTCTCTTGTCCAGCATACTCGACACCATTCCCAAAGAGATGACGGAGTTAAGGCGTGAATTGCAAGCTCTGTTGTCCGCCGCATACCAGGCTTCGATACCGCCCATCGATTTGAGTCATTCCGACAACGAAGAAGAAAGCGAAGAAAAGAATGATGACAAGCCGATCAAGCTGAAAGAAATAGACAATGAAATTGCCGCCGTCATCGCCGAAATCGAGAAATTTTATCCTGACAGCACTGTGGGAAGGATGATTGCCCAAACAAGGGAATCATACAGACAAGGCAGACAAGGCTCTCAGATTAATCCTGCGAGCGAGGAAGAAAATGACGCCGTCATTGCCGAACTCATGGATAATTTCGATTTTGATAAAGAAGACAGTGACTACTTTTATACCTTACCGCTTATCCACACCTCACTGCATTCTCCCCGCTTCCGTTTTCTGATGCACAAGCTCGCGCTCTTGCAAGATAAAAGAATGAGATTGAAATCAAAATCCATTCCGCAGTTTGAGGAAGAAGAACCTGAAGAAGCGCCGAACAAGTTCATGGCCTTTCTCAATCTGCTCAAAAAACCCTTTGACATAGGCAAAAAATTTATAGACTTGATTGACGACATCTGGAACGCCGTCGGACGCTCCGCCCTGCCAGCGAAGATAGTAGAGAAAGTCGCGCCATTTCTGGTCGGCGCCGTGGGAGCGATCATTCACGCCGTCGAAGGCGTTCAAGGTCTCTGGGATGCCATCAAAGCCATACGCAAGGAAAAATCCCGCAACCGCAAAACAAAAATTGCCGCGGGTTTACTCACCTTTATGCTGGGCGGCACGGGTGTCGGCCTTAGCCTTAGCTATATTGCTTTCGGGCTGGGCGCGCAAGTACTCGGCTCCGCGCTCATGCCGGTCCTGATTCCCGCCTTGCTGGGAAGGATTTATTCCGTCCAGCTCTGGAAGTTGTCCTACAGGCTGCACACGCTCAAAGACAGGGAAGCGAAAGCGGAACGCAAGCTGAACGCATTCAAAATCCAGAACGCGCAATCCATGCTTACCCTGGAAATGGATATCCGCGCGATTACCCAGGAAAAAAAGCTGCTCGAAGAGGCAAATGCCGTAATCCTGGAGAAAGTCCAAGCCCGCAAAGCCAGCGATACCGACCTGGAACGATTGAAAGCCAATGACAAGGCGATTTCCACCTTATCATCCCGGTTATACGAAAAAAACACCCAACTGACCCAGTTGAAAAACCAGGAAGCACGTTTACAAACCAAATACAACCGCCTGCGCGAAAAGAGGTTGCAAGCGGAACGTGACGTGGCATTCAAAGTAATTGAAATTACCGCATCCATGCTGGTAGTCACCGGCGTCACCCTGGGCGCCACCGCTCTGTTAGGGGCCGGCACCGTGGCTACATTTGGCGCGCTGCCAATCGCCTTGCTGGTGACAGGTGTCGTCATTGGTATCGGCGTCAAGGTGTTTGAGTATATCGACGAGAAAAACAATCATAAATATTCGAATGCGATGCGCGGCTGGTTCGCAGACAAATTGGACCGTCTGGCCTCTATTTTTAAAAGCGAACCGCGGGTTGAGAACTCGCCTAACAACCGGCATCAGCCTGGAAGTCCAGGCATCAGCGGCTCCCCGCAGCAAGCCGCGTCTCCCCGTCGTCGTCCTCGTTCATCCAGCGATCTTGTTCTGATCGACTCACATAGCGATGAAAAAACCCCGCTGCTAAAAGACAAAAAACCCGCCAGCAGCACGGCCCAATTTTTCCGCACATTTAATAGCGATTCGCCCAGCCCTCAACTGCCCGTCAGACCTCAATTATCGTCCAAGGTCCGCGCGATCAATGGATCGGAAGAAGATGAAATCCTGCTCCTTCCTGATTCGGGCATTGATCACACGCACTCTGGGAAAAAGAAGGCTGATGCTGCCAAAAAACTCAATTTGCTTCACCGTTCTGCGAGCAGCCCTTCACTTGTCTCGCATTCCGTGAATTCGGATGTGGGCGCCAGTCATACGTTACACTGATAACAGCATTCCGAACGCTGTCTCAATGGAAATCAGCTTTGCTGGAAGCATTCATTGAGACAGCTTTTATTGTCATTGTCGGCGACACATCCGCAGATTATACTCACACATCCACCTTGCCTGATTATTTAAGCGAACAGACTGATGCCTCATATGCAACGCCCCATGCTTTCCGCGATCGCCGCCATGTCCGATAACCGCGTCATCGGCAGCAACAATCAATTGCCCTGGCGGCTGCCCGCAGATCTCAGGCATTTCAAGACCCTGACCAGCGGCCACCCTATTCTGATGGGACGAAAAACTTATGAGTCGATTGGCAGACCGCTGCCTCACCGCACCAACATCATCATGACGCGAAATGCCGCTCTAAGAATCCCGGGTTGTATTGTAGTCACCTCTTTCAAGGAAGCTCTCGCGCACGCGGCGGCCGAAGACAAGCGGGAAGTATTTATTATTGGCGGCGCGGAAATCTATCAGCAGTCGCTGCCTTATCTGGATCGTATTTATCTTACCATCGTGCATGAAAACTTCAGCGGCGACGCGTTCTTTCCCGAGCTGGACCCGAAAGACTGGAAACAGGTCGCAATTACCACTTTCGCGCCCGACGATGAAAATCCCTATTCATACAGTTTTGTTACCCTGGAACCCGTTTCAAAACCAGCCATGCTGGAAAATCCTGCCTGATTATCAAGGGCGCTTAATTAAATTACGACAGTCCCTGGGCATGATAGATGAGCGACTAGATTTCAGGATGAAATCCTTAGCCACAAGGAGGCGGCGATTGGAGCGAAAGCAATCATGCCCAGGGACTGTCGTAATTTAATTAAGCGCCCCTAGTCACGCGCAACGCACACTAAACCGCTTTTCATCTTCCAGCCGCAGGGCGGTCAGACAATTCCCCCACACACAGCCGGTATCCAGCGCATAAAGTCCGGGTACTGACGTGTTACCGTTGAGCGCCGCCCAATGGCCAAACAGGATTTTCACTCCGGCATTGACTCTGTCCGGCACTTCAAACCAAGGAAGCAGTTCGCGCGGCTTGCCGGCAATCTCACCTTTGTAAGACAAATCCAGGCGTCCATCCGGATAGCAAAAACGCATGCGCGTGAAATAATTTATAATGCAGCGATAACGGTCCGCACCACTCAAATCGTCACTCCATTTATCCGGCAGATCACCATACATCTGTTTCAAAAAAATCTCTGGCGCGGCGCCGCGCAATGCGGTCTCCGCTTCATGCGCCAGTTCGCGCGCCAACTTCAGGCTCCAGCAGGGAGCAAGGCCGGCGTGAGTCACGACAAATCCCGCAGCACGGTCGAAATGAAGCAAGGGGCGGTGACGCAGCCATTCGATCAATTCAATTTTATCAGGCGCGCGCAGAATCTCATCCAGCGTATCACCGCGGTGCTGCGATCGAACGCCGTACGCCACTGCCAGCAAATGCAAGTCATGATTGCCCAGCACAGCGACTTGCGCTTCTCCCAGCGCCTTGATCCAACGCAGCACCTTTAGCGAGTCCGGGCCGCGGTTCACCAGGTCTCCTGTAAACCAGAGGCTGTCTGTTTGCGGATTGAAGCGGATTTCAGCCAGTAATTTTTCCAGTTCGGCAAAACAGCCTTGAATGTCTCCAATCGCATAGATTGTCATCTGCAAACCATTCCTGTTCTGATAACCTTATTCATGCACGCCTGTTAAGCGCGTCCGTCACCGCATTACTGATGTCAACAAATTCCCTGACGGTCAGTTTTTCTGCGCGCAAATCTGATCGTATGGAAAGGCTCTCCCAGATTTCATCATCCACCACTTCTTTCAGGCTGTTGCGCAAGGTTTTTCGCCGCTGCCCAAACGCCTGCTTAACTACTGTCGCAAACAGTCTCTCATCGCTTGCCTTGCAAGGATAATGTTCATGAGGGACAAGCCGGACAATAGTGGACTCGACTTGCGGCGGCGGATGAAACGCCCGCCGCGGCACGTCAAATAACAGCTCGGCCTGACAATGATACTGCACCATGACACTCAACCGTCCATAATGTTCCGTGTCCGCGCCTGCGGCCAGACGTTCGGCAACCTCCTTTTGCAGCATGAACAACATGTCTTCGATGATGTCTGCAAACGCTATGAGGTGGAAAATCAACGGGGTAGAGATATTGTAAGGCAAATTTCCGAATATTCTCAGAAAGCGGTCATCAGTCCTGATGCCGGCGAAATCAAAATCCAGGACATCCGCCTCATGGAGTATCAGATTGCCGGCGCGTTCGCAGCGCTCGGACAAGAGAGGAATAAGCTCCCGGTCCAGCTCGATCGCTTCCAGATGATGAACCTGTTTAAGAACAGGAAGCGTAAGCGCTCCCTGTCCGGAACCAATCTCAACCAGATGCTGGCCAGGTTTGGCATCAAGCGCGGCCACGATGCGGCGAATGACAGCCTCATCACGCAAGAAATGCTGTCCGAAGCGTTTACGCGGAATATGCACGAGACATTCTCTTGGCCCTTCAGCGGCTAAGGGCTACGCGGGCGGGCTCAAAACCATGCGCCGCGGATTTCTGAAACCACATCCTGGCTTGTGACTTGTCTGCCGGCGTGCCCAGGCCATGCAGATAAAACAAGCCTACATTATATTGCGCACTGGCAAGGCCCTGAGCGGCGGCCTTTTTATACCAATCGAAAGCCTTGGAATAATCCCGGGCGGTGCCTTTGCCCGCCGCATACATATACGCGATCTCATTTTGAGCAAACGGGTCGCCGTCTTTCGCCGCCTGATTGAAATAATAAAAAGCCTTTTCATTGCTTTGTTCAACGCCTCGGCCCAGCAAATACCGTACGCCCATGCTTTTGGCGCTGCTGTCACTGTAGGCGGTTGAATTGGATCCATAAAACCTGGAGGTTGAACAGCCGGCAAATAACACCGATAATCCCACCAATAACAGCATTCTTTTAATGGACATACAAATACCTTCTTCATGAAAATCAAAAAAAATCATTATAATGTGACTAACCCCGATTGGAAACCTGCCGAGCAAGCGCCCAATCATTCCAGCCGCAAAAGCATAACGAGGAGATCGAAGTGACAGCCTTGACCCATTCCCCCTTACTGACAGACTTCTATCAATTAACCATGGCGTATGGTTACTGGAAGCTGAATATGCATGAACAAGAAGCCGCATTTCATCTCTTGTTTCGCAAAAATCCCTTCAAGGGGAATTACGCCCTCAGCTGCGGACTGGCTACTGTCGTTGATTTTCTCACGAATTGGCGATTTTGCAATGATGATCTTGCCTACCTGGGCACGCTGAAAAACGCTTTCCAGGAACCTCTTTTCACGCCGGATTTTTTGGACTATCTGGCACAGCTTTCCTTCACCTGTGATGTGGATGCGGTGCCGGAAGGCACGGTTGTTTTTGCCAATGAACCATTGATACGCGTCCAAGGCCCCATTTTACAATGCCAGATGATTGAAACCGCCTTGCTGAACATGATTAATTTCCAGACCCTGATCGCCACCAAGGCGTCCCGCGTCTGCCGGGCCGCGCAAGGAGATAACGTTATTGAGTTCGGCATGCGCCGAGCCCAGGGCCCAGATGGAGCGCTTTCCGCGAGCCGGGCCGCATACATAGGCGGCTGTGTCGCCACTTCCAACACTCTCGCAGGAAAATTATACGACATCCCCGTTCGTGGAACACATGCTCACAGTTGGGTCACTGCGTTCCCGACCGAAATGGATGCGTTTCATGCCTACACGGATATCATGCCGCATAACACAGTCTTGCTGGTCGATACTTTTAATACCGTGGAAGGCGTCAAGAACGCTATAAAGGCAGGCAAGAAGTTGCGCGAAAACGGGGCTGACTTGTTGGGCATTCGCCTGGACTCGGGCGACCTTGCGGACCTCAGCATCAAGGCCAGAAAACTGCTGGATGAAGCCGGATTTGAAAATACCGGCATCATGGCCAGCAATTCGCTGGATGAATATGTCATCAGCGATCTCAAGCAGCAAAATGCGCAAATAACTTCCTGGGGCGTAGGAACGCACCTCGCCACCGCTTATGATCAGCCGGCATTGGATGGTGTTTACAAGCTATCGGCGCTGCGCGACAAAAAAGGCGCGTGGAATTACAAACTCAAGCTGTCTGAACAGGAAGTCAAAATCTCCAATCCCGGACGGCATCAAATCCGGCGCTTTTTTTCCGCCGATCGATATGTCATGGATGTGATTTACGATCTCAGCCTGGGAATGGCAGACACACCTGAAGTGGTATTGCTGGATCAATCCATGCAGGATATCCGCCTTGATGATTACGATGGATTCGTTGATCTGCTGGAACCAGTCTTGCGTAACGGCCAGCCTGTTCTCGCGCAGAAAAGCATACACACGCTGCGCAAACATGCGGTGGACGCAGTTCAGCAATTTCACAACTCACACGGGGACGCGCCGTATTCCGTGAGCCTTGAAAAGAAGTTATTCGAACTGAAGGAAAATCTGATCCAAGAAATAAGAGAGTAGGAATTGCCCGCGGCACAACACCCGTGCAATATCATATTTTTGAAACAATTCCCGTTTTTTATAGCTGAGGAAGGGATTCCTCTCTCTGCGTCGATGCGGCGTATAAACGGTATATTGTCCGCCCGCCGGCGTCATTAATAGCGGCGACCTGATCGAGATTTAACCGGTAGTCGCGCGCAAACCTGAAAAAGTTTACTTCCGCAGGGTAGACGCCGCCCGCCAGCGTGATAACCAGGACTTTTTTATTTCTGAAATATGCATTATAAAGCCAGCGCAAATTAGCTTTTTCTCCCCGTTTAAATCCGGGCAAAATATAATCCCGCATCTTTTTCAGGCTTTCATCGTTCGTGAGTATCGCCCAGGCTTCCTGATGCAGCTTCATGCGCACGCCGTCATCCGCGGCGAAAGACAAGAGTTGCGTATTGAATGCTTCCACTGAAACAATCTCATCGTATTTCCCGCTGTGCCGATTGACATAATCCGCCAGGCGATAAATCGCCGGAGACCATGAAACGTCAATATAGCCTCCGGGCTGCGACAGCGCAGACAAGTATCGATTACTCACGACGAGCTGCGAGGAGATAACACAGGATACCAGCACAAACAGGCAAATCCGGGCGCATTTTATACTGACATGCCTGGAAAAAACCGCCATGGATAAAAGAAACAGTAAATGCGGCAGCGGCCATAACACCATCACATGATATGAATTTCTAGCCTGAGGAGTAAGCACCACCATCAGCAGCAACATGAAACAGACAGTAAAGCAAAATCCCATTTTTACATCATGATCTGTCGCCGCAGGACCGTTAATGCGCAGCAGACGGGAGACACTCACCCACAATAATGCCGCCAGGGTGATACCGACTTCGATACCATTCACCAACGATACCGCCCCCGTATCCCGGTGAAACATTTTAATATAGGGAAAGGAGCCGTTCATGGTGTTCAGATACAGATGAAAAGTATAAATGATTTTCTGGCCCAGAGACATATTCATGATATGCCCCATGGGAAAATCCCGCAGAGGCACGACCAACAGCACAAACATCACCGCCAGCGTGACGACAAACGCCAGGGTCAGACTGGCTGTCAACACGCTGTGTCTTTGGTACAACCTGATCGCGTCGCGCCTGTTAAAAAGCAACGCCGCGCCAAAAAACGCGGCCACAACCCATAAAAAATTCAAACGATTGTAAACGCCCGTCAGCATAACCAGGTAAAGCAGGGCGAGAACGGCAGGCTTTTTGAGCGCGACACATTTCCAGTACAAATAGAATGACAAGGATATAAACAAGCCTTGCAGCACAAGCGTGTTGTAGTCCATTCTCGCGTGATAGATATACGATGGGTCGGTGGACATGAGAAATAAAAACAGAATGGAATAAAGCCTATCCTGAAACAAAAACTTCGAATTGACAAACCAAACAAGGATGGTCAAAAACGAAATAAGAATGACAGGGACACGGATGGAATAAATCGTCACGCCAAACCATTTGAAAACAGGATAATAGAGCCAGGCCTTCACCGCGCCCTCATAGGGAAATGTCATCAGCGGGATGCCAAAGATTTTTTTATAAATAAAATCCGGGGTGACGCCTCCGAGCGCTGCATTGATGAAGATACCTTCATCGAAGGACAAGCCGATATTTTGAATATGCGCGAATGAATAGCCCATGAAAACAGAAATGGCGGCAGCCAGGGCCAGCAGCGATTCACGGCTGATAACTGCTTTACCCATATCCGTCATCCATTGCCGAAGGCGCAAGGCAAAACCTATTTAATCAGGGAATTGAACCAACAACCTTACAGCTTTCCACATTTTCACGCAAGTGCGCAGGATTGATGGTGCCGATGATCACACTTGTCACGCCGCTTTCGGCGAATACAAACCGCAGATTGCCGCCAGGGTCTTTAGACGCATGACCGCTGGCAAAAGCTTTCTTGATGAAAATACCCTTTTGTTTTCGATGCGCGCTGGCAATGACCTCGCGGTCTTCGACACAGGACGGATTGAATGTCACCATGGCCACATCCGCGAATTCGACCGTCTTCAACCCGCCGTCAATCGTTTTGGTTGACATGCCATACGCGCGTATCTTGCCCGCGCGTTTCAGCATTTCCAGCGTGTCAAAAGCCTGATCTTGTTCAATAATCCGCATGTCATCGCCGTTTGAATGCACCAGCACAACATCCAGATAATCAGTCTGCAGCCGCCGCATGCTGCGTTCCACACTGTGCGTCAACGCGTGCGGCGAGAAATCATATGAAGATTGGCCGTCAATAAATTCCTCGCCCGCCTTGGTGCAAATCACCCACTCATGCCGTCGGCCGCGCAAAGATTTCCCCAGACGTTCTTCGCTGGCTCCGTAAGCCGGGGCGGTATCTAACAGATTAATTCCCAGTCCGGCGGCGACAGCCAGCAATTCTTCCACGTCCTGATCTGACGGCAATTCAAACGCGCAAGGATATTTAACGCCCTGATTACGGCCAAATTTGACTGTACCGAGGCCGACAATACTGACTTGAATTCCACTGCTTCCTAGATTGCGCTTTTGCAAAACGCATCCTCCCATACAGGTTTCGCAAGCGGAGGCATAGGCCAGGAGCGCAATTCACGCGAATCAAAAAAATGCGGCTCGAATTCCATGGTATGCAGATGGCGCAGGATATCGTCCGCCAGTTTTGGCGCGAGCGCGAGCTTGGTAGGCCAGGCGATAATCATATTATTGACGACCTTGGCAAAGGAAGACTCCGGTTTTAATCCGCTTTTTTGCAAGGGCTCCGCCCGGTCAATGGTAAAAGTCGCGAATTGCGCCGAAGAAAAATCCAGCCAGGGAAAAAGCGCGTTCAATTCCGCGCGCGCGGCTTCAATCTGGGCGGGACTGTCACGCCCGACGCCTTCTTCGGAAAGCAGTCCGCCCAGGTACCAGATTGTGCTGCCATCCTGTGTGTGATGTGTCGTGATGGTGATGCGCGGCCGACTGCCCAGTCCGAGACAATGGGCATACAGAGGATAATCAAACGGGGTCTTGACCAGCACCATATGCAGTGGACGCCGCTGCATGGCCACTTCCCGATTCTTGAGTTTTTTAATAATGACTTCATTTCCCGCGCCCGCGGTGAAAATAAATTGCCGGGCAGACACTTCCACAGACTTCCCGGACAAATACACCGTCGCGGACAATAATCTTCCTTGCTCGTCAAACCTGAATCCTTCGTCACACAAGGGTTCAATTCTGAAAACAGCATCCTGGTTGTTCTTGACTAGTTCACGAACCAGCACCGGAACATCCACCACGATTTCATCAAGTGAAAAAACTTCTCCCCGGAATGCAGGATTCCGGAACACTTCGGGATAATCTTCCTTAGGCAGGGGCTCCACTTTACTGGACAGGGCGGCACCGGCCAAAAACCCTGTTAATTTGGAGGTAAACTTCTGGGGAGACCATAAATAATGCCGGGATGACAAGACAGGCACGCCCGTGAGATCCAGCTCACCCTGTCCGCTCAGACATTTTTTCCAATATCCGGGCATGTATGACACCGCCTGCGCATCTTTGGTCATGATGCCTTGCAAAGCATATTTCATTCCGCCATGGATAATGCCTTGTGATTTATGTGTCTGACCTCCTCCCAGAGCGCCGGATTCAAACAGGAATGCTGAAACGCCTGATTGGCGTAATCGATTTAACAGCCATAAACCCGCAATACCGCCGCCGAAAATCACGACATCGGCCGCCGCCATTTTTTTCATAATATCCTCATCTTGATGATTTATTGAATAATCGCTTTATCATAAGGAGCAGTCATCTAACTGAAAAAATTCTCTTTGGAAATTTTACCTCATTTCACGGTCAAATAGTAACTTCCCGCCCGGCTGTCAGGATGGCGCTTTTCATATGCGGGCAAATATTATACAATTCTGGCGTTTATTACTCGAAAAACAAAGTTTTTGGATGACAGGCATGTTGTCTGTCATCAAGTATGATAAATTCTCTCACCATCCGGCAAACAGACCCATTATTCGCGAGGCGGCGGATCCATGATCGATTTGAGAAAATGTTTTGATGTGATTGTCGTTGGCGGCGGCCATGCGGGCACTGAAGCCGCCCTGGCAGCCGCCCGTCTGGGTGCGAAGACCCTGCTGCTCAGTCACAACATTGAAACCCTGGGCCAAATGTCATGCAATCCCGCGATAGGCGGCATAGGAAAAGGCCATCTGGTAAAGGAAATCGATGCATTGGGAGGCGCCATGGCACGCGCGATTGATCAGGCCGGAATTCATTTTCGCATCCTGAACGCGAGCAAAGGCCCGGCGGTACGCGCAACCCGTGCCCAGGCAGACCGCATCTTGTATAAGCAAGCCATTCGCCACACCCTGGAAAACCAACCCAACCTGATTCTGTTTCAACAGGCCGCGGATGATATCCTCATTGAGCAAGACAAAGTAGCGGGTGTGGTCACACAAATGGGACTGAAAATCCACGCCAGGACTGTGATTCTGACAGCCGGAACTTTTCTTGCCGGCAAAATCCATATCGGACTTAATCAATATGAAGCAGGCAGGGCAGGCGACCCGCCCGCGAAAACCCTGGCTGCGCGGCTGCGCGATCTGCCATTTCGCGTTAACCGCCTGAAAACCGGAACTCCGCCGCGAATTGACGGCCGCACCGTAGACTTCAGTGTCATGGAAAAACAGGCGGGTGACACGCCCACTCCCGTATTTTCCTTCATGGGCCAAGTGGAGGAACACCCCCGGCAAGTATGCTGTTACATTACCCACACCAACGAAAAAACCCATGATCATATCCGCAGCGGCTTGTCTGAATCACCCATTTATACGGGGGTCATCGAAGGTGTGGGGCCGCGCTATTGTCCCTCGATAGAAGATAAGATCACCCGTTTCGCTGACAAATCTTCCCATCAGATATTCGTGGAACCCGAGGGATTGACGACACATGAACTTTATCCCAACGGTATTTCCACCAGCCTGCCATTTTCGACTCAAATCGAATTCGTGCGCTCCATACGCGGTTTTGAACAAGCTCACATAACCCGGCCGGGTTATGCCATAGAATATGATTATTTCGATCCGCGTGATTTGAAACCCTCGCTGGAAACACGCGCTATCCACGGCCTGTTTTTTGCCGGACAAATCAACGGCACGACCGGATATGAGGAAGCAGGAGCGCAAGGTATTATCGCCGGCATTAATGCCGCGCGGCTCGTGCAAGACCAGGAGCCCTGGACTCCGCGGCGGGATGAAGCCTACATAGGCGTATTAATCGATGACTTGATCACGCGCGGCACACAGGAACCTTATCGCATGTTTACCAGCCGCGCGGAATACCGGCTGCTATTGAGGGAAGATAATGCAGACTTGCGCCTGACGCCTAAAGCCCGCGAACTCGGCCTGGTGGATGAAGACCGCTGGCAGCAGTTTGCCGCCAAGCGTGAACTCATTACTGCCGAATCACAGCGTCTTCAATCCACATTCATTCGCCCGGACACACCGGCGGCGAAAAAAATCGAACCCTTGCTGGAACAACCGCTGACCCGTGAATACCGCTTGATGGAACTCTTGCGCAGGCCGGCCGTCTCTTACCGCGACCTTGCCGGCATAGAAGAGCTGGGTCCCAGCATCGCGGATGAAAAAGCCGCTGAGCAAATTGAAATCCAGGCCAAATACGCCGGTTATATTGACCGGCAGGAAGAAGAAATCGCGCGCCTGATGCGGCAGGAAACCTTGCGCCTGCCTGATGACCTGGATTATGGGGAAATCGTCGGCCTTTCCAATGAAGTGAGGCAAAAGCTTAGGCAGGGGCGGCCCGCGACCGTTGGCATGGCCGCACGCATCCCGGGCATTACCCCCGCCGCGATTTCATTATTATTGGTTCATCTCAAGAAACGCAAGGCGGTTTAAAATGACATTCTTGCAGACAGCCTCATCCTTGCTCAAGATGAAACCCAGGCCCGCATGAAAGACTCAACACAGAGATTCAAAGGACTATTGAACCAGGCGCTGGAAGAAAACCAGCTGAACATTTCCGAGTCCCGGCGCGGCCAGCTCATACGCTACCTGGAACTGATGCTGCACTGGAATCGGGTCTTCAATCTAACCACCATCACTGCTACGCGCGAAATGGTTTATCTGCATTTAATCGACAGCCTGGCGGTTCAGCCCTATCTTCAGGGCAAACGCATGCTGGATGTAGGCACGGGAGCCGGGCTGCCAGGATTACCGCTTGCGATAGTCCATCCTGAGCAGCAATGGGTATTACTGGACAAGAACGGGAAAAAGACGCGATTTTTGATCCAGGCCGTCGCCGAACTGGGATTAAGCAATGTCGAAGTTGTCCACTCGCGCAGCGAGGAATTTCATCCGGCGCAGTGTTTTGATAGTATTCTTTCACGTGCCTTCGGTACGATACGGCTGTTTGCGGATACAACACGGCATTTGCTTTGCCCGCGCGGCAGACTGATTGCCATGAAAGGAAAGTATCCGCTGGACGAGTTGAACGATGTCCCTGCGTCCTTTCACACGCGCGGAGTGACGCGGTTAGACATCAAAGGAATAGACATAGAACGCCACATTGTCTGGCTGACGCTTGAACATTAAGAGGGATTACTGTGGGAAAAATTATTGCGATCACCAATCAGAAAGGCGGCGTGGGCAAAACCACCACCAGCATCAATCTCGCGGCTTCATTTGCCGCAATGAAACGCAAAGTCATGCTGATTGATCTGGATCCGCAAGGGAATGCCACGGTTGGCAGCGGAGTAAATAAAACACAAGTCCGGTATTCATCCGATCAGGTATTGTGCAATCAGGCTTGCATACAGGATGCGCTGGTCAAAACAAATGGCGGCTTCGACCTTCTAGCCACCAACCAGGAACTCATCGTGGCTGAAATGTCACTCTTGCAGCTGCCGCAGCGGGAATTACGCCTGAAATCCATTCTCGAGCCTGTGAAAGGACAATATGATTATATTCTGATTGATTGTCCGCCCTCTCTCAGCATTTTGACAGTCAATGCGCTGGTCGCTGCGGATTCTGTCCTCATCCCCATTCAATGCGAATATTTCGCCCTGGAAGGCTTAAGCGGTCTGCTGAATACCGTCGAACAAATCCGCAATACCATCAATCCCTCCCTGCATATCGAAGGGTTGCTGCGCACCATGTACGACGGCCGCAACCGGCTGGCGCTGGATGTGTCTTCACAATTACTGGAACATTTTCCCGAACGCGTATACCGCACAGTCATTCCGCGCAACGTGCGCCTGGCGGAAGCACCCAGTCATGGCGCGGCAGTCCTGCACTATGATGAAAAATCACAAGGCGCTCTCGCATATCTCGCTCTAGCGGGTGAGATATTGCGGCGCGGAGAAAAAACAGAGGCCAGAGCATTGTCATGAAACAAATCCATGCTGAACTAACAAACGCCCCATTGGGAAAATCATCCGGTTACATTTCAACCTACCAGCCTGATTTATTATTTCCCATTCCCCGGCAATCCAAGCGTGAAGAGATAGGAATAACCGGAGCACTGCCATTTCAGGGACAGGACATCTGGAATGCCTTCGAAGTATCCTGGCTGAACCAGAAAGGCAAACCGGCGGT
This sequence comes from Aquicella siphonis, assembly GCF_902459485.1. Taxonomy (NCBI): domain Bacteria; kingdom Pseudomonadati; phylum Pseudomonadota; class Gammaproteobacteria; order Legionellales; family Coxiellaceae; genus Aquicella; species Aquicella siphonis. The sequence continues at coordinate 2,325,735 of NZ_LR699119.1, forward strand.
AGCCGCGGCGGAATTTATTTTTCCCTGTGATTCGCCCCGCCTGGTTGAATCCAAGTCTTTCAAGCTTTATCTGAATTCCCTGAACAACACTTCTTTCGAATCCATCGCCATGGTTGAAAAAACCCTGGGCAAGGATCTCTCCAGTGCCGCAGGCGCATCCGTTGGCGTGAGACTGATTCCACTCGCACTGGCTTCAGACCAAATTGCCCGGCAATTTAGCGGAACTTGCCTGGATGAGATGGACATTGAATGCGACACTTACCACACCCGGCCAGAATACCTGGATACTGAAAATGATATTGTGACTGAAACACTTTATTCAGACCTGCTCAAATCAAACTGCCTGGTCACCGGCCAGCCGGACTGGGGCAGCGTGCAAATCACGTATACCGGCAAAAAAATCAACCATGCGGGCTTGCTGCGGTACATTGTTTCTTTCCGCAATCATGATGAATTCCACGAACAATGCGTGGAGCGCATCTTCATGGATATTCTCCGCCGGTGCCAGCCCGACAGGCTGCTGGTGTATGCGCGCTATACCCGCCGCGGCGGACTGGATATCAACCCTTACCGCGCGAATTACTTCATCCCGGCCATGGAAAATCTGCGCCTGGTCAGGCAATAATGCGAGCCGTCACTGCAAGAGGCTTATGCTGAAAAATCCTCCGCCCTCAGATGATCGGTCCTCATTAAGCGCGGATGATAACGGTAATGATAACATCTAAAAGCCTGTATCAGGCTTTTGCGGAAAAAAGACTTTTTTCCGCAAATACAAGCCAGCCCTTTCCAGCGCGATAAATGACCCACACGCAATAAATTGAAATAAATTCTCATGCCGTAGCAGCAATAACCAATCAATACCAGTGTCAATATTGATATTCTTCTAAAATATCCTCCGCCCAGATAATGGTATAAATCCATTAACACCGTCTTGTGCTCCAGCTCTTCCGTCATATGCCAGCGCCAGAAACGCTTTAAATTTTCATCCGCCTGGTTTAACAATCCCTCTTCCAGCACAACCTGGCTGATGATCGCGGTAAAACATTCAAATCCCGCCGCCGCACCTAACACAGACAGAATTGTCCATTTCATTCTTATCCGCTTTAATTTGTTTTTAATGGATTGAACGATATCGGAACATGAAAAACCATAAAAGCCCAGGACGCCGTTATATTTCACATGTTCGCGCGCATGCAGGGTTTCCTGTTGGATAAACTGCCTGCAATCGGCCAAAAGTTTTTTATCTTCCACACTCTGCATGGCATTATGAACGGCATAATTCACAAATCCCTCCACATATGGCAAAAACAGAGAGGACGCATTGAACATGTGAGTCAGATAAGCATCCTGGTTCAGCCATGGTCTGGCGGCGCCTGAAAAGTCAAACGTCAAATCGCGGGATACAATTTCATATTTATCCATATCATTAAGCACTCGCGGGTAAAAATCAGTCAACGCCATTGAACAAACCGCATAAAAACTACCTGGATTCTTTTACATATTCCAGGTCGGGAAGATCCGGATTATGACGAGCCGTCTTAAAGGCTTCATTCATTTTTAGAGACAAGGCCTTGCCTTTTAACAGGGTCGGCCTTTCGACCAGCCGGTACAGAACCTCCCCAGCCACCACGATAAATATCACAGCCATGATGTTGCCGCTGATTTGCCATTGCGGATCATGCCGAAATATACGGTCTGATAATTCTTTCGCAGCCAGAATCATGGGCACGTGAATAAGATACAGACTATAGGAGCGGGAGCCAATAATATCCAGCAACCATTGCAAAGGATAGGGGAAAACAATTATCTGGCTGTTAAATGATGCCGCAAACACCAGCAGAAATGCCATGAAAGCGCCAACAGGAATCATGACGCTGACGGATATGTCGAAAATGGTTACGGCCGCCATGACGAACAGGAAAATTGCGACCATGAGCATTCTGAACAATTTAGCCCCTGTGGCGGCAGGCTTAATTGCGCCGATCCAGGGTTGCTTCATAATATAATAAATGAAAAATCCGTAGATAAAGCCGTCACAACGAGTCTGCGTGAAAAACAATCCGCTAACAGGGTAGTAATGCATAGTCAAAGGACGAATGACCAGCGTGATTGCGAGCAACAGGACAGCGAGTATAGCCAGGCGCTGACGATTGTTTTTGGTCAACAGGATAAAAAACGGAAAAAACAGATAAAACTGTTCTTCAATCATGAGCGTCCAATACGGCGCCAATACAAGATCATGATATTGCGACACTAAAAAATAATTAAAAGTATAGGTAAAAATATAAACGGCCGCTTCCATGTTTTTCCAGGGAGTGGAAAATAATCCGTTCTGATTGTAAAACATACTGAGGAGAATAACGGCTGCAATCACTACCCAGGCAGATGGATAAATACGGTAAATTCTTCTCAGAAAGAATCCTTTCACAAACACCGCCAGCTCGGAGGCTTTTGGCTTCAGGCTGTCGACCTGGTCAATCAGAATGGCAGAGATGACATATCCGGAGATAACAAAAAAAATGTCCGCCATGGAAGACAGAAACCTGATGTCCGGAGAAATAATCCAGGGAAAATAGATTCTTGCATAATGAGCATAGATGATAAGAGTTACAGCTATGGCTCTCAGTCGGTCAATTTCAAGATTTCGCATTATCATTTGCCTTCCCTGAATGATCCGTTATTTTTAAGAACAGTACATGCAATATGACATCAAGCAGGTTACGAACAATCATCATATCGTTTTGAAAAGACCATGGCCAGAATATTCTCTAGAGCAAGGCGGACAGGTTTCTAGGCGCAGCGCTTATATGTTATAAATAACCACCGGAAAAAACCGGTCTAACACATCCGACACAGCAAGCTGAGGATTGAAATGGGTTCAAGCGCATACATGATTGTCAAACAATGGCTCTTCGTTATTACCCTTGCACTCTTTACCGTCAAGACATCCGCCGCGGCCGTTACCCCACCCCCTGCCGCCAAGGTTTCTTCTTCAATCCTGCACGCTGAAACATTCATACAAGACAAACTGGATCAGCGCAAATATCACTTGTCATGCCATGCCATAGGCAGCAAGCCTTGCCCGGTATCCAATTCAGGTGAATTACTGGTACTTAATATTGTCTATCAAGCCATGAGCGCCCGGTTATCTCCTTCCATGCGGCAAAACATAGCTGCGCTGGTCAATCTTAAAAGAAAGAATACACGCTGGCTGTGGGGATATAACGGCAGCGTACTGATTGATTCCGATGACACGAGCAACGCCCTGCTTTTACTGTTGCAGCTAGGACAACCTGTCAATATAAATGATTTACAGGTATTTTATAAATCTGCTGAAAATGCGTACACCACTCTCGTCACTTCCGCGGATGCCAGGCCGGCCACCTTCGCTTCCGAAGCCAACAATACCGGCATTCACCCTGAGGTAAACGCAAACATTTTTCAAGTCTTTCACCAGCTACGGAAAGATGACAGGATCAATTATGATTTACTGCTAAAATTCCAATCCCCGCAAGGTTACTGGGAAGGATATTTTTATCCTGGAAAATACTACGCGACCTACCTGAATCTTAAATTATTTTGCGCGTCCAAGCGATATCCGTCCGCAGTCAGCCGCGCGCTTGATTTCATCGCTGCCGCTCAGAATAAAGATGGTTCGTGGGGATCTCCTGGTAATGCGTATGAGACCGCGCTCGCCTTGAATTCAATGCTGGTTTGCGGCTACGCCAACAGCACAACCCTGATGCGCGGAATCCGTTATCTGATTTCTTCACAAAACCAATACGGCGCCTGGTCAACCGATCATCCCATCTGGATGTATGCCGGTCATGACAGCCCCCTTTTGATCTGGGTTGCCTATGATCACGAAGATGTTGTTACGACCGCACTGGCTCTACAGGCATTGAGGCATTTTCAGAAAATATCGGAGACTAGACGGCAAGCTTCCATAAGCAATAACTCAGCACGATAAACATGCTTCCCAAATGCAGGAGAATAGGCTTCCACTCCTGGCAGTGCTTTTGGTTAATGAGATAAAACTGCATGCAACCTGCCGCAGCCAGGGCAAAAGTAAAAAATGCCGAATGAAACGCCAAACACAAAGCCAGATATGTCAATAAAAAAGACAATCCTATAATCATTCTTGCTTTCGTTTCGCCCACAACAACCGGCAGGGTTTTAATGTAAAACGCCGAATCGCCTTTCACGTCCTTCAGATCAATGATGTTAGCCGACAGCGTAACACCAATTAAAAAAATGGGATAAAGCAGCGCTGGAAATTGCCGCAGCGTATCGGCCGCAATCACATAACCCAGTATGACCAGCGCCAGAGAGCTGCCTGAAATAACCAGTTTTGACAAGAGAAAGACACGTTTAACACGCAGCGGCGGCATTGAGTATAGATAATACAATCCTGACACCAGTAAAATAACAAACAAGGCTTTTACGCCAGCCAGCGCGGAAAAATATATGGCCGCGAACAGCGCGCCGTATCCGATTTTCTCATAGACCTTCAGATTGACCGTATCGTTTATCAGGGGGCGCTCGGGACAATTAATCCTGTCGATTTCGCGATCCGATATGTTATTAAATACAATGGTAAAAATCGCCGCGAAACAAATGGCGGCCATGGAAAAAATCATATCAAGCAGCATTGCGCCATGCGTACGCCATGCGGCCGCCGCGGATTGATCCGCGCTCAATAATCCCAGCAAAAAACCAAACCACAGCATCAACTGGTAATGCAAAACCCTGAAAAACCTGCTGTCCCTGATGAATACTGTAAATAATGTTTTATCCGCGAGCCAGGCTATCCAGATCGACAGCACCAAAATCAGCAGACTGTAAAAATTAATCATATATGAAGTTGAATACTGATAGGAAAATCCGGATACCGTGAGAAATTGATAGATAATGATAGGCGAACACGCCATGATGAAATTGCATGAATAAGCCAGCAGGGTATAAGCCAGACTCAAAACAATGCTTTTTCCTTTTGCCAGAAAATATAAAAAACATCCTGTCAGAATGATAAGCACTTCCACCCGAATGCCGAGAGTGATACCGGGATAATCACTGCAGTACGTGAAAAAATTTTTCAGAAGATCGACCGGTTGAGCAGGCAAAAAATAGAGTATGTCATGCCCCCTTCCTCCGGATGTTATCAAGTCAACCAGTGGCGCAACAATCAATACAATCATTCCAGGAAAAACGACCCGCATGATTTTTTCTATTTTTGTTTTCGTCGCGTAATACAGGATGAGAATGTAGACAAGAGCCAAGGCAAGATACGAGAGTGTAAAATGAGAAAAAACCCAGGCAAATCTGACGGCTGACAGGTCAAAATAATTACCCGAACGCTGGGAAAAAGATTCGAGGAAATTTCGCAATATGACCGCAAACAACCCTGAGAGAAAAAAATTGACTCCCGGAATGTTTGAATTTTCCAGGTAATGAATGCCGTTTGAAAATACTGTCCTGATCTTTTGGATACTGTTAACGCCCATCATTGAGTTGTTTGAGTAGACGGGGTTTCAGACGGAGCAGATTCAAGCCGGATCGTGACCTTGTTAAGAGGACCTATGCAATCCATCATGGGCTTCCCAATGGCGGCAAGCTGATTGTTATTAACCGGATTGGCGTCATAGGCTTCCGCAGCCTTGATCGCATCATCGTTCGTCATTCCCTGCAGCTGCTCCGGCGTGAGAGTACAGGTTTTTTTCTCCGGCTGTTCGGTCACTTCGCTCATATCCACGGTCACCTGACAACCTTTGATGACCGCTCCGCCTACGATAGTAAACAACATGTACTTGGAAGGTGAATAACTAATTAACCATCCTTTTAAGGATTCACATTGGCGGGCGAATTTCAAAAATTCGGCTGCTTTAGACACGCTTAAGCTGCATTTCGCATCGCCTTCCGGCTTGCATCCGGTTTGTTTGGATAACTCATCCGAGAGCGGTAAGGGCATGCTGCTCGTTGTTTTCGCTCCGGCCGATGCGGCGGGCTGAGAAGAAGGCGTGGAACCTTGCACTCCCGCTGGAAGCGGCTCATAAATACCCACCCCCTGGGCATGGCAAAGATGGCTTGTCACGATTAACGACTGAAACGCCATGATAAAAAAGCCATAGCGGGTTGCTTTTCTCATATCCTTATCTCCATTGGCAATTCGATTGCGGCGTAGAAACAGTTGCGCATTTAACACTACAATCCACGGTACTAGTCCAGTCAGCATCCCACTTGACCGCCGTCACGACTTCACCCGAATTACAATCTGATGTATGCGTTGTATCCGTCAATGGCGCGCACTGGGTACTGTTCCGCCAAGTTGCCGAACTAATCGTCGCGGAGCCATAACACTGCATGGATTTGGGCGCCAATCCGGAAGGCGGCGGATTCAAAATAGTTGACGATTCAGGCTGAGCCAGCGAGGAAGTCGAGTTCATGAAATTCACGAGAAGAAATATTACTGTAAATACCGAGAACAAGCTTATCCATTCACGCCACATTGTCCCTGCTCCCTAGCCAAGTCTTTAGTCATATCTATATACTAGCATGACTCATGGGCAGGCATTCAACATTTAAACCGCACAATTAGTATGATAAATAAACAAATAATCGAGTATAATACTTCTCTTTAACGATATCCGAGCCAGCTTATGCCTTCTGATTTTGAAAGAAAAACCACTCATTTTGGCTACCGTGAAGTGCCGAAGAATGAAAAAGCGGCGCTGGTCGCTGAAGTCTTTCGTTCTGTCGCGCCCAAATATGATTTAATGAACGACTTGATGTCTTTGGGCATGCACCGGTTGTGGAAGCGTTTTGCGATTGAGCAGGCCGCCCTGCGCCCCGGCGACCAGGTTCTTGATGTGGCGTCCGGCACAGGCGATCTGGCCAAGGCTTTGGCCAGAGTGGTAGGCAGCAAGGGCAGGGTAGTCATGACCGATATCAATGAAGCCATGCTGCAAGTAGGGCGCGAGCGCCTGGAAGATGCGGGGGTCATGGGAAATATTGATTTCATTCAAGCAGATGCGGAAAATCTTCCCTTTGTGGATCATTATTTCGACTGCGTGACCATTGCATTCGGCCTGCGCAATGTCACTGACAAGGTAACCGCGATGAAATCCATGCACCGGGTTCTTAAACCAGGCGGCAAATTACTCATACTGGAATTCTCACACCCTCAAACCCCGTTGCTGAATAAGCTCTATGATTTGTATTCTTTTAATATCATCCCCAGGCTGGGCGCGCTGGTGACAAATGATCGTGACAGTTACCAATATCTGGTCGAATCCATTCGCATGCACCCCAACCAGGATGCGCTGAAAGCCATGATGCATGAAGCAGGATTTGAAGACGTGGAATACTATAATTTGTGTGATGGTATCGTGGCTGTGCATAAGGGATATAAATATTAACCATGAATCAGACCTTTCTGAACTTTCTTTCCCGGGCCATGAATGCCTGCCTTGATCTGGATCCTGACTCCAGGAAGCGGATAAAAAAAATGCACGGCAAATGTATTTCCATTGAACTGCTCCCGCTGCACTTTGTTTTTCAATGCACCTTCGATGACACCGCCATCCATCTTCACACCGGCGAAAATCAGGCTGCTGAAACCAGGCTGCGCGGAACACCCTTGCAAATGCTGGGCATCATGCTCAACCAGGAAAACCGCCAGCGCTTTTTCGCGGAAGATGTCGTGATCGAAGGCAATGCCGAGCTGGGACAGCAAGTCATTGAGTTGTTTGACCACCTTCAGATCGACTGGGAAGAACACCTGTCCCGCCTGATTGGCGATGCCCCGGCTTATCACGCCGGCCGCTTGATGAACCGCGTTCAGTCCTGGCTAAAAGACACGCAAGACAACCTGGCCATGGATATTAATGGATATATTCATGAAGAGGCAAAATGGCTGCCGGCGCGCGAAGCCTTGCAGGATTTTTTTTCCGAGATCGACGCCATTCGCATGGACGTGGATCGTGCCGAAGCAAGCATACTTCACCTGCAATCCATTATTAGCAAGAAAGAGGATGTCCAGTGAAAGTTTTTACTCGCTTAATGCGTCTGATTCGCATTAATTTCATTTTAATGCGCTACAACATCGATGAAATTGTGCTGGGCACCCACTGGTTTTATCCTCTGCGCTTCTTTGTGTACTTTAATCCCTATTACTGGGCGTTAAAAAACAAACTGACGCGCGGCGAGCGCATGCGCCTCGCGATCGAAGAACTCGGACCGATTTTTGTCAAAGCGGGCCAGATCATCTCTACGCGGCGTGATCTTCTGCCAGATGATATCGCCATGGAATTATCCAAACTTCAGGATCGCGTTCCCCCTTTCGCAGGCGTCAAAGCCAAACAAATCGTTGAAACTTCACTGGAAGCGAATATTCACGATTTATTCTCCGACTTTGAATTGAAAGCACTGGCGTCCGCTTCCATAGCTCAAGTCCACGCGGCAAAACTGCTTGACGGCACATCAGTCGTGGTAAAGGTTTTAAGGCCTAATATCAAAAAAATCATAGACCGCGACATTGATCTTCTGATGGCGCTCGCCAGGATCGCCGAGCGCTACTGGTTCAACGCACGCCATTTCAAGCCTCGGCAGCTCGTTTCAGAAGTCGCGCAAACACTTTATGACGAACTGGATTTAACCCGGGAAGGCGCAAACGCCTCTCAATTGCGCCGTAACTTTTCCGACTCTGACATCTTGTACATTCCGAAAATATTCTGGGAGTACACCCGCGCCAGCGTGTTAGTCATGGAACGCATACACGGCATCCCCATACATGACATAGACAGGTTGAAGCGGGCCGGCGTCAACATGACCAAACTGGCCGAGCGCGGAGTGGAAATTTTCTTTACGCAAGTCTTCCGTGACAGTTTTTTCCATGCCGACCTGCATCCGGGCAATATTTTTGTCTCGGACAAGGATCCGGAAAATCCCACTTATATCGCCGTTGATTTTGGAATCGTGGGATCGCTTAACCACAATGACCAGCGTTATCTCGCAGAAAACATGATTGCGTTCTTCAAGCGAGATTACCAGCGCGTCGCAGAACTGCATATCGCTTGCGGCTGGCTTCCGCCGGATACCCGCATTGATCAGTTTGAGGGCGCAATCCGGTCAGTCTCTGAGCCCATTTTTGAACAACCCTTGCGTGACATATCATTTGGTCAGCTGCTGATGCGTTTGTTCCAGGTAGCGCGTCGTTTTCACATTAACATTCAGCCGCAACTGGTCTTGCTGCAAAAATCCCTGTTAAGCATAGAAGGATTGAGCCGTCAGCTGGCCCCGGATCTCGACCTGTGGGCGTCAGCGTCTCCGCAAATTGAAAAATGGCTGAAAAAACAGGTAGGGGGCAAGGCATTCATACGCCGTATCCGTGATAACCTTCCATTATTATCCGAGCAACTGCCTGAGCTGCCTACGTTGATATTTGAAGTGCTCAAGGAAACCAAACATCAACAGGAAAAATTACGCTTCCGGCAAGAGGCCGCGAACTCCCAGACTGAGGAAATAAAACGGCGCGAATGGAAAATAAAAGCAGAATATTTCCTGGGAGGATCCGGACTCACTTTGCTCGCCGTCCTATTAATGGCGTATATGGGAAAATAGAAATCGCTCGCTGAACAACATCAGCCGTTGAACGAGACATCGGAAGCAGCACCCTGCACATGCGGGAAAGACCGGTATCTATCGCTAGCGTTTGAACCTTGTCAATGCGGTTGCAATTTTGTCTTCCATATCCCGATACTTCCAGGTCATCCCTTTGTTCCCGTTGATCATGATAACAAAAGCCAGGATTTCCCTGTCCGCCCCCATGACATATCCCGCAAGGCTGACCACTCCTGAGATAGTGCCGGTTTTTGCCTTCACCTTGCGCGCAATATTTCCCATGCGATGTTTTAACGTACCGTCCACACCCGCAATGGGCAAGGCAGAAATAAAAGCATCATTGGTGGGTCCGTGGTGATAGGCGAAACTCAGTACCTGCATCAGCTGTGAAGGCGTCGTGAGGTTGGAAGGAGAAAGACCTGAGCCATCAAGAATACGCAGACCGGAAGTATTCATTCCCGCATACCGGGATAAAATTTGTGACACGGCATAACTGCCGTTCGCCCAGCTTCCCGGCTGATGGGTGTATAATTGTCCCAGTTTTTTGAACAGGGCGCCGGCAATCACATTATCCGATTTTTTAAGCATTTCATTGATCAGGTCTGACAGTGGTTCCGAGGCATGATAAGCAATCATGGACGGGTTCTTAGGCGCCGATCCAAAGGTCACGGTACCATAGACCCGGATGTCCAGCTGTTTCATTACGCCTTTGAACAGCGCGCGATTATAATCGGGAACATCCGTCACCACATAGCTGACTCCCCAGGCATCCTTGCCTTTGGGCATACAGCCGTCAATCGAGAGGCCACTGCTGAGGTCGCTGGATAAACGCAGCGAGCAGGATGTTCGGTTGGGTTTGGTGACAACGCTGTTGCGGATTTCAGGATAGAAATGATTGGGAGAGGTCTCCACCCGCGCAGCCTGCCCTGTGACCGCGGAAGGCGAGACCTTGAACGGCAGACAATTATGATTAATGATGCTTGCGCTGATAGGCGCGGCGTAACAATAGCTCTTGTCTTTCCATTCCCAATCCGGGCCGTAAAAACTCTGGTCGTAAGCCGTATTATCAATATAAACATTTCCGGCTATGGCCTGGATTTGCTGCGTTCTCAGGTTCAGCATCAAATCGACCAGATCATTGTATGTCAGTGATGGATCCCCGCTTAAAACGACATACAAATTTCCCTGCAGCACTCCATTCTTGATGGTCTTGGCATCAGTCAGCAATTGGGTTGAAAAACGGTATTCCGGTTTCAGATAGATCAAGGCTGCTTCCGCCGTCAGGACTTTCAGGGTGCTCGCGGGTGTTAATGGCTGATAAATGTTTCGTGTATACAAGGGATCGCCATATTTCATCGATTTGACAAATACTCCGATGTCCGCCGTGGAAGTATTTTCCCTGATCAGCGCAGTCAACACGCTCGCGAGCTGTGAAGCGCCATAAACAACCGTGCCGCTGGAAACAGCATGGGAAGGAGAAACTTTTTTATAGATGGACTTCGGTTTCTGCTTGGCAACAGCCTTTTTCTTGACGGTTGTATGGGCATGTACCTGTTTGACAGATTTATGCTTGCGTTTCGCAATGGCAGGGTCAGCCAGACAAAAAATCACCCACAGGCTGACAATTAAATATACATATCTCATTGAATCTCCATTACCAGGTAGAGGCCATTCTTCCCTGTCACCCCAGGGCACACACCATATAAAGACTAAAGGTGCGATAATATGTGAATAATTTGGTATACTCAATTCCCTTAGATGGATATGAAAGCCCTAGCGAAGGTATTTTTCCTTCCATCCTGATATTGATTATAGAGGAGTTTTCACCATGATAAATATAAGAGAGTTTCTCGGTCTTGGTTATTATGTGAGCGAACTTGACAATTTTTTGGTCGAATTTGACAAAAATCATACAAAATTATCTGCTTCACAACGCAAGGAAATAGATAAATACAATCGCATTTATGTCTTACGTGATACACCTCACAAACCCGAAACCCAGAAAACACTCTGGGACCAATTCTAGTTTCAGCAGGGCAGAAACCATGCAGCGACTTGTTAACCAAATTGTTCCCTTCATTCTGGCCGGCGTTGCCATCGTTGCATTCGCCTTTGGCATCATGCTGCTGGCCTATCTGTTTCTTTTTGGCGCCCTGGTCGGTTTCATCCTGTTTTTGATCGCCTGGATACGCAGCCGTTTTTTTGCGCCCAAAACTGTGTCCCGGCCGCGTAAAACTTCTGGCCGCATCATCGATTCTGATGACTGGAAGGAGTTGTAATTCATCACACGCTTGCCTGCATAATCGTTGACACTCCCCTCTTTTTAGTGAAAATTGGATGAAAGAGAGGATTTTAACAGGGAATATTTATGACACTGACATGGAAAGAGCAGTTACAAGACAAACTTATTCAAAAGCACGGGAATAAAAAAGGCACGGCGCTCAATAACAAATACTCCCAGAGTTTTCCCTCCAGTTATCTCGATGATTATCAAGTCAGCATGGCTATTAGCGATATTGATAACATCGAAAAGCTTTCAGCCGAAAATCCGCTTGAAATCAGTTTTTATTTTGCCCCCGACAATGCGGAAAATCCCCTGCATCTGCGCTTGTTTCAATGGCAAAAACCCATACCGTTATCAGATATTTTACCCATGCTGGAAAACCTCAATCTACGCACGGATAATGAACGTCCGCATAAAGTCACTCTTAGCAACAAGCAAAACATCTGGATCAGCGACTTTGCCGTCATCTATTCCAAAGGCTCGCTGGAAATCGACAAAATCAATGAGTTATTCCAGGAAGCTTTCACAAAAATCTATTTTGGCCTGTCGGAGAATGACGGCTTTAACAAGCTCGTGCTAGGAGCCTCGTTATCCTGGCGTGAAATCATGGTATTGCGTACTTATGCGAAATACTTGCGGCAGGTGGGTTTTCGTTTCAGCCAGGCCTATATAGAAAACACCCTGGTCAATAATACCGCCATTGCTTCCAGCCTGATCAAGCTGTTTAATGCCATGCATAATCCGGCCAAAACCGCCAGGGAGAAAAATCTCCCTGCTCAAATCGAAAAACAGATCCTGGACACGCTGGAGACAGTGACCAGTCTTGATGAAGACAAAATTATCCGGCGCTACCTGGATTTGATCAAAGCCACGCTGCGCACCAATTTTTATCAAATCGGCGCGGATGGCAAACCGGCAGATTATCTTTCCATTAAACTGAATTCGCGCGTGATTCCCGATCTTCCATTGCCTACGCCGTTATATGAAATATTCGTCTATTCACCACGCTTCGAAGGCGTTCACTTACGCAATACCAAAGTTGCCCGCGGCGGCCTGCGCTGGTCAGACCGGCGTGAAGATTTTCGTACGGAAATTTTAGGCTTGATGAAAGCACAGGTTGTTAAAAATTCCGTCATCGTCCCATCCGGCGCGAAAGGCGGGTTTGTGCTGAAAGCCATTCCGCCATTCGCATCCCGCGAAACCGTACAAGCTGAAGTTATTCAGTGTTACAAATCCTTCATACGCGGCCTTCTGGACATCACGGATAACATCAAGGATATGAAATTCATCCGCCCGCGCGATGTTGTCTGTTATGACGACCCTGATCCTTATCTCGTTGTGGCCGCGGACAAAGGCACCGCGACTTTTTCCGATATCGCTAACGGGATTTCACAGGAATATGATTTCTGGCTGAATGATGCTTTCGCCTCGGGCGGCTCGACTGGCTATGATCATAAAAAAATGGGAATTACCGCGCGCGGCGCCTGGGAATCTGTCAAACGCCATTTTCGCGAGCTTGAAATTGATGTGGATAAAACCAATATCACCGTGGCCGGGATAGGCGACATGAGCGGTGACGTGTTTGGAAACGGCATGCTTTACAACAAGCACATCAAATTGGTTGCCGCATTTGATCACCGGCATATTTTCATTGATCCGGACCCTGACCCGGAAGTATCGTATTATGAACGCGTCAGGATATTCAATCTGCCCACTTCTTCCTGGGAAAGCTATAACAGTAAGTTGATTTCCAAGGGCGGCGGCGTTTTTAAACGCACACTCAAGTCCATTCCCCTGACACCGCAAATGAAACATCTTCTCGATGTCGAGGACAGCGCCCTCGCACCGGTAGATTTGATCCGCGCAATATTAAAGGCTCCGGTCGATCTTCTGTTCAACGGCGGCATAGGCACATACGTCAAGGCCAGCAGCGAGAGCCAGGCGGATGTGGGCGACCGCTCCAATGATTATTGCCGTGTCAATGGAAACGAATTACGCTGCAAAGTGGTGGGAGAAGGGGGCAACCTGGGTTTCACTCAGCTGGGCCGTGTTGAATATGCCTTGAATAACGGTCTCATTAACACGGACTTTATCGATAATTCAGCCGGCGTCGATTGCTCAGACCATGAAGTGAATTTGAAAATCCTTTTAAATGCTGAAGTCCAAAAGCGGAAACTTTCGCAAAAAAAGCGTAATGACCTGCTCGCGTCCCTGACGCAGGAAGTCGCCGACCTTGTTTTATACGATAATTATTCCCAGGCGCTGATCATGAGTATTTCCGCCTTTTCTGCGGCAAAAAACATGTCTTTGCACACCAATTACATCAAGGAACTTGAAAGCCAGGGAATACTGAACCGGCGCGTGGAATTCTTACCCGATGACAAAGAACTGGTGGAGCGAAAAGCAGCAGGGATAGGCTTGACAAGGCCGGAACTGGCTGTACTGCTTGCTTACACAAAAATTCATATCAAACATGAAATATTGCAAAGCAAGCTGCCTGAAGATGCCTTCCTGGGCATGAACCTGGAAACCGCGTTTCCTTCCAGCATCAGAAAAAAATATCAGAGCGCGATGAACGATCATCGATTGAAGCGCGACATCATTGCCACGCAACTGAGTAATCAGGTTGTGAATGAAATGGGCATCACGTTTGTGTACCGTCTGCAAATGGAAACAGGCGCGACGGTGGAAGAAATTATCCGCGCGCATGCTGTCGCATCACGAATCTATGGAACGCATGAATTACAGAAAACAATCGGATCCTTTGATTTCAAAATCCCCATGAATGATCAGTATGAAATGCTTTATAATATCCGCAACCTGATCAACCTCTCTACGCGCTGGTTTTTACACACCAATCATATCAAGGAAGACTTAAACCAGCTTATCGAGCATTATTCCGTGAGGATTCGTTCACTGGAAGAATTGATTCCCAATCTCATGGCGGGATACACCAAACAATACCTGGAATCCATTACCGAAAAATTCATGAAAGCAGGTCTTCCCAATGAAGTCGCGCGCCGCATTGCGACTTATCGCGCGATTTATACTTCGCTGAATATCATTGAAGTGGCCACTAAAAATAAATTTGACCTGATCAAGACCGCCAAAGTCTATTTTGCCAGCGGCGAACGCATCAATCTGTTATGGTTCCGTGATCAGATCGCGAATGACAGCCGCGAGGGTCACTGGAATACTCTTGCCAGGCTGACTTTGCGTGATGAACTGGATATATCCCAGCGCGCCTTGACTGTCGCCATCATGAACAAGGACAAAAAGGAATTGAGCGCGGTCAAACTGATTGAAAAATGGGTTGATGATAATAAACGGGCGTTTGAACGCTGGGACCGCCTGCTTTCCATGCTGCATAGCAGCACCCAGGTTGATTACACCATGTTTTTTATCGCCATCCGTGAACTGCTTGGCCTGATCCTGGCCAGCCAATAATGGGTAGCTTATGCTGAATATGCTGATTGCGGGTATGGGCGGCTTTGTCGGCACCATCATGCGCTACGCCTTGAATAACGCCATCTACAAATGGCTGGATTCACCGCTTTACCCTTATGGAACACTGACTATCAATCTTCTGGGCTGTTTTTTGATTGGCTTGACCGCCAGTCTTGCGGAATCACGAATATCGCTGACCCCTGAAACGCGCATTTTTATCCAGATCGGTCTGTTAGGGGGATTTACCACTTTTTCCACTTTTGGATATGAAACGTTTACGCTATTGCGGGATGGCCAGTTTGTTCTGGGATTGGGCAATGTCATCCTTCAGGTAACCATTGGTTTGATTGCCGTATGGCTGGGTTATTATCTGGGACAGTAAGGAGCAAAGATGGATTTACAGGAAGAAGGTTATTTGCTGCGAATATTCATAGGCGAGTCTGATAAAAAGGAAGGAGTCCCGCTGTATGAATGGATAGTCCGTCACGCCAAACAGGCCGGGCTGGCCGGTGCCACAGTATTGCGAGGGATAGAAGGTTACGGAAATCACAGCCAAATTCATACAGCCAAGATCCTACAGCTTTCAACTGACTTGCCTGTCGTGATAGAACTCATAGACACGCTTGAAAAAATTGATGCCTTTATGCCCTTACTGGAACAAACCCTGGAATCCGGGATGGTCACACAGGAAAAGGCAAAAATTCGCTTATTCAGGAAAAAGAAATGAGCGCCTTTTCTGTCAAGACACCATCCAGCCGAATATCCCATGTATCCGAGGGAAGCTCTTCTGCTTCCTGGGACGAAAATGCCAGTCCAATCAATTTGGGAGTTCTGTTCATTTTCGAATGCAAAAATGCAAAAGTACGGTCATAAAAGCCCCCGCCCATACCCAGCCTGCCGCCCTGCGAATCAAATGCCAATAGCGGCGTGATCACCAGATCCAGTTCTTGCGGCGGTCTGCTGCGTCCGGTATTCACAGGTTCCTGGATCTGGTAACGATTCAAACGCAGTGCATCCCCCTCGTCATAGGCAGCAAACTGCAATGCATTTTCATCCTGGCCGGACAGCACCGGAAGATAACAATGCTTGCGGGCCTTCCATATCATCTTAATAATGTGAAGCGTTTCAAATTCATCTTTGGCAGGAAGATAACATGCGATGTGCCGGCTTTGAATGAATACAGGATGTCCCTCAAGCACATTTGCCGCAGCCAAAGCCGCGTGTTCTCTATAAGGCGCGTCGACCTTGCTGCGTACTTGACGGAAATGTCTTCTCAGCAGTAATTTCGTTTCTGCGTTACTCGGTTGTATAAATCAACTCCGTTTGCAAGGCTTTGTTAATCGCCGTATCCAGCTTGTCCTGTAAATGCGAAATACGCTGATTGACTTTATGCATGAATGAACTTTTTTGCTGGTCCAGCTGCAGAAACTGGTAAGTGATGTTTAATGCCGTGATAATGGCAATGCGTTCCAGGTTAATGACATTCCCTGACTCCTGAGTTTCAGTCATTTTTTTATTGAGGAATGCGGCTGCTTCATGCAATGAAGCCAGCTCGTTTTCAGGGCATTTGATGGGATAGGGTTTTCCTAATATCTCAATGGTCGTGCTGATTGATTTATGAGTCATGACAGTTTCTCGATTGCTTTTAGTCTGGATACCAAGGTTTCGATTTGCGAAATTGCTTTTTGCTGTTTTGCCAGCAATGAGTTCTTTTCTTGTGCCAACAAGGATTTTCCGTGGTGTAGCTGCATATTCGCCTGCTTGAGCCTGTCGTGCTGGTCGACCAACTCCCTGATCCTTTTTTCTAGACGCTGCAATAGCTCATCCATGGGGGCGCACTTCCTTTAATCTTCAAACTGATTATATCCATGCCCATTGATACTATAAACTGTACCCAAAGCTATAAAATAAAGACTAACCATCATTTTTTGGTGTAAATAATCTTATGTATCATATAATATACATGGATAAATAGAAAGTGTACACATTGATCAGGTTAAATGAACAAGCTAACAGAACTCAAAGAATGGGACTTGCTTCGCCGCCATCATGAAGAAATAGCCAGCCAGCATATGCGGGACTGGTTTGCTCAAGACAAACAGCGGTTTTCCAAGTTTCATCTGCGTTGCGGGAATATACTCCTGGATTATTCCCGTAACCGTATTACCGCCAAGACCCTGACATTGCTGTGCGACCTGGCGCGCGCCGCCAGACTACATGACAAAATTGAAGCGCTATTTGGCGGCGAGCCGGTCAATGTGACAGAAACCCGGCCTGCGCTGCATACCGCACTCCGCGACCCTGATCCAGCGGACATCAGGGTCAACGGTGAAAATATCTCGTTGCTGATTAATGAGTCCACACAAAAAATGCGTGATTTCGTCACGCAGATACACCATCACACACGCACGGGTATCACAGGCAAACCCATCTCCCAGATCGTGAATATAGGCATAGGCGGGTCACATTTAGGGCCCATGATGAGCACACACGCATTAAAGGATTTTGCCGTTGCCAACCTTGATATTCATTATATTGCCAGCGTTGACGATCATCAGTTGAAAGAAGTGTTGCCGCAAATCAATCCGGAAACTACCCTGTTTATCATTTCATCCAAATCATTTTCAACCATAGAAACCCTCACTAACGCGCATACCGTTTTGAAATGGATGCAAGACAGGCTGGGACCGGATGTTATCAGGAAACATTTCGTCGCGGTCACCGCTTCCCGCGAAAAAGCCCTGGCGTTTGGCATAACCGAAGAAAATATTTTCCCCATCTGGGATTGGGTTGGCGGCCGATACTCCATCTGGTCTGCGGTCGGTTTGCCGCTCATGCTAATGATAGGCAATGAACATTATGCAGACTTTTTGCAGGGCGCGCATGAAATGGATCAGCATTTCCGCCAGGCGGAACTTGCGCAGAACATGCCGGTATTGCTCGCCATGCTGGGGATCTGGTATGCCAATTTCTTTGGGACTAACGTCCAGGCTGTCGTGCCATATACACATCGCCTTCGCTATCTGGTTCCCTACTTGCAGCAGGCTGAAATGGAAAGCAATGGGAAATGTGTCGCATTAAACAGTGAACAGGTGCGCCACACAACAAGTCCCGTCATTTTTGGTGAGGAAGGTTGCAGCGGTCAGCACGCCTATCATCAATTACTTCATCAAGGCAGCCATCTTATTCCCGTCGATTTCATTTTTGCGGGCACAGCAGGTGAAACCAGCCGCAATCTGCATCAGGATTTACTTCTCGCCAGCTGTCTCAGCCAAGCCCAGGCCTTGATGTGCGGCAAAACTTATGAAGAATGTTACAAAGAATTATTAGCCGCCCATTATCCACAAGCCGCAGCGGCCGCGCAGGCGCACCATCAGACGATCCCTGGCAACAAGCCCAGCAACATACTGATCTTGAACCGCCTGTCTCCCAAAAGCCTGGGGGCTCTTATCGCATTGTATGAGCATAAAATCTTTGTCCAGGGAATCATTTGGGGTATCAATTCTTTTGATCAATGGGGTGTCGAGTTAGGAAAGCAGTTACTCCCATCCATACTCAAACACGTTCAAGACGCTCAATTCGATAGTCCCGCGGATCCTGCGGCAGGGATCATACATTACCTGCGCACTAATACGGAAGAAGGAGACCGGTAATGAGACGCCTGACCGGATACTTTATTATAATTTTAATATCTATCAATATGTTATCTGCGTGCGGACAATCCGGCAAACTTTATCTGCCTGATGAAAAATCTCAAAATCATGCCCAGAAACCTGACTGATCTTAAATTTTCAACCCCGTCCGGAGGTTAGCTTATGCCCCCATTCAATCGCCGCCTCGTTCCATTCACCAAAATGCACGGTCTGGGTAACGATTTCGCTGTCATTTATACGCCAGACAATTCTCTTTCTCTGGATCCGGGCTTCATTTCACGTCTGGCGAATCGCCATATAGGCATAGGCTTTGACCAGCTGCTGCTGATAGAAACTTCTGCGCGCGCTGATTTTTTCTGTCGAATCTATAATGCTGACGGCAGTGAAGCCGAACAGTGCGGCAACGGCTTACGCTGTGTTGCCCGCCTGATTCATGAACAAGGCCTGAGCAAAGACCGACAGTTTGAAATCGAGACCCGGGCAGGCATATTTTCGCTTCAGGTTTACGATTACGATCATATACAAATAATCATGGGAACACCCCAGATAGAATCTGCCATGATTGAGCTTGAACTGCCCGACACACATAGGCACCTCCCGATCAGCATTCTTTCCATGGGTAATCCGCATGCCATCATCAAGGTAGACTCCCTGATTACCGCCGGAATTGAAGAGCTTGCACCCCGGATTTCTGCCCATTCTCGCTTTCCTGAAGGTGTAAATATAGGATTTATGCAAGTTCTCAGCAAACATCATATCCGCCTGCGCACGCATGAGAGGGGAAGCGGCCCGACTCTGGCTTGTGGAAGCAATGCCTGCGCCGCTGTCGCCGCTGGTATTGCTAACGGCTGGCTAAATCAGTCTGTCAATGTTGAGTTTGAATATGGATCTCTGGATATCGAATGGCAAGGGGACGGCCACACTATCAAAATGACCGGTCCCGCGGTAACCGTCTATACAGGTGAAATAAGCTTGCCCATTATGTCTGATGAAAAAAGGCCTGATAATGAGTCAGGCCTTTCGCAATCATGATGAATCCCGAATTGAATAACAGTTTATATCGTCGGTACCAGAGACACTTTCTTCTTCACGCCATCCTTGTTTAAGGTAACACCGTCTCTGCCTATGGATTCAACCGTCGAACCGTCAGGAGGTAGCACATCTCCTACATTCACGTTAAATAAACTGCCTTTATAACCCAGAACAGCAGACCATCTATATTGAAGTTGTGATACAGACACCACCGAGTATTTGACTTCCTGGTCACCCAATGATGATATTGGCTGCACATTCTTTGTCATCACTTCAGATGAGCTGGGCGGAGCGGGAGGAGTCAGCAAATCAACAATCTTTTTCTCGGAAACAACTTTTGCC
Source organism: Aquicella siphonis (assembly GCF_902459485.1). NCBI lineage: Bacteria > Pseudomonadati > Pseudomonadota > Gammaproteobacteria > Legionellales > Coxiellaceae > Aquicella > Aquicella siphonis. The sequence goes on from NZ_LR699119.1 coordinate 2,346,111, forward strand.
AGTTTGGCGGATGAAATATCCTTGTTCGTGATAGCGATGTCACGTGACAATTTTAACATCTGCAATTCATTCAATGCTTCAAGGTATTTTGCCTGCGTTTCCTGCTGCAGCTTCATGATTTCGGCTTCGCGCTCGGACATTGGCTGCGCCTGGGGAATTTCAGCCGGCTTTGGCGTCATGGGTGCGGGTGCCGCGCCTGGCGCCATGGCCATATCCGCGCCACCTGGTTTCGTAGCTGTCATGGTCTTTGGGGCGGCAGCAGGCTTGGCTGGTCCGCCGCCTCCGCCGAATAACCCCTTCAACTGCCAGACGAGAATCAGGACAACGACAACAACAACCCCAGCTATCACCTTTTGCCGCGTTGTCATACTTGCAAGTGCTTGCATTTTATCTGATGTCATAGTTAGTTACCCAATGCTTCAATTGTAATTGACCCGGTTAAGTTGAAATCCTTTTCCAATCGTACTGTTATATCATGTATCACTACCGGCAAGTCTGCAAACTGCTTGCCTATCAAATCGAGCACCACCGGCCCGATATTATTAAATCTTATTTTAATTATAGTATCCGTATAGACACCTTTTCTCACCGAATCACCCAGATCAAGGTTATTGCCTGGATAGACGTTTGAGAGTCTGTCAACTATGGTTGCTATGATTTTGGGTGACGAATAGATTTTCGTGGGAGCAGGACGATTGGGGAGCTTGATGCCGATAGTCATGAATATGCCTGTTTTTTTGATCATGACATTCGCGTTATTTTCTGCTGCCCAGGCATATAAATCTTCTACTTTTCCGCCATATGAATAAACCGTCGCATTGACGCCATTGTGAATATATTTGACATCTGTCGCACTCCAGCCAGGCATTTGTGACATCAATTGCAGTTTGTCAATAAACGCTGTCACTTCCTGGTCAGGCGCGGGAGAACTTAGCGTATTGAGAAATTGCTGATAGGGATTGACTTGCGGTTTCGCGACCGTTGTTGTTACTACTTGCCTTGAGGAGTAAAAATTCCAGGCAATAAATGCCACTCCAATAACAGCCAAACCAATAATTATCGGCTTTACCGGTACAACACCTATCCCTTGCTCCTTCAGGACCGCATCTACCAGCTGAAGCTGGAAAGTTTTCATGAGGGGCAGGGTTGGGAATATGGGCTTGTCCAGCACGTTATATGACTTGACAGAGCTTGCCTCGAAGCTGAATTTTCCAGCTTCAGGCTCCTTACTGATAGGCACGTCACCGTAAACATAAATTTCGAAATTATTCTGCTGTGTCAAAAATATAATGAGTTCTTCCGGAATACTATCTAGTGGAAAACTTCCATCCAGATAGACACTTCCTGATTTGACAATAACCAGAATCGCTTCTGTCGTGTTCGGTATCGCTTCGCAATAAATGAGGTCCAGCGGCTTATTGAAATGATGCCAGATTGATTCGCCCAGCAGATATCCGGTATCAGGCGAAAAAGCCACCTCATACTGATTTACAGCCTTTTTTTGGAGAGTGATATATTCCCCGTAGCTTTGACTCAGCAAAAGAATTTCTTTCTTCAACTGACTCTTTTGCTTGATCGTCAATACATCCCGATAAGACGGTATAACAAAATGCTCTCCATCTTCACGAGTGATATATGGCATTAGGCACTTCCATGTAGAAGAATCGGAGTAATCAACACAACCGTTTCCGTATTCACTTGCTCAGCTGCTTTACCGCCCAAGGCTTGTGAGGTGAGGAACTGGTTAGCACCCGTTCTGTTAGTAACCTGCCTGAAACCGGATAGGATCAACGTGTCTCCGGACTTGACCATGCTGCGTTGATTAAAGTGCTTTTCAGTAATGCTGGGCAGCTGGATTTCGCTGTTCGTCGGACCGAATTGCTTAAAGCCGTCATTGGTTGATAAGTCTGCGTTCACAGATAAATAGATACGATCATTCAGGATCTTTGGCAGAATATACAATGTCAGGCCTGTTACAAGCATGCCAGGCGTGACCTGCGATGTCACGGTATTGGTTGTGCTTGACACACCTGGCGTGGCGGTATTTTGAATACTTGCCACATAACCTTCCGACTTGACTATACGCACCACGGAAACCTGGTTATTCAGACACAATACCCTGGGCTCTGAGACCACAGAAGTCTTGCCCTGCTGGTTAAGCGCTTTTAACAGGATGGTATAAGAAGGTATGGGATTTTTACCTTCGGGCACAGTTGCTACAGTACCCAGAGTAGGAACACCTGTAGTGCTGGCACCAGATGCCGTGTTCAATGCAGTAATCGCTATGGGTGTACCGTAATTCGCATTCAGTGTGAACGGTGAATTATGGAACGCATTGGTAATAATAGCCCAGTCGATGCCATAGTTATAAGCATTCTCCAGCGACACTTCCAGAACTTGCACTTTGACCAGCACTTGTTTGGAGAGGTTACTGTTAAGATTATAGATGTACTGACCAACCAGCTGCACGTTGGTAGGCCTGTCGCGTACCGTGACCGAAGTGGACGCCTGTGACACGGTCACCTTGCCATCAGCAGAAAGCATTTGCGCGATGGTAGCCTGCAAATCTTTCCAGATGGATACCTTGCCGCTCAGATTGCTGTATTCGGAATCCGAAGAGTCACTCGTGGTGTAATTGGATACCTGAGCCGTTGTTCCCTGTTCTGCGGTATTGGCACCGCCGCCAGAGCTTTTCTTGCCCAGCAGGTAATCAGAGTCACCCGGCATGAAAGCGATATCAAATGTCCGTGTAATGAAAGCCTGCCAGTAAATCATGTTGTTATTTATGCTGTAGACATAGCCTGACTTCGCAGCCAGCATGTCCAGCGCGCCCCGGATTGTGCCGGAATAATTAATGCTAACATTTGAGGTGGGATCCATTCCTACCTGGTATTTTGTCAGCACCTTGCTGCCGGCGCCCGCTGCGATCACACGGCTGTAATAGGAAAATGGAAGCTGGTCGCCGCGAACCACGATGTGATTATTAAGCCAGGATGGTCTCTTGCTCAGACTGATAGGCGTCGTATCCACATAAAGACCTTTTTTGATCAAAAGTGGCGGCAGCGGTTTCGCCTTGTTATCTGATATGACACGCTCTTTTGCCGCTTTTATTTTCACATCAGCAATATTGCCTTCTGTCTGGTTATAGACGGGTGAATGACAGGCGGCCAACACGAATGCGGTCGATAAAAGCAAGACTATCCATTTCTTTAGCATCATTTATCTCTTCCTATGTTCGATATCTTGGCACAACAGCCAGTGTGCGGTTGGACATATACATTACAGCCTGCAGGGGGAAGGGTTGCAACAATTTTTCTACCACATTCGGTAAGCTGGATCCTGTGACTCTGCCATCGAAGTTATAATCATATGGTGCCTTCCAGATGACTTTCCAGTGATAACGACCCATGATGCGCTCGAGATTTTCTTTGAGGGAGCCACTGATGCTGACTGCGTATATTGCCGCAGGTTGCCCCAGATCCGCATATTGGTTTGGAAATGCAGAGCTGCTATAGGCAGATGGCAGGAATGCGGTATTTTGCTGATTACCGGCTTGAAAAAATGGTTCTCGGGGAATCGCTGATTCAGGCTTTGAAACTTCCCAGCCTGCTGTGGCATGCAGCGGAATAACACATAGGAACAAACTTGCTAATAACACGTGTATCTTCATGATCCGGCATTTCATCCTTTATCTCCATGTTCCCTATGCCCAAGATATCTTGAAAAATTTTAGTTATCAAGTATAAGAGATATAAAAAAAAATGTGTAAGGGTTTTTTTCACCTTTCATTAATTACTATAAATTGTAAATCCAGACCCAGCGGGTTCATTTGAACTCGAGCAGCGGGTCAAGGCCATGATAGTCTGTTTTTCTCCCCAGCCGCTGATTGTGTTGTCAATTTGGCCTTTTTCAGTGACAACCTGCAGACAGACACGCCAGTAGGTACCGCCGGAAATACCGCCGGAACAAGTATGAGGAGGACCGCCGCCTCCGCTTGCGCATTCTCCAGGCGTGGCGCTTGGGCCAATGGCATAAGCAGTAAAACTCGATATGGGAAAGACCTGGTTAAGATCGGACGATTCGTCTGTGCCGCTGATTTGCACCGGCGCCACTAATATTTGCGGCACCATGGTCGTGCCTGTCTTGTCCACTGTGCATTCCGGCACGGGCACACAGGCGCCGTGGTGATACAACCCGCCAAAATTCACCGCCGAGGCATTATTCAGATTATAACCAGGTATATTCACGGCAGCCACGATATAACACGACGTATCCGCACTCGTACAAGGTGAGGCCGCCGAGGGCGGCGCGCCGCTGCCGTCATTAGAGGTATAGGCAAAGGGCAGGGTACCGGCAATCACCGACGCGGCGGCGAATGCGCCTTTTGCGCTGACCGTATTAACACGGGTATAAACATAAAAAAGCTTGGGATTGCTCGCACTGTCTATCGCGTAATCATTTCCCCAGGGATTTTTCAGTGTCACTGACACTGGCGGAAGATAAGTGCCTTGTAAATCACTTAACGCCGTGGGCCAGTGTCCTTCCTGAACATAATAAGACAAGCCTGCATTCAGGATTTGCTGCATCTGCGTGGTGGTCCTGTCCATGCGCAATTGCAGAGCGCGCTGCTGCACGTAGCCTACACTCGCGAAAATGATAATGCTGATAATAACCAGCACCAGCAGAATTTCTATCAGGGTAAAACCGGTTACATTTTTTCGCGCCTTCATGTTTATCACCTTTTAATTACCGCATAAGTAATATTGATAGGGTAATGAGCTGCCATCCGTCAAATTCAAAATGGGAGCGGTTGTATACATCTGGGTAAACTGACTCACTGTAGGCATGGTTACCCAGTAATCAGACACAAATTTGGCGTTTCCGCTGGAAGGAAGTTTTTCCCAGACAACAAATGTGCCTGTATTACCACTGGTACTGCAGGGCACAACCGTACTGCCCGACATGGTCGAGAGACAGTCTCCAGCCAACAGATTCAAATACAGCTTGGCTTCTGTAGGGGTAGGATTATTCAGCTGCACGGCAACCTGTGCTTTCCAGGTGATGATTTTGCCGACGCCGCGCGGATCCGTGCAATTAGGGGGAAGAGGGGTTGTCGCATTGGTACCGGCCATGCAAGTCTGCCTGTCCTGCGGCGGATCAAACCGGTTGAATTGCGCCACATACCCATTGGTACCGGCGCCAGTAGGTTTGACTATCGGATTTCTCGGCATGGGCGTGGTCAGAAATCCATTATCGATCAGATCCGTCGAGATGGAAATGGGTAAGGGATTGGGCGGTGATATAGCTTGATTCAATGTGCCTGCGACCATTTGATAACTCCCGTCCGTCGTTCCATAACAATTCATCCTGTAATACGATGACATGGCCTGAAAGATGGTATCGACGTTGGCTTGTACTTGCAGCGCATCGGCATCACGGCGGTAAGTAAGGTATTGCTGGATACTCATGTAAAGAATCGCCGCACCGATCACAATGACCAGCATGACTTCCAGAAGCGTGGCACCCGATTGAAACTTTTTCATCGACCTCACAACCAGACCTCTGCTAATTACGCTGCCAGTGACATACCTGTCAAATATATACCCTGAATGATCACAATAATCAAAATACCGCCTACAGCCAGGAAAATACCACCGACAATACGGGCGATGAATTTTAGTGTTTGCGTGGCCTGTTCGGTTCCGCGTATGCCCATGCGGATCAGACCATGCTCAAAACCTTTTACTTCCGCCATGACGCGCAAGCGCATGAGATCATTTTCATCCACCAGTCCCGTTGCAAGCACATCCGCGATATTGGTTTTACCCATGCTGAGCAAATGTTCCATTTTCGAAAGATGAGTGAGCATATAGGGGTTGGCCTGATACTGCATCACCTTGATAGCTGACTTGAAGACAACGCCGTTCGCTACCAGAAGACCCAGCGTTTCCAGAAGCCGCGCGGACGCAAGCCGTCGGTAAAATGAAAATGGAGGAATCTTGTCAAGAGAAGACCGCAACTCGCCCGTATAGTTAGACATCAGACGTTTGAAAATGACCATGACGGCCACCACCACCACTATTGATACCCACCAGTACGACTGAATGATGCCCGCGATATGCACCAGCCTTTGACCCGCGTCCGGCCATTGCGCTATGGGCTTGATCATTTCAAACTGCGTAAACACCGATCTTTTCAGATAAAGGATCACAACGCAGGCGATCACGATAACCAGCAAGGGATAAGAAACAGCGCCTACGAACGCGCCTATGGCCACGCCTTGCTGCGACAGCATATTGATGGCTGATTTGATGGTCTGGGCAAGTGCGCCGCCCGATTCACCGACGCGGATAATTTCAACCACATTCATGGAAAACCACTCCCGCATACCTTCAGCCAGCGGCTGGCCTTCGCCGATTTTTTGCGAGAGAGAAAGCGCGACTTCGCGTGTTAACCCTTTTGTCACCTGGCTCATCATATCCACCGCGCGGTTCGCGGGAATACCATCATTGATCAGGAGATACAAGTCTTCCAGAAAAGCAAGCTGCTGCTTGTTGCCGAATTGCCAGTGCTTAAATGCTAAAGTTACTTTCGCTATCTGTTCATTCAATGAATTTAATGTAAATTCCATAACAGTGCTCTCTATGAGTACTTAAACGTCCTTGATTGAGTAGCCGGGTTAATGGGCCCCACCACTTTTTCCGCATCGAATGGATCACACACTCCGGCCTGAATCAAATCGATAGCCCTGTCGCGAAAATCCATCCAGCCATTTTCCTTTAAATATTTCTCCCAGTTTAGAGTATCGCATTTTTGAATGAATTGCCTACCATCTTCATCTACCCAAATCACTTCTGCAACCACAATACGTCCGCCCACACCAGAACGGTTGCATTTGGGACATCCATTGCCGCGCGCCTTGGCGCGATCCAGAATATCCTTCCCCAGCACCGCTTCCCAGTCAGCCATATAAGGCTGGTGACGCTCAGAAGTTCTAAGCGGGATGGCGCAGCCATCACACACTTTTGCAATCAGACGTTGGCACATCAGACAACGTAACACACTGCTGTCGCTCAAAAGGACAGGGGAAACACCCATATCAACCAGACGGGTGACGATTGCCGTCGCACGGTTCGTGTGTAACGTGGTCAACACCAAGTGACCGGTGATAGACGCCCGCACCATCACGTGAGCCGTATCCTCATCGCGCATTTCCCCGAGGATGATGACGTCCGGGTCCATACGCAAGGCGGCGCGGCCCATGCTCGCGAAACTGCGGTCTTCCTTTTCCGTGTTCACAGGGACTTGCGTCGCTTCTTCAACGACTTTTTCAACCGGGTCTTCAATGGAGTATAACTTCTGTGTGCTTTCCACCATTTCCATACAGCTGGCCAGTGTTGTCGTTTTACCAGACCCCGTGGGCCCCGCGACAATAATCGCGCCAAACGGAAGTTTCATCGCCATTTTGATGATATCAATCTGCTTTTGCGTATATCCCAGCTGATCCAACTGTTTGGTGCGTTCTTCGCCTGTCGCAAGAATACGCATGACCATGTCGAAACCGCCGTGTGCCGGCACGCTCGCGAGACGAAGACGGATATCCTTGCCCTGCATCTTCAAAGGCATGGATGCGTCCTGCGGAATCAGGGGGTTGAAATGTGAAGTGGCATGGTCTGTTTCCTTGTTAAAAGCAACCGAGGCGATTTCACGCCCGAGTTTTTCAGACCATTCCGCATACACTCTTAACTCACCGTGTTGGCGCATGCGGATTTTGGTATATGTCTGCCGTACCTGAATATGGATATCACTGACATTTTGTCTGACTGCTTCGAACACCAGTTCACGCAAATGGCGTTGCTGGTCACTGAAAGAAACAGTGGTTTCCCCTTTGTGTTTCTTTAAATCTTCTTCTTCTTCGCCGCTTGCCAATAACAGACTGAGCAAGGACTCATTGGCGGCATAAACCTGCCCGGGATGGATACCCTTGCTAAGCAGCAGTGATTTACAATTTTGCACGGTCCGGGAAGTAGGATCGGCAGATAAAATGGTCGCGCTCTTGAGAACAACAATATTCGCCTGTTCTTTACACCAGGCGAACATTTCATCCATGATCTTGTCCTTGGCGTCAATATCAGCGGGACTGGTGATAATTTTTGTTTTCGTCGCAGCAGCATATTGTTCACGCAAACCCTGTAATGCACTCTGAATCTGCTGCTCATCTCTTGGTGGGGAAGAAACTTCTGCCATACTGACCTCGCTTGGATAAATCATTACTTAAAATTTGAGCATATCAAAAAAGCCTATTTTCATTATAGATGCTTTTACGTATCCTCGCTGGGGAATGGATAATATATGGGTAAGCAATGGTCTATTACGCAATAATTGGATATTTATTGAATGTTATCAATAAGCTGTGTCTGCGAGCATTTATTTAAAGCTTTCGGAAGGCTTCTTTTTACAGGCATGCGGGCCTGCCTGTAAAAAGAAGCTATAGGGTTACAATGAAAAGGGCTGATTTTAAACGTCCAGATTGGTTACATCCAGTGCATTCGATTCAATAAACTGGCGCCGGGGTTCGACCTCATCCCCCATTAATGTGGTGAAAATCTGATCTGCGGCCACGGCATCTTCCACTTTCACCTGCAATAATATGCGTTTCTCAGGATCCATGGTTGTTTCCCATAGCTGATCGGGATTCATTTCTCCCAACCCTTTGTAACGCTGTATTGTTTGTCCTTTTTTGGCTTCCGCGACCAGCCAGCTCATGGCTTGCGCAAAAGTATGGATAACCTGTTTTTTCTCATCCCTCTGAATATATGCACCGGATTTTAAGAGCTGGTTCGCGCGCGCGCCGAAATCCGTGAGTTTACGATAATCCAGCGAAAGCAATAAATCCTTATTTATCAATAACTTATTTGATACTCCATGGCTGGTTATGGTTAAGCTTGGCAACCACCAGTGCCGTTCCTTGTCTTCTGTCAACTCAATTTCATAATAAGCAGAAACCAGGGTCTCGGCATTTAATTTGGTTTGAATCCCTTTAACTATGGTCTGCATTTCATCACGATTCGCCAATACGCTTTCATTTAGCATGGGTGCATACATTAATGCTTCCAAAAGCTCTCTGGGATAGCGTTTGGAAATCCGGTTTATCAGATTCATCATGGCATGATATTCATTCACTAGCTGCGCGAGCGGTTCGCCCGTCAGGCTGGAACCATCGCCAGGATATAATGAAGCTCCATCCAGGGCGGATTGGAAAAGCATGTCATCCAGCGCCTTTTCATCTTTGACATACCGCTCCTGTTTGTTCTTTTTAACTTTGAATAAAGGCGGCTGCGCAATATAAATATACCCTCTTTCGATCAATTCCGGCATTTGTCGATAAAAAAAAGTCAGCAAAAGGGTTCGGATATGGGATCCGTCAACATCAGCGTCAGTCATGATAATAATACTGTGGTACCGGGTTTTATCAGGCGAATATTCTTCAGGTCCGATTCCACAACCCAGGGCGGTAATCAATGTCGCGACTTCAGCCGAAGACAGCATTTTATCGAAGCGTGCTTTCTCCACATTAAGAATTTTACCTTTCAATGGCAGCACAGCTTGCGACTTTCGGTCTCTAGCCTGTTTGGCTGAGCCGCCGGCCGAATCTCCCTCAACAATAAATAATTCCGACTTGCCAGGATCTTCTTCCTGACAGTCAGCAAGCTTACCGGGCAATCCAGCTACATCCAGTGCACTTTTACGCCTGGTGAGTTCTCGTGCCTTGCGCGCCGCTTCCCGCGCACGCGCTGCTTCTATTACTTTTGAAACAATATTTTTTGCGTCTTGCGGATTTTCCATCAGATATTCCTGAAATTTCTCATTCATCAAAGATTCAACGATGGATTTAATTTCAGAAGAGACCAATTTATCTTTAGTCTGTGAAGAAAATTTGGGATTTGGCATTTTAACTGATAAAACAGCGGTTAAACCTTCACGCAAATCCTCTCCGGAAGTGGCCACTTTTTCTTTTTTAGCAAAACCTTCTTTTTCTATATAAGTATTCAACACTCTGGTTAACGCACTGCGAAATCCCGCCACATGTGTGCCGCCGTCACGCTGAGGAATGTTATTGGTATAGCAAAACAGTTTTTCCTGATACGTATCGTTCCATTGCACAGCTACTTCTACCATTACTTTGTCTTTTTCAGCCAGGAAATAAAAAATCCTCTGATGAATGGGCGTTTTATTCCGGTTTAAATCTTCTACAAAACCCTTTAATCCACCGTGATATTCAAACGCATCGGTTTTATTGGTGCGCTCGTCTGTAAGAAAAATACGAATAGATGTATTCAGAAATGCTAATTCACGCAATCTTTTAGCGAGCACATCGTAATTAAATTGGATATTTTTGAATATTTCAGCGCTGGGTTTAAACCTGACTTCCGTTCCGCGTTCATTTGTATCACCAATTTCAGCCAGAGGCGCTGCCGGTTCACCCATATGGTAATATTGTTCATGTACTTTGCCATTAATACGAATAACCAAATGTAATTCTTCTGAAAGCGCATTAACGACAGAAACACCCACACCATGTAAACCACCAGAAATCTTATAAGAATCATTATCAAACTTACCGCCCGAATGCAGGACAGTCATAATGACTTCCGCAGCGGAACGTCCTTCTTCAGGATGAATATCTACCGGAATACCGCGCCCGTTATCTTTAACAGACACAGACTCATCAGCATGAATAGTGACCCAAATCGTGTCGCAATGCCCCGCCAATGCTTCATCAATTGAATTATCGACAAGTTCAAACACCATATGATGCAAACCAGTCCCATCTTCTGTATCCCCAATATACATACCAGGACGCTTGCGTACCGCATCCAGGCCTTTGAGAACTTTGATTTTAGATGAATCATAGCTTTCGGCTGTATTCATACTCACTGTGTACTCCTAAGTCATATTTTAACGCAGCACCTTCAGCACAGCGCCTTTTGTTACCCAATCAGGACTGGCTCATTGTCAAGTCAGTGACACTACCATGTTTCACGTGGAACACTTTTATAGGCACCGCTAATCTGTCGCCCATTATGGTTTCAATGGTCTCTCTTTCTATTGCTGTGACAAAAATCTGTGTATGCTGTCTGGAGAGCAGCGTAATCAGCTTCTGCCTGCTTGGTAAATCCAGCTCGGCAGGCAGGTCATCTACCAGGTAAATAATGCTCTTATTTGCCTGCTCCGCTAACAACTTACCCTGGGCAATTATCATAGCACAAATCAGTAATTTTTGCTGTCCTCTGGATAAAAAATGCTTCACTGGGATCCCATCAATGGTGATATCCAAATCAGCCCGGTGCGGCCCATGCAAGGTATGGCCTGCGCGAATTTCCTCCAGATATCCCTCTTTCAAAATCTCAAGATAATCTCTGTCTTCGCGCCAGCCGGGTTGATACGCAAATGCCAATGTAGACATAGCCAGCAATTCCTGCGCCAACTCGGAAACCAGGGGCATAAGATGATTCACATATCTCCGCCGTAGCTCGTCAAGTACCATGGCGTGCCGGGCCAACTCATCCGACCAGGCATCCAGCTCGCTACGGGGGCGTCTGTCTCGCAAAAGAACATTTCTCTGCTTGATAACGCGTTCAAATTGACGCCAACAGGTAATAAAGCTATCTGATTGATAAAACAAACCCCAATCCAGAAATTTCCGTCGAAAAGCCGGGCCGGATTCGAATAAATTGTGGGATTGGGAATTAATAAGCCGGATTGGCAAATATGCAGCCAGCTCCATAATGCCAGATGCATCTCTTTCTGCCACCCGCAACCGGGTCGTTCCGTGAATATCCCGCTCTATCCCCACGGGCACTTGCCGCTGCATTTCGCTAACTATATGAGAAAAAATAGAAAATTTATCAGCCTCCTGGCGTATCAGCCGTGCGCCGGTTGAGGTGCGAAAGGAACGTCCCAAACCTAAGCAGTAAATGGCCTCTAGCAGGCTGGTCTTGCCGCTGCCGTTATTACCGCAAATGACATTCAGACCTGCATGACAAGGCACCAAATCAACCGCTTCCAGGTTACGGAAATTAGTGATGCGTAACAACGCGATAGTCATGCCGGTATCTCCTGGTAACGGTGACCCGGCAGCAAAAGCAGCAGCAAGAGCTTATAAGCGCATGGGCATGACGACATATAGGCTGTGATCGCCTTCCGCAGGCTCTATGAGTACGCCGTCATTCGGGCTGGTAAAAACACATCGTATGGCCTTGGTGGTGATCGCAGACACAACATCCAGTAAATAAGCCACGTTAAAGCCGATTTCCATGTTATTACCGGCGTATTCCAGTGTCACGGCTTCCTCAGCGTGCTCCTGATCAGAATTATTGGCCGTGATACGCAGCTTGCTGGGCTCGAGTTGGAACCTGACGCCACGGAATTTTTCATTGGAAAGAATGGAAGCACGGGTCAAGGCCTGCTTAATGGATTCGCGATCACCCAGTGCAGTCGTGGTACCTTTAGGGATAAGCCTGTTATAGTCTGGATATTGCGCATTAATTAGTTTTGTGGTGAATATAAAGTCTGGCGTGACGAACCGGGCCCGGTTTTCCCCTATATGCAGCGTGATATCGCTATCCATATCGCCGCCCAGCAAGCGTATCAATTCCAGCACGCTTTTACGCGGCAGGATGATGCGCGCCTCGACATTGCCTATGGCTTCATCATGAAGAGAAGAGAGGGCAAGGCGGTGACCATCGGCCGCCACACACTTGATGGATTGCTGGCCAATATCGAGAAACGCGCCATTCAGATAATGGCGTACATCCTGCTGGCCCATGGCAAAATACGTTTTGGTCAGCAGGTTCTTGAGACTGTTTTGCCTGATGGTAAATTCCGATGCGTACTGGCTGTCTTCCAGACTGGGAAAATCCTGCGCTGGCAGTGTATTCAACATGAAACAGCTTTCCCCGGCGCGCACCACCAGATAATTCTTCTCCAGTGACAGACGCAAGGCGCTGCCTTCAGGCAGGGTACGGCAAATATCAAATAACTTGCGCGCCGAAACCGTCGCGACACCGTCAGCAGACTGGTTTTCTATGCGCACAAAGCCGACCAGTTCAATTTCCAAGTCTGTTCCCGTCAACAACAAACGGCCGTCTCTGATAGTCAACAAGACATTGGACAAAATGGGAAGGGTCTGTTTTCTTTCCACAACCCCGCTGACCGCCTGCAGTGGTTTTAACAGTGCTTCACGTTGAACAACGATATCCATGGCGTTACTCTCTTAGCTTAGGTGGTTAAAATTCTCAGCAAGTTGGTGTAGTCTTCTTCGATATCCGCGTCTGACTGCCTCAATTCCGTGATCATGCGGCAGGCATGCAATACCGTTGTATGATCTCTGCCTCCAAACGCATCGCCGATTTCCGGCAGACTGTGATTGGTCAATTCCTTGGCCAGAGCCATGGCGATCTGACGCGGCCTTGCCACCGAACGGTTGCGCCGCTTGGATAAAACGTCAGCCACCTTGATCTTGTAATACTCTGCCACTGTACGCTGGATGTTTTCAATCGTCACCAGCTTGTCCTGCAGCGCGAGCAAGTCGCGCAATGCTTCCTTGACAAATTCTAGCGTGATTGCCTTGCCAGTGAAATGGGCATTTGCAATGATGCGTTTCAGCGCGCCTTCCAGTTCGCGCACATTGGATCGTATCCGTTTGGCAACAAAAAAAGCCACTTCATAAGGCAGATTGATGTTTGTCTGTTCCGCCTTGCTCATGAGAATCGCAACACGGGTTTCCAGTTCGGGCGGCTCAACAGCGACGGTCAGTCCCCAGCCAAACCGTGACTTCAGGCGTTCTTCCACGCCATTGATTTCCTTGGGATAACGGTCGCAAGTCAGGATAACTTGTTGTTGGCTTTCCAGCAAGGCATTGAAAGTATGGAAAAACTCTTCCTGGGTTCGATCTTTGCCGGCAAAAAACTGTATATCGTCAATCAGCAGCGCATCCACATTGCGGTAATAGCGCTTGAATTCATTCATGGCGTTGGTTTGCAAGGCTTTGACCATGTCCGCCACGAAACGTTCGGAATGCAGGTACAAGACCCTGGCCTTGGGGTTGTCGCGTATGATCTGGTTGCCTATCGCGTGCATTAAATGCGTCTTGCCCAGGCCCACACCGCCATAGAGAAACAAGGGATTGTAAGCCACCGCAGGGTTGCCGGCCACCTGCAGGGACGCTGCCTTGGCCAGCTGGTTGGACTTACCCTCGACAAAATTGTCAAAAGTGAAATTAGGGTTCAGATTGCTTTGGTAAGTCCTGGTGTCCGTATAAGCAAAAGCTGTTTTGGCATTGATGGGCGCGGCGGGAGCGGGTGCCTGGGCCTCCGCGCGCTTTTGCAATTCATTGCGCTTGCTGCCAATCTCAAGTGACACGGAAGGCGGGGAATCCTCGCTGAACTGGGCCACCAGTTCATTAATACGGGTCAAAAAGCGCTCTACAATCCAGTCCAGTACAAAGCGGTTTGGCGCGAGCAGCACCAATCTGCCGTCAGCGTGCTCCGCCTGTAACGGCCGTATCCAGGTATTGAATTGCTGGGATGGAAACTCGCTCTCCAGAGAATTCAGACATTTTTCCCAAAGTGACACGCCCACAAGCGCTGCTCTCCATTAATTCATGATGAATGCGAGTGATGCTGACGAAATATTTCACCGTGCCGTCCAGAAAGGCGGCAAGACATCACTGCAGGGTTAAGTTCACACGGTTATTCGGATAGGAATAACTACACTATCCAGGCACACAAAACAAGGGATACAGATCCCAGGGCCGCGGCAAGGCGGCCCTGTGCCTGACTGCTTCAGGCTTCAGCTTGTTTTTTGCTGGCATAATACCCCAAAAAGAGGGAAAGCACACCAATAGCCAGATGTAAAAAATTATCCGCCATATTGACGTGCATCATAAAGAGATCGCCATTGCGCGCAAAGCCCACGATCGCGACTATGGTATAAATGGCGCCAAACACAAGAAAATAAAGCCGCGCAAACCGTAAACTGGTCGCAGCCATGATGGCGATGACACCGCTCACAATATGCACAATATTATGCATGGTGTCGACTTCGAAAATTCCCAGCAAAGCCCCGTTAGTGGTAAAAGCGGGCATGAATCCGGCCACGCCGGCGAAGATAAATCCGATACCAAATAAGATGGCGATAAAACGTATCAACATACTGACACCTCCCTGTTAGTCAGGATCTATTATAGCCGATTAAGTGAATAGTGCGAGCGGGATGCAGAAAAATCCATGGTCTCGACATCAGCGCCTGGAAAAACAGCATAGCTTACCTGGTCAGCGAATCTATGAGTTGAATCCCCCCCCGCTTCCTCGGCGATAGCCTGATGTAGTTACCTTTTCTTCCTCTTTTTTGGCTGTGTCAGAAGGTTGTTTTGGAGCCGTTTTTGGAGCTGTCCTTGTTGCCATCGGGTTGTGCCAGAGTGAAGAGCGTGACACTCCTCCTTTTGCTTCTATTTTTTGTTGCTTTGCCGCCATTTTTTCTGCGACTTTCTGTTGCTTTTTCTCTTCATTCAGCGCGGTTTTCATGGCCCGTTCAGTCGTCTTCGCTATGTCTTTCAGAAAATCAACCGCATCCCGCGGCAGGGTAACCTTGCCTTCCTTTTGAAGTTTCAACAGCCCGTTGATTTTAGATAAACAATCATTCAAGCGTTCAGACTCATTTTTGTATTTGTGTTCATCTTCCTTGATGAGTTTAACAGAGTGTAACAAAGCGCCTAACTGCTTCTCTGCAGTGGCGTATGCCGTACGTAAGTCCTTGTTTGTTGCATGCGCCTTTTCCTTTACCAGTTCTTGTCTTAAATCCAGCTGTTCCACGTTTTGATGATATAAACCTTTCTTGCTGTTGATTTGAGCCCACAGCGCGTCTACCGGATCCATTTTCTTGGTATCAAATTTGGGCTGTCTGGATATGCGGGATAATTCCTTGTCTACGGCATAACACTGTTGCTTGAAATCCTGTTTCATTCCATTGTAACAAGCCTGAAATCCCTTATCGACATCCTTCAGCTTGGGTGAATCATTCAGTTTGGCCGCGATAATTTCATTCTTGAGCTGTTTCATTTTTTCGCGTGCGCCTAAATCATCATTGGCTTGTATCTTATCCATGCCCTTTAGCAAGGCATCAATCTTATCAATTTGGGCAATTATACTATCGCGCTGCTTAACATCTTTCTTATCCTTAGCCAGCTTATAATTATTGAGATCAGTCTCCAGTTCTTTTTTAATCTGATTGAGTTCTGATTTGACATTTTCAAACAAGAGATCCGTTTTTTCTTTGGGATCCAGAACCTTGCCCTCGCTTGAAATGCCAGGATCACTGACACGCGCGCGCGCGATTTGATTCAACTCTTGATCCATATCCCGGATTGCTCGTTTGGTATTTTCAAGGCGCGCACTCAATTCTTTTTCCTGCTGAGCAATCAAAACGAATAAAGCCGATTCCTGTCTATCATCTCCAAGATCCGCCAGTGTTTTGTCAACCGATTTTTTTATTTTTTCTCGTTGAGCCTTGGTTTCCTTTTTAAGTAATTTTTTGAATTTCTTACTGTCTTCCGATAAATCAGGATTAGCTCGCTTGACAATATTCATCGCATCGTCTTGTGACTTTTGGTCGATATACTCTTGTAATTGTGATTTGACTTTTGAACTTTTGCGGTAATTCTCAAGCAAAGAGTTTTTGTTCCCGGTCGTGACAGACAAGGCATTGCGCAATTCTTCCAATCGCTTGAGTTGAGACTGTAAAATGATGCAATCTTCCACCGCCTTGGTCATTTTATCAACTTTTTCCATGAATGGCGGATGTGACCGCAAAGCATTATGATATGACTGACTCCAGGTTCCGGTCCGGGGCACGATAGTTTTAAATTGCATCCATTTGTTATAAACCAGTCCTTCAATCTGCTGGCTTTTGCCGTCTTTCAAAATCTGAAGCTGTGCCACTATGGAATTATCCTTTTCTGGCGTATGCAACACAGTACTAACCCGGGATCCTATATCAAAAATCTGCTTGTTTTCCCTGGAGACCATTTCCCGCATATGTGCAACAACATCAAATTCCTCAAAAGTGCCTGCTTTTATGATGGAAGTAATGGTGGTGTCAAGAAACGACTTTCTCTCCTTTCTTCCCAACATTTTCTCGCCGGTTCTTTCCATATCTCTGGCCGCCGTCACATACATCAATTGTGCGGACTCGTGATCATTGGTCAATGATCTTCTGGTTTGATCGAATGGAACCTGAATAGCTTGCACTTCTTCCGGCGAAAAGAGTGGTCGATCAGCATCCTGCAGCGTAACCAGTTTATTGAATATTTCTTCCAGTGACGCAAGCTGGGCAGAAGTGGCTTCATTGCTGACAAGTTTCGCGAGAGCGCCTATCACTGCACTCACTTCGCTTTGCACTTTCAAATATTTTTTATTTTCCGGATCATCTTTCAGTTTTTCTGAAATTTCGCCTTGCTTGCGCAAAGCTTCCTTAAGCAGTTGTTCGTTTGGTGACAGTAGATGTTCCGGAGACAGCAAGGCTCTCTGTTTGATTTGGTCTAGTGTGGGTACTTGTAAAGCCTGATATTCTTTTTTAAGCGCTGCGATGGCTTCGTATTTTCCCTGGAAATAATCCTTATATTCAGGGTACTCGGCTTCCCATGCCTGAAACCGGCTTACCATTTCTTTCATGAAGAAATATACTCTGATATCCTGCGCTGTCGCCGATTTTTTTTCATTATTGACTTCAGCTATGATCTGACGCGTATCATGGTATAATTGATCCGTCGCACCGCCTTCTATCGTATACGCTCTCAGTTCAGATTTTTTAGCAGAGACTTCCCTATCAGAAGGCGTAATAGGATCATTTCTGAAAGCTTCAAATTCCTTTTTCGCTTCGGGTGTCATCGGGATCTCGCCCGCAATTTGATCCACGTGTAATTGATACTTGGTAAGGCGCTGAGTAGGCTTGATAGGATAAGACTCATTGCCGCTTAATTTCCACACCAGAGCGGGTTCCAATGGATATTTTTTGCTGAGCTCTTCCACAAATTCACCAAACGCCTTGTATGTCGCGATAATTGGTTCAAAAGATCTGATATACGCTTTAACTTCCTCACTATTAAATGCCTGTACAACTTCACCATAGAGTGTTTTGGTTAACTCTTTGTCCTCAGCCAATTCTTTCAGTGCGTCCTGTATTCTTTCCCTGCGCTGATCAGGCGGTATTCCCAGTTCATCAAATTTCCTTTCAATCAAGTCATAAATTCTTTTAGCATCGGGTATGTTATCGAGTAAGACGCTTCCCTGTGCCAGAACCTGACCCATCTCAATGTATTTTTGTATCAAGTCTCTCTCGGTTTGATCGAGATGCTCCGCTTTGCGGAGTTCTTCAAGATAACCAATCATGTCTTTCATATCTTGAACATATTGGTATTCCGTATAAATCAACTCTCCTAACACTTGCATCATTTTTTTGGATCCTACCGCATCATCCGAAACATGAACCGGTACTGGTCTTGTCTGCGCCATACCCCACCTCGTTTATAGGTTTTCTATGTATATGTTTTAAGTATAGATAAGATTTGAAAATTTTCTTTTGCGTGGTAATTATTTGATTTACTTGCCTTATTACCTGATGCTCACCGGCCGGAACTGAAATTTTCCAAGACTGTCTCCGCCTGGTTTGCCCAGACAGGATGAGTACAGACATTTCTTGCCTCTCCCGGCCATTTTCATTATCCTCAGGCTGATTTCACCCTCAGGAACCGCTATGTCCGCACAAAACAAACCGCTTGTTCTCGTTGACGGCTCTTCGTATTTATACCGGGCGTTTCACGCCTTGCCGGCGCTCATGAATTCCAAAGGATTTCCCACGGGGGCCGTATATGGCATGGTCAACATGCTGAAACGGCTGATAGCGGATTATCAGCCGGAATACATGGCGGTGGTGTTTGACACCAAGGGCAAGACATTCAGGGATGACTTGTATCCGGCTTACAAGGCGACCCGGACAGAAATGCCGGGCGAACTGGCGCAGCAGATTGAACCCATACACGAAATTATCCGCGCCATGGGACTGCCGCTGATCGCGGTTGAAGGCGTGGAAGCAGATGATGTCATTGGCACACTCGCGGCCCGCGCGACGCACAACAAAATAGATTGTGTCATTTCCACCGGCGACAAAGACCTTGCGCAGCTGGTGAATAAACACATCACGCTCATTAACACCATGAATAACACCACGCTGGATCCCGCGGGTGTGAAAGAAAAGTTCGGCGTGCCGCCCGAACGCATCATCGATTATCTGACCCTGGTGGGCGATACATCGGATAACGTTCCCGGCGTGCCTCAGGTAGGCCCCAAAACCGCGGCGAAATGGCTGAATGAATACGGCTCGCTGGATAATATCGTCGCCCATGCTGAAAAGATTACCGGCAAGGCTGGCGATAATCTGCGCGCCTCACTGGAACAATTACCGCTGACCCGCTCCCTGGTCACGATCAAACTGGATGTGGATTTGCCCATTCAATTTGACCAGTTGAAAATTGACAGTGCGGACAAGGCCCGGCTGACTGAATTATTCAGGGAAATGGAATTCAAATCCTGGCTAGCGGAATTGCTGGATGAAACCAAAAACACGCACAGTGACAAATATGCCCGTTATGAAATCATACGGGATGAGACTGTCTTTCTGGAGTGGGTGAACCAATTAAGCCGGTCTGAAATATTCGCGTTTGATACTGAAACCACCAGCCTGGATTACATGCGCGCGGATTTGGTCGGCGTCTCGTTTGCCCTCGCGCCGGGTAAAGCGGCGTATGTTCCTTTTGGTCATGATTATCCCGGCGCGCCCGGACAGCTTGCGCGGAACAAGGTGCTGTCCGCTTTAAAGCCCGTGCTGGAAAACGAACGGATAAAAAAAATCGGTCAGAACATCAAATATGACATGGAAGTGCTGGCGAAAGCCGGCGTGACCTTGCGCGGAGCCGCGTTTGACACCATGCTGGAATCTTACGTGAAGGACAGCACGGGCAGTAACCACAGTATGGATGCGCTTGCGCTCAAATATCTGGGCTGGCGCACGATTACTTTCGAAGATGTCGCCGGAAAAGGCGCGAAACAGCTCACTTTCAATCAGGTCGATGTGGAAAAAGCGGGCATCTATGCCGCGGAAGATGCGGATGTGACCTTGCAGCTGCATCAAGCGCTGTGGCCGGGCATTAGTGCGGAACCAGGCTTGAAACATATCTTTGAACACATTGAAATGCCGCTGGTGCCGGTGCTGGCGCAAATCGAACGCAACGGCGTGTTAATTGATCCGGTCAAACTGGAAACCCAGGGAAGAGAATTACAGAAACGCCTGCTGGAACTGGAACAGGAAGCGTTTACCGCCGCAGGCATGTCATTCAATCTGAATTCGCCCAAGCAATTACAGGAAGTCCTGTTTCAGAAACTGAAACTGCCCGTGCTGCAAAAAACGCCGACTGGACAAGCATCCACCGCCGATAATGTGCTGCAGGAACTGGCCCTGGACTACGCCATGCCGCAGCTGATTATCGAATATCGCAGCCTGAGCAAACTCATGTCCACTTACACAAACCGCCTCGTCGAGCAAATCAATCCTGACACCGGACGCATTCATACTTCGTATAATCAGACAGGCACGGCGACAGGGCGGCTGTCTTCTTCCGAGCCCAATCTGCAAAACATTCCCATACGCACACCTGAAGGACGGCGCATCCGCCAGGCGTTCATCGCGCCGCGCGGTTGCCAGCTCATCAGCGCGGATTATTCACAAATTGAATTAAGACTGATGGCGCATATTTCCGAAGATCCCAGCCTGTTAAACGCCTTCGCCAATAACCTGGATATTCATAAGGCCACCGCCGCCGAAGTCTGGGGCGTCGCGCTTGACGCAGTGACCCCCGAAATGCGCCGTGACGCCAAAGCCATTAACTTTGGGCTGATTTACGGCATGTCGGCATTTGGCCTGACACGCCAGCTGGGCATAGACCGTAAGAACGCCCAGGATTATATAGACCGGTATTTCGCGCGTTATCCGCGCGTCAAAGCCTATATGGAAAACACCCGCAGCATGGCCAGGGAAAAAGGTTATGTTGAAACCTTGTGGGGGCGCCGTTTATACCTGCCTGATATACACGCAAGCCAGATTCCCCGGCAAAAGGCCGCGGAACGCACAGCCATTAATGCTCCGCTGCAAGGCAGCGCGGCGGACATCATCAAGCTGGCCATGATACGCATCCATCACTGGCTGAACGAAAGCGGTGTTCGTGCAAAAATGATCATGCAAGTCCATGATGAACTCGTATTCGAAGCGGATGAAAAGGATTTGTCGGCGATTGCTGACCAGATCCGGCGTCATATGACGGAAGCTGTCAGTCTGCGGGTGCCGTTGCTGGTATCACTCGGAAGCGGTGCCAACTGGGATGACGCTTCCGCGCACTGATGCGGCCAGATTTTCCGCATTATGTGAGGCCGGGAATATAGCTAGAGTGGCATAAGTTTCATTGGACTGCGACAGTCTTTGATTCTGTCAGTGAGCGACTGGATTTCAGGATGAAATCCTTAGCCACAGGGATGTGGCGTCTGGAGCGAAGCAGACAGAATCAAAGACTGTCGCAGTCCAATGAAACTTATTAAGAACAGCAGCCTATTCAGCACCGGCACAAAAGCCGGATTTCGCATTGGCGAAACTTTCTTGCTATGATAGGTTAACAGTAGCCCAAGGACGATCTGTATGGATACACTTCTGCCTTCAAAACCCGGTTCTTACCGCAAGATCATCAAAACCAGCATCAAACTATATCGCGCGAGTTTCACTCGAATCATCTTGTTAAGCCTTCTGTTGTCTCTCACCATGTTTATTCCGCGAATTCTGACCATTTTCATTGGCGAAGACTGGCTGTTTAACCTGCCGCCGCTGAGTCCGCACCGGCTCTGGATACTGGCCGTGGATCTGGTCGTCCTGACGTTTTTTGTCGGCATTATCTGGCGCATGCATTGCGTGATCCGTGACAAGCACGAACCCCTGATTGAAGATATATCCGTCGGCCTGAAAAAACTGCTTTATGTGGTATTCGCGACTCTGATAGAGAGCGCCATCGTTTTTTCCGTGATGCTGACCATGGTCGGCATTCAACTTGTACTGGTTAAATATCAAGTGCTCTTTTACAACCACTTGCTGGGAGGAATGATCACACTGGCCATCTTCAGCATTCAGCTTTTGCTGATTACCTATATTTCCATGCTGTTCATCTTTCTGGTTCCCTTGATCGCGATAGAAAACAGGGGAGTGCTAGGCTCTCTGGAGCGCAGCGCCAGGCTGGTGTGGAATCACTGGTGGCGCGTCTTTTCAGTTCAGATCACCCCGTGGCTGTGTTATCTCGCATTATTAATTATCATCAAATATGTACTGCGCATTAATATCCATATATATTTCGTCGAACCCAGCACCAATACAATCTGGACCACGCTTATCCATCTGATTGTCTTTGCGCTGTATATACCGTGGTTTGCCGCCACCTTGCTCGTCCAACTGAAAGACCTGGAACTTAGAAAACATTTAGTGCCTCAATGAATTCAGAAAACATTTCCACACCCAAAATACTTTTGGGGTTTGATTTTGGCATGAAACGGATAGGTGTTGCCGTAGGTCAAACCATCACCAGAACTGCGAGACCTGTTGCCACCCTCCAGGCCAAAGACGGCCTTCCCCAATGGAATGAACTCGAAAAGCTCATCAAAAGATGGCGGCCCGATGCCCTGGTCGTGGGCATTCCGCTCAATATGGATGGAACCGAACAGAAAATCAGCGCTCAGGCGCGTCAGTTCGCTGAATTACTGCGCGAGCGCTGCAAACTGCCCGTACATGAAATGGATGAGCGTCTGACTACCCGGGATGCGCGGGAGCGGCTGTTTACCCAGGGCGGATTCAAGGCACTTCAGGATGGACAAGTTGACAAAGTCGCTGCACAATTAATCCTCCAAAACTGGTTTGCGGCAAAGCTCGATCATTAGAGACTGCCCGCGGCTCATGGCGGCTGACTAGAAATACTGGAATATGACTATGACTATTCGTTCATCTTATTTTTTTGGCCTCGCGGTCGTCAGTGTTTTATTACTCACCAGCCTGTATTTTCAATTCTTTGAAGGCATCATGCCATGCCCGCTTTGCACGCTGCAGCGCATTTCCTTTGCCATACTTGGCATCCTGTTTCTGGTGGGAGGACTGATTCATTCCCGGCGCGGCGTGCGGCTGACCATTAACTCCTTATGCACGCTGACATCCATTCTGGGTATTGTTCTCGCGGGCAGACAGGTATGGCTGCAAAATTTCCCTTCGGCTGAAAACACCGAGTGCGGTGTCAGCATTCAATACATGATGCAAGTCTTGCCCATGAATGAAGTCATGCAAAAAATATTCGCCGGAAGCGCGGAATGCACCCAACGGGGTTGGGAATTTTTGCATCTGAACATGGCGGAATGGGCATTGATCTGGTTTGTGGGTTTTCTGATCATGTCCGTTTGCCTGTTCCTGGAAGAATTCAAGTGGTTTAAACATAAGTAATTAACCCGCCGCCGCACAGGCGGGTTGTCCTCCCCGCAGCAAAGAAGCGGAACCAGAGCACTCCTCCATCGTTTGATTAAGCACAAAGTGAGAATTTAAATACAATACTCGTTATAACGATTAAAATACGGTCTTTCATCGCACTTATTCCCGACCATATACCGGATAAATTATTCTGAATACAGGCTGTAAGCTTTTGAAATGAGTTCTAACATTGCCTGAGATTTTGAGATAATATAAATACATCAACCAAGATATGACTCTATGATGCCGGCTAAAAAATTACTTGTTCGCATAAGCATGTTTTTGGGGCTGTGCCTCTGCGCGCCTTTCAGTTTTGCCCAAGCCGATGAAGAAGTATTAGGCCAAACAATCCAGATCTATACCCGCTTTCATTCATTTATTGGCAAGCCCATCTGGACATTGATTATTCGTGATATTGACCACAATCAAAATATCCCGTATTTATTCGATATCCGGAAAGGGGGAAATCACTGGGTCGCATTTACATTTGGCAGAAATTATCTGATCACCGTTTCAAGACTGCAGATCGAAACCTACCGCTCCCGGTATAACAAGTTTAAAAATTACCGTATTAATGATTTTTGTAACCTGGAGAGCAACGGAAGAATTATCAGGGGCAGATCGATGTACATTACAATAGACGGCGATTTATCGCCCTATTCAAACACTTATACCTGTCATGTCTCATCCTATCCCGATGAAAACTTTTATATCTATAACCCCGATTCAACCAGTTAATCAGTACTAGATCCAAGGAGAGTTTATGCTGCTGCACAATATCCTAGAAGCCGTGGGAAAAACGCCTGTTGTCCGAATTAATCGGCTGGCGGCTGATCTGCCCTGCGAATTATACGCAAAATGCGAGTTTCTGAATCCGGGCGGATCCGTCAAGGACAGGATCGCGGTGGAAATGGTCTGTCAGGCTGAAAAAGAGGGCCGGATCAAACCGGGTGACACCTTGATTGAAGCAACTTCGGGAAACGCCGGGATAGGATTTGCACTGGCGGGCGCAGTAAAAGGCTATAACATTATCATCACCATGCCTGAAAAAATGAGCCGCGAAAAAGAAGTGATCCTGGAAGCGCTGGGCGCCAAAATTTACCGCACGCCTACGGAAGCCAAATGGAATGACCCTGACAGTCATATTTCCCTGGCAAAACGGCTGGAAAAAGAATTGCCCAACGCTCACATTCTCAATCAATACACCAACCCGTCCAACCCGGACGCACATTATAAACACACCGCCCAGGAAATCCTCGATGACATGGGCGGCGATCTCGCAATGGTGGTCATGAGCGTAGGAACCGGCGGCACGATTACCGGCGTGGCGAAACGTTTGAAAGAAGAACTGCCGCATATCCGCATAATCGGGGTGGATCCCTTCGGCTCTATCCTGGGCGGCGGAACTGAAGTTTATCCGTATCTGGTCGAGGGCATCGGATATGACTTCATACCTGATGTACTCGATAACAGGCTGGTCGATGAATACATCAAGGTCAATGACAAGGATTCTTTCCTGACAGCGCGCCGATTGATACGGGAAGAAGGGCTGCTCGTAGGCGGCTCATCAGGCACCGCGGTCTTTGCCGCACTGCATGCCGCGAAGACACTCAAAAAAGGACAAAAGTGTCTGGTCATTCTGCCTGACGGTATCCGCAATTACATGTCCAAGTTTGTCGATGACAAGTGGATGCGGGCGCATGGATTTCTTGAAGAAAAAACTGAAGTATAAGAGGCGGACGCGCACCCATGAGCAAGCATACACAAGATATCGCCACGCGTGCCATTCACGCGGGACAACAGCCTGATCCCGCGACAGGCGCCATCATGACACCCATCTACGCGACTTCCACCTATGTGCAAGAAAGTCCGGGCAAACATAAGGGATACGAATATTCCCGTACCAAAAATCCGACACGCTTTGCCTATGAACAATGCGTTGCTGACCTGGAATCGGGACAACACGGGTTTGCGTTCGCATCAGGCATGGCCGCCATCGCGACCACGCTTGAGATTCTGGCTCCCGGCGATCATGTGATCGTTTGCGATGATGTCTACGGCGGGACCTACAGGCTTTTTGAAAAAGTCAGAAAGCGGTCGGCGGGATTGAAAGTCTCTTTTGTGGACATGACAGATATTCAAAACATTGAAAAGCATATTTTGCCCGAGACACGTCTGATCTGGGTGGAAACACCGACCAATCCCATGCTAAAGCTGATGGACCTGGGCAAGATAGCGGCGCTGGCAAAAAAACACCGGCTTGTTTCCGTAGTGGATAATACTTTTGCCACCCCGATTATTCAGAGGCCGTTGGAACACGGGTTCGATCTGGTCATTCACTCGGCAACCAAGTATCTGAACGGCCACTCGGATATCATTGGCGGTATTGTTGTGACGGGTGAGAATGCACAGCTGGCTGAACAAATCCATTTCCTGCAAAATTCTGCCGGCGCAATTGCCAGTCCTTTCGACAGTTTTCTCGCGCTGCGGGGATTAAAAACCCTGGTTGTGCGCATGGAACGTCATTGTGAAAACGCCATGGAGCTTGCCCAATGGCTTGCGGCTCACCCCAGGATAGAAACCGTTATTTATCCAGGCTTGCCTTCTCATCCGCAGCACAAGCTCGCGAAAGAACAAATGAAGTATTTTGGCGGCATGATTTCCGCGGAAATCAAGGGCGGGCTGGCGGATACCATTCGCATGCTTGAGCGCTGCCAGATTTTTTCTCTGGCAGAAAGTCTGGGCGGTGTGGAAAGTCTGATCGAACATCCCGCGATCATGACACATGCCAGCTTGCCTGCCGAGCAGCGGGCTGCGCTGGGGATAAAAGACAACTTCATCCGTCTCTCGGTTGGAATTGAAAACCTGCAGGATTTAAAACAGGATCTGGATCAGGCGCTCAAATAATGATGATTCTGCCGTGCTTGCCGCTGCCCTGACAGTCAAAATCCACCGTGCCTCTGGCCAGCGGCGGGAAAGAAATATTAATGGGAATATCCAGCATGAATGGGTAAGCTGCGTTGAATTGCGGGAATTCAATCGATGTCTTGCAAGCTTCCGCATTTTCCCGGATAACGCGCAACTTCAATGGCTTGCCGGCAGCCACCTGGATCAGAGAGGGCTGATAACCCCGTTCATTTACCATAATGGTGACAGAATCATCGGCGCGCCGGGATTCTCCTGTGTTTTTGAACATGAAATAAGCTGTCATCCCCAGTAGAATAACGATAGAAGCAAGAATATTGACGACCAGTACATCGCTCTTCATATTTTATTTAAGTCTCCTGACAACAAAAACCATTAACCTGAATCACGTCTTACCGCAGCAAAGTATATCCCAACCGCCAGCACCGCCGCCATGATACCCGGCAGAATACCACGGAGTTCATAAATCCAGGAATGGTCCGCCAACATGGAAGCTGAAGCATTTAAAAATAAGAGCGGGAATACAGGATAGGCAGTCGATGTACTGATGAATATGATAGTCATCTCCAGCAAATTATAAAAATAGCTTCATATAATCATTTACTTGGATAAAACACCGCACAGCTTCTGCCATTCCGTCCATAAGGCAAATTTAATAAATCTGAACTATACATATAGTTAATACGCATAAATGACGAGGCAACCATGGATACTCGCAAACCTGGTGACAAACTCGATCAAGCCATTGCTGCCGCGCATCAAGACGGCCCTCCTGAACTGAGGCTGGCGCGCCTGGAAGCAGCGGTTTGTGAACCGGGAGTCAGGGATGTGTTAAAACACGATCCCCGTCGTCTAGCCGCGTATCAGTCTGCCTATTCATCCTGCGCGGACGCGCTCGCGAAAGAACTTAGTGTATTGAACCGGCATATCTATGCCCAGATTGATAATCTGGATAATGTTGAAGTTAAAAAGCAGAAATATGGTTATAGAATACCTCTCAGTCACCGCATGGTGACGACCAGTTTTAACATGTTGGCACAGCATGTCGCGCGCAGTATTGTTTCGGAAGAAAACATAGACAGACGCACCATGATCATGGAGCGTTGGATCAATATCGCACAGCGGTGTTTTAATGAAAAAGATTTCAATACCTGTTTTGCGATAATGGCGGGGCTGGGTTCCACACCTGTATTCAGGTTGAAAGCCACCAATGACGGACTGTCAGGGAATGCCGTCCGGTTTCTTGAAATCTTCCGGCCGCTGCTTGCGAATGCGGATGCTACCACCACGCTGATGTCACGAACCGGTACCGATATTATTCCATATTATGGAACATATCGAACCGCGCTGACATTCATCCTGGATAAAATTGACAGTGCACAGCGTAAAAAAGACATGCCTGCATTGCAGGCGGAACAATCCGCGCGTGATCAGCTGATCACCAGTCTGGAGCGTATCAAGGTTTATCAAAATAGTATTGACACCATCCGGCAGGCAAAGGATATGAGCCCTTTGCAAGCCATGCTGCTGAGAAAAACCATGGTACAAATCATGAAAGAAATAGCGGAAGAAAAAAGCATGGCCGAGGAGGAAATCCGCCGCGCTGAAGCAGATATCCGGCAACTGGAAGAAGAATTTGCCAGCGAAAAAGGACCGTATCAATCGTATCTCAAAGCAAAAACCGAATATGAAAAAAGTAAAAAGGATGATAAAGCAACCCATGCCTGGGAAGAAGAAAAACAGAAATTTGACGCTGCGAAGAAAAAAATCGAAGCGGCTCAAAAAAGCCGCCTAGGCTTGGTGCAAAAACGCGACGCCATACTGGAGATTTACAAGCGTCACGAAGAAGTATTAAAAGCCTCTTTGAAAGACGTAGTCGTGGTCGAAAGAGCATTGGTTGAACCGGAATCCGACAAATCCGCCAAAATAAAAAAAATGGAAATCCAGCTGCCCCTCGATAAAATCGATGATGCTCTGTCCCTCGAAGCGGAACCCCGAAATCAGCAGATAACATCCAGCACGCTGTTCACTGATTTTGAATCCCTGATCAATCCGGGAATTTCCCAGCGTATCAATGAAGCCTCACTGATCATAGACTGTGTGAATATCATGAAAGAATCGAGCACGACAACCAACAGCATGCGCGGCAATAATATCAAGATAGCCGGGATATGCAGCGCCATGACGCCGGGTGAAATCCAGCAAGATCTGTCCCGGTTAAATGATGAGATTGAGCAAGTCAGACTTTTTGTCCTGGATGCCAAGCGAAATATAGAACGCCATCTGGCCGGCGGCCATAAAATGCATAAGGATGAAAAGCTGATTGATCAGATTCTGGAAAAGCTCCAGACCGAATATCTGCGTCTGAATTCCATGTTAAGCGCACTGGAATCAAACGCGAAGCGCGTCAGCCAGAAATTTCCGGGCGGCGAACCCTGGGATATATTACGCGAAAACATTCAATATATAGAAAAACTACACGAGGTCTTCGCCAGTCTGAGTGACCCCCTGAGTGAATTGACCAGTGCGCGCCCAGCCGTTCCTATAGATCATGCTCACGTGCGCCGGCCTCTCACCATGCGGCTGAATGAGCCGCTTGCTTTTCCGGCATGGTTAAATCTGGAGCAAGAGTCTGAACCATCCAGTATGATAACCAGCGCAGACACCCAATCCGCTGACAGTCTTCTGAGTGAAGCAGCCGTTGAAACAAGAAAGCTGAAACGGGATCAGACAAGAAGACACGCAGTGAATCTCTCGGAAACCCTTGCCAGTCAGGGCAGTCCTATAGTCCGAAGCACTCAGGATCAGGCTCCAACGGCATCTGCTTCTAAACCATCCCGTTCGGAAGAAGCCACTGCCACATCGCCCCAGATACCACGGCGGACAGCAAGAAAATATCCGGCTTTTGCACCGCCTGTTCTGCCCCGGCATCATGAGCCTAAAACCCATGAACCCAGCCCTCAGGAAACCCCTGCCAATGCTTCTCAGGCCGCCAAAGGTCCAATGACCCTGATCGACGAACTACGAAAGAAACAGGCTGATATCTCGGCAAAAAACCAGCAAAGACCCTCTACGCCGCCGCCAAGGCCTCCCAGAAAAGATTCCAGCGGAAAATGAATAGTACATCGATAATTCTGACAGACGCTGCCCGCTGATGATCACACGGTAACCCTGTTGATAACAGAACCTGATCAGGCAGCGTCGCGGTCACATCTGCGAAGCCCGTTGCCATCGGGGCTAGAGTTCATTATACTCGCGCAAACTTGCCGGACTCTACAAATACGCATGGCAACCAGAAAGCTAAAAAAATTAGTTCAGGATAAAGCTTACAGAATCGTTTTTTTACAACTGGCGGGCGTAATGGTGCTGGCATTCGCCGCATGGGTGCTCAGCGGCAGAGTAAGCGGGTTTTCAGTATTAATGGGTGGTTTTGCCTACGGTCTGCCTAATCTTTTTTTTGTATGGCGGGTCTTTCGCTATGTCGGCGCGTCACAGATGACCTTGTTCATGGCGGCTTTTTTTGTGGGTGAAATGGTGAAACTGGCCTTAAGTGCCGTATTGTTTTTAGTTATTGTGAAATACTTGCCGGTTAGTTTATTATCCGTGCTCATTGGATATATCGGGGCGATCGTTTCGTTCTGGATTGTTTGTTTTTGGTTATTTTCTAGAAATATTGATGCAAAAGCAGTTTAAGGCGGTAAGGAGTTGGTAGATGACTGAAGCCGGTATGAACCCTGGACAATATATTGCACATCATCTTGAGCATTTATCGCTCAACCTTAAGACCTTTACACTGGGTGAGGGCGGCGGCTTCTGGACATTAAACCTCGACACCATGCTTGTTTCCGTGATCATAGGCGTTTTGCTGCTGGCCACTTTACGCATCGCCGCCACCCGCATGACTGAAGTGCCAGGCAAATTACAGAATTTTGCTGAAATGCTGATTGAATATGTGGACAAGACTGTCCATGAAATCTTTCATCACAAAACCACTTTTATTCCTTCACTGGCGCTGACCATCTTTATCTGGGTCTTTGCCATGAATGCCATGGATTTGTTGCCGGTGGATTTCCTGCCCAGAGTGCTTGGCATATTCGGCGTTCCCTATTTCAAAAGCGTTCCAACCGCAGATCCCAATGCCACGTTCGCGATGTCCATCACCGTATTTCTGTTGATTATTTATTTTAATGTGCGCACAAAGAAACAGCATTTTTTGAAGGAAATGCTGACTTTTCCCTTTGGGCCGTATCTTTTTCCCATCAACTTCGTATTTCGCGTCATTGAAGAATGCGTGAAACCCATTTCGCTGGCATTGCGACTTTTTGGCAACATGTTCGCCGGCGAACTGATTTTTATTCTTATCGCCATCCTGCCCTGGTGGATTCAGTGGGGGCCGGGTGCGATCTGGGCGATATTTCATATATTGATTATTACGCTGCAAGCATTCTTGTTCATGATGTTGACAATTATTTATCTCAGCATGGCGCAAGAATCACACTAGTTAGTGCCGTCCTTTTGTTCATAAAAGCGACCGCGGTGGAAAAAGCGTATTTAAAAGATTGGCACAGAGACGGTTTTTAATAAAATTATTATTTTTTAATTTATCAAGTTAGGAGGCTCCATGGAAATCACATCTATTATCGGCCAGGTACAAGGGTATAGTGTCATCGCAGCAGGTCTTCTGATCAGCTTTGCGGCTCTCGGTACCGCCATCGGGTTCGGTCTGCTAGGCGGCAAGTTTCTTGAAGGTGTTGCCCGTCAGCCAGAATTGGGTCCCATGTTAATGGTGCGCATGTTTATCGTCGCAGGTCTGGTAGACGCGTTTGCCGCGATTTCTATTGTGATGGGTCTATTGCTGTTCTTTGCTGAAAACTCATTTTTACGTAATGCTCTTTCAGCGGCAAAAACGAGCGTCGGTGCTTAAACACGGGGATCAAAGATGGATATTAACGCCACCATAATCGGCCAATTTATCACGTTCGCAATCCTGGTATGGTTTACCATGAAGTATGTATGGCCGCCCATTACCAAGACCTTGCATGACCGCGAGAAAAAAATTGCCGCCGGTCTTGAAGCTGCGGAACGAAGCAAGCGCGAACTGGAAATGGCGGAACACAAGGCTTTTTCCATTATTCGTGAAGCCAAGCAACAGGCTTCGCAGATTATCGAGCAGGCAAACCTGCACTCGGCGCAACTTGTCGAAGAAGCAAAGAGTCATGCCAAATCCGAAAGCCAGCGCATTGTGGAACTGGCGCAAGGCGAAATTGATCGTGAAGTGGCTCAAGCAAAAGAAGCATTAAAAGCCCAGTTGGCGATGCTTGCTGTCACCGGCGCTGAAAAAATCATTCAACGCAAACTCGATCCATCCATTCACAATGATTTGTTGAATGAACTGGCTGCCGAGATTTAAGAGTAGGGTCTAACTATGGCAAATTTATCGAGCATTGCAAGGCCTTATGCTCTCGCCGCGTTTGAATGCGCGCGGGAAAGCCGGGAATTGCCTGCGTGGAAAGCTTTTCTGGAAGCCGCTTCCTGTCTTGCGAAGCAGCCCGCCGTTGTCAGACTGCTAGGGAATCCTGAATTGTCCACGGCAAGAATATTCGATTTTTTTCACGAAATCCTGGCTGCGGATATCAATGCGGAAAGAAAGAACTTTTTGCTGCTGCTTTCCCAGAACAAGCGGTTGAATGTGCTTCCGGAAATCGCCGAGGGATTTAACCTGTACTACGCTGCGCTGGAAAAAATCAGCAAGGTGCGTGTTATCACGGCGGTTGAAACACCGGATAGTTTCATGAACAAGCTTTCCCAGGCTTTGACAAAACGAATTCAGCGTGAAGTCTCGCTGCAATGCGAGGTTGATCCGGCACTGATAGGCGGAGCAATCATTCACATTGGTGACAGGGTTATAGACGGCTCCATACGCGGGAAACTAACTCGCCTGCTTGAGAGTCTAACAGGCTAATAAAGGTGATCACTATGCAAGTCAAGCAATTAAGTCCAACAGAAATCAGCGAATTAATTAAACAACGTATCGAACATTTTGACCTGAAGCCCGAGGTTCGCACTGAAGGCAGCATCGTCAGCGTGAAAGACGGGGTCGTCCGTCTTTACGGTCTTGCAGATGTCATGCAGGGCGAAATGATCGAGTTTGCGGAGCATACATATGGTCTTGCTCTCAACCTGGAACGTGATTCCGTTGGTGCTGTTGTGCTTGGCCGCACCGACCACTTGTCTGAAGGCCAGACAGCAAAATGTACCGGCCGCATTCTTGAAGTTCCTGTTGGTGAAGCGCTGCTGGGACGCGTCGTGGACGCGTTAGGCAATCCCATTGACGGCAAAGGCGCGGTCCAGACCAAGCTGTCTTCGCCAATTGAAAAAGTAGCTCCGGGTGTTATCGCCCGCCAGCCTGTATCCCAACCCATGCAGACAGGCGTGAAAGCCATTGACTCCATGGTGCCAATCGGACGGGGCCAGCGTGAATTAATCATAGGCGACCGCCAGACCGGTAAAACCGCCATTGCGATAGACGCCATCATTAATCAGCGTGATACCGGCGTAAAATGTATTTATGTCGCCATCGGTCAAAAGGCTTCTTCTATCGCGGCCGTGGTACGCAAACTCGAAGAACACAATGCCTTGAAACATACCATTATCGTCGTCGCGACCGCTTCCGATCCCGCCGCCATGCAATACATCGCCCCCTATGCCGGCTGTGCGATGGGTGAATATTTCCGGGACCGCGGTGAAGATGCGCTGATCATTTATGATGATCTTACCAAGCAGGCATGGGCTTATCGTCAAATCTCCCTGCTGCTGCGCCGTCCGCCTGGCCGTGAAGCTTATCCTGGCGATATTTTTTATCTGCATTCACGCTTGCTGGAACGCGCATCCCGTGTCAACGCAGAATATGTGGAAAAAATGACTGACGGCAAGATCAAAGGCAAGACCGGATCGCTGACAGCGCTGCCTGTTATTGAAACACAGGCTGGCGACGTGTCTGCGTTCGTGCCGACAAACGTCATCTCCATCACTGATGGTCAAATCTTCCTGGAAACCGACTTGTTTAATTCCGGCATACGTCCTGCCATTAACGCGGGTCTGTCCGTGTCCCGTGTGGGCGGTGCCGCGCAAACCAAGATCATGAAAAAACTCGCCGGCGGAATTCGCATCGGCCAGGCGCAGTATCGTGAATTGGCGGCATTTTCTCAATTCATGTCGGATCTGGATGAAGCGACGCGCAAACAGCTTGAACGCGGTCAACGCATTACTGAAGTCATGAAACAGAAGCAATACATGCCTTTGTCTGTCGCTGAAATGGCAACGGTCTTGTTTGCCGCAGACCAGGGTTATCTTGATGACGTGCCAGTCAACCGTATCGCTATTTTTGAACAGGAACTGATTAGCTATTTGCATGCAAAATACGGCGAATTCGTTGAACGCATCAACAAATCCGGCGATTACAACGATGAAATCGTGAATACCTTGCGTACGATTCTCGAATCATTCAAAGCCAACCAGTCTTGGGACTAAGGGGAAGCTAAAATGGCTATTGCTAAAGAGATCCGCCTGAAAATCCATAGCATCAAGAACACGCAAAAGATCACCAAAGCGATGGAAATGGTGGCGGCCAGCAAAATGCGCAAGACTCAAGACCGCATGGCCAAAGCCATACCTTATGCCAAAGAGATTTTAAAAGTCATCAACCATGTCGCCAGGGCGAACTCAGAATACCGCCACCCTTATATGGAAAAGCGTGAAATCAAGCGCGCGGGCTATATTGTCATCACCACGGACAGGGGACTGTGCGGCGGATTGAACAGCAATCTTCTGAAATCAACCATCAAAGCCGTCAAGCAGGAAATGGATAACCAGGTAGAAGTGGATCTCTGCCTGATTGGCAGCAAGGCCATGCAGTTCTTCAAACGCATAGGCGGTAACGTTCTCGCCCATAAGCGTGACCTGGGTGACGCGCCAAGCGTGACAGACTTGATAGGCGTGGTACGCGTCATGCTGGATGCCTATCTAGAGAAAAAAATCGATGCCTTGTATATCTGCACCAATGAATTTGTAACCACCATGCGTCAGGACCCTGTCATTCAGCAGGTGCTGCCGTTGACCGCATCCGAAGACACCGAGTTGCAGCATCACTGGGATTATATTTATGAACCTGATAACGCACCCGAGCTGCTGGACAGGCTGCTCACGCGTTACATTGAATCCCAGGTTTACCGCGCGGTCATTGAAAATATTGCATGTGAGCAGGCTGCCCGCATGCTGGCCATGCGAAATGCCACCGACAATGCCGCCGAATTGATATCCAATTTGCAGCTGGTCTATAACAAGGCCAGACAGGCGTCGATTACACGCGAGTTGTCAGAAATCGTGGCGGGCGCATCAGTCATTTAGTTTGGCGGTTTGAGTCTCTTTTCGCAGCGGCGAAAAGACAAGAAGATGGTACAAAAAGCTTTTACGGCAACCATGCCATAAGAGCGGGGAAGTAGGCGAAAATGTTTTCTATTGAGGTAATTGAAAATGACACACATGAATCAAGGTAAAATAGTTGAAATTATCGGCGCCGTGGTCGACGTTGAATTCCCACGCCAGGATGTTCCCCGAATTTATGACGCTTTAAAAGTAGACGAGCAAAATCTCGTCCTTGAGGTTCAACAGCAGATTGGCGACGGTGTTGTCCGCACCATCGCCATGGGCACCACAGACGGCTTGCGCCGCGGTTTGAATGTCGCCAATACAGGCAAGCCGATTCTGGTTCCGGTCGGCAAACCGACACTGGGACGCATCATGAATGTCCTGGGTGATCCCATTGATGAACAAGGCCCGATTAACACAGACCAGTTTCTGCCGATTCACCGTCCTGCGCCTACATTTTCCGAACAGGCTCCCTCTCAGGAGCTGCTGGAAACTGGCATCAAGGTCATAGACCTTGTTTGCCCGTTCGCAAAAGGCGGAAAAGTCGGTCTCTTCGGCGGCGCGGGCGTGGGCAAGACTGTTAACATGCTGGAATTGATTCGTAACATCGCTATTGAACACAGTGGTTACTCGGTATTTACCGGCGTCGGCGAACGTACCCGTGAAGGCAACGACTTCTACCTGGAAATGAAAGAGTCACAGGTTCTGGACAAGGTTGCGCTGGTATACGGTCAAATGAATGAACCACCGGGCAATCGTTTGCGCGTGGGTCTGACCGGCTTGACGATCGCTGAAAGTTTCCGCGACGAAGGCAAAGATGTGCTGTTGTTTGTTGACAACATTTTCCGATACACGCTTTCCGGGGTGGAAGTCTCCGCACTGCTGGGTCGTATTCCTTCCGCTGTGGGTTATCAGCCTACACTGGCCGAGGAAATGGGCGTGCTGCAGGAACGCATCACTTCGACCAAGACAGGCTCCATCACTTCCGTACAAGCTGTTTACGTGCCCGCTGACGATCTAACCGATCCGTCGCCGGCGACCACATTTGCGCACTTGGATGCAACAGTGGTGTTATCCCGTCAAATCGCCGAGCTGGGGATTTATCCTGCCATTGACCCTCTCGATTCCACCAGCCGCCAGCTTGATCCGCTGGTCGTAGGCCAGGAACATTATGATGTTGCCCGCGGTGTGCAAAAAACCCTGCAGCGTTACAAAGAGCTGAAAGACATCATCGCCATCCTGGGTATGGATGAATTATCTGAAGAAGACAAACAGACAGTCGCACGCGCGCGCCGAATTCAGCGCTTTCTGTCACAACCGTTCTTTGTCGCCGAAGTCTTTACCGGCACACCCGGCCGCTATGTTCCCATCAAGGAAACCATACGCGGATTCAAGGGAATCCTGAGCGGTGAATATGATCATTTGCCCGAACAAGCCTTTTATATGGTAGGTTCAATTGATGAAGCAGTGGAAAAGGCCAAGACGCTATGAACGTAGCAACTCTTCGATTAGATATTGTCAGCGCTGAAAAGCAGATTTTCTCCGGCGAAGCGGAGCTTGTCTTCGTCAACGGAGAAATGGGCGAACTGGGTATCGCGCCCGGCCATTCCCAGCTTCTCACCACATTAAGACCCGGTCAGGTACGCGCCATACTTCCAAACAAGGAAGAAGAAATCTTTTATATTTCTGGCGGCATGCTTGAAGTGCAGCCATATATAGTCTCCGTGCTGGCTGACACAGGCATGCGCGCAGACGACATTGATGAAGCTTCGGCCCTCGCGGCGAAAGAACAGGCTGAAAAAGCCCTGGCAGGAAAAATGTCCGCCATTGATGTAGCCAAGGCCACCGTTGAACTGGCAGAAGCGGTCGCGCAAATTCGCGCCATTCAGCAATTAAAGAAACGGGTCAAAATCAAATAACATTCATCACAGAGAGACTACAAAATGATTACAAAAGGAGTTGGTGCCATGGTCGATTCTAT
Source organism: Aquicella siphonis (assembly GCF_902459485.1). NCBI lineage: Bacteria > Pseudomonadati > Pseudomonadota > Gammaproteobacteria > Legionellales > Coxiellaceae > Aquicella > Aquicella siphonis. Next base: position 2,383,099 of record NZ_LR699119.1, read on the forward strand.
GAGTGACCGCCCAAGCAATTCCAAGCGCTATGCTCATCCGCATGTTCGCTACACTGTCGCTGACAGTCTGATGCGCTATGCTGAATTTCTTGGCTACGGGGATATCCACACCAAGATTGATGAAAAAACCGGTCTCAAGGCCATTGTCGCCATTCATAATCTGAAGCGCGGGCCCGCAATCGGGGGATGCCGCATGGTGGCCTACCAGACCATCGATAAAGCCATGGAAGATGTTCTCCGTCTCGGCTATATGATGAGTTACAAAGCAGCCATCAATAATCTTCCTCACGGCGGCGCAAAAGCTGTCATTATCAAACCCAAGGTCATCAAGGATCGCGAAGCCTTGTTTGAAAAATTCGGCGAGTTCGTCCAGGAATTGGGCGGCCGTTACATCACCGCCGTGGATAGCGGCACCAGTCCCGCTGAAATGGACATTATTGCCCGACGCACTTCATTCGTGACTTGCACTACCGCGTCAGGTGCAGACAGCGACCCGTCACCCTTGACCGCATTGGGTGTACGCCGCGCCATTGAAGCTGCTGTCAAATTCAAGCTGGGACGGGACACACTCGATGGCGTGCACGTTGCCATCCAGGGCGCCGGTCACGTGGGATATTACCTGGCACAGGAATTGCACGCGCTGGGCGCGAAGCTGACCATGTGTGATATCAATCAGATAGCTTTGCAACGCTGCGTTGATGAGTTTGGCGTAAAAACCTGCGCCATCGATGAAATTTACAGCATTGACGCCGATGTATTCGCTCCCTGTGCCTTGGGAGCGGTCTTGAATATGAATACCATCAAGACATTAAAAGCGCACATCGTGGCAGGTTCAGCGAACAATCAACTGTCTCACTCACATTATGGCTCTCTGATGCATGAACGCGGAATCTTGTACGCTCCGGATTTTCTCATCAACGCCGGCGGCCTGATTCATGTCGCCGTACTGTATGGTCATGGCGACATAAAAAAATCCCTTGAACAGATCAATAACATTTATGACACGGTGTACGATATTTACGAGCGCTCCTCAAGGGAAAATGTAGCGACCAATCAGATTGCGGAAATGATCGCGCGCGAAAGATTACGCTAATCATCATGTCTGGTTGCGCTTGCGGTTCTGGCAAGTCCTATTCTGACTGCTGTGGTCCATTCATCAGCGGACAGGAACGCGCTCCCACGCCGGAAGCACTCATGCGGTCTCGTTACACGGCTTACACCCAGGCTGATATGGATTATATTGCTCGCACCATGAGGGGCGCGGCCAGCGAACACTTTGACGCCGAGTCCGCGCATAAATGGGCAAAGCGGTCGCGCTGGATCAAGCTGGAAGTCCTGCATGCTTCCATGGACGGGCAAAAAGGCTTCGTTGAATTTCGCGCACATTATTCCCTCGCAAACAAACTCTATGTATTGCATGAAATCAGCGAGTTTCATCTGGATCAAGGAGAATGGTATTACATAGACGGGCAAACACCTCCTGTCGACTCAGCAAAAAAAACCATATCCGCCGGGAGAAATGAACCCTGTCCCTGCGGGAGCGGCAAAAAGTTTAAAAAATGCTGCGGGAAATAGGTTTGACATACTGCGTATCGTCGACTGATTTACTTTGTCATCGCGTCCAGCCATGATGTCATGGTTTGGCTCCTGAAACCGTACTTCCTGAAGGTTTGAAGTTTTCAATATTGACGGGCTGGGCAATGGATCCGCTCACCTTGTCAGAAATAATAACAGTCTGGTATTCCTGAGGTTCAGGGATGGGCAGGGTAAGAGACTCCGGGATAGGTTTGCCTGTCGGAGCAGGTACAACAGACGGCATGTCCGTCTGCAGAACAGGCGACGGTAGGGATGATGCTGGAATGGGATCCATCTTGTTACTGAAAACATTGCCGGTTATCAAGTAAGAATTATCCGACCCTGAATTAAATAGATAGGGAGGGTTATTGAAAAACTGCTCCGCCGGTATCGAGGAATAATTATATATAAGAAGCGGAGGAGAGCTGGTAATGGTAACAACGGGGATGAAAGGATTCGATTTATATTCGAAACTGCCGCTGCCTTGACCATAGTACTGAATGGTATTCGTTGATTGCTGATAAGAATAGGCAAAAGCCACGCTCTCTTCTTTGAAAAAGGCGGAAAAGATGATGATTATGATGCCGCTTAAAAACCTGAACGCTTTCATGTCAGTATCTTCGCTGTGTGCGGATATGCCCGGATGCAGAAACTGACGAGGAATGAAAAACTCTCTGATAAATCAAGAACTCAACACGGTTTTCCGGCTTTTCGCATTCCCCATTTCTAGTTTAAGTATAGCACCCGCCACCGGCTGAAATTGACACGGGCTTGCCGCAGCCACTACAGTTACAAGGTGCGAAGATTGTTTTCTAGCCGCGCTAACTCTGACAGAAAAAGGATAAAACAGAAGATGAAATATCTGCCTGTTGTGCAAACCGCATTTTCAGCCAAATCATTGGCTGCCGCCAGGGTGTTGCTGCCATTGTTCTATGTGCTTTTGTCATTACCCCTGTGTGTTCATGCCGCAGGCAGCCTGACGCTGGATTCGACATCGCTGGCTTATCAAGTGACCATCCCTGTGGATTACACCTGCGATGGAAAAGACATTTCACCCGAACTGGAATGGAAAAATCCACCAGCGAATACTCAATCCTATGTACTTATGCTTGCCGATCCCGATGCCCCTGGCGGAACTTTTTATCATTGGATTTTATATAACCTGCCGCCCGCTCTGACCAATTTACCGGAAGGTGCCAGCAGCCTGCCCAAGGGCGCGCTGACCGGTCAGAACAGCTTCGGAAAAAATCAGTATAACGGTCCGTGCCCGCCTTCAGGTACCTCGCATCGATATGTATTCAGCATCTATGCTTTGAACACTGTTTTAAAACTGGCAAATGGCGCCGATGCTTATGCAGTAATACAGGCGATGCAGAATCATGTGATTGATGTCGCAGAATTGAAATTATCTTTTGGACATTAAAGAAAACAGCATGAGCCGTCAGAATAAAAAAATTTACTGCCTGGGCGGAGCCAATATTGACTGCAAATTCACCGCCATGAATGCCATTCATCCGGGCACTTCCAATCCCGTTGTATCACATTCCAGCTTTGGCGGTGTTGCCCGCAATGTCGCTGAAAACCTTTCACGCTGGACTCAAGATGTGCATTTGCAAACGGCGGTAGGCGGTGATCCGGCCGGACAGGTTTTATTATCTGCCGCACGTGAATGCGGCATCCATGTAGAGCGCAGCCTGATACTCGAATATGCCAATACAGCGCATTATTACGCAGTGATGGATCAGGATGGCAATTTGCAGGTAGCCTATGCCGACATGGGAATCTATGATCAGATTCCAACCGATTTGTTCATGAAAAACTGTGAACCCTGGCCTGAAAAAAGCCTGCTTTTCCTCGAAACCAATTTGCCGTCTAACCTGATATCAGCACTTATCCAGGCAGGGCAGGCGCATCAATGCCTGATTTGCATCGATCCTGTTTCGGTGCACAAGGCGGGAAAATTACCGCCGCACCTGGAAAATGTCTTTTTAATCAAGCCTAATCAGGCGGAAATGGCCCGTCTCAGCGGAATGGATATTGCCTGTTTACGCGATTGCCGCCAGGCGGGATATCGTTTACTGGATAGAGGCGTTGAAAATATTGTTATCAGTCTGGGCGCATCCGGATATGTATTCATGAATAAAAACCAATGCCGTCACGTGTCTCCCCCGCGCATAGCTGAAATCAAAGACGTTAACGGAGCAGGAGATGCATTTTGCGCGGGAATTATATACGGACTTCAACAAAATTATTCTATAATGCAGGCTTGTGAAATTGGCGCGGCGGCGGCCGCATTGACAATCCAGTCATATCAGACTGTCGCTCACGATATTTCTGCCTCATGTTTACAGACATCCATTGACAGGCATTATTTGAACCGGGAATACTCTCATGCAGCAATTTTTTGAATATTCAGAAGAAGTCAAACAAGCCATGATGGAAAAAAGGCCGTTGCTGGCGCTGGAATCCACTCTAATCACTCATGGCCTGCCGTTTCCCAAAAACCTGGAAACAGCTCTGGCGGTGGAAAAAATTGCCAGAGAAAACAGTGTCACGCCAGCCACCATCGCTATCATGAATGGAAAAATCCGGATTGGCCTGACCCACGCGGAGCTGGAGTCTCTGGTAGAGGACAAGCACGTGATGAAAGCCAGTACCCGCGATATCCCGTACCTTTTGAGTCAAAAGCTGAATGCCGGCACAACCGTCGCATCCACATTGTTCTGCGCTGATTTTGCCGGTATCAAGGTGTTTGCCACTGGTGGAATCGGCGGTGTGCATCGCGGGCAGGATCAGGACATCTCTGCGGATCTGATCACATTGGCAAAGACACCCATGGCCGTCGTCTGCGCTGGCGCTAAAGCAATCCTGGACGTGCCCAAAACACTGGAATTCCTGGAAACACATGGCGTGCCCGTCATTGGTTACCGCACGGAAACGTTTCCCGCATTTTATACCGCTGAAACAGATTATAAACTTTTCGCGCATGTGGATAATGTGACATCGCTCGCCAACCTCCTCAAGATACACTGGCAGCTTGGCATGTCCTCGGGTGTGCTCATTGCCAATCCCATTCCCTCCCCGGATGAAATTCCTGCAGACATAATCGAACCCGCCATTTCCAGCGCCCTGAAACTGGCGGAGAAAAAAAATGTGCACGGAAAAGAAATCACGCCGTTTCTATTGTCTGAAATCGCAGCCGTCACTCAGGGGAAAAGCCTGCACGCCAATATCAATCTCATCATCAATAACGTGCGCCTGGGTGCGATGCTTGCACTGAAGATTAATGCGTTTTAGTCATACCACACGGAGAATCCATGCAGACCATAACCGCTTCCGTACCATCTCAAGAATCAGCTGAAAACGCCATCCTCACTTCAGCACAACAGCATGCTTTTGCACAAGACGGTTTTTTAATCCTGGAAAATTTCATTTCTGATGACATCTGCGATCTTCTGATAAAGCGCGCTCAAATGCTGATTGATCAGTTCGAACCGGATGCGGTTAAAACCATTTTTTCCGCCAAAGATCAGCGTCATGCAAAAAATCAGTATTTTCTGGAATCCGGCGATAAAATTCATTTCTTTTTTGAGGAAGGCGCCATCGATATGCATGGCCAATTGATCAAGGAAAAATCTCTGTCCATCAATAAAATCGGCCACGCTTTGCATGACGTTGATCCTGTTTTCAATTGTTTCAGCCGCATGCATAAAATCGCCAGTCTTGTCCGGGACGCCGGCGTTTCCCACCCGTTACTGCTGCAATCCATGTATATTTGCAAACAACCTTATATTGGCGGCGAAGTAACCTGCCATCAGGACAGCACATATATTTTTGTGAAAGACCAGCCTGTTCTGGGTCTCTGGTTCGCGCTGGAAGACGCGACGCTTGAAAACGGCTGCCTGTGGGCCATACCCGGCGGGCATCATGGCGGTCTCAAATCCAGGTCCATCCGCGACGTGAATGATAAGGTGTCAACCACCGTTTTTGACAACACGCCCTGGCCGCTGGAAAAAATGGTTCCGCTTGAAGTGCCGCGCGGCAGTGTCATTTTATTGCATGGGCTGTCACCGCACATGAGCAAGGAAAATATTTCTTCCAAATCGCGGCATGCCTATACCCTGCATGTGATTTCCGGCCAGCATGAATACGCCAAAGACAACTGGTTACAGCGGTCCAGGGATTTTCCGCTAAAAGGATTTGTTTGATTGTTATTCCGGAAAAACCGCCGGAATAACAATCAAAAGGGGACATCCATCAGGTAATAAAAGTATATCCCTGGCCGTGTTATCTTAAATACTTGCCAAACCACGCATTTGCCAGGTGAGATACCGCTTCAAGTTTGCCTGCCTCTTCAAAAAGATGCGTGGCGCCGGGCACAATTTCCAGTTTTTTTTCACAATGCATGGCATTGAATGCCTGCTGGTTAAGCTGAATGACTGTTTCATCCAGACCGCCGACTATAAGCAAAGTCGGAGCTTCAACATATCGCAAAGATTCGCCTGCAAGATCCGGCCGACCGCCCCTGGAAACCACCGCGCGTACCAAATCAGCGGCTTGCGCTGCTGCCACCAGCGCAGCGCCCCCGCCTGTGCTGGCACCAAAATATCCCAAAGGCAGTTTTTTCAGAGCAGGATTCTTCACTATCCACCGGGTGACCGAAATCAGTCTTTCAGCGAGAAATCCTATATCAAAACGATACTGTGAAGTCTGCGTGTCGACTTCATCTTCATCGGGTGTCAGAAGATCAAACAATAGCGTGGCGATTTTGACTTTTTGCAATTCACGCGCAATAAACTGGTTGCGCGGACTAAAGCGGCTGCTACCGCTGCCATGCGCGAACAAGACTATGCCTTTTGCGCCTTCAGGGATGTGCAGCAAACCATCCAGCTGTGTGTCTTCGCTGGGAATGCTGACGGGATATTCGGTGTCGACGAGAAATTCCACCATACGTAATCCTTTTATTTGACGGCCTAGTGTATATGTGTAAACGAACGCGACCGAGTTAAAAGATCGCGTACTTCTTCATCTTCAGTTTGTGAAAAATCTTCATACCATGCTCCCACCGCGTAAAAATGCAAAGGACGCCGGGGGCAAACCAGTCGGTCCATTAATGGGAGCATGTGCTCACACATGAATTTGTCCGCAACAGGCACGGCGACAATGATCGCTGCTGGCTGCGATTTTCTTAAAGCCTTGATGGCGGCGCGCATGGTAGCGCCTGTGGCAATACCGTCATCCACCAGAATGATGGTTTTGTTTTTCAGGGATGGAAAAGCATGATCTCCGCGGTATGACACTTCCCGGCGTTTCAATTCCTTTTTTTCTTCTTCGATAATTTGATCGATGGCGTCTTTCGGGATTCCCAGCTCCGAAATGATATCTTCATTGAATACACAAGTATCGCCCATGGCGATGGCGCCCATGGCCAATTCACTGTGCCCGGGCACGCCCAGTTTACGGACAATAAAGACATCAAGAGGCACATGCAGGGCTTTTGCGATTTCAAACGCAACCGGCACACCGCCGCGCGGCAGGGCAAGAACGACAACGTCATCACGGTCAGCGTATTCCATCAGCTCTGCCGCAAGGATTTCACCCGCTTCAATACGATTTCTATATTTTTCCATAATCTTATCCGGCCGCTCTGAGTTCCTCTCTAAATTATAGTATGAGCCCATAAATCTTCACGCACAAGGCAAAGGAAGCCGATTCGCCAAAGTCAAAGCCATTCGTTGAAGTCGATTGTGGATTTTATTCCGATAAATGAATAGTTTTCCTTCAGCCAGGCTTGCGCCGCCGCTCTTCCGAGGTCTCGCAGCCTGACGAGGAAATTCCAGTCCGGAACAAACACGCTCTCGCGCGGAAATTCCTTCAACGACTGGTCTGCGCGCAGACAATGAATATAAAGTTTCTTGAGTTTGTTCCGGAACTTATCTTTTATCCAGCCATCATCAATTAATCTGCTGACGAATGCGATCGCGCGCATCTCCCTCATCAGAGACGAATTAAATGATATCTCTCTTAAACGCATATCGATTTCCATAACCGTGCAAGGCACAGATTCACGCACGATGGGGACGGTGTGCAGAATAATAATATCTTTCACGTGAGTATTATAAATTAGTGGAAAAATAGCCGGGTTTCCAAGATATCCCCCGTCCCAATAGTATTCATTATCAATTTCAACAGCCTGAAAAAGCTTGGGCAGACACGCTGATGCGAGAACCGCGTCTATGGATAATTCATCCGTATTGAAAATGCGTATCTTGCCGCTTTTTACATTGGTGGCCCCCAAAAATAATTTGATTGAGCTGTGCTTTTTTAATTTTTTGATATCGATCAGGTTTTTCAGAATTTCGCGCACAGGATGATAATTCAACGGATTGAATTGATAGGGAGAAAAAACATTGGTCATGGCGTTAAAAACATAAAATTCAATCGGCGCGGACAAAAATGGCGCCAGCAGGAAATCCGCAGGAAGTTTCGCGGTGAAGCCCATTTGTTGTCCGCTCATGCCAACCGCATGCCAGAATTCATATAGTAATTGCCGCGCACCCTGGCTGCCTCCTTCCATCATTCCCTGCGCAAGTACCACCGCATTCATGCTCCCTGCGCTGGTCGCTGATACTGCATGAATGGACAAGAGATCCAGTTCCAGAAATTTATCGAGAATGCCCCAGGAAAACGCGCCATGTGTGCCCCCGCCCTGAAGCGCAAGATTAACCAGCTTCTTTTCTCCAGCATTCACGGAGCGTTCCCCATTTTCAGGTGAAATCCATATTCTTATCATAGCATTTCAGCTTCGCCACGGATTAACTAACGGTGATCCTGTTGTTTTATCACGTCTTTTCAAACCTGCCGGGAAATTCGGGCAAGACAGCATTCTTGCGAAACACACAAGATTCCGGCGTTTAGCTGGATGATTCTCATGATTATCTGACGGTTAGAAAAGGCGAGTGATATGAAAAGTGCCGAAAATTAATGGCAGTATGACAGTAACTTTTGAAATCAGGCTCCACTTCCAGGATGAGTTCTTTCCGCTGATCCATACGCACATCGCATTTACGAAAAGAAAAGGAAAAGTGATGGTGATAATCAAGTCAGAATATTGATTGTGCACGTAGAAGGGAGTAAAAGAACCCGCGACCAGAATATCCACCAGAAAATCCGCGATGATAATGAATATCACGGTGAAAAGCACATAGATGAGCCAAAACGCCTGCGCGAGAGAAGCTTCCCCAATCCAGCACTGCTTGTAGATTTTAACGGGATTCATTCTTTATTTTCCAATGCAGAAGCTGGAAAAAATCCGTCCCAGCAAATCATCCGAAGTAAATACCCCTGTGATTTCACAAAGCGCCAGATGCGCCTGGCGCAAATCTTCAGCGGCCAGTTCAGCGGAACCGGATTCCCTCAATTGCAGCAAGCCTTTTTCAACATGCGATCGGGATTTAGCAAGCGCATCCAGATGCCGGCGCCGCGCCAGATAAAGTCCTTCGCCCAACGGCTGAAATCCTGCCTCTTCCTTGATAAGAGACCTGAACAATTCAATTCCTTCTCCGGTCTTCACCGAAAGTGATATCATTTTTTTTCCTTCCCATGACTGAATGGAAGGCGTTTCATTCTTCAGGTCTATTTTATTTCGGACAATGATAACCGGTTTGTCAAGACATGCTGGACAAGGTTGCGTGATATCACGGCTTGCATCCGTCACGTACAAGATAAGATCTGCGTTTTCAATTTCCCGGTAGGCGCGGCGAATGCCTTCCTGTTCAATAACATCCGCGCTTTCTCTCAAACCCGCCGTATCGATAATATGCAATGGCATGCCGTCTATGAGTATGGATTCACGCAGCACGTCACGGGTGGTGCCGGGAATATCGGTTACAATAGCCATTTCCCTGCCGCTCAAGCAATTCAGCAAACTTGACTTGCCCACATTGGGTTCGCCGGCGATCACCACCGTTATGCCTTCGCGCAAAAAACTGCCTTGCCTCGCCTTGTGTTGAATCGTATCCAGGTCTGCGAGAATGGCCGACAACGTTTCTGAAACAGATTCATCGGCGAGAAAATCAATCTCTTCATCGGTAAAATCAATCGCGGCTTCCACAAACATGCGCAGCTGCACAATCTTTTCGTTAATGCCATGAATATCTTTCGAGAATTCCCCTTGCAAGGAACGCAAGGCGGAGCGTGCAGCCTGACGGGATGAAGCGTCAATTAAATCCGCTATCGATTCGGCCTGTGTCAAATCCATTTTTCCGTTCAAAAATGCGCGTTCTGAAAATTCGCCGGGACGGGCGAGCCTGGCTCCCAGGCTCAAAAGACATTGCAGAATGGAATCCACCACAACCGGACCGCCATGCCCTTGCAGTTCAAGCACATCTTCGCCAGTAAATGAATGAGGACCGGGAAAGAAAATGGCAACACCTTCATCGAGCAACTCTCCCTGCGAATCACGAAATGGAACAAAAACCGCCTCGCGCGGCGGAAGTTCGCTGCCCACCACTACGCGCATGATATCACGCACGCGAGAACCCGATAAACGGACAATAGCAATCCCTCCACGCCCGGAAGGGGTTGCCTGGGCTGTTATGGTTTCACTGTCTGAGAGAGTCTGGCTGAATTGCTGCATGGGGATAATGAGTTCATTGGCACTCTCCCGCAAATTATACGGGAGAGTGCCAATCAGTTTACTTCTTCTTCACATTGGGTTCGTTTTCCAGCTTTCTCATGACATACCATTGCTGCAGGAATGACAAGGTATTGTTCACAAACCAGTACAACATCAGACCGGCGGGGAAATTGGCAAACATCACGGTGAATATGACCGGCATCAGCATCATGATTTTCGCCTGCAAGGGATCTGGCGGCGGCGGATTCAGGCGCTGCTGGATAAACATGGAAACACCCATTAACAGCGGCAGAACATAATAAGGATCTTGCTGGGACAAATCATGAATCCAGAAAATAAACGGCGCCTGGCGCAATTGAACGCTTTCCACCAAAACCCAATATAACGCGATAAATACCGGGATCTGAATCAGAATCGGCAAGCATCCACTCATGGGATTGACTTTTTCCTGGCGGTACAACTCCAAGGTAGCCTGTGTCATTTTTTGCTTGTCATCAGCATAGCGTTCTTTCAGCATTTCAATTTTTGGCTGCAATTTTTTCATGGCCGCCATGGAACGGAAGCTTTTGGCAGATAGTTGATAAAACAAAAGCTTGATAATGACGGTGACCAGTACGATAGACCAGCCCCAATTGCCGATCACATCGTATATTTTTTGCATCATCCAGAATATGATGCCGGAGATAAACCAGAACCAGCCATAATCTATAGTCAGTTTCAGGCTGGGTGCGGCTTTTTCCAGCAGGTCCGCGATAGCCGGTCCTACATATAATTTTGCACCTGTCGTCACGCTCGCACCGGGCGCGGCTTTTAACGGTTCGCCTATCATTCCGACGGTATAAAGTGAATTGGATGTCACCCGCGTATAATAATTGGACACTGCGGTTTTTGCCGGAATCCAGGAGCTGATGAAATAATGCTGTATCATGGCCGCCCAACCGTCTTTCACCGTCTGGTTGAGGTTAGTCTTTTCCATGTCCTTGAAGCTGATTTTGGTGAACGGCGCCTTGGGACTGGAAACCGCTGCGCCAAAATACGTAGCGAGATTAATAAATCCGCCATGATTGGGCGGCGGATTATTGGTGCGCAGTAACTGGGTATACAAGCTGCCTTCCCAGGGCTGGCTGGACTGATTATTAATGTCATAGCCGACATTGATTTCATAACTATTGCGTGTAAACGTGAAATTTTTGGTGACCTTGAGACCATTGCTGTCTTGCCAGTCCAGTTTAACAGTCAGTTCATTCTGGCCGGGCTGCAGGGAGTATTCCGTTTGCGCTGTCTTGTAAAGCGCCTGCGCTTGCGATGTATCCGGCCCTTGTTTGCTTAACAAGCCGCTTTCCGCGACATATTCGGTTTTGGGATCATCATTAAGCAGCATGATAGGCTGTCTGGAACCCAGGGATTCCGGATATTTCGGAAGGCTGACCCGGACGATATCACCGCCGCGTGTATCAATGCTGACATTCAGGACATCGGTCTGGACATTAATTATCTGCCCCTTTTCTTGTGCCGGAACGACTGGCGCACCCGGCTGAGCAATAGGCGCTCCCGCTGCTTCGGCCCCGGCATTTACGGCGGAAGGAACATAACTGCTGCCTGAACGCTCGACCGCGGCTGCGGGCGTGCCGACAGCTGGCAGCCTGGGGTGATCTTTGTCCCAAGCCTGGAACAACAGATAACACAACAGGATTAATAATGCATAAAGGGCAATTCGTAGGTAATCTAGGATATTTTCAAACATATCATTAACTTCTGCTTAATTTATTATGGGACAGGATCAATACCACCTGGATGCCAGGGATGACAGCGTGAAACGCGCCGTGCCGCGAGGCAGCTTCCCTTGACCACACCGTATGCCTTGATTGCTTCCATGGCATATGCCGAGCACGTGGGTTCAAAGCGGCAGCAATTTCCCAACAGTCCGCTGACCGCATAGCGATAAACACGAATTGCTGCTATTAAACAGCTACTTATGAAGTTTTTAACTTTTGCCATAAGGTATCGATGTCTTTTCGTATGGTCTTGCTGCTTTCCAAGGGGATACATTCTGAACGCAGTAGTATAATGACATCGACCCCCTTAAGTACATCTTTATTGTGCCTGAAACTTTCCCGAATGAGACGGCGCAGCCGGTTGCGCTGAACGGAAAGCCTGAGCCTGTGCTTGGACAAGACAATACCTAGCCGCGCATGTTGCAGCTGGTTGGGGATAGACAAGGCAAGAAAGTATTTATGAGCGGTTTTGTTTGGATTGGCGAACACAGACTGGAAGTCGTGTTTTCCTGCCAGTCTGTAAGTGCGCGAAAACCCGAACATTAATGGTCAAAAATTACGGACAGAGTCTGGCGCGGCCTTTGGCGCGACGGGCGCTTAATACAGCACGGCCACTTTTGGTCGCCATACGGGCACGAAATCCGTGGGTACGCTTTCTTTTTAAAACACTGGGTTGAAATGTTCTTTTCATGATCAGTACTCGATACGTTTTACATAGGCGGCATATGTTAGGGGGAGCGGGGAATATTGTCAAATTATCTGTATGAAAAATCTTGTCTTAATATAAGTTCTTTATACTAATATTATAATATGTGAGTTTTGGCATTCCGCATCGGATAACAAGAATATTTTTTGAACAGCCAAATGAGGGGGAGGGCAAATGCAGCGATTATCTGGTAATCCAGCCGCAAAAAGACGGGAAGAAGAACAAGACCGCTATCAAATCCAGAAAAATCGTTTCAAAGACGAAGTCTTGCTCCGCTTATCCAGCATAGAGGGTGTCAATCAATGCCTGGAAGAAAGACGCTGCGTCTTTTTGAATGGCAAGCCAATCAATTTTAGCCAGTGCCAGGAATATAATGTATTCCTGGAAAACGGCGACCTGAATCCCGAAGCGGAAGCCATGGGCATCACCCTTGAACTTTCGCGAAACAAGGCATTTTTACAATCCTTGTTTATATCACAGGATCTTGGCCGGCTGACTCTGCGGGAAAGAATCATCCTGGAAGCCGTACTTTTTTCCGTCCAATTTCAATTTTATATTGAATCCCAGCGTCATCTGATGGATGAACAGGGACGGATTTCAGAAGCCCTGGCTAAGGATCAAGACAACAAGGAGTTGCAGCGGGCAATAGAAAGAGTCGCGCTTGAACTCCAGTCCGCACAGGAAAAAGCTGCGCAATTAACACACGACACACTTCATACACTGCCCATTTCCAGCATGCAGGCGGCATTATTGAGTAATCCGGGCATACATCCCCAGGCCGCTGCCGCCCAGTCGCTGATTGAATATATTGCCTATCTTCAAAGAGCCGGGATCTGGAGCTTCTATGTCCCGCCCGCGCCTATCAGCCTTCAGCACGCTTATTCCCGGACCTTTAATGATATTCCGCTGCCGCCGTACCTGTCCCCGCTCATGGCTGAAATGAGTTTGATTATGCAACGCCCCGAACACCTGGAAGAAAATCTGGCTGTCTGGTTTAAGCAGGCTGTCCAGTACGCTCTGGCTGAATTATTCGATACAAAGGGACATATCCGTGAAAGCTTGTTCAAGCTGCTGCCGCACACGGGATTTCCATTACAAGCAGATGATGAAAACTTAAAAATCACGCTGCTCCAGGCATACCTGGCATCCGTGATCACGGAAAACATATCCAGTGTGCTTGATAAAGCCGAAAACCGAGAAGCTGCCAACAGATTAATGACCGAAACAAGAGACCTGGGTGACGGCGATACAGAAATCGTTAGAACCCAGATGCGTGATTTTATCACCCGAAAATTGCAGTATTTTAATGTTGGCGTGGGTTCCTTTAATACCATCGATGAGGTTCGCGAAAACATGAGCACCGCGAGCCGCTCTTATCAGATTGCTCCCGCGCGCGGCCAGGCATCCTCAAGCCGCCATGGCGCTTCCAGTCTGGGGGCATCCGGCAGTGATTCCTCCGGCGAAGAAAACGATGACGAACAAACGCCTTTCCTTTCAGGCGGAGAGCCGCCGCGGCGTAATGATGAAAGCGTTCCCCGGCGTTCACAAAATAAACCCGGTATTTTCCGAAGAGCCTGGAATAGTGTGGCAGATTTTTTTGGGAGACACTGGAAAGCCATTACTGCCACGACTGTTTCCTTTGCCATAGCCGGAGGCCTGGGCGGTGCCGGGGTAGGGCTTGCCGCCGGTGTTTTTGGCGCCATTCCCACCGGCGGTTTGAGTATTCTCGCCACACCTTTTGCCATAGCCATTTTGGGAGGAGCCGGTTTCGTTGCCGGAGCCGTTGTCGGCTTTACTTTCGGGGTAATAGGCAGCCTGGTCATGGACGCGGTAACAAAATCATCGCCGCGCAGCTCCTCTGATTTGACTATAGATACAGATGAAGAACAGCTTTCCCCATCCAGCACCAGGAAAATTTTTGGAACTACGTCGCCTTCTCCTCGCCGAGCCTCAGAGAATTCTGCCAGCATAGATTATAGCGCGCATGGCAGTGCTGATTTATACAGAAAAAAATCTGCCCAGAAAAAGGAGGGGGTTGATTCCCGCAAGGGATTCACCAAGCATTTTTAATCGAGAGCGTTCATTGAGCGCCCACTTTAGTAATTCGGGCTGAAGAAACAAAAAAGGCACTCACAAGAGTGCCTTTTGTATTGTATCCCGGACGAGAGGAAGTCAAGCAAGGCATTTCCCCGCTCTCACGCTTTCCTTATCCGTTGGATTGATTGGCTGTAGAAGAAGGGCTGATTTCAACTTCCTTCATGCTGAGGCGGATACGGCCCTGACGGTCAATTTCCAGGACTTTTACTCGCACTATCTGGCCTTCAGACAATCTGTCGCTGACATTGGCTATGCGTTCGCTGGCAATCTGTGAAATATGCACCAGGCCTTGTTTACCAGGCAGGATATTCACCAGTGCGCCGAAGTCCATCAGCTTGGTCACCGTGCCTTCATAGATATTTCCGACAACGACATCCGCCGTCAAACGTTCTATGCGGCTGATAGCTTCTTCACACGCAGCAAGATCCGCCGCGGCGACTTTGACCATGCCGTCATCGCTGATATCCACGACTGTGCCGGTTTCTTCGGTCAAAGCACGAATGGTCACACCACCTTTGCCAATAACATCGCGAATCTTGTCCGTCGGGATGCGCAAGGTCAGGATGCGCGGCGCGTAAGCTGACATTTCCTGGCGCGGGCCGGTAATCGCCTGATTCATAATGCCAAGGATATGCATACGGCCATCGCGTGCCTGTTCCAGAGCGCGCTGCATGATGGTTTCAGTGATGCCATCAATTTTGATATCCATTTGCAAGGCTGTGACACCTTCGGTAGTTCCTGCGACTTTGAAATCCATGTCACCCAGATGGTCTTCATCGCCCAGAATGTCGGTCAACACCGCAAACTGGTCACCTTCTTTCACCAAGCCCATGGCCACGCCGGCCACGTGCGTCTTGATGGGCACACCGGCATCCATTAACGCGAGGCTGGTACCGCATACGGTTGCCATGGAGCTGGAACCGTTGGATTCCGTGATTTCAGAAACCACCCTCAAAACATAATTAAAATCTTTCTGTGACGGCAAAACGGCTGAAATACCACGTTTGGCAAGATTTCCGTGGCCGATTTCACGGCGTTTCGGACTGCCTACCATTCCCACTTCACCCACTGAATAAGGGGGAAAATTGTAATGCAGCATGAAGTTTTCCTTGCGTTCGCCTTCCAGCGCATCAATGGTTTGCGCATCGCGTTCCGTACCCAGTGTCGCGACAACCAGCGCCTGTGTTTCCCCGCGGGTAAACAGCGCGGACCCGTGTGTGCGGGGCAGTAAGCCGGTCTGAATGGAAATGGGGCGGACGGTTTTTGTATCCCGGCCATCGATACGAGGCTGGTTTTGCAGGATTCGGCCGCGAACCACATTGCGCTCCAGGCTATTGAAGACATACTTGGCATCCGCAAGCAGCGCCAGCTCGTCTTCCTTGCCCGCGTTTTCAGTAATAATCTGTTCCAGGATACGGTCGCGTATTTCGCTAACCGCTTCCTGGCGTTCGATCTTGTCTTTGATTTGATAGGCTTTTTCTATGTCTGCCTTGCACAAATCCACAACACGCTTTTCGATTTCCGCATTGGGTACCGGCGGAGCCCATTCCCAATTTACAGTACCTGCCTCTTTCGCCAATTCTTTAATGGCATTGATGGCGGTCTGCATTTCGCGGTGAGCAAACATGACTGCGCCCAGCATGACAGATTCTGGCAATTCCTTGGCTTCGGATTCCACCATGAGAACAGCGTTTTCCGTGCCGGCTACCACCATATCCAGTTGGGAAGACTCTAACTGGGACAGTGTAGGATTAAGAATGTAATTGCCGTCCATATAACCGACCCGGGCCGCAGCAAGATGGCTGGTAGCCGGCATGCCGGAAAGAGCAATCGCCGCAGACGCGCCCAGCATGGCTGGAATATCGGCATCGATGTCCGGATTCATGGACAACACGGTGGCGATCACCTGCACTTCAAAATTAAACCCTTTGGGGAACAGGGGGCGCAGCGGTCTGTCGATCAGGCGCGATGTCAGCGTTTCTTTCTCGCTGGGCTTGCCTTCACGCTTGAAATAACCGCCGGGAATCCGGCCTGCCGCATAAGTACGCTCCTGATAATTAACAGTAAGCGGGAAAAAGTCTTTGTCATCAGATGCGCTGTCTGCGCCCACGGCTGTCACCAACACGACCGTGTCATCCATGCTGACCAGCACCGCTGCGGTTGCCTGGCGGGCGATTCTCCCTGTTTCCAGGGTAACGTTATGGTTGCCATAACGGAATGTTTTTGTGATTACAGTCAAAATATCCACCTAATTATATAGTTAAGATTGAAGATTTATCCTGCCGCACCTGGTGGTTGACCGCCTGCTAAATGTACGATGGAAACAGCGGAAGCCAGGTGCGGAAGGGAATGCGTGCTGATTAACCGCGTACATCTAACTCTTTGATAATGTGCTGATAACGCTGTGAGTCCTGGCTTTTCAGATAGCGCATGAGCTTGCGGCGCTGACTCACCATTTTGGTTAATCCGAAGCGGGTATGAAAATCGTGCTTGTGAACTTTCAGATGTTCGGTCAAAGAATTAATGCGTGCGGTAAGCAGCGCAATCTGCACTTCCGGTGAACCCGTGTCATTTTTGCTTCGTTTGTAAGTTTTGACAATCTGCGCTTTTGCAGCTGTAGTTAACGCCATGAATACACTCTCCACTAAAAACTTGAACTTATAGAATTCTATAAAAGCCCGTTATTGTATCCGGGAGCTCCTTCCGTAACAAGACCCCTTGTATAGAATGTAGTACGGGTGCCGGTGCCAGCCCCCGGCCATCAGACTGCATGGCACCCTTTTGAATCGGCCGTCAAATCAGGTAAGATAGCCCGCCGGTTCTGGCCAGAGACGCCACCACAAACAGAGAGTAAGACTTATCATGTCATATAATAAAATAAAAAATTGCCTGATCATGAGCATAAGCATGATGTATTCTGCTTCCAGCGCAGCCGGAATAGAGCAAAGCAAACCCGTCAACACGGTCTTGCCGAAAAACACTTCATTAATAGCATATCCACAAGGCCAGCAGCTTTATGATCAATATCCCTGGGCGGTCATGTATTATTATGGGATTACAGGTTCTGACGCGCTGGGGCAAATGTTTGAAGGGCAGTTTCATCGCTGGCCGGAACATGTCCAGTCGCTAGAGTTAACCCGCACCCTCAGTGAAAACAACTTCCTGCGACGCCTGGTCAACCCGCTGGTCGGGGTCGTTCAGGTCTCCGCCAATATCACTGTTCGCAATGGCAGCAATCAGCATACTATTTATGAGTTTAATCCTTATGTGGAAGGGCGGTGGGCCAATCTGCCCTGGAATGCCTACGTCAATACCTCTTTTGCCATAGGGGAAGGCATCTCGTACGGCACATCCATTCCTTCTCTGGAAAGCAAATCCAGCTCCGACACCAAAAGACTGCTAAATTACCTGATGCTGGAGGCCACTTTTGCTCCGCCCGGCAACCCCCGGCTGCAACTGGTCGCACGCATACATCATCGGTCCGGTGCTTACGGCTTATATCACGCGGGTAATACAGGCTCTAATGATGTAGGGCTGGGCATACGATATCTGTTTGACTAAGACCTGCCGGCACTCGGCGTTTTTCCTCAAGATTGCCGGTCGGGACGGTTTTCGCTAGAATCGGCCGACTATCTCATGGGTGCGCAATGGATACAGAACCTAGACTACAAGTCCGCAATCTTTGCTGTATCCGTCAGCAGCGGCCGCTTTTTGCCAATCTCTGCTTCCAAGTCCAGGCCGGGGAAGCGCTGTTGATCGAAGGGCCCAATGGATCAGGAAAATCCAGTCTGCTGCGTTTGCTGACCGGACTCGCCACACCTTCGTCCGGTGAAATTCTTTGGCAAGGCGGCGACATTCAACATGCGCGTGAAGAATACTGGAAGCACATACATTACATCGGTCATGCAAACGGCATTAAACTGGGTCTGACCGTGATTGAAAATCTGCAGCTAGCGCAAAGTCTGTCGCTAGAGCCGGCTTCAGCAACGCCCGAAGACGTTTTACATTCTTGGAACTTACAAGCATGTCAGGCCATGCCGGCAAAAAATTTATCGGCGGGCCAAAAGCGCCGCCTCGCGCTAGCCCGTCTGTTAATGCTGCCCAAACCCCTATGGATACTGGATGAACCGGTCACCGCACTGGATGCGGACACTCAGGTTCTCTTTCTCTCACATCTTGAAGCACACCTGCAAAAGAGAGGAATGGCAATCATCAGTTCGCATCACCTGTTGCCGCTGCAGTCCGGAACGACTGCGACGCTGAGGCTTCCCTCATGCTAAAAACTGTTTGGTATGTATTTTACACAGAATTGATACTATCCTGGCGGCGTTCACAGGAATGGCTTTACCCGCTTGGTTTTTTTGCGATCGTCATCAGCCTCTTTCCACTCGCGTTCACGCCTGATCCGGCTTTTTTGCAAAAGTATGTTCCGGGCTGCATCTGGATTGCCGCGCTATTGGCCAGTCTATTGTCAGTAGAATATCTTTTCTTTACAGACAGTGAAGACGGGCATCTTGAACAGCTATTATTGGGCCCGGCCCCGTTATCCTTGATCATGGGAGCAAAACTGGGCGCACACTGGCTGGTCACAGAATTCCCGCTGATACTGCTGACTCCTCTGCTTTGTATCATGTTCCATCTTTCACTGGCCACGACACTCGCGTTATGTTTGAGCCTGTTGTTTGGAACACCCATTCTCACACTCATCGGCAGCCTGGGAGTGGCATTATCCCTTGGTTTGCGGCAACAAGGCGTATTGTTGGGATTATTGATTTTACCCCTGGTTACACCCGTGCTTATTTTCGGCGTGAATATTGTCCAGCAGTCTCAATCAGGACTTTCTCTTGCCGGGCCTCTGGCGTTTTTGGCCGGACTCTCCGTATTCACCGTTACCTTGGTGCCATGGGCGGTCGCCGCGGCCGTGCGTGTGAGCATGGATGATTAATTTGAAGCCGGACAAAAATCGTGTGTTCCGGCAGAACAATCGACGCTCGCTTATCCTTTTCTTGACCCTATGGTTTTTTTTGTTAGTATCCGCTATTCCTTTCAAAAACTGATTACTTATAAAGAGACATAAAATGAGCACAGCCAGAATTGTAGTGAAATTGAAAAAAGATGCCTCGCACGATAAAAAGAAACCTCACGCCTTTTTACCTGATGACAAGGATTTGTTAACCATCCATAAATCTGATCATCAGGAACAAGATTTGATTGCCCAAGGTTATTATCACCCCAACGCGTATCAGCCCAGCCTGCAAACATCGCTGGATGATCTGAATCAGCGGCTGTCATCTTCGCTCCCGGTCCGCGCCGCCTCTTTGCCTGACGCATCACAGCCCGAGCAGTCAGAAAAAGCCTCCATCAGAATGAGTAAATAACCAGCTAACAGAAACCCTCAAGCTTCACAGAGGGTTTCTGTTTCTATTCCTGGCACAGTCTATGGATTTCCCAACGGCTTGAAAGCCTGG
The DNA here is from genome assembly GCF_902459485.1 of Aquicella siphonis. Taxonomy (NCBI): domain Bacteria; kingdom Pseudomonadati; phylum Pseudomonadota; class Gammaproteobacteria; order Legionellales; family Coxiellaceae; genus Aquicella; species Aquicella siphonis. The sequence goes on from NZ_LR699119.1 coordinate 2,403,358, forward strand.
ATGCCGGTTTGGGCGCGCCCCAAAATCAGCGCGTGAATGTCCGCTGTTCCTTCGTAAGTCTTGACCGTTTCCAGATTTAACATGTGCCGTATGACCTGAAAGTCTTCCGTGATCCCGTTACCGCCATGCATGTCTCGTGATTCACGCGCCACATCCAGTGCGGTCAGGGTGGAAAATCGTTTCATCATGGAAATCATGGGTGATTCCACTCGACCCTCGTCTTTCAGGCGGCCCAAACGCAAACAGCCTTGCAATCCCAGCGTAATATTGGTTTGCATGACAGCCAGCTTGTGCTGTATCAACTGATTGGCTGCGAGAGGGTGGCCAAACTGCTTGCGGTCCAGCACATATTGCCGCGCGGCATGCCAGCAAAATTCCGCCGCACCCAACGCGCCCCATGCGATTCCATAGCGCGCATTGTCCAGACAGCCCAATGGCCCGGATAAACCGTCCGCCCTGGGAAGTTCGTTCTCAGCGGGCACAAAAACATCATCCATCAGAATTTCTCCGGTAATGGATGCGCGCAGGCTTAGTTTTCCATGCATGACCGGCGCGGACAATCCCTTCATGTCTTTTTCCAGGATATATCCGCGTATTCTGCCCTGGTCATTACGTGCCCATACGATAAACACATCCGCGACAGGGGAATTCGTGATCCACATCTTGCTGCCTTTGAGCACAAATCCGCCGGGCACGGTTTTTGCGCGAGTATCCATGCCGCCAGGATCCGAACCATGATTGGGTTCTGTCAGGCCAAAACAGCCTGTCCATTCACCTTTCGCCATTTTTGGCAGAAACTTCTGTTTCTGTTCTTCGCTGCCATAAGCATAAATAGCATGCATGCTTAAGCTGGACTGAACACTCGCGCACGAGCGGTAACCTGAATCCACTCTTTCCAGTTCACGCATAATCAGGCCATAAGAAACATAATTGACGCCGGCGCAGCCATAGCCCTGTATCGTCGCGCCCAGCAACCCGGCTTCACCCATTTCCCGCATGATAGAGGGATCGGTGTTTTCCTCCCGAAACGCTTCAATCACCCGCGGCTGTAATTTCTCCTGGGCGAACGCGCGCACGGAATCGCGTATCATGCGTTCTTCTTCGGTGAGCTGATCATCCAAAAAAAGCGGGTCGTCCCAGCGGTATGACGATTCTTTCGCTTTAGCCATGGTATCTCCTTTTATCATTTTTCGACTTTGACAGCTTGATAATTTTATTCTGTCCCCTGCGCCAGGCAGGGGATGCCGCCCATGATTCTGCCCTAGTTATCAGGGTATTGCCATCTCCGGCTTGATGAAAAATGCAAATAGCCCTACTCCGGAAAGAGTGGTTTGTTTTGATCATTTATTTTCATCATCTGAATAAATTAATTCATTATTTTAATCATGGAAAAATCGCTTAAATATCCGCTCAGTCTGAATAACACCTTAGGAGGAGAGACACATCATGTCATTAATAAATGTCTATAACGAATGGGACCCCGTAGAAGAGATTCTGGTCGGCACGCCCTTACATGCCCGCATGCCGCACCTGGACAGAGGCTTCCAGGTGCTGCGGCAAGCATCCGCAGATTTGTTTGACTCCCTGACATCGGGCGCGATTCCGCAACAAATCATTGAAGAAACAGAAGAAGACATTCAGATATTCATAGAAACCCTGCTGAAATTAAACATCCAGGTCAAAAGACCCGATCCCGTTCTGTTTGAAGGCACATTTAAAACACTGGACTTTGAAGCGGAACATTACTTCAGCTATTGTCCCCGTGATATTTTACTCGCCATAGGCAATACCGTCATTGAAACACCCAATGTTTTTCGCTCGCGCTATTTTGAATCCGTCGCCTATAAAAATATTCTGATGGAATATATGACAAGCGGCGCGCGCTGGGTTGCCGCACCCAAACCCCGGCTGCTGGATTCCCTCTATAACGATACAGATAAAAATCAACCGGCGCTAAAAAACCATGAGCCGGTCTTCGATGCCGCGAACGTCTTGCGCGCCGGAAAAGATCTCTTTTATCTGGTGTCCGACTCGGGAAATGAATTGGGATGGCAATGGCTTCAAGGGTTTCTTGGCAATGACTATCGCGTACATCCGTGCCGCGGTCTTTATTCTTCCATGCATATAGACAGCACCATCAGCCTGTTACGGCCGGGATTGGCATTAATCAATCCCGCCCGCGTCACGGAAAATAATCTGCCGCCGCTGCTTGAAAAATGGGATTTGCTGATTGCGCCTGAAATGATCGAATACCACTATTCCAACGCAGGTTCATTTTCGTCAGTCTGGCTGGGCATGAATCTGTTAATGCTGGCGCCAGATCTCGCTGTTGTTGACAGTCATCAGCTCCCTCTGATCAGGATGCTGGAAAAACACGGTATCCGTGTCATTCCGCTCGCATTACGGCATGGAAGAACGCTGGGGGGCGGTTTTCATTGCATCACACTGGATGTTCGCCGCAAGGGAAAACTGGAAGATTACTTTTCATGAGAGGCCGCCATGGGGAAAATACTGATAGCAAACGCGCTTGATATTTATCGTGATAACGGGAAGTTGACGATTCAGGAAGCACAGGCAAGACAATCCTATCATTTGCGGTATTTATGGCGCATGGAAGCTCGCGATATTCTGGTCGTGCCGGAAATGCCGGATCGAGATTATCTGATGTATTTCGCCGGCGTTCAATGCATGAACAGTGACAACATTTCTATTGTCACTTTTGAACACCTGTTTTCATCCGCTTCCAGCGTTGTCTATGCGGACAGAGAATTTCGCCGCCGGCTGAGCGACAAAATGAGCCCGGGTAAAAACTGGCATATCCAGTCTTGTTACCTCAATCGCGCCATGCTTGATCTCGCTGACCATCTGAATATTCCCGTCCATCCTGACATGCGCGCGTGGGCGCATCAGGACGGATTCAGGCGCGCGAACAGCAAGGCATTTTTCAGGCGCGCGGCGAAACTCCATCAAATCCCCATCGCGGAAGGAACCGTTTGTCATACCCCCGCTGAATTGGCCGCAGGCATGCGGAATCTGTTTGATCAAACAGGGCTGTTAATCCTGAAACAAGAACACAATGGCGGAGGACGTGGCAATATCGGCGTATCATTAAATTTCACGGCGCGATTTCAGGGAGTCAGTGAAAGCCTGGTCATCCATGACAAACACTCCATTCCTTTTGTTGCTGACAAATTATGGAAGCAAACCGCGACCCGCGGGCAAAAAATCATTCTGGAAGTGTATTATCCTAACACCGGCACGTTTACCATTCAGATTTGCGTGCCGGAAGCGGCCAAGACGCCTGATATTTTGTATGAGGCGGAAATCCGCATGGATTCAACCTGGCTGGGCGTGCAGATTCCCGCCGCGGCCTTGAGTGCGGATGAGAAAGGCATTTTGTGCCGACATGCAATGACACTCGCTAAATTGCTGCAGAAAAAAGGATATCAGGGATATTTGTGCTGCGACGCCATCCGCCTGCGCAACGGGACGATCTTATTCACAGAAATCAATGTGAGACCCGGCGCGGAAAGCAGCGCGCATTATTTTGCTGTTCGTCATCTGGGACACGATTATGCCCGTCGACATACAATCATGACGCGCAGGGATGTGAAGATTTCATCGTTTGATGAGATTCATCGGCAATTGCAGCATCAGGACTTGTTGTACAGAAAGGGAAAAAATCAAGGCGCGGCGATCTTGTTCGCGGATAGCAAACACGGTCGGACAATGGAATTGCTGCTGGCCGCGCCCAATCCGCAGGCGGCGGCAGCGCTGGAAGCAAAAGTGCTGGCTTTGCTGCGTTAATATTTGGAATTGCCAACAGCGCCAGAAGAATGAAGGATGCCTATCGAACCGCGCCAAATGCGGCATGCACTCCCGCTAGATCATTCTCCCGTCTTTTATCATGACCGTACGCTGGCAGCGGCGGCTGATATCACTGTCGTGAGTAATGATCACGATTGTGCGGCCTTCCCGATCGTTCAAATCCGTGAATAACTGCATGACTTCATTTCCGGTCTGCGAATCCAGGGCGCCTGTGGGTTCATCTGCAAGTATGACTTCCGGGTTGCCGACCAGGGCTCTGGCGATCGCGACACGCTGCTGCTGTCCGCCTGACAACTGATTGGGTCTGTGGTGAGCGAGATGAGCGACACCGATCTTTTCCAGCATGTGCATGGCCATTTCCCTGGCCTGCTCGCGCGGCGTGCCGCGGTAAAAAAGCGGGAGCATGACGTTTTGCAGGGCATTGGAACGCGCCAGCAAAAAAAAGGACTGAAACACAAACCCGATTTTTGTATTGCGTATCACAGCAAGTTCTTCTTCCGATAAATGAGAAACATCCTGACCGGAGAAGAAATATCGTCCTGTCGTGCAATGGTCAAGAAAGCCGATGATATTCATGAGCGTGGATTTTCCTGATCCGGAAACACCGACAATGGCGGTCATTTCCCCGCGCTGTAATTCAAAATCGACGCCTTTCAGCGCGGAAAATGTATTGGCGCCCAGATGATAGACCTTCGTGACATTATCCAGCTTAATCAGGTACGACAATTTTATCTCCTGTTTTCAACCCGGATAGAATCGCAACCGCATCAAGAGTCGTTTTTCCCGTTTTCACGGCGACTTCCTGTGTCTTTCCCGTCTTCTCATTATAAGAACGGACATAGGGATCGCCATTTATTTCCGTCAGCGCCTTGATGGGGATCATGATCTGGGGATCTTCCCGTATATCAATCTGGACTTTCGCGCTCATGCCGACATGAATGTATTTTTGCTGGTCGGCTGTGAGTGTGAGCACGCTCACTTCCACAGAAAATACGGGCAGCCCGCCGCCGGTATTTTCACCCTGCCGGTCAACCCGTTTGATTTCTCCCTCCAGGATATAGTCAGGAAACGCAATGCCTGTAATTTTGACTTTTTGTCCTGTCTTAAGCTGATTGACAGTCAACTCATTGACTTTGATTCGCACATTCACGCCGCTCATATCGCCGACAAGAGCCAGTACATCTCCCTGTTTCACCGCGTCTCCCTTCATGGTCTTTTTGCTGTCTTCATCATTTTTTGAGGGTGACAAAATGATTCCGTTTGCGGGAGACAGGATGCGCAGATTTTCCGAGTTCATTTGCAAATGCATGGCCTGTGTGATTTTATCGATATCAGCGATCGTGAGCGAATACAGATTGATATTTTTAATGTCCAGCTGGCGCAGCAAACTTTCCAGCGTGTCTTTCGCCTGCACCAATGCCAGTTGCGCCGCATAATAATTCGATTGTTTCATCTTGAAATCATCATCCGAAATCAACTGGTTTTTATGCAGGAATTCTCCTTCCTTTAACTGTGACTGGGCGGTGTTGAAATCACTTTTCGTCTTGATATACTGCATCAGCGAGGTCTTGTAATCCGCGAGAAATTTCGCGGAAGATATCTTGAACAGCAATTGCCCTTCTTTCACTGCTTCGCCATATTGAAACGGCATGTCAACGACGACTCCGTCAACAGGGCTTGGCACCACCACCGTTTTTAATGGCTGTATCGTGCCCGTGTAATACAATGAACTGGAAACAGCATCGGTTCCAATGGTCACGACGCGCCCTTCGGAGGATTTAGACTCGCGGGAGCAGCCGTACAAGACCAGAAAAAACAAAACAGCGATGATACCTAGCGCATATCTTTTCATTTATAACCTCACGTTTATCTTCCAGGTCCTGAGCGTATTTCCAATGATCAGGTCCAGATTCACCAGCGCACGCAGGTAATTGATGCGGGCATTGAGTGATGCCTGCTGGGCCTGAATCAGGCTTAGCTGGGCTGATTGCAATTCCAGGGAATCAATCAGCCCATGCAGATATTTTTGATAACTGACCTGGTAAGTTTTTTCCTGCAATGTTTGCGCGTCTACAGCGAAACGCAGCGCTCTTTCCGCGCTCACCACCGTGTTCCAGCTATTGATCGCGCCGGTCTCCTTGTTCCATTTATCCTGCAACAGCGCCAGTTCCGCCTGCTTCAAGGCAATTTTGGCATTAACCACCGCCTGCTTGGATTGTTGATCGTCAATCGGGATTTGCAGAGTCAATCCCACGCTTTGCGCCTGATTGGCACCGTTAAAAACACTGTTAATTCCCGCGTTCAATCCTCCGCCCGAACCGCTGCCTGTCGCAACGTTTGCGGTAAAATCAAGCTTCCAGCGAGTATTATCTTCCGCGACCATTAAATTCCGGGATTTCTGTCCATGAAGAGTGATCTCTTCCGTTTGATACTGTATATCATTTTCCAGCGTGAGTTTTTTCGCTTCAGCCAGTGCGGGCAGATGATATTTCCGTATCAGACTCTGCACATCCAGGCTGCTGAACCGGATATCGGCATTGGGGTCCAGACCAATGGCCGTCAGCAAGGCATAGCGCGCTTGCGCCAGGCTGTTTTTATCATTTTCCAGCTGGGTCTTTGCGCTGGCGACGTTGGCTTCCACCGTCACCAGCTCATTGCCAGCCTTATGTCCCGCCTTGATGAATAATCGGGTTTGTTCCACCGATTTTTCCGCGCGTTTCACGGCATCCTCATCAATCACAACCGTCTGCTCCGCAGACACGACACCCAGATAGGCGTTAATGACATCCGTCACCGTGGATCTCAGCACGCCTTCTATGTTCAGGCGTGAGATGACTGTGGAATCCCGCGCATCATTCAAAGAAGCTTCCACTACCGCTTTGCCAAATCCTCGAATCAGAGGTTGCATGATTTGCAGCGATATTCCCGGATTATAATGATTGATATCAGGGTTACTGGCAGAAAGAGTCAATGTCGTCCCTATGGGTGTGACCAGAGAGACCGCCGGCTGCACATCATAATTATGCGAACCCGAGGATGACTGGCCTGATATCCGGTTATTGGAAAATGCCGCGGAAGCCTGAAAGGAATAATGCGGATAGAATTGCCATTCCTGAACCCAGAGACTGAATTTTTGCGCCACATAGCTCAGACGGGAAGACTGCACATTCGGATTGCTGCGAACCGCCAGTAAAATAGCGTCATCCAGCGATAATTGCGGCATTCCCTTGTTCTTCGAATCCTGTTCCGGATAGGCTGCGATTGCGTTAGCGATGCTCCATAACCAGACGAACACCATCGAGGAATAAAGGAATACTGTCTTTCTCATGTCATTATGGTCTAGCCGGCATAGCTTCTTTTAAGCCGGCTTTTATTTTGATGTCTCTTAATCGCTAGCTGGATCAAGTGTGTCAGCAGGTCCTGGTAAGATATGCCCGTGGCTTCCATCAGTTTTGGGTACATGCTGATCTGGGTAAAACCAGGAATGGTGTTAATTTCATTGAAATAAATTTGCTGGCTGTGCTTGTCCAGAAACAAGTCCACGCGGGCCATGCCTTCGCATTCCAGGGCCTGAAAAAGTTTTCTCGCCACAGTTTGTGCCTGCTCCCTGACTGCACCGGAGACCGGCGCGGGGATTAACAGTTCGGCACCGTTTTCATCCATATATTTTGCGTCATAGGAATAAAATTCATGTGTAGGCCTGACTTCGCCAACCACACTCACAATAGGGTCTGCGCTCCTATCCAGTGATTCCAGCACGGCGACTTCCAGTTCCATCACATTCAAGGCTTTTTCCACCAGAACCTTGGTATCAAAACGGAATGCTTCTTCAACGGCGGCGCTTAACTGGTCTTGTGATTTAACTTTGGTGATGCCTATGCTGGAGCCCGTGTTGGCCGGTTTTACAAATACCGGATAGGATAATTTATCCGAAACCTCGCGCACATAATGGTCTTGGTTAAACTGCCACTGATCCTGTTTGATCATGATATAAGGCGCGACATTAATGCCGGCATGCATGGCAAGCCGCTTGGAGACATCCTTATCCATGCCGACGGACGATGAAAGCACACCGCAGCCCACATAAGGCAGACCTGCTATTTCCAGCAGGCCCTGCAGGGTGCCGTCCTCACACAAGGTCCCGTGCACAACTGGAAATACCACGTCAAAATGCGGACCGGATAGTCCCCCCTTGGCAATCAACTCGCGCGACTGATGTCCCTCGGCCGGATTGCCTATCCATTCTGGCGCAAACCAGGTTTGACTATTGTCATGCAGTCTGGAAACCCTGTTATGTTCCAGGCTGTTCGCGAAAACCTCTTTACCCAAAAACCAATTCCCCTGCTTGTCTATGCCGATGGGAATGACTTCAAAGCGTGACGTATCCAGATACTGGATGACATTTGCAGCAGACCGTAATGAAACTTCATGTTCTGCCGATCGCCCTCCATAAAGGACAGCGACACGGATTTTATCCGATTGCTTCATGACAATAACCTACTTAGAATCATAATAAGTGAGTTAACCGTTATTCCAGGCGGCGTGTTGTCCCGCCATCATGGGCTCATCAGAAAAACGG